>NZ_JBHVSE010000001.1:85866-1261505 GCF_042885275.1 Agromyces sp. NPDC058064 | reverse complement strand
GGGAGAGTAGGACACCGCCGGACAAACATTACGAAGAGCCGCCCACCACGTGGGCGGCTCTTCGACTTTAACAACCACACACCAACCCAAGCCGCACAGCACCCTTCATGGGCCAGCTGGGCGGCTTTTCTGCGTGACCACGTACCCTGAAGGCATGGGTGCTCGACTCGCCGACGCCGTGAGCCCCTACCTGCGGGCTCATGCGGGGAACCCTGTCGACTGGTTCCCGTGGGGAGACGACGCCTTCGCGGAGGCTCGCCGGCGGGACGTGCCGCTGCTCATCTCGATCGGCTACGCCACCTGCCACTGGTGCCATGTGATGGCCAGGGAGAGCTTCGGCGATGCGCTGACGGCGCACGAGCTCAACGCGCACTTCGTCGCGGTCAAGGTCGATCGCGAGGAGCATCCCGACGTCGACGCGAGCTACCTCGCCGCGGCCTCGGCGTTCACGCGGGAGCTCGGGTGGCCGCTGACGGTCTTCGCGACGCCCGACGGCCGTGCGTTCTACGCCGGCACCTACTTCCCACCGCTGCCGCAGCGCGGAATGCCGTCGTTCCGGCAGGTGCTGGGTGCCGTCGGCGAGGCGTGGCGCGACCGCCGAGGCCAGCTCGAGGAGACCGCCGCAGCGGTCGCGACCGCCCTGGCCGCAGCCTCGCTCGCGCCGACGGGCGGCGCGCTGCCGGGGGAGCAGGAGCTCGGCGCTGCGGTGGCCGAGCTCGCCGCCGACGAGGACCGCGTGCACGGGGGCTTCGGCGGCGCGCCGAAGTTCCCGATCGCTCCGGTGCTCGGCTTCCTGGCCCAGAACGCCGGCGAGGGACGTGAGCTCGCCCGCCGCACACTGCTCGCGATGGCGGGCTCGCCGCTTCGCGACGGCATCGACGGCGGCTTCTTCCGGTATGCGACCCGCAGCGACTGGAGCGAACCGCATTACGAACGGATGCTCACCGACAACGCCCTGCTGCTCGACGTCTCGGTCGAGCTCGCGCGGGGCGCCGAGGCCGGCGACGCCGATGAGGACGACGGCGATGCCGTCGCCGCGGTCGGCCGGGGGATCGTCGACTACCTCACCACGACGCTGCAGCTGCCCGACGGCGGCTTCGCCTCGGCGCAGGACTCCGAGAGCCTGGTCGACGGCGTCCGCACCGAAGGCGGCTACGCCACGGCCGACGCCGAGCGGCGACGGACCCTCGAGCCGCCGCCGCTCGACGAGAAGGTGCTGACCGGGTGGAACGGACTCGCGATCGGCGCCCTGGCCCGGGCGGCCCCGGTGCTCGGCGTACCCGACGCGCTCGTCGCGGCCCGCCGCTCCGCCGGCTACCTGCTCGCCGAGCACGTCTCGCCCGACGGCGTCGTGCGGAGGGCCTCCCGTGACGGCGTCGTCTCGTCGGCGCGCGCGGCCCTCGAGGACGTCGGGATGCTGGCCGGCGGGCTCATCGGCCTGGCGCTCGCGACCGGTGACGTCGATCACGCGACGGTCGCGCGGACGCTCATCGACGCGGCGCTCGATGCCGCGCCGGACGCGACGGCCGACGACGACGTCACGGCGGCCGAGCCATCGGCCGTGTTCGCGGTGCCCGGCGGAGCCGACCCGGTGCTCGCAGAGCGGGGGCTCGCCCTGCCCACCGATCCTGCGGAGGGGGTGGCGCCCTCGGGGATCACCGCGTGCGCGACGGCGGCCTGGCGGCTCTGGCTGCTCGGCGCCGGCGATCGCTATCGCGAGGCGGCCGAGCGGGCGATGCGCCAGCTCGCGGGCGCCGCGCTCGAGCGGCCGATCGCGTTCGGCGCGGCACTCGAGCTCATGACGCGGCTCGCGGCACCGGTGGTGCAGCTGGTCGTCGTGGTGCCCGAGCGCGACGGGTCGGGCCGGCCGCGCGGCGACGACGAGCTCCTCCGTGCGGCGCGTGCTGCGGAGGCATCCCTCGTCGTGATCGTCACCGAACGCGAGGCGGCGGCGTTCGCCGACGCGGGCTTCGACCTCTTCGCGGGCCGCCGGCTGATCGACGGGCGCACGGCGGCGTACCGCTGCCGCGAGTTCGTGTGCGCGTTGCCGGTCACCGACCGGGCGGCGCTCGAGGGGCTCGTGCCGTGACCTCGCCATGTCCGGTTACATTCGAATGCGAGTTCGAACAGGTGTGGAGAAGCCTGTGGACAACTCAGGCGGGCGTCGGCGCGCGCTCCGCCTCCCATTCGCGGCGGAGCAGGCCGTAGATCTCGCTGTCCTGCCAGCCGTCGTACCAGACGTCCTCGACGAGGGCGCCCTCGAGACGCATCCCGAGCCGACGGCAGAGCGCGGCCGACGCGACGTTGCGCACGTCGACGTGCGCCTCCAGCCGATGCGGCGCGATCACCTCGAACGCGAACCGCACCGCCTCGCGCGTCGCCTCCACGGCGAGCCCGCGGCCCTGGAAGGCCGGGTGGAGCACCCAGCCGAGCTCGAGCTGCGCGTGCTGCGTGCTCGAGATGCGGAGCATGACGTCGCCGACGACGCGATCACGGTGGCGGTCGCCGACGACGGGGGCCGTCGATCGCTCGCCCCGCAGCACCATGGCGAAGTGGAATGCGTCGCCGTTCTCGGCGAGCCGTCGCATCCCGGCTCGCTTCAGCGTGTGGACGTGCGCCTCCTCGCGACTGCGCGGCGGCCACGGGATGTAGCGCAGCACCTCGGGCAGGCGCTGGTACTCCCAGATGTCGTCGCTGTCGTCGGGCTCGATCGGGCGCAGCGTCATCCGCTCGGTGCGGAGCGGGGCGGTGAGCGAGTCGGCGTCGAAGGGGAGCGCCATGGCGGGCGCCCGCCGGACGTCGACCGCGTCGGCGTCGGAGGCGAGTTCGTCGGTCATGCTCCGACGCTAGCGGCTGGCGGCGCAGGGCGCTCGGCCGAGCCCGGGCGGATCGGGTCGGGGTCAGCCGGCGAACGGCGCAGTGCTCGCCCGGATGACGAGCGCGGCGTCGACGTCGGTCGACGTGGGCGGCGCGCTGGGGTCGTCGATGCGCCGCAGCAGGTGCTCGACCGCGAGGGCCGCGATCACGCCGAACGGCTGCGCGACCGTCGTGAGGGCCGGGCTGCAGTACGCCGCCAGGGCGATGTCGTCGACGCCGACGACCGAGACGTCCTCGGGCACGCGCCGACCGAGCTCGTGGAGCGCGCGGATCGCACCGAAGGCCATCTCGTCGCTCGCGACGAACACGGCGGACGCCTCGGGGATGCGGCCGAGCAGCAGGCCGGCCTGGTAGCCCGACTCGGGCGACCAGTCGCCGTGGAGCAGCGGCGGGACCTCTCGGCCCGCCGCCTCGAGCGCGGCGCGCCAGCCCGCCGAGCGACCGGTCGAGTCGAGCCACTCGTCGGGGCCGGCGACGTGCCAGACCGTGGGGTGGCCGAGCTCGAGCAGGTGCTCGGTCGCGAGGCGGCCGACCTCGAACTGGTCGATCGCGACGACTTCGCTCGAGAGCGTGCGGGAGCCGTCGATCGTGACGGTCGGGATGCGCCGGGCGATCGCCTCGACGGCGTCGGTGCCGGTCGGGACGGGCACGACGAGCACGATGCCCTCGACCGACTGCTCGTCGAGCCGGCTCATCGCGGAGGCGATGGCGGCGGGGTCGAGCGAGCTCGCCGTCGAGATGTTGACGGCGTAGCCCGCGCGACGGGCGGCGGTCTCGACGCCGTGCGTGACGGCGGAGCCGGAGTAGTCGACCGTGGGCAGCACCACGACGCCGATCGTGCGCGTGCGGCCCGACGACAAGGCACGCGCGGCGCTGTTCATGCGGTAGCCGAGCGCGTCGACCGAGCTCAGCACGCGTTCGCGGGTCGCGGCCTGCACGTTGGGGTGGCCGCTGAGCACGCGGGAGACGGTCTGCGCCGAGACGCCGGCGTGGTTCGCGACGTCGGCCATGCTCGGCGAACGCGTGCGGCCGCTCGCGTCGAGCCGCCTGGTGTTGGTCATCTGGGTGGCCCTCCAACGGTGGTAGCGGAAACATGCTATCGCGATCGGCGAAGATAAAGCAGTAACCCTGACCATCGAATTCAGGCTTGTTATCGGTAACAACATGTGGCACCATCGGAACACGCCCCCGCGGAACCGTCCCCCGAGACCGTGGCGGCCTGGATCGTTGCACGACGCATTCCGAGCTCATTCAAAGGAGAGGCAGCAGTGAAGAAGACAGTCATGCGCACGGTAGGCATCACCGGCGCGTTGGGCCTCGGCCTGGCGCTCGCCGGATGCTCCGGAGCCGCCGAGCCCGCCGCGTCGGGCCCCAGCGAGGTCACGTTCTGGGGCTGGGCCCCGGGCTACGCCGACGCCGTCGACGCGTTCAACGCCTCGCAGGACGATGTGGTCGTCAAGTACGAAGAGGTCGCGCCCGGCGCCAAGGGCGGGTACGACAAGATGCTCAACGCGGTGACGGCCGGCAACGCGCCGTGCCTCGCGCAGGTCGGCTACGAGACCCTCACGAGCTTCGCTGCGCAGGGCGCCCTCGAGGACGTCTCCGAGTTCGCGAACGAGAACGAGGGCGAGTTCACGCCCGCGACCTGGTCGGCCGTGTCGATCGGCGACGCCGTCTACGGCGCCCCGGTCGACCAGGGCCCGATGGCGCTGTTCTACAACAAGGAGGTCTTCGACTCGCTCGGCATCGCCGTGCCGACCACCTGGGCCGAGTACCAGGCCGCGGGCGAGAAGCTCAAGGCCGCAGGCAAGTCGCTCTCGGCGAGCTACCTCAACTACGACTACGCCGGCTTCGACTGGCAGGCCGAGGCCCCGTGGTTCTCGGTCGACGGCGACAGCTGGAACGTGTCGATCGACTCGCCCGAGGGGCAGAAGGTCGCCGACTACTGGCAGGGCCTCACCGACGCCGGCCTCATCAGCCAGGCCCCCATGTGGGACCAGTCCTGGTACACCGGCCTCGGCGACGGATCGATCGCGACGCACGTCGGTGCGGTCTGGATCGCGGGCATCCTGAAGGGCAGCGCCCCCGACGGCGCCGGCAAGTGGGCCGTCGCGCCCATGCCGCAGTGGGAGGCCGGCGACGACAAGGTCGGCAACGTCGGCGGCTCGGCCACGGCCGTGCTCAAGGGCTGCGAGAACCCCGAGGCCGCGTGGGCGTTCGCGCACGCCATGAGCACCGACCCCGACATCTACACGGGCCTCATCGAGGCGGCCGCGCTCTACCCCGCCGCAACCGAGCTGCTCGACCTGCCGGCGCTCACCGAGCCCGACCCCTACTTCGGCGACCAGGTCATCTTCGACGTCTTCGCCGAGGCCTCGCCGAACGTGACCACCGGTTGGACCTGGGGTCCGAACATGCCCGAGACCGTCGGCTTCCTCGACGACGGGCTCGGCAAGGCCTGGTCGGGCCAGGGCACCTTCGCCGACGCGCTGGCGAACACCCAGCAGCAGACCCTCGACGCCCTCGAGGCGCAGGGCCTCTCCGTCTCGGAGTAGCCCCGGCACCCGCGGACCGGGGCGGCGCACGCCGCCGCCCCGGCCCCACCCCGGGACATCCCACTCGAACCACCTCGGCCGGAACACGGCCGACCCACCCATCGCACTGACGCAGGACGACATGGACACCTCATCGACTCGGGCGGTCACCGCCGCCGACACCGGGCGCCGCGGCATCGGCCGCGCTGCCGCCGGTGCCCCGGCACCGGGCGGCACCGCTCGCGCCCGCTCGGGCGGCCGCTGGCGCACCCCGCTGCTGTTCCTGCTGCCCTTCGGCGTGCTGTTCATCGCGATGTACCTCGTGCCGATCGTGTTCGCGTTCGTGCAGAGCCTCTTCACCCTGCAGCGCTCGGGCCTCGGCCTCGAGGCCCCGACCCTCGAGTTCGCCCCGCTCGCGAACTACGAGCGCCTCCTCGGCGACACCGAGTTCCTCGCCTCGCTCGGCCGCGTCGCGCTCTTCGGGCTCGTGCAGGTGCCCGTCATGCTCGGCCTCGCGCTGCTCCTCGCGCTGCTGCTCGACTCGAAGTCGGCGCGCGGCAAGGGGTTCTTCCGCCTCGCCGCGTTCCTGCCCTACGCCGTGCCGGGCGTCATCGCCGCGGTCATGTGGTCGTTCCTCTACTCGCCCGTGACGAGCCCGATCAACACCTTCCTCGAGCGGGCCGTCGGCACCGGCATCCCCTTCTTCGCCCCCGAGATCGTGCTGTGGGCGGTCGCGAACATCGTGACCTGGGGGTGGACGGGCTACAACATGCTCATCATCTACTCCTCGCTGCAGACGATCCCCGCCGAGACGATCGAGGCCGCCCGACTCGACGGCGCTGGCCCCGCCCGGATCGCGTGGAGCATCAAGATCCCGATGGTCCGCCCCGCACTCGTGCTCACCACCGTCTTCTCGATCATCGGCTCGGCCCAGCTCTACAACGAGCCGAAGGTGCTGCAGACCATCTCCGGCGGTGCGATCAGCAACACCTTCACGCCGCTCATGGCGGCGCAGGCGCAGGTCACCGCGCAGAACTACCCCTACGCCGCCGCGCAGTCGGTCGTGCTGGCCCTCCTCGTCGGCGTGCTCTCGTTCACCTTCTTCAAGCTCACGAATCGAGGCGAACGATGACCGCCCCCACGCTCGCCTCGGCGACGCGCACCCCGCGCAACGACCGGCCGGATGCCTCGCGCCCCCGCCGCTCGAACCGCGAAGCGAGCCTCGCGAGCCGCCTCGGCGTCTTCGCCCTGCTCGGCCTCTCGGCGTTCTACTTCATCATGCCCATCTGGTGGCTCGTCGTCGCGTCGACGAAGCCCGCGGGGCACCAGTTCTCGGAGCCCGGCCTCTGGTTCGACGGGTTCGGACTCTTCGACAACATCGCGCTCGTGTTCGCCGAGTCCGACGGCATCTTCGGGCAGTGGATGCTCAACAGCGTCTTCTACGCGGGCGTCTCGGCCGTCGTCGGCACGCTGCTCTCGGCGATGGCCGGCTACGCGCTGGCGAAGTACGAGTTCCGCGGCCGCGGCGTCGTCTTCGGGGTCATCCTCGCCGCCGTGCTCATCCCCAAGGTGATGTTCACCCTCCCGCTCTTCCTGCTCTTCAACCAGGTGGGCCTGCTCAACAACCCGCTCGCGGTGCTGCTGCCGAGCGTGGTGAGCCCGTTCGGCGTGTACCTCGCGCGGGTGTTCGCCGCGCAGTCGGTGCCCGACGAGCTCATCGAGGCCGGTCGCATCGACGGCGCGGGGGAGTTCCGCATCTTCTTCTCGATCGGCGTGCGCATCATGTCGCCCGCCCTCGTCACGATCTTCCTGTTCCAGTTCGTCGAGGTCTGGAACAACTTCCTGCTGCCGCTGATGGTGCTGAACGACAGCTCGCTGCAGCCGGTCACGGTCGGCCTCGTCGGCTGGGCGGGCAGCAACGGGCAGGTGCCGGCCGGCACCGTCGTGGTCGCGGCGCTGCTCTCGGTCGTGCCGCTCATCATCGCGTTCCTCGGCCTGCAGCGCTTCTGGCGGGCCGGCCTGACCGCGGGAGCGGTGAAGTGAGCGCGGGCACCACCGTCGGCACGAGCGCGCTCTCGATCGTCGACGGCGAGTTCGTCCGCGACGGCCGCCCCCACCGCATCCTCTCGGGCTCGATGCACTACTTCCGCGTGCACCCGGCGCAGTGGCGCGACCGCCTCGAGCGCCTCGTCGCGCTCGGCCTCAACACCGTCGACACCTACGTCGCCTGGAACTTCCACGAGCGCCGCCGCGGCGAGCCCGACTGGAGCGGCTGGCGCGACCTCGAGGGCTTCGTCGCGCTCGCGGGAGAGCTCGGCCTCGACGTGATCGTGCGCCCCGGCCCGTACATCTGCGCCGAGTGGGACAACGGCGGGTTCCCCGCCTGGCTCTCGGGCGCGCCCGGCATGCGGTTGCGGTCGAGCCATCCGGCCTATCTCGACGCGGTCGACGCCTGGTTCGGCGAACTGCTGCCGCGTCTCGCGCCGCTGCAGGCGTCGCACGGCGGGCCGATCGTCGCCGTGCAGCTCGAGAACGAGTACGGCAGCTACGCCGACGACGCCGACTACCTCGCCTGGCTGCACGACCGCCTCGTCGCGGGCGGCATCACCGAGCTGATCTACACGGCCGACGGCCCGACCGAGCTCATGCAGGACGGCGGCAGCGTGCCCGGCGTGCTGGCGACCGCGACGTTCGGCTCGCGTGCCGCACAGGCGGCGTCGATGCTGCGCGAGCGTCGCGACGGAGAGCCGTTCGTCTGCGCCGAGCTCTGGAACGGCTGGTTCGACCACTGGGGCGACCCGCACCACGTG
The DNA here is from genome assembly GCF_042885275.1 of Agromyces sp. NPDC058064. NCBI lineage: Bacteria > Bacillati > Actinomycetota > Actinomycetes > Micrococcales > Microbacteriaceae > Agromyces > Agromyces sp. NPDC058064. The sequence goes on along the minus strand of NZ_JBHVSE010000001.1, from coordinate 1,253,284 downwards.
CGCACCCCGGCGGGCGCTGCGGGCGTCGTCGCCGACATCCTCGCCGAGGGCGGCTCGCTGAGCCTCTACATGGCGCACGGCGGCACGAACTTCGGCCTCTGGTCGGGCGCGAACCACGACGGGGCGCGCCTGCAGCCGACGCAGACGAGCTACGACTCGCACGCTCCCGTCGCCGAGAACGGCGCGATCACCGAGAAGTTCCGGCTCATCCGCGAGGTGCTGGTGGATGCCACGGGGCGGGCGCCGGGCGAGGCATCCCCGACCCCGGCCGTGCTGCCGGCCGCGACCCTGCCGCTGCGGCCGATCGCCGGCCTCCTCGAGACCGTGCGCCGCGCGGGACATGAGGTCCGCAGCGCGATGCCGCCGAGCTTCGAGGAGCTCGGCCTCGACGCCGGGCTCGCGCTCTACCGTGCCGAGCCGATCGTGCCGCGCGGCGGAGCCCTGCTGACCGTGCGCGGTCTCCGCGACCGCGCCGTCGTCTTCGTCGACGGCGTGCGCGTCGCCGTGCTCGACGCCGACCAGGCGGCCGCCGGGGTGCGGATCGCGGGGGAGGGCCGGGCCGTCGTGCTCGAGCTCCTCGTCGAGAACCAGGGCCGCATCAACTACGGCCCGCTGCTCGGCGAGGGCAAGGGCATCCTCGGCGGCGTGCAGCTCGACCGCCGGCTCGTGCAGCGCTGGTCGACGCGGGCGCTGCCGCTCGACGAGTGGGGCGAGCACGAGCTCGGTTTCAGGAAATGGGCCGCGAATCAGGACGATTCCGCCGATTCCGTCCTGACGAGCGGGCCTTCTCCTGAACCGGTGGATCATCGGGACGGGCTGGCCACCGCCGTGCTCGAGGTGGAGGAGCCGGCCGACGCCTTCCTCGCGTTGCCCGGCTCGGGCAAGGGCTTCGTCTGGGTGAACGGGTTCCTGCTCGGCCGCTACTGGCAGATCGGCCCGCAGCTGACCTACTACGTGCCCGCGCCGCTGCTGCGCGCGGGCGAGAACACCATCACCGTGCTCGAGCTCGAGCACCTCGGCGGCACCGTCGAGCTGCGCCCGCAGGCAGAGCTCGGACCCGAACAGGAGTACATCGAGACCTTCGACTGAACTGCGCCGTCGGCGCGGGTCGATATGGACGCGTCGACTCGACGCGGGAATGGAGACGAAGATGCCTTCATCACGCCCACCGGGCCGCCTCTGGCGCCTCGGACTCGCGTGCGCGGTCGCGAGCGGAATGCTCGTTCCGCTCATGGCGACGCCCGCCGTCGCGGCGGAGACCGCGGCGCCGGACGGGTTCACCGCCCCGGCGCCCGGCGCGTCGTTCGGGCTGCGGACGAGCGACCTCGCCGTCACCGCCGACGCCGCGTTCCCCCAGGTGGTCGCGTACACCGACCGCGACTCGGGGGCCGTCATGCACGGCAACGACGTCACGATCGCCGCGGTGACCATCAACGGCACGGCGCAGCCGGTCGAGGTCGTCTCGCAGGCCGACGGCCGCAGCGCGGTCGACTACGTGCTCACTCCCACGGCGCTCGCCGGCGTCTCGATCGAGGCGCGACTCTCGGTCAAGGGCAACGTCGTCACGATCGAGGTGACGAAGATCGTCGATCCCGACGGCGTCGTGAAGACCCTCCAGATCCCCGACCACCGGCTCGTCACGGTCTCGTCGGCCGAGGCCGGCGCCGCGGTCGCCGCAGCGAACCTCTCGGTCGATCGCGGTGCGTCGGGCGACGTGTTCCTGCCCGTCACCGCGTCGACGCCCGTCGACGCGGCGCCCAAGGGATCGAACACGATCATCGCCAACACCGGCGAGCTGGCCGCGGCCTTCGCGACGAACGCGCTGTACGACAGCTCGTCGGGCCCGAGCTCGAAGGACTCGGGCAACTTCTGGCGCCAGGCCGTCGCCGCGGACGGCGGGGTCGAGGTCGGCATCGCGAGCGGGCCGTGGCTCTATCGCGCGCAGGGCCAGGACGGCACCGAGGAGCTGCCCTGGGTCAAGGTCGCCATCACGCCCGACGCCAACGGCGACGACGTGGTCGACTGGCAGGACGGTGCGATCGCGATGCGCGACATCCGCATCGCCCCCCACAAGGGCGAGCAGACGCCCGAGAACGTCATCACCCACATCCCCTTCAACTTCGCCTCGCAGGCGACCCACCCGTTCCTGCGCACGCTCGACGACGTGAAGCGCATCGCGCTGAACACCGACGGACTCGGCCAGGTCGCCATGCTCAAGGGCTACACGAGCGAGGGGCACGACTCGGCGAACACCGACTACGGCGACAACTTCAACGAGCGTGCCGGCGGACTCGCCGAGCTCAACGCCGCCGTCAAGGTCGGCGCGAAGTGGAACGCCAGCTTCGGCGTGCACATGAACGCCACCGAGATCTACCCCGAGGCGAACTCGTTCAGCGACGAGATCGCGAACGAGAACGCCAAGGGCTGGAACTGGCTCGACCAGTCGTACTACATCGACCAGCGCTACGACCGCGCCTCGGGCGAGCTCGACAAGCGCATCGGCGAGCTCGCCGAGGCGACCGACGACAACCTCGACTTCGCGTACATCGACGTGTACTACGAACACGGATGGCTCGCGCAGTCGCTGCAGGACTCGCTCGTGAAGCACGGGTTCCGCGTCGGCTCGGAGTGGGCCGACAAGCTCGCCGAGAACAACACGTGGTCGCACTGGGCGAACGACGAGAACTACGGCGGCTCGTCCAACAAGGGCGTCAACTCGCAGATCCTCCGCTTCGTGAACAACACCGAGGCCGACGTCTGGAACCCGCACCCCCTGCTCGGCACGAGCCACATCGTCGAGTTCGAGGGCTGGACCGGGCAGAACGACTTCGACGCGTTCCTCGGCAACGTGTGGACGGCGAACGTGCCCGCCAAGTTCCTCCAGCACCACGAGATCACGCGCTGGACGGCGGACCGCATCGACCTCGAGGACGGCGTCAGCGTGACCGGCACGAGCGCCGCGGACCGGTCGATCACGGTCGACGGCGCCGAGGTGCTTCGCGGCGGCACCTACCTGCTGCCGTGGTCGTCGAAGCCGGGCAAGGACGCCGACAAGCTCTACCACTACAGCCCGGCGGGCGGGCAGAGCACCTGGCAGCTCACCGGCGACTTCGCGGATGCCTCGTCGCTGCAGCTGTTCGCGCTCGGCGACGCCGGCCGCACCAAGGTCGCCGACCTCGCGGTCGTCGACGGCGCCGTGACGATCGACGCCGAGGCGGGGCAGCCGTATGTGCTCGTCGCGGGCAAGAAGGCCACTGGCGCGTCGACGCTGCCGAAGAAGGTCTCGTTCGGCCAGGGTACGCAGGTCGTGGACCCCGGCTTCAACGGGCAGGACCTCGACGCGTGGAACCCCGTCGGGTCTGCCGGCATCGAGCGCGACGACCGCGGACGCCGTGCCGCGGTGCTCGGCGCGGGCGAGTCGTCGATCAGCCAGCGACTCGGCGAGCTCGAGCCCGGCACCTACGCGGTGTCGGCCGACCTCGGCATCGCGGCCGGACAGACCCGTGCGACGACCCTCTCGGTCGACGTGCGCGGCGACGCCGGCGACGACGCCGCGACGAGCGTCGACAGCTCGGGCGCCGTGAACCTCATGGCGGCCGACGAGTGGCGCGACACGACCATGCAGCGCCTGCGGACCTATGTCACGGTGACCGAGGAGACGCGGCCGACGCTCACGATCGCCGCGGCCGAGGGCGACGCCCCGGTGCGCATCGACAACGTGCGCGTCGTCGCGACCGACGACCCGGCCACGGGCGACGCCGGCGATGGCGAACGCGTTCTCGTCGACGAGGACTTCGAGCAGGTCGACCAGGGCTGGGGGCCGTTCTTCAAGGGCGACGCCGGCGGCTCGACCGACCCGCGCACGCACATCGCGAAGCGCAACGAGCCCTTCACCCAGCAGGGCTGGAACGGGCGCGCGTTCGACATGGTGCTCGGCGGCGACTACTCGCTGATGGCGCACGAGGAGAATCGCGGGCTCGTGTACCGCACCAGCGAGTACACCGCGCCGTTCGAGGCCGGGCACCGCTACCGGGTCTCGTTCGACTACCAGAGCGGCGTCGCGGGGGCCTACTCCTTCGTCACCGGCGTCGACCAGATCGCCGGCGGCGCATCGAAGGCCGTCGACCTCACCTCGACCGAGTTCGGCGCCGTCCACGAGACGACCGAGTTCGTGCACGAGTTCGACGCGCCCGCGTGCGGCGACCCGTTCATCGGCCTCCGGCGCAATGCGGTCGGCGGCACCGGGTCGGACCTCATCCTCGACGACCTGCGGATCGTCGACCTCGGCGAGAGCGAGACCACGGGCGCCTGCGCCCGTCTCACCCTCGCGGCGCCGGTGAGCGGGCTCGTCCCGGGAGAGGCGAACACCTTCACCACGAGCTTCACGAACCACGAGTCCGAGGCGGCGACGCAGGTCGCGACCACGCTCGCGGCGCCCGAGGGGTGGAAGGTCGCCGCGGTCGGCGCAGCGGAGTTCGCCTCCGTCGCCCCCGGCGCCACCGTGAAGACGACGTGGCGGGTGTCGGCGCCTGCCGACATCGAGCAGGGCAGCTACGAGATCTCGGCCGCGACCGGCTACACGGTCGCGGGCGGAGAGCGCACCGTCGAGGCATCCGTCTCGGTGCCGACCCTCCCGCCGGGGCTGATCCCGCAGTCGCGACTCGCGATCGCGGGCGTGAGCGACGCCGAGCCGGGCACCGGCGACGGCAGCGCCCGCGCCGCCATCGACGGCAACGCGGCCACCATGTGGCACTCCGCGTGGTCGCAGGTGAACCCCGACACGCCCTACCCGCACTGGATCGCGCTCGACCTCGGCGACAGCTACGCCGTCGACGGGTTCGACTACCAGGTGCGGCGCGGCAACGGCTCGATCAAGGCCTACGAGCTGTACCTCAGCGCCGACGGCACGAACTGGGGCACCCCGGTGAAGACCGGCGAGTTCGCCTCGACCGCCGAGGTGCAGCACCTGTCGTTCGAGGCGAAGGACGCGCGGTTCGTCAAGCTCGTCGGCCTCAACGCGATCAACGGGGCGGCCTTCGCCGGCGCGAACGAGCTCAACGTCTGGGGCACCCGTGCGGCTGCGCCCACGCCCCTGCCGAAGGACGCGATGACGGTCGTCGACTTCGACTCGCAGGAGATCGAGGGCGAGGACGGCCACGCCGCGAACGTGATCGACGGCGACTCGGCCAGCTGCTGGCACAGCGAGTGGCTGAACGACTCGCCGGCCTACCCGCATCACGTGTCGATCGACCTCGGCGGCTCCCAGGAGCTGCGCGGCATCTCGATCCAGCAGCGTCCGGGCTCCGAGCCCAACGGGCGCATCAAGGGCTACGAGGTGTACGTGAGCGCCGACGGCACCGACTGGGGTTCGCCCGTCGCGACGGGCGAGCTCGGCACCGGCACGGCGCCGCAGCCCGTGATGTTCGACGCTCCGGCCACGGCCGGCTTCGTCAAGGTCGTCGCCACGAGCTCGCACAACGGGCAGCCGTGGGCCTCGATCGCCGAGCTGGAGTTCTTCGGCGTCGAGTGAGACCCGTGGTGCCGGGCTGATTCGGGTCGCCCGGCATCACGGCACGAACGCCCCCGCGATCCTCACCGCGGGGGCGTTCGTGCGTCTCGGGGCCGGCTATCGGCGGTGCCGCTTGCGGAACTCCGCAGGGCCGACCCCGACGCGCTGCGTGAAGAGGCGCGAGAAGTAGGCGGGGTCGTCGTAGCCGACGCTGGCGGCCACGGCCTGCACCGACAGCGTCGTCGACGCGAGCAGCCCGCACGCCCGGTCGATCCGCGTGCCGATGACGAGCTCGTTGGGGGTGCCACCGGTGACCTCCCTGACGTGGTCGCGGAGCGTGCTCACGCTGACGCCCACGAGCGAGGCCCTGGCCGCGACATCCAGCTGCAGCGCAGCATCGGCCTGCACGGCTGCGACCGTCGCCTCGCCCGCCGTCGACGCCGCGCGCCCCGCGACGGAGTCGGCGAGGAGCTCCTGGGTGAGCATCGACGCGTCCACGGCCGCTCGCCAGCCGGGGCGGCCGAGCGCATCGTGGAGCGCCCTGAACCGGCCGAGCAGGTCGTCGGGCAGGCGCGCACCCAGCTGCACGGGCCGGCGCCGGTCGAGCACGCCCATGCCCTCGAACGCGGCGACCGTCGCGCCGGAGTAGAGCACCCAGTGCTCGGTCCAGCCGTTCGGCGAGGCGTAGTCGTGCGGGCGCTGCGGGAACACCTGGATCGTCGCGGGGGCCTCGACCTCGATCGGCCCGACGAAGGGGTCGCGGTAGACGCCCGAGCCGCTCGAGACGAACACGATGGCGTAATCGCCGAGCCGGCGGCGGCCGCCGCCGAACCCGGGCGACGGGCCCGTGTGGCGCCCGGCGCCGAGGCAGGCCAGACCGTGCTCCGCCAACAGCGGGTGCGACTGCGAGTAGATCGCCCAATCGGTCATGAAAGTCCAAGTCTGTGTCACGAGGAGTCTATTCCGCTCGGAGTCGCCTGATCTGATGATGGGTTCATGCTGACGTCGAACGGGTACGTGCTCGAAGAAACTCCATCGCGCCTCGGTGTACTCGAGCCCGTGCCGATGGGGGAGCGTGGCGACCGCGAGGCGCTCTGGGCCCGCCTGCGGCGCGACGGCTACCTCTACCTCACGGCGCACCTCGATCCCGAGGAGGTCCTCGAGTTCCGCCGCTACTACTTCGAGGCGCTCGACCGGGCCGGGCTCATCGCCGAGGGGACCGACCCGGTCGACGGCATCGCCGCCCCGGACGACGTCGACCGCGCCTCGTACCGGCGCATCCTCTTCGACGAGATCGTGCCCGGCGCCCAGTACGAGGCGCTCTGCCGCTCGCCGCGGATCGCGGAGTGGTTCGCGTGGCTCCTCGGCGACGACGTGCACCTGCACCGGCGCAAGATCATCCGCCACACGAAGCCGGGGGAGCGCGGCATCGGCACCGCCACGCAGGCCCACTACGACCTCGTGTACCTCCGTGAGGGCAGCGACCGGGTGCTCTCGATGTGGATCCCGCTCGGCGACATCCCCCTCGAGCGCGGCGGGCTCGCCTACCTGGAGGGCAGCCACCGGCGGGTCATGGCGCAGGAGGCGGCGGGCGAGCTCCGTCACCCGGCCGCATCGATCACCGCCGACCTGCCCGCGCTCGCCGACGAGCACGACGCCCGCTGGCTCGTGGCCGGCTACGCCGCCGGCGACGTCATGGTGCATTCCGCCCACATCGTGCACGCCGGCCTCGACAACGTCGACACCGAGGGGCGCATGCGCCTGTCGACCGACATCCGGTACCAGCGGATGTCGGAGCCGATCGACTGGCGCTGGCAGAACCACTGGCACCTGGACGACGGGCTGTGACCGGGCCGGGCCCCGGCCCGGGCGCCGCGCCGGTGCAGTCGGGAGCGCGCGACGAGACGCCCCCGCCGCCGCTCGTGCTCATGTCGGACTGGGGGAGCGGGCTCGAGCCGCGGGAGCTCCCGACCGCCGCCGCGGCGAACGGCTACGACGGGGTCGAGCTCTGGTGGCCGGACGGCCGCCGGGAGCAGGCCGAGCTGGCGGATGCCGCGGCGACGGCCGGCGGCGCCCTCGCATTGCTCGTCACGAGCCCGGCCGGCGACCCGCACGCGCACGCCGACGAGATCGAGGCGCAGCTCGTCGAGATCGGGCGATCGGGGCTCGCCGTCGATCACGTCACGCTCCACCTCGGACGCGACCACTGGGGGCTCGACGTGCATCACGAGCTCGCCGGCCGGGTCGTCGACTGGCGACGGCGCCTCGGCAACGGCATCCTCGTCGAACTGCATCGCGGACGGATGCTGCACTCGGCGCACCACTCGCTCGCCCTCCTCGCCGAGCACCCCGAGCTCCGCGTCACGTTCGACGTCTCGCACTGGATCGTGGTCGCCGAGTCGATGCTCGACGACCAGGCGGCCGCCGTCGAGCTGGCGATCGAGCGGGCGGACCACATCCACGCGCGCATCGGTCACCCGCAGGGGCCGCAGGTGACCTCGCCCGAGACGGCCGACGGGGCGATCGTCGAGCGCCACTTCGCGTGGTGGGAGCGGATCGTCACCCGGATCAGGAACGAGGGGCGGCGGCCCAGCCTGCTCGCGGAGTTCGGGCCGGTGCCGTACGCGCCGGCGCGGCGCGACGGACGGGCCGTCGTCGACCCGGTGGTCTCGAACCGCTGGATGATGCAGGAGATCCGCCGGAGTTTCTGACGAACGGCGGCCGCGGCGGCGGTGACGCCGGTGACGGCGAGTGCGCCGGTCAGCGCAGCTCGTCGGCCCGCACGCCGAAGACGGCCTCGAGGCCGTCGATCCAGGCGCGCTGGTCGCCCGCCCTGGCGTACTCGCGCGAGCGCACCATCGGGGTGTGCAGCAGCACGCCGGCCATGTGCCGGAGCGCCGCCTCGACGCGCTCGTCGGTCGCGGCGTCGCCGGTGCTGCGCGAACGCGCGCGGGCGATCTCGGCGTCGAGCACGCCCTGCACGTGCGAGCGGAGCGCGACGACCGAGGGAGCGAGGTCGAGCTCTTCGCCGACCGCGCCGAAGTTGCGGGCCGCGCGGTCGACGATGACGCGGGCGTCGTCGGTCGCGCCGAGCTCTTCGAGCGGGGCGTGGCGGCGGATCGTCTCGAGGTCGAGGAGCTCGACGCCGTCGACCTCGACGACGTCGGTCGCGACGTTGCGCGGCATGCCGAGGTCGATGACGAGCTGACGCGCATCGTGCGCGGCCTCGGGCACCGGGCACCAGGCGCGGAACTCGGCGAGCACGGCCGACGACGAGGCATCGGGCTGCGTGTGCGAGGCGGCGAGCGTCGCACGGCCGCCTTCGAGCAGCACCCCGTCGACGACGTGGTGGTCGGCGGTCGTGCAGGTGATGATGACGTCGGCCGCCGCCGCGGCGACCGCGTAGCCCGCGTGGGACACCGCGGTGATGCCGTGACTGCCGGCGAACTTCGCGGCACGGCCGGACGGGGAGTAGACGCGGACGTCGTTCGCGCCGCGGTCGCGGAGCGCGGCGAGCGTCGCCCCCGCGTACTGGCCGGTGCCGACGAGCAGCACGCGCGCCGCCGACCAGTCGCTGACGCGGCTCGACGCGAGCTCGAGGGCGAGGCGCACGAGCGAGCGGCCCGCGCCGCCGACCCCGGTCTGGTTCTTCACGCGGCGGGAGGTCTGCGAGGCGCGCTGGAACAGCCGCTCGAGCTCGGGGGTCGTGGTGCCCTCGGCGCGGGCCCGCTCGAGCGAGCGGCGCACCTGGCCGGCGATCTCGCCCTCGCCGACGACGACCGACTCGAGGCCCGAGGCCACCGAGAAGAGGTGGCCCGCGACCGCGTTGCCGTGCACGAACCCGAAGGTCGCACGCAGTTCGTCGGGCTCCACGCCCGCGACGTCGCTCACGGCGCGGATGGCCTCGTGGACCGCGGGGACGGGTGAGTCGCCCTCGGGGGTGTCGAGGTCGAGGTAGGCCTCGAAGCGGTTGCAGGTGGCGACGACGATCGCGCCCTGGAGCGTGTCATGACGGTCGAGGATGCGCGGCGCGGCGGACTCCGCGTGCGCCGACAGACGCTCGAGTGTGTCGAACCCGGCGTTCTTGTGGCTCGCGGTCAGGCAGATGAGCACTCGAAGATTCTACCCGCCGTCGAAGGCGAGGATGACTCATGCGGTCATGCCGCGCGGATGAGCCGGGTGCGGCCGAGCGCGCGCACCCGTGTCGGGGCGGAACTAGCGCGCCGCCGCCAGCATCTCCCGCGTGATCACGGGGATGGGCGCCGTGAGCGGCGGCAGCTCGAGTCCCTCCCGCTCGAGGGCGGCCCGGTGCAGGGCCTTCCACGAGCGGACGACCGCGTAGAACGGGGCGTCGGTGACGGCGAAGGCGCCGGGACGCTCGGTCGCGAGGATGATCGGCAGGGCGATGCTCGCGCCGTCGCGGCGCACCCGCACGACGACGATCGGCACCGGCCGGCTGCCGGCGATCAGCTCGTCGGCCCGGATGTTGCGGACCTCGTGCCACGCGAACTGCGCCGTACGGCGCGGACGGCGGCCGCCGCTCCAGAACGAGAGGCCGTGGTCGTCGGCGACGATCGAGAAGCGCTGCGAGAGCGAGGGGCGGCGGCCCAGCAGCTCGGCGAGCATCGCGTCGAGCTCGCGGTGGCGCAGGCCGCACTCGACGCGGCCGTCGAAGCTCCGCTCGAGCGCGCGGCGCCGGGCACGGCATCGTGCGAGCACGACGAGGCGGACGGCGGTCGCCACGATCACCAGCACGGCGACGGCGCCGAGGAAGCCGATCGTTCCCGTGCGGCCCGAGACCTCGGGCAGTCGCGGCACGAGCTGCTCGACCTGCGGCGCCCCGGCGACGAGCGCGCCGACGACGAGCACGGTGAGCACGGCGACGAGGACGGTGGGGGGCAGGCGTCGCTCGGCGCTGTTCATCGGCGCGCGCCGCTCGAGGCGTCGGGGCCGCTCGTGGGCCGGGCGGCGCCGGGCGGGAGGCACCCGCATCCGCAGAGGCAGGCGGGCATGGGCGCAAGGGGAACGGTGACGATTCGGGACACGTCGCTTCTCTCCGTGGGTGGCGGAGGCGCGGCGACGTCGACGTCGCCACGTCGTCGCGCCCGGGGGGACGGCACGACGGGACCGACTTTAGCGCGAACGCGCGCGCGAAGGTAAGGGTTCTTCAATTCGGCGTGGCGAGGCGCAGGCCGCTCCCGACCCGGTCCGGCCGCCGTCGAGGCCTCCTCCCAGCGCGATGCGAGACAATGTCGGGCGTGATCCTCTCCCCGCAGCACCCGCTCTCCGCCGGCCTCACCAGCGACTCGCGCCTCGTGCGCGCCTATCGCGGGGAGCGCGCCGACACGACGCCCGTCTGGTTCATGCGGCAGGCCGGCCGGTCACTGCCCGAGTACCGCGAGCTGCGCGTCGGCACGCGCATGCTCGACGCCTGCCTCGACCCCGCGATGGCGAGCGAGATCACGCTGCAGCCGGTGCGCCGTCACAAGGTCGACGCCGGCATCTTCTTCAGCGACATCGTCGTTCCGCTGAAGCTCGTCGGCGTCGACGTCGAGATCCAGCCGGGTCGCGGCCCGGTGTTCGGCAAGGGCTACGCGGACGCCGCCGCCGTCGCCGAGCTGACGGCGATCGACCCCGCGCGCCTCGACGAGGCATCCGGCCCCATCGCCGAGGCGGTCGCGCAGACGATCGCCGAGCTCGCGACGACCGACAACGGCTCGGGCACCGCGACCCCGCTCATCGGCTTCGCGGGCGCCCCCTTCACCCTCGCGGCGTATCTCACCGAGGGCGGCCCCTCGAAGGACCATCTCGCCGCGCGCACCCTCATGCACGCCGACCCCGGTGCGTGGCGGGCGCTCATGGAGTGGACGGCCGAGCTCACCGGCCGCTTCCTGCGCACGCAGATCGTCGCCGGCGCCTCGGCCGCCCAGCTCTTCGACTCGTGGGCCGGTGCGCTCTCGCTCGCCGACTACGAGACCCATGTCGCGCCCGCCTCGGCACGCGCGCTCAGCTTCGTGCACGACCTCGAGTACGCGACCACGGATGTCGCGGGGCTGGCGCAGCCCGCCCGCCCGGTGCCGGTCGTGCACTTCGGCGTCGGCACCGGCGAGCTGCTCGGCGCCATGAAGGAGGTCGGGGTCGACGTCGTCGGCGTCGACTACCGCGTGCCGCTCGACGTCGCCGCCGCACGAATCGGTGCCGGCGTGCCGCTGCAGGGTAACCTCGACCCCGCGCTGCTCGCGGCGCCCTGGCCCGTGCTCGAGGCCGCCGTGCGCGAGGTGCTGCGGCAGGCCGGGGCCGCACCGGCCCACGTCTTCAACCTCGGCCACGGCGTGCCGCCCGAGACCGACCCGGCCGTGCTCACCCGCGTCGTCGAGCTCGTGCACGAGGCGGGCGCCGCGTGAACGACGGACGGCCGACGGCGGAGCGGCTGACGGCCGACGTCGTCGTGGTCGGCGGGGGCGTCGCGGGCATGGTCGCCGCGCTCGAGTGCGCGAAGATCGGCCTCGCCGTGACCCTCGTCGAGCGTCGCGACGAGCTCGGCGGCTGCGTCGGCCGCATCGAGCTCGACGGGCTCACCCTCGACTCCGGTGCCGAGTCGTTCGCGACGCGCGGCGACGGCGTCGCCGAGCTCCTCGGCTCCCTCGGCCTCGACGACGAGATCGCCGATCCGAACCGCGCGGGCGCCTGGCTGGTGTGGGGCACGGGCGACGGCCTCGACGCCGCGCCGCTGCCGAAGACCGGGGTGCTCGGCATTCCCGCCAACCCGCTCGGCGACGACGTGCGCCGCATCATCGGCTGGAGCGGCGCGACGCGCGCCTACCTCGACCGGATCAAGCCGATCCTCCGCATCGGCCGGGCGCACAGCCTCGGCGAGCTCGTGCGCTCGCGCATGGGCCAGGCCGTGCTCGACCGGCTCGTGACCCCGATCTCGTCGGGGGTGTACTCCGCCGACCCCGAGCTGCTCGACCTCGACGTCGTCGCGCCCGGGCTCAACGAGGCGATGACCCGCACCGGCTCGCTCTCGGGCGGCGTCGGCCAACTGGTCGAGCAGCGCAAGGCCGGCGGGGCGGTCCGGGGGCTCCGCGGCGGCATGCACACCCTCGTCGACGCGCTCGCCCGTGAGCTCGAGCGCTTCGGCGTCACGGTGCTGACGGGGGTCGAGGTCACCGGCCTCGCCCGCGCCGGCGACGGGTGGACGGTCACGGGCGAGCCCGTGGCATCCGCTGCCGACGACGCCGACGCGGCCGCGCCGCTCGAGATCACCGCGCCCGACGTCGTGCTCGCCGCGGCGGGGCGCACCTCGCTCGGCCTGCTCGAGGCCGCCGTCGAGGGCTGGGAGTCGACGGCGGACTGGCCGCAGGGCGCGTCCATCGAGCTCGTGACGCTCGTGCTCGACGCGCCCGCGCTCGACGCCGCGCCCCGCGGCACCGGGGTGCTCGTCGCCGCCGACGCGCCCGGGGTCGTCGCGAAGGCGCTCACGCACTCGACCGCGAAGTGGCCGTGGCTCGCCGAGGCCGCCGGCGGGCGTCAGGTCGTGCGCCTCTCCTACGGCCGCGCCGGACAGCCGAACCCCCTCGAGGGGCGAGGCGACGAGGACGTCGCGGAGCTCGCGCTCGCCGACGCGAGCGCGGTGCTCGGCGTGCCCCTCGACCGCGGGATGCTCCGTGCCTCGGGCCGCACCGTCTGGCGCGACGCCGTCTCGCACGCCGCGATCGGCCAGCTCGATCGCGTGCGCTCCCTGGAGGAGACGATCGCGGCCGAACCCGGCATCGAGGTGACCGGTTCGTGGGTCTCGGGCACGGGGCTCGCCTCGGTCGTCCCGCACGCGAAGGCGGCCGCGGCGCGCGTCAGGCACCGCAGGGTCGCACCCGACGGCACTGCATAGCCGAAACGGAATATTTCGTCGCAACCCCCTTGCGCGGCTCGTCGCGGGGTCTACGCTGGAGAGGTCGCTGCATGCGCCGCAGTGCGGAAAGTCGGGGGTGCACATGAAGGGCAAGGTCCTCTTCGTCGTCGGACTCGGAGTCGGGTACGTGCTCGGCACGCGGGCCGGTCGCGAACGCTACGAGCAGATCAAGCGCGCCGCCGAGGGCGTCTGGAACACCCCGGCCGTGCAGCAGGGCGTCGACACCGTGAAGGGGTTCGCCGCCGACAAGGTGGGCGACCTCTCCGACAGCGTGCTCGACGGCGTGAAGTCGTTCATCGGCAACGCGACCCGAGGTTCGGGCGCCACCCGCCAGGACGTCTCCGACGTCGCCGCGAAGGCCAGGCAGGGCGTCTCGAAGGGCGCGAACGCGACGAAGTCGGCGGTCGACGACGTGGCCGACACGCTGAGCGAGGCGATCGACTCGGCCGCCGCGACGGCCGCGGGCGCCGCGAAGCCGGCCAAGTCGACCAAGGCCGCCCCGAAGCGGGGCAACTCGTCGCGCGGCGCCTAGCCCGCGGCATCCGACCCAGAGAACCGAGGTGACCGCGCGATGGCCGCACCGACGAACGACGACCGCTCGCTCTTCACGCTGATCGGCGAACTGCCCGACACGATCTCGAACCTCGTGCGGGCCGAGATCGACCAGATCAAGGCCGAGATCACCTACAAGGTGAAGCACTTCGGCATCGGCTCGGGCTTCTTCGTCGTCGCCCTGGTCGTGCTGCCGTTCCTGATCTTCACCCTGCTCGCCGCCGCGATCTTCGCGCTCGCGCTGGTCATGCCGGCGTGGGCGGCCGCGCTCGTCGTCTCGGGCGTGCTGCTGATCATCATCGCCGTGCTGGTGTGGATCGGCATCGTGAACTTCAAGCGGGGCTCCGAGCCCCTCGAATCGGTCGAGAGCCTGAAGGCCGACCTCGACGCACTGAAGGGAACGGGTGACTATGACCGCCGCTACTGACGCCCCGCGGCCCTCGAAGCGCGAGAGCGCGCAGCGCGCGCGCAACCTCACGCGGGTCGAGGCCCGCGCCGCCTCGACGCGCGCCCGCGCCGAGTTCGCCGGCACGCTCGACGCCCTGGAGGACAAGCTCAACGTGCCCAAGCAGGTGGGCATCCGGGTCGACCGCGCGAAGGCGTCGCTGAAGGCGTTCTACGACGAGCAGCCCGGGGTCGCGATCGCGGCCGCGGCCGGCGTCGCCGCAGCGGTCGGCGGTCTCGTCTGGCTCATCGTGCGATCGAAGCTCGGCGACTGAGCGGCACGAGACGAGAGGATGCGTCGGTGCCACCGCACACCGCAGACACCGTCGTCGAACGGGTGGCCGAGGCGCTGCGCGCCGAGATCCTGAGCGGAGCGGTCGCCCTCGGCTCGCCGCTGCGCGAGGAGGCGGCCGCCGAGCGCTTCGGGGTGTCGCGGCACACGGTGCGCGCGGCGTTCCAGCGGCTCGTCGCCGAGCGGCTCGCCGTGGCCGAGGCGTACCGCGGGGTGCGGGTCGTGAGCTTCGACCCCGACGAGATCGTCGCGCTGCAGCAGCTGCGGGCCGCGCTCGAGGGCGAGGCGGTGCGGATCGCCGGCGAACGCTTCGGGGCCGCGTGGCCCGAGGAGGTGCTCGCGCCGGCCGCCGCGGTGCTCGACCGCCTCGGTGAGATCGCGGCGGCGGCGCCGGGGGCCCGGCCCACCGCCGTCTCGGCGCCGGCCGTCTCGGGCACCGAGGCCGACGACGGCACCGAGGCCGACGACGGCATCGACGCCGACGACGGCATCGAGGCCGACGACGGCATCGACTGGCTCGAGGTCGAGCGGCTGCACGCCGACCTCCACCGCGCGATCGTCGCGGCCTCGTCGAGCCCGCGCATCATCGAGGCGCACGATGCGCTCGGCAGCGAACTGCTGCTGTTCCTGCTGCACGTGCGGCCGCACTACACGCTCGAGGGGCTCATCGCCGAGCACCGCGAGCTGCTCGAGGCGGTGCAGCAGCGCGGCGCCGAGGCCATGCGCGAGCACCTCGCGCACTCGACCGAGCTGCTGCTCGAGAGCTGAGCAGGGCGCTACGCGGTGATCGCCGCGTACCAGATGAGCAGCATCGTCACGAGGAAGCCGACGACGTAGTTGATCGCGAGGAAGTGCCGCCATCCCGCGTTCGCACGGCCCGACTCGGCGTCGCTCACCGAGGCGAACGGTGCCGCGGCGGCGAGGTAGGGCGTGACCAGGAGGGCCGCGAGCGGCCCGGGCCACGCGGTCGCGAGCATGAGCAGGCCGGCGATCGTCCACGCCGCGATCGCGAAGCGCACCGTGCGGCGGGCGCCGAGCACGGTCGCGATGGAGGCGATGCCGCCCTCGCGGTCGGGCACGATGTCCTGCACGGCGCCGAAGGCGTGGCTCGCGATGCCCCACGCGAGGAACGCCGCGAGCAGCGCGAGCAGTTGCGGCGTGAACGTCGCACCGGCGAGCACGAGCCCGTAGACGGCCGGGCTCACGAAGTGCACGCTCGAGGTCAGCGAGTCGAGGAACGGCACCTCCTTGAAGCGGAGCCCGGGCACCGAGTACGCGGCGACGGCGAAGAGGCTCACGGCGAGCACCGCCCAGGAGGCGGGACCGCCGAGGAGCACGAGTGCGATGACGAACGGCGCGCACAGCGCGACGGCGGCGACGATCGTGAGGCGGTGCCGGCCGGGCTCGAGCAGCGCGCCCTCGACCCCGCCCTTGCGCGGGTTCGCGGCGTCGGAGGCGTAGTCGAACACGTCGTTGATGCCGTACATCGCGAGGTTGTACGGCACGAGGAAGAAGATCGTGCCGACGACGAGTGCGACGTCGACCTCGCGCGTCGTCAGCAGGTACGCCGTCGCGAACGGGAAGGCCGTGTTCACCCAGCTCAGCGGGCGCGAGGCGGTGACGAGCTCGGCGACGACGCCGCGGCGGATGTCAGTGCGCACGGTCGGGCTCCCGGGGGACGAGGAGGTTCCAGAGGCCACTCAGCAGGAGCACGCCCGCGATCGGGTAGGCGAAGTCCTCGATCGGCGCGAGGCCGATGCGCACGCCCCAGATGTGCGCATCGCTGTAGCCGAACAGCCCGGTCGCGATCATGACGGTGTCGAACACCGCGGTCAGCACCACGAGGGCCGCAGCGGTGACGAGCACCGCACGGAGGTGGCCGCGCGGCGCGCGCCGCCATCCGACGGCGGCGACCGCGCCCGCGACGAGGAGGAAGACGAGCGAGAGCAGGGCGTAGGTCATCGTCGCGCGTCCGTTGCGCGTGCCGTCGTCGGTGCACCCGGCGCACCCGGTGCACCCGGCGCCCCGGATGCTCGCCGCGCCTCGCGCGCGGCGAGCACGCGCAGCGTTCCCGTGTAGAGCACGAGCGTCAGGTAGCAGAGGAAGGCGAGGAAGACGAGCTCCTCGAGCGGAAGCTCGGGGGCCAGCAGCACCCCCGTGCTCACCGGGTTCTCGCCCCGGTGGAAGATGCCGAGGCCGATGCCCGCGAGATCCCAGGCGAGGAAGAACGCGAGCCCCAGGCCGAGCACGATCGCCGCGCGGCCGCCCCGACCCGGTGCGGCGAACACGAGCCGGAAGCGCAGGTCGAGCAGCACCATGCAGGCGAGGCCGCCCACGAGGATCGCGAGGTACACGAGGCTCATGCCGGCACGCTCCGCACCGTCGGCTCGGGCAGCGGCCCGGTGCCGCGCTCGCCGCGGATCGCCTTGAGCACGAGCTCCGCGCTGATGAGGCACATCGGCAGCCCGATGCCGGGCACCGTCGTCGCGCCGGCGAAGTACAGGCCCTCGACCGTCGGCGACGCGGTGCGGCCGCGGAAGAAGGCGCTCTGCCGCAGGACGTGGGCGGGCCCGAGCACCGAGCCGCGCCACGAGTTGAAGTCGTCGACGAAGTCGGCAGGGCCGACGGTGCGCCGCACGACCACGCGCTCGGCCAGGCCGGTCTCGCCCGTCCAGGCGGCGATCTGCGCGATCGCGGCGTCGGCGACCCGCTCGACGGCGGGGTCGCCGGCCCCGTCGACACCCCCTCGGCCGAGACCCGGGTCGGCGGGCACGGGCACGAGCACGAACAGGTTCTCGTCGCCGGCGGGCGCGACGGAGGGGTCGCTCGCGCTCGGCATGCAGACGTAGAGCGACGCCGGGTCGGGCACGGACGGCGAACGGCCGAAGATGCTCGCGAAGTTGCCCTCCCAGTCTTCGGTGAACAGCAGGTTGTGATGCGTCAGGCGGGGGAGGCGGCCGCGCACGCCGAGCATCACGAGCACCGCGCCCGGCCCCGGATCGGCGCGGCGCCACGAGGCGTCGGAGCGGCTGCGCAGCTCGGGCGGCAGCAGGGCCTGCTCGGTGTGATGGAGGTCGGCGGCCGAGACGACGAGGTCGGCCTCGGCCGTGCGCTCGGCACCCGAGGCGTCGAGGTACCGGATGCCCCGTGCGGCACCCGACTCGACGACGATGCCGGTCACCCGAGCCTTCGTGACGATGCGCGCCCCCGCCCGACGGGCGAGCCGGCCGATGCCGTCGATGAGCTCGCGGAACCCGCCGAGCGGGTACCGCACGCCGTCGTCGAGGTCGAAGTGGCTCATCAGGTGGTACATGCTCGGCGCGGCCTGCGGCGAGGTGCCGAGGAACACGGCCGGGTAGCCGAGCACCCGGCGGAGCCGCTCGTCGCGGAAGCGGGCCGCGACGAAGCGGTCGAGCGGCTGCAGCAGCAGCCGAGCGAGCCGGCCGAGCCGACGGAGCACCGGCGCAGACACGAGCGCGCCCGCCGAGGAGAAGTCGGTGTACAGGAAGTGGTCGACCGCGAGGCGCGCGGTCTCGCCGGCCGAGTCGAGGTGGCGCTCGAGCGCCTGCCCCGCCCCCGGCTCGATCGACTCGAAGGCCGCGACCGAGCGGGCGCGGTCCGAGCCGAGGTCGAGGTGACCCGGCCGCCCCTCGAAGAAGACCCGGTACCCGGGGTCGAGGCGCACGAGCTCGAGCTCGGCGGCGGTCGTCGTGCCCATCATCCGGTAGAAGTGCTCGAACACCTCGGGCATGAGGTACCACGAGGGCCCGGTGTCGAAGCGGAAGCCCGAGGCGTCCCAGCGGCCGGCGCGACCGCCGATGGTGCCGCCCTGCTCGTACACCGTGACCTCGTGCCCGTCGCGGGCGAGGAGCGCCGCGGTCGCGAGGCCGGCGATGCCCGCGCCGATCACGGCGATGCGCGTCATGCCGGGACCCCCACCGGCGCGGTGGTCGCGACGGGATGCGGCCGCGAGGCCGCGGCACGGGCGAGCAGCAGCAGCTTGCGGCCCGCGGGCACGCTCACCCGGACCGTGAGCAGCTCGTCCGCCGGCGTGCGCCGCAGGCGCACGGCGAGGGCGGAGAACAGCGCGTGGGCCGCGGCGACGGCCCGGCGGCATCCGCCGGGGAGCTCGCCGACGACCTCGCCGGCGATCGCGAGGTCGCGATCGATGTCGTCGAGGAGGCGGTGCTTGTCGGACTCGCCGAAGTCGCGGGGGTCGACGCCGGGGAAGTAGCGGCGGTCGAGCGACCCGACGTCGTCGGCGAGGTCGCGCAGGAAGTTGATCTTCTGGAAGGCGGCGCCGAGGTGGCGCGCGCCCCGCTGCCAGCGCGCATCGCGCTCGTCGTCGGCGGGAAGCCCGTCGCTGAACGCGCGCAGGCACATCAGCCCGACGACCTCGGCCGAGCCGTAGACGTACTCGCGCAGCTCGGTCTCGTCGAACGCCACCG
Organism: Agromyces sp. NPDC058064; assembly: GCF_042885275.1. Taxonomy (NCBI): domain Bacteria; kingdom Bacillati; phylum Actinomycetota; class Actinomycetes; order Micrococcales; family Microbacteriaceae; genus Agromyces; species Agromyces sp. NPDC058064. Next base: position 1,234,130 of record NZ_JBHVSE010000001.1, on the reverse strand, counting down.
GATCCAGGTCGCGGCGCATCGAGGCGAAGAACGGGCGGGTCAGCTCCGCGCCGAAGCCCGTGGCGCGCGCCGACTGGGCGAACGCGTGGACGACGAGGTTCGAGCTGTAGCCCCTGGCCATCGCCAGCTCGGTCTCCACCTCGAGCGCGTCGAGCAGCTCGCGCCGCTCGGTCGCGTCGAGCCCGGCCTCGGCGGCGGGGCCGTCGACGATCTCGTCGGCGATGCGCACGAGGGCGTAGAGGTCGGCGAGGTGCGTGCGGATCGCGGGGGAGCACAGCCGGCTCGCGAGGCCGAAGGAGGTCGAGTAGCGGGAGATCACCTGCGCGGCGCTCTGCCGCGCGGTGCGGTCGTAGAGCGCGAGGCCCGTCGGCGCGCCGGCGTTCATCGCGCACGCTCCACGCAGTGCCGGGCCGTCGCCGTGAGCGAGGCGGTCAGCCGGGGCGGCAGCCCCGCGCGCTCGACGGCGGCGACCGCGTCGTCGCATCGCTCGTCGATGAGCCGCTCGACGCGCTCGCGCGCGCCGCTCGACTCGATCGCCTCGCGCAGGCGTCGTGCGCCCGACTCGTCGAGCTCGGCGCAGCCGAAGTCGGCCGCGACCTGCTGCCACGACGCGTGCTCGCGCGCGTAGGCGATCAGCAGCGTCTCCTTGCCCTCGCGCAGGTCGCCCACCACCGACTTGCCGGTGACGTCGGCCGCGCCGAACACGCCGAGCACGTCGTCGCGCAGCTGGAACGCGACGCCGAGGTGACGGCCGATCTCGCCGAGCTCGAGCACCGTCTCGGCGGGCGCCCCGCCGAGCACGGCGCCCGCCTGCAGCGGGGCGCTGAACGAGTACGAGGCCGTCTTGTGCTCGATCATCGCGAGGATGTCGCCCTCGCCGGGGGCGCCGCCCGACTGGCGCACGTCGGCGTGCTCGCCCGCGGCGGCGAGGAAGACGCATTCGTCGAGGATGGCGAGCAGCAGCTCGCGCACGCCGACCGTGGCGTCGAGGCCCGCGACGATCCGGTGCGCGCCGCTCAGCAGCAGGTCGCCCGCGAGGATCGCCGACGCCTCGCCGAGTTCGTTCGCCCGGGCGCTCGAGAGGCCCCGGGCGAGGCCCTCGATCGCGAAGCGGCCGGCGACGTTGGGGGCGCCGCGGCGCACGAGGTCGTGGTCGATGACGTCGTCGTGCATGAGGAACGCGGTGTGCAGCAGCTCGAAGGCGGCGGCGAGCCGCACCGCCTCGGCGGAGTTCGGGCTCGCGAAGGCTCCGTGGGTCTCGAGCACGAGCGCCGGCCGGATGCGCTTGCCGCCGGCCGCGCCGTCCCGGGCCGCCTGCCAGAGGAGGACGTAGTCGCGGCCGTGGCTCGTCGCGCGATCGACGCGCTCCGCGAACCAGCCGTCGAGGTACTCGTCGACCGCGGCGCGGTCGGCGAGCGGCCGGTCGAGCGTCGCGCCGATCATGAGGCGATCGCCTCGGGTGCGGCGTGGGCGCCGAGGAACGGCAGCAGTCGCGCCTGGAGGACGAACCACGGGCTGAACGCCCACGGCGCGTGCTCGATTGCGAGGGCGAGTCGCTCGAGCTCGACCCAGCGGTGGTCCATCACCTCGCCGGGGTGCGGCTCGGGCGTCGACGTCGTGGTCGCGGTGTAGACCGGGCACAGCTCGTTCTCGACGACGCCCGAGGCGTCGGTCGCGCGGTAGTGGAACGTCGGGAGCACGGGCTCGATGCGCTCGAGCTCGAGTCCGAGCTCGAACTCGCCGCGGCGCCGGATCGCGTGCACGAGCGTCTCGGCGGGCGCGGGGTGGCCGCAGAACGAGTTCGTCCAGACGCCGGGCCAGGCCTGCTTCGCGAGGGCTCGTCGCGTGACCAGCAGCTCGCCGCGGTCGTTGAAGACGTGGCACGAGAAGGCGAGGTGCCTGGCGGTGTCGGCGCCGTGCACGCTCGACTTCGGCGCCCGTCCGATGGGCCGATCGTGCGCGTCGAGCAGCACGACCTCTTCGATGTCGTCGGCTCCCATGCTCGCTCCATCCGTCGGGATCGCGGCCCCGCGATCTTTTACTGCCTTGGCTAGTAAACAGCTTAGCGAGAATAATGCCGAGTTGGCTAGAATCAACTCATGGCAGCAGAGGGGGAGCCGCGGCACGACGTGCGGGCGGGCATGCACGACCCGCGCATCTTCGACGGCGCGGGCGAACTCGTCGATCGCACCGGTCTCGACGACGCCGAGGTCGACCAGATCGTGCGGGTCATGCAGAGCCTGCGCGGCTGGCACGACGCCGCGCGGCGCATGAGCGAGGTCTCGAGCCGCTACATGAAGCTCAACGAGACCGACATGCGGGCCCTGCGCTTCCTCATCGCCGCGCGCAACCAGGGCGAGATCGCGACCCCGGGCGCCCTCAGCGAGTACCTCGGCATCTCCAGCGCCTCGACGACGAAGCTCCTCGACCGGCTCGAGCGCGGCGACCACATCACCCGGTCGCCCCACCCGACCGATCGCAGGGCGCTCGCCATCACCGTTACCGACGAGACCCGGGCGGTCGCCCGCGAGTCCGTCGGACGCCTGCACGCCCGGCGGTTCGCGGCGGCCGCCGCGCTCGAGCCCGAGGAGCGCGAGGTCGTCATCCGGTTCCTCGACGCGCTCAGCGCGACCGAGCTCGACCTCGAGCACCCGCACGACGGCTGAGACCGGCGCTCACTCCTCGGGGCGCGCCCGCTCCCACGACGCGACGGGCCCGTCGACCACCGCGAAGAGCGGGTGGGCCTCGGGAGCGCCGACCTCGGCCCAGCGCACTGCGAGCTCGGGGCTTCGCGCCTCGAGCTTCGCCATCAGGTGCCGCCACTCGAGTGCCAGCTGCCCGGTCGAGACCTCGATCGCGACGGGCGGGGCGCTGCGCCGGTGCACCTTGGCCGCGTCGAAGCGGTAGCCGCGTTCGCCCGCCTCGGCGGCGACGGCCGCGAGGTAGTCGCCGATCGCCCCGAGCGGGTCGGCCGCCTCGCGGAACCGCTCGAGCTGCGGGTGGTTCGTGTAGCCGCGGGTCGCCCCCTCGAGCACCGCCTGCGCGAGCAGCGTCTCGCGCCAGCAGGCGGTGAGGCCCTGCCGGTCGAGGTAACGGGGATGCACCGACCAGATCCGCATGGCAGGCAGCCTATGCCGAGCCGGCGGGCGGCCCGGGCGGGCGGCGCGGCCGCGAGGCATCCACCCGCTTTTGGCCGTTCGAAGAGAAAGGGGGAGACTGGAGGCATGTCTTCCCCCGCTGCCGAAGCGGCAGCCGACGCGTTCCAGAACAATTCCGATGCTGCAGGGGCCGACGGCCAGCAGTCGCCCGAGGGCTACACGGTCTTCGCGGTGCTCCGTCGCGACCCCGCCCGTCCCGACGACTTCGACGGGCACGACGTCCGCCGGGTCGTCGAGGAGCTCGATGGCGTGATCTCGCTCGTCGAGAACGAGGGCGTGACCCTCCGCGGCATCTACGACGTCTCCGGCCTGCGCGCCGACGCCGACGTCATGCTGTGGCTGCACGGCCCGACCGCCGAGGGCCTGCAGTGGGCCCTGCGCGAGCTGCGCCGCGCCCGCCTGCTCAAGGCGCTGCTCCCGACGTGGAACGCCATGGGCGTGCACCGCGACGCCGAGTTCAACAAGGCGCACGTGCCCGGGTTCCTCCGCGGGCTCGAGCCCAAGGCGTGGATGACCGTCTACCCCTTCGTGCGCAGCTACGACTGGTACCTGCTCGACCCCGCCGAGCGCAGCCGCATGCTCGCCGAGCACGGCCGCAAGGGCGCCTCGTTCCGCGGCGCCATCGCGAACACCGTCAGCGCCTTCGCCCTCGGCGACTACGAGTGGCTGCTGCCGATCGAGTCCGACGAGCTCACCGAGCTCGTCGACATGATGCGCGAGCTCCGTGCCACCGACGCACGCATGCACGTGCGCGAAGAGGTGCCGTTCTACACCGGTCGTCGCATCACGACCGCCGAACTCGTGGAGGTCCTGCAGTAATGGTCGCGACCAACCTCGGATCCACCGGAGCGGAGGGCGCCGCTCGCGGCCGCAAGCCCGGCCCCGCGGCCTCCGCCCCGTGCGCGCAGGGCGCGATCGTCCCGGGGGCGACCCCGGCGGCCCAGCAGGGTGCCGAGCACGTCACCGAGTCGGTCGCCTACGACGCGATCCTGCTCGCCGGATTCGGCGGCCCCGAGGGCCAGGACGACGTCATCCCGTTCCTCCGCAACGTGACGAGCGGGCGCGGCATCCCCGACGAGCGCCTCGAGGAGGTCGCGCACCACTACCGCCACTTCGGCGGCGTCAGCCCGATCAACGAGCACAACCGCGAGCTGAAGGCGGCCCTCGAGGCCGAGCTCGCGAGCCGCGGCGTCGACCTGCCCGTGCTCTGGGGCAACCGCAACTGGGACCCCTACCTCAACGACGCGCTCGCCGAGGCGAAGGCCGCGGGCCACACGAAGCTCATCGCCATCGCGACGAGCGCCTACAGCTCGTACTCGAGCTGCCGCCAGTACCGCGAGGACTTCGCCGACGCGCTCGCCGACACCGGGCTCGGCGACGTGATCCAGATCGACAAGGTTCGCCAGTTCTTCGACCACCCCGGCTTCGTGCAGCCCTTCGTCGAAGGGGTGCGCGACGGCATCGCGCGCCTCCTGGAGCAGAACCCCGGCCTCGAGCGCTCCGCCATCGAGGTCCTGTTCGCGACCCACTCGATCCCCTCGACCGACGCCGCGAAGTCGGGCCCGGCCGAACGGGGCTTCGGCGAGGGCGGCGCGTACGCGGCCCAGCACCTCGCCGTCGCCGAGGTCGTCATGCGCGAGGCCGGCGCCGACGACGTGGCGTGGCAGCTCGTCTACCAGTCGCGCTCCGGCCCTCCTTCGATGCCGTGGCTCGAGCCCGACATCAACGACGCGATCGCCGAGCTCCCGGCCGCGGGCCGATCGGCCGTCGTGATCGTGCCGCTCGGCTTCGTGAGCGACCACATGGAGGTGCTCTGGGACCTCGACAACGAGGCGCTCGAGACCGCCGGCGAGCACGGGCTCGCCGCCGTGCGCGTGCCGACCCCCGGCACCCACCCCGCGTACGTCGCCGGCCTCGTCGACCTCGTGCTCGAACGCGTCGAGGGCACCCCGGTCGCCGAACGGCCCGCCGTCACCGAACTCGGCCCCTGGTACGACGTCTGCCGCCCGGGCTGCTGCGAGAACGTGCGCCTCGGCTTCCGCCCGGCCCTCGCGGGGATCGCACCGTGACCGTCATCCGGGTCGGCACCCGCGGCAGCGCACTCGCGATGGCGCAGACGCGCCAGATCTCCGAGCGGATCGCGAAGGCCGCCGGGGCCGAGATCGAGCTCGTGCCGATCACGACGCAGGGCGACACCTCGCGCGCCTCGCTCGCCTCGATCGGCGGCACCGGCGTCTTCGCCGCGGCGCTCCGCGAGGCGCTGCTCGCGGGGGAGTGCGACCTCGTCGTGCACTCCCTGAAGGACCTGCCGACCGCCGAGCACGCCGGCCTCCGCCTCGGCGCCGTGCCGAAGCGGGTCGACGCCCGCGACGTGCTCTGCGCCCGCGACGGGCTCACCCTCGCGACGTTGCCCGAGGGCGCCCGCGTCGGCACCGGCTCGCCGCGGCGCATCGCGCAGCTCGGCGCCGCTCGCCCCGACGTCGTCGCGGTCGACCTCCGCGGCAACATCGACACGCGCCTCGGCAAGGTCGAGTCGGGCGAGCTCGACGCGGTGCTGCTCGCCGCCGCGGGCCTCGGCCGGCTCGGGCGGCTGGATGCCGCGACCGACCACCTCTCGCTCAGCGACTGGCCGACCGCACCGGGCCAGGGCGCCCTCGCGATCGAGGTGCGGCGCGAGCGCGGCGACCGCGACCTCGAACGGGCGCTCGAATCCATCGACCACCCCGTCACGCGGGCGACCGTGCTCGCCGAGCGCCTCGTGCTCGCCGGGCTCGAGGCCGGCTGCGCCGCGCCGGTCGGTGCGACCGCCTTCCTCGAGGACGAACTTCTGTTCCTGACGGCGAGCGTGTACAGTGCCGACGGGACGCGGCGACTCACCAGCTCGCACGCGGCCACCCCCGAAAGCCGCTCGGCCGCCGATCTGGCGGATGCGGCACGCGACGTCGCAGACCGCGCCGTCGACGAACTCCTCGGCAACGGCGCCGCAGACCTCGTTCCCCCTGAGGAGCAGCCGTGACTGAATTCGAACCGATGACGGGCGCCATCAGGCTGCCCGCATCGGCCGGTGCCGCCAAGCCGCTCGCGGGCTGGCGCGTGCTCGTGCCCCGTGGCGGGCCCTGGGGGGACGGCGTCGCCGCTGCGCTGCGTTCGCGCGGAGCATCCCCGATCATCGCGCCCCTCATCAACTTCGCCCCCGCCGACGACCAGCCGGCGCTCGAGGCCGCCCTCGCGAAGCTCGCCGCGGGCGGATTCGACTGGCTCACCGTCACGAGCGCGACGACGGTCGACGTGCTCTCCTCGTACGGCGCCGTCATCCCCGAGACGACGAAGGTCGCAGCGGTCGGCGAGACCACCGCTGCCGCGCTCGTCGCCGCGGGGTACCACGCCGACATCGTCCCGGCCGAGGACAACTCGGCGCGCGGCATGCTCGAGGAGTGGGAGGCCGCGACCGACGGCGCGGCCGGCCTGCGCGTGCTCGCGCTGCGCTCGGCGATCGCGAAGCAGGTGCTCTCGATCGGCCTCGAGCGCATGGGCCATCACGTCGAGGCCGTCGTCGCCTACCGCACGGTGGGCGTGCCGGTCGCCGAGAAGGTCGCCGCCGACGTGCGTGCGGGCCTCGTCAACGCCGTGCTCGTCACCTCGGGCAGCGTCGCCGAGCAGGTGCAGAACCAGCTCGGGCCCCTGCCCGAGTCGACGCTCGTCGCCGCGATCGGCCCGCAGACCAAGAAGGACGCCGGCGCCGTGGGCCTCCGCGTCGACGTCGTGGCGCGCGAGCGCTCGGCCGAGTCGCTCATCGACGCGGTCGTCGACGCGGCGACCGCGCTCGCGTAGCCGCTTCGCTGCCGCTGCCCGCTGCCCGCCGCCCGCTGCCCGCTGCCCGCCGCCGCTCACCGCTGCCCGCTGCGCGTGCAGGAGAATTGCGCTGAGCGGCCCGAATCCCGCCCTGCCAGTGCACTTCTCCTGCAGAAGCAGCGGCGGAGGCGGCGCACAGCCTCGCGCGCGTAGGCTGGTTCGGTGAGTTCCACGCCTGCGCCCCGCGTCCGCCCGCGCCGACTTCGCGAGACCCCGGCCCTGCGCCGCCTCGTCTCCGAGACCCGCCTCGACCCCGCCGATCTCGTGCTGCCGATCTTCGTGCGCGAGGGCGCCGTCGCGCCCCTGCCGATCGCCTCGATGCCCGGCGTCGTGCAGCACTCGCTCGAGAGCCTCCCGCAGGCGATCGAGGAGGCCGCCGCGGCCGGCGTCGGCGGCGTGATGCTCTTCGGCGTGCCCGCGGTGCGCGACGCCCGCGGTTCGGGCGCGACCGACCCCGACGGCATCCTGAACGTCGCGACCCGGGTCGCGACCGAGGCATCCGCCGGCCGTCTCGTGGTGCAGACCGACCTCTGCCTCGACGAGTTCACCGACCACGGGCACTGCGGCGTGCTCGACGAGCGCGGCCGCGTCGACAACGACGCGACGCTCGAGCGGTACACCGCGATGGCGCTCGCCCAGGCGCGCGCCGGCTCCGAGCTGCTCGGTCTCAGCGGCATGATGGACGGCCAGGTCGCCGCCGTGCGCGATGCGCTCGACGACGCCGGCCACCAGGACGTCGCGCTCCTGGCCTACTCGGCCAAGTACGCGAGCGCGTTCTACGGGCCGTTCCGCGACGCCGTCGAGTCGACCCTCGAGGGCGACCGTCGCAGCTACCAGCTCGACCCCGGCAACCGTCGCGAGGGCCTCCGCGAGGCGATGATCGACATCGACGAGGGTGCCGACGTCGTCATGGTGAAGCCCGCGGGCGGCTACCTCGACGTGCTCGCCGACGTCGCCGCCGCGAGCGAGGTGCCCGTCTGGGCCTACCAGGTCTCAGGCGAGTACGCGATGGTCGAGGCGGCCGCCGCGCACGGCTGGATCGACCGCAAGCGCGCCGTCATCGAGTCGGTGCGCTCGATCAAGCGGGCCGGCGCCGACGTCGTGCTCACCTACTGGGCCGTCGAGCTGGCCGAATGGATCCGCAACGGAGAAGCCGCATGAACGCCACGAACGCCGAACTCTTCGCCCGCGCGCAGGCCGCGATCTCGGGCGGGGTGAACTCGCCGGTGCGCGCGTTCCGCTCGGTCGGGGGCACGCCGCGCTTCTACGTCTCGGCGAAGGGCGCCTACCTGACCGACGCCGAGGGTCGCGAGTACGTCGACCTCGTCGCCGGGTGGGGGCCCGCGATCCTGGGGCACGCCGACCCGCGGGTCGTCGAGGCGGTGCAGGATGCCGCGGCCAGGGGTCTCTCCTTCGGCTCGTCGACGCCCGCCGAGACCGAGCTGGCCGAGCTCGTCGAGGGGCGCGTCGCCCCCGTCGAGCAGCTGCGGCTCGTGTCGACGGGCACCGAGGCGACGATGAGCGCGATCCGGCTCGCGCGCGGCTTCACCGGTCGCGACCTGCTCGTGAAGTTCGCCGGGCACTACCACGGGCACTCCGACGGCCTGCTCGCCGAGGCCGGCTCCGGCCTCGCGACCTTCGCCCTTCCCGGCTCGGCCGGCGTGCCAGCCGACATCGCCGCGCTCACGCTCGTCGTGCCCTACAACGACCTCGACGCGCTCGGCGCCGTCTTCGCCGAGCACGGCGACCGCATCGCGGCCGTGATCGTCGAGGCGTCGGCCGCGAACATGGGCGTCGTGCCGCCCGCGCCCGGCTTCAACCGCGCGCTCGTCGAGCTCGCCCACGCCAACGGCGCGCTCGTCATCAGCGACGAGGTGCTCACGGGCTTCCGCGTGTCGGAGGCGGGCTGGTGGGGGCTCGAAGCCCGCGCCGAGGCCTCCGCCTACACCCCCGACCTCATGACCTTCGGCAAGGTGATCGGCGGCGGCATGCCCGTCGCCGCGCTCGGCGGCCGCGCCGAGATCATGCAGCGGCTCGCGCCGCTCGGGCCCGTGTACCAGGCCGGCACCCTCTCGGGGAACCCGGTCGCGGTCGCCGCGGGCATCGCGACCCTGCGCGCCGCGGATGCCGCGGTCTACGAGCGGCTCGACGCCGCCGCCGCGACGATCAGCGCGGCGACGTCGGAGGCGCTCGCCGCCGAGGGCGTCGCCCACCGGGTGCAGCACGCCGGCAACCTGTTCAGCTTCGTCTTCGGCGAGGCGCTCGCGGGTACCGAGGTGCGCGACTACGCGACGGTGCTGCGGCAGGAGTCGTGGCGCTACGCGCCGTTCTTCCACGCGATGCTCGACCGGGGCGTCTCGCTGCCGCCGTCGGTGTTCGAGGCCTGGTTCGTCACGGCCGCGCACGACGACGCCGCGATCGCGCGCATCGTCGACGCGCTGCCCGCCGCGGCGAAGGCCGCCGCCGCAGCGACCCCCGCCTGAAGGCGGGTGGCCGGGCGGCGGATGGGGCAGTATTGAGGGCATGGCGAAGCTCCGAGTGCACAGCGACCGGGTCGAGGTCCACCTCACCGCGGCCGAGAAGTCGCTCGCGCTCCGCGGCGCCGACCTCGTGGTGCAGCGCGACGACATCCGATCGGCGACGATCACCGACGACCCGTGGATCTGGATCCGAGGCATCCGCCGTCGCGGCACCGAGGTGCCGCTCGTCGTGGCCGTCGGCGTCTGGAAGTACCACGGCGGCAGCGACTTCGTCATCGTCAAGGGCAAGCGGCAGGCGGTCGTGCTCGAGCTCGCGGGCGGCGAGTTCGCCCGCATCATCCTCAGCACCAACCACGCCGCCGAGCTGATCGACCGGCTGCGGCTGACGCCGCTCGACGAGTCGTCCGACCCCGCGGGCGAGTAGCGCGCGGCGGAGTGTTCCACAGCGGATTCGGCGGCGACATCCGCCTCGTTTAGGATGTCCCCCGGATGTCGCGGCACGGCCGCGCCGCCGCCGGGGGCCCTGCGTCCCCCGACGGCGCAGGCGAGGCATCCGCGACCCGAACAGCTCCCGGCGCGCCGGTGACCCGACCAGCCGGCAGGAGGCCCCCGCTCGTGGCGAAGCGTCTGCCCTCCCCACCGCCCGTGCTCTCCGGCTACAGCTACGTGCGTCCGCTCGGCACGGGCGGCTTCGCCGACGTGTTCCTCTACGAGCAGGATCTGCCGCGACGGGTCACCGCCGTGAAGGTGCTGATGGTCGACGTGGTCGACGCCGAGGCGCGACGGGCGTTCACCGCGGAGGCCGACGCGATGGCGCGCCTCAGCGCGCACCCGTCGATCGTGACGATCCACCAGGCCTCGATCTCGGCCGACGGGCGCCCCTACCTCGTCATGGAGTACTGCCCCGAGTCGCTCGGCGCACGCGCGAAGCGCGGGCCGGTGCCGGTCGGCGAGGTGCTCGACATCGGGGTGCGCATGGCCGGCGCGCTCGAGACGGCGCACCGCTCGGGCCTGCTGCACCGTGACATCAAGCCCTCGAACCTGCTGGTCAACTCGCTCGGCGCGCCCGTGCTCGCCGACTTCGGCATCGCCGGCACGATCGGCGAGGGCGGCGCGGGCGACACCTTCGCGATGTCGATCCCGTGGAGTGCGCCGGAGGTGCTCGGCGAACGCACGACCGGCACGGTCGCCACCGAGGTGTGGGGGCTCGGCGCGACGCTCTACACGCTGCTCGCCGGCCACAGCCCGTTCGAGCTCGCCGAGCGCAGCCGGAACAGCGTCGATCAGCTCTCGCGTCGCGTGCTCGGCGCGAAGTACACGCCGCTCGCCCCGCGCGGCGTGCCCGCGCGCATCGACACCGTGCTCTCGACCGCGATGCAGCGCGATCCCTCCCGTCGCTACACCTCGATGACCGAGTTCGGCGAGGCGCTGCGCTGGGCGCAGTTCGAGCTCGGCATCGCGCCCACCGGGCTCGAGGTCGCGTCGCCCGAGTGGGCGGCTGCGGCGCCGCTCGGCTTCGCGGACGCCTCGGCGAGGGGCCCGGTCGTGACCACCGTCAACGCCGACTCGCGCCGGGCGGGCCGTGCGGCGGCGGTCGCCGCGGCGAGGCCGTCGGGCCCCGTCGTCGACGACGGCGGGCTCGCACCCGCCCGGTCGCGCGGCGGCTGGCTGAAGCCCGTGCTGATCGGCGTCGGCTCGGCGGTCGCGGTGCTCGCCGCCGGTGCGGTCGGGCTCGTGGTCTCGGGAGTCGTCTGATGGCGGCGCGACGCGCCGAACGGGCGGGCGGCCGGCGCCGCGGGGGGCGGCGCGGGGCGATCATCGCCTCGGTCGCGGGCCTCGCCGCCGTCGCGACGGTCGTCACCCTCGCGGTCACGGCCAACGGCTACGAGGCGCAGGAGGTGCCGCGGCTCGAGACCGCCGTCTGGGTGACGCGTGACAGCGGGCAGTACGCGCGGGTCAACACCGACCTCGCCGAGATCGACCTCGTGCGCGACGTCGAGGACCCGAGCGGGGTCGTGCAGTCGGGCTCCGAGGTCTCGCTCTACAGCCAGGGCTTCCGCCAGCGGTGGCGCATCGATCCCGCCGATCCGGTCGACCTCGTCGCCGAGGACGGCGGCGGTTCGATGCCGACCCCCGTCGGCACCCGCGACGTCGCGACCGCGGGCGACTGGATCGCCTACCGCACCGACACCGGGACGGTGCACGCGGGGCGCATCGACGGCGACGACGCGTTCCCCGTCGACCCGTACGCCGAGGAGCGCACGGAGGACGGCGAGGAGAAGACCTACGCGGCCGCCGCCGTCGGGATCTCGCCCGACGGGCTGATGGCCCTGTACTCGGCACGCGAGGAGGCGGTGCGGACCTTCGACGTCGCGACCGGGGAGTTCGTCGGGCGGGCGGAGGCGATCGCCGATCCGCCGGCGCCCGACGCCCGGCTCGAGCTCACCGTCGTCGGCGAACGCTGGGTCATGCTCGACGCCGCCGACGCCCGGGCGTGGGTCGCGGGTCGTGACGCCTCCGTGCCGGTCGACGTCGCGGCCGACGCGCGCCTCCAGCAGGGGGCGGGGGCTGCGGCGTCGGTGCGCATCGCCGACTCCGCCGGGCTCGTGGAGCTGCGTCTCGACGGCGGCGACGCCGAACGCGTCGTCGACGCGAGCGGCACCCCGGCCGCGCCGATCGTCGCGGGCGGCGAGCTCGTGGCCGCCTGGCTCGGCGTCGACGGGGGCACCGCCTGGTCGAGCGGCACGGGCGAGACAGTTCCGCTCGAGACGCCCGACGGGCAGCGCGAGGCCGAGGGGCCGCAGGCGATCACCCCCGTGCTGCGCGGCAGCGGCGACCGCGCGGTGCTCAACGAGACCTCCTCGGGGCTCGTCTGGACGGTGCCCGACGGCCGCATGGTGCCGATCGAGCAGTGGGAGCTCGACGACGAGGTCGAGGACCGCGTCGGCACCCGGGAGGTCGAGGACCTCGCCCGCCAGGAGCCGCCCGTGGCCGTCGCCGACAGCTTCGGCGTGCGCGCGGGGCAGCAGGTCGAGCTGCCCGTGCTGCTGAACGACCACGACCCGAACGCGAAGGACGTGCTCACGGTCGACCCGGCGTCGATCGCGGGCGGCCTCGCCGACGCCGGCTTCGGCGAGCTGGCGCTCACCTCCAACGACCAGACCCCCGCGGTCCGGGTGCGGGCCGCCTCGGGCTCGACGACGTTCAGCTACGCCGTCACCGACGGCGCCGCGACCTCGCAGCCGGTCACCGTCACGCTCACCGTCGTGCCCGACGAGGTCAACGGCCCGCCCGTCTGGTGCGGCGTTGCCGACTGCGCGCAGCGCTGGCCCGAACCGCAGCTCATGCCCGGCGGCACCGCGCTCGTTCCCGTGCTCCCCGGCTGGGTCGACCCCGAGGGCGACGCCTTCGTGCTCGCCGACGCGCAGCCGGTCGACCCGGCTGCGCCGGTCACCGTCGTGCCGATGGCCGACGGCCGGGTCGCCGTCAGGCACACCGACCCGAACGCGTCCGCCGAGAAGGTGCAGGTGCGCGTCACCGTCGCCGACGTGCACGGCGCCGAGGCCGAGGCGACGCTCGACCTCAGGGTGACCTCGAGCGCCTCGCTCGCCGTGACCCCGGTCGCCGTCACCGCGGGCGCGGGCGAGACGGCGATCGTCGAGATCGTCGAGCACGTCAGCGGCGGATCCGGATCGGTGCGACTGCTCGACGCGGTGCCGACGGCGGCCGCCGCGAGCGGCGGCCTCTCCGTCGCGCCGAACGCGGCCGCGGGCGAGGTCGAGCTCTCGGCCGCCGAGCCCGGCGCCTACCTCGCGACCTTCACCGTGCAGGACGTCGTCACGCGTGCCGAGCAGACGGCGACGATCCGGGTCACCGTCGCCGCTCCGGGCGCGCCGCTCGCCCTCGCCCCGATGACGGCCTTCGTGCGCGTCGGCGAGGACGCCATGGTCGACGTGCTCGGCGCCGCGCAGAACACGAGCGGACGCGTGCTCGTCGTCACCGACGCGGTGGCGATGGCGCCCGAGCTCGGCGTCGGCGTGGTCGCGCAGTCGCAGGTGCGGGCGACCGGAACGACGCGCGACGGCCGGCCGGGTCTCGTCGGCCGCGCGAAGGTGACGATCGCCGACGGGGCCGGGGCGACCGCGGTCGGCGACCTCAACGTCTTCCTCGTCGCGCCCTCGGCCGGCCTCAGCCCCATCGCGATGCCCGACACCGTCACCATGCGCGCGGGCGAGCTCATCTCGATCCCGGTGACGGCCAACGACGTGAGCCCGCGGGCCGAACGGCTCGTGGTGCACCCCGAGGTGACCTCCTCGGGCGCCGAGGGCGAGCTCGCGTTCGCCGCGGGCGACGAGGTGCGCTACCTCGCACCGGCCGTGCCCGGCACCTACGAGCTCGGCTACGCCGTCGGTCTCGAGCAGGCGCCCGAGCGGCTCGACCACTCGACCGTGACCGTCACCGTGCTGCCCGAGGGCGCGAACCGCGCACCCGAGCCGCACCCGCTGGTCGCCCGGGTCCTGAGCGGGCAGAGCGTGCGCATCCCCGTGGCCGCGACCGGCATGGACCCCGACGGCGACCGGACCGTGCTCGCCTCCGTCACGCAGCCGAAGGCCGGACTCGGCATCGCGACCATCTCGGCCGAGGGCGATGCGATCGTCTACACCGCCCCCGAGAGCGCCACGGGCGACGCGCAGCCGGCGTTCGAGTACACCGTGCGCGACGCCTCCGGCGCCGCGGGCACGGCGCAGGTCCGCGTGGGGGTGCTGGCGGCCGCCGTCACCGACGCGGCGCCGGTGACGTTCAGCGACTACGTCCGCGTGCAGCAGTCCGCCGACTCTCCGGTGACGGTCGAGCCCGCCGGCAACGACCTCGACCCCGCGCAGGGCGAGCTCGAGCTCGTGAGGCTCGTGCCGAACGCCCCCGAGGGCAGCGCCGAGTACCGCCGTCTCGAGGCGCTCGTCGACGACGCGACCTCCTTCGGCGACGGTCGCGTGGTGCTGCATCCCGGCGACGTGGTCGGGGCGAACTCGTACCGCTACACCGTGAAGTCGCTGCGCAGCTCGAGCACCGCCGAGGGCCTCGTCGTCGTGAACGTCATCGAGGGCGAGGCGACCGACGCGCCGCTCGTGACCGACACCGTGGTGACGGCGCGCTCGCGGGCCGACCTCCCGACCGACGGCATCGACGTGGTCGCGGGTCACGTGGTGTGGGCCTCGGGCGAGCTCGGCGACCTCGATCTCGAGCTCTGGGGCGACGAGTCGGGCGACTACCGGGTCGAGGGCCACCGCATCACTGGCCCGCTGCCCGACGGCGGGGCGCTCGTGCCCTTCCGGCTGCACGGCGAGGACCGCGCGGGCCGCGAGGCCGAGGCGTTCGGGTTCCTCGTCGTCCCCGCGGCCGACGACCTCCGGGTGCAGCTGCGCGCCGACGCCGAGCCGATCGAGGTGAAGGAGGAGGCGCAGCTCGAGTTCGAGGTGCGCGAGCTCCTCGACCTGCCGAAGGGCGACCGCGTCGAGGTCGGCGCCGACGGCGCCTACACGGTGCAGCGCGCTGCGGCGAGCTGCACGCCCGTCTCGGGCGGCCGTGCGCGGTACTCCGCCGGCGCGGATGCCCCGTGGAGCGACCGCTGCCTCATCCCCGTGCGGCTCGACGGACAGAAGACCTGGTCGTGGATCGGGGTGCCCGTCGCGATCATCCCGAAGGACCCGCAGGCGATCCTCTCCGCGGTGAGCCGCACGGTGGCCCCCGGGGCGACAGAGAAGGTCGCGCTCTACGACGAGATGACCACCTGGGAGGGCGGGCGCGAGGGCGACCGTTCGAAGCTCGACTACTCGGTCGCGTACTCGGGCACCGCGTTCACGGTCGTGCAGTCGGGCGGCAGCGTGAGCTTCGAGGCGCACGCCGACGCCCGCCCGGGCACGCGCGAGACCGCGACGGTCAGCCTGAGCGCGTTCGGCGGGGTCTCCTCGGCCATCACCCTCGTCGTGGGGCAGGCTCCGGCCGATTCGCCGCGCGGCGCCGTGTTCACCCAGCAGTGCTCGGTCGGCAGCGGCACCTCGTGCACCGTCACCGTCATCGGAGTGCCGGGCGAGTACGACCCCTTCGCCGGCAAGACCGGGGCGGGGCTGAAGCTCGAGGGCCTCGGCGCGGGCGCGAACAGCTGCCAGGTCGCCACGATGCGCGCCGCCGACGACCGTTCGATCATCGTCACCTGGCCGAGCGGGCAGAACGCCTTCGGTGGCGAATGCGTCGTGCCGTACGTCGTGGTCGACGCGCAGGGCCGCCCGGGCGAGGGTCGCCTGACGGTCGACCTCCTCGGGCTCCCGCAGCCGCCCGCGTCGATCTCGACCGCCGACTTCACCGCGACGAGCGTGACCCTCGAGGTCTCGCTCGGCGAGGCCCTGCGGGCCCACCCCGCCGTGACCGGCGTCGAGATCCTCGAGGGCGGGCGCACCGTTCCGGCAGAGTGCTCGCCGGGGGCGCCCGGCGTCTGGTGGTGCACCGTCGGCGGGCTCGTGCCCGGCGAACGCCACGACTACGCCGCCCGCGTGGTGAACAGCGTCGGCAGCTCCTCGCCGACGAGCAGCGCGACGACGTGGTCGTACGAGTCGCCGAGCATCGGGGGCGTCAAGCTCACCCCCGTCTTCCGGCAGGGCACCACCTCGCCCTCGGCGGGCGTCGTCGAGCTCGTCGTCACCGCGAAGTCCGACGCGCGCGCCTTCCGGGTGGTCGAGACGGGCCAGGTGATCGACCGCCAGGGCCAGGAGACCCGCACCGACCTCGTCCTCACGCCCGGACCGCAGACGATCACGCTCGTGCCGATCAGCATCTTCGAACCGCCGACGGGGCGCGGCGGCAACGAGGGCGGCTCGGCGACGACGCCCGTGACCGTCGCGGGCGCACCGTACTTCGACCCGAACAACATCGGGGCGACCGCCACGTCGAACAGCTCGCTCATCGTGACCGGCGTCACCCCGAGCGCGAACCACAGCGCACGCGCCGCCGAGACCGTCTACTTCGCCTGGCGCCCGCGTGAGGGATCGCCCGAGTGCTGGACCGACGGCTCGGGCGCCCTCGCGTACGACGCCGGCGGCGCGACCGTGAGCACGGGCCCGACGATCAGCGGCCTCGAGCAGGTCCGCTACAACGTGATGGCGTGCACGTCGAACGGCTTCGGGGTCGCGACCTCGGGGGTCGCCCAGGTGCGGGTGTCGACCTGGCTCGACGAACCGCAGGCGAGCTCGACGACGTACACCGTCGGCCCGGCGCCGAGCGGCGGCGGCAACTCGTTCTCCTACCGGGTGACCGCGGGCCCGTCGCTCACCGCCTCGCCGAACTTCCACGTCGAGTACGTGTTCGACGGCACCGCGGTCGCGGCCGATGCGTTCGCCTCGGGCTTCACCTCGTCGTCGGCGCCGTCGACGATCCTGGCGCGCCAGTGCAGCGACGAGGAGGGGTGGTACTGCTCGCAGGGCATCCCGATCACCCCGACCGGTGCGCCCACGATCGTCGACGTCGACTTCGCCGACAGCTGCGTCGTCGTGCCCAAGAAGCCCGAGGACGAGCGCGGGGTCGTGGTCTCGCCGGCCGCGAGCGGCTCCGTCGTGCTCTCCGACGTGACCGCGCCCGACACCGCCGGGAACGTCTCGTTCACCGTCTCCTTCACCGGCGCGTACGCGAAGCTCACGCCGATCACCCGGACCGGGCCGCCCTGCGCGCCCGGGAACGGCCCCTGACCCGGCCCGCACCCCAGCCCGAGACATCCAGCCCCCCTTCGAGAGGAACCCCAGTGACGATCGCCCCGGAGCAGTCCGCCTGGTTCGCCGAGACGTTCTCGCTCATCGCCGACAACATCGAGCAGGCCGTGCTCGGCAAGCGGCACGTCGTCGAGCTCGTGCTCGCGACGGCGATCTCGGGCGGGCACGTCCTGCTCGAGGACGCCCCCGGCACGGGCAAGACCGCGCTCGCCCGGGCCATCGCGCAGACGATCCACGGCACGAGCTCGCGCATCCAGTTCACGCCCGACCTGCTGCCGGGCGACGTCACCGGCATCACGGTCTTCGACCAGAAGGCCGGGCGGTTCGAGTTCCACGCGGGGCCGGTCTTCGCGAACATCGTGCTCGCCGACGAGATCAACCGGGCGAGCCCGAAGACGCAGTCGGCGCTGCTCGAGGTCATGGAGGAGGGCAACGTCACCACCGACGGCGTCACCCGCCCGGTCGGCAACCCGTTCCTCGTGATCGCGACCCAGAACCCCATCGAGCAGGGCGGCACGTACCGCCTGCCCGAGGCGCAGCTCGACCGCTTCACCGTGAAGACCTCCATCGGCTACCCCGACGAGGCCTCGACCATGCGCATCCTGCAGGCCGTCGGCGCCCCGAAGCCGACGCTCGAGGGCATCGTCGGCACCGACACGATCGTGGCGATGACCGAGCTGTCGCGCGGCGTCTACGTGAACCCGCTCGTCTCCGACTACGTGATGCGGCTCGTCGACGCGACCCGCAGGGCGACCGAGGTGCGCCTGGGCGTGAGCGTCCGCGGCGCGATCGCGCTGTCGCGCCTCGCGATGACCTGGGCCGCAGCTGCCGGGCGCACCTACGCGACCCCCGACGACGTGCGCGAGCTGGCCGTCGCGGCGCTCGCCCACCGCCTCGTGCTCGAGCCCGAGGCCGAGTTCGACGGGGTCACGGCGGTCGCGATCGTCAACCAGATCCTCCTCGACGTGCCCGCTCCCCGGGAGAACGGGGTGGCGTGACCCAGCCGACCGATCTCCTCCGCAAGCCCGCGACCACCGACACGGTCACCTCGACCCGTGGCGCCACGGTCACGCGGCTCGCTCGCACGCGCCGCGGCCCGGTGGCCGAGGGTGCGGCCCGGCTGCGCCGGGGCGCGCGAGCCGTGGGCGGCGCGTCCGCGCGCGCGGTCGCCTGGGTGCGGGAGACGGTCTCTCCGGCGGGGATGCTCCTCATCGGCCTCGCGGTCGCGGGCGTCGTCGCCGCGGCGGCGTTCGGCTGGTTCGAGGGGTGGGTCGTCGCCGCCATGGCGGGCGCCCTCCTGCTCGTGTGCGTGCCCTTCCTGCTCGGCGCCCACGACTACCGCGTGCGGCTCGAGCTCGACCGCGACCGGGTGATCGCCGGGTCCGAGATCAGGGGCACCCTCGACCTCGTGAACGACGGCGCCCGGCCCGCGCTGCCCGGGGTCGTCGACATCCCCGTGGGCGACGGACTCGTCGAGGCCCACGTCCCGCTGCTCCGCGGCGGCGGGCACCACCGCGAGGAGCTGCTCATCGCCGCGCAGCGCCGCGGCATCATCGACGTCGGGCCGATGACGGTCTCGCGCGGCGACCCGCTGCGGGTGCTGCGTCGCGAGATGAGCTGGCCCGAGGTGCAGCGGGTGCACGTGCACCCGGTCACGGTGGCGCTGCCGCCGTCGAGCGCGGGGCTGATCCGCGACCTCGAGGGCGCGCCCTCGAACCAGCTCGTCGACGCCGACCTCTCGTTCCACGCGGTGCGCGAGTACGTCGTGGGCGACTCGCAGCGGCACGTGCACTGGAAGTCGACCGCCCGCACCGGCCGCCTGATGGTGCGCCAGTACGAGGAGTCGCGCCACGCGCGCATCGCCGTCCTCCTCGACCTCGACCTCGACGGCTACTCGAGCGACGACGAGTTCGAGCAGGCGGTGAGCGCCGCCGCCTCGCTCGGCGTGCAGGGCGTGCGCGAAGGACGCGACGTGCTGGTCGGCGTGAGCGCCGAGCTCGACACCGCCGATCGCGGTGCGGTCCAGTCGATGCGGTCGCTGCCGACGGTGACGTCGCGGGTGCTCCTCGACGGGATGTCGGGCCTCTCCGGCGCCTCGGCGGCCGGCGCGGGCGCCGGGGTGATCCGGCTCGAGTCGGTGGCCGCCCTCGTGGCGCAGTCCTTCGGCGACCTCTCGATCGCCTACCTCGTGACCGGGTCGCAGGTTCCGTTGCAGCGGCTCCGTCGTGCGGCCGTCACGCTGCCGCCCGGCATCGCGGTCGTCGCGGTGCGCTGCGAGCCGGGCGCCGAGCCCGCCGCCCGCCGTTCGAAGGAGCTCACCGTGCTCACCCTCGGCGAGCTCGGCGACCTCGGCCAGCTCCTCGCGAGAGGGGCCCTGCGATGAGCGCACCGGCGGCCCGCCGCCGCGCCGAGGCGCCCGCCCCGGGCGTCGACCCGCTGCGCACGGCGCTCGGCATCGGCTACGTCGTCGTCGCGGCGGTGCTCGCGACGGTCGCGGCGTGGCCCGTGTACGCCGCCCCGCGCATGCTCCTGGTCGCGGCCGTCGGCACCGTCGCCGGCCTCGGGCTCGCGATCGTGACGCGGTCGCTGCGCCTGCACGGCCCGCTCGCGGCGCTGTTCGCCGTCGGCGCGACCGCCGTCGTGTACGCCCTGCTCGTGGTGCCCGTCGCCGTTCCGGGCGCGGTCGGCGACGCCCCGACGTGGTTGCGCGGCATCCGCGACGGCTTCGTCGGCGTGATCGTCGGCTGGAAGCAGCTGCTGACCCTCTCGCTCCCCCTGGGGGAGTACCAGGCGGTCCTCGTGCCGTTCCTCCTCGTCATGCTCGTCGGCCCGCTGGTCGCCGGGCTCCTCGTGATGCCCGACCGGCGCAGGTCGCCGCTCGCGGTCGTCGTCGGCTTCGCCATGTCGGGCTTCGGCCTCGCGTTCGGCTCGAGCTCGCTGAGCGAGCCGCTCGTCGTCGGCCCCGTCGTCGTGCCCGCACCGCGCGAGCTCGCGGTCGGCATCGGCGGGCTCGCCGCGGCGCTCGTGTGGCTGCTGCTGCGCTCGCGGTCCATCCGTGCGGTCGCGCTGCGACGGGCGACCGCCGGCACGGTGCAGCGCGCGGGCCTCTCGGGGTGGCCTGCGGTGCGGCGACGCGCGCTCGCCGCCGTGCTCGTCGCGGTCGCGCTCGTCGTCGGAGCCGTCGTCACCCCGGCCGCCGCGCAGCTGACCGACCGCTCGGCCCTGCGCGACCGGATCGAACCCGCCGTCGTGCTCAGGCAGACCGCGACCCCGCTCGCGAGCTACCGGGCGGCGTTCGGCGCCGACCGGATCGAGGAGCCCTGGCTGGTGATCGAGGGCGACACGGGCGGCGTCGAGCGCCTCCGCCTCGCGACGCTCGACAGCTACGACGGCGAGACCTTCCACGTCGCGGCCGCCCGCGACGACGCGGCGGCGCGATTCAGCCGGCTGCCGCGCGCCGACACGCGGATGCCGGGCGACGTCGCCTTCGGGCTCACGGTCGACGACGGCTACGCCGGCGTCTGGGTCCCCGCCCCGCTCGGGCTGCGCGCCGCCCCCGAGTTCGAGGGCCCGCGGCGGGCCGCGCTCGCCGACGGCTTCCACCGCGCCGCCGACGGGGCGACCTCCATCGACATCGCCGCGGTGCCGGATGCCTCGGCGCCGGCCTCGGGCGGCGGGCACGGCCTGCTGCCGGGCGATGCGTACTCGCTCGTCTCGGCTCCCGATGCGCCCGCCCCGCTCGGCGAGCCCGACTCGACCCCGCTGATCGACCTCGACGAGTACCCCGCGCTCGCCGAGTGGGTCGAGATGCAGGAGCAGCCCGCGACCGCCGCGGGCTTCACCGAGCTCGTGGATCGCCTGCGCGGCCGCGGGTACCTCAGCCACGCCGCCGTCGACGGCCCCGACGCCGCCGAGTGGATCTCCCGGCTCGACGCCGGGTACACGTTCCTGCCGAGCTACTCGGGGCACTCCGCCGCGAGGATCGAGGCGCTCTTCACCCAGCTCGTCGACCAGCAGCGGCTGGCCGGTCCCGACGCCTCCGATGCGGCGCTCGTCGCGGCCGTCGGCGACGACGAGCAGTTCGCGACCGCGATCGCGCTGCTCGCGCGGGCACTCGGCTACGAGTCGCGCGTCGTGCTCGGGTTCCGGCTGGCGGGCGCCGAGGAGGTGCCGGGCGCGGCCGCGTGCACCGAGGTGTGCGCCGGCGGGGCGCTGGCGGTCTGGGCCGAGGTGGCCGCCGAGGGGGGCGCCTGGACGCCCGTCGACGCGACCCCGCAGCACGAGGTCGCCCCGAGCCTGATCAAGGAGGGCGAGCAGCTCCCCGAGCACCCGACCACCCCCGATCGCACCGACACCGCGACGGTCGACCCGCCCGCCGCCCAGAGCGAGTCGAGCGAGACCGCGGCGGCGTCGCCCGAGGAGACCGACCTCGGCCTCGCCTCGCTGCTCTCGATCCTCAGGTGGGTCGGGCTGGGCGGCGCCGCGGTCCTCCTGCTCCTGCTGCCGTTCATCGTGCTCGTCGCGGCGAAGGGCGCCCGGTCGCGCCGACGTCGGCACGAGCCGGTGCCCGAAGTGCGTATCGTCGGAGCATGGGACGAACTCGTCGACCTGTACGCGGACCACGGGCTGCCGATCGCGGCGACCACGGACCGCGCGGCCGCCGCGCGGGCGACCGGTCGGCGCGCCGCCGTCGAGCTCGCAGCGAGGGTCGACGGCGCCGTGTTCGCCGGTGACCCGCCGTCCGACGCCGACGCCGAGGCGGCGTGGGCGATCGTCGACGCCGAGCGCGCCGAGCTCCGCGCCCGTGCGCGTGCCCGCGCGCGACTCGCGGCGAAGCTCTCGTTCGCCTCCCTGACCCGCCCCCTCCGCCCCGCTCGCGCATCACTCGAGGAGCCAGCACGATGACCCCAGTCGACTCCCAGCAGCTCGTCGCCGCCACGTTCATGGCGGTCGGGTTCTCGCTTCTGATCGGCATCGGCCTGTACGTCTGGTACGCGGCGATGCTCGCGAAGGTGTTCGCGCGCTTCGGGCAGCCCGCCTGGTCGGCGTGGGTGCCCGTGTACAACGAGATGCAGCTCTTCAAGATCGGCCGCCAGCAGCCCTGGCTCGCCCTGCTGATGTACGTGCCGCTCGCGCAGGTCGTGGGCCTCGTGTTCAAGGTGTTCGCGCTGCACCGGATCAGCACCCAGAGCTGGCGGGGCGTCGGCACCACGGTGCTCGGCGTGCTGCTTCCTCCCGTCTGGGCGACCGTGCTCGCGACGGGGCCCTCGCCCGACCCCGAGCTCGGCCGCATGCCGCTGCGGGGCGCCGGCGCGGGGGAGATCCCGCCCATCGCGCCCGGGGTGCCCGGGGGGCCGCTCGCCGCGGCGCCGCAGCTCGCGCCTGCTCCCCAGCCGGCGCCGCTCGTCGCACCGTTCGTCCCCGCTGCCCCGGTCGCGCCGGCCACGGCGACCGCGGCCGCTGCGCCGATCGTCGCGGCGGCTCCGCCCGCGGCCCCCGCGCACATGTCGGCGGCCGCGCAGGCGTGGGCGTCGCCGCTCAACGATGCGCCCGCGTCCGAGGCCGCACGTGCGACCGCCGCCCCGATCGTGCCGCAGGTCGGCACCGACGACTCCGTCTCCTCCCTCTTCGCCCCGCCGAGCTCCCAGCCCCCGGTGGCCCCGGTCGCCGAGCACGGCGTCGTGGCACCCCGCGTCCCCGGGCGGATCGAGCCGCTCCCGCCGATCCCGCAGGCCCCCGCACCCGAGCCCGCAGCCGCACCGCCCGTCGCGAGCCCGGCGCCGGCTGCCGACGCGGTCCCGCCGCAGCCGAGCGGCGCGGCGGCGGCCTACGCCGCCCTCGCTGCGCCGCTCGCCGCCCAGCCGCCCGCAGCGCCGGCTGCCCCGGCGGCGCCCGCCGCCACGATGTTCGACCCGTTCGAACCGGCCGACGCCCCGACCATCGTCACCGGCGAGGGCGACGACGACCCGTTCGACCGCACCGTCGTGGTCGCCCGCCGACCGCTCGTGCGCTGGCGGCTCGCCCTCGAGGACGGCACGTCGCTCGAGCTCGACGCCCCCGTCGTCGTGCTCGGCCGCAACCCGCGCGCCGCGCTCACCGGCGAGCAGCGCCTCGTCGTGCCCGACCTCAGCCGCACGCTCTCGAAGACGCACGCGGTGCTGCGCCTCGACGGCGAGCAGTGGAGCGTCACCGACCTCGACTCGACGAACGGCGTCATGGTGCCCGACGCGGGCGGCGTCGACCGGCTGATCGACCCGGGCGTGCCCACGCCGGTGGCGGGCCGCCTCGTGCTCGGCACCCTCGCCGTCGCGCTCGAACGGGACGGGCAGCAGGAGGCCCCGCGCTGATGCCCGAACACCGCGTGAGGCTCGCCGCCGCCGCTGCAAGCGACGTCGGGCTCGTCCGCCGCACCAACGAGGACGCCGCGCTCGCCGAGTGGCCGGTCTACCTCGTCGCCGACGGCATGGGCGGGTACGAGGCGGGCGACCGGGCCAGCGCGGCCGTCGTCGACGCGTTCCGCGAGCACGTCGTGGGACGGCCGATGGCGACCGTCGTCGGCGTGCGCGAGTCCCTCGCCGGCGCGAGCGCGCGGGTCGCCGCCGTGGCGGCCGGCACCGATCGGGGTGCGGGCAGCACGGTCGCCGGGGTGGCGCTCGTCGACGACGAGGGCGAACCGGCCTGGCTCGTCTTCAACGTCGGCGACTCGCGCGTCTACCGGCACCACGGCACCGAGCTCGAGCAGCTCACGGTCGACCACTCGCTCGGCCAGGAGCTCGTCGACGGCGGTGCACTGCGCGCCGAGGATCTCGCGACGTTCGAGCGTCGCAACGTCATCACGCGGGCGATCGGCGCGCCCGACAGCACGGCCGACAGCTGGCTGCTGCCCGTCGTGAACGGCGAACGCCTGCTGATCTGCAGCGACGGACTGACCTCCGAGGTGAGCGACGAGGGAATCCGGGCGACGCTCACGATGAGCGGTCGGCCCGAGTCCGCCGCGGCGGCGCTCGTGCAGCGCGCCCGTCAGGCGGGCGGGCACGACAACATCACGGTCGTCGTCGTCGACGTCCTCTCCGGCGGCCTCGACGAGCACGCGGATGCCACGACCGGCGTTCCCCGCATGGCACCCGAGGGCGTCGGCTCGCCCGAGGTCGACGACGAGACGACGATCCCGGTGCGGAGGCGTTCATGAGCGACGAGCACGCGGGTTCGATGCTCGACGACCTCGAGTACGACGACCTCCACGACGAGGCGACCGTGGTCGTCTCCCGCGTCGACGACGAGACGGTCGTCGTCGAGCGCACGGTCGTCCGCGGCGACGCCGGCGCCGAGTCCGCGGCCGCGGACTCGGCCGATGCGACAGTGGTCGTCCCGCGCACCTCCGGCTCCGACGAGGCGACGGTGGTCGTCGACCGGGGCGACTCGTCGAAGCCCCGGCTCACCCACCGGGGCGCGCCCGTCATGCACGCGCCGACCCGACGCGATCGTCGCCGGCCCGCGCCCGCACCGGTCTCCGAGGAGGTGCTGCGGACCGCCGAGCCCGGCGCCGGCCCCGGAGTGCTCGACCGCTACGAGGCGCGCGCGCCCGAGGCATCCCCGCCGCCGCGACCGCCGAGGTTCGCCGCGGGGCCGCCGCCGACCCGCGACACGACCGCGACCCTGCCCTCGGTCGCGCGTCGTTCGCGGCGCACGGCCGTCGCCTCCATCGCCGTCTTCGCCGGAGCGTGCCTGCTCAGCGTCGTCGGGCTCGTCGCGCTCGCCGTGACGGTGCTCGGCGACCTGTTCGGCTGACCCCGCTCAGATCGGGGCGACGGGCTCGACGACGACCTCCGAGGGGAGGCCGAGGAACGCGTCGACCTCGGCGAGCCGTTCGTCGAGCGAGCGGCGTTCGGCGCGCGAGAACGCGCGCCACGGCACCACCCGCAGCGTGACCCGCGAGCCCTGCACGACCGGGGCCCAGCGCCCGACCATGGTGCCGCCGACGAGCATCGCGTGCAGCGGGAACTCGGGGATGATCGGCGCGGCGATGCCCGGCGGCTGCAGGTAGGCGCGCGGCATCGCGTAGCCCATCACGTACTCGTCGTAGCCCTGCAGCAGGTCGACGCGCGCCGGGTCGTCGTCGACCGCCGTGCGCTCGTCGCCGCGCGACGACCAGGCGGCCCCGACGGCCGCGTCGTGCCAGAGCTCGGCCTCGTCGGGGTCGTCGAGCTGCTCGACGCGGCCGTCGGTGCGCGCGGATGCCTCGACGAGCGCGGCACGGACGTCGCGCAGCGTGAACCCCGACCAGGTCGCGAGGTCGCGCGTCGTCGCCGGGCCGCGCGTGAGCAGCGCGCGCTCGACGAGCTCGGCGAGCGCCTCCTCCCTCGGGCGCGGCGGGGCGGCGGGCACCCGCTCGTCGAACGCCGCGTAGCTGCGCTGCCTGCCGACGCTCGCTCCCGAGATCGCGACGAGTTCGAGCTCGGCGAGGAGCAGCACGAACATCAGCCCCTCCTTCGGGAGGCCGGCGTCGACGAGCGCCGCGCCGAGCCGGTCGCGGGTGCGATGGCCCGCCGCGAGCTCGCGCGCGACGACGTCGACGGCGCGGCGCCCTGCCGCGCCGTCCCATCCGGCCTTGCGGATCGTCCCCGCCATCTGCTGCCGCACGCGCGGGGCCGAGAGCTCGAGCAGCCACCGGGCGTCGGCGGGCACCACGAAGTGCCAGGTGGGCCGCAGCACGTGCGTGCGGAGGATCGCGCCGTCGTCGATGCGGGCGGCGACGGTCGCGGCATCGGGTCGGGCGGGCGCGGGCAGCCGCTGCGCGAGGCCCCACTGGGCGGGCAGGTACTCCTGCGCCTGCACCGCGAGTGCTCGGGCCACGACGCCGTCGGGTGCGACGGGCGGCACCGCCCACGCGGCATCCGGGGCGTTCGGAGCCGCGTCGCCCGGAACCGGGCCGCGCAGCCCCTGCGCGAACAGCCGGCGCGATCGGAGCTCTGCGGCGTCCACCTACGAGACGTCCCTCCGCCAGGTCGTGGCCGCGCCGATCGCCGTCGTCACGAGCGCGATCCCGAGCAGCACGAGCCCGCCCTGCCACCACTCGAGCGTCTCGGCGGCGCCGAACGCGGCGACCGTGTAGAACGAGGCGCCCACGAGCGCGTCGCTCGCCGCGCCCGGCAGGTACCGGCCGACGGTCGCGGTGACGTCGTTGAGCGACGCGGCGAAGCGCAGGATCGGCTCGAGGAACTGGGTGAACGCGATGACGATCACGACCGCGGCGACCTGGTTCGTCACGAGCACGCCGAGCCCCACGCCGATGCCGCCCCAGAGCGCCATCGCGAGCACGCCCCGGCCGATGAGCGCCCAGGTGTCGCTCGAGTCGAGCGCGGTCTCGAGGCCGAAGCCCGCGAGGGCCGCCGCCGCCGAGCCGACCGACACCGCGTAGCCGATCACGCCGAGCACGGCGCCCGCGACGAGCTGCGAGACGAGCTTGGCCGACAGCACGACGGTGCGGTGCGGCTCGGCGAGGAAGGTCGGCGTGAGGGTCTTGTGCCGGAACTCGCTCGTCACCGCGAGCGCGCCGAGGAGCAGCGGGAACACGTAGCCGATGCTCGAGGCGAAGCTGTAGAGCAGCGGGGCGAGCTCGACGTCGGCGGGCAGCGGGGCGCCGCCGGACTCCGCCGCGGCCTCGGGGTTCGCGCCGAGCCAGCTGAACAGGGCGCCGAGGCCGCCCGCCATGAACGCGACGTACGCGGCCAGGAGGATCGCGAGCAGCCACCACATGCGGGTGGTCAGGAGTTTCTGGAACTCGGCGCCGAGCGCGCGGAAGAAGCTCATCGTGCGCCCTCCTCGCCCGTGGTGGACTCCCCGGCGGGAGGCTCGCCGGCGGGAGGCTCGTCGGGCGGTGGTGCCGCCTCGTCCGCGGCGGGCGCCTCGTCGGTCGCGTCGGTCGCCGCCCCGCCCGTCGCCTGGTCCGCGAGCGCCTCCTCCTCGGGGGAGTCGCCGACGAGCGAGAGGAACGACTCTTCGAGCCCCGACTTCAGCCGGTGCAGCGCGCTGAGCTCGACGCCGCCGAGGAAGGCCGCATGGCCCACCCGCCCGGGGTCGGGCTCATCGACGATGAACCCGCTGCGGCCCGCGTCGTACTCGAGGCCGGCCGAGTCGAGGGCCGTCGCGAGCGCCTGCCGGTCGGGCGAGTCGACGATCGTGCGCGGGGCGGCGTCGAGCTCGAGGCTCGCGAGCGTGCCGCGCTTCACGAGTCGCCCGCGCGAGATGATGACGACCTCGTCGACGGACTGCTGCACCTCGCTGAGGAGGTGCGAGGAGACGAGCACCGTGCGGCCCTCGCGGGCGAGCGTCTGCAGGAACACGCGGATCCAGCGGATGCCCTCGGGGTCGAGGCCGTTGATCGGCTCGTCGAGCACGAAGACGCCCGGGTCGCCGAGCAGCGTGTACGCGAGGGCGAGGCGCTGGCGCATCCCGAGCGAGTAGCCGCCGACGCGCCGGTCGGCGAACTCGGCGAGGCCGACCTGCTCGAGCACCACCGGCACCCGTGACGAGGGGATGCCGGCGGCGGTGGCGTACACCCGCAGGTGGTTGCGCGCGGTGCGCCCCGGGTGGAAGTTCGCGTCGAGCGCCGCACCGACCGTCTCGAGCGGGCGCGGCAGTGCGCGATACGGCGTGCCGCCGAAGGTCGCCGTGCCGCTCGACGCGCGGACGAGCCCGAGCAGCACCCGCAGCGTCGTCGTCTTGCCCGCGCCGTTCGGCCCGAGGAACCCGGTGACCCTCCCCGGCTCGACCGTGAAGCTGAGGTCGTCGACGGCGGTGACCGCGCCGAAGTGCTTGCTGAGCCCCGTGATCTCGATGGGGATGCCGTCGGCCATGCGCGCTCCTCACGTCGGGGGCCGTCGTGAGCCGCAGGTGGGCCGCGCCCCCGCACGACCCGTGTACGCGGCCGAGGCCCCGGACATGCTCACCCTAGCGAGATCGGGGGGCGCGAGGCATCCGTCTCGTGGGGGATTCGCAGATCAGCGCGGGGAATCCGCAGCCGCTCAGTTCAGCGGGCGGATGCCGTCGGGCAGCACGCCGCCGGCGTACAGGCTCGACGCGAGATCCTGCAGGGCGCCGAGCGCGACCCGCTGCGTCGTCGGCCCGTACGAGAGCCGGGCGACGCCGAGCGCCTCGAGACGGGCCGGTGCGGGGATGCCCGGCAGCCCGATGAGCGACAGCTTCTGTTCGCCGATGCCGGCGACGATCTCCTCGATCTCGGGCTCGCCGAACACGCCCGGCACGAACACGCTCGTCGCGCCGGCGTCGAGGAACGCGCGGCCGCGCTCGATCACGTCGGCGATCCACACCTCTCGGGGCCGGTCGTGGCCCCGGAGCCAGGCGTCGGTGCGGGCGTTCAGGGCGAACGGCACGCCCTCGGCCACGGCGGCGGCGACGGCCGCCTCGACCGCCGCGACCGACTCGGCGAGCGGCTGCAGGCGGTCTTCGATGTTCGCGCCGACGATGCCCTCGCCGATCGCGCGGCGGACGGTCTCGCCCGGGGCGCCGTAGCCGTCGTCGAGGTCGGCGCTCACCGGCACCTCGACCGCGCGGGCGATGCGACCGGCCATGTCGAGCATGAGGTCGACGGGGATCTCGCCGTCGGGGAAGCCGAACGAGGCGGCGATCGAGTGCCCGGCCGTCGCGATGGCGCGGGTCTCGGGCAGGGCGGCGACGGCTCGGGCGCTCACCACGTCCCACACGTTGACGACTTGGAGGAGCTCGGGGGCGGAGTGCAGGCGGCGGAGTTCGGCGGCGGTCTCGGCGAGGGTCATGCCCTCAGCGTATGACGCCGCGACGTCACCGCGAAGGGCGGGGCGCGCTCACGTCCGGAACCCGCGGGCGTCAGCCGAGCGCCGCCGCCAACCCGTCGAGCAGCCGATCGACGTCCTCGGCGTCGGTGTAGGGCGCGAGCCCCACCCGCAGGCCGCCGAGGTCGCCGAGCCCGAGACGGCGCGACGCCTCGAGCGCGTAGAAGTTGCCGCTGGGTGCGAGCACCTTGCGTTCCGCGAGTCGCCGCGTGACCTCGGAGGCCTCGTGGCCGGCGAACGTCACGAGCAGCGTCGGCGTGCGGCGAGTCGCCCGCGACCAGAGGGTCGCGCCGGGCAGTTCGGCGAGCCCGGCCTCGATGCGGGCGCGCAGGCGCTCCTCGTGCTCGTGGAGGGCGGCGTACGAGGCGGTGAGCCGTGCGCGGCGCGTGGCCTGGGCATCCGATTCGCCGGCGTGCTCGCCCGGCGACTCCGCGAGCCCGGCGAGCACGTCGACGGCCGCGGTCACGCCGGCGAGCAGTTCGTAGGGAAGCGTGCCGTACTCGAAGCGCTCGGGCACGGCGTTCGTCGCGGGCAGCAGCTTGTCGGGCATGAGCGTCTCGAGCAGGCCGGGGTCGGCCGCGAGCACCCCGCAGTGCGGGCCGAGGAACTTGTACGGCGAGCAGGTGAAGAAGTCGGCGCCGAGGGCGCCCACGTCGGGCAGTTCGTGCGCGGTGAAGTGCACGCCGTCGACGTAGAGGAGGGCACCGACGGCGTGCACCGACGCGGCGATCGCGGCGACGTCGGGCATCGTGCCGATGAGGTTCGAGGCCGCGGTCACGGCGACGAGGCGGGTGCGATCGGAGAGGGCGGCCTCGACCGCCTCGGTCGCGAGCTCACCGGTCGCCGGATCGAAGTCGACCCAGCGCACCGCGGCGCCCACGCGTTCGGCCGCCTGCACCCAGGGGCGCACGTTCGAGTCGTGGTCGAGGCGCGTGACGACGACCTCGTCGCCGTGGGCCCACCCCCGTGAGAGCAGGCGGGAGACGTCGTAGGCGAGCTGCGTCGCACTGCGGCCGTGCACGATGCCCCGAGGGTCGCCGCCCACGAGGTCGGCCATCGCGAGACGGAACCCCTGGACGGCCTCCTCGGCGCGCTGCTCGGATTCACCGAGGGTGCCGCGGTTCGAGAGCGGGCCGGTGAGCACGGATGCGACCGCCTCGCCCACTGCGCGCGGCGTCTGGGTGCCGCCGGGGCCGTCGAACTGGGCCCACCCGCTCTCGAGGGAGGGGAAGGCGGAGCGGATGCGAGCGACGTCGTAGTCCATGTGCCGAGCCTAGAGCGGGGTTCGCACGAACCGCGCGCGATTCGATTCCGCCCCGCCTCTGAGGGGCGGGGCGGGCGAATCTGAGGGTCGGCACCGGATGCCACGGCCACCCCCATCCGGCACGCTCGGAGGCGAGCGGAAGGAGGCGCCATGGATCGCGTCATCGTGGCGATCGTGATCGTCGCAGGATACGCGGCACTCGCGTTCGCAGGCCCCGATGAGCCGGTCGAGCCCACCTCGACGCGGGCGGCCGTCACGGTCGGCATCGTGGAGTAGGCGCGGGCGCCGGTTCGGGAGGCTGCGTCGGGTGCGCCTCGGTCAGTGAGGCGCGTGGTACTCGGCGTCGCCCCGGCGCCAGTATCCCTTGACGATCGCGCGTTCGGCGTCGAGGCCCCAGCGCTCGAGCAGCGCCCGCCCCGGCTTCACGACGGCCTGCTCGGCCGCGACGAAGGCGAAGACGTCGCCCGACGGTCGGTCCTCGGCCGTGAGCGCGTCGAGCCGGTCGATGAGGGCGGCCGACGGGCTGCCGTCGGCGCGTCGCAGCCACTCGACGCGCACGCTCTCGGGTGTCTCGAGGGCGTAGTCGTCGCCGGCCCCGCTCGCCTCGATGATGACGAGCCCCCGCGCGCCACGTGGCATCCGGCCCGCGAGACGGCGGATCGCGGGCAGCGACGTCTCGTCGCCCGCGAGCAGCCAGCCCTCGGGCACGCCTTCGATGACGAGCGACCCCCGCGGGCCGCCGACGCCGACGGAGGCGCCGATCGGGGCGTCGGCCGCCCAGCGCCCCGCGACGCCCTCGTCGCCGTGCACGAGGAACTCGAGTTCGAGGGTGCCGGCGGCGGCGTCCCAGGCGAGCGGCGTGTACTCGCGACTCGGTGCGGCTCGCAGCTCGTCCACGGAGAGCGCGGCGGCCTCGGTGCCCCGGGCGGGGAAGAACACGCGGATGTGGTCGTCGGAGCCCGGCGAGTCGAAGCCGACGAGGGCTTCGCCCTCGAGCCGCACGCGCACGTAGTCGGCGGTGAGGAAGCGGCGCGAGGCGAGCCTGGCGGGGCGGAAGACGAGCTCGTTCGAGCGACGGGCGAGGGCGAAGGCGGTCATCGGGTCTCACTTCTGGTCGGGACCGGTCTGGCCGGTTCGGGGGTGGTCGGTTCGGGTCTGCCGAGATCGGTTCGGATCGGATCGGCCGACATCGGAGCGGGCCGGTAGTACACCGCGAGGCGCTGCCCCGAGTGCTCCACGACGTCGACGGGGGTGTCGAAGACGCGCGACAGGACCTCGCCGCGCATGATCTCGTCGGGCATGCCCGAGGCGACGATCCGCCCGTCGGCGAGGGCGATGATGCGGTCGGCGTACGCCGAGGCGAAGTTGACGTCGTGCACGACGAGCACGATCGTCTTGCCGAGCACGTCGGCCGCATCGCGCAGCTGCTGCATCATCGAGGCCGCGTGGCGCATGTCGAGGTTCGAGAGCGGTTCGTCGAGCAGCACCGCCTCGGTGTCCTGCGCGAGCACCATCGCGACGAAGGCGCGCTGGCGCTGCCCGCCCGAGAGCTCGTCGAGGAATCGGTGCTCGAGATGCGCGAGGTCGAGGAACGCGATCGCCTCGTCGACCGCCGCGTGGTCGGATGCCGCGAGCCGCCCCTGCGAGTGGGGGAAGCGCCCGAACGCGACGAGCTGGCGCACCGTGAGCCTGGCGACGAAGTGGTTCTCCTGCTTCAGGATCGAGACGACCTTCGCGAGCTCGCGCGGCTTCGCCGTCGCGACGTCGAGCCCGCCGATGCGCACGGCGCCCGCGTCGGCGCCGAGCAGCCGCCCGATGATCGTGAGCATCGTCGACTTGCCGGCGCCGTTGGGGCCGACGAGCGCGGTGATGCCGCCGCGCGCGATCTCGAGGTCGATCGGGCCGAGGGCGCGGGTGCCCCCATAGCCCTTCGCGACGGCGTCGAGGGTGATCATGGGCCCGGTGCTCATCTGAGCCCCTTTCGCAGGATGACGACGAGGAAGGCGATGCCGCCGACGAACTCGATGACGACGGTGACGAGCCCGGCGGCGTAGAACACGTGCTGCAGCACGAAGTAGGCGCCGGTGAGGGCGGCGAGCCCGATGAGCACGGCCAGCGGCAGCACCACGCCGTGCCGGTCGGAGCGCACGAACTGGTAGGTCAGCGTCGCCACGAGGAACCCGAAGAAGGTCATCGGCCCGATCATCGTCGTCGAGATCGCGATGAGCGCCGCTACGACGACCAGGAGCCCGACGACCTCGCGGCGGTACGCGATGCCGAGGTTGACCGCCGCATCGCGCCCGAGCGCGAGCACGTCGAGCCGGCGGCGCCGCCGCCACACCAGGGCCGCGATCGCCGCGACGACGAGGGCCGCCCACGGCAGCACCTCGGGGTTCGCGTTGCCGATCGAGCCGTGCAGCCGCGAGGCGAGCACGTCGAACTCGCTCGGCGTGAGCAGGCGCTGCAGGAACGTCGAGACCGAGCCGAAGCCGACGCCGAGCACGACGCCGACGAGGAGGAGCACGTGCAGGTTCTGCCGCCGCCCCGAGAAGAGCCAGCCGTAGAGCAGCGTCGCGAAGAGCATCATCGCGAGGCTCTGCACGACGATCTTCGCGGGGCCCTCGACCTGCGTCGCGGCCATGCCGAAGGCGAAGACGAGCGCGGTCTGCATGAGCGTGTAGAGCGCGTCGAAGCCGAGGATCGACGGGGTCAGGATGCGGTTGCCGGTCGCCGTGTGGAACAGCACCGTCGCCATCGCCTGACAGACCGCGACGAGCGCGATCGTCGCGACGGCGACGGCCCGCGACTCGACGATGAGCCAGAATCCCGGCAGCCCGTACGGCACCGGGTTGTCCCAGACGAGGATGCCGACGGCGAAGACGACCGCCGCGGCGCCTGCGATGATCGCCCCGAGATGGCGGGGATGCCTCGTGCGGGCCTCGGTGCGTGGCATCCGCGCCGTTCTGCTCAGGAGCTCAGCCACGCGGCCTCCGCAGGAGCAGCGCGATGAAGACGGCGCTGCCGACGACGCCGAGCACCATCGACACGGGGATCTCGAACGGCATGCGGATCGTGCGGCCGATGAGGTCGCACACGGTGACGAGGGCGACGCCGCCGACGCAGACCCACGGCAGGTTGCCGCGCAGGTCGTCGCCGCGGATCATCGACACGACGTTCGGCACGACGAGCCCGAGGAAGGGCAGGAAGCCCACGACGACCGTGGTGACGCCGGTCGCGACCGCGACGAGCGAGGTGCCGACGACGAGCACGGCCTCGTAGCGCACGCCGACGGTCGTCGCGACGTCCTTGCCGAGCCCCGCGACGGTGAGGCGGTCGGCGACGAGGAAGATCACGAACGTCACGATGGCGACCACCCAGAGCACCTCGTAGCGGCCGCGCACGACGCTCGTGAAGCTGCCCATGAACCAGGTGCCGAGCATCTGCAGCGAGTTCGTCGACGCCGCGAGGTAGGTGGTGAACGCGCTCACGACCGCGCCGAGCATGATGCCGATGAGCGGCACCACGAGGGTCGTGCGGATGGCGACCCGGCGGAGGATCGCGAGGAAGGCGAGGGTGCCGGCGAAGGCGGCGAGGCTCGCGGCGATCATCTGCGCCTCGAGGCCGGCGCCCGGGACGAGCAGTACCGTGAGCAGGAGGCCCAGTGCCGCCCATTCGGTCGTGCCCGCGGTCGTGGCATCCACGAAGCGGTTCTGGGTGAGCATCTGCATGACGAGGCCGCTGACGGCGATCGCGCAGCCCGAGAGCATCAACGCGATGGTGCGGGGCACGCGGGTGATCGCGAACATCTCGGCGCCGTCCGCGCCGCCGACGACGTCGTAGACGCCCACGAAGAGGGAGAGGGCCAGGAGCCCGAGGGTGGCGAGGATCGCCAGGGGGAGCGCGGCGCGGCGCGCGCGCCCGAGGCGCGCACCCGGTCGGGTGCGCGCCTCGGGTTCGGTGGCGGATGCCACGGACTGCTGCGACACGCGAGGGCTACGCGGCGGCGCCGAAGGCCGTCGCGAGCTGCTCGTACAGCGCCGTGTACGACTGCAGGTCCTCGGTGAGGTAGAAGGCGGGGTCGACGTAGACGATCTGCCCCTCCTTCACGGCGGTGACGTTCGCGAGCGCCTCGGAGCCCTCGATGAGCTCCTTCGCGGGCACGTAGCCCTCGGCGTCGGTCATGGCGCCCTCGCGGTCCATCACGATGATCCAGTCGGGGTTCGCCGCGGCGATCGCCTCGACGCTGATGTCGTCGCCGTGCGAGGTGTCCGCCGCGGCCTGCTCGATCGCCGGGGCGAGGCCCGCGGTCGGGTAGAGCACGCCGAGGCTGCGTCCGGTCACCGGGGCGATGTACGAGATCTCGCCGCCCGAGGTGAGCAGGGTCGCCACGGTCGAGGTGCCGTCGTAGGCGCTCTCGGCCGCGGCGGTCGCCTCGTCGAAGGCGGCGATGAGCTCGGCGGCCTCGTCCTCGCGGTCGAAGATCTGGCCGAGGATCTCGATCTCGCGGGTGAGCTCGGCGTTCGGGTCCTCGCCCTCGCGCGGGGCGATCTCGATGACGGCGGCGTCGGGGTTCTGCTTCACGATCTGGTCGTACGACTCGGCGAAGCGGTAGCCGCCGATGATGAGCTCGGGCTGCGCCGCGACGATCGACTCGAGGTTCGGCTCGAAGTGGGCGCCCACGTCGAGCACCGCGTCGTCGCCCGTGTACTCGGGCCAGATGTCGGTGCCCATGATCTGCTTCGGGGCGGCCGCGAGCGGCACGTCCCATGCGGAGAGCGTCTCGAAGACGTGGTTGTCGAGGGCGACGACTCGCTCGGGGTTCACCGGCACCTCGACCTCGCCGTGGTTGTCGACGATCGTGACGGTGCCGCTCGCGGCGGCCTCGGGTTCGGCCTCGGCGGCGCTCGCGCAGCCGGCGAGTCCGAGGGCGGCGATCGTGAGGAGACCGGCGGTGGCGGTCAGCGCCGAACGGCGTCTGGGCATGGTGAACACTCGCTTTCCGTGGAGGGGAGGAGGTGCCGCGGCCGTGCGGCGACTTAGGTAACCCTAAGCAAGGTAAGGCTAACCTTAAGATCGACGGAAGGGCCAACTGAGTCTTCCTCGGCCGTCCCCGGGTAGCATTCCGGCATGGGGGAGACGTCCGAAGGGGCAGCGGCGGGTCGCAGGCCGCGCCGGTTCTCGGCGAACGCCCTCCTCGACGGGTTCTTCTTCGTCTACGCGGGCATCGCGGCCGTGTGGCTCGCCTGGCTCATCCTCGAGCAGAGCTTCGACTGGGGATGGTTCGGGCTGCTGTTCTTCGTCGCGTTCTGGCTCGTGCTCGCCTACCTCGTGCTGCCGCGCCTGCACCGCATCCTCACGACGATCTACGTGCCCGACTACTTCATCGGCCGCGCGCGCACGAGCGACGGCCTGCTCGGCGACCCCGTCAACCTCGCACTCGACGGCGAGGAGGAGCACGTGCACGCCGCCATGCGCGCCGCCGGATGGACGAGGGCCGACGACGTGACGCCCGCCTCGAGCTGGCGCATCGTCACCTCGACCATCACCCGGCGCAGCTACGACGAGGCCCCGGTCAGCCCGCTGTTCCTCTTCGGCAGGCAGCAGGACTTCGCCTACCAGCAGGAGGTGGACGACAACCCCGCGAAACGCCACCACGTGCGCTTCTGGCGCACCCCCGACGACTGGCTCCTGCCCGGCGGCCGGCGCGTCGACTGGCTCGCCGCCGGCACCTTCGACCGCGCCGTCGGCTTCTCCCTGTTCACCCTCCAGGTCACGCACAAGATCGACGCCGACATCGACGTCGAGCGCGACCACATCGTCGCGACCGTGCTGGGCGCGAACCCCGCCGCCCGGCTCGACGTGCTCGACGACTTCTCGACCGGCTACCACTCGCGCAACGGCGGCGGCGACTCGATCAGCACCGACGGCGGCCTGCCGGTGCTCGACGTCGGCGAGGTCCCGCTCGCCGCGATCGAGCCGGCCCGAGAGGAGGGGGGCGCATGAGCAGCGGCAAGCGCCCGGCCTACGAGTCGCCCGGCGACCTCGCCCGGCCGATCGAGCCCGCGCGACCCTCGATGCGGCGACCCGCCGCGACCGTGTTCGGCGCCGTGCTCGTCGTGCTGCGCGTCATCGCCGGCGTCGTGTGGCTGATCGCGCTCGCCGTGCAGTGGCGGCAGGTGCTCGAGGGCGACTTCGGCATCGAGCTCGACGGCGACGTCGACGCGCAGACCCTGTCGCACGCCGGCCTCGCCGTCATCCTCGTCGGCGGCGGCATCGTGCTCGCGGTCGAGCTCGTCTTCGCGGTGCTCGTCTACCGCGGCAGCAACTGGGCGCGCATCACGGTCATGGTCTTCGCGACGATCAGCATCACCTGGTCGGCCGTCGACT
Source organism: Agromyces sp. NPDC058064 (assembly GCF_042885275.1). Lineage (NCBI taxonomy): Bacteria > Bacillati > Actinomycetota > Actinomycetes > Micrococcales > Microbacteriaceae > Agromyces > Agromyces sp. NPDC058064. The sequence goes on along the minus strand of NZ_JBHVSE010000001.1, from coordinate 1,197,401 downwards.
ACTTCGGCGGCGATGCCGAGATCACGTTGCGCACCACGCTCGTGACGCTCGCCCTCGACATCCTCGTGCTGCTCGCGCTGTCGAGCCGCAACGCGCGGGCCTACGCCCGGCGTCGCCGCTGAGTCACGCCTCGACCCGCTGCACCCGCACCTCCGCCGGCGCGGGCAGTGCCGGCTCGGGGCTGCCCGCGGCGAACATCCGCCGCACGAGCGGTCGGAACGGCTTCGACAGCATCACCCCGGTCATCGCCCGCGAGACGAGCGCACCGAGGCGGCTCGCCGGCACCATGCGCTCGATGCCGCCGCCGGGGATCTGCTTGCCCCGCTCGACGAAGGGGGCGATGTCGGCGGCGTAGCGCTCGAGCGCGGCCGGCAGCCCGGCAGGGTCGGCGGCGATCCGCCCGGCCAGCAGGTAGGCGCCGATGAGCGCCGTCGCGGTGCCCATCCCCGTCATCGGCGAGCCGCACGACGCCGCGTCGCCGAGGAGCGCGACCCGGCCCTTCACCGGGCTGTCGAGGTCGATGCGCACGAGCTCGTCGAAGTAGAAGTCGGATGCCTCGGGCATCGCGGCGAGGATCGTCTCGGCGTGCCATCCGGCGCCGTCGAGGGCCCTGCGGATGAGGGCCTCCTGCGCGGCGCGGTCGCCGCGCAGCGCGGGATCGCGGTCGGTGCGCAGCGTGAGGAGCGCCTTCGACGTCGACGGATCGAGATCGGGTCGGATGCCGAAGGTCGCGCCGGGCACGAATCGCATGGTGAGCCAGCCCGACTCGAGGTCGGTGGGCGTCGGCAGGGTGAAGAAGGCGGCGTAGCCGCCGAGAGGGTGCGCGAACCGCTCCTCGGGGCCGAAGGCGAGTCGCCGGGTCGCCGAGTGCACGCCGTCGGCGCCGACGACGAGGTCGAACGCCTCGGGCGCGGCGTGCTCGAAGCGCACCTCGACGCGGTCGGCGTGCTGCTCGACCGCGGTGAGGCGGTCGCCGTACCGCAGCTCGAGGAGCCCGGGAGCGGTGGCGGCCGCCTCGTCGAGCACCTCGCGGAGCACCGCGGCCAGGTCGCCGCGTGCGATCTCGATCTCGGCGACGGCGCCCTCGCCGTCGAAGTCCTCCATCGACATGCGGCCGAACACGCGGCCGCGACCGTCGACGTAGGCGAGCCCGAGCTCGTGCACGCGCCGCGCGTCGATGCCCGGCATGAGGCCCATCCGCTCGGCGACCTCGCGGCTCGCGCCGCGCAGGTCGACGGCCTGGCCGCCGGGCCGAGGCGACTCGGCCCGCTCGACGACGGTCGAGCGGATGCCTGCGCGCACGAGCTGGAGGGCGAGGGCGAGGCCGGCGATGCCGGCGCCGGAGATCAGGACGCGGGGTGCGGAGGTGGTGGTCATCGTCGTGCTCCTTCATCGATTGAGACATTTGTCTGACACGAATGTTCTACACCCGATTCAGACGATTGTCTAATACAAATGTCTGAATCGTTGGGTACGATGGCGGCATGGGCAATCGTGAAGACCTCCTCGCGGGGGCGCGGAAGGTGATCCTCGAGCGCGGCGTCGCCAAGGCGACCGCTCGTGACATCGCGACCGAGGCCGGCGTGAGCCTCGCCGCGATCGGCTATCACTTCGGGTCGAAGGAGGAGCTCATCACCGCGGCCCTCATGGAATCGCTCGGCGACGGCATCGGCGACGGCATGGAGGCCGTCGTGGGCGAGACCGCGGAGCTGCCGCTCGTCGACGGGTTCGCCGCGCTCTGGAACCGCATGCCCGACGTCTTCGCCGCCAACCGGGAGGCGCTGCTCGCCAGCCTCGAGAACACGGTGCGGGTGCTGCGCGACCCCGAGGCGAGCCGGCACCTGGCGCAGGCCGCGGGCGAGGGCTACCGCGGCATCGCCGAGCAGCTCCGCGCCGCGCGCCCCGAGCTCTCCGTCGCGGAGGTCGACTCGGTCGCCAAGCTCGACTTCGTGCTCGTGCAGAGCCTCGGCATCCTCTGGCTCATGCACCCCGACGGGCTGCCGAGCGGCGACGAGCTCGCCCGCGCGGTCACGGTGATCGCCGGCGGGGGCGCGTCAGCCCGCTGACGCCGTCGCGTGCGCGGGGCACCGCGCCGAGCCGCACGACTCGCACAGCACGAACTCGGTGTCGCACGAGGCATCCGTGCAGTTGGCGGTGCGGTTGGTCGCGCCGCCGCAGCGCGCGCACTCGCCGATGACGGCGGCGTGGTCGCTGAAGTCGATCGAGCCGCGGCCGTCGAAGACGTAGAGCGAGCCGTTCCAGAGCCCGTCGTCGCCGAAGCGCTCGCCGTAGCGCACGATGCCGCCCTCGAGCTGGTACACCTCGCCGAAGCCGCGGCTCACCATGAGGCTCGAGAGCACCTCGCAGCGGATGCCGCCGGTGCAGTAGGTCACGACCGGGCGACCCTTGAGCTCGTCGTACTTCCCCGAATCCAGTTCGGCGACGAAGTCGCGGGTGGTCTCGACGTCGGGCACGACGGCGCCGGCGAAGCGGCCGATCGCGGCCTCGAGCGCGTTGCGCCCGTCGAAGAAGGCGACCTCGTCGCCGCGCTCGGCGACGAGCTCGTGCAGCGCTTCTGGGCTGAGCTTCGTGCCGCCGCCGACGACGCCCGCGCCGTCGACCGCGAGCTCCTCGGGCGCGCCGAACGAGACGATCTCGTCGCGCACCTTGACGCTGAGCTTCGGGAAGTCGAGGCTCGCGCCCGACTCGTCGAGGCCGGTGCCCTCGCTCCACTTGAAGTCGATGTGCTTGAACGCGGGGTAGTCGCGGGTCGCGCGCACGTATCGCTTGAGCGCGCGGAGTTCGCCGCCGAGGGTGCCGTTCAGGCCGTCCTTCGAGATGAGGATGCGCCCGCGCAGCCCGAGCGAGCCGGCGAGGTCGCGCTGCCAGAGCCGCACCGCGTCGGGGTCGGCGAGCGGCGTGAAGGCGTAGTAGAGGAGGATCTTGGCGATCGGCACCACGAGAGTCTACGAGCGGATGCTCCGCGCTCGCCGTGTGCGCCCGGCCTAGGCTGGTGGCATCCGTCGAGAGGAACGCCGATGTTCGATCACGACCCGTACGCCGCGCTGCAGGCGTTGAAGCCGATGGCCGAGTTCACGCTCGAGAGCGTCGACTTCGTCGACGGCGCCGAGCTGCCGCTGCCGTTGCGCGCCGCGGGCCAGGGCGCTGGCGACCGTTCGCCGCAGTTGTCCTGGTCGGGGTTCCCGCCCGAGACGCAGAGCTTCGCGCTGACGTGCCTCGACCCCGACGCGCCGACCGGTTCGGGCTGGTGGCACTGGGCCGTCGCGAACCTGCCGGCCGCCGTCACGAGCCTCGATGCCGATGCCGGCGAACCGGGCGCGCTGAAGCTCCCCGCCGGAGCCCTCGTGCTGCCGAACGAGGACGGCGAACGCCGCTACGCCGGTTCGGCGCCGCCGCCCGGCACGGGGGTGCACCGCTACATGTTCGTCGTGCACGCGCTCGACGTGCCGCGCCTGTCGATCGACCCCGAGGCGACGCCGGCGAACCTCGCGATCCAGTGCTTCTTCCACGGCATCGGGCGCGCGGTGCTCGTGGGCACGGCCGTGAACCCGGCCGACGCGTAGTCGCGCGGCCCCGCGCCGTCGGCCGCTCGCGCGTGGCCGTGCGCCCCGCGCCGGGCGGTGCGACTCGTGACGCCGATGCTGGGGGCTTTCGCGTTCGAGCTCTGCCAGTTCCGCCTCATCGAAACGAGCGGAGACGCGCGTCCGAGTGGCGGCGGGCCGTCACGCCGTTGACCGGGAGGGGACACCGCGCTGGAAGGGACACCGCGTGGACGCTGCGGTAGTGCCATCCGTGAGTGAGGCGCTACTGGCATAGGCGAAACGCGAAACCCTCGGCGAGGGCGGCCGGCCGTTCGGCGCTCTACTCACCGTCGTCGAGCCAGCTCCCGGGCTCGAAGCCACGGCGTCCCTTTCGCCCGGCGCGATGGAGGCGGCGCGCCGGCGCCGGCGCCGACATCGGTGCAGTGCGTGCCGTCGGTGACGCCCGGGGCACGCGCGACGGCTGCTCGGGCGGAACCGGTGCGCGATTCGTGCCGAACCCGTAGCGGTGATCCCAGAGGTCGAACAGCTCGGCCACGGCCGAATCGAGTCGTTGCATGAAGTCCTCTTCGAGCAGGTAGAGGCGCTCCGTGTACGCCGGGAGCACGCGCACGACCCCGTGGTCGCGCAGGATGCGGAGGTGATGAGACACCGCGGACCGTGACACCCGGAACTCCATCGAGATGAGGTCGTTCAGCATCCCGACCGGGTGCGAGCCGACGGCGAGCACCTCGACGATGCGGCGACGCACGGGCTCGGCGAGGACCTCGAAGGGATGCATCGCCGCAGGCTACGTCGGATCCGACGCCCGGCCGCGGGCGGGACGGCCCCCAGGGAGACAGTCATGAGCGGGCGTCCTCATGGGGAGGACAGGACGAAGCGGGCCCGGCGACGTCGGCTCAGTGCTTGTTGCCGCTCAGCGCGAGCACTCCGCCGAGGCCGATCATCATGACGCCGCCGGCGGCCGAGAGGTGCTCGATGCGTCGCGGCGTGCGGGCGAACCAGTCGCGGGCGGCGCTCGCGGCGAGCGCCCAGATCGAGTCGAAGACGAGCGCCAGCACGATGAACACGACCCCGAGCTCGAAGAGCTGCAGCGGGATCGCGCCCGCCTCAAACGACACGAACTGCGGCAGCACGGCGACGAAGAAGGCGATCGTCTTCGGGTTCGTCACCCCGACGACGAAGCCCTCGGCGAGCTGCCGCCAGTGCGAGCGGGGCGGCGCGTCGTCGCTCGCGGCACGCGAGGCCTCCTTGCGGTGCCGGATCGCCTGGACGCCGAGGTAGACGAGGTACGCGGCGCCCGCGAACTTGATGACCGTGAAGAGCACGACCGACTGCGCGACGAGCGCCCCGACGCCGAGGGCGACGGCCGTGACGAGGGGCACCATGCCGAGGGCGTTGCCGAGCACGCTGAGCAGCCCGCCCAGGCGCCCGAGCGCGAGCGAGCGACCGACGACGAAGAGCACGCTCGGGCCGGGGATGAGGATGAGCGCGACCGAGGCGAGGACGAACGTCCAGAGGTTCTCGACGGGGACCATTCGGGCATCGTAACCCGGTCGAGCGGTCGGGGCGATACGGTGGCAGGCGTGAGCGAGCACATCTCCGCGAGCGTCGCCGACGGGGTCGGCCACGTCACGCTCGACCGACCGCAGGCCCTCAACGCGCTCTCGTACGAGATGATCCGCGCCCTCGCCGAGGTGTTCGAGGTCTGGCGGCACGACTCCGAGGTCTCGCTCGTCGTGCTCGACGGCGCGGGGGAGCGGGGGTTCTGCGCCGGCGGCGACGTGCGCGAGCTGCACCGTTATGCCGTGAACGACGACCACGCCGAAGCCCGCGAGTTCTTCCGCGCCGAGTACCGGCTCGACGCGGCGATCGCCCGCTACCCGAAGCCCGTGGTCGCGATCATGGACGGCATCACCATGGGCGGCGGCATCGGGATCGCCGGCCACGCCTCGGTGCGCATCGTCACCGAGCGCTCGCGCATCGCGATGCCCGAGACCCGCATCGGCTTCACGCCCGACGTCGGCGGCTCCTGGCTGCTCGCGAAGGCGCCCGGCGAGCTCGGCGTGCACCTCGCCCTCAACTCGCGCACCATGGACGCGGCCGACGCCCTGCACGCCGGCTTCGCCGACGCCTTCGTCCCGTCCGAGCGCATCCCGCACGTGCTGCAGGCGCTCGCCGAGCGCGCCGACCCCGGCAGCCCGGCCGAGATCGTCATGCTCTTCGACGAGACCCCTGGCCCCTCGACACTCGCGCTCGCGCGCGACTGGGTCGACGCCTGCTACTCGGCCCCCACCGTCTCCGAGATCATCGCGAGACTGCGCGCCTTCGCCGACGGCCGTCAGGATGCCTCGTCGAGCGCGTTCTCGACGAACCCCCTCGATCCGGGTGCGACGGCCTACGCCGCCGCGGCCGCCGACGAGCTCGAGGCGCTCTCGCCCACCGCGCTCGCGGTGACCCTCGAGTCGGTGCGGCGGGCGCGCACCCTCCCGAACCTCGAAGCCGCACTCGAGCAGGAGTTCCGAGCGGTGACGTGGTTCATCGAGCAGCACGACCTCCGCGAGGGCATCCGTGCGCAGGTGATCGACAAGGACCGTGCACCCCGCTGGAACCCGCCCGAGCTCGACGACGTGCCGCCGGGGCTCGCCGCCCGCGTGCTCGACGAGGCGCGCTTCGAGCCGGTCTTCGGCTAGCCGGCGAGGCCCGCTACTCGCCCGTCGGGGCCGCCTTCGCGAGCGCGGCCTCGAGCGCGACCCACGAGAGCATCGCGCACTTCACGCGCATGACGTACTTCGAGACGCCGTGGAACGCGATCGCGTCACCGAGCAGCTCCTCATCGGGCTCGCCGGCGCCCTGCGAGCGCAGCATCGCACGGAACCCCTCGATGAGCCCGTGCACCTCGTCGACGGGGCGACCGGTCGCGCGCTCGGCGAGGGTCGAGGCCGACGCCATCGAGATGCTGCAGCCGTCGCCCTGCCAGGCGAGCTCGGCGAGGCGCTCGCCGCCCTCGTCGAGCTTCACGCGCACGGTGATCTCGTCGCCGCACGTCGGATTGAATTCGTGGTGCTCGGCATCGGCGCCCTCGAGCGGCCCGTCGCCGTTGCGGCGCTTCGCCTGGTCGAGGATGATCTGCTGGTACAGCCCTTCGAGCCCGCTCACGCGATCACCGCCGCCGTCCGGCCGGGTGCGCCGCGGTGGCAGCGCAGGAGCCCGCTCACGCGATCACCGCCGCCGTCTGGTCGGCGCCGGCGACGCCGAAGAACCGCCGCACGTCGCCGAGGGTCGCGACGAAGCGGTCCATCTCGTCGGCCGAGGTGTAGACGTGCGCGCTCGCGCGGGTCGTCGCGGTGATGCCGAGCGCGCGGTGCAGCGGCTGCGCGCAGTGGTGGCCGACCCGCACGATCACGCCGGCGTCGTCGAGGAACTGCCCCACGTCGTGCGCGTGCACCCCGTCGACGGCGACCGAGACGAGCCCGGCGCGCGGCGAGCCCGGGGGCGGGCCGATGAGGCGCACTCCGGGCACCTCGGCGAGCTGCACCGCGACGCGCTCGGCGAGCGTGCGCTCGTGCGCCGCGACCGCGGCCATGCCGATCGACTCGAGGTAGCGCACCGCCTCGGCGAGGGCGACGACCTGCGACACGGGCTGGGTGCCGGCCTCGAAGCGGTGCGGCGCCGGCAGGAACTCGGCCGAGTCGATCGTCACGCGCGTGATCGTCGACCCTCCGGTGCGGGCGGGAGGCAGGGCGTCGAGCAGTTCGGCGCGGCCGTAGAGCACGCCGATGCCGTTCGGGCCGAGCATCTTGTGCCCCGAGAGGGCGGCGAAGTCGACCCCGAGCGCCCCGAGGTCGCTCGGCAGGTGCGGCACCGACTGACAGGCGTCGAGCACGACGAACGCGCGGGGTGAGCGCTCGCGCACGAGCGCGACGACGTCGGCGACGGGGGCGAGGTAGCCCGTCACGTTCGACACCTCGGCGATCGCGACGACCCGCGTGCGCTCCGAGAGCTCCGCGGCGAGGGCGTCGACCGACCAGAGGCCGCGCTCGTCGACGCGCACGGCGCGCAGGCGCGCGCCGGTGCGCGCGGCGAGGCGCTGCCACGGGATCAGGTTGGCGTGGTGCTCGGCCTCGGTCACGACGATCTCGTCGCCGGCCTCGAGGGCGAACCGGGATGCCTCGGGCCCGCCGAGTCCGGCCGAGGCATCCGCCATGCCGAGCGCGACGATGTTGAGCGCATCGGTGGCGTTCTCGGCCCAGACGATCTCCCGTTCGCCGGCGCCGACGAAGCGGGCGACCGTGGCGCGGGCGTCCTCGAAGAGGGTCGTCGACAGGCCGACGGCGGCGCTCGCGCCCCGGTGCACGGGGGCGAGGTGCTGCTCGAGGTAGTCGCGTTCGGCGTCGAGCACGCGCGCGGGGCGCTGCGCGGTCGCCGCCGAGTCGAGATAGGCGACCGGCGCGCCGCCGTCGGTCGGGGCGCCGTAGGCGGCGCCGTCGGCGAAGGCGGGGAAGTCGCGGCGGAGGTCGGTGACCGTGCGCTGCCCGATGGTGTCGAGATCGCTGGTGCTCATCCCTTCCATCGTCCCACGGCGGGCGGCGCCGAAGGCCGGTCACGGGAGATGCACAGCCGCGGCCGGCCGGCGAGGGCCTCCGGGCGACTGGCCGACAAATGTATACATCGGGCGGTCAATCGACGATCGATTGCGCGGGAATCCGCAGGAGTGTATACATGGATGCGGAGGGAGGGGCGATGCGAGCGAGTGAACGGGCGTACCGCGCGTTGCGCGAGGAGATCCTCGACGGCACCCTCCAGCCGGGTGCCGCGCTCGCCGAGGTCGAACAGGCGAACCGGCTCGGCGTCTCCCGGACCCCGGTTCGCGAGGCGCTCGCACGCCTCGAGGCCGACGGCCTCGCCACCGCCGCCTCCGCACGCGTGCTGCAGGTCTCGGCGCTCGATGCCGCGAGCATCGTCTCGCTCTACGAGCTGCGCGAGGCCCTCGAGGGCCAGGCCGCCCGCCTCGCCGCGGCCCGGCGCGATCCCGCGCGCTTCACCGTGCTCCGCGAGCGGATCGTCGGCGCGCCCGAGTTGCTCGACGCCGGCGACGAGGGGATCCGCGCCTACTACGACGCCGTCGACGCGCTCGACGACGAGATCGAGTCGGCCGCCGCCAACCCGATGCTCGGGGCGGCGCTCCGCAGTGTCCGCCTGCACTCGGCCCGGGTCCGCCGGCTCGCCCGCCACCATCCCGAGCGGCTCCGCGCCGCGGCATCCGAGCACCTGCTCATCGTCGATGCGATCGTCGCGGGCGATGCCGCCCTCGCTGCCCATGCCACCCACGTGCACCTGCACCTGAGCCTCCGCCACGCGCTCGCCTCGATCGAGGCTCGTCACCCCGACGGCCACCGCGTAGCCTGACCGATGGAACACTTCAGAAAGGTCCGCCCCATGCACCTCCACCACGTTCGCACCCACCGCAGCGACGAGAACCTCGCCCGCGAGGGCCAGCTCGCCTGGAAGCTCGCGGGCGTCGCGACCGACCCGGTCGAGCTCGACGACGACGTCGTCGACATGGTGGTGAACCGCGTCATCGACAACGCCGCGGTCGCGGCGGCCGCCGTGGCCCGCCGCCCCGTCGTCTCGGCGCGCAGCCAGGCGCTCTCGCACCCCGTCTCGATCGGCGGCGACGGCGCGACGGTGTTCGGCGCCGACGCGGCGCGCCGCACGAGCCCCGAGTGGGCCGCGTGGGCGAACGGGGTCGCGGTGCGCGAGCTCGACTACCACGACACCTTCCTCGCCGCCGAGTACTCGCACCCCGGCGACAACATCCCGCCGATCGTCGCGGTTGCCCAGCACCTCGCGCAGGGCCGCGGCCTCACCGGGCGCGACGTCGTGCGCGGCCTCGCGACGGGGTACGAGATCCAGATCGACCTCGTGAAGGCGATCTCGCTGCACAAGCACAAGATCGACCACGTCGCGCACCTCGGCCCGTCTGCCGCCGCGGGCATCGGCACCCTGCTCGGCCTCGACCAGGAGACGATCTTCCAGGCCATCGGCCAGGCGCTGCACACGACCACCGCGACCCGCCAGTCGCGCAAGGGCGAGATCTCGACGTGGAAGGCGCACGCCCCCGCCTTCGCCGGAAAGATGGCGATCGAGGCCGTCGACCGCGCGATGCGCGGCGAGACGAGCCCGGTGCCCATCTACGAGGGCGAGGACGGCGTGATCGCGTGGCTCCTCGACGGTCCGGATGCCTCGTACGACGTGCCGCTGCCCGACCAGGGCGAGTCGAAGCGGGCCATCCTCGACTCGTACACGAAGGAGCACTCGGCCGAGTACCAGGCCCAGGCCTGGATCGACCTCGCCCGCAAGCTGCACGACGAGTACCCGCTCATCCTCGACGCCGAGCACATCGAGTCGATCACGCTGCACACCTCGCACCACACGCACTACGTGATCGGCTCGGGCGCGAACGACCCGCAGAAGTACGACCCCGACGCCTCGCGCGAGACGCTCGACCACTCGATCCCGTACATCTTCACCGTCGCACTGCAGGACGGCGCATGGGACCACGAGACCTCGTACTCGCCCGAGCGCGCGCACCGCGCCGACACGGTCGAGCTGTGGAAGAAGGTCTCGACCGTCGAGGACGCCGAGTGGACGCGCCGCTACCACTCGCTCGACATCGCCGAGAAGGCGTTCGGCGGCCGGGTCGTCATCAAGCTCGCCGACGGCGGCGAGATCGTCGACGAGATCGCCGTGGCCGACGCCCACCCGCTCGGAGCGCGGCCGTTCGCCCGCGAGCAGTACGTGCACAAGTTCCGCACGCTCGCCGAGTGGGCCGTGGCCCCCGACGAGATCGAGCGGTTCCTCGACCTCGCGCAGCGCCTGCCCGAGCTCTCGCCCGACGAGCTGGGCGGGCTCACCTTCACCGTCGCCCCCGGCGCGCTCACGGGCGTGGAGATCCCCGAGGGGCTGTTCTGATGCTGTACTCATCCACCCCGGCGCACGAGAAGCGGCGCCTGTTCCGCGAGCGGCTCGCGACGGGCGAGATCATGCGGTTCCCCGGCGCGTTCAACCCGCTGTCGGCGAAGCTCATCGGCGAACGCGGCTTCGAGGGCGTCTACATCTCGGGCGCGGTGCTCAGCGCCGACCTCGGTCTGCCCGACATCGGTCTCACCACCCTCGCCGAGGTCGCGGGCCGCGGCAGGCAGATCGCCCGCATGACCGAACTGCCGGCCATCATCGACGCCGACACCGGTTTCGGCGAGCCGATGAACGTGGCGCGCACGGTGCAGGAGATGGAGGACGCCGGCCTCGCGGGCCTCCACATCGAGGACCAGATCAACCCGAAGCGCTGCGGTCACCTCGACGGCAAGCAGGTCGTCGACGACGAGACGGCCCTGCGCCGCATCCGCGCCGCCGTCGACGCGCGCCGCGACGAGAACTTCCTCGTCATGGCGCGCACCGACATCGCCGCGGTCGACGGACTGCAGGCCGCGATCGACCGGGCGAAGGCCCTCGTCGACGCCGGGGCCGACGCGATCTTCCCCGAGGCGATGCGCTCGCTCGAGGAGTTCGCCGCGATCCGCGCCGCGGTCGACGTGCCGCTGCTCGCCAACATGACCGAGTTCGGCAAGAGCGAGCTCTTCACGGTGCAGCAGCTCGCCGACGTCGGCATGAACATCGTCATCTGGCCGGTGTCGCTGCTGCGGCTCGCGATGGGTTCGGCGATGCGCGGGCTCGACGAGCTCGAGGCATCCGGTTCGCTGACCGCGCAGCTCGGCGAGATGCAGCACCGCTCGGAGCTCTACGACCTCGTCGACTACGAGGGCTACAACCACTTCGACACCTCGATCTTCAACTTCACCGTCGCAGACACTCCGGTGGTCGAGTAGCGCGACGCGCGATCGAGACCCCACTTCACGCCAACGCAAGGGAGCATCAATGGCCGAGCAGGAGATCTACAAGGGGCTGGCCGGCGTGCCGGTCGACTACACCGCCGTGTCGAAGGTCAACCCCGATACGAACTCGCTGCTCTACCGCGGGTACCCCGTGCAGGAGCTCGCCGCCTCGTGCACGTTCGAAGAGGTCGCGTACCTGCTCTGGTACGGCGAGCTGCCGAACGACGAGCAGCTCGGCGCGTTCGAGGATCGTGAGCGGTCGCTGCGCGGACTCGACCACGAGGTCAAGCGCATCATCGACGAGCTGCCGCTCACGGCCCACCCGATGGACGTCGTGCGCACGGCCGTGAGCGTCATCGGCGCGAGCGACCCCACGACCTCCGACTCCTCGCCCGAGGCCGACCTCGACAAGGCGATCCGGCTCTTCGCGAAGCTGCCCTCGATCGTCTCGTACGACCAGCGGCGCCGGCACGAGCTCGACTTCGTCGAGCCGCGCGACGACCTCGGCTACTCGGCCAACTTCCTGTGGCAGACCTTCGGCGAGGTGCCCGAGCTGCCCGTCGTCAACGCGTTCGACGTGTCGATGATCCTCTACGCCGAGCACTCGTTCAACGCCTCGACCTTCACGGCGCGGGTCATCACCTCGACGCTCTCCGACCTCTACTCGGCGGTGACGGGGGCCATCGGCGCGCTCAAGGGCCCGCTGCACGGCGGGGCGAACGAGGCCGTCATGCACGCGTTCGACGAGATCGGCGCCGGCGAGGGCGGGGCCGAGCGGGCCGTCGCCTGGCTCGACGACGCGCTCGCCTCGAAGCGCAAGATCATGGGCTTCGGGCACCGCGTGTACAAGAACGGCGACTCGCGGGTGCCGACGATGCGCGACGCGATGGAGCGCATGGTGGAGTTCTACGACCGCCCCGACCTCCTCGAGCTGTACGTCGCGCTCGAGCAGGCCATGGGCGAGCGCAAGGGCATCAAGCCGAACCTCGACTACCCGGCGGGCCCGACCTACCACCTGATGGGATTCGACACGCTCACGTTCACGCCGCTGTTCGTCGCCTCGCGGGTCACCGGATGGACGGCGCACATCCTGGAGCAGGCGGCGTCGAACGCGCTCATCCGCCCGCTGTCGGTCTACAACGGGGTCGACGAGCGGCACGTGCCCGCGAAGGGCTGAGGCACGGCGCGCGGGGCGTGGCACGCGTCGCGCGACCGTCTCGGCGAAGCTCTCGTCAGACGACGATCAGCTCCGCCGGCGAGGTGTTCATGAGCACCGCGCCATCGTCGCCGACGACGACGATGTCCTCGATCCGCACGCCGAACCGACCCGGCAGGTAGACGCCGGGCTCGATCGAGAACGCCATGCCCGGTTCGAGCGGGCGGGTGTTGCCCGCGACGATGTACGGGTGCTCGTGCACCTCGAGCCCGATGCCGTGGCCCGTGCGCGTGATGAAGTACTCGCCGTAGCCGGCCAGCTCGAGCACCTCGCGCGCGGCGCGGTCGATCGACTCGGCGGAGGCGCCCGGCCGAACGGCGGCGACGGCGGCGCGCTGCGCGGTGCGCACGAGCTCGTGCACCTTCACGAACTCGGGGTCGGGCTCGCCGCCCGCGACGAGGTAGGTGCGGGTGCTGTCGGAGTTGTACCCGGCCGGGTTGGGCCCGCCGATGTCGACGACGACCGGGTCGCCGGCCTCGATGACGCGGTCGGAGGCTTCGTGGTGCGGCGAGGCCCCGTTCGGCCCCGAGGCGACGATGACGAAGTCCGCCGTGCGGTGCCCCTCCTCGACGAGGGCGGCGGCGATGTCGGCGGCGACCTCGTTCTCGGTGCGGCCGGCGCGCAGCCACTCGCCGATGCGCAGGTGCACCCGGTCGATCGCGGCGCCGACCGATGCGAGCTCGTCGACCTCGAACGGCTGCTTGCGCATGCGCAGCTCGGCGATGAGCTCGCCGGCGGGCCGCATCCGCAGCTCGGGCCGGGCGGCCTGCAGGCGGAACGCGTGCAGGTACGGCAGGTGGTCGTCGACGGCGGCGTCGGCGGGTTCGGCCGCCCCGGCGCCGAGCTCGCCGAGGAGCGCCGCGTACGGGTCCTCGCCGTCGAGCCACGTCACGAAGCGCACCCCTGCCGCCTCGGCCGCGCTGCCCTCCCAGCCCCCGCGTTCGAGTGCCGGCAGGATCATGACCGCGTCGCCGGGCGCGACGGCCGGCACGGCCAGCAGGGTGAGCCGCTCGTGCGAGGGCACCGAGTGACCGAGGAGGTAGGCGAGATCTGGCCCGGGGGCGACGAGCACGACGTCGACGCCGGCGTCGAGCGCGGTCTCGGCGAGTCGGCGGAGGCGGTCGGTGGTCGTGGCGGCGGAGGCGGCGTTCGACATGGCTCGGAGTCTACGAGGGGCCCTGCCCGTTGGCCACAACATCGGCGCGAGGCATCCGTCTCTCGTTGTCGCAACCCGATGATGATGGGGTATCGACCACGGATCAGGCATACAGTCATCGACCATGCACATGTTCTTCCGCACGATGCTGCATTTCGTGCTCGCCCGCTTCCGTTCGCGGCTCGGGCACGGCGATGTCGCCCGCACGAACTTCATCACCCTGCCGACCGACCTCGACATCCTCAACCACATGAACAACGGGGTCTACCTCTCGATCATGGATGTCGCGCGGTTCGAGATGCTCGTGCGCAACGGCGTCTGGCAGCTCATGCGGGACCGCGGCTGGTACCCGGTGGTCGCGAGCGAGACGATCACCTTCCGCAAGTCGCTCAACCCCTGGAACCGCTTCACGATCGAGTCGCGCATCATCGGCCACGACGACAAGGCCGTCTACATGGAGCAGCGCTTCGTCCGGCCGGATGCGTCAGGGATCCCTGAGATCTACGCGACCGGGTACATCCGGGCGCGCTTCCTGCGGCGGTCGGGCGGCACCGTGCCGATGCCCGAGCTCGTCGAGGCGTTCGGCGTCGAGGGGTTCCACGGGATCCCCGAGTGGATCGAGCGCTGGGGCGACGACGTCGCGCTGCCGCCGATGCGCGCCGCGGCTCCGTCGGTGTGGAGCGACTAGCGACGCGCGGCGTCGCCGCTAGCTGTGCGCCTGCTTCGGGACCACGACCTCGCGGATGATGAGCAGGATGCCTGCGGAGATCGGGATCGCGACGAGCGCGCCGAGGAGGCCGAGCAGCGTGCCGCCGGCGAGGGCCGAGATGAGCACGATCGTGCCGGGGACCTGCACCGCCTTGCCCATGACCTTCGGGGTGAAGATGTACGCCTCGACCTGCATGTAGACGAGCATCGCGATGAGCACCACGATGCCGGCGACGGGCGAGACGAGCAGGGCGATGATCGTCATGATCACCGTCGTGATGACGGTACCGATGAGCGGGATCAGGGTGATGAAGAACGCCATCGCACCGATGAAGAGGGCGTAGGGCACGCCGACGGCGATGAGCAGGAGGGTCGAGAACACCGAGTTCATGAAGGCGAGCACGACCATGCCGCTGAGGTAGCGGCCGATCGACTGCATGATGCGCTCGGCGTAGCCCTCGACCTGCGTGCGGTGGCTCGCCGCGACGAGGGTGTAGCAGGCGCGCTTGGTCGAGTCGAGCGTCGCGATGAAGTAGATCGAGAGCACCACGACGAACACGCTCGTCGAGATGCCGTCGAGCAGCGCGGCGCCGAACTTCAGCGCGCCGCCGCCGATCGCGGCCCAGGTGTCGGGGTCGGCGATGATGCCGCTGACCCACGAGACGGCCGACTCGAGGAAGCCGTTCGTGGCCTCGTTGACCTTGTCGAACCACCCCGAGGAGTAGAGGTCCTTGATCTCGGCGGGGAGCGCCTTGGTGAAGGACACGGCCTGCCCGATGACGGGCGGCACGACGAGCCAGACGATGCCGACGATGACGCCGAGGAAGAGCAGGATCACGGTGACGATCGCGACGCCCCTGCGCATGCCGCGGCGCTCGAACCAGCGGATGAGCGGGTCGAGACCGAGCGCGACGAACGCGGCGATGAACACCGACAGCACGACGCTGTTGAGGTTGACCACCGCGACGGCGAGCCCGAGCGCGAGCAGCACCCCGAGGGTGACGATGAACCCCCAGCGCAGCGGGTGGTTCACGAAGAGGCTGCCGCGCTCCTCGGTCGGGGAGGTGTTGCGCCGACGTAGCCGTTCTGCCGTGTTCACGGCGTCAGTTTAGGGGCGGGCTGCGCTCGGCACCGTGAGGTCGCGGTAGTGGGGCGAGAACTCGGGGTAGTACGTCTCCCAGACGGGGAGGGCCGCTCCTGAGCGAGAGGCCGCGAGCCGGTCGAGGTAGAAGTCCCAGCCGGGGCCGATGCTCGCGGCGTCGGCCGCGTCCTTCACGCGCTGCCCGAGCGTGAGCGTCGTCATGCGGCCGCCCTCGACGAGGTGGCAGAACACGCGCACCCCGGTCGGGCCCGAGCCGGAGTCGGCGGTGAAGCTGTGCGGCGCACGGCACTCGAGGATGGTGACGTTCATCCACTCGGCGCCCTCTTCGCTCATCTGGAAGCGGACGCCGCCCGTCGACGGGCTGCCCGTGTACGTGCCGATCCACCCCTTCATGGCGTTGGGGTTCGTCAGGCTGAACCACACGTCCTCGATCGGGGCGTGGAACAGGCGGTCGAACTGCAGGTACAGGCCGTCGGCCTTCAGCACGTAGTGTCCGGTCGGTTTCGCGGTCATCATCGCCCCCCACTCGTCGTGACTTTCAGGCTAATCCGGGCGGGTGCGAAGCACTAGAGTCGGGTCATGAGTTCCAAGGGGTCGCAGCGCGTGGCGCACGAAGAAGCAATGGACATCACCGAGGGCAAGTCCGGGCTGTGGGGTTGGCTCGCCGGACTGATCGTGCTCGCGGTCATCGCGGTGCCGCTCTCGGCGTCGTTCGCCTTCGCGACGCACCCGAACACGCAGCAGCTGTTCTCGGGGCGCCTCGAAGAGGTCGGCAACAGCGCCTACCAGTCGTTCTGGTGGGTCGTGACGCTCTTCCTCGTCGCGCTGCCGTTCCTGGTCGGCTACGTCGTCGCGAAGCTCTCGGTGAAGTCGCTGGTGATCGTCGGTGCGATCATCGCGCTCTTCGTCATCGCGATCATGATCCTCGGGCAGGTCTTCATCTTCTGAGGCCCCGCGGCGACGGCACCGTCCGGGGCGGGTGGTGCCTCGCCGGACATCCCATGGCATGATTCCGTACCATACGGTATGGTACGGACCATGGGTTTCATGTTTCCCGACCCCGTCTGGCCCGTCGTCCTTCTGGCCGTCATCTGCTTCGGCGACGCCCTGCTGTGCCTCAAGCCCGTCGCGTTCATCGCGAAGTGCTTCGAGGACGTCGGCTTCCCACGGCGGTGGTGGTGGGTCATGCCGCCGATCAAGTTCGCGGCTGCCGCGGGGCTCGTCCTCGGCATCTGGATCCCGTACCTCGCCGCCCTCACCTGCGCCGCGCTCGTCGCCTACTTCCTCGTCGCGATCGGCATGCACGTGCGGGCGCGCGACTTCGGGCGCAACCTCTTCGTCAACGCGACCGGCATGCTGGTGATCTGCGTCGCGACCGGCCTGTTCTGCTTCGTGCTCTGATCGAGAACTCAGCGTGCGTCGTCGGCGCTCGGCCCGCCCGCGAGCGGGGCGATCTCGAGCAGCAGCTCGTAGACGGCACGGAGCTCGTCGGTGCCGATCGGCGGCACCGTGGCCGCCGCGCCCACCGAGACCAGGTAGGGCACGAGCGCCGCGGTGCGCGCGGCCGCATCCGATGAGGTCGCCGGCCGCCAGACCGCCTGGAGTGCGCCGATGACACGCGCGTCGATGCGGGCCTGCGTCGCCCGGGCGTCGTCGTCGGTGCGGGCCCAGGCGCGCACGGCGGCGTCGAGCTCGGTCGGGCGGATCGACGGCCCCGTCGTGAGCGCGAGCTCGCTGAGCCACTCGAGGGTGGCCCGCGTCCCGCCGGCGCCCCGCGCCGCGATCCCGCCGTCGATCGCCGCGATCGTGCGCTGCTCGTAGTAGGCGAGCAGCGTCTGCTTGTACCCGCCGGCGCCGTCGAAATGGTGGTGGAACGAGCCCTTCGTCACGCCGAGCCGCGCGGCCAGGCGGTCGATGCGCAGGGCCGGCGCGCCCTCGGCGGCGAGGACGGCCAGCCCCTCGTCGAGCCAGCGTTCCCGTGTCGTCGCCATGGAGCAACCGTACCCGAAGGTATGGTCGGCGCCGCGCGACGGTTCAGCCCGCGAGGCGCTCCAGCACGGCCATCGCCGCGTTGTGCCCGCCGATGCCGCTCACGGCGCCGCCGCGCACCGCCCCCGATCCGCACAGCAGGATCGCGGGATGCCGCGTGGCGACGCCCCAGCGCTCGGCGGGGGTCGTGAGCGGCGCGCCGGGCTCGGCCCACGGCCACGAGAGCGGGCCGTGGAAGATGTTGCCGCCCGGCATGCGCAGCGCCGCCTCGAGGTCGAGCGTCGTCTTCGTCTCGATGCAGGGGCGGCCCGAGGCATCCGTCATGATGACCGACGAGATGGGCTCGGCGAGCACCGAATCGAGCGAGTCGAGCACCGCCTGCTGCAGCAGGGCGCGCAGCTCGTCGTTGCCGTGGCGCTCGAGCAGGCGGTGCGGCACGTGCAGGCCGAAGACGGTGAGCGTGTGCGCGCCCGAGGCCGCGAGCTCGGGCGACAGGATCGACGGGTCGCTCAGCGTGTGGCAGTAGATCTCGCAGGGCAGGGGCGAGGGGATGCCGCCGCGTGCCGCCGTCGCGTACGCCGCGTCGAGCTGCGTGGCGAGCTCGTTGATGTGGAACGTGCCCGCGAACGCCTGCTCGGGCGCCACCTCGGCGTCGCGGAGGCGGGGGAGCCGGGTGAGCAGCAGGTTCACCTTGACCTGCGCGCCCTCGGGGGCGTGCAGCACGCGCAGGCGCTCGCGGACGACGGGCGGCACCGCGACCGGTCCGTCGTCGGAGAACGGAGCCTGGTCGCGCGGGGCCAGGCCGGCGCCGCCGGTGCCGTCGGCCGGTGCTCCCGGTACGCCCTCCTCGATGAGGCGCTCGAGCACGGCGGGGGCGACGTTCGCGAGCAGGGTGCCCGCGGTGGCGAGGCGCTCCGCGCCCGCGAGCCGGTATCGCACGCGGCCGGCCGGGTCGACGCCCAGCACCTCGGCTCCCGTGACGAGCGTCGCGCCGGCCTCGCGCGCCGAGCGGGCGAGCTCGCCGCTCACGGCGCCCATGCCGCCGACGGGAACGTCCCAGTCGCCGGTGCCGCCGCCGATGACGTGGTAGAGGAAGCAGCGGTTCGCGTCGAGTGCGGGGTCGTCGAGCGCGGTGAAGGTGCCGATGAGCCCGTCGGTCGCGACGACGCCGCGCACGAGGTCGCTCGCGAACCGCGCGTCGATCGACTCGCCGAGGGGGCGTTCGACGAACGCGTTCCACGCCTCGTCGTCGCCGATGAGCGCTCGCACCTCTGCCCGGGTCGGCAGCGGTTCGGTGAGGGTCGGGAAGAGCCGCTCGGCGAGATGCGCGGTCTGGCCGTAGAACGCCTCCCAGGCGGCCGCGTCGTCGGCGGCGCCGACGCGGGCGAAGGCGGCGGCGGATGCCTCGGCGTCGGCCTCGTTGTCGACGAGCAGCCCCCGCTCGGGCTCGGTCGGATCGGGCGTGTACGAGGAGAAGCGGCGGCGCACGAGCTCGACGTCGAGGCTGAGCTCGTCGATGATGCGCCGCGGCAGCAGGCTCACGAGGTACGAGTAGCGGCTCAGTCGGGCGTCGACCCCGTCGAAGGCCGCGGCCGAGACGGCTGCGCCGCCGAGGTGGTCGTCGCGCTCGAGGAGGAGCACGTCGAGCCCGGCCCGGGCGAGGTAGGCGGCCGCGGTGAGGCCGTTGTGGCCGCCGCCGAGGATCACGACGTCGTGGGCGGAGGGCGCGGGCGCTGCCGCGTGCTCGGTGCTGGGCATGAGTCGAGCGTAGGCGGTGGCCGGTGGCGACTCACTGTCGGCGACCCGGGCGAGCAGTCCTCGCCCGCCGCGCGTGCCCTGCGGCCGGCGCGGGAGCGATCAGGGAGTCGCCTTTCGGGTATGCCGGTCCCGCCTCATCGGTGAGGCGGAACCGGCAGAGGCGACTCGGCGGATCCCGTCGGGCCCATGCGACCGGCATCGTGAGTGGCGCGGTCGCCCCGCGCCACTCGGTGAGGCTCGGCCGGGCCCGGCTCAGCTCGCCCGGCGCATCGCCCGCACGCCGACGAGCACGCCGATCGCGCACGTCACGATCGCGGCGATCGCGCCGCCGACGACGGCCGGGTCGCCGAAGTCGCCCGCGAGCAGGGCCCGCTCGGCGCCGACGAGGTAGCTCAGCGGGTTCACCGCGGCCGCGACCTTCATCCAGCCGGGGCCGTCCTCGAGGGGCAGGAGCATGCCCGACAGGATCATCAGCGGGAACAGCAGGGTCTGGTGCACCATCCAGAACATCCAGTCGCGGTTGCGGCACGAGAGCGCGAGCGTGTAGCTCAGGGCGCCGAAGCCGATGCCGAAGACGGCGAGGATCACGAGGCCGACGACGAGCCCCGGGACATCCACCGCGAAGCCGAACGGCACCGCGACGAGCACGACGACCGTGCCCTGCACCACGAGGGGCACGACCTCCTTGAGGGCGCGACCGACGAGCAGCGCGCTGCGCGAGAGCGGCGCGACGAGCGTGCGCTCGTGCGACCCCGTCTGCATCTCGAAGAGCAGGTTGGCGCCGGTCGAGGCGGTGCCGAAGAGGGCGACCATCACGAGGATGCCGGGCACGAACCACTGGAGGGTGCCGGCGACGTCGCCGCCCGCCGCCCCGATGAGCAGCGGTCCGAACAGGCCGAGGAAGACGAGCGGCTGCACGAGCGAGAACATCACGCTGAACGGGTCGCGCACGAGCGGCTTCGACTCCCGGACGAAGACCGCGCCGGTGTCGCGGAGGAAGCCGGTCGGGCGGATGCCCGCGGTGGCGGTGGGTGCGGTGGTGGTCATGAGAACAGTCCTTTCAGAGGGAGCGGGTCAGGCGGCGACGGGCGAGGCGGTGTCGGCCGTCGCGGAGTCGCCGGGCTCGGCGTGTGCGGCCTCCTCGCGGAGGCTGCGGCCGGTGAGCGCGAGGAACACGTCGTCGAGGGTCGGCTGCCGATGCGTGGCCGCGGCGACGTCGATGCCGAGATCGGCGAGTTCGCGGATGTAGCGGGGCAGCGCCCGGTCGCCGCCGGGTGCCGTGACGGTCACGACGCGGGCGTCGCCGTCGCTCCCGTCGAGGTCGCCGCCGAAGCGGGCGGCGGCGGTCGCGGCATCCGATGCGCGATCGAACGCGAGGGTGACCCGGTCGCCGCCGAGCGACTCCTTGAGCGCCCAGGCGGTGTCGTCGGCGATGACCGATCCGTGGTCCATCACCATGACGCGCTCGGCGAGGCGGTCGGCCTCGTCGAGGTAGTGCGTCGTGAGGAAGATGGTCGTGCCCGTCGCGCGGCGCAGCTCGACGATGTGCTGCCACAGGTTCGCCCGGCTGTGCGGGTCGAGGCCCGTCGACGGCTCGTCGAGGAAGAGCAGCTCGGGACGGTGGATGAGCCCGAGCGCGATGTCGAGGCGGCGCTTCTGCCCGCCCGAGAGCGACTGCACGGTGCGGTTCGCGACCTGGCCGAGCTCGAGCGACTCGATGAGCTCGGCGGCGCGCGCCCGCGTCTCGCGCCGGCCGAGCCCGTAGAACGCGCCCTGGGCGTGCAGCTCGTCGCGCACGCGCTGCGTGTGCCCGCCCGAGCTGCCCTGCCCGACGTAGCCGATGCGGCGGCGCACGCCCGCCGGGTCGCGGCGGACGTCGCATCCGGCCACGACCGCGTCGCCGCTGGTCGCGGGCAGCAGCGTGGTGAGCATGCGGAGGGTCGTCGACTTGCCGGCGCCGTTCGGGCCGAGGAACGCGACGAGCTCGCCCTCGCCGACGGCGAGGTCGAGCGAACGGACGGCCTCGACGGTCTGCCCCTTCGAGCGGAACGTCTTCGTGAGGCCCTGTGCGGTGATCATCTGGTTCGTCATGACCCCAGCTTCTCGAGTCATCCGGTCACTTCCTGTCCGGTTTCACGAGAGAATCGGAACATGGGCGCGACCACCTCGAGAACCCTCGAACTCCTCTCACTGCTGCAGAGCCACCGGCACTGGTCGGCGCGCGAGCTCACGGGGCGGCTCGGCGTGAGCGACCGCACGCTGCGCCGCGACGTCGAGCGTCTGCGCGAGCTCGGCTACGGCATCGAGTCGCTGCGCGGCACCGCCGGCGGCTACCGGCTCGAGGCCGGCACCGGCCTGCCGCCGCTGCTGCTGAGCGACGACGAGGGCGTCGCGATCGCGCTCGGGCTGCGGTCGCAGGCGACCGCCGGCCTCCGCGGCGCGGAGCACACGACCCTCTCGGCGCTCGCGAAGATCGAGCAGGTGCTCCCGCCCGCGCTGCGTCGCCGCATCGAGGCGCTGCAGTCGCACACGGCGGTGGGCGCCGGCGGCGCGTGGAACCGGTCGGGCCGGCCCACGCCCGAGGTCGACACCGAGCTGCTCGGCGTCCTCGCGCTCGCCTGCCGCGACAGCGAGCGGCTGCGATTCAGGTACACGGATGCCGCGGGCGCGCCCTCGGCGCGCATCGTCGAGCCGTACCGGCTCGTGCCCGTCGCCCGCCGCTGGTACCTGCTCGCGTGGGACCGCGAACGCCTCGACTGGCGCACGTTCCGGCTCGACCGCATCAGCGAGGTGTTCTCGACCCGCGTGCGGTTCGAGCCCGAGGAGGTGAGCGAGGAGGCCGCGCGCGAGCGGGTCGAGCGAGCAGTGCGGCATCGGCGCCGGAGCATCCGCGCCCGCATCGTCGTCGAACTGCCGCAGGCCGAGCTCGTCGAGCACCTCGGCTGGTACGGTCGCGAGGTCGAGGCGGTCGACGCCGCGCACTGCGCCTGGCCGATCGAGGCCGAGACGGTCGAGGCGCTCGGCATGGCGCTCATGTGGCTGCCCGCGGGGGTCGGCTATCGCGTCGACGGCTCACCCGAGCTGGGGGAGTTCCTCGCCGTGCAGGCGGAGCGGTTCGCGGCTGCGGCGAAGGCATCGGCGTCCGCCTGAGCCGGACGGCGCTCGTCAGCCGCCGTGTATGCCGAAGGCGGCGAAGAACACGTCGAGGGCCGAGTCGACCTGGGCCTCGATCTGGGGCGCGGTCGGGATCGCCGCATCGCCGAGCAGCATCGCCCGGTTGACCGGCTCGCCCATCACCAGCCAGTTGAGCTGCGCGGCCGCCCGCTCGGCGTCGTCGACGCGCAGTGCGCCGGCCTCGCCGAGCTCGGCGATGAGGGCGGCGAGCTTGGTGATCGCGCGGCGCGGCCCCTGCTCGTAGAGGGCGGCCGCGAGCTCGGGGGAGCGCTGGAGCTCGCCGATCACCAGGCGGCGCAGGCTCAGCACGTCGGGAGCCATCACCGCGGTGAGCTGGGCGATGAGGAGCGCCCGGAGGGTCGCGCGGGCGTCGGCGGCGGGGTCGAACGCCGGCGGCGTCGGCACGGCGCGCCGCGCGGCGACGGTCTTCGCGGTGACGAGCTCGAGGAAGAGTGCGCGCTTGCTGCCGAAGTGGCTGTAGAGGGTCTGCTTGGCGACGCCGCACTCCTTCGCGATGGAGTCCATCGTCACCGACTCGTACCCCGTCGACAGGAACTGCCGCTCGGCCGCGAGGAGGGCGGCCTCGCGCTTCTGCAGTGAACTCGGGCGCATCTGAAGACCTCCTTGCAACATCATACTGATCAGTCTATATTCAAAAGAGACTCATCAGTCCAGAAACGAGGCGACCATGTCACGCAGACCAGCACTCGAATTCGACGCCGAGCTCCGGGTCGCGCCCGAAGCGGCCTCGTGGACCGTCTTCGAGGTCCCCGGCTCGCGCGCCGCCTTCGGCACCGGCAACCCGGTGCGGGTGATCGGCACGATCGACGGGCATCCCGTCGCGATCACGCTCATGCCCTCCGGCACGGGCATCCACCTCGGGCCCGTGAAGGCGGCGACCCGCAAGGCGATCGGCAAGGCCGCCGGCGACCGGGTGCACGTGCGACTCGAGCGGGCCGAGGCATGAGCGCCGTCGAGGCGGTGCAGACCGCCGCGGGCGACCGCGTCGTGTTCGATCGCCACGGCGAGGCCGGCGCACCTGCCGGGCTCTTCATCCAGGGCGCCGGGCCGACCCGTGCCGGCGACCCGGTGACGTCGGAGACGGCCCGGCTGCTCGCCGGGCGCGGCTTCCAGGCGCTCGTGTACGACCGCGTGGGCCGGGGCGACTCGGCAGCGGCCGGGCCGATCTCCCTCGAGCGCGAGCTCGACGCGATCGCGGCGCTCGCCGAGTCGGCAGCCGGTCCGGTCGTGCTCGTCGGGCACTCCTCGGGGTGCGCGATCGCCATGCTCGCGGCATCGCGAGTCGACCGCCTCGCGGGCCTCGTGCTGTGGGAGGCGCCCCTCGGCCAGTTCGCCGACGGTGCTCCCGCGTGGTGGGCCGAGGTCGAGCGACTGCTCGAGGCCGGCGAGCTCGAGGGGGCCGTCGCGGCCTACATGGTCGGCATGCCGCCCGAGTGGCTCGAGGAGCTCAAGCGGTCGCCCGACTACCCCGGGCTCGTGCACAGCTGGATCCCCGACGGGCGGGCACTCGCCGCGGTCGAATCGAGCGGGCCGGCCGCGACCGTCGGCGCGCTCGACGTGCCGGTGCTCGCGGTCGTGGGCACCGAGACCTTCCCCGGCATGGCAGCTGGGGCAGAGTCGATCGCGGCATCGGCCCCGCACGGCGTCAGCGAGGAACTGGCCGGGGCCTGGCACAGCTGGGACCCTGTGGCGATGGCCGCCCGGCTCGCCGTCATGCTCGACGCCCGCGGCGACGCACCGGGGAGCTGAACGGCTCGGGGTCGAACCGCACTGGCTGAGCCGCTCGGCCGCAGAACGCTCAGCCCGTGCGCTCGAGCGTGCCGATCACGACGTCGTCGTCGCCGAGCACGGTCATCGTGTCGCCGTCGATCGTCGCGTCGTCGAGCGCCGAGAGCCAGGTGTCGACGCCCTCGCACGCCATGCGCGTCGAGGCGACGTCGTCGAACTCGATCCGGCCGCCGCCCTCGTCCTCCCAGCGGCCCGTGAGGCGGTTGCAGCCGTCGCTACCGGCGAGAGTTCCGTCGGCGGCGAGCGAGAGCGACGGGGCGGTGGCGTCGTCCGTGTCGCCCCAGGCGCCCACCGCGCCCGCGGAGACCGGCAGCGACGAGGGTGCCGTCGCGGGGACGCTCGCCGGGGGAGTGTTCGAGGTGCCGGCGCTCGCGCACGCGCCGAACAGCAGGAGCGTCGCGGCCGCGAGCGAGACGGCGCACGCCGTGCTGGCGGCTCGCCGGCCCGGCCCCGAGCCGCTCATGCGCCGCCCGTCGCTTCGTGGCTCACTCGTCCTCGCCGGTCTGCTCCTCGCCGGAGCTCGAATGGAGCGTGCCGATCTCGGCGCCGTCCGAGCCGTACACCGTCATCGTGTCGTCGGCGATCGTGGCCTGGTCGAGCCCCGAGAGCCAGGTGTCGACGCCCTCGCAGGCCTTCATCGTCGACGCCGCGTCGTCGAACTGGACGTGGTCGGACTCGTCGACCGTCCAGGTGCCCGTCAGCTGGTTGCAGCCGTCGGTGCCGCTGAAGCTGCCGCCGTCCTCCAGTGTGAGCGACGGCGCCTCGGCGTCGTCGGCATCGCCCCAGGTGCCGGTCGGATCGATCGAACCGCCCTGCACCGAACCTGCTTCGCCGAGGCAGCCCGTCAGCGCGAGCAGCAGCACCGCTGCACTCGCGACGGCACCGGTGCCCCGTACGACCTTCCCCCGAGTCGTCATGCTCGCGACACTACTGCGATGCGGCGCGAACCGCCATGCCCCGAAGTCGGGGCGACCGTTCAGGGGGCCGCTGCGGACGACGGCGTCGCGGTCGCCCGTGCGGCGCGGGCGAGGGCGTCGCGGGAGGCGACGACGGCGGGGCGGGCGGCCGCCGCGTGCCGCGTCGAGGTGAAGACCTCGCGCTCGGGATGCCCCGGCAGGTCGACGAGCCGCACGCTCGGCGCCTCGCCCGCCCACACGAGGTCGGGCAGCAGCCCGACCGCGTTGCCCGAGCGGATCAGCCGGATGTGGGCCATGAGGTCGGCCGTCTCGAAGCGCACGTCGGGCTCGAACCCCGCCTCGCGGCAGAGCTGCTCGGCCCACTCGCGCGAGGCGGTGCCCTCGGGCTCGAGCACCCACGGCAGGTTCGCAGCCGTCTCGAGCCCGGCCGCCGCGGCGAGGCCGGCCGATCGGCCCGCCGGATGCGGCGGCAGCGCGAGGCGGATGGCATCGGCGGCGAGGTGCACGCGGTCGAGCTCGGCGCGATGCGCCCGGGTGTGGCCGGGGTACTGCTCGGCCACGACGAGGTCGAAGTCGCGCGCCGCCACCTCGAACAGGCCGACGTCGGGCTCGCGCTCGGTGATCTCGACGCGCAGGGCCGGGTGCTCGGCGCGCAGCAGCGTGAGCGCCTGGGGCACGACCGCGTGCGCCGCCGACTGGAACACCGCGATGCGCACGGTTCCGCCGACGGCGGTGAGCGAGCGTGCGACCTCGGACTCGGCCTCCTCGAGCCGGTCGAGGATCGCCCGGGCGTGCTCGACGAGCACGAGCGCCTGCGGGGTGAGCTGCACCCGCCGCCCGACCTGCACGAGCAGCGGCACGCCGGCCTCGCGCTCGAGCAGGCTGAGCTGCTGCGACACCGAGGACGGGCTGTACGAGAGGGCGTCGGCGACCGCCGTCAGCGTGCCGCGCTGGCTCAGTTCGACGAGCAGCCGGAGTCGGCGGACATCGAGCAAGGGGGCCTCCGTGGCATCCGATCGATCTTTCGGTTCCTCCGAACAGTATTCATCAGAATCATTCGCTGTACCGAATGGATGTCCCGGGCGCACACTTGATCCGACAGGCGCGCGTACCCCCGGCGCGCCCGAAGAAAAGGACACTACCCTCGTGACCATGTCGAACGCCGCCACGGATGCCCGGCCGGATACCGATCACGTCGTCGCCCTCGTGCGCCGCTGGCTCGAAGAGAGCGCGAAGCACCCCGTCGAGCCCGCCGCCCAGCGCCTCGCGGGCGTGCTGAAGGACCCGAACGGACTCGCCTTCACCGTCGGCTTCGTCGACGGCGTCATGCGCCCCGAAGACCTGGGCGTCGCCGGCCGCAACCTCGAGCAGGTCGCGAAGCTCACCCCGAAGTTCCTGCCCTGGTACCTGAAGGCCGCGATCCGCCTCGGCGGCGTCGTCGCGCCCGTGCTGCCGTGGGCGGTCATCCCGATCGCCCGCCGGGTGCTGCGCGCCATGGTCGGCCACCTCGTGCTCGACGCGACCCCCGACAAGCTCGGCCCCGCGATCGCGAAGCTGCGCGAGTCGGGCAACCGCCTGAACCTGAACCTCCTCGGCGAGGCCGTGCTCGGCGAGCAGGAGGCCGACCGCCGGCTCACCGGCACCTTCGAGTTCCTCGCCCGCGACGACGTCGACTACGTCTCGATCAAGGTGTCGTCGGTCGTCAGCCAGCTCTCGATGTGGTCGTTCGACGAGGCGGTCGCGAAGGTCGTCGCGAAGCTCACGCCCCTCTACGAGCTCGCTGCGGCGAGCGAGGCGCGCGGCAGGTCGAAGTTCATCAACCTCGACATGGAGGAGTACCGCGATCTCGACCTCACGATCGCGGTGTTCACGACCCTCCTCGACCAGCCGCAGCTGCGCGGCCTCGAGGCGGGCATCGTGCTGCAGACCTACCTCCCCGACGCCCTCGGCGCCATGCAGGAGCTGACGACCTGGGCGACCGCGCGTCGCGCCGGCGGCGGCGCCCCGATCAAGGTGCGCGTCGTCAAGGGCGCGAACCTCGCCATGGAGCACGTCGACGCCGCGGTGCACGGCTGGCCCGTCGCGACGTACGGCACCAAGCAGGACTCCGACACGAACTACAAGCGCGTGCTCGACTGGTCGATGACGCCCGAGCGCACGCACGCCGTGAAGCTCGGCGTCGCCGGCCACAACCTCTTCGACGTCGCCCACGCCTGGCTCACGGCGCGCGAGCGCGGGGTCGAGAGCCGGGTCGAGTTCGAGATGCTGCTCGGCATGGCCACGGGCCAGGCCGAGGCGGTGCGCGGCGACGTCGGCAACCTCCTGCTCTACACGCCCGTCGTGAACCCCTCCGAGTTCGACGTCGCGATCGCCTACCTGATCCGTCGCCTCGAAGAGAACGCGAGCGACGACAACTTCATGTCGGCGGTGTTCGAGCTCGCCGCGAACGAGGGCCTCTTCGAGCGCGAGCGCGCCCGCTACGAGCGTTCGCTCGCCGCGCTCGAGGCGGAGGTCTCGGCGCCCGCCCCGAATCGCACGCAGAACCGCCGCACCGAGTGGGACGGCGACGCCCTCGCCGCCGCCATTGCCGGCCCCGAGGCCCCTGCGCCCGGCACCGAGCACGACGACGACGCCTCGCTCACGAGCGTCGTGCTCGGCATCACGCGCGGCTCGGGCGGCACCCAGCTGACCGACGCCGTGGCATCCGGATTCGCGACGGCCGACGACGCGGCGGTTCCTGCCGGAGCCGCACCGGCCGCCGCCGTCCCGAGCGGGCCCGGCGTGACGCCCGGCTTCGCGAACGAGCCCGACACCGACCCGGCGCTCGCGCCGAACCGCGAATGGGGCCGCCGCATCCTCGCCCGCGTGCCCGACACCACGCTCGGCCTCGCGACAATCGCCGCCGCCCGCGTCGACGACGAGGCCGAGCTCGAGCGGATCATCGCGACCGTCGCCGCCCGCGGCAAGGCCTGGGGCGAGCTGCCCGGCGCCGAGCGCGCCGCGGTGCTGCACCGCGCGGGCCTCGCCCTCGCGGCGAACCGCGATCGCCTGATCGAGGTCATGGCCGCCGAGACCGGCAAGACCATCGCCGAGGCCGACCCCGAGATCAGCGAGGCGATCGACTTCGCCCACTACTACGCCGAGCGCGCCCGCGAGCTCGACCACGTGCAGGGCGCGACCTTCGTGCCGTCCAAGCTCACCGTCGTGACCCCGCCGTGGAACTTCCCCGTCGCGATCCCCGCCGGCGGCGTGCTCGCCGCGCTCGCCGCGGGCTCGGGCGTCGTCATCAAGCCCGCCAAGCTCGCGCAGCGCTCCGGCGCCGTCATGGTCGAGGCGCTGTGGGAGGCCGGCATCCCCAAGGACCTGCTCGCCCTCGTCGACATCGGCGAACGCGAGCTCGGCAAGCAGCTCGTCTCGCACCCCGCCGTCGACCGGGTCATCCTCACGGGCGCGTACGAGACGGCGCAGCTGTTCCGCTCGTTCCGCGAGGACCTGCCGCTGCTCGCCGAGACGAGCGGCAAGAACGCGATCATCGTCACGCCCTCGGCGGACCTCGACCTCGCGGCCTCCGACGTCGTGAAGAGCGCCTTCGGCCACGCCGGCCAGAAGTGCTCGGCCGCCTCGCTCGTGATCCTCGTCGGCTCGGTGGCGAAGTCCGAGCGCTTCCACCGCCAGCTCGTCGACGCCGCCACCTCGCTCCGCGTCGGCTACCCGGCCGACGCGCAGAGCCAGATGGGCCCGATCATCGAGCCCGCGAACGGCAAGCTGCTGCACGCGCTCACCCAGCTCGGCATCGGCGAGCAGTGGCTCGTCGAGCCGAAGCAGCTCGACGACAGCGGCAAGCTGTGGTCGCCCGGCGTGCGCGCCGGCGTCGCACCCGGCTCGTACTTCCACCTCACCGAGTTCTTCGGGCCGGTGCTCGGCATCATGCACGCGAAGGACCTCGACGAGGCGATCCGCATCCAGAACGCCGTCGACTACGGGCTCACCGCGGGCCTCCACTCGCTCGACTCGGGCGAGCTCGCGACCTGGCTCGACAGGGTCGAGGCCGGCAACCTCTACGTCAACCGCGGCATCACGGGCGCGATCGTCGAGCGGCAGCCGTTCGGCGGCTGGAAGCGCTCGGCCGTCGGCGCCGGCGCCAAGGCGGGCGGTCCGAACTACCTGTTCGGCCTCGGCGACTGGGTGCCCGCTAGCGGGCACTCGTCGAGCTCGCTGCACCTGCGCGGACTCGAGCGCCGCGTCTCGGAGCTCATCGAGGCCTCGCAGTCGGCCCTCGACTACGACTCGTTCGAGGTGCTGCGCCGCTCGGCGCTCTCCGACGAGGTCGCGTGGGCCGAGGAGTACGGCACCGTGAAGGACGTCTCGGGCGTCGGCGTCGAGCGCAACCTCTTCCGCTACCGCTCGCTGCCGGTGGCGGTGCGCATCGGCGAGCGCGCCTCGCTCGCCGAAGCCCTGCGCGTCATCGCGGCAGGCCTGCTCGCCAAGTCGGCGTTCACCGTCTCGTCGGCCGTCGAGCTGCCGAAGGGCGTGCGCACGCTGCTCGGCGCGCGCGACATCCGGATCGTGCGCGAGGGCGATGCCGCCTGGCTCGGCCGCGTGGCGAAGGACGCGGCGGCGGCACTCGGCGCGAGCCGGGTCCGCCTCGTCGGCGGGGATGCCTCGGCGCTGGCCTCGGCGCTCGGCGGCACCCCCGACGTGGCCGTCTGGTCGCACCCCGTGACGGCCTCCGGCCGGGTCGAGCTGCTGCCGTTCCTGCACGAGCAGGCGATCTCGATCACGAACCACCGCTTCGGCAACCCGACGACGCTCTCGGACGGGGTGATCTGATCGACCCGAGCCCGCTTCGGGCCGCACCCTGCGCGTGAGCAGGATGAGCCGGTCGGCAGCCCCGCATCACGGGGTGCCGGCCCGCTCATCCTGTCAGGGGCGGTGAGCGCCGCCCGGGCGGAAGACGAGCACCTCGCCGCGGCGCCGTCGCTCGAGGGTGAGGCCGAGGTCCTGCAGGCGCCCGATCACGCGTCGCGAGAGCGGCGGCAGCTCGGCGGTGAACCCGTCTCGGGGCGCCGCGACACCGGCGACGAGCGACACGTCGAGGCCGCTGCCACGCACCTCGAGGCGGGCGTAGTCGCTGCGGGCGCGCCAGACCAGGAGCTCGAGGTCCCGGTAGGGGAGGCGCTGAACGGCGGCGTCGGCGCCGATCACGAGCCGCAGCTCGTCGTCGCCGAACTCGACGACGGAGTCGACGGTGCGCGCGCGCATCCGCCGCCGGAACAGCAGGTAGGCGGGCAGCGCGATGAACACGCCGACGAAGACGATCGCGAATCGGGGGCCGAGGTTCATGACGACGTCGTCGACCGCGATGAGCGCGACGGTGCACAGGATGCCGCCGACGAGGGTGATCGCGATGATGATGCCGGTGAGCGTGCTCATGCGCAGCGGCACCGCGGCGAATCGCACCGCCGAGCCGCGGCCGTGAGTGGCGCGCTCCCACTCGGGCGTGACGCGGGCCGGCCTGCCGGCCGCGCGCCGGGCGTCGCGGGCGCCGATGGCGGCGGTGGCGCGCGAGATGAGCCCGAGCCAGATCCATGCCGAGGCCGGGATCGCCGCGAATTGCAGGATGACGAATCCGGCGGCGACCCACTCGGGCGCTGCCTCGAGCAGCGCGGGGGCCACGTCGACGGCGAACCAGACGAACGCCGCCGCGATCACCGCACCGAGCACGTGCACGACGGCGCCCGTGCGCGCAGGGGTCATGCTGAGCGTCGCATTCACGAACGCGAAGCCGCACAGCCAACCGCCGACGAGCATCAGCAGGTACGGCACGAACTCCATGCCCTGCCCAGCCAGGAACCACGGCACGGTCAGGGCGAGGCACACCGCGGCCCAGATGAGCGGGCTGCCGACGAGTCGTCGCCACAGCGCCGCCCGCACGGCCGGAGTCTCGGCCGGCTCCGCGACCGTCGTCGCCGTCATGCGGTCAGTCCGTCCGTGACGGGTCGGGAGCAGCTGCGAGTGCGGGGCCGTCCTCGATCTCCCAGTCGCCGCGCGGCCAGTGCGCGGGCACCCTCCCCGTCGTGCGGTAGTGCAGCACGCCCTGCTCGTCGACGCTGACGTGCAGCGTTCGCCGGACGATCGGAAAGGTGGGTGCGCCGCCGAGCCAGTACAACGGGTTGATGAGCTCGACGAGCAGACGCCAGGCGGGCGGCGAGACGTCGTGCTCCATCCTCAGCTCGAACGGAGGCGAACCCTCCAGCGCAGTCCACCCCTGGTTCATCCGGAGCATCATCTCGCGCCGCAACGCAGCGCTGCGGGCACCTTCGTTCACGACGGCTCACCGCCCGCGGTTGCGGCGGCGGATGCCCCTGGGTGCCCGCCCTCCGACGAACGAGCGGGCCGAGTCGACGACGAAGCCCTGGCGCAGCGCCTCGCGCCCGATGAGCATGCGGAAGCCCATCTCGTCGCGGTTCGTGAGGGTCACCTCGGCGGTGACGGTGCGCTCGCGCAGCACGAGGTCGAGGAGCACCACGATGCGCTCTTCCGAGTGGCCGGAGGAGCTGCGCACCTGCCGCCGGTCGTGCACGGGCAGCTCGACGACGACCGCGTCGTCCTCGCTCTCCTGCCAGGGGCGGATGCCGAAGCGGACGCGGCCGAGCGACGGCCCCGCCGAGGCCTCCGCGTCGTCGGCCTCGCCCGGAAGCTCTTCGACGTCGAACGCGTGCAGCGACGACGAGCGGGCGCCCGTGTCGAGCTTCGCCTTGATCCAGGGCACTCCGGCATTCGGCAGGCTCACCCATTCGCGCCACCCGGCGATGGTGCTTGAATGGGATTCCTCGTTCACTCGACCATCTTGGCAGGGCTCACCCGATGAAACTCGCGATCCTCTCGCGCGCGCCGCAGGCGTACTCGACCCAGCGACTGCGCGCCGCCGCGCAGCAGCGCGGTCACCAGGTGAAGGTGCTCAACACCCTGCGCTTCGCGATCGACCTCTCGGGGCCCGAGCCCGACCTCCAGTTCCGCGGCCGTCCGCTCTCCGACTACGACGCGATCCTGCCGCGCATCGGCAACTCGATCACGTACTTCGGCACCGCCGTGGTGCGGCAGTTCGAGCAGATGGACGTCTACACGCCGAACACGGCGAACGGCATCTCGAACGCCCGCGACAAGCTGCGCGCGAACCAGATCCTCTCTCGCCACAACATCGCGCTGCCGCCCACCGCCTTCGTGCGCAACCGCGCCGACGTGCGGCCCGCGATCGAGCAGGTCGGCGGCGCCCCCGTCGTCATCAAGCTGCTCGAGGGCACGCAGGGCATCGGCGTCATCCTCGCGCCGCAGGTCAAGGTGGCCGAGGCGATCATCGAGACGCTGCACTCGACGAAGCAGAACGTGCTCATCCAGAAGTTCATCGCCGAGAGCCGCGGTCGTGACATCCGCGCCCTCGTCGTCGGCGACCGCGTCGTCGCCGCGATGCGCCGCGTCGCGAACGGCGACGAGTTCCGCTCGAACGTGCACCGCGGCGGCAGCGTCGAGGCGGTCGAGCTCTCGCCCGAGTACGAGCTCGCGGCGGTGCGCTCGGCGCAGATCATGGGCCTCAAGGTCGCGGGCGTCGACATGCTCGAGGGCAACGACGGGCCTCTCGTGATGGAGGTCAACTCCTCGCCGGGCCTCCAGGGCATCGAGACGGCGACGAACCTCGACGTCGCGGGCGCGATCATCGACTACATGGCGAACCAGGTGGCGTTCCCCGAGATCGACGTGCGCCAGCGGCTCACAGTCTCGACCGGGTATGGCGTCGCCGAGCTGCTCGTGCACGGCAACGCCGACCTGGTGGGCAAGACGCTCGGCGAATCGGGTCTCTGGGAGCGCGACATCACGGTGCTGACGCTGCACCGCGGCACCACCGTCATCCCCAACCCGCGCAAGGGCGTGGTGCTCGAGGCCGACGACCGCCTGCTCTGCTTCGGCAAGCTCGAGGAGATGCGCTCGATGATCCCCGAGCGCCGCCGCCGTCGCGCGAAGGTGCGCAAGCTCCCGAAGCAGCCGATCCCGGAGAGCTGAGCTCAGTCGCCGCCGTCGGCGACGGTTTCGGCGTCGGCGCGTCGGGGGACTGCTTCGACGGCGACGACGAGGTCGTCGGCGATGCGCTCGCCGCGGCGGTCGCGCCGCATGAGCGGCTCGAACAGCCGGAGCATTCCGTGCGGCTGCATGCGCACGTCGATGTGCAGCCGGGAGGAACGGGCATCGATCGGCTCGATCGTCTCGCGGATCGCGAAGTCGAACGGGCCGTCGAGCTGGCGGAACGCTACGGCCTCGTCAGGCGCGAACTCCGTGCACTCGTACTCGATCTCGCTGCGCCGTCGACCGTCCTGTCGGACCATCACGCCGCGGCTGCCGACGCGCACCGGCCCCGGCGTCGTGCGTCGCACCTCGAGGACCTCGCGCTCCCACTTCGGATGGTTCTCGAAGACGTTGACGGCGATGAAGTCGAACACCTCGTGAGCGGAGCGGTCGATGTCGCGGCTCGTCTCGTTGTGGATCATGATCCCATTCCCTTCGTGGTCTCGTCGGGTCGGTGGCTCGCCCGGAGGAGCGTGCCGGTGAGGGTCCGGATGCTCCAGGCGCTGAATTCCTCCGGCGTCCACCCGCGGTCGCGGACGAGGCCGTTGAACGTCTCGAGGCTCTGGATCACCTCGAACACGTCGGCCGCGCGCTCGGCCGGGAGTACCAGCGCGCTGCGTTCGGCGAACGGCCGGAACACCGCCTCGACGGCCGCGCGCTTGCGGGCCATGTTGCCGCGGTGGAGCTCGGCGACACCCGGGTCGCTGCGCACTGCCGCGGCGAGTGCCTCGGCGAGCGGGGCAAGGCGTTCGAGGATGCCGCTTCCTCCGGTCACCAGGAGCTCGATCGCCTTGCCGGGGTCTGGTTCGGCGAGGGCGGCGCCGTACCAGTCGCGCCGCTCGACGTCGTGCGGTTCACCGGGGGATCCCCGTCGCGCGTCGAGGACGGCGCCGAGGAGTCCGGCCTTGTTGTGGAACGTGAAGTAGACGAACGCCTCCGAGACCTCCGCCAGCTCGGCGACGGCGGAGAAGGTCGTCGGCTGGAAGCCGCGGTCGGCGAACAGCTCGAAGGCGGCATCGATCATGCGCCGCCGCGTCAGCGCGGCGCGATCGGATCGCGAGATCGGAACGCTCGCCTCAGTGAACATGAGAAAAGTTCACTAGAGTGTGGCACTAGTGTCAAGCTCCAACAGGACGAACGGCTTGCATGCCCACTCGTCCGATCGGCGGCGCACGCGTCGGAGTGGAGGTGTCGCGGATCCGTGCGCGCGGCGCAGGCGAGGGTGGGTGGGCCGGGTCAGCCGGCGTCGAGCGCGGCCGACACGATGGCCTTCGCATCGGATGCCTCGACCCCGAGCCTGCGCGCGAGGGCGGCGTAGTCGGCGGCCGCCTGCTGCAGCCGTCGCTCGCCCGGGTCGCCGTGCTCGGCAACGAAGGTGCCGTTGCGCCCGCGCCCCTCGATGACCCCGTCGGCCTCGAGCGCCTTGTACGCCTTCGCGACCGTGTTCACCGCGAGCCCGAGCTGCTCGGCGAGGCCGCGCACGGTCGGGAGCTTCGAGCCCGGTGCGAGCTGACCGTTCGCCACCGCGGCGACGACGGCGCGCTGCAGCTGCTCGTAGGGGGCTGCGGCCGCGGCGAGGTCGATCGAGAGGCTGAGGTTCGAGGCGTCCATGTCGGTCGTCGCGGCGTCAGTCGCGGTTGCGGTTCACCAGGCGCGAGAGCACGATCGCACTGCGCGTGTGGTCGACGTTCGGGGCGATCCGCACCCGCTCGAGGGCGTCTTCGAGCGAGGCGATGTCGCGCGCGCGGATCTGCACGATCGCGTCGGCGCTGCCCGTGACCGTGCCCGCGTAGACCACCTCGGGCACGTCCTGGAGGATGCGCTTGAGCTCGTCGGGCGCGACGGTGCCCCGGCAGAAGAGCTCGACGTAGGCCTCGGTCGACATGCCGTCGACGGTGGGGTCGACCTGGATGGTGAACGAGCGGATCACGCCGTCGGCGACGAGCCGGTCGACGCGGCGCTTGACCGCCGAGGCGCTGAGGCCGACCGACGACCCGATGTCGCCGTACCCGGCCCGGGAATTCTGCCGGAGCAGGTCGAGGATGGCGCGATCGAGGTTGTCCATGGTGGGAGTGTACGCGGGTTCTTTGCGCCATGACACCCGTTCGCGCGGGATTCGTGCGGGAGGTGCGCCGTTCAGTCGATGGTGGCGAGTGCCGCGCGCCGGGCGCGGAGGCCGTCGAGGAGCGCGGCGATGCCCAGCTCGAACGCCGCGATGGCGCTCGTGGACTCCCCGTAGCGGGGGTCGAGCGCGGCATGGGCCCGCTCGAGCTCGGCGGGCACGGAGCCCTGGTCGAGCATGTCGCTCGGGGCCACGATGTCGAGCGCCGAGCCGAGCACGTGCGCCTCGACCGTGCGCATCACGGCGACCGCGTCCTGCAGGGGCCAGCCGCCGTCGATCAGCGCGCCGATGACCGTGTCGTAGATCACGAACGTCGACACGTCGCGGATCGGCGTCGTCGCGAGCACGCGGATGAGGTTCGGGTGGGCCGCGAAGACGGTGAGGTACGAGCGCGCCCAGCCCTCGAGCCCGACGTCCCACGGCTGCCCGTCGAAGGGCGAGGTGTCGATGCCCTCGACGATGCGGGCGCGCACGAGCTCGATGAGCTCGTCGCGGCTGCCGACGTGGTTGTAGAGCGAGGACACCTGCCGGTTCACGCGCTTCGCGAGGCTGCGCATGGTGAGCGCGTCGCTGCCGTGCTCGTCGACGAGTGCGAGGGCGGCCTCGACGAGCTGCTCGCGATTCACCGTCGACATCGATCCACCTCGACTCTTCCGTCTGCCCTTCGCAGAGTGTAACCTCTCAGCACTGATACGAACAGTGTTCGTATGAACACTGTTCGTACGACGCTCCCGGCTCACGAAGGCAACGGTGCATGACCACGATCCACTTCTCCGGCGGAACCATCTGGCGCGGCGCGGGGGCGCCCGAGGCGCGCACGCTCTTCGTGCGCGACGGTGCGGTCGTCGCCTTCGACGATGAGGCGGATGCCGCGGCCGACGCGGCGCTCGAGTCCACCGAGGTGGAGGCGGTCGACCTCGACGGCGGCTTCCTCATGCCCTCGTTCGGCGACGGGCATGCCCACCCGCTGTTCGGCGGCCTGGAGGCCGAGGGGCCGGTGGTGCGCGACTGCACCACCGTCGACGAGATCGTCGCCGCGGTCGCGGAGTACGCCGCCGCGAACCCCGACCTCGAGTGGATCATCGGCGCCTCCTACGACCCGAGCCTCGTCGCAGAGGGGCTCTTCGACGCGCGCTGGCTCGACGCGGCCGTCGCCGACCGCCCGGTCGTGCTGCGCGCCTACGACTACCACACCGTGTGGGTGAACTCGCGGGCGCTCGAGCTCGCCGGCATCGACGCCGAGACCCCCGACCCCGTGCTCGGCGAGATCATGCGCCGGACCGACGGCACCCCGCTCGGCACCCTGCGCGAGTGGGGCGCCGTCGACCTCGTGCTCGATGCCGCCGGAGTGCGGCCCGCCGAGGAGCGCATGCGCGCCCTGCGACGTGCCGGCGAGTACTACCTCGAGCGCGGCGTCACCTGGGTGCAGGACGCCTGGGTCGAGCCCGGCGACGTCGACAGCTACCTCGAGGCGGCGGAACGCGACATCCTGCCGGTGCGATTCAATCTCGCGCTCTACGCCGACCCCCGCCGCTTCGCCGAGCAGCTGCCGCGGATGCGCGAGTCGCGGGACCGCGTCGCGGCCCTCGGCTCGCCGATGCTCACGGCGAACACCGTGAAGTTCTTCGCCGACGGGGTGATCGAGTCCGAGACGGGCGCGCTCCTCGAGCCCTACTGCTCAGGGCTGCACGACCACGGCGAACGCAAGCTCGGCATGACGGTCTGGGAGGGCGACTCGCTCCAGGACGCGGTGCTCGCCGTCGACGCCGCGGGGTTCCAGGTGCACATCCACGCGATCGGCGACGCCGCCGTGCGCCAGGCCCTCGACGCGATCGAGCGTGCGATCGACGCCAACGGGCCGCGCGACCGCCGCCCGGTGATCGCACACGCCCAGCTCGTCGACGAGTCGGACCTCGCCAGGTTCGCCGAGCTCGGCGCGGTCGCCTGCATGCAGCCGCTCTGGGCGCAGCTCGACCCCCTGATGACCGTGCTCACGGTGCCTCGCCTCGGCCAGGAGCGCGCCGACCGGCAGTACCGGCTGCGCACGATCGACGAGTCGGGCGCCGTGCTCTCCTTCGGCTCCGACTGGCCCGTCAGCTCGGGAGCCCCGCTCGACGGCCTCGCGATCGCCGTGTCGCGGCGCACGAGCGACGGCGTGCCCGAGGGCGGCTGGACGCCCGAGGAGATCCTTCCCGTCGACCGCGCGCTCGACGCCTATTCGACCGCCGTCGCCCACCAGGCGTTCGCCGACGAGGCATCCACTCCCTGGGGCCGCATCGAACCCGGTGCGAGCGCCGACCTCGTCCACCTCGCGCGCGACCCGCGCGACGTCCCCGCCGGCGAGCTCGCCGGTGTTCCCGTCATCGCCACCTACCTCGCAGGAAGCCCCCGATACCGCGCCGCAACGTAGCCGCGCACCCACGAAAGGATCCCCCGTCCATGTCCCAGTCCCCGGCCCCCGAACCGCTGATCTCGCCGACCCAGGCCACCGCGCAGGTGACCCAGGGCCGCTTCAAGCGGGTGCTCGGCACCCCCTCGCTGGTGCTCTTCGGCCTCGTCTACATGGTGCCGCTCACCGTGTTCACGACCTACGGCATCGTCACGCAGCTCACCGGCGGGCGCGTGCCCGTCGCCTACCTGATCACCCTCATCGCGATGGTGTTCACCGCCCGCTCCTACGCGCGCATGTCGGTCGCCTACCCGTACGCGGGCTCGGCCTACGTCTACACGCAACGCAGCTTCGGCGGCGCCGTCGGCTTCCTCTCGGGCTGGGCACTGCTGCTCGACTACCTGTTCCTGCCGATGATCAACTACCTCGTGCTCGGCATCTACCTCTCGGCCTCGTTCCCCGGCATCCCCGCCTGGGTCTTCGTCGTCGGCGCGATCGCCCTCGTCACCGTGCTCAACGTGGTCGGCATCGTCTCGGTGAACCGCACGAACCTCGTCATCATCGCGGTGCAGACGATCTTCATCGTCGTGTTCCTCGCGCTCGCCTTCTCGACGGCGGCCGGCAACGGCGTCGACCCGCTGCTGCCCTTCACGGGCGACGGCACCGTCGAGGGCTTCGGGGCGCTGTTCGCCGGCGCCGCGATCCTCTGCCTGTCGTTCCTCGGCTTCGACTCGGTGTCGACCCTCGCCGAGGAGGCGAAGGACGCGAAGCGCTCGGTGCCCCGCGCGATCATGATCACGACCATCGGCGCGGGCGCGATCTTCATCGTGATCTCGTACGCCGCGCAGCTCGTGTTCCCGTCGAACGCCTTCACCGACGTCGACTCGGCCGGCCTCGACGTGGTCGCCGCCGCCGGGGGCGAATGGCTCTCGACGCTGTTCATCGCGGGCTACGTCGCCGGGGCGACCGGCTCGGCCCTCACCTCGCAGGCCTCGGTCGCCCGCATCCTCTTCGCGATGGGCCGCGACGGCGTGCTGCCGCGCGCGGTCTTCGGGCGGCTGAGCAAGCGCTTCGGCACCCCGGTCATCGCGGTGCTCGTCGTCTCGGCGATCTCGATGCTCGCGCTCGTGTTCGACCTGCTGCTGCTCAGCGAGATGATCAGCTTCGGCGCCCTCATCGCCTTCTCGGTCGTGAACCTCTCGGTGATCAAGCACTACTTCATCGACGGCCGCGAGCGCTCGGGCATCGCCGTGCTGAACAACCTCGTGCTGCCGCTCATCGGATTCGCGCTGACGGTGTGGCTCTGGACGAGCCTCTCGGGCCGCACCTTCATCATCGGCCTCTCGTGGCTCGCATTCGGCGTGATCATCCTCGCGATCGCGACGAAGGGATTCCGTCGGCCCGTGCCGATGCTCGATCTGAAGGAGTGAGCCCCGTCGAGACGCCCGCCTCGAGGTCGAGGCGGGCGTCTCGACGTACCCGGCCGGGGATCTAGGCTGTGCGCATGCCCTACGACGATCGCGTACGCCTCGGCGTGCAGCTGCAGCCCGAGCACGCCCGCTACGAGTCGATCCGCGACGCGGTGCTGCGGCTCGAGGACCTCGGCGCCGACCTCGTCTTCAACTGGGACCACTTCTTCCCGCTCCACGGCGACCGCGACGGCCTGCACTTCGAGGCGTGGACGATGCTCGGCGCGTGGGCCGAGCAGACCGAGCGCATCGAGTTCGGCACGCTCGTGAACTGCAACTCGTACCGCAACGCCGACCTGCAGGCCGACATGGCCCGCACGCTCGACCACATCTCGGCCAAGGGCACGGGCGTGGGCCGCTTCGTGTTCGGCACGGGCGCTGGCTGGTTCGAGCGCGACTACGACGAGTACGGCTACGAGTTCGGCACCCGCGGCTCGCGCCTCAACGACCTCGCCGCGGCGCTGCCGCGCATCGAGGCGCGCTGGGCGAAGCTCAATCCGGCGCCGACCCGCCCCATCCCCGTGATGATCGGCGGCAAGGGCGAGCAGAAGACGCTGCGCCTCGTCGCGAAGCACGCCGACATCTGGCACTCGTTCGTCGCGCCCGACGAGCTCGCGCACAAGCTCGACGTGCTGCGTCGCTGGGGCGACGAGGTCGGGCGGGATGTCTCGGAGATCACGGTCTCGAACGAGCTCGACCGGCGCGGCCTCGACGTCGAGCACGCCGATGCCCTCCACGACGCGGGGGTGCGGCTCTTCACGATCGGGGTCGACGGGCCCGACTACGACCTCGAGCCGGTGAAGCGCTGGCTCGCCTGGCGCGACGCGCGCAACGGCTGAACTCGGGCAGGGGGCGCTTTCGGACACCGTCGCCCCGCTCGGGTCACCCGGCGGCCGGTTCCGCGGCCGCGCTGAGCCCGGCGGTGCCGTCGGGATGCAGGCTGGCGGTGACCTCAGAGCCCTGCTCGCCGAAGCCGAAGCTGACGATGATGCCCGGCGGCGGCAGGATCCCGCCGTCGGTGCAGGCGCTGCCTCCGCCGATGTCCGGCACGACGACGACGATGCACATGTCGATGCCCGTGTCCGTCTTGGCGGCGTAGAGTTGCGCGCCGTCGGATCGGATGAGGAGCAGCCGCGCGCTCGTCGGATCGAGGTCGCTTCCCATGAGCATGTCGTCGGGCAGTGCGTCGGACGGCCGCTGCTCGCGAGCGAACACCTCGTAGACGGGTGTGAGCTCCACGGGGGTTCCCGGTCCGGTGAGCGCGGACGGATCGATGGCCGAGTCCGCCTGTGCGTCGTCGCCGAGCGCTCCAGCCGATGCCGGGACTTCCGGGGCAGCGGTGAGCGCCGAGACGCCGATGCCGACCACGATGCCGATCACGAGCGCCGCGACGCCGGCGCCGATCGCCCAGCGCACCGCCGTCGTCGCGGCGGCTCGGCGATCCGGGCCGTCGGCGTCACCGGGCTGACTCGCGGGGCCGGGGTCGTGGGGTGCGGCATCGCCCGGTGGCACTGCCGCAGTCACGGCGCTCACGCCGCTCGCGCTCGCCGCGGCATCCGTCAGTTCCTGCAGCTCCGCCTCGGCCGCCGCACGCTCGTCGGGCGCGGCATCCGCCCCGTAGACGATGCGCTGCAGACGTCGCCGTCGATCCTCGTGCTCTGTGCCGTCCACTCGCCCTCCCGGCCGGGCCGGCCTCGGCCGGGTCAGCTCAGGATGCCGCAGACCGGACGCCGGGGCAAGGGCGAGCCGAGGGCTCAGCGCCTGAGCCGCCCGGCGCCCGAGCCGCTCAGCGGCCGGTGACGGTGATCGACCCGTTCGACGTCGAGAGGTCGAGCAGGAACTCCCCGTCGGCGATGTCGTCGATGTCGACGTCGACCGAGCCGTTCGAGGTGTCGGTCTCGACCCGGTAGCTCACTCCATCGGTCGGGACGGCGAGGTCGATGGCGCCGTTCGAGGTGTGGGCCTCGACCTCCTGCGGCGTCTCCAGCCGGAGCTCGATCGCGCCGTTCGAGGTCGACGCGCGCACGCCGTCGCCGGCCAGCCCGCGGCCCTCGATGCGTCCGTTGCTCGTCTTCGCCTCGACCCCGCCGGTGACGTCCTCGAGCTCGATCCGCCCGTTGCTCGTCTCGACCTCGACCTCGTTCACCCCGGTGAGGGTGATCGCCCCGTTCGACGTCGCGCCGGCGACGTCGAGACCGACGGGCACCTCGACCGTGTAGTCGACCGAGCAGTTGTTGCCGCAGCCGCCGAGCACGAGCACGTCGCCGCGCACCTCGGCGGTCTCGCCGATCTCGCGGTCGCCGCGGTACGACACGGTGCGCGACACCTCGATCGTCGTGGCGCCCTCGACGCCCTCGATCGTCACGCGGCCCTCGGGGTGGTCGATCTCGATCGACCGCACCGGGCCGTCGAGGGTGGCGTCGTCGCTGAACCGTTCGAGCGGGGCGAGCCAGGCGCATCCGCTCATCGCCGTCGCGGGCGCCGCGGCGACCGCGACGATCGCGATCGTCCGGCCCGTGCGCGTCATCCGAGTCATGGTGTTTCCCCCTTGCGATCGGGCACTTCCGTGCCCGAGATCGATGCTAGCCAGCCGTGCCGTCGTGCGAACGGGGGCTCACCCCCCGATCCGGCCGGGGGATGGCGGGGGAGTAGGGTGTGCGCATGGGCAGCGTGACCGAACCTGCCCCGGGGGAGTCCGGGCCGCCTGAGCCCGCGGACGGCAGCACGCCGGTCGAGCGCGACACCCGGGGCGACCGGGGCTTCTTCGGACAGCCCCGATCACTCGCGAACATCTTCGGGGTGGAGATGTGGGAGCGTTTCAGCTTCTACGGCATGCAGGGCATCCTGCTGATCTACCTCTACTACTCGGCCGCCGACGGCGGACTCGGCATGGACCAGACCGCCGCGGCCGGCATCGTCGGGGCGTACGGCGGCGGGGTCTACCTCTCGACGATCCTCGGGGCGTGGCTCGCCGATCGGCTGCTCGGCAGCGAGCGGGTGCTCTTCTCCAGTGCGATCGTCATCATGGCCGGGCACATCGCGCTCGCCCTGCTTCCCGGGTTCGTCGGCGTCGGGGTCGGGCTCGTGCTCGTCGCCTTCGGCTCGGGCGGCCTCAAGGCGAACGCGACGAGCGTCGTCGGCACCCTCTACTCCGAGCACGACCCGCGCCGAGACGCCGGCTTCTCGATCTTCTACCTCGGCATCAACCTCGGCGCCTTCCTCGGGCCGATCCTCACCGGGCTCCTCGCCTCGACGCTCGGGTTCCACTGGGGCTTCGGGCTCGCGGCCGTCGGAATGGCGATCGGGCTCGTCCAGTACTCCTTCGGGCGCAAGCGGCTGCCGGCCGTCGCGTCGACCGTGCCGAACCCGCTTCCCCGCGATCGCATCGGCCTCGTGATCGCGATCGCGGCGGCCGCGGTCGTCGCCGTCGCCGTGCTCGTGCTCACCGGCGCGATCACCGCGACGAACCTCGTGACCTGGGTGATCATGGGCACGATCGCCGCGGCGATCGCCTACTTCGCGGTGATCCTCGTGAGCCGTCGCATCGAGGTCGTCGAACGTCGCCGCGTGCTC
The DNA here is from genome assembly GCF_042885275.1 of Agromyces sp. NPDC058064. Taxonomy (NCBI): domain Bacteria; kingdom Bacillati; phylum Actinomycetota; class Actinomycetes; order Micrococcales; family Microbacteriaceae; genus Agromyces; species Agromyces sp. NPDC058064. The sequence continues at coordinate 1,154,446 of NZ_JBHVSE010000001.1, read as the reverse complement.
GGGTTCATCCCGCTCTTCATCGCCAGCGTCGCCTTCTGGTCGCTGTACCAGCAGCAGTTCACGGTGCTCACGATCTACTCGGACGAACAGCTCAACCGCGACCTCTTCGGCTGGGAGATGCCGGTCTCGTGGGTGCAGTCGATCAACCCGATCTTCATCATCATCCTGTCGGGCGTCTTCGCCGCCATCTGGACGAAGCTCGGCGACCGGCAGCCGTCGACGCCGATCAAGTTCGCGCTCGGCACTGCGATCATGGGCGTCGCGTTCCTGCTGTTCATCCCGTTCGCGGGCGGTGCGGCGAACTCGACGCCGCTGCTCGCGATCATCGGCATCCTGTTCGTGTTCACCGTCGCCGAGCTGCTGCTCTCGCCGGTCGGCCTGTCGGTCACGACGAAGCTCGCGCCCAAGGTGTTCCACACCCAGATGGTCGCGCTCTTCTTCCTCTCGGTGGCGCTCGGCACCGCGATCTCGGGCCGGCTCGCCGAGTTCTACTCGAGCCAGAACGAGGTCGTCTACTTCGGGGTGCTCGGCGGCATCGCGATCGTGCTCGGCCTCGCGCTCGCCGTCGGCAGCCGCGGCGTGCTGAAGCTCATGTCCGGAGTGCGCTGACCCGCTGCGCACGCCGCGACCTGCGTGAGCGGTTACGATTCGAGGGATGTCCCGACCGCTCGTGGTGATCCCCACGTACAACGAACGTGAGAACCTCGCCACCATCGTGGGCCGGGTGCGCACGGCGGTTCCGGATGCCTCGGTGCTCGTCGTCGACGACGCCTCGCCCGACGGCACCGGGGTGCTCGCCGACGAGCTCGCGGCGGCCGACGGCGCCGTGAACGTGCTGCACCGCGCGGGGAAGGAGGGGCTGGGTGCGGCGTACCTGGCGGCGTTCGACTGGGCGCTCGGCCACGGGTACGACCCGATCGTGCAGATGGACGCCGACGGCTCGCACCTGCCCGAGCAGCTCCCCTCGATGCTCGCCGCGCTCGCCGGGGTCGACCCTGCGGGCGAGCCCGTCGACCTCGTGATCGGCTCGCGCTGGGTCGCGGGCGGATCGATCGAGAACTGGCCGAGGCGTCGGCAGCTGCTGTCGCGCGGCGGCAGCGCGTACGCCCGGTGGGTGCTGCGGCTCCCGACGCGCGACGCGACCGCGGGGTACCGCGCGTTCCGGGCCGCCGGCCTCCGGCGGATCGGGCTCGAGGACGTGCACACCCGCGGCTACGGGTTCCAGGTCGACATGCTGTGGCACGCCCGCGACGCGGGGCTCACGATCACCGAGGTGCCGGTCACCTTCGTCGAGCGCGAGCGCGGCCGCTCGAAGATGAGCCTCGGCATCGTCGTCGAGGCGATGCTGCGCGTCACCGGGTGGGGCATCGCGAGCCGCTTCCGGCGCACCGGCCGCGCGGGGCGGGGCGCTCAGCCGGCGAGCAGCGACGGTTCGGCGACGAGGCGCTCGCGCGCCTGACGCCGCGCGCCGGCGAACACCGCCCCCGGACCGAGACGGGCGGGCGCGAGCGTCGGGATCGCCTCGAGCGCACCTCCGCCGATCGTCGGCCGGTTCGCGCGGAACGCCGCGTCGACGTCGCCGAGGAGGACGCCCCAGTAGCCGCCGACGATGACGGCGGACGGGTCGAGGGTGGGCACGACGAGCTGGAGCGCCCGGCCGATCCAGTGGGCGGCGTCGAGCCACGACCAGCGAGCCCGGTCCTCGGCGGCCGCCACCCGTTCGACGAGCTCGACGAGGGCCGCGGCGCGGCCCTGCGCGGCGGCGAAGTCGGTGAGGCCCGCGCGCTCGAGCACGAGCTCGGGGGCCGCGACCGTGGCGAGGCAGCCCTGCTGGCCGCAGGTGCAGCGCGCACCGCCCGGCACGACCGGGAGGTGCGCGAAGGTGCTGGCGAGGCCGTGGGCTCCCGTCAGCGGTCGCCCGCCCGAGATCGCCGCGGCCGTCACCGCGTCGTCGCCGGCGATGTAGAGCATCTCGTCGATGCCGGGGAGCTCGGCGTGCTCGGCGAGGGCTGCGGCCATCGCCGCCGGCTGCAGCGTGATCGGCAGTGACAGCCCGGGCTCGAGTTCGGCGACGGCGGGAGCGAGGCTCCGCAGGGCCGCGAGCACGTCGACGGGTTCGCTGCCGATGCGGGCGTCGGTGATGACCACGGCGGGTCGCCCGACGACGGCGCCGTCGACGAGCACGGTGAGGTCGGCGACGCGCTGGGCCCCGCGCTGCGCCCTCGCGACGGCGCGGGTCAGGACGATCGCGAGGGCCTCGAGCGGGTCGGCGGGGCCGCGGTCGTCATCGACCAGCGGTTCGACGAACCGGGCGAGCTCGTGGCCGCCGAGCGCGGCGACGGTGGCGATCGCCTCGTCGGGAGCGAGCATCGCGGTGACGAGCACCCGGTCGGCCGCCGCGAGGGCGAGCGGCGCAGCGCGGCCGTCGCCGGAGGCCGCGGTGTCGCCGGGGCGCAGCACGCCGGCGTCGAGCAGGCGCGAGGTGAGCCCCGCGATGGTGCCGCGCCCCAGCCCCGTCGCCGAGGCGAGCTCGGAGCGGGTGGCCGGCCCGTGCACGACGAGGTGGTCGAGCAGCCGGGCCGACTGCGCCCGGTGGACCTCGTCGAGCGGTCCGGTGGTGGTGGGTACGGGTGGTTCGCCGGCCGCGGTCATGTCGCAAGCATGCTCGGCCCGCGCCGCGCGGTCACGTACCCCGTTCGGGGGTGATTCCGAACCCCGGCATACCGGCTCGCGCAGGAGAATGGGCCCCATCCTCCGCTGTGAGCGGGGGAGAGGGCCCATTCTCCTGCAGAAGCAGCAGCGCGAGCGGTGTCGGGTCAGAGCAGTGGGCGCACGCTCGCGTAGCCGTCGTCGACCACGGTCGACGGGGTGTCGTACACGCGGGTGGCGCGCGAGGCATCCGACCAGCGCGGCCAGGCCCCGCCGGGGTCGCCGTTCACGATGAACGCGACCGCGGCGGCGTGCAGCTCGTCGGCGAGCGCCTGCGGCGGGTTCGGGCCGGCGAGCGGCACCATGGCGGGGCCGTCGAGGCAGTCGAAGAAGAACGGCACGTCGAGGCAGTGCTCGGCGAAGCCGAAGGTGCCGGACGGCCACGAGAAGCGGTAGAGCCAGGTGCCGGCCGAGCCGGCCGCCGCCCGTGCCGCCACGGCGCGCAGCATCGGCGCCTTGAACATGCGATCGGTGACGAGGCGGCCGAGCAGCCGGGCGTTGCCGAGCTTCGCGACCTCGCGGTTGGCGGCGAGGTACTCGCGCGCGACGGGCTTCGCGAGCCCCGACTTCTTCAGCAGCATCGACTTCGGCACGAAGCGCAGCAGCTTCGGCGCGTCGAGCAGGGCCATGGCGAACTCGTCGTCGGTCGCGCCGAGCACGAGCGGCTTGTCGGCACCGACGCCCGCGGCGAGCGAGTCGGCGGTCGAGCGGACGAGCAGCTCGCCGTCGATCGTCGGGCCGAGCTGCAGCCCGAGCTCGAGCAGGTCGTTCATCGCGTCGGGGCCCTCGAGCGCGGTCGCCGCCTTCTGCACCTCGAGCAGGCGCTCCTCGTCGACCGAGCGGAATCCCGTGAGGTCGGGTTCGACGCCGAGCTGCCCGGCGACCGTGCGGCCGAGCGCCTCGGCGCGCTCGGGGGTGACGTCGGCCGTCGCCCCCGAGATCGCGTAGACGCCGTGGAAGAGGTGCTGCGCCGCCTCCATGCCGAGCAGCGTGAGCACCGCGCCGCCACCGGCCGACTGCCCCGCGATCGTCACGCGCGACGGGTCGCCGCCGAAGGCGGCGATGTTCTGCTGCACCCACTCGAGGGCGAGCAGCCAGTCGCGGACGCCGCGGTTCGAGGGGGCGCCGTCGATCCAGCCGAAGCCGTCGAAGCCGAGCCGGTACGAGATGGTCACGGTCACGACGCCGTCGCGGTTGAAGTTGCGGCCGTCGTACCAGGGGCTCGCGGGCGAGCCGGCGAAGTAGCCGCCGCCGTGGATCCACACGAGCACCGGGAGCCCGGTCGCACCGTCGGCGGGTCGCGTCGGTGAGGGCGTGAACACGTTCACGTTGAGGGTCGAGTCGCCGGGCACGCTCGGCTCGGGGATGAGCGTGACGCCGGGGTCGCCGCGCTGCGCGGTCGGCGCGAACTCGAGGGCGTCGCGCACCCCCTCCCACGGGGCCTTCGGCACGGGCGCCGCGAAGCGGCGCTCGCCGGTCGGCGCCTCGGCGAACGGGATGCCGAGGAAGGCGGCCGACCGCTCGGCGCCGGCTCCGCCCGTGGCGTCGCCGGCCGGGCGGACGGTCGGGCGCCACTGGCCGCGGACGCGGCCGGCGAGCGTGTCGACCTCGACGAACGGGGTCGGCGCCGAGGCATCCGGCTCGATGCCCGCCGAGGGCTGCGGGAGGGGGGTGTGCGACATGTGGTGCTCCTAACGCACGCTCTTGATCGGTGCCACGGCGATCGCCGCGATGACGACGAAGATCATGGCGAAGACGAACAGCATCGGGTAGCCGCCGAGGCTGCTGATGATGATGCCGGCGACGGCCGCGCTCATGGCCTGGGGGATGTTGGTGGCGATGTTCAGGATGCCGAGGTCCTTTCCGGCGTCCTTGCCGCCGCCGGGCAGCACCTCGGTCATGAGGGCCGTGTCGACCGACATGTAGAAGCCGAACCCGAAGCCGATGATCACGTTCATGATCAGCATGCCGGTCATGTTCGGCATGATCAACGGGAACGCGAGGCTCGCGACCATGATCGCCGACGAGGCGTAGATGAACACCTTGCGGCGGCCGATCCTGTCGCTCCACCAGCCCGAGACCGCGACGGCGACGAGGGTCGGCACGAGGCCCGCCGCTGCGAGCAGCGCCTGGGCGCCGGCCGCCTCGGCGAGCGACATGCCGATGTAGTCGGTGAGGATGTAGAGCCCGTACGCCGAGACGACGAAGTAGCCGAGCATGAAGAGGAACCGCGCGGTGAACGCCCACGCGAAGTCGGGGTGGCGCTTCGGGTTCACCCAGAAGCCCGCGAAGAACGCCTTCCAGCTCCACGGGGCGACCGCCGCCTCCTTCGAGGACCAGTCGCGGTCGACGATCACGTAGGCGACGGTGACCACGATGACGATGACGCCGAACACCGCGTAGCCGATGCCGAAGTTGGTGCCGAACTGCCCGGCGAGCATGATGCCGAGCGTCGCGCCGATCTGCATGCCGAGCCCGAACATCGCGCTCGCGACGCCGCGCTTGTCGCGCGGGAACCGGTCGGGCGTGATGGCCGACAACGGGCCCTGCAGGGCGTTGAGCGACACCTGGATGAGCACCCAGAAGATCGCGAGCCAGAGGATCGAGTCGAGGAAGCCCATGCCGATCAGGAGCACGCCGCCGATGAGGGCGCCGCCGACCATCCACGGCGCGCGACGGCCGAAGCGCGAGCGGGTGCGGTCGCTGATCGCGCCGACGATCGGCTGTGCGAAGAGGGTGAACACGAACGAGATCGTCATGATGATGCCGAGGTTCGCGATCTTGTTCTCCTCGTCGATCACGGCGACCTGCATCGGCAGGAGGATCGCGATGAGGCCCGCGTAGCTGGCGAAGAGGGCGAAGGCGACAAGCAGGATGCCGGGCAGGGTGCGCTTCGTCGGGGGAGGGCTCGCGGGCGGTTCGCCCGGCACGGGTTCGGTCGCGGAGATCACGCCGGTCGGCGCGACGTCGATGGCGGGGTCGCTGGGGGGCTGGACGGACAATCTGGGCTCCTCTTCGTCGAGACGGCCGGGTCGGGTGCGGTGCGTCAGTCAATACCGAGTGGCATTCGGGATAAGTGTGACGCGAGGAGTCGTAAAGTTCAAGTCATGAACTAAATGCAGCCGGCGGTGCGGCGGTGCGCCGGCGGCGCCCGGCGCGGCGGTGCGGCCGCGGGCGGCCGGCGCTCAGCCGCGGGGCGGTGCGCTCAGCCGCGGGCGATGGCCGCCGGATCGGCGAGCAGCCGTGCGACGGCGGCCCGCTCGGCGCCGACCAGCGCGGCGTCGCGGCCCAGGCGGCTGGCGATGATCCGCGGGGCCTCGAGGAAGGTGCCCCCGATGCCGGGCTGGATCGCCGCGAGTCGTGCGCCGAGGTCGTCGGCGAGGTCGGCGAGGTAGCCGCCCACCACGATGAGCGACGGATCGACGGTGAGCGAGACGATCTGGAGGGTGCGGGCCAGTTCGGCCGCGCCCGCCCCCCATGCCGTCGTCGCGCGCGGCTCGCCGTCGGCGATGCGCCGCACGAACTCGTCGAGCGCCGCCGTCAGGCCCGCCTCGCGTGCGAGCTCCGAGAGTCCGGCGCGTTCGAGCAGCACGTCGGGGCCGGCGACGGTGACGAGGCATCCGCGCTGGCCGCACTCGCAGGGCGCGCCCTCGGGCACGACCGGGAGGTGCCCGAGCGCACCCGCGAGGTGGTGGAGTCCGTCGAGCGGTGCGCCGTCGACGACGATCGCACCGCCGATGCCCGAGTCGCTCTTGAGGTAGACGAGCTCGGGAGGGCGCCCCGCCGCGGCGTGCTCGGCGATCGCGGCGACGGCGGTGTCGGCGACGAGGTGCAGGTGCCCGGCGTCGCCGAGCCCCGCGAGGCGGGGGGAGCGATCGCGCAGCATCGCGATGAGGTCGACGGTGCCCCAGCCGAGGTCGGTGTCGGCGATGACGACGGGGGGTTCGCCGCCGACCGGTGCCCAGACCACGACCGTGGCCTCGGCGATCACGCGGTCGCCGAGGGTCTCGAGCAGCGCGTCGAAGGCCTCGACGGCGACGTCGAGCACCCGCTCGGGCGCGCCCATCGGCCGGCCGTGCCGGCGGTCGACGCGGGCGAGGCGCAGCCCGCCGAGGGTCGAGGCGACGGCGCTCGCGTGGTCGGCGTCGATGAGCAGGGTGACGATCGCCAGGTGGTCGCCCGAGAGCTCGAGCAGGGTTCGCGGACGGCCCTTCCCGACCGCCGCGACGAGCTCGGTCTCGCGCACGAGCCCGTCGCCCTCGAGCTGACGCACGAGCGCCGTCACCGAGCCGCGGGCGAGCCCCGTGGCATCCGCCAGGTCGCTGCGGGAGGCCGGGCCGGCCTCGGCGAGCCGGGTCGCGACGAGCGCGAGGTTGTGCCGGCGGACGTCGGCGCTCGCGAGCGAGCTCATGTCGTGGTCGGCCGGCTGAGGATGCCGATGAAGTCCTCGATGTGGGCCGCCATGTCGATCGACGGGTCCATGAGCCACTGGGTCTGCAGGCCGTCGGCGAGGGCCAGCAGCATCGTCGCCACCCGGTCGGGGTCGAGGTCGGCGGGGAGCCCGCCCTCGCGCTGGCTCTCGCGGATGCCCTCGGCGGCCAGCTCGCGGAACGCCTTGAAGCGCTCGTCGAAGAACGGGCGGGCGGCGTGCCCGGGCTCGGTCGCCTCGGTCGAGAGGCGCGCGTAGAGCTGCACGAGCCCGGGCACGTCGACGTTGTGGCGGATCACCTGCACGAAGCCGTCGAGCATGCTCAGCTCGTGGTCGGCGTCGGCCGCGGCGATCGTCTCGCGGTCGACCTCGTCGCGCTTGCGGAGGATCTCGGCGAACAGCTCCTCCTTCGAGGAGAAGTAGTGCAGCAGGCCCGCCTGGCTGAGGCCGACGGCGTCGGCGAGCTCGCGCACCGAGGCGCGACCGTAGCCGTTGCGCGCGATCACCTCGAGCGCCGCGGTGAGGATCTCCTCCCGCTTGGCGATGCCCTTCGCGTACGAACCCCGTCGTGCCATACCTGCATGCTAGTCGCTTGCCAACTAAAACCGAGTGACGTATGGTTTTCGAACTCGGTCTCATCGGCGAGGCCGCTCGAGAAGGATTCCCCCAGATGACAACGGCGTCCACCCCAGAACCCGCCACCGACCAGCGCCTCGACGAGCCCGACGACGCGCTCGCCTTCTTCGAGGACGCCGCGGGCAACGAAGACCCGCCCGCCCCGATCACCGGCGTCCGGCGACTCCTCGGCTGGATCATCCCGGCGAACCTCGGCATCTTCATGATCTGGGGCGCCGTGCCGGGCATCCTGCTGCCGGCCCAGATCACGTCGCAGTTCGGCGAGGCCGACAAGGTCACGAACCTCCTGATCGTGACCACCATCGGCTCGTTCTTCTCGATGCTCGCGCAGCCGATCGCCGGCCAGATCTCCGACCGGACCCGCTCGCGCTTCGGCCGCCGCGCGCCGTGGATCTTCATCGGCTCGCTCGCGGGCGGCCTCGCGCTCGTCGGCCTCGCGTTCGCGGACTCCCTCGTCGGCGTCGTGATCGCCTGGACCCTCGTGCAGATCACCTACAACTTCGCGCAGGGCCCGCTCAGCGCGATCATGCCCGACCGCGTGCCGCTCAACCGTCGCGGCACCTTCGCCGCGCTCTCCGGCATCGGCCTGATGGTCGGCGCACTCGGCGGCCAGATCGTCGGCTCGCTGTTCCTCGGCTCGATCGCCGCGGGCTACGTGACGTTCGCGGTGTTCTCGCTCGTCATCCTGACGCTCTTCATCGTGTTCAACCCCGACCACCCCTCGAACGACCTCGAGCCCGAGCCGTTCAAGCTCGCCGACTTCCTGCGCACCTTCTGGGTGAACCCGGTCAGGCACCCCGACTTCTTCTGGGCGTTCACCGGCCGACTGCTGCTCTACACCGGCTACTTCGCGGTGACCGGGTACCAGTTCTTCCTGCTCACCGACTACTTCGGCATCGAGAACCCGGGCGAGGTCATCCCGGTGCTCGGCCTCGTCAGCCTCGCCGGCATCCTCGTCGCGACGGTCGCCTCCGGTCCGCTCTCCGACCGGTTCGGGCGTCGCAAGCCGTTCGTCTTCGCCTCCTCGCTCGTCACCGGGCTCGCGCTCGTCGTGCCGTGGGTCTGGCCCGACCTCACCGCGTGGATGATCATGACCTTCATCGCGGGTCTCGGCTTCGGCATGTTCCAGGCCGTCGACACCGCCCTCATGAGCGAGGTGCTGCCCTCGGCGAAGTCGTTCGCGAAGGACCTCGGCGTCGTGAACATCGCGGCGACCCTGCCGCAGACCCTGGCTCCGGCCGTCGCCGGCGCGATCGTGCTGACGTTCGGCTACGCCGGGCTGTTCCCGGTGGGCATCGTCCTCTCGGTGCTCGGCGCCTTCGCGGTCTGGCCGATCAAGGCGGTGAAGTGATGGCGGATGCCACGGGCACGACCTCGGCGTCGACGCGGGCGCCGCACGGGGCCGATGCCGGCGAGGCATCCGCTCGGCCGAAGCGGCCGCGCGCGCTGCTCGTCGTCGGCCTCGCGGGGCTCGCCCTCTTCGTCGCCTTCGCGTTCGCCGTCGTGCAGAACGTCGATGCGCCGTTCACCCAGCCGTTCGACGACGCCTGGCGCGTGCTCGTCGGCCTCGCACCGGGCACCGGGGGCGAGGCGTGGGCGCTGCCGATGTTCTTCCAGTACCTCGGCGAGATCCCGGGTGCGGTGCTCACGATCCTCCTCATCCCGATCTGGCTGTTCGTGATCCGTCGCTGGCGCTCGGCGCTGTTCCTCCTCGCCGCGGAGTTCGGCGGCACCCTGCTCGTCTCCCAGCTCGTGAAGAACCTCGTCGACCGGCCGCGCCCGGCCGACGACCTCGCCGCCGGCCTGTACGGCCCGCTCTTCTCGGTCGACCACGGTTCCTTCCCCTCGGGGCACGCCGTGAGCGCGGGCATCCTGCTCGTCGCGGTGGCGGCGATCCTGCCGGCGGCGAAGCGCCGCTGGTGGTGGATCGCGGGCGCGCTCATCGCGGTCGGCATGATCTGGCAGCGCACGCTCATCAACGCGCACTGGTTCTCCGACGCCGTCGTCGGCGTCGTCGGGGGTGCGAGCGCGACCCTCATCATCTGGTGGCTCTTCGCGAACCTGCTCGCGAAGGACTACGGCAGACCACTCTTCCGGCGCAGCACCGTCGCGCCGGCGAACGAAGGAGCATCATGACCGACACCCTCGAACCGACCACAGTCGACGACGCCGCGGGCTTCGCCGCGCGCGACGCCGCCGAGATCGTCGCCGAGCTCACCCTGGAGGAGAAGGCGTCGCTCACGAGCGGCGCGAGCTTCTGGACGACGAAGGCCGTCGAGCGGGCCGGCGTGCCTTCGATCGTGCTCACCGACGGGCCGCACGGCGTGCGTCTCCAGCGCGGCAGCGCCGACCACCTCGGCATCGGCGACAGCGTGCCGGCGACGTGCTTCCCGCCCGCGGTGGCGCTCGGCTCGACCTTCGACCCCGAGCTGCTCGAGCGCGTCGGACGCGCCCTCGGCGAGGAGGCGCGCGCCGAGGGCGTCGGCGTGCTGCTCGGCCCGGGCATCAACATCAAGCGCTCGCCGCTCTGCGGCCGCAACTTCGAGTACCTCTCGGAGGACCCGCTCGTCTCGGGCGTGCTCGGCTCGGCCCTCGTCACCGGACTGCAGTCGCAGGGCGTCGGCGCGTCGCTCAAGCACTTCGCCGCCAACAACCAGGAGCACGACCGCATGCGCGCGTCGAGCGACGTCGACCCGCGGCCGCTGCGCGAGATCTACCTGCGCGGCTTCCAGCGCGTGGTCGAGGACGCCCAGCCGTGGACGGTCATGTGCTCGTACAACCGCATCAACGGCGTCTACGCGAGCGAGGACCCCTGGCTGCTCACGAGCGTGCTGCGCGACGAGTGGGGCTTCGAGGGCCTCGTCGTCAGCGACTGGGGCGCCGTGAACGACCGCGTCGCGGGTCTGCCCGCAGGCCTCGACCTCGAGATGCCCGCCTCCGACGGCCGCACCGACGCCCAGCTCGTCGCCGCCGTGCGCGACGGCCGCCTCGCCGAGTCGGCGCTCGACCTCGCGGCGACGCGCGCCGTCGAGCTCGCGCAGAAGGCCGTCGCGGGTGCCGACGCCGACGCCGCGTACGACGTCGACGCGCACCACGCCCTCGCCCGCGAGGCCGCCGCCCGCGGCGCCGTGCTGCTGCGCAACGAGGGCGGGCTGCTGCCGCTCGACGCGTCGAAGTCGGTCGCCGTGATCGGCGCCTTCGCCGAGACCCCTCGCTACCAGGGGGCGGGCTCGTCGCTCATCAACCCGACCCGTCTCGACACCGCGCTCGGCGCGATCACCGAGGCCGCGGGCGAGGCGAACGTCGCGTACGCGGCGGGCTTCACGATCGACGGGGATGCCGCGGCCGACGCCGCGCTCGCCGCCGACGCCGTCGCGCTCGCCGCGACGAAGGACGTCGCCGTGCTGTTCCTCGGCCTGCCGGCCGCCGCCGAGTCGGAGGGCTTCGACCGCGAGCACCTGCAGCTGCCCGCGAGCCAGCTCGCGCTCGTCGAGGCCGTGCGAGCCGCCAACCCGAACACGGTCGTCGTGCTCGCGAACGGCGGTGTCGTCGAGCTGCCGTTCGCGGGCGACGTGCCCGCGATCCTCGAGGGCTGGCTCGGCGGCCAGGCCGGCGGCAGCGGCATCGCCGACGTGCTCTACGGCGTCGTGAACCCCTCGGGCCGGCTTGCCGAGACCATTCCGCTGCGCCTCGAGGACACCCCCGCGTTCCTCGACTTCCCGGGCGAGTTCGGGCACGTGCGCTACGGCGAGGGCCTCTTCGTCGGCTACCGCTGGTACGACGCCCGCGATGCGGCCGTGCGCTACCCCTTCGGCCACGGCCTCTCGTACACGACGTTCGGGTACTCGGGGCTCTCGGTCGAGCAGGATGCTGCGGGTCTCACCGTGCGCGTGACCGTCGAGAACACGGGCGCGCGCGACGGCCGCGAGGTCGTGCAGGTCTACACCGGCCTCGCCGGGTCGGCCGTGCAGCGCGCCCCGCGCTCGCTCGCCGGATTCGCCTCGGTGGGGCTCGCCGCGGGCGAGTCCCGCGAGGTCGAGGTGCGGGTGCGCCGCGAGGACCTCGCGTACTGGGACGTGCGCGTCGACCGCTGGGTCGTCGAGGGCGGCGAGCTCGCGGTCGAGGTCGGGGCGTCCAGCCGGGACATCCGCCTCACCGGCGGCGTCGCGATCGACGGCGACGATGTGCGCCTGCCGCTCTCGATGGAGTCGTCGATCGCCGACGTCATGGCTGACCCGATCGCCGGCCCGGCGGCCGCGGCGGCGCTCGCCTCGCTGGCGGGCGGCATGGCCGACACCGACGTGTTCACCGACGAGGGGATGGCCAAGATGATGGCGTCGTTCCCGATCGGGCGGCTCGTCGGGTTCCCGGGCATCCCGGTGTCGTACGAGCAGATCGAGCAGCTCATCGCCGCGGCGAACGCGGGCACGGCGCAGGCCTCTCAGGCCTGACTCATCGGCTTCTGCAGGAGAGTTGCCCTGACACCCGCTCACAGCGGGGGATGAGGACGAATCTCCTGCAGAAGCCCGGGAACCGGAGGGATCGGGGGCGCCACCGAGCCGGGCGGCTCCGCGCGGCGTGCGAGCGCGCGGGGCGGCCCCGGTGCGGGGCATCCGTCGTGCTCGTAGCGTTCAGCGCATGAACGTCGCCGTCGTCGCCGGCGCGATCTCCACCGGCCTCTTCGCCATGAGCTACCTGCCCATGCTGGTGAAGGCCGTGCGCTCGAAGGACCTGTCGTCGTACAGCGTCGGCAACCTCGTCATCACGAATCTCGGCAACGCGCTGTACACCGTCTATGTGCTGAGCATGCCGTTCGGGCCGATCTGGTTCCTGCACGCGTTCTACCTCGTGAGCTCCGCGCTGATGCTCGTCTGGTTCGTGCGCTACCGCGCGTCGTCGGGCTCGGCCCGCGCGCCGCGCTCAGTGAGCGCGCGCGCCGCAGCGAGCCCGGCGTCGATCGAGTCCCCGATTCGCGGTGTGGCGGCGAACAGCCGGTCGCGCCCGATCGCGTCGGCCGCACGCGTCGCGTCGAGCTGGTTCAGCACCCGCTCGCCGAGGCCCACGAGGATGAGCGCGCCGCCCGCGCGCCGCAGGCGCTCGGCGTAGTCGGTGACGACGCGGATGAAGGTCGAACCGAGTTCGTCGGTGCCGCGCATGCGCAGCACCACCACGGCGCCCTCGCAGCGGTCGGGGATCTCGGGCAGCTGCCCGGCGAACACCGGCGCGGCCGCGAAGAACAGGCTGCCGTAGGGCACGAGCACGACGATCTCGCCGGGCGTCAACACCCTCGGCGGAGTCGTCTCGACGGGGTGCGGGCTCGCGCCGTCGTACTCCCAGCGCTTGATCACGACACGATTCGACTGCCTCGCCACGTGCAGCACCACCGCGAGGCCGACCCCCACGAGCACCGCGTACTGCAGCGGCACGATGAGGGTCAGCACGAAGGTGACGGCGACGACGCTCGCCTGGATGGGACCGGTCCGCCACACCATGACGAGATCGCGCGGCTTGAAGGTGCGCACGCCGACGAGGATGAGCAGACCCGCGAGGGCGGGCATCGCCACCTCGGCGATGAGTCCGCCGAGCGTCAGGATGCCGAGGATCATGACGACACCGGCGATCAGGTTGGCGAGGGCGCTCCGGGCGCCGGCTGCGCGGACGATCGACGTCGCCGACATCGAGCCGCCGACCGGCATGCCCTGGAACACCCCGCTCGCCAGGTTCGCGATGCCCTGCCCCCTGAAGTCGGCCGAGGCATCGGGGTAGCGGCCGTCGGGGTTCGGGATCGCACTCGAGATGGCGGCTCCCTGCACGAGTCCGACGAGGGCGAGTGAGACGGCCGGCACCGCGAGCTCGAGGGCGAGTGTCAGATCAGGCAGTACCGGCGACGGCAGCGAACCCGGAACCGCGGTGAGGTCGCCGACGACCGGGGCCTCGCCGAACCACGGCACCAGGGCCAGTGCCGATCCGGCGACGACGGCGACGACCATGGAGAGCGCTCCGAGGGGAGTGCGCTCGAGCAGGAGGATGAGCGCGACCGTGATCGCGCCGATCACGAGGCTCGGCAGGTGCATGGATGACGCATGGAGGAAGGTGTCGATGGTGCGGGCGATGCGGTTCTCGCCCTCGCCCGCGTACCCGGTGAGGTTCGCGAGCTGCCCGAGCACGATGTTCACCGCGACCGCGTTGATGAAGCCCACGAGCACGGCGGTCGGGATGAAGCGAACGAGCGAGCCGAGGCGGGCGAGCCCGAGACCGAGCATGACGACGCCGGCGAGCACGGCGAGCGTGGCGACGGCGGCGCCCTGGTCGGCGGCGCCGGTCACCGTCGGCACATCGGCGATCATGACCGACATCGCTCCCGTCGCCTGCACCGACATGAACACCGAGCCGGTCGACAGCGCCCCGCCGAGCGTGCCGAAGAGATACCCGTAGAGCCCGAAGACGGGATTCACGCCGGCCAGTACACCCGCCGCGAGTCCGTCGGGGATGCTCTCGACGCCGAGCACGATGCCGGCACGGGCGTCGGCGAGGGCGGTGCGGCGTGTTCCGAAGCGCCGGAGATAGCGGCGCAGCGCGGCAGGAGCGGGGCCGGGCGTGCTGCGGGCCGAGGACGACTCCTGGCCGACGGGAGATTCGGGCCCCGCAGGCTCGGCGGCGGGCTCGTCCGATCCGGTCGCCTCCGTGGCCTTCGACATGCGAACCTCCCCCCGCCTCATCGTAGGCGCGCGGGGTTCAGCGCAGCAGCCCGTCGACCAGTGCGTCGATCACCTCGTCGGTCGAGGTCTCGGGGTCGATCGGCGAGGTGAGCCGGTCGAGCAGGAGGCCGTCGATCGCGTAGTGGAAGAGGGCGATCTCGCGGGGGCCGCCCGGCAGGCCGGCCTGGCGGTTGAAGGCGACGTCGCCCGCGAAGCCCGCCTGCTGCCACTCGCGCAGCACTGCGGCGACCTCGGGGCGGCGCGTGCTCTCGAGCCGCAGTTCGAACAGCGCGATCGTGACCTCGCGCTCGTCGCTGAGCCGCCGGACGATGTCGCGGAGGTAGTCGGCGAAGAGCGCCGGGCCGGCGGGCTGCGCCGCCCGGGTGTCCAGGTCTTCAGCGGTGGGGCTGATCCGCTCGCCGATGCGTGCCATGAGCCCGGCGATGAGGGCGTCGCGGCTCGCGAAGTAGTTCGAGGCGGTGCCCACCGGCACCCCGGCCTGACGATCGACGGCGCGGTGGGTGAGGCCGCGCGCTCCCTCGTCGGCGAGCACGGTGATCGCGGCGTCGGCGAGGAGGCGTCGACGTTCGTCGTTGCGGGCCATGCCCTGGAGTCTAGCCCGGGATCACGACAGATGTAGCGGTTGAGTGGATCTAACAACAACATCTGTTGTAGTCTGCGATCACGACAGATGTTGTGAATGGAGAACTGATGCGAGAACTCAGCTACTACGTCGCCGTCACCCTCGACGGGTTCATCGCGGGCCCGAACGGCGAGTTCGACGCGTTCCCGGTCGAAGGGGAGCACATGGCGGCGATCAACGAACGCTTCGCCGACACCGTCCCGACCGACGCGGCCGAGGCGATCGGGCTCGCGCAGGATCGGCGCACCTTCGACACCGTGCTGATGGGCTGGAACACCTACGCCGTCGGCCTGCCGTTCGGCGTCGACAGCCCCTACCGCCACCTGCGGCAGCTCGTCTTCAGCCGCGAGCACGAGGCGACGGGGTCCGGCGTCGAGACGGTGCGGCGCGACCCGGTCGAGCTCGTGCGCGAGCTGAAGGCCGAGCACGGCTCGGGCATCTGGCTGTGCGGCGGCGGCGCGCTCGCGGCGCAGCTCGCCGACGAGATCGACCGTCTCGTGCTGAAGCGGTACCCCATCCTCTTCGGCGGCGGCATCCCGCTGTTCGGCCCGCGCCCGTATGCGCCGGCCGGCTTCACCGAGGTCGCCACGCAGGTCTTCGGCAACGGCGTCGTGTTCTCGGAGTACGAGCGCACGCGGTAGCCGCGCGCTCGGCTCCCCGCCCGCAACCCCCTTGTCGATGTCGCGAACTGCGACGTAGACAGGGTCGGGAGCGAAGGAGGAACGACATGGCGATCAGGCTGAACGAGACGGCGCTCCGCCACGCGCGCTCGCTCGTGCGCGACGGCAAGGTCGAGCGCGATGAGCGCGACGACTGGAGCGAGCACGCTCCGTCGACCGACGAGGAGAACGCGTTCGTCGAGAAGAAGGGCTGGACCGAGTTCAGGCACTGGCACCTCGGCATCGACGACGAGGCCGACGAGGAGACGAAGCAGGCGTACTCGTTTCCCTACGGCGACTTCCGCAAGGTCCACCGCTGCGGCGTGATCTCGCTCGAGAGCCGGGCCGGGCAGTTCGATCACGACGACATCCGCGACGCGGCGAAGCGACTGCTCGCGCTGATCGACGAGGAGTGAGCCCGATCGCCGCTCCCGCAACCCCTTGTCGCGCGCACTCGCGTGACGTAGACCGGAGGGGTCGTCGAGTACGGAGGGAGCGGCAGCATGAGGCGTGAGCGCAAGGAGGCGAAGCAGGCGATCGACGCCGCCCGCGCGGCCGAGGCGGAGGTGCGGCGCATGGCGAAGCGATCACCGAAGGGGTCGCGGGCGCGTTCGCGCCTCGAGTCGGCGGTGCGCTTCGCGGAGGCCGAGATGACGCTGGCACGAGCCGGGCGTCGCGACTCGCCCGTGCTCGCGGCGAGGCGCGCCGAGCGCGCCGCCGCGCGACTCGATCGAGCGGCGAGCCGGTTCGGGCCGAGAGCAGGGGCGGCGAGCCGACGCGACCGGAAGCGCGTCGTCGGCGGGGATGCCGCGGCGCGGTCGAAGGCGCGCGCCGAACTGCTGAAGCGCCGGCGCAAGCAGGCCGAGCAGGCGCGGAAGATGGCGAAGAAGGTCGCAGCGCTCACGATCGGCCAGGCGATCGTCGTGCCGAACGACCGGAACGCGGCGGATGACGCCGCGGCGGGCGGGGCCGGGCGCGGCACGGGGGTCGGGCGTCGATCGGGAGGCCCCGGACCCACGACCGGATGACCCGCGGCCGCGCCCCGGACTCAGCTCTTCGCTGAGCTGCGCGGCTTCGAGGCCGGCTTCGCGGCGGCCGGCTTCGTCGCGGCCGTCGCGGCCGGCTTGCTCGCGCGCGGCGAACGCACCGTCTTCGGCGCCGCCGACGAGGCCTGCGCCGCGGCATCCTGCACCGGGCGCGCGATCGGCGTGAGCCGGGCGAGCTGGGTCACGTGCTGCGGGCCGAGCTCGTCGAGGGTCTGCACCTCGAGCAGCTTCATCGTGCGCACGACCTGCTTCGACAGGATCTCGATGGTCTTGTCGACGCCTTCGCGCCCGCCGGCCATGAGGCCGTAGAGGTAGGCGCGGCCGATGAGGGTGAAGCGGGCGCCGAGCGCCACCGAGGCCACGATGTCGGCACCCGACATGATGCCGGTGTCGAGGTGCACCTCGAGGTCGCCGCCGACCTCGCGCGCCACCTCGGGCAGCAGGTGGAAGGGGATCGGCGCCCGGTCGAGCTGTCGGCCGCCGTGGTTCGACAGCACGATGCCGTCGACGCCGCGGGTCGCGAGCTCCTTCGCGTCGGCGAGCGTCTGCACGCCCTTCACGACGATCTTGCCCGGCCACATGGCGCGGATCGTGTCGAGGTCGTTCCACCCGATGGTGGGGTCGAACATGCCGTCGATGAGCTCGCCGACGGTGCCGCCGGTCGACTGCAGCGACGCGAACTCGAGCTTCGGCGTCGTCAGGAAGTCGACCCACCAGGCGGGTCGGGGGAGCGCGTTGATGACGGTGCCGGGGGTGAGCTGCGGCGGGATCGAGAAGCCGTTGCGGGTGTCGCGCAGGCGCGCGCCCGCGACGGGCGTGTCGACCGTGAAGAAGAGGGTGTCGAACCCGGCCGCCGCCGCACGGTGCACGAGCTCGTACGAGCGCTCGCGGTCGCGCATGACGTAGAGCTGGAACCAGTTGCGGCCGTTCGGGTTCGCGGCCTTCACGTCCTCGATCGAGGTGGTGCCCATGGTCGACAGGGTGAAGGGGATGCCTGCGGCGCCCGCGGCGCCGGCGCCGGCGATCTCGCCCTCGGTCTGCATCATGCGCGTGAAGCCGGTCGGCGCGATGCCGAAGGGCAGCGCGGTCGGACCGCCGAGCACCTCGCGGCTCGTGTCGACCTCGGGCACGTTGCGGAGGATGCCGGGGTGGAACTCGATGTCCTCGAAGGCCTGGCGGGCGCGGGCCAGCGACAGCTCGCCCTCGGCGGCGCCGTCGGTGTAGTCGAACGGCGCCTTCGGCGTGCGGCGCTTTGCGATCGTGCGGAGGTCGGCGATCGTCAGCGCGGCGTCGAGCCGGCGCCGCTTCGCGTCGAGCGTCGGCTTCTTGAAGCGCATGAGCTCGGCGAGCTCCTTCGGGTTCGGGAACTGGCGCTTGACCATCGTGGTGCTGCCTTTCGTGCTGGTGGGGGTCAGTGGTGGTGGATCGAGGTCTCGGCGTAGTAGCCCGAGATGTGGTCGTGGGTGCGAGCGCGTGCCGACGGGGCATCCGCCGCCCTGATCGCCTCGACGATGCCGCGATGCTCGCCGCGCAGGCGCTGCGAGGTCGCGTGCCAGTCGTCGAGGTGCGCGAGGCCCTCGAGGGCGTACCCCTCGATGCCGCTGCGGAGCCCCGCCATCGTCGCGGTGATCACCTGGTTGCCCGAGGCCTCGGCCAGCGCGAGGTGGAACTCGGCGTCGAGCGCGAGGAACTCGGCGGCGGTGAGTGCGGGGGAGTCCATCGCGTCGAGCAGGCGATCGGCTGCGCCGAGCTCGATCGGGTCGGATGCCCCGCGCCCGAGCCGCTCGGCGAGCTCGCCGGCGACCGCGCTCTCGAGGATGAGCCGGGTGCGCACGATGTCGGCGACCGGGAACCCGCTCGCCGCGACCTGGAGCCGCATGAGCGCGCTCATGCCCCCGCCGGGGGTCGCGATGATGACCGCGCCCGCGCTCGGGCCCGAGCCGGCCTGGGTGCGGATGAGGCCGAGCACCTCGAGCACCCGCAGGGCCTCGCGCACGCTCGACCGGCCGACGCCGAGCTCGGCCGAGAGCGCGCGCTCGCCGGGGAGCCGGTCGCCGGGGCGGAGGGCACCGTCGAGCAGCTGCGTCTCGATGTGCTCGAGCACGGTGCGCCATGCACGCGTCTCGCTCATGCGCTCGCTCCTTCGCCGTCCGCCGGGGCACACCGCGATCGCGGTGTGTGGTCAGACCACAGGGTAGCACGTGTGGTCAGACCACATGACGGATGCCCCGGGGCGACCCCGGGGCATCCGATGGAGCAGTGCGCGTCGCGAGTCAGGGCACGACGACCGCGCGCCCGCGCAGGGTGCCGTCGTGCAGGCGCCGGTACGCCTCGGGCGCCTCGTCGAGCGTGAAGCGCTCGGTCTCGATCTTCACGAGCCCCGAACGGGCGAGGTCGAAGACCTCGAACAGCTCGGCGCGCGAGCCCCAGTAGGGCGAGCGCACCGTCGCGTCGTACGGGGTCGTCAACATGCCGACGGGCAGCGCGCCCGCACCCACCCCGACGAGCACCTGGTCGCCCTCGACCGCGAGCATCGCGTGCCCGGCGTCGAGCGTCGGCTGGATCGCGACGAAGTCGAACACCGCCGCCGCGCCCCGGCCGCCGGTGAGCTCCTTCACCCGGGTCGCCGACTCGGCGTCGGAGGGGAACACGTGGTGCGCGCCCACCTCGGTCGCGAGCCGCAGCTTGTCCTGGCTGACGTCGAGGGCGATCACGGTCGCGGGCGTGAGCGCGCGGAGGATCTGGATCGCGACGTGGCCGAGCCCGCCAGCGCCGATCACCACGGCGGTCGAACCCGGCACGAGCTTCGGCAGCGACATCTTGATCGCGTGGTACGGCGTGAGCCCCGCGTCGGTGAGCGCGACGTGCTCGACGGGGTCGAGGTCGCCGAGCGGCAGCAGGAACCGGGCGTCGGGCACCACGAGGTATTCGGCCATCGCGCCCGGCGCGCCGAGCCCCGGCGGACGGATCTCCAGCTCGGCCGCCCGTTCGCAGTAGTTCTCCTTGCCCTGCGCGCACTGGGCGCAGCGCCCGCAGCCCCACGGCCCGTAGACCGCCACGGCCTCGCCGAGCTCGACGCCCGTGACGCCGTCGCCGAGCTTGTCGACGACGCCTGCACCCTCGTGCCCGAGCGTCAACGGGAGGCCGTAGACGTACTGCTCCTCGTTCAGCCCCATGATGAAGCTGTCCGAGTGGCACGCGCCCGCCGCGGTCACCTTGATGCGCACCTCGCCCGGGCCCGGCTCGGGCGTGTCGATCTCGACCACCTCGGGCGGCCGGCCGATCGTTCGGTACTGCAGAGCCTTCATCTCGATCCCCTTTCGTGATGGCGGCCCGGCGATCGCCGGACTCAGTCCTTCTTCGGCCGGATGCGCACCCGCCCCCGGCCGGTCTCGTCGAGCTCCACGACGCCGCCGCGCGACTTCAGGAACTCGGTGAACGACGCGAAGCCGAGCCGCCGCTCCTGGAACGACGGGTCCATGCGCAGCATCTGGTTCTTCACCGCGCTCGACGACTGCCACTCCTCGTCGTTCTTCGCGTGCAGCAGCTCGATCGCCTTCTGCAGCAGTCGTCCGGGGTTGCGCGGGCTGCCGCTGCCGTCCTCGGCGGGCACCGGGTCGGTCGGCGCCATGAACTGCAGCACCCGCGCCGAGGGGCGCTCGACCGGCTCGTCGGGTTCCGCGGCCTTCGGCTCGCTCTTCGCCCGGCCTCGCGAACGGCCGCCGGATGCCTCGGGCGCGTCCTCGCTCGCGGCCTCCACGGTCTTCGTCGACGCCCTGCGGCGACGGTTGGGGGCGGGCTCGGCGGGGGCGGCGGCCGCCTCGTCGGCATCGTCGTCGACCTCGGCGTCGGTCGCGAGCAGCGCGTCGTAGTCGGCGAACTCGTCGACCGCCGCCGTCAGCGCCCGGCTCGTGCCGCCCGCCACGCCGATGCCCACGACGTAGCGGCCGAGGCGCTTCGCCTTCTGCGCGAGCGCGACGTAGTCGGAGTCGCCCGCGACGATCACGATGTGCGAGAGGTCGTCGATGCGGAACATGTCCTCCACCGCGTCGACCGCGAGCCGGATGTCGGCGCCGTTCTTCGTCGCGGAGAGCGGGAACAGCTGCACGAGGTCGACCGCCCGGTCGATGAGCTGGCCGCGGTAGCTCGCGTTCACCGGCGTCGACCAGTCGGCGTAGGCGCGGGCGATCGCGATCGTGCCGAACGTCGCCGCGAAGTCGAGCACGGCGTCGATGTCGACCGTCGCCTCCCGCAGCTTCTCGGCGGTCTTCGTGCCGGCGGACGGCGCCTTCGAGCGCGAGGTGTCCTTGCGGTAGGCGAAGTCGCCGTGCAGTTGGTCGTATCGCGAGATGACGATGTTGTCGAAGTCGAAGTACAGGGCCACGCGGGGTTCAGCCGAGACGGGCATGGAGACCTTCCATCGAGGGTGTTCCTCCGATGCTACGCCGCCGAGCTGAACGCGCCCCGGAACGGGCGGCCCCGGCTCGTCGGCCCCGCCGCACGACGGCGGAGCCGACGCCGGATCAGGCGGAGGCCGGGACGAGCTCGCCGTCGGCGCGCACCCCGGCCTCGGCGAGCACGCCGAGGAAGGCCTTCATCCACGTGCCGTTGTCGGGCCAGGCGCGCGAGGTGACGAGGTTGCCGTCGACCACGCCGCCGCCGTTCTCGAAGACGCCGCCGACGAGTTCGACGTCGATCGCGAGCTCGGGGTAGATCGACGAGGTGCGACCGCCGAGCACCCCGGCGGCCGCGAGGAGCAGCGGGCCGTGGCACGTGGCGGCGACGGGGGCGTCCGCGGCGAAGAAGTGCCGCACGATGCGCTTCGCGTCCTCGTTGTTGCGCAGGTACTCGGGCGCGCGGCCGCCGGGGATCACGATCGCGGCGTAGTCGGCCGGGTCGACGTCGGCGAGGGCGATGTCCGCGGGCCAGGTGTGTCCGAGCTTCTCGGTGTAGGTGTCGAAGCCGTCGACGAAGTCGTGCACGACGAACTGCAGCTTGCGCGCCTCGGGGGCGCCGATGTGCACCTCGAAGCCCTCCTCCTTCAGGCGCTCGTACGGGTAGAGCACCTCCAGGGTCTCGGCCGCGTCGCCGGTGATGATGAGGATCTTGGTCATGGTGGTGCCTCCGGATACCGGGTCGCTTTCGCGACCGTGCGCACTGCGCGGGACGGATGCCGCGGGTCGGCGACCCGGGCTCGCCGCCGCGGTCGGCGGCGACGCGGCCTACTCTGCGGCCGCGGGGCATCCATGTCGATCGTCGTTCGCACTATGTGCGAAACGCAGGACGATCGACGGCGGCGACGGCGATCGCGCCGTGCGGTGCGGCGTAGCATCGGGGCATGAGCGCAGTGGAGCGCCACGGCGGCGCGGGCATCCAGTCGGCCGAGCGCGTCCTGCGCATCCTCGAGCTCGTCGGCGCAGCGCCGACCGGCCTCACCGCCGCCGAGATCGCGCAGCGCCTCGGGCTCGGGCAGTCGACCACGTACCGCCTGCTCGCGACGCTGCATCGGCAGGACTACCTCGCGAGGCAGTCGGGCGAGCACCGGTACATCCTCGGCCGCACGGTCGACCAGCTCGGTCGCGCCCTGCAGTACCAGCTCGTCGCGACCGATCCCGTGCGGCAGGCGCTGCGTGCGATGCACCTCGCGGTCGGCGCGCCCGCCTACCTCACGGTGTTCCGCGGCGACGACATCGCGGTCGCGCACATCGAGGACTCGCCGGAGCACCCGCGCATCGGCCAGCTGCACGTCGGGTTCTCGGAGGCCTCGCACACGACGGCGTTCGGCAAGCTCATGCTCGCCTCGCGCGACGACGCCGGGGTCGCGCGGTTCCTCGAGCGGCACTCGCCCGGGCGGCTCACGGCCTCGAGCATCACGGATGCCGCGGTGCTGAACGAGCAGCTCGACGAGGTCCGTGCGCAGCAGCTCGCCGTCGAGGTCGAGGAGTACCTGCCGAAGCTCGCCTGCATCGCGGCCCCCGTGCGCTCCGCCGCCGGACGCACCGTCGGCGCCGTGTCGGTGTCGGTGCAGGCCAAGGACTTCGCGGCGCGCTCGGCGCAGCTCGAGCGCGCAGTGCGCCGGGGCGCGTGGCAGGTGTCGGCGCGCCTCGCCGGCTGAGGCGGCCCGGCCGCGGCGTCGCCGGCGTCTCCCGCACCAGGCCCTCCTGCGTTGCGTCGTCACGCGATGAAACACGGGAATACCGGCCTCGACACGTCGTTGTGGTCACTGCCGGGGGACGCCTCACCGGCGCCGACCCTGACTGCCGACCCGACTGGAGCCCCGATGACCGAGACCGCAACCGCCGCACGCGCCCGCATCGGGGCGTCCGACCTCGAGATCGCCCCGCTCTCGCTCGGCACGAACGTCTTCGGCTGGACCGCCGACCGCGACGCGACCTTCGCCGTGCTCGACGCGTTCACCGCCGGCGGCGGCGACTTCCTCGACACCGCCGACGGCTACTCGCACTGGGTGCCCGGCAACACGGGCGGCGACAGCGAGCGGCTGATCGGCGAGTGGATCGCGTCGCGCGGCTCGCGCGACGACGTCGTCATCGCGACGAAGGTGAGCACGCACCCCGAGTACCAGGGGCTCGCCGCCGCCAACGTCCGCGCGGCGGCGGACGCCTCGCTCCAGCGCCTCGGCACCGACGTGATCGACCTCTACTACGCCCACTTCGACGACGCCGAGGTGCCGCTCGAGGAGACGGTCGGCGCGCTCTCGGCGCTCGTCGACGCCGGCAAGGTGCGCGCCATCGGCATCTCGAACTACTCGCCCGAGCGCATCGACGAGTGGTTCCGCGTGACCGAGGCGAACGGCTTCCACCGTGCGGTGGCGCTGCAGCCGCACTACAACCTCGTCGAGCGCGACTTCGAGACGAACGGGCTGCGCGAGCGCGCCGAGCGCGAGGGGCTCGCGGTCTTCCCGTACTTCTCGCTCGCGAAGGGGTTCCTCGCCGGCAAGTACCGCTCAGAGGCGGATGTCACCGCCGACGGTGCGAGCGTGCGCGCGGGCGGAGCCGCGCCCTACCTCGGGGAGCGCGGTGCGCGGGTGCTCGGCGCGCTCGACGTGGTCGCGGCGACCCACGGGGCATCCGTCGCCTCGGTGTCGCTCGCCTGGCTCCGTCAGCAGCCGACCGTCGTCGCGCCCATCGCGAGCGCCCGCAATGTCGAGCAGCTCGGCGACCTGCTCGCCTCCCTCGCGCTCGAGCTGAGCGGCGAGGAGCTCGCCGCCCTCGCCGCCGCCTCGGCCTGATCCCTCCGGCACGGCGGCGACACGGCCCGCTCCGGGCCGCGTCGCCGCCGTCCGGCGCGCGCGCCGTGCCATGATGCGGTGACGTCGCCACCTCGGGCGACCCGGGGAGGGGCGGGCGTGAAGGCTCACTGGTGGCGGCTCGACCCGGGAGGGGCCATCGTCGGGCTGCTCGCCGCAGCGCTGTCGATGACCCCGTCGCTGCTGCCGCGCCCGGCGCTGTTCCAGGGGATGATCACCGCGCTCGCGTTCCTCATCGGCTACGGCGTCGGGGTCGGCCTGTGGTGGCTCGTGCGCCGGTTCGTGCCCTGGCGCCCCACCCCCGCGCAGCGCCGTATCGGCTGGTGGGCCTGGGCCGGCGTCGCCGTGCTGCTCGCGATCGTGCTCGGCCTCGCCTCGGTCGGCTGGCAGAACGAGGTGCGCCGCACCGTCGAGCTGCCCGAGATCGACGGCTTCGACGGGCTGGTCTTCCTCGTCGGCTTCGTGCCCGTCGTGCTCATCGGCATCGCCCTCGCGCGGGCGGTGCGCCGACTCGGCGCGCGGCTCTCGACGCGGCTCGGCCGCGGGTGGGGTGCGACGGCCACGACGGCGATCGTCGTCGGCGCGACCGTCGCCGTGGTCTCGGTCGTGATGTTCGGCCTCGATCGGCTCTACCTCGCCAACAACGGCCCCGCGGCGCCGTGGGTCACCGAGCCGATGAGCGCATTCCGATCGTCGGGTCCCGACTCCGAGGTCGAATGGGACGTGGTCGGCCGGCACGGCACCGCCTTCCTCGGCGGCGGCCCGACCGCGGCCGACATCGAGGAGC
The DNA here is from genome assembly GCF_042885275.1 of Agromyces sp. NPDC058064. Lineage (NCBI taxonomy): Bacteria > Bacillati > Actinomycetota > Actinomycetes > Micrococcales > Microbacteriaceae > Agromyces > Agromyces sp. NPDC058064. Next base: position 1,129,572 of record NZ_JBHVSE010000001.1, on the reverse strand, counting down.
TCACCGGGCGCCCCGCGCTCGAACCGGTGCGGGTCTACGTCGGGCAGGCGAATGCGCCGACGGTCGAGGAACGCGCGGCGATGGCCGTCCGCGAGCTGGAGCGCACGGGGGCGTTCGATCGCGACGTGCTCGTGGTCGCGACGACGACCGGTTCGGGGTGGCTCGAGCCGCAGGCCGTCGACGCCGTCGAGTACCTGCACGGGGGCGACACCGCGATCGTCTCGATGCAGTACGCCTACACGCCGAGCTGGGTGTCGTTCGTGTTCGACCCCGATGCGCCGGTCGCGTCGTCCGTCGCCCTGTTCGACGCCGTTCGCGCGAAGTGGGAGACCCTGCCCGACGCGACCCGCCCGCAGCTCGTGGTCTACGGGCTGAGCCTCGGCGCGCACGGCACGCAGGAGGCGTTCGACGGACTCGACGAGCTGCGCGCCCGTACCGAGGGCGCCCTCCTCGTCGGCAGCCCCAACGGCTCGACCATGTGGCGCACCCTCACGGAAGGTCGAGACGAGGGCAGCCCGCAGTGGCAGCCCGTCGTCGACGGCGGCAGGGAGGTCCGCTGGCTCTCGGTCCCCGGGGACTTCCACGCGCTCGGGCCCGACTGGCAGGCGCCCCGTGTCGCGTACCTGCAGCACGCGAACGACCCGGTGACCTGGCTCGGCCTCGAGCTGATCTGGGAGGAGCCCGACTGGCTGAAGCCGGGCGAGCGCGCCGACGAGGTCAGCGACTCGATGCGCTGGATCCCTGCCGTGACGGCGCTGCAGGTGGTCATCGACATGTTCATGGGTGAGAGCGTGCCCGCGAGCCACGGGCACAACTACGGCGACGTCGTGCTCGACGGGTGGCAGGCGGTCACTGGCGACGGCGAGCTCGACGCGGCGGCGCTCGCGCGGATCCAGGGGGTGCTCGAGGGGTACGCGGCCGTGCAGCCCGTCGGCAGCGTGAGCGAGTAGCGGCGCCGCGCGCTCCGGCTCGATCGCGTCGTGGTCCGTGCGCCCGCACCGCCCGCCGGTTAGGCTGCGCTCGTCGGTGCTTGGGGGAGCGGGGCTCGGGGAGCCCGGTGCGATGGGGAGGAACGACATGCGCGTTGCCGGAGGTGCCGCCGTGCCGGCGGTCGTGATCATGGCCGTGGCGCTCGCCGGGTGCACGGCGGCGGCCGAGCCGTACGCACCGCGGATCGAGCTCGGCGACGCGCCGCCCGCCGACGCGGTCGAGCTCGCCGAGGGCGCCCTCGACCCCGCGCTCGAGTCGCTGCCCGACCTCGTCGAGCGGGTGCTCGACGAGACCGGCGTGCCCGGGGCCGCCGTCGCGGTCGTGCTCGACGGCGAGACGGTGTTCGCCGAGGGCTTCGGCGTCAGGAAGGTCGGCGAGGACGACCCCGTCGACGCGGAGACGGTGTTCCAGGTGGCGTCGATGTCGAAGCCGATCGGGTCGACCGTCGTCGCGACGCAGGTGACCCAGGGCGTCGTCGGGTGGGACACCCCGGTCGCGCCGCTCCTGCCCGGCTTCGCGCTCGCCGACCCGTGGGTGACCGAGCACCTCACCGTCGGCGACCTCTACGCCCATCGCTCGGGACTGCCGCTCGCCGCGGGAGACGACCTCGAGGACCTCGGCTATGACCGGGAGTACGTGATCGACCACCTCCGCTACCAGCCGTTGAATCCGTTCCGGGTGAGCTACGGGTACGCGAACTTCGGCATGACGACGGGCGCCGAGGCCGTCGCGAACGCCGCCGGCGTCGACTGGGAGACGCTCTCGGAGCGCGAGCTCTACGAACCGCTCGGCATGACCGCCACGAGCTCCCGCCACGACGACTTCGTCGCACGCGACGACCGCGCCGCGCTGCACGCGCTCGTCGACGGCGAGTTCCAGCCGCTCTACGAGCGCGACCCCGACGCGCAGTCGCCGGCGGGCGGTGTGAGCTCGAATGCGGTCGACGTGGCGAAGTGGATGGCGTTCGTGCTCGCCGACGGCGTCGTCGACGGCGAGACGCTCGTCGACACCGCCGACCTCGCCGCCGCGATGCGCCCGCAGGTCACGTCCTCGCCCTCGAACACCCCCGGAATGCGGTCGGGGTCGTACGGCTTCGGGTTCAACGTCGGCACCCAGACGAGCGGCCGCGCGACCGCCTCGCACTCGGGCGCCTTCGTGCTCGGGGCAGGCACGAACTTCCAGCTGGTGCCCTCGCTCGGGCTCGGCGTCGTCGCGCTCACGAACGGGGCGCCGGTCGGTGCCGCGGAGGCGATCGTGAGCGAGTTCCTCGACCTGGTGCAGTACGGCGAGTCGACGCGCGACTGGGTGGAGGCGTACGGCGCGGCCCTCGCCCACTATCGGGAGCCGGCCGGCGACCTCGTCGAGGAGACCCCGCCGGCGTCGCCCGCGTCCCCGTCGGCGCCGCTCGAGTCGTTCGCGGGCACCTGGTCGAACGACTACTTCGGCCCGGCGGAGGTCGCGGTCGACGGCGACGCGCTCGTCGTGCGCCTCGGCCCCGACGGCGGCTACGAGGTGCCGCTCGAACCGTGGGAGGGCGACGTCTTCGCGTTCACTCCCGACGGCGAGAACGCGCCCGACGGCTCGCGCTCCTCGGCCGCGTTCGTGCTCGGGGAGGCGGGTGCGTCGACGATGACGCTGCAGTTCTTCGACGGCAACGGCCTCGGCACCTGGACGCGCTGAGCCGTCGATCGCGCCGCCGGGCGGCCGGTCGCGCTAACATGTGAGCAATTCTCAGTGACTGGGGGTTCGCCATGCACGTGCGCTTCGTGTGGGTCGCGACGTTCTTCGCGGTCTTCTTCTGGGCCGTGACCGTCTCGTGGGTGTTCCTCCCGACGGAGCTGATGGCCTTCTCGGGATTGCCCGCCGACGACGGCGCCGGGCTCGCGAACGGGCTGCGCATCGGCGGGATGCTGCTCGGGTGGGGCGTCATGCTGTTCCTCGCGCGCCGCGAGCCGCCCTCGAGGGCGCGCAACGCGATCGCGATCGGGTCCGCTGTGGGCCTCTACGGGTTCCTGCTCGTCGGGCTGTACCTGCTCATCGCGGGCATCGTCGGCCCCGGGATGCTCATGTCGATGGCGGTCGAGCTGCTGGGCGGGACGGCGTTCCTGCTGACGCTGCGCGAGCCGGTGGATCGGCGAGCCGCGGGCAGGGAGGCCGAGCACACCCGACAGGCGAGCTGAGGCCCGCGGCGAGACCCGGGCTCAGCTGCGCAGCACGACGTTGACGGGTTCGTCGCCCCGGAGCATCCGCTCGATCTGCTCGCGGAGCAGGCGGGCCATCCGCGGGATCATCGCGGTCGACGCGCCGCCGACGTGCGGCGAGACGAGCACGTTCGGCAGCGCGAAGAGCGGGTGGCCGTCGGGCAGCGGCTCGGGGTCGGTGACGTCCAGCGCGAAGCGCAGACGGCCCGAGCGCGCCTCGGCGAGGATCGCCTCGGTGTCGGCCACCTTGCCGCGGGCGATGTTCACCACGAGGGCGCCGTCGGGGAGGGCGGCGAGGAACCCGGCGTCGACGAGCCCCGTCGTCGCGTCGCTGAGCGGCACCCCCACGATGACGATCTCGGCCTCGGGCAGCAGCGCCGGCAGCTCGTCGACGCCGTGGATGCGCCCGCGCTCGTCGTCGCGGGCATGCCCGGCGACGCGCGTGATCTCGACCTCGAAGGGCACGAGACGGTCTTCGATCGCGCGGCCGACGCCGCCGTAGCCGACGATGAGCACCCGCCGGTCGGCGAGGCTCGCGTGCCGGGCGGGCGCCCAGTGACCCTCGCCCGCGGCGCGCACGAAGTCGGGGATGCCGCGCTGGGAGGCCAGCACGAGGGCGAGGGTCAGCTCGGCCGTCGAGGTCTCGTGCACGCTCGCGGCGTTCGCGAAGACGTGGCCCGGGGGCAGGGCGGCGGGGATGTCGTCGTAGCCGATCGACTGCGACTGCACGAGCCGGGTGGTGACGTCGGCGAGGGCTCCGAGCCGGTCGGCGGCCCCCATGTACGGCGGCACGACGATGTCGAGGTGGGCGGCCGGGGGCGGCGAGTCGAGCGCCCAGGTGACGACCTCGACCCCCTCGGGCGGCGTGCCGAGGGCATCGCGGAGGGTGGCACCGGGAACGGAGACGAGAAGCGGGGCAGCCATGCTCCGATCCTCGCAGACGTCGCCGCCGCTGCTACCGTTGCGCGCATGGATGACGCGGCCGATCGCCCCGGCGATCACCCCGGTGAGGGCGGTGGCGAACGCGGTCACGGGCGTCGGAGCCGCCACGACCGGCCCGACGACGAGCGCGTCGAGGCGCTGAAGGAGCGGGTCTACGCCACGTTCACCGGCCTCGCGATCGTGCTCGTGCAGCTCGCGAACGTCGAGCACGTGCAGCCGGCGCGTGCGGCCGTCACCCTCCTCGTCGGCATCGTCGCGATCACGGCGGCCGGCTTCGTCGCCGACGTCATCGCGCACCTGGCCGTGCACGCCGCGTTCCCCGACCGAGCCGAGGCCGGGCGGATGCTCCGCACCTCGGGGTCGGCGCTCGCGTCGGCGGCGGTGCCGTTCCTGCTCCTCGGCCTCGCGGCGCTCGGGCGACTCGAGCTGGAGGGTGCGCTGCGCGCGGCCTCGATCGTCTACGTCGCCACGCTCGGGCTCATCGGCTTCGTCGCCGTGCGCCGCACCCGCGTCGCCTGGTGGAAGCAGCTCGTCGCGATCGGGTTCCTGCTCGCGCTCGCGCTCGGGGTCGTCGCGCTGCAGCAGCTCGCCCACGGCCACTGAGCCGCGGCCGTCACACTGTCGGAGGCTTCCTCAGGACTGGGTATGTTGGAGGGACGCCGCGCGCGACTGCACCACGTGGCATCCGTTCGAACCATCAAGGAGCGCGCGTGACCGCATCTCGCACTGCCATCGACGACGTCTACGCCCAGATCCTCGCTCGCAACCCGGGTGAGTTCGAGTTCCACCAGGCGGTGCGCGAGGTCTTCGGGTCGCTCGACCGGGTGCTCGAACGCAACCCGCACTACGTGCAGGCGTCGATCCTCGAGCGCATCTGCGAGCCCGAGCGCCAGATCATCTTCCGGGTGCCGTGGGTCGACGACGCCGGCCGCGTGCAGATCAACCGCGGCTTCCGCGTGCAGTTCAACTCGGCGCTCGGCCCGTACAAGGGCGGGCTGCGGTTCCACCCGAGCGTGCTGCTCGGCACCGTGAAGTTCCTCGGCTTCGAGCAGATCTTCAAGAACTCGCTCACCGGCATGCCGATCGGCGGAGGCAAGGGCGGCAGCGACTTCGACCCCAAGGGCAAGAGCGACGCCGAGGTCATGCGCTTCTGCCAGTCGTTCATGACCGAGGCGTACCGGCACCTCGGCGAGTACACGGATGTCCCGGCGGGCGACATCGGCGTCGGTGCGCGCGAGATCGGCTACCTCTTCGGCCAGTACAAGCGCATCACGAACCAGTACGAGTCGGGCGTGCTCACCGGCAAGGGCCTCACGTGGGGCGGCTCGCTCGTGCGCACCGAGGCGACCGGCTACGGCGCCGTGTACTTCACCCAGCACATGCTCGAGACCCGCGGGCGCTCGTTCGACGGCGCGCGCGTGCTCGTCTCGGGGTCGGGCAACGTCGCGATCTACGCGATCGAGAAGGTGCACGAGCTCGGCGGCGTCGTGATCGGCGCATCCGACTCCTCGGGCGCGGTCTACGACCCCGACGGCATCGACGTGGCGCTGCTCCGCGAGGTGAAGGAGGTGCGCCGCGACCGCATCGAGCAGTACGTCGCCGAGCGCGGCGGCCGTGCCGAGTTCGTCGCCGGCGCCACCGTGTGGGATCTCGCCGACCGCGGGCCCGTGCAGGTGGCACTGCCGTGCGCGACGCAGAACGAGCTCGGCGAGACGCACGCCCGGGCGCTCGTCGCCGCCGGAGTCATCGCCGTCGCCGAAGGCGCGAACATGCCGACCACCCCCGAGGCGATCACCGTGCTGCGCGACGCCGGCGTGCTGTTCGGCCCGGGCAAGGCGGCGAACGCCGGCGGCGTCGCGACGAGCGCGCTCGAGATGCAGCAGAACGCCTCGCGCGACTCGTGGAGCTTCGAGCACACCGAGCAGCGGCTCGCCGAGATCATGGAGTCGATCCACGAGCGCTGCGCGACGACCGCCGACGAGTACGGCGCACCGGGCGACTACGTCGTCGGGGCCAACATCGCGGGCTTCGTGCGCGCGGCCGACGCGATGCTCGCGCTCGGCGTCATCTGAACGACGAGGAGCACATCGTGACCGGTGCCGAGATCCGCGAGGCCGTCGAGGCGGTCCAGGCCCCCGCCTTCCCCCGTGAGTTCGTGATCGGTTCGGCGACCGCCGCCTACCAGATCGAGGGTGCGGCCGACGAAGGCGGCCGTACGCCGTCCATCTGGGACACGTTCAGCCGCACGCCCGGCCGCACCTGGAACGGCGACACCGGCGACGTGGCCTGCGACCACTACCACCGGCTCGAATCCGACCTCGATCTCATGGCGTCGCTCGGGCTCGAGGCGTACCGCTTCTCGCTCTCCTGGTCGCGGCTGCTGCCGGGTGCGGGCGACCGGCCGAACCCCGCCGGGGTCGACTTCTACTCGCGCCTCGTCGATGGGCTGCTCGCCCGAGGCATCCGGCCCATCGCGACGCTCTACCACTGGGACCTGCCGCAGGAGCTCGAGGACGCCGGCGGCTGGGCGAACCGCGACACCGCCCTGCGGTTCGCCGACTACGCGGGCCATGCCGTCGATGCGCTCGGCGACCGCGTGCACACGTGGACGACGCTCAACGAGCCGTGGTGCTCGGCGTACCTCGGCTACGGCTCGGGCGCCCACGCCCCGGGTCGCACCGACGGAGCCGCCGCGCTCGCCGCGGTGCACCACCTCAACCTCGCGCACGGGCTCGCGGTGCCCGAGATCCGGCGGCATGCGACGAACGCCCCCGAGGTCTCGGCGACGCTGAACTTCCACGTCATCCGCGGCGGCGACGCCGAGGCGACCCGGCGCATCGACGCGCTCGCCAACCGCGCCTTCACGAGCCCCATGCTGCTCGGGCGCTACGACGACGACCTCATCGCCGACACGGCGGCCGTCACCGACTGGTCGTTCGTGCGCGACGGCGATCTCGCCCTCGTGCACCAGCCGATCGACGTGCTCGGCGTCAACTACTACTCGACCGTGACCGTCGCGATGTGGGACGGCGTGAGCGAGCGCAGCCGCAACGACGGCCACAAGGACGTCGGCGGCACGCCGTGGCCCGGCAGCGAGCACGTCGAGTTCCTGCCGCAGGCGGGTCCCTACACCGACATGGGCTGGAACATCGCCCCCGACGGGCTCGAGGAGCTGCTCGTCTCGCTCGGCGAGCAGTTCCCGGGGCAGCCGCTCATGATCACCGAGAACGGGGCGGCCTTCCCCGACGTCGTGACGCCGACGCCCGACGGCGCTCGCGTGCACGACGTCGATCGCGTCGACTACCTTCGGCGGCACTTCGCCGCCGCCCGCCGTGCGATGGACCGCGGGGTCGACCTGCGCGGCTACCTCGTCTGGTCGCTGCTCGACAACTTCGAGTGGGGCTACGGCTACTCGAAGCGGTTCGGCATCGTGCGCGTCGACTACGAGACGCAGGAGCGGCTCGTGAAGGACAGCGGCCGCTGGCTCGCGGGGCTGCTCGCGTCGCGGCGCTGAGCGTGGCGCTGCGGTGGGGCAGCCTCAGCCGCGCGAGGCCGCGGCCGCGACGAGGTTGTGCAGCTCGGCGTCGTCGTACGCGAAGCGGTCGAGCCCCGCGCGGTTCGTCAACAGCACGAAGCACACGCCGAGCGACGGCGTGATCCAGAACTCGGTGCCGGCCCAGCCCGCGTGCCCGTACGTGTCGCGGGCGAGCAGTCCGGGATCCGCGTTCGGCAGGTTCCATGCGAAGCCGAAGTCGCGGCCGCGCTCGACGGTGTACGAGCCGAGCCGCGGCATGTCGACGGTGAGCGACCGGCGCATCGCCTCGATCGTGAGGGGCGACACGACGGCGCCGTCGTCGCGCAGCAGTGCCGAGCCGAGCGCGAGCAGGTCGCCGGCCCTGCCGAAGGCCCCGCCGCCGGGGTTGCGCTGCTCGGCGTAGACGTCCCAGTCGAGCCCGCACTGCGCCGCATCGACCGGTACGTGCTTCGACGAGGCACGGTCGAAGGTCAGGCCCGTGGCATCCGCCCGGCGTGCGATCTCGTGGAAGCGCCGCTCCCAGGGCTCGCCCGTCGCGTGGGCGATGAGTGCGGCGACGCCCTCGAAGGCGATGGTCGAGTAGCGCGCGGCGGTGCCCGCAGCGAAGTCGCGGCCGCCGGCGAGCAGGGCCGCGCGGAGGTCGGGCACGTCCATCGCGGGCTCGGGGATGCCGGAGGTGTGGCTCACGAGGTGGCGCAGTTGCACCTCGTCGGGACGAAGCGCGGCGAACTCGGGCAGCGCCCGGGCGAGCGGCGTCGTCGGCGTGAGCCGGCCCTCCTCGACGAGGCTGAGTGCGGCGAGGCCGGTGATGGGCTTCGTCACCGAGAAGAGCGGGTAGTGATCGTCGACGGATGCGTCGCCGAACGCCTCGAGCGCCACCACGCCCTGCGCATCGGCGATGCCGAGCACCGCAGTGGGCAGCACCCCCGACGCGACGTGCGCGCGGGTCCAGTCGAAGGCGGCGTCGAACGTCGGCATGGGAGTCCTCTCGGGCGGCGAGTCGTCGGGCGCGGTCCGAGACGTCGGCGTCCGAGCCCGCTGCTCATCCTCGCAGAGGATCCGCCGGGGTCACGGCAGCTGCTCGACCTGGGCCCTGATGGTCCGTTCGACCACGTCCTCGGCGGAGGCCGGGCCTTCGATGCCGTGCAGCAGTCCGTCGACGGCGAGCGAGGCGAGTCCGTGGCTCAGCGCGCAGAGCTGGAGGAAGGTGGTCTCGACGTCGCCGGTGATCTCGCCGGCGGCGCGCACGTCGGCGACGAGCGCCCGCAGTCCGTCGAGGGCGGCGATGCGGGCTCCGTCGAGGGTCTCGTCGCCCTGCGCGGGGCGCGGGGTGCGGAACATCGCGTCGTAATGGGCGGGGTGACGCTGGGCGAAGGCGACGAACTCGAGCGAGTCGGCGACGAGCCGCTCGCGTCCGGGGAGGTGCGCCGCCTGCTCCTGCGCGGTGCAGAGCTCGGTGTCGAGCAGGGCCAGCCCTTCGAGCGCCAGCGCGCGGATCATGCCCTCGCGACTGCCGAAGTAATGGGTCGGAGCCGCGTGCGAGAGGCCGGCGCGGCGGGCGACCTCGCGGAGGCCGACGTTGTTGACCCCGTGTTCGCGGGCGAGTTCCTCCATCGCGCTGAGCAGCGCGGCTCTGCCGGGGGAGGTGCCGGTGGCGACGGTGCTCATGTGCCCTCCTGACGCCCGGACGTCGGTCGCCGCGGGTACTTGACATTGTAAAGCAATGTGCGTAGCTTTCGGGGTGAAACGCACGACTTGACAATGTAAAGGAGTTGACGATGGTCGACCTCACGACGGCCGACGCCTGGAAGGCGATCGGCGCGACGAACTTCATGGTCCTCGGCATGGTCTCAGCGAGGGGCGAAGCCCGCACGGCGGGCGTCATGCACGTCGTCGACGACGGGCGGCTCTGGTTCACCACGAACGAACGCGAGTGGAAGGCGCGGCACCTCGCCGCGAACCCGGGCGTCTCGGTGACCGTGCCGATCCCGAAGCGCATTCCGTTCGTCCCGTGGATCAAGGTTCCGGCGGCGACCGTCACCTTCGCGGGTCGTGCGGAGATCGTGCCGGCCTCGGCGCTCCCCGCCGCCGTCCACGACGCACTCGTGCACGGGCTCGAGCTGAGCGACGGCGAACGCGGCGCCCTCATCGGGGTCGGAGTGCTGCCGACGAGCGACTTCGTGACCTACGGCGTCGGGGTGTCGACCCTCGGGATGCGCGACACCGAGTTCGCTCGCGGCCGAGCCGCGGCCACGGTCGGCAGCCCCGTCGGCGTCGCCTGAGCTCGCGGGTCGGGCGAGGCGATCGGCGTCGCCTCGGTCGGCACCTGCAGCGCCTCGGTCGGCACCGCGATGGCCGAGGTCGGCACGACGGCGATCGCCGCGGTCGGCGGTGCGTCGAAGCGCACGGCGGGCGCCCAGCGACGCTCGGGATGCCTCGCGAGCCGCATGCCGCGCGACATGACGAGCCAGACCACGCCGATGAGCGCTGCGACGCCGGCCGCGATCGCGGCGACGCCGAGCCCCCAGCGCGGACCCCAGCTGTTCGCGACGGCGCCGACGATCGGCGCACCGATCGGCGTGCCGCCCGACAGGATCGCGAAGTACAGGGCGAGCACCCGCCCGCGCAGCGCGGGGTCGGTCGTCGTCTGCACGTAGCCGTTGGCCGTCGTGAGCATGGTGACCGCGGCGAAGCCGATGAGCACCGTCGAGGCGGCGAAGAGCACGAACGTCGGCATCACGGCCGAGATCGCCGCGGCGACGCCGAAGCCCGCGGCGGCGATGATGACGACGCGCATGCGGGCGCGCTCGCGCCGGGCGGCCAGCAGGGCGCCCGCGAGCGAGCCGATCGCGAGGATCGAGTTGAGCAGGCCGTACTCGCCGGCGCCCCGCCCGAACTCGACGGCCATCGTCGACGAGAAGATCGGGAAGTTCATGCCGAACGCCCCGGTGAGGAACACGATGACGAAGACGACGACGAGGTCGGGCCGGCTCCACACGTAGCGGAACCCCGCGACGAACGCGCCGCGCTCACGGCTGGCCCGGGGCATCCGCTTCAGCTTCTTGCCCTTGAGCATCGCGAGGGCGCCGAGCACCGCGACGAACGTGAGCGCGTTGATGATGAAGACCCAGCCCGAGCCGACGAGCACGATGAGCACGCCCGCGACGGCCGGGCCGATGAGGCGGGCCGTGTTGAACGAGGCCGAGTTGAGGGCGACCGCGTTCGACATGTCGGTGCTCGAGACGAGGTCGGTGACGAAGGTCTGGCGCGCGGGGTTGTCGATGGCGTTCACGATGCCGAGCAGGCCCGCGAAGACGTAGAGCTGCCAGAGCTCGGCGTGGCCGCCGATGAGCAGGACGCCGAGGCCGAGCGCGAGCAGCATCAGCGCAGTCTGGGTGCACATGAGGATCTTGCGCCGGTCGAAGCGGTCGGCGATGAGGCCCGTGACGGGCACGAGCAGGAGCTGCGGGGCGAACTGCAGGGCCATCGTGATGCCCACGGCGAACGCGTCGTTGTCGCTGAGCTCGGTGAGCACGACCCAGTTCTGGGCGGTGGCCTGCATCCAGGCGCCGACGTTCGAGACGAGGGCGCCGATGAACCAGATGCGGTAGTTGACGTGGCTGAGGGAGCGGAACATGGCACTCACTGGTCGAGGAGCCTCCCGAGGATCGTGGTGGCGCGCGCGAGGACCTCGCGGTCGGCGGGGTCGAGCGCGGCGTACCGCTTCGCGATCCACGCGTCACGGCGCTTGCGGGTCTCGCGGACGACGACGTCGCCCGCTTCGGTCACCTCGACGAGCACCTTGCGCCGGTCGTCGTCGTCGCTGCGGCGCGTGACGTAGCCGGCGTCGACGAGGCAGTTGACCGTGCGGTTCATGCTCGGTGCGGTCACCCGCTCGAGCTCGGCGAGGCGGCCGATCGTGAGCGGCCCCTCGCTGTGGATCCACCCGAGCGTCGAGAACTGCGAGGCGCTGATCTCGGTGTCGCTGCGCTGCTGGCGCAGGCGCCGCGAGAGGCGCATCACCGCGATGCGGAGCTCGGTCGACTGCTCGGCCAGTGTGAGGCGTCGAGGGGATGCCGCGGGGTTGGGTCGCGCGATCGCGGCAGTGTTCGTGGCATCCGTCATGATGCTTAGTCTAACAAATTAGTGTGGCTAAGTATTTCGCGGCCGACGGTCGGCGGGCGCCGGCATCGGCGCCGCGCACGACGAAGGGCCCGCGCGATGATCGCGCGGGCCCCTCGGAGGCGGGGATGCCTCAGTCGCAGGTGAACTTCGCGTCGCCCCACACGCCGTGGGCGCCGTTGATGCTGCCGGGCGCCTCGACGACCAGGTCGACGTACTGCACGCCGCTCAGGTCGACGTTCACCGACTCGGGCGCGAACCCGGGCGTGAACGTGCGCGACTGGTAGCGGTTCTCGCCGTCGGCGTCGACCTTGAAGATGACGTTGCCGGCGAAGTTCGCCTCGAGGCCCACGTCGGCCGTGAAGGCCGAGCACGCCCCGCCGACGTAGTACGTGATCTTCGAGAGCGCGTGCACCCCGAGACCCTTCTCGTACGTCGGGTTCGCCCCGGTCGCCGGGTCGACGTAGTTGATCGCGAGCGGCACGTCGGGCGAGTTCGCCGCGTCCTTGTTCGCGACGTCCTTGCCGATCACGCCCCAGCCGTTCGTGGCGTTCAGCCACTGCAGCTCGGAGGCGAAGACCGTGCCCGACGGCGGCGTCGGCAGCGGCTGGTCGACGACCTTCCAGTCGAAGATCTTCATCCGCGACTCGGTCGGCAGCACGACGTAGGCGAGCTCCTTCGCCGGGTTCAGCCGCAGCACGTTCGAGTACACCTGGTACTTGCCCGTCGGGTACTCGTACACGTTCGGGTTCGTCGCGCTGTTGCGCCCGAGCGAAGTGATCGCGACCGACGACCCCTGCAGGCCCGAGGCCTGCAGCAGCCAGTTCGGGAAGTACACGCTCTGCTTCGCGACGCTGCCGTCGGCGTAGTGCAGCTCGAGCTCGGGATTCACCCCGCCGCCCGTCGCCGCCGACGCGAGCACCGCGAGGTGGGTGCCCTTGCCCGAGAGCGCGATCGTCTGCCCGGCCGGCGAGACCGAGTCGGCGGCGCCCGCGGGTGCGGGCCACGTGTACTCGATCGCGGCGTCGCCCGTACCGACGGTGACCGTCGAGCCCGGCGTGACGCCCGCGCGGGCGAGCGCCTCGGCCGAGAAGCTCGCGCCGCCGCCGTCGAAGTTCGCGGCCTTGGCGGTCGCGATCTCGCTGATCGCGTCGGCGTTGTAGGCGCCGGCGAGCGAGCCGTACGCGACGTAGAGCTGGTTCGCGCCCGTCACCGTGTGCTGCCGGCCCTTCGAGGTGTACGACGCCTCGACGGCGACCGTCTGCAGGTCGGCGGCCGCGGCATCCGTGACCTCGAAGACGAACTCGGCGCTCGCGGTGCCGCCCTTCTTCACCGTGCCCGCCTCCGCGCCGTCCGACGAGACCAGCGTCCAGCCCTCGGGCGCGACGGGCGTCAGCACGACGTCGTCCTTCGCCTTGGTGCCGGTGTTGGTGAAGGTCGCCGAGACGGTGGTCTCGTCGCCCTGGAAGACGCGGTCGACGAGGTCGACGGCGACGGATGCCGCGGCGAGGTCGGCGTCCTGGCCGCCGACGCCGCTCGTGTCGGTGAGGGTCAGCCGCGCCGAGTCGTTCGAGTCGATCGCGCCGGTCGAGATCACGACGACCCCGCCCGCCTGCTCGGGGAGGAACGCCCACCCGGGCGCCTCGTCGAGCTCGGCGACGTCGTCGACGCGCGGCAGCGTGACGCTGCCGAGCTTGACCGTCTTGGGCTCCGAACCGGTGTGCGCCTCGACGCGGTAGGGCCGCGACTCGGCCTTGCCGTCGTAGTCGCCCTCGCGCTCGCCGATCTCGATGCGCACGGTGCCCTTCTTGCCGGCCTTGGGGGCGTCGACCGCGAAGCGCTGGGTGCTCGACTCGCCGTCGGCGTAGCCGCGCGTCACCTCGTCGTCCTCGTAGAGCGCGAACTCGCTCTCGCCCTGCGGGTAGACCGACAGGGTGATGGGCGAGTCCTCGGGCACGAGCGAGGCGTTGCGGGCGACGATGCCCTGCGGCACGAGCGCGCCGGCGCGCACGAAGATCGGCAGCTCGTCGAGCGGAGCCGGGTGCCCGTTCAGCACCTGGCCTCCCTCGTAGAGCTTGCCCGTCCAGTAGTCGACCCACTGCTCGCCCTCGGGCAGGTAGATGCCGTTGCGCACGGTCGTCTTCGTGAAGACGGGAGCGACGAGGTAGTCGCTGCCGAGCAGGAACTCGTTGTTCGCCTCGACGCTGTACGAACCCGCGTCCTTCGGGTACTCGAGCGCGAGCGAGCGCATCATCGGCAGGCCGCTCGCGTGCGACTCGGCCGCGAGCGAGTAGATGTACGGCATGAGCTGCTGGCGCAGCTGCAGGTACGAGCGGTTGATCGCGGTCGCCTGCTCGCCGTAGAGCCACGGGCGCTTGTCGACCGAGGCCCAGCCGCTCATCGAGTAGAGCGCGGGGGCGAAGGCCTTCCACTGCAGGTCGCGCACGTAGCTCTCGGCGGAGCCGCCGAAGATGCCGTCGACGTCGCCCGTCGTGAAGGGCAGGCCCGAGTTGCCCGCGCCGGTGAGTGCGGAGACCTGCCAGCGCACCGCGTCGAGGTTGCCCGAGTGGTCGCCGGTCCACTGCATGCCGCAGCGCTGCGAGCCCGCCCAGCCCTCGACCATGAGCGAGGTGCCGCGCGCGTCGGAGTACTGCTCGATGCCGCCGTGGGCGGCCTCGCAGCCGGTGAGCGCGAGCCGGTAGCCGGCGCCGACCCAGGCGACGTCGAGCTTGCGGAGCCGGACGCCGGCCTCGCCGACCTCGTACTCCTGCTCGGTCAGCGAGCGCTGCGTCCAGAGGCCGGTCTTGAGCGCCGTCTCCGCCTCGATCGCGTCGACGGTCTCTGGCAGCTGCTGGTACTCGCAGCCGTAGCCGTCGTTCACCAGCATCCAGCCGGCGGGCATGTCGTGCTCGACGAAGTCCTTCGCGATCTCGAGCGCCTGCGGCGTCGTGAGCTTCGCCGGGTCCTTCGAGCCGGAGTAGGTCGGGCTCGAACGGTTGTAGCAGTCGGCGTCGCCGTACTCGAGGGCGTACACCGGGGGCATCGCCGGCCGGCCGGTGAGCTTCGTGTAGCCGTCGAGCGCGTCGGTGTAGTCGCCGACGAAGTAGTAGGCGTCGAAGCGCTGCTCGGCGTGGGTCGTCGTGCCGCCGGCGAAGTCGTAGCTGCCCGCGGCGAAGGTGTTGCGGAGCACGCCGTAGCCGTTGGACGACATGTAGTACGGCACCGCGTTCGGGTAGCCGTCGTCGTCCCAGTCGTAGCTGCGGGCGACGTTGATCGTCGCACCCGTGTGGATCGACCGGCCGTTCTGCATGCCGCCGCCGAGGAACTGCTCGCCGTCGACCGCAGCCAGGTGCTGGGTCGCCGAGCCCGTGCCGAAGGTCAGGGGCTCGGACTCGGCCCAGACGAGCGAGCCGTCGGCGCGCTTCAGCGTCGCCGCGCCGGTCGCGCGGTCGATCCCGAGCGAGACCTGCTCGGTCGCGATGGTGATGGTGTCGCCCTCGACGACGTCGACGGATGCCTCGTCGAAGTCGTCGGCGCCGACGACGATGTTCGCCGTGCGCGCCGGGTCGTTCTGCGGGGTGTTCGCCGGGTCGGTGAACTCGCCGGTCGGGGTGGCCTCGAGGCGCAGCGTGCGCTCGTCGAGGAACGTGGCGCGGATGGCGCCGTGCTCGGCCTCGAGCGTGACGCTCGCGCCGGCCTCCGTGACGTCGGTCACGGCCCCGAGCGTCGTGCCCGCGTCATCGACGGGCACCTCGGGGTTGACCTTCTTCGGCGTGATCGGCGTGGGCTCCGACGAGGCGGCGGCGGCCGGCTCGGTCTGGCCGACCGTGAAGGCGACGGCGCTGAAGCCCGTCATCGCGACGAGCGCCGCGAGGCCGAGGGCGGTGGTGCGCCGCGGTCGGCCCGCGGCGCGTGTTCCAGGTAGCTGCATCGTTGCTCGCATTCTCGGAAGTGATGGTTTATGACGTTTTGACGTGCTAAACGTTCAAATAAGATCACCCTGAAATCACTGCCGTCAAGAGGCCGTCGCAGTTCAGGACGAACGGCCTGCCACAATGACCACATGCCGACCTTCACCGACGCGCACGGGGTCCGAGTCCACTACGAGTCGTGGCGCGTCGCCGAGCCGAGTGCGGTGATCCAGCTCGCCCACGGCGTCGGCGAGCACATCGGGCGATACGGCGAACTCGTCGAGGCGCTGAACGCCGCGGGGTACTCGGTCTGGGCCGACGACCACCGCGGCCACGGCCGCACGGGCTTCGAACAGCACGGCGGCGACCTCACCCGGATGGGCCGGCTCGGGCCGGGCGGGCTGCGAGCGGCGGTCGACGCCGTCGAGCGGTTCACCGAGGTCATCCGCGCCGAGGAGGGCCCCGACGTGCCGCTCGTCTACCTCGGCCAGTCGTGGGGCTCGTTCCTCGGGCAGATCATCATGAACCGGCATCCCGAGCGCTACGACGGGTTCGTGCTGACGGGCACCGCGTACCGCACGCCGTTCGACCTGCACTCGCCGAGCAACAAGCGCTTCGGCCACACCGGGCCGACGCCGATGGAGTGGCTGAGCCGCGACCCCGAGGTCGCCGCGGCGTTCATGGCCGACCCGTACACGACCGAGGTGCCGCTGCCGAAGCTCTTCGGCCTGCCCGACACGCTCCGGATGATGGGCCGGCCGGCGCGCGACCTGCCGCCCGAGTTGCCCCTGCTCATCATGAGCGGCACCGAGTGCGCCGTCGGCGGGGAACGCAGCGTGCGTCGCCTGGCCGAGGCCTACGTGCGCCGGTCGGGCCTGCGCGACGTCGAGCTCATCGTCTACGAGGGCGCCCGGCACGAGCCGTTCAACGAGACCAACCGCGACGAGGTGCGGGCCGACCTCGTGCGCTGGCTCGACGAGCGGTTCGCGGTCGACTGAGCCGGGTTCGACGCCCGGCCACGCGGGGTGGCATCGGGTGGTCGGGGATCAGGCGACGAGCGTCCAGACGATGATCGCCGCGACGGCGGCCAGCACGACGACGAGGCCGATCGCCGCGCGCCCGATGCGCCGGCGGCTGACCGTGCCCGGCTTCAGCGAATCGCGCGAGAGCCGGTCGAGGTTCGGCGCGACGGCCTGGTACGGCGGGTCCTTCGGGGCGGCAGCCGGGGGAGCCGCCGGTGCGTTCGGGTTCGGCTTCCGGTCGTCCTCGTCCATGCGCGCAGTCTACGGCGAGGCCCGATCAGGCTGAGCAGCATCGGTGGAGCTGAGCGAATGATCACTCTCAGTGCGCGTATCTGATCGACTCGGGCCGAGTATTGACATACTCGCTCATCGCTCGTTAGCTTCGAGGAAAACCCGGGACCACCTGACCGCCGATGCTCGAGGAGGACACCGATGTCCAGACGGCCCCGCGCCACCGCGCTCGCCGCAACCGTCGCCGTAGGAGCGCTCGCGCTCATCGCCGCACCGATTCCCGCCAATGCCGCCGACGTCACCGGCGCCGGTGACGAGCCCGCCGGGGTCGCACTCATCCCCGCGCCGACCGAGCTGATCGAAGGCGACGGCACCCCCGTCGACCTCGGACCGGGCAGCGTCATCAAGGTCCACCCCCGCGATGACGGCGCTGCCGAGGTCGGCGAGGGCCTCGCCGAGCTGCTCCGGGATGCCACGGGCTACGCCGTGCCCGTCGGGCAGCGCGCGGCGGGGGCATCCCAGGGCGCGACCATCGAGCTGTCGACCCGCGGCGACGCCGCCCTCGGCGACGAGGGCTATCGCCTCGAGGCGGCGGGCACGCACGTGTCGATCGAGGCGCACAGCGCCGAGGGGCTCTTCCGCGGCGTGACCACGCTGCGTCAGCTCCTGCCGGCACAGGTCGAGTCGGCCCAGGCGTCCGACGTCGCGTGGGCGATCCCCGCCGTCGCGGTCAGCGATGCACCGCGCTACGACTACCGCGGCGCGATGCTCGACGTCGGCCGCCGCTTCTACCCCGTCGAGGACGTCAAGCGGTTCATCGACCAGATGGCGCTCTACAAGTACAACGCACTCCACATGCACCTGACCGACGACCAGGGCTGGCGCCTGACGGTCGACGCGCGCCCCGAGCTCACGCAGGTCGGCGCGTCGACCCAGAGCGGCTGGAAGCCCGGCACGGGCGGGCCCTGGTTCTACACGAAGGCCGACTTCCGCGAGATCGTCGACTACGCCGCCGAGCACTTCATCGAGGTCGTTCCCGAGATCGACGGGCCGAGCCACGCGATGGCGGCGAAGGCCTCGATCCCCGAGATCAACTGCGACGGCAAGGCCACAGCCCCGTACTCGGGCTTCGACGTCGGCCTGCCGACCATCTGCCTCACGCCCGAGAAGCGCGCCGAGGTGCGGGCCTACCTGCAGGACGTGTTCACCGAGGCCGCGCAGCCGAGCTCCTCCGACATCGTGCACATCGGCGGCGACGAGGTGCCGTCGACCACGCAGGAGCAGATGGACTGGTACGTCGAGACCTCCTCCGAGATCCTCACCGAGCAGGGCAAGCGCATCATGGGCTGGCACCAGATCGGCGCCTCGCCGCTTCCCGAGGGCGCGATCATGCAGTGGTGGGCCGACGCGGGCGACCAGGCGTCGATCGGCACCCCGAACGAACGCCCCGACGTGCGTGAGCTCCGCAACGCGCTCGCGCAGGGTGCGACCGTCGTCGCGTCGCCCGCCGACCGCTCGTACCTCGACATGAAGTACGACTCGACCGTGCCTTACGGGCTCAGCTGGGCCGGGCTCGTCGACCTCGAGCGCTCGTACGACTGGGACCCGATCTCGGTGACCTCGAGCACCGACGGCAGCGTCTCGCTCGCGACCGAGGAGCAGATCGAGGGCGTCGAGGCGGCACTCTGGGCCGACCGGGCGTATTACGGCTCGACGAAGCTGCCGACCTCGCTCGACCAGTTCATCCCGGTCTCGCAGTACGCCGACTTCGTGAGCTTCCCGCGCATGCCCGCGATCGCCGAGGTCGGCTGGTCGGCGCCCGAGGTGCGCTCGTTCGACGACTTCGAGCGTCGCATCGTGGCCCACGCCGACCGCTGGGACGAGATGGGCATCGGCTACTACAAGGCGCCCGACGTGCCCTGGCAGGAGTAGTCAGGAGTAGTCAGGAGTCACGGTCGACGAGGCGCCCCCGGCACTGCCGGGGGCGCCTCGTCGCGTTCCTGGCGTGGGCCCGGTCGCGCGCGCCCGGTTCCGGTCGGGCAAGCCCGGCCCGGTCGGGCGGTGATGGCGGCGGCTAGACGCCCGCGTGCCACGGCGGCACGTCGTAGCCGAGCAGGCGGATGCGCGGGTGGTGCGCCGCTCGCGACTCGCTCGCCCACGGGTAGACGATGGTGGTGACGTTGCAGTTGCCGAGCACCGGCAACAGGTCGCGGTAGCCGTCGGGGTCCATGCCGGCCAGCTCGCAGAAGAGCAGGCGGATGAGCGTCGCGTGGGCCACCACGAGCACCCGGCCGTCGGGGAACTCGCGCACGAGCTCGTCGAACACCGGGATGGCCCGGGCGATGCCCGCCCGGCCGCTCTCGCCGCCGGGGAACGGCGAGCTCGCGGGCGCCTCGCAGAACGCCGCCCACGCCTCGGGGTAGCGCTCGGCGATCTCGTCGGGCGTGAGCCCCTCCGCGTCGCCGAAGTCGATCTCGACGAGCCGCGGCTCGCTGCGCACCGGCAGCCCGGTCGTCTCGGCGGAGGGCGCCGCCGACCGCTGGGCGCGGCTGAGCGGCGAGGCCACGATCGCGTCGAGCTGCGCGCCGACCGCCCAGGCGCCGAGCGCCGCGGCCTGGCCGAGGCCGTGCCTCGTGAGCGCCACGTCGGAGTTGCCCGCGTAGCGGTGCTCGGCGTGCCAGACGGTCTCGCCGTGGCGTGCCAGGAAGAACGTCGTCATGCCGCCAGCGTACGCGGGGGTCGACGAACGGGAACGAGTCGCAGGATGAATCGGAGGAAACGCCGTGAACCGTCGGTGCCGATCGCCGATGATCCTGCGACCCGCCCCGCGTCCACCGCGTGATCCGTAGGCTGTACCGCATGCACGGTGAATACAAGGTGCCCGGCGGCAAGCTCGTGATCGTCGACTTCGACGTCGAGGGCGGTGCGCTCTGGAACGTCCGCGTCGCGGGCGACTTCTTCCTCGAGCCCGACGAGGCCCTCGACGACATCAACGCGGCGCTCGAGGGGCTCCCCGCGGCATCCGATGCGAAGCAGATCGCGGCGGCGATCACCGCCGGCCTCCGCGGCGACGCCGTGATGCTCGGCTTCTCGGCCGAGGCGGTCGCGGTCGCCGTGCGGCGCGCCCTCACCGAGGCGACGAGCTGGGCCGACTACGAGTGGGAGATCGTGCACGACGACGCCGTGCCGCCGCGCACGCACCTCGCGCTCGACGAGGTGCTCGCCTCGCGCGTGGGGGAGGGGCGTCGCAAGCCCACCCTGCGCTTCTGGGAGTGGGACGAGTCGGCGGTCGTCATCGGCTCATTCCAGTCGGTGAAGAACGAGGTCGACCCCGAGGGCGCCGAGAAGTACGGCTTCGAGGTCGTGCGGCGCATCTCGGGCGGCGGCGCCATGATGATGGAGCGCGGCAACGTCGTCACCTACTCGCTCTACGTGCCCGCCGAGCTCGTGCAGGGCATGAGCTTCGCCGATTCCTACGCGTTCCTCGACGACTGGGTGCTCCAGGGCCTTCGCGCGCTCGGCATCGAGGCGACCTACCAGCCGCTCAACGACATCGCGAGCCCGCTCGGCAAGATCGGCGGTGCGGCCCAGAAGCGGCTCGGCTCGGGCGGGGTGCTGCACCACGTCACCATGGCGTACGACCTCGACAACGAGAAGATGCTCGAGGTGCTGCGCATCGGCCGCGAGAAGATCAGCGACAAGGGCATCGCCTCGGCGGCGAAGCGGGTCGACCCGCTGCGCTCGCAGACCGGGCTCAGCCGAGCGGCGATCATCGAGAGCCTGAAGCAGACCTTCGCCTCGCTCACCGGCGCGACGGCCGGCACCGTGTCCGCCGACGAGCTCGCCGAGGCCGAGGCGCTCGTCGAGACGAAGTTCGCCACCCGCGAGTGGCTCTACCGGGTGCCCTGAACCTCGCTGTCCACAGCGCGGCGACCCCCGCGAGGAAGTCTCAGGGTCGCCCCGCTAGACTCGCCGGGTGGATTGGTGGATCTGGCTCCTGTGCGCGCTGCTCGCCGTCGTCGTGCTCGGCGTCGCGGTCAAGCGCGGTTGGATCGACCTCTCCGACAAGACGAAGAAGGGCCGCCCGAGCGGCAGCGCCGTCATGATGATCGGCGACGAGGTCTTCGCGCCGCGCAAGTACGAGGCCCAGGTCGAGCTCGACCGGCAGAAGCGGCTTCCGACGCCGGCGCCGACGCCCGACGGCGACAAGGGCATCGCCTTCGCCGACGAGCAGGACGACACGGGGGCGCCCGCCGCGCGCGCCGAGCGGTTCAAGGGCTCGATCCGGCTCGACGTCTGACGACTCGAGGTCTGACGCCTACGCGACCGAGGTCGGGCAACCGAGCTCGGCTGCCACTGCACGCATCGCCGCCGACGCCGTCGCGACCGTCATGAGCGCGTTGCCGCCGACGATGTGCAGGCCGTAGGCGTCTTCGAGGGCGACGAACGTCATCGCGAGCTGCTCGTCGTCGAGCCGCGGCGTGAAGAGCCCGGCGGCCCGGCCCGCGGCGAGGATGCGGCGGTACGTCTCGAGCTGGCGCAGGTAGAGCTTCTGCACGAGCTCGTCGTGGAGCTCGGAGTTGCCGCTGAGCACGTCGAACTCGTAGAGCAGGCTCATGAGCGCGTCGTCGGGGCCGCTCGGGAGACCGCCCTCGATCGCTGCGGCGAGCTGCTCGCGCGGGTCGTCGAGGGTCGCGACCGTGGCGTCGCGCTGGTCGCAGAAGCGCTCGACGCCGGCCGAGTGCGCCTCGACGAGCAACGCGTCGAGGTCTTCGTAGTAGTAGAGGATCGCGCCCCGGGTGAGCCCGGCCTGCGCCGCGACGTCGGTCAGCGACAGTGAACGGAGGCCGTGCATGCGCCCGGCGGCATACGTCGCCTCGATGAGCGATTCGCGTCGCGCGCGCTGGTCGCGGGGTCGGGCCATGCCTTGACACTAACCGATCGCCCTGTCATGCTCGGTGCGTTCTTTGACACTTGAGTCAAATTATTCGTCCCCACGACGCACCACTCGGATCCCCCGACGAAGAGAGACCGACATGTCCACCCCTCCCTCCCTCGACACCGCCGCGACGACGACGCACGGCGGGCAGCTTTCGCGCTCGCTCGGCGTGGGCGGCAACGTGCTCATCACGCTCTCGGGCATCTCGCCCGCGTCGAGCGTCTTCATCCTCGGCGGCGCCGCGCTCGCGACGTACGGCACCGGCGTCTTCTGGGGCTTCGCCCTGGCCGGCCTCATCAGCCTGCTCGTCGCCCTCTGCTACGCCGAGCTCGGCTCGCGGCATCCCATCGCGGGCGGCGACTACTCGCTCGTGAGCCGCGTGCTCGGCCCGGCCTCGGGCGCCGCCGTGTTCTTCATCAACCTCGTCACGCTGCCGCTCATCGTGGCGATATTCGCGCTCGGCGTCGCCGATTACCTCGGCGTCGCCATCGCGGGGCTCGACCCGCTGTGGACGGCGCTCATCGTCATCGTGCTCGCGACCGTGACCGCGTGCTTCAACATCCGGACGAACGCGTGGGTCACGGGCGCCTTCCTCTTCGTCGAGATGGCCGCGCTCGTGCTCCTCGCCGTGCTCGGGCTCATCCACGTCGAACGACCGGTGACGGCGCTGTTCGACCCGCAGGTGCTCGACCCTGCGAGCGGCGGCCTCGCCCCGCTCGGCATCGCGGGCCTCGTGCTCGCGATCACGCAGGGCATCTTCTCGTACAACGGCTACGGCGGCGCGATCTACTTCGCCGAGGAGACCCGCAACGCCCGCCGCACGATCGCCCGTGCGGTGCTCTGGAGCGCCCTCATCACGGTGCTCGCCGAGCTCATCCCGCTCACCGCGATCCTGCTCGGGGCCGACTCGCTCGAGGGCCTCTTCGGTGCGTCGCTGCCGGTCGAGACCTTCCTCGCCGAGCGCGCCGGCGACGCCGTCACGATCGTCGTGCTCGTCGCGATCGCGCTCGCGATCGTGAACGCCATCATCGCGATCGCGCTGCAGTCGGGGCGCCTGCTCTTCGCCGCCGCACGCGACCAGGCGATGCCGGCCCGGCTCGCGCGGCCGCTGGCCACGGTCTCGCCGTCGACGAAGATGCCGGTCGTCGCGACGGTGGTCATGGGGGCGCTCGCGCTCGCCGCCTGCTTCGTGCCGTTCGACGTACTGCTCAACGCCACGGGCTCGACGCTCGCCTTCAGCTACGGCTTCATCGCGCTCGCCGCCCTCGTCGTGCGGCGCCAGACGAACCGCGAGACCGCGGCGGGCGCCTCGACCTCGGCGTACTTCCGCATGCCGTTCTGGCCGCTCGCGCCGTTCGTCGCCCTCGCCGCGATCGCGACGATCTTCGTCATCGGCATCCTCGACCCGGCGCAGTGGCTGAGCCTCGGGATCGCGGCGGGCATCATCGCCGCCGGGTTCGCCTACTACGCCCTCTACCTGCGCACGCATCCCGGTGCCGTGCACCTGCCCGACGCCGACGAGGACGACGACCTCGCCTGACGCACCCGTCGCCGCACCCGACTCGCGCGACCGGCCCCACCCCGGTCGCGCGAGCTCGGCGCGATCGGAGCCTCGGCCCATGGAACGCGACCACACGACCACACGACCACACGACCACGCGGTGAGCGACCACATGACCACATGACCACACGGTCCGTCGAAGGAACCCCACGGGTCTGCCGCCGGACGCCGCCGCACCGCCCGCTGCAGGACATGCCGCTGCTCGACCGCCCCACCGCGACTCCACCGCACGACCGCCCCACCGGAAAGCCAGAACCATGACCCTTGACCTCCTCATCACCGGCGCCCGCGTGCGCACCTTCGACCCGGCGCAGCCGTGGGCCGAGTCGATCGGCGTCTCGGGCGACCGCATCGCCTACGTCGGCGACGCAGTGGATGCCCCGGCGGCGCGCCGCACGATCGAGGCGAACGGGCGGCTCGTGACCCCCGGGGTGATCGACAGCCACAACCACCTGCTGCTCGGGTTCGACGAGGACGCGGTCTCGCTCGAGGGCGCCCACACCCTCGACGAGGTGCGCCGGCGCATCGCCGACTTCGCCGCCGCACGCCCCGAGCTCCCGTGGATCTGCGCCGAGAACGCCGTCTACGCGATCGTCGAGAACCGCCGACCGAACGCGCGCGACCTCGCCGGCCTCGACCCGCATGGGCGGCCGATCTTCGTGACGACCTACGACCAGCACTCGGTCTGGCTCGACCGCCGTGCCCTCGACGTGCTCGGCATCTCGGAGGGCGGCGAGATCGCCTGGGGTCGCGCCGAGCGCGACGCCGACGGCGCGGCGACCGGATGGGTCACCGACTTCTACACGAGCGCGATGACGGTGGCGGGGCTCGCGGCGCTGCAGCGGGACATCCCGATGTACTCGCCCGAACGCCGCTACCGCAAGCTGCAGGCGAGCATGCGGATGGCGACCGCCCTCGGCATCACGACCGTGGTCGAGCCGCAGGTGCCGCTCGCCGAGCTGCCGCTCTTCGAGCGCGCGCTCGCCGAGGGCGTGCTGAGCTCGCGGGTGATCGCCGCGCTCTTCCACCCGGTCGGGGCGGACGGCGAGTTCCGGCGCACCCTGCGCGACACGATCGCGAACGCCGCCGAGCATGCGGATGCCGCGGGGCTGCTGCGGCTCGGGCCCATCAAGCTCTACTCCGACGACGTGATCGAGCCGCACACCGCGCTCATGCTCGACGACTACGCGAACCGGCCCGGGCGGCGCGGCCGCCCGAGCTATGCGGGCAACGGCGGGCGCGAGCTCGTCGACGTGGTCACGGAGCTCGACCGGCTCGGCCTCCAGACGCACACGCACGCGACGGGCGACGCGGGCATCCGCCTCGCGCTCGATGCGATCGAGCACGCGCAGGGGGCGAACGGCACGGTCGACCGTCGCCACGGCGTCGTGCACGTCGAGTGCCTGCACCCCGACGACCTGCCGCGCTTCGCCGAGCTCGGGGTGACGGCGGCGATGCAGCCTCGGCACTGCTCGCCCGACCTCGTCGCCGGCACGTGGATGGAGAACGTCGGCGAGGAGCGCTGGAGCCGGGCCTGGCGGTTCCGGAGCCTGCTCGACTCGGGCGCGACTGTCGCCTTCTCGAGCGACTGGCAGGTTGGCGAGATGGACCCGCTCGTCGGCGTCTTCTCGGCCGCGACCCGGTCGGCGCTCGACGGCACCGACGCGTGGACGGCGGGGGAGCGCGTCGGACTCGACCGCTCGCTCGAGGCCTACACGGTGCACGGCGCGCGCGCCTGGCACCTCGAGGGCTCGCGCGGCCGACTGGCGCCCGGCATGGACGCCGACCTCGTCGTCTGGTCGGGCGATCTCTACGCCCACGAGCACGACCCCGCGGGTCTGCTCGGTGAGCACGCCGAGGTCACGATGGTCGGCGGGCGCGTCGTGCACTCGCGCGGCGCGGTCTCCGAGGTCGTGGGTTCGGCCGCGGCATCCGACCCGGCCGCAGGCCGCGAGGTCGCCGACGCCCACGCGCACGAGCACGGGCACTGACGGAGCCCCGGTGGTCGAGATCGACGCACCCCCGGTGGTCGAGTAGCGACGAAGGAGCGTATCGAGACCGGGGAACGAGGTCTCGATACGCGTGCTCCGTCGTCGCTCGCTACTCGACCACCGGAGTGGGGCAGACTGGAGCGCGTGGCCCCCGACGAACCGAACCGCATCATCCATGCGGACAACCTCGCCGTCCTGCCCACGCTGCCCGAGGGCGGCTTCACGCTCATCTACCTCGACCCGCCGTTCAACACGGGGCGCGCGCAGGCGCGGCAGGCCACCCGGCACGTGCGGCAGGGCGCGAAGGCCGACTCGGCGACCGCGCCCGAGGCGGCGAGCACCGGCGACACGAGCACCGCGAACACCATCACCGGCTTCGCCGGGAGGCAGTACGAGCGCATCCGCGGCGACCTGCTGCGGTACGACGACCGGTTCGACGACTACTGGGCGTTCCTCGAGCCGCGTCTCGTCGAGGCGTGGCGCCTGCTCGCCGACGACGGCACCCTCTACCTGCACCTCGACTACCGCGAGGCGCACTACGCCAAGGTGCTGCTCGACGCGCTGTTCGGGCGCGAGTGCTTCCTCAACGAGCTGATCTGGGCGTACGACTACGGTGCGAAGTCGAAGCGCCGCTGGCCGACGAAGCACGACACGATCCTCGTGTACGTGAAGAACCCCGACGCGTACTGGTTCGACTCGACCGCGGTCGACCGCGAGCCGTACATGGCCCCGGGGCTCGTGACGCCCGAGAAGGCCGAGCTCGGCAAGCTGCCCACCGACGTGTGGTGGCACACGATCGTCTCGCCGACCGGCAAGGAGAAGACCGGCTACCCGACGCAGAAGCCCGAGGGCATCCTGCGGCGCATCGTGCAGGCCTCGACCCGCGAGGGCGACTGGGTGCTCGACTTCTTCGCCGGATCCGGCACGACCGGCGCCGTCGCCGCGACGCTCGGGCGCCGCTTCGTGCTGGTCGACGAGCACCCCGACGCGATCGCGGTCATGCAGGCGCGCTTCGCCGAGGTCGCGGGCGTCGAGTTCTCGTCGGGGCCCGCGGGGCCGTCGGGGTCCGCTGGGCCTGCGGGGGCTGCCGGCGCCTAGCTACGCCGACTCGCGCACGACGAGCTCGGTCGGCAGGATCGTCGCGTGCGGCACCTCGGCCTCGCCCGTGATCAGCCGCAGCAGCACGTCGGCCATCGCCGCGCCCGCCGCCTCTGAGGGCTGCGCGACGGTCGTGAGCGGCACCGGCCCGGAGAGCGCGGCCGGGCTGTCGTCGAAGCCGACCACGGCGACGTCGTCGGGCACCCGCAGGCCTCGCTCGCGCAGCTCGCCGATGACGCCGGTCGCCATCAGGTCGCTCGCGACGAACAGCGCGTCGAGCCCGTCGTCGCCGACGCGGTCGAGCAGTCGGCGTGCGGCGAGCGTCGCCCCGGCCGCCGTGAAGTCGGCCGTCTCGAACAGCTCGTCGGAGAGCCCGGCGCCGCGCACGGCGTCGAGGTAGCCGTCGAGGCGGTCGATGCCGGCCGGCATGTCGACCGGCCCCGTGATCGAGCCGATGCGACGGTGGCCCCGCTCGATGAGGTACCGGGTGCCCGCCGCGGCCGCGGCGCGGTTGTCGACGTCGACGAAGTAGTCGTCCTGTCCGGCGTCGAGCGCGGGCCGGCCGCCGAAGACGAGCGGGACGGCCGGGCGGGTGTCGGCGAGGATCGCGTCGCCCACGTGGTGCGAGATGACGATCGCGCCGTCGACCACGCCCGAGTTCAGGTACCGCAGGGTCTTCTGGTGCGGGTCGGTCGAGGCGACCAGCAGGTTCAGCACGAACTCGCTGTCGTCGACCCGGCTCGTGATGCCCTTCACGATCGTCGCGAAATAGGGGTCGCTGAAGAACCACGTCACGTCTTCGGGCACCACGAGCGCGATCGCGTTCGACGAGCGGCGCGCGAGCGAGCGCGCCGCGCGGTTCGGCACGTAGCGCAGCTCGGCGACCGCG
Organism: Agromyces sp. NPDC058064; assembly: GCF_042885275.1. Lineage (NCBI taxonomy): Bacteria > Bacillati > Actinomycetota > Actinomycetes > Micrococcales > Microbacteriaceae > Agromyces > Agromyces sp. NPDC058064. Next base: position 1,102,140 of record NZ_JBHVSE010000001.1, on the reverse strand, counting down.
GCGTTCACGGCCTCGACGATGTCGGGGCTGACCTTCGGCGAGCCGTTGACCACGCGACTCACCGTCGCGCGCGACACCCCGGCCACGCGGGCCACCATCTCGAGGGTCGGGGGCGACCCCGCGGCATCCTTCGCCATGTCGTCAGTCTAGGTCTGCGTTCAGAGCGCGCGTTCGCGAATGATCCGCGCGTACTCGCGTCCGCTGAGCTTCACCGTGCGCACCTGGGTGTCGTAGTCGACGTGCACGATGCCGAAGCGCTTGTCGTAGCCCCACGCCCACTCGAAGTTGTCGAGCAGCGACCAGTAGAAGAACCCCCGCACGTCGACCCCGGCGTCCGCGGCGTCGAGCGTCGCGGCGAGGTGCAGGCGCAGGAACTCGGCGCGGTCGGCGTCGTCGATGCGGATGCCTCCGGTGCCCTCGTCGACCGTGACGGCGTCGCCGTAGGCGGCACCGTTCTCGGTGACGGCGAGCACGACCCCGGCCGACTCCGCGTAGTCGTCCCAGATGCGCTGCAGCAGCCGGGTGAGCCCCTCGGGCTGCACCTCCCAGTTCTGCGCCGTGCGCGGCAGCCCGCGCTCGACCGAGTGGAGGCCGACGGGTGCGGGGTAGGGGCTGCGCGTCGGGCGCGCGTTGGCGGGCGCGCCCGAGACCGGCGGCGTCGCGGGCGGCTCCGCCGAGACGAGGTCGCCGTGGTAGTAGTTCACGCCGAGCGTGTCGATCGGCGTCGAGATGACGTCGAGGTCGCCGTCGTGCACGGCCGCCTCGAAGCGCTCGACCGCGGCGGCGTCGACGGCCCTGATGTCCTCGACGACGTCGGCCGGGTACGAGCCCCGGAAGACCGGGTCGAGGAACCAGCGGTTGAACTGCCCGTCGAGGCGCCGTGCGGCGTCGACGTCGGCGGGGTCCTGCGGGTCGGCCGGGTCGGCGACGGTGTGGTTCAGGGTGAGCCCGAGGTCGAGCGAGGCGTCGCGCGCCCGCAGCTCGCGCACGACCTGGCCGTGGCCGAGCAGCAGGTGGTGCGAGGCGAGCAGGCCCTCGGCGACGCTCTGGTGGCCCGGCGCGTGCTCGCCGCCCGTGTACGAGAGGAACGACGCGCACCACGGCTCGTTGAGCGTCGTCCAGGTGGTGACCCGGTCGCCGAGCGCGTCGTGCAGCGAGAGCGCGTACTCGGTGAAGCGGTCGCTCGTCTCGCGGGCGGTCCAGCCGCCGAGCTCCTCGAGCGCCTGCGGCAGGTCCCAGTGGTAGAGCGTCAGCCACGGCTTGATGCCGGCGCCGAGCAGTTCGTCGACGAGGCGCGAGTAGAAGTCGACGCCTGCGGGGTTCACCGCGCCGCCGTCGGGGCGCACCCGCGCCCACGAGGTCGAGAAGCGGTAGGTCTGGAGCCCGAGCTCGCGCATCAGGGCGACGTCCTGCGGCATCCGGTGGTAGTGGTCGCAGGCGACGTCGCCGTTGTCGGCGCCGTGCACCGCACCCGGGACCCGGGTGAAGGCATCCCAGATGGAGGCCCGGCGGCCGTCCTCGAAGGCGGCGCCCTCGATCTGGTACGCGGCCGTGGCCGCGCCGAACAGGAACCCGTCGGGGAAGCGGCGGCCCGTGGCATCCGTCGTGGCGGTCATCTGGCGTTCCTCTCGAAGTTCGACGGTCATCCCTTCACTGCTCCTGCCATGATTCCCGAGATCAGCTGCTTTCCGGCGATGACGAACAGAATCAGCAGCGGAAGCGTGGCGAGCACGGCGCCCGCGAGCACCACCGAGTAGTCGACGTAGCGGGCCGACTGCAGCTGGCTGAGCGCGACCTGGAGGGTCGGGTTCTGCGGTGCCACGAGCAGCGGCCACAGGTAGTCCGTCCACGCGGTCATGAAGGTGAAGAGGCCGAGGATGGCCATCGCGGGACGCGCGGCCGGCACCCCGACGTGCCAGAAGGTGCTGATCATCGACGCGCCGTCGACGCGTGCCGCCTCGATGAGCTCGTCGGGGATGACGTCGACGAGGTACTGGCGCATGAAGAAGACGCCGAAGGCGGTGACGAGGGTCGGCACGATCACCGCGCCGAGCGTGCCCGTCCAGCCGAACTGCTTCATGAGCATGAACAGCGGGATGATGCCGAGCTGGGTCGGCACCGCGAGCGTCGCGATCACGAAGACCATGAGCCCCTCGCGGCCGCGGAAGCGGAGCTTCGCGAAGGCGTAGCCCGCGAGCGTCGAGAAGATGACGACCGACGCGGTGATGACGGTCGCGACGATGATCGAGTTGCCGAGCGCGAGCCAGAACGGCACGGTGTCGAACACCTCGCCGACGTTCTGCCAGAACTGCCCGCCCGGCAGCAGCGGCGGCCAGGTGCTCGCGAGCGCCGAGTTGTCGCTCGAGCCGATGACGAACGACCAGTAGAGGGGGTACGCGCCGGCGACGAAGAACACGCCGAGCAGGGTGTAGGTGAGCCAGCCGGGGCGGCGCTCGATGCCGTGGCCGCCGCGGCGTCCGCGCGCACCGGCGCGGTCGCGCCCGGCTGCGCGGTTTCCGGCTCCGCTCGTGACGATGGCCTTGGTGGCGGTCATGCGCGTTCCTCCGGTGTGGGTGCGGATGCCTCGGTGCGCGCCTCGGCGTCGGCGTCGGGCGGGCTCGTGGCCGGCGCCTCGGCGGGCGTGCCGGCTGCGAGCCGGCTCGCCGCATGGGCGTCGAGCCTGCGGCGGGTGCGGCGCTTCGAGGTGCGCGCCTCGACGCCCGCGATGCGCCGCGAGAGCCAGAAGTTGATGAGGCCGATGGCGACCACGATGATGAACAGCATCCAGGCGACCGCGGCGGCCTTGCCGAAGTCCTGCCGGTTGAAGGCGAGGTCCCAGAGGTAGAGCACGGTCGTCTGGTACTGCCGTTGCGGCCCGCCGGGGATCGAGCTCGTCGCGTTGAAGAGCTTGGGCTCGGTGAAGATCTGCAGGCCGCCGATCGTCGCCGTGATGATGACGAAGATGATGGTCGGGCGGATGCTCGGGATGGTCACCGAGAAGAAGCGCCGCACGGCGCCGGCGCCGTCGATCGCGGCCGCCTCGTGCACGTCGCGGGGCACTGCCTGCATCGCCGCGAGGAGGATGAGCGCGTTGTAGCCGGTCCACCGCCAGTTGACCATCGTCGCGATCGCGAGGTGGCTCGGCAGGGTCTCGGTCTTCCACATCACGGGGTCGGCGCCGAAGGTCGTGAGCAGGTTGTTGATGAGGCCGTACTTCTCACCGAAGATGTTGCTGAAGATGAGGGTCACCGCGACCGGCGTCACGACGTACGGGAGGATCACGGAGAGACGCCAGAAGGTCTTGGCGCGGATGTTCTGGTCGAGCACCGCCGCGATCACGATGGCGGCGATGAGCTGCGGCACCGCCGAGAGCAGGAAGATGCTGAAGGTGTTGAACAGCGAGTTCCAGAAGAGGGGCGACTGGAGCTCATCGGTGAAGTTCTGGAGGCCGACCCACTCGCCGGGGCCCGTGAGCAGGTTCCAGTCGTTGAGCGAGACGACGAAGGTGTAGACGAGCGGGAACAGGCCGATGAGCCCGAACAGCACGAAGAAGGGCGCGACGTAGAGGTAGGGGGAGTACTTCACGTCCCAGCGGTTCAGGCGCTGGCGGGGGGTGAGGTCGCCGCGTGCCGCGGTGCGGCCCGTGCTGCGGCCGGCCTTGTTCGGGCGGCGGCCCGCGGGCTCGGTCGAGGCCGCCTCCGCCGGCGGCGTGATGGTCGAAGTCATTCGGGGTTCCTCTCGTGAGACGGGCCCTTCGGAGCTGATCGCTCCGAAGGGCCCGCGATCACCGGATTCGGTCGACTACTGCTCGACGAGCTCGTCGAGGAGGTCGAGCGCGTGCTGCCACGCGGTCGGGCCGTCGGCCTTGCCCGAGTCGAGCTCCTGGATGGACGGTCCGAAGACCTGCTCCTGGATCACCGAGTCGTCCGGGCCCTTGTACTGGGCGACGACGCCCACGGCGCGCGAGCCGAGGATCTCGCCGATCGGCGCGTCGTTGAAGAACGCGGTCAGTTCGCTCTCACCGGTGACGCCCGAGTCGGTCTGCGCCTCGAGGTTCGAGGGGAAGGCGCCTGCGGCCTGGAAGGACGCGACCTGCGACTGCGCGTTGGTGAGGAACTCGGCGAGCTCCGCGGCCTCCTTCGGGTGCTTCGAGGTCGTGGGGACGGTCAGGAACGCACCGCCCCAGTTGGCTGCGCCGCCGGGGAAGACGTCGGCGAAGTCCCAGCCGGTCGTGGCGTCGCCGCCGCCGGCCTCGACCTGGCCCTTGACCACGCCGAGCATCCAGCCCGGGCAGACGAAGGTCGCGAAGGAGCCGTCGGTGAAGGCCTTGCCCCCGCCCCAGTCCCACTGGGTCTGCGCCGACGAGAGGCCGTCGGCCGCACCCCGGGCGAGGAGCGCCCAGCGCGCCTCGAGCTCCGTGTTGCCCTCGACGTTCAGTTCGCCGTCGGCGGTGTAGTAGCCCTCGGGGAGCTGGTTGACCATCGAGTTCCAGACGAAGCCCGACTGGTCGTAGAACGCCTTGCCGGTCTTGTCGTGGTAGGCCTTGCCGACCTCGAAGAACTTCTCCCACGAGGCGTCCTCGCCGCCGAAGAGGGCGGCGACGCCCTCGCGGTCGCTCGGCAGGCCGGCGGCCTCGAACAGCGCGCCGTTGTAGCAGAGGCCCTCGGGGCCGATGTCGGTGCCGTAGCCGATGATGCGGCCGTCGGCGTCGGTGGCCTGCTTCACCTTCCAGTCGACCCACTGGTCCGAGAGGTCCTCGGCGCCGTAGTCGCGGAGGTCGGTGAACGAGTCGCTCACCTGCATGACCTTCGAGAGCCAGCCCTCTTCGACGGCCTGCACGTCGGGGAGGCCGGCGCCTGCGGCCTGCTTCGTCTGCCAGTCGGTCAGCGCGTTGCCGCCGGTGTCGATGTTGGTGGCCTTGATGGTGATGCCGGGGTGGTCGGCCTCGAACTGCTCGTAGAGGCCGTCGAGCCCCTGCGTGCCGAAGGTGGTGATGGTGAGGGTGATGTCCTCGCCGTCGGAGCCCTGGTCGCCACCGGTGGAGCAGGCGGTGGCAAGGAGGGCGATGGATGCCGCGCCGGCGAGGGCGACGACACCGCGGGTGCGTCGTGAGAGCTTCACGGTCACTCCTTTGTGTGCGTGGGTTGTGTGCGTGGGGATGTGTTTCGGTGCAAGGGTGAGAGCGCTCTCTCACGTCCACGTGAGAGCGCTCTCACGCCGTCGGGAGGCGACTCTACGAGTGATTTCGGCAGATGTCAAGAGAGCGCTCTCACGAAGCCTGGTGCGTGCACCTTCGCCGGGTCCGCACACGCCGCTGGGAAGTGGCCGGTCGTCGGGACCGGAGCGTCGGGGAGGCCCCGCGTAGACTCGTGAGAGTGTCCGATCCCGCAGGCCAGGCCCCCATCGACGAGGCGGTGCAGCGACGCCGCATGACCATCGCGCTCTCGCTGATCGCGGTGCTCGTCGCGATCGCCGTGATCGTCGTCGGCGCGGTGGTCGGAACGGGGGGCGGAAGCGGTGCGGCGGCCGGCCCCGAGGCATCCGCCGATGAGACCCCGACCCCGCGCCCGGCGCCCACGGCACCGGCGGCGCCCGCGACGGTCGACACCTTCGACAAGACCGCCCACTCGCTCGACGACCCCGCGAGCATCTGGGTCGTCGTCAACCAGGTGCGCCCGCTGAACCCGCAGGACTACGTGCCCGACGACCTCGTCGAGGTGCCCGTCGCGCACACCTGGGTGCCCGAGTTGCGCCAGGAGGCGTCCGACGCGGTCGTCGCGATGTTCGCCGCCGCGGCCGACGAGGCCGACTTCTACCTGGCCTCGAACAGCGCCTACCGCAGCTACGACACGCAGGTCGAGCTCTACGGCGACGGCAGCGACCCGACCACCGCCCCGCCCGGGCACTCGGAGCACCAGACCGGTCTCGCGATGGACATCGGCACCGAGGGCGGCTGCTCGTTCGAGTGCATGGACGACAGCGCCGAGGGCGAGTGGATCAGGGCGAACGGCTACCGCTTCGGCTTCATCCTCCGGTACCCCGCCGACAAGGTCGAGATCACCGGCTACCCGCACGAGTCGTGGCACTTCCGCTACGTCGGCGTCGAGCTCGCGACCGAGATGCACGAGCGCGGCGTGACGACCCTCGAGGAGTTCTTCGGCGTCGAGGGCGGCGCGGCGCAATGAGCCGGATGCCCCGGGCGACCCCCGTGCCGCATCGCGGCCTGTCGCTCGCGGTGCTCATCGTCAACCAGCTGCTCGCGGGCGTCGGCGTCGCGTCGGGCATCGCCGTCGCGGCGCTGCTCATCGGGGAGCTCACCGGTGCCGCCGTGCTCGGCGGGCTCGCGCAGTCGGCGAGCGTGCTCGGCGCGGCGATCACGGCGATCCCGCTCGCCCGTCTCGCGGTGCGCTCGGGCCGCCACGTCGCTCTCGCGACGGGCTACGCCCTCGGCATGACCGGCGCCGTGCTCATCGTGGTCGCGGCGATGAGCGGGTGGGTGCCGCTCGTGTTCCTCGGGCTCGCCGCGTTCGGCGCCGGCACCGCCGCCGGCCTCCAGGCCCGCTTCGCGGCGACCGAGGTCGCCGCGCCGGGCTTCGAGGCCCGCTCGATGTCGCTCGTGCTCTGGGCGACGACGATCGGCTCGGTCGCCGGGCCGCTGCTCTCCGAGACGGGCGACACGGTCGGCCAGGCGCTGGGGCTCCCGCCGCTCGTCGGCCCGTTCCTGTTCTCGGGTGCGGCGTTCGCGCTCTCCACCCTCCTGGTCGCGACGCTGCTGCGGCTGCCGAAGGCGGGACAGCTCGCCGCCGACGCCGTGCCGGCCGCGGTGCCCGCGCCGGGGGAGGGGAGTGCGCCCGAGGGCGCCCTCGCCGAGCCGATCGGCGCCGAGGTCTCCGCCTCGACGGTCGCCGAGGCATCCGACCCGGCCCCCGCGCGGTCGATCGGCGCGTGGGACGCGCTCCGCATCGCGGCGCGGACCCCGCGGGCGCTCTTCGCGATCCTCGCGATCGTCTGCTCGCACACCGTCATGGTCGGGGTCATGGTCATGACGCCGGTGCACATGATGGCGCACGGGCTCTCGCTCACGCTGATCGGCGTGGTGATCAGCATCCACATCCTCGGCATGTACGGCGCGAGCCCCCTCGTGGGGTGGCTCGCCGACCGCATCGGCTCGTCGCGCGTCATCTTCATCGGGGTCGGCGTGCTGCTCTCGGCGACGCTCGTCGGCATCCTCGCCCCGGCCGACGACATGCTGCTGGTGCCGCTCGCGCTCGGCCTGCTGGGCCTCGGCTGGTCGTGCGGGCTCATCGGCGGCTCGACGCTGCTCACGAGCGCGGTCGACCCGTCGATCCGCGTGCCCCTGCAGGGCGCCACCGATGCGGCGATGAACCTCTCGGCCGCGATCGCGGCCGCCCTCTCGGGCTTCGTGCTCGGCGTCGGGGGCTTCGCCGGCGTGAACGTCGTCGCCGTGCTGGTGCTCGTGCCGCTCGTCGTCGCGGGCATTCGGGCCGCGCGGTCGGGCGGCGCCGGTGCCGAGGTCAGCGCCGGGGCCGGCGCGCCCGTTCGCTGAGCGCCTCGAGCAGTGCTGCGGCGGTGGCCGCGTCGCGCACCGTCACGACGAAGCGCCGCCCGTTCTCGCGCACGACCTGCAGCGCCTCGCCGCTTTGCAGCACGATGCCGAAGGAGCCGTCGGGGGCGAGCCTGACGCCCCACCCGCCGAACTCGGCCGTCGGGTTGACGTCGGTCACCGACACCGTGCGCACCTGGTCGAGCGGCACCCGGAACCAGGGCGCGCCGATCGACGAGCGCACCTCGAGGCCGCGATCGTCGACGCGCACGCGGAAGACGAAGGTCGCGGCCGCCAGCACCAGCAGCAGCACGGTGGTGGCGAGCATGATCCACCAGACCGGCGAACCCACCGCCGCGAAGACGATCGTGCCGATGGCCAGGGCGGCGATGCTCGCCCCGATCGCGATCATCGCCGTGCGCGACATCGTCGTCGTGCGCACCCAGACGGCGCGCTCGTCGGGCCGCAGTTCGAGCGGGGCGACGGTCTCGTTCGCGTGCGGCCCGGCGATCGTGGTGTCGGGCTGGAGGAACCAGGCCGCGAACCCCGACAGCACGGCGAGCCCGGCCGAGACGAGCAGCGGGACGCCGATGCCGGGCGCGTCCGCCGGGTCGTCGAGCCCGCGCTGCATGGCGAGCGACCAGGTCAGCAGCACGACGATCAGCACGGTGGTGCCGAGCGAGAACGCGCCGAGCAGCCGCATCATCGGCCCCCAGCGGCCGTCGCGGGTGCCGGCGAACATGAACCCGACGAACAGCGCCGTGAGGCCCAGGCCGAGCAGTCCCGCGCCGAGCGGCGCCGTCCAGGCGGGGGCGAACGCGTCGGGGGTGCCGCCGCCGCTCCAGTGCATCGCGATGGTCGAGGGCACCTCGGGCAGCCAGGCGAGCATGAGGGCGACGCCGACGATCGTGACGAGCACGGGCGCGAGGGCGGCGACGAGCAGGAAGCGCCGGCGGGCGGCGCGGAATTCGTCTGATCGGGTCATCGGTACGTCTCCTTGACGAGGGCGGCGAGGGCGTCGGGCGAGAGGGCGAGCGCACGTGCGCGGGCGACGAGCGCCACGATGTCGTGGTGCAGCTGGGCGAGGGGCTCGACCGCATCGGTGGCCACGGCCCCGCGGCCGCGACGCATGTCGACGAGGCCCTCGTCGCGCAGCAGCTGGTAGGCGCGCAGCACGGTGTGCAGGTTGACGCCGAGCGAGGCGGCGACGTCGCGGGCCGACGGGAGACGGTCGCCCGGGCGGAGGCGGCCGGCCGCGGCATCGGCGCGGACCGATGCCGCGACCTGGGCGAAGATCGGCGTCTCGCTCGCGGGATCGACTCGGATCAGCACGTGCACTCCTTCACAACTGTTCTATAAATACTAGAACAGTTTGGTCGGGTCGTCGTCGCCGCAACGAAGAGAGAGCGTCACTCGCTTTTCAAGAGAGCGTTCTCACCGCTCTCCCAGAGTTTGAGAGGCATCCTCACAAAATGGCGTGATGAGGTGTCCTGTCCTCCGAAACGCCGACCCGAAATCCCCCATTCGTGTTCAAACGCCTCAGTAAGACTCCCCCTGCCTCCATGCCCGAACGCCGTCGCTCGACCTTCCGGTCGCCCGGCGTGATCGACGCCACCCTGCTCGCGGAGGGGGCGACGCCCGACGAGGCGACGCAGGCGTCCGCCGAGGAGGTCGAGCCCGTCGAGCCCGTCGAGCTCGCGACCGCGTCAGCGGACGCGGCCGAGGCGGCTGCGCCCCCGCGGCGGCGCAGGGGGTTCCGCCCGGCGCCCGAGACCGCTGGAGGCGCAGCCTCCGACGCGCCCGGCCCCGAGCCCGAGTCGTCCGCTCCCGCCGACGCCGACGCCGACGCCGACGCCGACGCCGACTCGAGTTCGGACTCGAACTCCGACACCGAGGCCGGCTCCGACGCCGATTCCGAGTCCGCCTCGAGCTCCGACGCCCCCGCGGAGCGGCACCACCGGCCGCGCCACCGCGCCGATCACCTGCGCAACCGTCGTCCGTCGAGCGGCGCCCGCCGTCTCGTGGCGCTGTCGTGCACCACGGCGATCCTCGGGGTGAGTGCCTTCGGCGCCGTCGCGGCATCGGCCGACCCGAAGGACTCGCCCTCGCTCTTCGCACAGGAGCAGGCCGCGGCGGAGGACGTCATCGCGGCCGGAGCCGCCGACGAGATCGTCTCGACCCCTGCAGCCGCGGACGAGGGGCCCACGATCACGAGCGGGCTCTCGACGGCGTCGGTGCCGTTCACGGGCGGCACGCAGGTCACCGTCACGGGCGAGGAGCTCGACCAGGTCGGCGCGGTCAGCGTCGCGGGCGTGCCCGCCACGATCGTCGCCGCCGACGAGAACGCCGTCACCTTCGCGGTGCCCGCGACCAGGGCCGACGCGCTCGGCGGCGTCGAGGTGCAGTTCACGGATGCCTCGGGCGCGATCGTGCCCGTCGAGGAGACCGTCTCGTCGATCGCCGCCGCCGGCGTCGAGCTGTCGTCGACGACGGTCGCCCCCACCGAGCAGCTCGACGCGCTCACGCTCACGTACACGAGCAATCCCGCGATCGACGCGCAGCTCGGTTACGTGCTCACCTATTGGAGCAACTACAACACCGGCGAGTACACCGTCCTGAGCGGTGTCGACTGCGCCAACTTCACGAGCCAGTCGCTCGTCGCCCGCGGCTGGGCGATGGACGCGGGCTGGTACTACGACCGTGCGACCGGCGCGATGTCGGCCAGCTGGTCGAGCTCGACCGCGATGCGCGACTGGCTGTACACCCGCCCCGACCTCGCGACCCCGCTCGACGACTCGCAGCGCGGCCTCGTGAAGGTCGGCGACATCGCCCAGTTCGACTGGGACGGCTCGGGCGACCGCGACCACACTGCGGTCGTCACCCGGGTCGAGCACTCGGCGAACGGCACGGCCGTCTGGGTCGGCGGCCACACGAAGGACGCCGACTACTGGAACGTCGACGAGGCACTCGCCTCGGGCGGCGGCTCGGTCACCTACTTCTCGCTGCGCTGAGCCGAGCCGCCAGCCTGCTCGTGCAGGAAAAATGCGCTGAGCCCGGCTGTCAGGCCGGGATAGCGCCCATTTTCCTGCACGAGCAGCATGGCGCGGGAGCGCAGCGCGGCAGCGCGGCTGGGCAGCGCCGCGCTCAGCCCCCGAGCGCGGCGTCGACGATGCGCTTCGCCTCGGCCTGGACAAGCCGAAGGTGCTCCTCGCCCCTGAACGACTCGGCATAGATCTTGTAGACGTCCTCGGTGCCGCTCGGTCGCGCCGCGAACCACGCGTCGGCGGTCTCGACCTTCACCCCGCCGATCGCGGCGTCGTTGCCGGGCGCCTTCGAGAGCTTCGCCGTGATCGGGGCGCCCGCGAGCTCGGTCGCCGTGATGGCGTCGCCGTCGAGCTTGCCGAGGGCGGCCTTCTGCGCGGCGTTCGCCGGGGCATCCACCCGCTCGTAGGCGGGGTCGCCGAACCGGTCGACGAGCTCCGCGTAGAGCTCCGACGGCGACTTCCCGGTGACCGCGCGGATCTCGGCGGCGAGCAGGCACAGCAGGATGCCGTCCTTGTCGGTGGTCCACACGGTGCCGTCGAATCGGAGGAACGACGCGCCCGCGCTCTCCTCGCCGCCGAAGCCGACGGAGCCGTCGACGAGGCCGGGCACGAACCACTTGAAGCCCACGGGCACCTCCCAGAGGCGACGGCCGAGGGCGGCGGCGACCCGGTCGATCATCGACGACGAGACGAGCGTCTTGCCGATCGCGGCGTCGGGCCGCCAGCCGTCGCGGTGCGCGAACAGGTACTCGATCGCGACGGCGAGGTAGTGGTTCGGGTTCATGAGCCCGCCGTCGGGGGTGACGATGCCGTGCCGGTCGGCGTCGGCGTCGTTGCCGGTGAGCAGGTCGTACGACCCGGCCTGCGCGACGACCGAGGCCATCGCGTTGCGGCTCGACGGGTCCATGCGGATCTTGCCGTCCCAGTCGAGCGTCATGAACGACCAGCGCGGATCGACCCGCTCGTTGACCACGGTGAGGTCGAGGCCGTAGCGGTCGCGGATCGCGCCCCAGTACGAGACGGAGGCCCCGCCCAGCGGGTCGGCGCCGATGCGGATGCCCGAGCGCCGGATCGCCTCGAAGTCGATCGCGTTCGCGAGGTCGTCGACGTAGGCGCCGCGGAAGTCGTAGGTCTCGACACCGCTCGGCTCGGCCTGGTTCACCTCGCGCAGCCCGCCCGCGATGAGCTCGTTCGCGCGCGCGGCGATCCACGAGGTCGCGTCGCTGTCGGCCGGTCCGCCGTGCGGCGGGTTGTACTTGAAGCCGCCGTCCTGCGGGGGGTTGTGCGACGGCGTGATCACGATGCCGTCGGCCTCGCCCTCGGCGCGCTTGGCGGGGTCGTTGTTCCACGTCAGGATCGCGTGCGAGAGCGCCGGAGTCGGCACGTAGTCGTCGAACTCGTCGGCGAGCACGCGCACCCGGTTGCCGACGAGCACGTCGAGCGCGGTCGTCTGCGCGGGCGCGCTCAGCGCGTGCGTGTCGGCGCCGATGAAGAGCGGGCCGGTGATCCCCTGCGCGGCGCGGTACTCGACGATGGCCTGCGTCGTCGCGAGGATGTGGTCCTCGTTGAAGCTCGTCGTGAGCGACGAGCCGCGATGCCCCGAGGTGCCGAACACGACCCGTTGCTCGGGCACCGACGCGTCGGGCTTCAGCTCGTAGTACGCCCTGATGAGGGCCTCGACGTCGATGAGGTCGGACTCGATGGCCGGGGTTCCCGCTCGCTCATGCATGCGAACCAGTCTGGCACCGCGCCTCGCGCGCCGACAGGTGCGTTACGGGGCCCCGGTCACCCCGCGAGGGCGTGCAGCGCCGTCGCGATCGAGTAGATCGCGAGGCCGGCGAGGGCGCCCACGACCGTGCCGTTGATGCGGATGAACTGCAGGTCGCGCCCGACCTGGAGCTCCAGCTTCTCGGTGGTCTCCCGCGGGTCCCACCGCTCGACCGTCTCCGTGATGACGCCGGCGATCTCGTGCCGGTAGTTCCGCACGACGTAGGCGGCGGCATCCGTCAGCCAGGCGTCGACCTTTGCGGCGAGCGCCTCGTCGCTCGAGAGCCGCGTGCCGACCTCGACGACCGCGTCGCGCAGCGCGGTGCGGAGCTCGCTCGCGGGGTCGGCGAGCCCCTCCTCGAGCGTCGACTTCACCGCGCCCCACGTCTCGCCAGCGAACTCGCGCACGCGAGGGCTCGCGAGCAGCTCGGCCTTCAGCCGCTCGACGCGGGCGATCATGTCGGGGTCGTGCTGGAGGTCGTCGGCGAGCTCGGCGAGGTACCGGTCGATCGCGACCCTGAGCGGGTGGGCGTGGTCGGCGCGCACCGCCCGCACGAAGGCGAGCACCTCGCGGTGGGCGCGGTCGTCGACGAGGCGGTCGACGAAGCCCGGCATCCACCGCGGAAGCCGCTCCGACACCATGCGCCCGAACGCCTCGGGGTGCGCGGCCAGCCACGACTCGGCCTTCTCGAGCGCGGCGTCGACGGCGGCGCGCTGCTGGTCGGCGGCGACGAGGCTCGAGCCGAGCCGGCCGATCGCCGGCCCCCACTCGGGCTCGAAGAGGTGGCGTCGGGCGAGTCGCTCGATGACGTCCTCGACGTCGTCGTCGCCGAGCAGGGTGAGGATGCCACGGGCGGCGACCGCGGCCTCGGCGGTGACCCGCTCGGCGTTGGCGGGCTCGGCGAGCCATCCGCCGACCCGACGCGAGATGCCGATCGAGCGCAGCTTGCCGAGCACGACCTCGTCGGAGAGGAACTCGTGCTCGACGAACGCCCCGAGGCTCGCCCCGATCTCGTCCTTGCGTCTGGGGATGATCGCCGTGTGGGGGATCGGGATGCCGAGCGGGTGCCGGAAGAGCGCGGTCACCGCGAACCAGTCGGCGATCGCGCCGACCATCGCCCCCTCGGCGGCGGCGCGCACGTAGCCGAGCCAGGCGACGTCGTCCTGCAGGGCGAAGGAGACGGCGAAGACCGCGGCGGCCACGACGAGCAGGCTCGTGGCGACCCGCTTCATGCGCCGCAGGGCGGCCAGCCGCTCCGCGTCGCCCGGCAGGGGCGGCGCGGTGCTCGTCGTCACCGCGGGGTCCACCCCCGCAGTATTTCAGGCGCCTCCCGCGGCGCTCGTTAGGCTTGGCGCATGACCACGGATGCCACGCCGACACCCCCCGACGAGACGTACTCGTACCTCGGGCCGGCCGGCACCTTCACCGAGGCGGCCCTGAAGCAGGTGCCCGAGGCCGCGGGCAAGCACTGGCGCTCGGTGAACAACGTGGGCGAGGCCCTCGCCGACGTGGTGAGCGGCCGGTCGACGGCGGCGATGATCGCGATCGAGAACTCCATCGACGGCGGCGTGAGCGCGACTCAAGACGCGCTCGCGACCGTGCCCGGCCTCCGCATCGTCGGCGAGTACCTCGTGCCGGTGAACTTCGTGCTCGTCGCGCGGCACGGCACGACCCTCGCCGAGGTGAAGGTCGTCAACGCGCACCCCGTCGCCTACGCGCAGTCGCGGGGCTGGCTCGAACGCGAACTGCCCGACCACGGGCACATCCCGGCGACGAGCAACGTCGCCGCCGCGGCATCCCTCTTCGAGGACTCGCAGGCCGACGCGGCGGTCGCGCCGCCCGGAATCACCGAGCACCTCGACGTCGAGGTGCTCGCGCGCGACCTCGGCGACAACCCCAATGCGGTGACCCGCTTCGTGCTCGTCAGCCGATCGAGGGTGCTGCCCGAACCGACCGGGGCCGACAAGACGAGCCTCATCGTCGAGCTGCCCGACGACGAGCCGGGCGCCCTGCTCGCGATGCTCGAGCAGTTCTCGACCCGGGGCGTGAACCTCTCGCTCATCCAGTCGCGGCCGATCGGCGACGCCCTCGGGCGGTACCGCTTCGTCGTCGACCTCGACGGCCACGCGGCCGACGAACGCGTCGCCGATGCACTGCTCGGCCTGCGGCGCACGAGCCCGAAGGTGATCTTCCTCGGCTCGTACCCGCGCGCCGACGAGCAGGAGGTCGCCTACCACTCGAAGTACGATGACGAGATCTTCATCGAGGCCCGCGACTGGCTGCGAGGCATCTTGAGCGGCGAACCCGACGGCGCCTGAGGGCGACGAGTCGCGAGCGAGGAGGTCGACGATGACCGACGGCGAACCCGGCATGGACCCGAGATACGACCCGCGGTTCCAGCGCGGGTACGACGCCTCGCGAGACGGGGATGCCACGCTCCCGGCGGTCGCCCCGAGCGCGGCCGCGTCCGGGGCGGGTGCCGAGCTCCGGCCCGACGTCGAGCGCGAGGCGCCCGCCGTCCAGACGGCACCGGGGCGCCCGCGCTCCGACGCGCACGACCCGGTCGTGGAGGCGGAGCCGCGGGCGCCTCGCGAGCTGCGGGTCGAGCCTGAGCACCCGACGCGGCCGTCCGATCGGGCGGACGCGGGGCCCGATCCCGAGCCGGGGCCCGATCGCAGCGAGGCCGCCGCCCTCGTGCGGAGCTGGCTGATCGCCGGGTGGGCCGTGACCGCCGGCGCGACGGCGATCGGCGCGTGGCTGCTGTGGAGCGTGAACTCGGACTACAGCTACTACAGCGGCATCGCCGATCCCTCGTCCGAGGGCCTGCGGATCCTCGGCTGGACGCTCGCGCCGGCCCTCGTGCTCGCGGGCATGGTCGGCGCGGTCGTCGTGACCGCCGTGGCGGCGGATCGCCACGACGAGCCGCCTCCCGCCGACGCCGACGCCGGCCCGACCCGATTCCGGCGCCCGGTCGCGTGGTGGGCGCTGCCCGCGATCGCCGTCGTCGCCGTCGTGTCGATCGCCTGGGCGGTCGGGCTCGCCGTCGAGGGCAACGCCGCCGGCTCGGGCATCACGTTCACCCCCAGCGGCAACGCGACCGAGGGCCAGGAGGCACGCCTGAACACCATGGCGCTCGGGCAGGTCGCCCAGATGCTGATCGGGCCGATCGCCTCGGCCGCGGTCGCCGCGCTCGTCGCGGTCGCGGTGCTCGAGGTGCGGCGGGCGGGGCGCCCGGGGCGAACCGGCCGCGGCTGAGGAGCGGCGGTCGGGTCAGCGCGTCGCGCGGCGCGGCTCGGCTGCACGCTCGGCCCGGCCGAGACCGCCGTCGAGGGCCGATTCCCAAGCCGAGTGGAGCGCGGCGGTGATGGCGCCCCGCACGACCGTGTTCTCGGTGAACGGCGAGAGCCGCACGTCGATCGGGGACGCGCCGCCGACGTCGAGGCGCCGTTGGAGCGCGGCCGTCAGCACCTCGCCGCCGCGCGCGATGCCGCCGGTGACGTACATGCGATGCAGGTCGAGGGCGAGCAGGATCGGCGCGAGCGCACGCGCCGCGACGTCGGCGAGGAGGTCGACGATCTCGATCGCGGCGCGTTCTCCGTCGTTCGCCCGTTCGAACACCTGCGCCGTCGCCGCCTCGGCGCCGAGCACCGAGGCGAGGCGGGTGAACGGATCGCGCGCGGCGACGAGGCGGGCGACCTCGTCGATCCGCTCGGCCCCCACGACCGCCTCCAGCGCGGCCGGTTCGCCGCTCCACGGGTCGATCACCCGCAGCGCTCCGATCTCGCCCGCAGCGCCGAGCGGCCCGCGGTACAGGCGCCCGTCGAGCACGAGGCCGGCGCCGAGCCGCTCGCCCCACTGCACGGTGAGGAACGATGGCGGGCAGTCGTCGAGCTGCGACATCGCGAGCGCCGCGAGGTTGGCGTCGTTGTCGAGCTCGGCCGTGCAGGTGAAGCCGCGACCGAGCTCGCGCGTCAGGTCGAGGTCGGTCCAGGCGTCGATGCCGCGGATGACGCGCACTCGGCCCTCGGCGTGATCGATCATGCCGACGCTCGCGATCGAGAGCGCCGCCACCGCCGGGCGAGTCAGCCCGGCGTCGCCCAGCGCGCGATCGATGGTCGCGCTCGCGAGGCGCAGCAGGTCCCGTCCGTCGTGCAGCTCGTGCTGGGCGTCGGCCGAGGCGAGGACGGTGCCCGAGGCATCCGCCACCTCGGTGACGACCCGGTGGAGCCCGATGTCGACGCCGACGACGTGGAAGCGCCCCGGCGTGACAGTGAAGCGGGCGGCGGGCCGGCCGAGCGACCCGGCGGGATCATGGCGGCGCAGCCAGCCGTCGGACTCCAGCTCCTCCATGATGGTCGCCACCGTCGAGCGCGTCAGGCCGGTGCGCTCGGCGATCTCGACGATGCGCTGAGGCGCTGAACCGGCGCGCAGCTCATCGAGCACGCGAGCCGTGTTGTAGCGCTTCAGTCGTGCGGTGCCGACGATCGGGTCGTTCATGCTGGCTCCGTTCCGGGATTACTTTAGCCGAGACTTTACGTTAAGACCTTGCGTAATTGGCGACGCTCTGGTTGGGTCGGTCGGGACGGCGCGGATCGCGCCCGCACACCTCCGGCGAAAGGCCCGATGATGCACCCAACGCCCAACCGTCGTCGAGCGGTGATCGCGCCGCTCGCGGCGCTCGCGACGACCCTCCTGCTCGTGACCGGCACCGCCGTCGGCGCGAGCGCCGAACCGCCCGAGCGCACCGCGAAGCTCAACGTCCCGGCGAAGACGGCGAGCGGCTTCGAGCCGGCTCGCGATGCAGCCGAACGGCTGCTGGGCGCCGCCGCCGACGGCTTCGACTTCGCACGACTCGACCCGGCCGACGGCGCCGACCGCTACGAGATCACCGCGAAGCGCAACCACGTCCGCGTCGCCGCGACCGATCCGGCGACCGCCATCGCCGGCGTCAACGCCTACCTCGGCACGATCGGCCAGTCGATCTCGTGGAACGGGCGCAACCTCGACGAGGACGCCGCGCTGCCCCTGCCGAGCACGCCGATCACGGCGAGCTCGAACGTCTCGCACCGCTTCTACGGCAACGACACCGAGGACGGCTACACCGGGGCCTATCGCAGTTGGGAGCAGTGGGAGCGCGAGATCGACGAGCTCGCGGCACTCGGCTTCAACGAGGTGTTCATGCCGGTGGGCTCCGAGGCCGTGTACTTCGAGGTCCTCCAGCAGTTCGGCTATTCGGCCGAGGAGGCGCGCGCCTGGATCCCCCTGCCGAGCCACCAGCCGTGGTGGCTGCTGCAGAACATGTCCGGTTACCCCGCCGGCACGAGCGACGAACTCCTCGAGCAGCGAACCGAGCTCGGGCGCAAGATCGCCGACCGCCTGCGCGAACTCGACATGACCCCGGTGCTGCCGGGGTACTTCGGCACCGTGCCGACCGACTTCGCCGAGCGCAACGACGGCGCCCGGGTGGAGCCGCAGGGCGGATGGGTGGGCTTCGAGCGGCCCGGCTGGCTCGACCCGAACTCGAGCGTGTTCCCCGAGGTGGCCGACGCGTTCTACGCAGCGTCCGAGCAGAAGCTCGGTGCATCGGCCGCGTACAAGATGGACGTGCTGCACGAGGGCGGCCGCCGTGGCCAGGTCGACGTGCCCGCCGCCACGCGGGCGATCGAGTCGGCGCTGCAGGACGCGCACCCCGGCGCCACGTGGGTGCTGCTCGGCTGGCAGAACAACCCTCCCGCAGATGTCGCCGCCGCTGCGAATCCCGAGACGACGTTCATCGTCGACGGACTCTCCGATCGGTACGACGGCCGCGGCGGGCTCGAGCAGCAGTGGAGCGGTATTCCCTATGCCTTCGGCACCATCTGGAACTTCGGCGGCCACACGACCATGGGCGCCGAGCTCACGACGTGGAACGAGCGCTACTACGACTGGCTCGACGCCGAGGGCAGTGCGGTCGACGGCATCGCCGCGATGCCGGAGGGCGGACTCAACAACCCCGCCGCGATCGACTTCTTCGCCGGGCTCGCCTGGCGCGACGGGCCCGTCGACGTGAACGCCTGGTTCGACGAGTGGACCGAGCGCCGCTACGGCGTCGACGACTCCGAGCTGAAGGCCGCGTGGCGCGCTCTCGCCGAGACCGCATACGCGCTGCCGAGCAACGACAGCTACAGCGAGGCGCACGACGGGCTCTACGGCGCCCGGCCCTCGCTTTCGGCGAGCCGCGCCGCGACCTGGTCGCCCGGCAGCTTCTCGTACGACGCCGACCGCTTCGCGGAAGCGCTCGACCACCTGCTCGCCGCCGCGCCGGCGGCCGGCGGCACGGCGAGCTACCGCTACGACCTGATGGACGTCGCGCGCCAGGTGACCTCGAACACCTCGCGGGTGCTCCTGCCGCAGTTGCAGCAGGCGTACGGCATGCGCGACCGGGCGGCGTTCACGCAGCTCAGCGAGGAATGGCTCGGCAACATCGACCTGCTCGACGACCTCGCCGCGACGCAGCCGCAGACGCTGTTCGGCCGCTGGATCGCCGACGCCCGCGCCGCGGCCGCCGATCCGGCCGAGGCCGACCGCCTCGAGTTCGATGCGCGATCGATCGTCACGACCTGGGGCGACCGCGACGCCGTGAACGCGGGTCTCAACGACTACGCGAACCGCGAGTGGCAGGGCCTCGTCGGCGGCTACTACAAGGACCGCTGGGAGCGGTTCTTCGCGAGCGTCCAGGCCGCGTTCGACACCGGCAAGGCGCCGGCGGCGATCGACTGGTACGCGGTCGGCGCCGAGTTCGCGGCCTCGACGGACACCTCGGGCTTCGCGACCGAGGCCGAGGGCGACGTCGTCGAGCTGGCCGCGCTCGCGGTCGAGGCCTGGGATGCGACGGTGCCCGACGTGCCCGAGCCGCCGGCCGCGGGGGAGCACTTCCTCTCCGACCTGCCGTTCGCGACGGTGTCGCTCAACGCGGCCTACGGTCCGATCGAGCGCGACACCGAGATCGGCGAGGCGGCGTACGGCGACGGCGAGCCGATCCGGCTCGCCGGCGTCGAGTACGCGAAGGGGCTCGGCGTGAACTCGCCCACGACCATCGGATTCAACCTCGGCGGGCAGTGCTCCGCGTTCGCCGCGGTCGTCGGCATCGACGACATCATGAACAAGGCCGGGGC
This sequence comes from Agromyces sp. NPDC058064, assembly GCF_042885275.1. Classification (NCBI taxonomy): domain Bacteria; kingdom Bacillati; phylum Actinomycetota; class Actinomycetes; order Micrococcales; family Microbacteriaceae; genus Agromyces; species Agromyces sp. NPDC058064. Next base: position 1,082,610 of record NZ_JBHVSE010000001.1, on the reverse strand, counting down.
GTCGCCGAACGTCGTCTTCCGCGTCGTCGCCGACGGCGAGGTGCGGTACGACAGCGGCGCGATGACGAAGGGCCTCTCCGCCGAGGTCGCCGTCGACGTCACGGGCGTCGACCGGCTCGAGCTCGTCGTCGACCCGAACGCCGCCGGTTCGCCTGCCGGTCAGGCCGAGTGGTGGGACCGCGCCGACTGGGCGGATGCCGCGGTGAGCTGCGGCTGACGCACCGCGGAACCTCGGGCGGGACCGGCCGGATCGGCCGGTCCCGCATCGTCCCTCCTCGCCTGATCGAAATCCCGAAGGGGGCTCTTACGGTTCGGCCCCCACGTGTGCTTGGCTGAGCCATGGACTCGAACGGCGCACCCGCCGAGGTGCGATTCAACGGCAAGCTCGCCATCCTCCTGGCGATGGCGATGTTCGTCCTGGTCGTCGACACCTCGCTCATGAACGTGTCGATCTCGGCCGTCGTGCGCGACCTCGACACCACCGTGAGCGGGGTGCAGGGGGCGATCGCGCTCGAGGCGCTGGTGTCCGCCGCGTTCATCCTGATCGGCGGCAAGACGGGCGACCTGATCGGCCGCAAGCTGGCGTACGTCCTCGGCCTGCTCGGCTACGCCGTGGGGGCGATCGCGATGATGCTCGCGCAGGACCTCGCCGCGATCATCGTCTTCTGGGCGTTCATCGGCGGCATCGGCGCCTCGTTGCTGCTGCCGGCGATGCAGTCGCTCATCCACGGCAACTTCGAGGGCGCACACCAGAAGCGCGTGTACGCCCTCGTCGGGGCGTCGGCCGCGATCGCGGCCGCCGTCGGGCCGCTCCTCGGCGGATTCATCACGACCTTCCTCTCGTGGCGGGTCGGCTTCGCGCTCGAGGCGGTCATCATCGCCGTCGTGCTCGCCGGCATCGGCCTCGTGAAGGACGTGCCGTACCACGGCGACCGCTCGGTCGACTACGTCGGTGCACTGCTCTCGATCGTGGGCATGGGCGGCGTCGTCACCGGCATCCTCGTCTGGCAGGAGGGCGGCGGCTACGTCGGCCTCATCATCGGCATCGGCGTGGTCGGCCTCGGGCTCCTGGTCTTCTGGCTGCGCAACCGCAAGCGCCGAGGCAAGCCGACGCTGCTCGACCCCGCGCTCTTCGAGTCGAAGATGTTCCGCACCGGGGCGAGCGGCCAACTGCTCCAGCAGATCGCCCTCGGCGGCACGATGATCGTGCTCCCGATCTACCTCCAGATGGTGTTCGGGTACAACGCGCTCGAGGCGGGCCTCTCGATCGCACCGCTCTCGCTCAGCATGTTCGTCATCGCGCTGCTCGCCGGCCGCGGCCTCAAGCGGCGGCCGGCCACGATCATCCTCTGGGGCTTCGTGCTCGTCGTCGTCGGGGTGGCGGTGCTCGTGCCGATCGTGCCGATCGCCGACTCGGGGTGGTACCTGACGGTGCCGCTCATCATCGCCGGCTGCGGGCTCGGGCTCCTCGTCTCGCAGCTCAACAACTACACGCTGTCGCCGATCTCGGACGAGCGGGTCAGCGAGGCCGCCGGCGTCAACTCGGCTGCCGGCTCGTTCGGCCTCTCGTTCGGCCTCGCGTTCGCGGGGGCGATCATGCTCGCGACGCTCGCGTTCACCTTCACCGCGAGCGCCGAGTCGTCGAGCGTGCTGAGCGCCGACGAGGCGCAGCAGGTCTCGACCGTGCTCGAGGAGGACGCCGAGATCATGTCCGACGCCGGCCTCGCGGAACTCCTCGCCGACGAGCCGGCCGACGTGCAGGAGGAGATCCTGCGCATCAACACCGACTCCCGCGACATCGCCCTCCAGGTCGCCCTGTTCGTGCCGATCCTCGCGGGCCTGCTCGGCGTCCTGAACGCCCTGCGCATGCGGCGGCTGCCCGACCCGAAGCCGTCGGAGGCGGCCGAGGGCACGATGCTCGGCTGAGCTCAGCGCGGGACGCGCACGACGAGGGCCCTCGGGTCGACGCGGAACCGCGCCGACACGACGCTGCCGAACTCGTCGCCGTCGATCTCGAACTCCTGCGGGCCGCCCTCGATCTCGAGCTCGACCGAGCGACCGCGCCGGTAGACGATCTGCTGCCGGCGGTTGCCGCTCGTGAGGTCGATGAACTGCCGCCCGAGGGCCGACTTGCGCAGCACCCGGTTCTCCCACACGACCGTGCGCCAGATGAGCACCCAGCCGAGCAGGTTGCGCGGCTGCAGCACGACCACGTCGAGGTGCCCGTCGTCGATCTCGGCGTCGGGGATGAGCTCGATGTTGCCGGGCAGGTAGCCGAGGTTCGCGACGAGGATGCTCGCCACGCGCGCCCGGTGGTGGCGCCGCGCCTCCATGCGGTACACGGCACGGTACGGCTGCGAAGCGGGCAGCGCCCGCAGACCGGCGTCGACGTAGGCGAGCCAGCCGACCCGCTTCTTGAGCTCGGGGTTGGTGTTCTGGATCATCTCGGCGTCGATGCCGATGCCCGCCATCACGAGCGAGACGTGCGACTCGTCGTCGCCGTCGGGGCGGGTGATGTCGGCGACGATGACGTCGACCGGACGATCGATGCCCGCGAAGGCCAGCACGACCGCGTCGTCGATGTCGTTCACGGGGATGTCGAGGTTGCGGGCGAAGAGGTTGCCGGTGCCGATCGGCACGATGCCGAGCGGGATCCCGGTGCCGCGGAGCGCGGCGGCGACCGACCGCACCGTGCCGTCGCCGCCGGCGGCGATCACGAGGTCGACGCCGGCTTCGGCCGCTTCGCGCGCCATGCCCTTGCCGGGGTCGTCGACGGCGGTCTCGATCCAGAGGCTCGGCGCGAACGACTGCCGCTCCTCGGCGCGGGCCACCGCGGCGCGCAGCGCATCGGTGCCCTGCTTGCTGGGGTTGAAGATCACGGCGGCGCGCAGGCGCGGGTGCGCGGCATCCCCCTGCCGCTCGTTCCGTTCGTCCGACACGCTGCCACCGTATTGCATCCGCCCGTGAACTCGGCGAACGGGCGCATCGCGCCCATGAGGGGTGTCGGATGCCCCGGGCTAGACTTGCTCGGGTGATCGATCCCGTACTGCTCCGCGAGAACCCCGACCTGATCAAGCGTTCGCAGGAGCTCCGCGGCGAGTCCTCGGAGCTCGTCGACGAGGCGGTGGCCGCCGACGCCGCACGTCGCACCGCGATCACCGTCTTCGAGGCGCTCCGCGCCGAGCAGAACGCCTTCGGCAAGCAGGTCGCGCAGGCGCCCAAAGACGCCAAGGCTGCCCTCGTCGCGCAGGCGCAAGAGCTGGCGGGCCGCGTGAAGGCCGCGAACCAGGCCGTGAGCGACGCCGAGTCCGCGTTCACGCTCGCCGTGCAGAAGCTCGGCAACGTCGTCATCGACGGCGTGCCCGCCGGCGGTGAAGACGACTACATCGTGCTCCGCGAGGTCGGCGAGATCCCCGCGTTCGCGTTCGAGCCGCGCGACCACCTCGAGATCGGCGAGCTCCTCGACGCGATCGACATGCAGCGCGGTGCGAAGGTGTCGGGCGCGCGCTTCCACTACCTCAAGGGCGTCGGCGCCCGCCTCGAGCTTGCCCTCATGAACATGGGCCTCGACCGTGCGATCGCGGCGGGCTTCACCCCGCTCATCACGCCGACGCTCGTGCGGCCCGAGATCATGAACGGCACCGGGTTCCTCGGCGCGCACGCCGACGAGGTCTACTACCTGCCCGAACAAGAGCTGTACCTCACCGGCACGAGCGAGGTCGCGCTCGCCGGGTACCACGCCGACGAGATCATCGACGTGTCGAACGGGCCCATCCGCTACGCCGGCTGGTCGACCTGCTACCGCAGTGAGGCCGGCTCGCACGGCAAGGACACGCGCGGCATCATCCGGGTGCACCAGTTCAACAAGCTCGAGATGTTCACGTACATCGACCCGGCCGACGCCGAGGCCGAGCACGAGCGCCTGCTCGCCTGGCAGGAGGGCATGCTGCAAGACCTCGGGCTCACCTACCGCGTGATCGACACCGCGGCCGGCGACCTCGGGTCGAGCGCGGCGCGCAAGTACGACGTCGAGGCGTGGGTGCCGACGCAGGGCGCGTACCGCGAGCTCACCTCGACCTCGAACTGCACCACCTTCCAGGCCCGCCGCCTCGACATCCGCCACCGCACCGAGAGCGGGAAGACCGCGCCGGTCGCGACCCTCAACGGCACCCTCGCGACGACCCGCTGGCTCGTCGCGATCCTCGAGACGCACCAGCAGGCCGACGGCTCGGTGATCGTGCCCGAGGCGCTGCGCGGCTATCTCGGCGGACTCGAGCGACTCGAGCCCGTCGCGCGATGAGCATCGAGCGGGCGCCCGAGGCCGACGTCGTGACGGAGGCGTGGTTCGTCGCGCTCGACGTCGACGGCACGATCATGCATGAAGACGGCACGATCGACGACGCCGTCGCCGAGTCGGTCGCCCGCGCCGTTGCGCGGGGTCACCTCGTCACGCTCGCGACCGGCCGCTCCTGGTCGACGACGCGCCCGGTCATCGAGGCGCTCGGGCTCGCACCCGAGTACGTGGTGTGCGCGAACGGCGCCATCACGATGCGCCGCGACGACACGGCGCCCGACGGGTACGTGCGCGAGCACGTCGAGACCTTCGACCCCACGGCGGTGCTCGAGCGCATCCGCAGCTTCCTGCCCTCGGGCAAGTTCATGGTCGAGCTCGCCGACGGCTACCGCCTCTACACCGAGGGCATGACCGAGTGGAACCTCGAGAACGCCCGCGAGGTCGTCTTCGACGAGCTGCTCGACCAGCGCGCCACCCGCGTCGTCGTGACGAGCCTCGAGCACGGCCTCGACGAGTTCTTCGGCATCGTCGACCAGATGGGCCTCCACCACGTGAGCTACGCGATCGGCTGGACGGCGTGGCTCGACATCGCCCCCGACGGCGTCAACAAGGCGACGGCGCTCGAGCGGGTGCGCGGATGGCTCGGGGTCGACGCCGCCCGGGTGTTCGCCGCCGGCGACGGCCGCAACGACCTCGAGATGTTCGCCTGGGCGGGCTCCGCAGGGCGCGCCGTCGCCATGGGGCAGGCCCCCGACGAGGTGCGCGCCGCGGCCGGCGAGGTGACCGGCACGGTCGGCGAGGCCGGCCTCGCCACCGCGCTCGACTCGCTGCCGTAGCCCGCGGAATCGCACCCTGACCGGGCCGCACGACTAGAATCGACGGGTCGGGAGGGGACGACGTTGGATCGAGAGGACGCCGGATCCGGCGACGGCGCGAGCGAGGCGCCGATCGGCGAAGCCACGGGTGAGCAGGACGCGCAGGACGCGCAGGACGCGCCCGACGCGCCCGACGGCGCGGCGCCGGTCGCGACGCGTCACGGCCGCCTGCCCCGGCACTCGGGGCCGCGCACCGCGGTGAAGCTCGTGGCATCCACCGCCGCCGTGCTGCTCGTGAGCGCGGGCGCCGTCGCCGCCTACGCGGCGGCCGACCTCGTCGGCTCCGTCGGCTCCGTCGGCACCGGCGTCACGCTCGCGAACGAGGAGATCCTCGAGGGGGTTCCCGACATCGGCGCGATGGACGGCGGGCTCAGCTTCCTGCTCGTCGGCAGCGACAAGCGGCCGGCCGACGGGTCGTTCGGCGACCCCGAGGTGGACTCGGGCGTGCTCAACGACGTCAACATGCTGCTGCACATCTCGCAGGACCACTCGCACGTCGAGGTCGTCAGCTTCCCGCGCGACATGATGGTCGCGGTGCCCGAGTGCCCCGACCCGGTCGACCCGGCGTCCGGCCCGCTCTCGGCGATGTCGGAGGTGCCGCTCAACAGCGTGCTGGGCCACGGCGGCCTGGGCTGCGTCGTGATGACGATCGAGCAGCTCACCGGCACCAAGATCCCCGTCGGCGGGGTCGTCGAGTTCAAGGGCGTCGCGGCGCTCTCCTCCGCGGTCGGCGGCGTCGAGGTCTGCCTCGTCGACCCGATCGACGACGAGGACTCGGGGCTGCACCTGCCCGCAGGCCGGAGCACCATCGAGGGGTACGACGCGCTCGCGTTCCTGCGCACCCGTCACTCGGTCGGCGACGGCAGCGACCTCGCCCGGATCGCGAGCCAGCAGGCCTTCATGGCGTCGCTCGCGCGCACCCTCCAGTCGAGCGGCACGCTGAGCGACCCGGTGAAGCTCTATTCCATCGCCAAGGCCGTGCTCTCGAACATCGAGCTCTCGAACTACCTCCAGAACCCGACGGTGCTCATGTCCATCGCGCGCACCCTCCAGGACGTCGACCTCTCGAAGATCGCGTTCATCCAGTACCCGACGGCCGAGTACGGCGACGGCCAGCACGTGATCCCCGCCGACTCCGCCGAGGCCGTGAACCTGGCGCTCCAGGAGGACCGTCCGGTCGTCCTCGATCCGACGGCGAACGACAACTCCGAGTTCGGCACGGCCGCCGCCGACCCCGCGGCCGAGGCCGCCGAGGCGCCTGCCGCCGAGGAGGCGCCGGCGACCGCCGCGCCCGGTGCCACGGCCACGGCGCCGCCCGCCGAACAGCTGCCGCCCGACATCACCGGACTCACCGGCGACGAGGTTCGCTGCACCACGTCGAACGAGGGCTGAACACGGCATCCGACCCCGCTTCAGCGCTCTTTCAGGAGCGCCTGCGAGGCTGAACAGAACGCGATTCGGCTAGAATCGGGGCCTGCCTGTACGACGAACCCCTTCGACGGGGCGTCGCGCGGGCGAGGAGGGCTGTCCGAGCGGCCGATGGAGCTGGTCTTGAAAACCAGTGGGCAGAAATGTCTCGTGGGTTCGAATCCCACGCCCTCCGCGCGACCACCAGACACGAGAGGATCCCGGTGAACGAAGCGTTGCGACCCAGCTCGCGGCGCGCCGCGAAGAACCCCGCGGTGGCGCAGCACGGCAAGCTCCGCAAGCGGTCGGTCGGTCGCACCCTCGCGAAGGTGGCCGGCATCGGCCTCTCGGTCGCGCTCGTCTCGGGCGGCGCGGTCGCCGCGTACGCCGCGTGGGACCTCGCGAACACGCTGAAGCCCACCGTGTCGCTCGGCAACGAGGACGTGCTCGAGGGCGTGCCCGACGTCGGCGCGATGGAGGGCGGCGTCAACGTGCTGCTCGTCGGCAGCGACAGCCGCGAGGGCCAGGGCGACGGCTTCGGCGACCCCGACGAAGAGACCGCCGTGCTCAACGACGTCACGATGCTCATGCACATCTCGCAGGACCACTCGCACGTCGAGGTCATCAGCTTCCCCCGCGACATGTTCGTCGACGTGCCCGCGTGCACCGACCCCGAGGACCCGTCTGGCGAGCCGCTCTACGAGCAGTACGGCGTGAAGATCAACTCGGTGCTCGACTACGGCGGGCTCGGCTGCGTCGTGAAGACGGTCGAGCAGCTCACCGGCGTCACGATCCCGTTCGCCGGCACGGTGCAGTTCCTCGGCGTCGCCGCGATGAGCGAGGCCGTCGGCGGGGTCTCGGTCTGCGTCGCGGAGCCCATCGAAGACGAGCACACCGACCTCTACCTCGACGCCGGCATGCACGAGCTCAAGGGCCTCGAGGCGCTGCAGTTCCTGCGCACGCGGCACGGCGTCGGCGACGGCTCCGACCTCGGGCGCATCTCGAACCAGCAGGTCTTCATGTCGGCGCTCGCCCGCAAGCTGCAAGACGGAGGAACCCTCGGCGACCCCGTCGCGCTCTACTCGATCGCCAAGGCCGCGCTCGCGAACATGGAGCTGTCGAGCTCGCTCGCGAACCCGACCACCATGGTGTCGATCGCGAAGGCCATGAAAGACATCGATCTCGCCAAGATCGCGTTCATCCAGTACCCGACCGGCACCACCGATGGCGGCGTGATCCCGAGCGACTCGGCCGAGATCGTCAACCTCGCGCTGCAGAACGACACCCCGGTGGTCTTCGACCCGACGGCCGACGAGGCCTCGTTCGCGTCGGCGGGCGACCCCACGGCCGTGCCGGCCGAAGGTGAGGCCGCTCCCGCCGAGGAGGCGCCGGCCGAAGAGGCTCCGGCCGAGGGCACGGCGGCGACGCCCGCGCCCACGACCGAGGCGCTGCCGATGGATGTCACGGGCCAGACCGCGGCTGAGACGCGCTGCTCGGCCGGGCGAACCCTCGACGACCAGTAGTCCCAGGCGGCCCTCACGCCTCGAATCGTCATTCGGGCGATCGTCGGGTTATGATGACAGTCGCGTGTGCGCGTGCGCACCCGCGAGGAGACGTCGCATAGTCCGGTCGAGTGCACCACCCTGCTAAGGTGGAGTCCCCGTAAGGGGACCGCGGGTTCAAATCCCGCCGTCTCCGCACTGATGGTGCGGTCTGAATTCTGACGGATCGCAGCCTGAGATGTCAGCGGCAACAGAAAAGCCCCCGCGGTTCGCGGGGGCTTTCGCTGTTGGTGGGCGGTGCTCGGACAGTATGTCCAGGGCCTACATGCTTGCACGCGGCCTCGAGGAGGCTCTTCCAGCCTCGGGTTCTGCGTTCGGGCTCGAGGAATCGTCCGATCGGGCGGGTGTGCGGGGGCGTCAGCGGTGCGGGATGAGTTTCAGGTCCGCAGAACCGGCTCCGGCCGGCCGTGAGGTCGTCGACCCACTCCAGCGGAAAGCTCACTGCAATGCTGAACGCACTGCCGCGTGCGGGGAGGCAGTTGTGGCCATTTCACTGGCTGAAGGCGCGTCGCCGGTTGAGCGCAGTTGAGTGCGACGGGTCACCGGCGGCCGGCCCCGTCGCCTTCGTCGCCGGGACGAGCGGCCCGATCACCACCCAAGCCTCATCCGAAATCACGTCACGCGACACGAGCCCACACTCGGCCACGAGCGCTCCGATCGTGTTTCGCGACACGTCCTAGGGGCGGGAAAGCACTGCGCCACCAACGCCGAGCATGCTAAGCGTCGGTCTCCTCGAGGGTCTCCGTAGCGGTCGAGGCTTGCCCCGCGACGTAGAGCGCGTTCGGGTCGTCCCACCGGTGGACTGTTTGCACGGCCCAGAAGGTGGCGAACAGCAGAAGCGCGCCCGCTTCGCCGATGAAGACCCAGGGGAAGGCCTTCATCCCGACCCCAAGGACGAAGAGGAGGCCCAAGTCGACGAGCATGAGGATCGGGATCGACAAGTAGAAGCGGCCTAGCCCGGGCCGAATCCGCTTCACGAACGGATCTTGGTCGTCTGGGTTTGGGGGCTGCCTCCGGTAGCGCAAGTAGTTCACCGCTGGGACTGCGGCGAAGGTGCCGAAGAAGAGAATCGTGACGGCATAGTGGGAGCTGCCGATGATGGGGAAGTTGAAGGGGAACTCGGCGCTATCCGGTCCGAAGGCGAGGTAGGCGAACCCGAGAGCGGTGGCGAGTGCGATCGCTGGTGGGAGGAGGGTTTCGGTGAGGCGGCGGCGCCGCTCCTGCGGAGATTCGTCCCGCCTCGTCTGTCGGTGCTTCCTGTCCCAGAGCTTCTCACGTCGTATCCAGAGGATGAGCGCGACGATGATCAGCACGATGATGATGTACGTCCAGAGCGACACGTGGATGCTCGGCTGGTAGACGGATGGGACACAGTCGTCCTTCGGTCCGCCGCACCACCCCTTCAGCATTTCCAGGTCCTCGGCCTTCGTCACACCGTAGGTGGCGAGGAGCTCGCTGTTACTTCCCTTCAGCGTCATCAACTCGCTTGACACGATCCCTGTTGGCACGATCGCGATGAGCGGCGCGAACACGGCAGCGATATCGAGAAGGACTGGCTCGATGTTGTAGCCGTTGAGCGGATCGCTATCGCGGCCGGACAGTGCCACCAGCGCGAGCGAGGCAGCGATCAGCGAGCCGACGAAGACCGCGTGCGCCGGCGTGTAGAAGTAGTGACTGATCGAGTTGAGCAGGACGCCGCTTGAGATGCTCTGATAGGTCACGCTGAGGAGCAATGCGACGACAATCAGCACCAGTGACAGGCGTAGGTAGCGGTGCGACTTCTGTCCAGTCGTCGCGTCGTCGTACGGCTCAGACTCATTGGTCATGGCTGCTCCAGCCCTCAACTGACCGGATGCTACCGCGGGCGGAACCTCGCCCGGAATAGGACACCGCCCCCGCGTTCGAGGGGTGAAATGCAGACCAGTGGCGGCAACAGACCGTTCGAATGCGCAGTGCGTGGAGCCAAGTACCCCAACCCGACTAGAGGTCCGGGGACGCGTCGCCGGATTCGCAGTTGCTCCCCGGACTTCTGGGCGAAGGACACCCCGGACACAGATCTACCCGGGGAAGGAGGACATTTGGCGATGGCTCGGGGAGCGTGCTCGAGTTGTCATTAGGACCGCGCACGCGAACACAACGACCAACAAACTATGGTTGCGCAATTCGCGGGCAGGCCGGGCGCCGTTCAACCAGGGTTGCCTGACGCTCGGGCGAGTGCGACCCGGCTGAGCCGGACGGTCGACCTGACGCTGCCACGAGCGCGGACCACCGTCCCGTCGCCGCCGCGCGTGGTGCCCGTGCGTGCTTCGCCCGCGCCGGGCAGGAGGTTCGCAGGTTCCACGGCAATTGCGTACATGCGCCCGAACCACGGCCAGTTCGGCTCGGCATTGGCCTCGATCCACAGCCACGCGACCGGGTAGCGAACGCGCTTCCAGGTGAGCTGCATGCCGAAGCCGTGGGTCGGACTCGCGAAGACCACGCTCGGTTTCGCGGTCGGGAAATCGGCCAGCGCGGCGAACAAAGATCGTCGCGCTCCAGGACCGGGGAGCGCGATACTCGAGGCGACGGGCCCGGGAGTCAGGATCGAGTGGGGCGCGCCGGCGACGTTCGCTTCGGCGAGGGTGCCGGGGGCCTCCTCATCAGTGATGAGCGTGCGTGCGTCGGTCACGAGATAGCTCCGCGAATCGAGGAACGGTGCCCCGAAGGCCGGATGCTGGAGCATCCGGGCGCTCACGTCGACGTCGGCGAGGTTTCGGACCGTGTCGGTCACGCGGAGGCCCGATGCGTCGACGGCCAGACGGCGCTGCAGGGCGAATGGGGCGGTGGTCAAGCGGGTGCCAAGCACCGCGCTCGACTCGTCGGCCGCGAGCAACTGCCACCTCGAGAGTGCCGACTCGCCGTGGTAGCCCTGCAAGATCCCGTTGTGCTCGCGTTCGGGCCCGGCGTTGGGTGTGAGGAACTGCCAGCCGCCAGGGTAGCCGTCGTGCCAGCGCGACTTCGAATCGCGAGATGGCGGGGGAGGTGCATCGTCCGTTGCCGTCGGGGCCGCGGTGAGCGTGGCCACCCCGGTCGCGCGATCGACGACCTGCACGATGTCGGCGCCGCGCTCGGGTGCGACGACGACCTCGAACATCGACGAGGAGATGGTGATCGTCATGATCCGGACGGCTATGCCGTGAAGAAGTCAGGGTGCTCCGCGCGCAGCCGGGTGGCGTCGGTAAGCACGCGTGTCGCGTGCCGGTCGATCACCTGTACGCCGGCCGCGGCGTCGCGCGACGAGAGCGCCTCGACGAGTTCGCCGTGCTCGCCGAGGAGGTCGTGGTCCTCGATAGACGCTTCGAGGTTCAACCGGCGGAGACGGTCGAGCTGCAGCTTGGTGCCGCGGAGGACCTCCCAGAGCCGAGGGACGCCCGCGAGTCGGAACACCGATTGGTGCAGGAGCTCGTCGGTCTCGAAGAAGGCCTCCGGGTCGCCCGCCGCGGCCGCGGCGAGGTTCGCATCGAGGTGCCCTCGCATCTCCGTGGTGTCCGGCGCGCCACGCGCGATGGCCTGCTGGAACGCGCTCGTCTCGAGTGCGCGGCGAATGAACACCGCCTCCTCCACCTCGCGGATCGAGATGGGGGCAATCTGGCTGCCGACCTGGGGAACGACGATCACGAGGCCGAGGTCGACGAGTCGAGTGATCGCCTCCCTGACCGGTGAGCGGCTCACCTGCAGGGATGCGGCAATGCCCGGCTCGGAGATCGGCGAGCCGGGAGGCAGCCGCAGGCTGCGGATCGACTCGCTCAGCGCTGTGAACACGGCGTCGGAGATGCGGTAGCGAGAGCCCGGTGCGGCCAGCGGTTGCAGGCTCGGGACCGCAGGGTGGGCGCTTGTCATGATGCCTCCGTCGAGTGATGTCTTGCAGACTAGTATACAAGTATGCAAACCTGTTCCCCAGTGCTCGACGCGAAGGAGGACAGGATGCAGCGCAGGCATGAAGGCCGCGTCGTCGTGGTGACCGGCGGTTCCGCGGGGATCGGCCGCGCGGTGGCCGAGGCGTTCTCCGCCGAGGGCGCCTCGGTCGTCGTGCACGGCCTCGCGCAGGGCGGCGTGGATGACACCGTGCAGCGGATCACCGCCAAAGGTGGCAGCGCGGTCGGGATCGCTGGCGACGTGGCGGTCGAGTCGACGCATCGAGCGGTCGTCGAGGTCGCACTGTCGCGATTCGGTCGTATCGACCACCTCGTGACCTCCGCCGGCATCCAAACGTACGGCGACGCTGCGACGACGACACCGGAGAGCTTCGACCGCGTGTTCGCGGTGAACGTCAGGGGGGTGTTCCTCGCGGTCCATCACGCGATCGAGCAGATCAGGCGCAACCGCGGAACGATCACCGTCATCTCGTCGACACAGGGCGTTGCGACGCAGGGCGACGTCGTCGGATACACCTCGACGAAGGGCGCATTGAACGCGATGACCCGAGCGCTCGCCGTCGACGAGGCGGCGCACGGCGTGCGGGTCAATGCGATCCTCCCGGGGTCGATCGACACGCCGATGCTCCGCACGGCCGCACGAGAGTGGTCGGACGGCAGCGATGCAGGCGAGGCCGGGGTGATCGCCGAGTGGGGGCGGGCGCATCCGCTCGGCCGGGTCGGCCGCCCCGCCGAGGTCGGCACCGTGTGCGCGTTCCTCGCGAGCGACGAGGCCGGCTTCGTCACCGGCGCCGAGATCAGGGTCGACGGTGGGCTGCTGGCGCGCCTCGCCGCCTCGCTGCCGGATGCCGCCCGATCGATCGACTCATGACCCGACCCCCTCGACCGCCCGCACGCGACGGAGACCTCCCGTGATCAAGCTCAGCGAATTCCTTCCGCCCCGCCCGACGACCGCTTGGCGATTGATCCGGCAGGTCGGCGTCGACAATGTCGTCGGGGTGCTCAACGGCGGTGAGCAGGACCAGCGGATGTTCGCGTCGGTCGGCAGCGCCGGATGGGAGATCGAGGATCGCGAGGAGGTGCCGTGGAGCCTCCCGGCGCTGCGCCGCAACAAGGAACTCTATGAGCAGTGGGGCTTCTCGTTGATCGCCACAGAGGACACGGCGCCGATGGACAGGATCCGGCTTGGGCACGACGGTCGTGACCAGCAGATCGACCAGATCATCGAGCAGATCCGGGCACTCGGTGCGCTGGGCGTGCCGACGTTCGCGTACAACTGGATGGCGTTGAGCAGCTGGGGCCGCACTGATGTGGCGCTCGAGGATCGCGGCGGTGCCCTCGTGACCGGCTACGACCAGGCCGTCGCGCAGTCTGGGCCGGCGCTCATGGCAGCAGGCGAGGTGACCGCCGACGAGATGTGGAGCGCCCTCGAGTACTTCCTCCGCGCCGTCGTGCCCGAGGCCGAGACAGCTGGCGTCCGCCTTGCGATGCATCCGGATGACCCTCCGCAGAGCGTCGACCGCGGGGTTCCCCGCATCATGAGCTCGGTGGCCGGCTTCCGCAGAATGCTCGACATCGTGCCTTCAGATCACAACGGCATGACCTTCTGCCAGGGCAACTTCGCGCTCATGCCGGAGGTGCTCGGCGGAGAGACGAGCATCCCTTCGCTGATCCGGGAGTTCGGCACGTCGAAGATCCCGTTCGTCCACTTCCGCGACGTCAGGGGAACACCCGCTTCCTTCAGGGAGACGTTCCACGACGCGGGGCAGACCGACATGGCCGCCTGCATCGAGGCGTATCACGCGATCGGATTCGACGGGGCCATGCGGCCCGACCACGTGCCCACGCTCGAGGGCGAGTCGAACGATGCCCCCGGATACGAGACGCTTGGGCGTTTGTTCGCGGTCGGGTACATCCGCGGCCTTGAGCACTCGGCGTACGGGCATCCCTCCACACGGCACTGCTGACGTCGAGAGCTCGCCGGAATGTTGATCCCGCTCGGGTTGCTCTAGCAACGTCGGGATCGGTCCGCCGGTCAGATTTCGGTCGGCTTCTCGGCGGAGAACAGCCGGTTGATCAGGGCGCCTTTGAACTGCCGTGCCGTGATGTCGACGTGCTCGGCCATGAGTTCGACGGCGAGCACCGTGTTCCCTCCGGTGATCGCTCCGGCGATCGCGACGTGCTGCTCCGCCGCGGCGGTGATCGAGCCGCCTGCGGTGCTGGCCAACGCGATGACGCTGATTTGGCGCTGCAGGCGCTGCACCGAGGCGAGGCAGCCAAGCATGAACGTGTTCCCGGATGCCTCGCCGATCGTGCGGTGGAAGGCCGAGTCGGCATCGTTGAATGCTTCGAGGTCGCCGTCGGCGAGCTCCAGCGTCCGCGCGGCCGCCTCCTGGATCGCTCTGACTTGGGCCGGCGTTGCCCGCCGGGACGCGAGCTCGGTCGTGCTGAGCTCGACGAATCGCCGGAACTCGAAGATCTCGCCGACCTTATCGGGATCAGCCGGCAGGAATCCGGAGAGATCCGTACCCCACGGGCTTTCAGGCGGGCGAGCCACGTAGATGCCGCGACCGCGCTGTACCGAGAGCCGACCGAGAGCCGAGAGGATCTTCACGGCTTCGCGCACGATGGTTCGCGACATTCCGACGATCTCTGCGAGGGAGGCCTCGGTGGGCAGCCGCGCGCCGGGACGGAGCTCCTGGTCGGCGATGTATTCGAGGATGCGCTCGGCCGCGATCTCGTATCCCGGTCGGTACGTCGACGCCGGCGGTGGCGCGCCCGGGTCCGATTCCGCGAAACCTGCCACCCTGGTTCTCCTTCGTGAACACCGACGCGCAGAGCCTACAACAAGGGGAACGACATCCCGAGCGCAGTACGGCCGTTACCAACGGAACACCCGGCGCCGCTCGAGCGAGCGGCGCCGGGTGTGAATACCGCGCAGGGCCCTCAGATCGAGGAAGCGACTTCGGAAGCCCTGAGCGGAGTCATCGAGCGATGACCACGGCGGTGGCTTTCACCGACGTTCCCGCGATCGATCCCTCGACCGTGAACCAGCCGGGCTCGGCGATGTCGTCCGCCGTCACCGACTCCCAGTCGACCGAGACCGCCTCGACCGTGCCGTCCGAGTAGACCGCGTCGACCTGGGAGGGCAGCGAGGGGAGCTGTCCGACGGTAGTCTCGACGACCGCATCGACGGTGTCGACGACGGCTCGCTCTACATCGGCTTCGAAGACCTGGAACTCGACCAGGCCGCACTCGCCGCCGACGGCCACGTTGTCGTAGGTCTTATCGGGGTCGATCGTGAACTTCACCCAGGCAGTGGTGATCGGCGAGTCGAACGACACGATGTTGTCGGGGCTGCCCTCCCACTCGACCCCCGTGATCATCCGGCTGCCGCCCTCCCATTCGAGGAGGCCCTCGCCGGCGTGGTCGACGAGTGACCCGCGGTCGACCAGGTTGATCCGGTCGATCTGGATCGGGTCGTCGAAGCGGAGCGTGACCGACGGCGTGGCATCCGCCTTCTTCGCCGCCCACTGCGTCGACCTGCTGCCGTCCGTCGCCATCGTTCCCACGTAGCGCGAGTCCTGGTCGTCGCCGTTCGGCGCCCCCGAGCGACTGCGGACCGAGGACGTCGTCACCTCCGCGAGCCCGGAGACGTTGGTTCCTGCGACGCGCACCGTCTCCGTGTTGGAGCGAACCGTCACGCCGTTCAGCGTCACCACGGCTTCGATGGTGGCCTCGAAGGGTGCGATGACCGGCTCGGCCAACATGATCACATCGCTGCCCGGCACGCGCTGCAGCCGGTCGTCGCTGAGCACGTACTCGACGTCAGCCTCGGCCAGGTTCGCCGTCGCGCCGGTGTCCAGCATCCCCTCGAGTCGGGCGACGGCCGGTGCCCCGGTCGTCACCTCGTTCTTGTCGAGGTCGAGCTTCAGCGAGGTGAGGAACGTCGGCACGGAGATGCGCCCGGACCCGTCGACATCCAGGTAAAGGTAGTCGCTGGCGCGGTACCCGTCCCGTTCGGCCGTCACCGTGACTTTAGCCCGTCCGTCGGCGACCGCGGTGACGAGTCCGCGGGCATCCACCGACGCGACGGCCGGGTCGCTGCTCGTGAAGGTGAGCGACCGTCGGGTGAGATCTAGCTTCTCATCGAGGAACGATCGTCCCTCGACCTTGATCGTCGCGGTCGTGCCCTTGCGGGCGACCTCCGCGTCGACCTTGATCGCACCGAGCTGGGTCAAGTCTCGAAGGGAGTGGACCTGTGCCTCGAGGAGGTCGATCGGTGCACCGTCCTGGCCGCCCTCGGGGAACGAGACTCGCACGTATCGTGCCTGCACGCTGGCGTGCTCGGGGTCGATCGCGTAGTTGTAGTAGTTCGCCTCCTGCTCCCAGCCGTACAGGGTGGTGTCGTTCTTCGGAACTGCTTTCCCGTTCCTTGATGTCGGCAGCCCGCCGCCGGACAGCTCGGTGGTCTCAGTCCCGGTCGTCCAGTCCGTACCGTTCAGGCTGTATTCGATCTTCACCGTCTTCGGCGCGTTCGTGTACGTGACGTTGTCGGCGTTGGGCATGTGGTGGTTGAAGAACAGGTTCACGCGAGTGAGTTCCTGCGGCGTCTTCAGGTCGTAGGTCAGGCTGCCGAATTGCCCGGCCGGGACGACCCACTTCGAGGTGGCGTTGCCGCCGTGCTCGTCGTTGATGATTCCATCGGAGAGGTGCTCAGCGTGCTCGGTATCGGTGGAGACCTCGGGCTGGATGCCGGCGGACGCGTTGGCGTCCGGGCGGATGGTGACGAAGTTGCGGGTCGACGTATAGGTCTTCCCGTTCACGACGACGTCAGCCCAGTAGCTGAACATGGTCGGCTTCGTGACTCCGGTCGTGACCTGCAGGGCGCCATCCGTCACGACGAACGGCACCTTGTCGGCCGGCACCTCCGTGATCGCGATCTTGCCCGTTGGGATGTTCCGGCGTCCGTCGACGGTCGCGTAGTGGTACGTCACTTCCGACGGGGTCAGGATGTCGATGGATCCGCCCTTCTCGGTGAAGCCGGCGAAGGTCACGGGAGACTGCTCGCGAGCTCCGACCTCCTTCCAGAACTGTGCACCGCCGGTCGACAGCTCGACCCCGACGAGCGGGAGATCCGGTGAGATGACACCGTCGCGCACGACGACCGGGTAGGTGTCGGTCTTCACCTGGGGGTCGTGCACGCCGTCATTGTAGGTCGCCGTGACCGTGATCGTCGCGGTGCCGTCGCCGACGGCCTTGATGTTGCCGCTCGCACCGCTCGGCTTCGCCACGGATGGGTTGTCGCTCATGTACGCGAGCTTCGCCGGGGCGAGGATGTTGGTGTACCCGTTGAGGTAGCTCTCGGCCCGGAGCTTCAGCATGCGCGGCGTCTCCTGGCTGCTGAAGAGCTTGACGCTCGTCAGCTTGTAGTCGCGCGTTTTGTCCTTCGTGGTGACCTTGATGACGGTGTCGATGGGGTCGGCGGAGACCTCCGAGGTATCGATCGTCACGAAGTAGTCGTCGCCGACCTTCGAGCTCGTGAACGGGAGCGACTCACCCTCGTTCAGCCATTCGACCTTCGCGACAGGGTGGGTGAACGGGCCGATGTCGCTCAGCCGGTCCTCACCGGAGAAGCCGGACTTGGCCGTGCCCTTGATCTGGTTCTGGATCAGGTGGAGGTACACGAACTGGTCGCGCGACATCGCGTAGCCCCAGTCGGGTCCTTGTCCGAATGCGATCGCCTTCTGCGGGTCCTCGAACCAGCCGGGCTCGAGCTCGTAGTCGAGGGCGTACGGCGTGGTGCCGTACAGAGACTCTCGCAGGTCGGGGCCGTCGGGGTTGTCCATCCAGTTGACGATGCCGGCGCGCATGTCCGACAGTTGCTGCGACGAGATCGGCACCATCGAGAAGATGTTGTCGTTGTCGAGGTTGCTGCTCAGGTTGTCCATACCGCGGGTGACCGTGATCGACGAGTCGTAGTTCATGACGTAGCCGTGGCCGTACTGGTTGATCAGCTCCTTCGTCGCCTCGCGCCAGTCGTCACGCTCGTTGCCGCCGGCGTACTGCGTCCAGACGTCGAGTGCGGTCGTGTACGGGTCGTTCCACTCCTCATGGGCGGTCTTGCGGCCCTGCTCGAGGATCCCGTTCCGCCAGTGGTTGTCCTGGTACGGCTCGCTGTTCCAGAACGGCCGTTCGTGGAGCGTGATGTCCTGGTCGCCGGTCTGGGCGTTCGGGTTGGCGTCGATCAGGACGCGATCGTTGTAGTTGCGCGCGGAGCTCCAGGCCACGTCTGTGTTCGAGTACGACTCCGGCCCGCCGTCCGCGAAGAGATACGACGGGTCGTACTTCGCCACGAGGCCCTGGATGTCGCTCTCGAGGATCTCGCGTCCTTCGTAGAGGGACGAGAGGTAGACACCGAACCTCAGCCCGTAACGCTCGGCGGCATCCTTGGCCTGCTGCACTCGGTCCTTCACGTGCCAGGTGCCGTCGGCGGCCTGCTCGAGGGCGTTGTACTTGAAGAGCTTGTTGCCGTTGTCGGGGGTGAGGTTCGCGTTCGGGGACGGCCAGTAGTAGACGGTGTTCTGGATGGTCTCCGTGGAGAGCATCGTCATGCCCATCTGCTTGGCTGTCCGAGCCCACTCGTCGTAGTTGTAGTTCGGGTCGTACAGGTTCGGCATGGTGCCTGTCGTGTGCGACAGCGCGGACATCTTGCCGTCGATGAACCAGTCCACCGGGTTGCGCTTCACCGTGATGGTGAACTCCTTGGTGGCAGTGGCGCCTTCGGCGTCCTCGGCCTCGACCGAGAAGGTGTAGTCCTTCGCGCCATCGCCGTGCGCGCCATTCTCGACGGTGCCCTCGAGGTGGCCGTCGGAGTCCAGCGTCAGGCCGGGCGGGAGCTCGCCGTCGGCGAGGGACCACGAGTATCCCGGCGCGCCTCCGGTCGCCTGGAACGTGAACGGCGAGGCCTGCGGGGCGATGCCACTCGTGTTCCGCTTGCCGTCGAGCGTGGCCGTCATGGCGACGTACGGGTTCTCGTCGTAGGCGTAGGGGAGGACGTTGCCCGGGTAGTCATTCGCCGGGACATCGGCGTTCCGCTTCTCGAATGCCGTCTCGTCGATGTCGAGGCCGCTCGTGACGATGCTCACCTCCTCGGTGCTGCCGATGGACGCCGAGTACGTCAGGTCGGGCACCTCGTTGCCGCTGGCATCGGAGACGCGGGAGTAGAAGCCGAGGAAGTTCTTGTTCGAGCTCGGGTTCTTGTGCTGGATCTCGATGACGAGCTCGTTCCATCCGGCCTTGAGTTCGACGGCGTATCGGGCGCCGGATTTGCTCACTCGGCCGGCCGCGGTGTTCTGAGCGCCCACCTGGGCGTCGTTGGCGTACGCCTTGTAGACGCCGGAGCCGCCGATCTGCCACTGCACCGTTCGAGCGGTCGGGCTGTACACGTAGCTCGCCGCCAGGACCCACTTGTCCAACGTGGAGCGACCCTGCTTGACGTCGAAGTATCCCATCAGGTCGTTGTAATCGTCGTAGTTCCGGTTGAAGATCCGGTCGTCGAAGTACTGCCACGTCGACTTCTCCGCACCGCCCGGAGCGACGAGCTCCGCCCCCAGCGCGGGGTCCACCGCGACCGTCGCGCCGGCGAGGATCGGGTTCGTGAACGGCCCCGAGACCAGCCATTGGTTCACGTACGGCGCCGAGCCGGAGGTCTGCATGGCGAGCGCCGACCCGGTCGGCACGATCGCCACTACGGTCGCTATCGCTGCGGCGGCGAGGGCACCGACTGCTCCGCGCCGGATCGTTCGCAATCTTCTCATTCCCGTTGCGTCCTTCTCTTCATCGAGGTTGGCGGTTTCTCGTCGCTGCGGACGCACCTCGGCGACCGGGGCGCGCTCGTCGCGACCATCGAGGGAGATGGCTGAGCAGCAGCCGACCGCGTCGCGAACGATGCGCACTCACTTCCCTCTGGCTGGCCGATGTTTCCGAAACATCGGCCATCAATCGGGGATTAGATCAGATGTTCAGGGCGACCGCAACTGCCTCTCTTGAGATTTCCCCTGTGTTTATACGGAAAATGCGGGCAAGGAGAATCAAGAGCGCATGATGAATCTGATACATCGTCTCGACAGGGCTTCGCGCCAACATGCGCGATCCCCGCGCACCGCCGCGCCGTGGGCCGCCTTGACGGCGCCTGCGCCGACTAAGCTTCTGGGACGATGAACGCACGATCGGGCAAGCAGCGCACACGGGTGACCCTTCGCGAAGTCGCTGCCCACGCTCGCGTCTCGGTCGCCACGGCATCGAATGTTCTCTCCGGCTCCGTGCAGGAGGGGGCGCGATACTCGGACGAGACCGCTGAGCGCGTACGTCAGTCCGCTGTGGAGCTCAAATACCTGCCGAATCGGATGGCTCGGTCCGTCCGTACAGGTCGTACCCGAGTCATCCAACTCGTTTTGCACATGCTCGGGGACCCGTGGACACTGAGCCTGGCCGAGGCCTTTACTCAACGCGCTCCCGAATACGGTCTGACGACGCTCATCGCGATGGACTCGGACTTCGCGTCGGCGCTCGCGAGAAGCGAGTTCGATGCCGCGTTTGTGGCCGCGGCCGATGCGACGGAGTCGACGCAATGGCGAGATGCACTCGGACCTTTGGCTCGCAAGGTTGCCGTGTACGCATCGGACCTTGAACCGGATGGTTTCGACGTGATCCGATTCGATGAGCGCGGGGCCGCACGCATGGCCGTGGAGCATCTGATTGAACATCATCGAGCGATCGCCTGCCTCTCAGCCGTGTCCGGAGCCGATGAGCCACACGGAGGACCACGTCGGCAGGTCTACATCGCAACGATGGCAGAAGCCGGATTGCCGATCCCCGATGGCTACATCGTCGAGTACGAGAGGAACCTGCTGGACCCGTATCGGGGCGCTCGGAGTCTTCTCGACCGTCCCGATCCGCCGACCGCCGTATTTGCCGAGACCGATTTCGCTGCATTCGCTGCGGTCCAGACCGCACGTGAACTCGGCCTGCGCGTACCCGAGGACGTCGCAATCATCGGTATCGGTGACTCGGGTCAGGCTGAGCAGGCGGGCATCAGTTCGATCGGCGCGGTGGACATGCGCGCCCAGATCGTCGACTTCGTACTGGCAAGGGCATTGGACTCGGAGACGCCCGCCAACCGTGTGCTTGATCTGAAGCCGGCGCTCTTCGCGCGTCGTTCCACCCTGGCGGAATAGGGGACTTGACAGTAAGCGGTGGTTCTTGTTGAATCATGCCGAAACGTTTAAGCAGGGCCCCCTCCTGCGGAATTGCTGTCGCATCGGCGCGGCGGAAAGGAAACGCAATGCCATCACGAATCTTCCGGTACAGCGCGGGCGCGATCGCGCTACTCGCGGGTTCGTCCCTGCTCCTCACCGGATGCTCCGCCGGAACCGGCGACGCCTCCGGCGATGAGCCGGTCACGCTGAACTACACGATCTGGGACCAGAACCAGGAGCCGGCACTGCGCGAGGCGGCGGACGCGTTCGAAGAAGAGAACGCGAACGTCACCGTCGACATCACGGTCATCCCCTCGGCTGACTACTGGACGAAGATCCAGACTCAGCTCTCGGCCGGCGCGGGACCCGATGTCTTCTGGGTGAATGGCCCGAACTTCCAGCTCTACGCCTCGAACGACCAGCTCGCTTCCCTCGACGACACAGGGATCGACCCGGCCGACTATCCGAGCTCCCTCGTCGACCTGTACTCGTACGACGGCAAGCTCTTCGGTGCGCCGAAGGACTACGACACCATCGGCGTGTTCTACAACAAGGCGCTCTTCGACAAGGCGGGGCTCGCATACCCGGCCGAGGGATGGACTTGGGATGACTTCGCCACGGCGGCCGAGAAGATCACCGATCCGTCGGCCGGGGTCTACGGTACCGCTGCGGCGCCGTACGGGCAGATGACGTACTACAACACCATCTTCCAAGCCGGCGGCGAGGTGCTGACCGATGACGCGACGAAGTCGGGAATGGCCACTCCCGAAGCGGCCGAGGGCGTGCAGCTCTGGGTCGACCTGATCGAGAAGGGTGCGTCGCCGACGCTGCAGCAACTGACGGACACGTGGCCAGGCGATACGTTCAGCTCCGGGAAGATGGGCATGTTCTTCGACGGTTCGTGGGCGGCCGGCGCCTACAGCTCGGCCGAGGCGATCAAGGACGTCATCGGCGTTGCCCCGCTGCCCGAGGGGCCGGAGAGCAGCACTTCGGTCATCCACGGTCTCGCGAACGCGGCCTCAGCGAGCTCGAAGAACGTCGAGTGGGCCAAGAAGCTCGCCGTCTTCCTGAGTGGCGAGCAGGGGGCGGAGATCCAGGCAGAGACAGGGACGGTCATCCCTGCATACACCGGTACGCAGCAGGCGTGGGTCGACGCGCTGCCGACGATCGATGCCCAGATCTTCCTCGATGAAGTCGCGGAGGCGACCCCGCTGCCCATCTCCAAGAACACCAGCGCATGGACGCCCATCGAGGAGAAGTACATCAAGGAGATCCTGTCCGGCCAGGTCGACACCGCGAGCGGCCTCTCGGCGATGGCCGGGGAGATCGACGCGAAGCTCGCCGAGGAGTAGCACTCGTATGACGGACATCCTCATTGAGGAGCCGGCCCCGGGCGTTGCGTCGACGCAGCGCCCGGGGAGCCGGGTGGCGGCCAGGCGCCGGCCACCCGGCCGGAACCGGGCGTGGTGGGCGTTGTTGTTCATCGGCCCGGCGGGCCTTGGGCTCTTCGTTTTCTACCTCTGGCCGGTCGTGAGGGGAATCTACCTCTCCTTTCAGGAGGTCGGGCCGTTCGGCGGCGAGACCTTCGCGGGACTGGACAACTTCATCACCGTCTTCCAGGAACCCGACCTCGCCCGATCGCTCGTCAACACACTGCTGTACGCAGGGATCGCCTTGCTCGGAATTCCGATCGCCATGGTCGTCGCGGTCCTCCTGAACACGCGCGGGCTCCGGTTCCGCGGACTCTTTCGGGTGATGTTCTTCATCCCGGTCGTGACGATGCCCGTTGCGGTCGCACTGGTCTGGCGGTTGCTGCTGAACGTCGACTACGGCGTCGTCAATCTGACGCTCGAATCGGTGGGATTGCCCGGTGTCGCCTGGCTCTCGACGCCGTGGGTGAACATCGTCATCCTCTCGGTCATCGGTATCTGGATGGCCCTCGGAACCCAGATCATCATCCTGACCGCCGGCCTCCAGGGCATCCCCGAGTCGATTCTCGAGGCCGCCGAGCTCGACGGCGCCGGGCCGATTCGTCGCTTCTGGTCCATCACCGCCCCGATGCTCTCGCCGACAACCTTCCTGCTCTGCGTGCTGAGCGTGATCGCGTCGATGCAGGTCTTCGACCTCGTCTACCTGATGATCGACCGGGTGTCGAACCCCGCCTTCGCCCAATCGAAGACGTTGGTCTACCTCTTCTACGAGAAGGGGTTCATCCAGCACGACCTCGGAGCGGCAGCGGCGATCGCCTGCATTCTCCTGCTCATCATCCTCGCGCTCAGCGCAGTTCAGTTCTTCCTGCAGCGGAAGTGGGTCCACTATGAGTGACAGCACCGCAGCCCTGACGATGCCCGACGGCCGGGCGGTTCGGCCACGCAGCGGCGGGGGATCCGCAAAGCGCTCGCTCGCTTGGGCCTATGTGCTGCTGATCCTCGGTTCGGTCGTGATGGTGTTCCCCTTCGTCTGGGAGATCCTGACCTCGTTCAAGACCATCTCCGGAGCCTCTTCGGTGCCGCCGCAGATCCTCCCCGACCCGGTCACATTCCGCGCGTACGAGAAGGTCTTCGACACGCTCCCGTTCTGGACCCTGCTCGGCAACTCAGTCTTCCTCACCGTGCTCCGCACGGTCGGTCAAGTGATCCTGTGCACGATGGCGGGCTACGGGTTTGCCCGCTTCTCGTTCCCCGGCAAGAACATCCTGTTCATCGCGTTTCTCGCGGTGCTGATGGTTCCGGGGCAGCTGTTCATCCTGCCGCAATACGAGATCATCCAGGGGCTCGGCCTCGTCGGCACCGTCACCGGCATCGCCATCCCGGGGCTGTTCAGCGTGTTCGGCACGTTCCTGCTGCGGCAGTTCTTTCAGTCGCTGCCACAGGACATGGAGGAGGCGGCGCGCCTCGACGGGGCAAATGAGTGGCAGATCTTCTGGCATGTCATGTTGCCGCTCGCCAAGCCCGGGATCATCGCGCTCACCGTGCTGACCGCCCTCTGGTCGTGGAACGACCTGCTCTGGCCGCTCGTCGTCTCGGGCAACGTCAACTCGATGCCGCTCAGTGTTGGGCTCAGCCTTCTCACCGACTTGCGCCTGAAGGATGACGCCCTCCTGATGGCGGGCGCTCTGCTGAGTTCCCTGCCGATGATCATCGTCTTCCTCGTATTGCAGCGGCAGTTCATCCAAGGCATCGCCTTCACCGGTTCGAAAGGATAACCAACAGCAATGGAAAACACACGGATGCCGGTAGGCGTCATCGGCTTCGGGGTGCGTGCCCTCCTCACTGCGGAGCTCGCCGCGAGGCCAGACGTCGACATCCGGGCGATTTGCGATCCGTCCGAACGCGCCCGCCTGCGTGCGGCCGAGCAATTCCCCGACGCGATCGTGACCGCCGACCTCGACGAACTGCTTGCTTCCGGCGTCGAAGCGGTGTTCGTGCTGACGCCCGACCACACGCACGCCGAGGTGGTCAGCCGCTGCCTCACCTCCGGCGTCGCGGTGTTCTGCGAGAAGCCGATCACGACGTCCATCGATGACGCCGACAACATGCTCGAGCTCGCGAGGTCGACGGGAACACGACTGTACCTCGGCCACAACATGCGGCACATGCCCGTCGTCCGGCTCATGCGCGAGATCATTCAGTCAGGCCGAATCGGCGAGGTGAAGGCCATCTGGTGCCGCCACTTCGTCGGCAACGGTGGAGACTACTACTTCAAGGACTGGCACGCCGAACGGTCACGGGCGAACTCCTTGCTCCTGCAGAAGGGGGCGCACGACATCGACGTGATCCACTGGCTCGCCGGCGGCTACTCTCAGCGGGTGTCCGGTATGGGCGGCCTCACCGTCTATGGCGACTCTCGTCTGCAGGGCTCTCCCCAGGGTGAGATGATGACCGACTGGATCAGCACCGACAACTGGCCGCCCACCGCCCAGACGGGGATCAGCCCGAGCGCTGACGTTGAAGACCTTTCGATGATCACGATGCAACTCGACAACGGCGTGTTCGCGACCTATCAGCAGTGCCACTTCACCCCCGATTACTGGCGCAACTACACCGTGATCGGCACGGAAGGTCGCTTGGAGAATCTCGGTGATGGGCCAGACGGTGTCGTGAATGTGTGGACGAAACGGCATGCCGGCTTCGCTGCGCCGGATGAAGTGATCCCGGTACCCGCGGCGATGGGGTCACATGGCGGCGCGGACCCCCTCCTTCTCGATGAGTTCCTCCGCTTCGTCCGAGACGGTGGGAGGACGGAGACCTCTCCGATCGCCGCGCGACAGGCCGTCGCCGTCGGCGTTCTGGCCGCGGAGTCGCTTCGCGGAGACCAGGGTGCTCGTAGCGTGCCCGAGCTCGCGTCCGACCTGGTGCAGTACTTCGATGATGGGCAGCCCGACTCGCGCGGCATCGGCACCACCACGGCCATCTCAGCGGGCTGCTGACACGAGTTCGCATGCAAGCGAGTTCAGCTCTCCGTCCTCGGACATTCCACTCGGTACGACGGCCTGAACGTTGTTGGCGACGAATGTCGCCATACGTCGCACCACAACCGCTCGAAGGAGCACACCCGTGAAATTCTCACGCCTCGGCGATCCCGGTGCGGAAGTACCCATCGTCCACTACGAGGGACGGGCACTCGATCTTCGGCCGATCACAGCTGATATCGACGCGCGCTTCCTGGCATCGGACCCGGTGACAGCTGTGCACGATGCGGTCAGCCGCAACCAGCTCAGGGACTTGGAAGATGCCCACCATCTTCGCGTCGGGGCGCCGATCGCCCGACCGGGCAAGCTGGTCTGCGTCGGTCTGAACTATGCGGCGCACGCGCGCGAGACTGGCACGGAGATTCCCGCCGAACCCGTCGTCTTCCTCAAGGGCACGGATACGATTGTGGGCCCATACGACGACGTCTTGATTCCGCGCGGGTCCGTGAAGACGGACTGGGAGGTCGAACTCGGCGTGGTCATCGGGCGCACGGCGCGATATCTCGACGAAGCGGACGACCCGCTCGAGTGCGTCGCCGGGTATGTCGTCTCGCACGATGTGTCTGAGCGAGAGTTCCAACTCGAGCGCGGGGGCCAGTGGTCGAAAGGCAAGAGCTGCGAGACGTTCAACCCACTTGGGCCGTGGCTGGTGAGCGCGGACGAGGTTGTCGATCCTCAAGCGCTGCGGTTGTCGCTCAGTGTCAACGGACGTACACGGCAGAACAGTTCCACCGACGACATGATTTTCACGGTGGCAGAGATCATCCGCTACCTGAGTCAGTTCATGGTTCTCCATCCGGGCGACTTGATCAACACGGGAACTCCCGCCGGCGTCGCCCTCGGTATCGAGGGCAATCCCTATCTTCGAGCCGGTGACGTGGTCGAACTCGCGATCGATGGTCTCGGCTCCGCGCGGCATTCCATGGTGCAAGCATGAACGCCCCAGAGGCGGCGGGAGTCACCGGCCTTCGAGTCGTCGTGACGGGCGGGCTGTCGGGAATCGGCCGTTCGACCGTCTTGGCGTTCCAGCAGGCTGGGGCCCGCGTCGGCGTTCTCGACGTCGGCGACGACTTGCCGCCCGCCGGATCGATGCATCGCACCGCGGACGTCCGCAACCGGCTGCAGGTGGCGTGGGCGCTCGACGAACTCGCCAGCGAGCTCGGCGGACTCGATGTGCTGGTCAACAACGCAGGGGTCAGCGCGGTCGGTTGCGTGGCGGACAATTCGGACGAGGACTGGGCGCGGGTTCTCGACATCAACGTCACCGGGGTCGCCCGGGTCAGCGCCGCCGCACTTCCGCACCTGCGGAAATCGGACGCCGCAGCAATCGTCAACCTCTGTTCTGTTGCGGCCCTGAACGGGCTACCGCAGCGCGCCCTGTACGCGGCTTCCAAGGGAGCAGTGCTCTCGCTCACCTATGCGATGGCGACCGACCACGTTCACGAGGGCATCCGGGTGAACTGCGTGCGGCCGGGAACGGTGTCGGGACCATTCGTCGACCAGATGCTGAAGCGATTCCCGGACCCCGCTGCCGAGCGTCGTGCCCTTGACGCTCGCCAGGCGACAGGACGGATGGTTACCCCGGAAGAGGTCGCCGCGTCGATCGTGTACCTGTCCTCGCGGGAGGCCCGTTCGATCACTGGCACTGCGCTGGACGTCGACGGCGGCATGACACACCTTCGCGTACGCCGGGACGTCCAGGCGACCCGTCACTGACCCCGCAAGGTTCCGCGCAAGCTCGACGGGGACAGATCTACGATTGCGAGGCCACGCCAACTCCGGTGATCGGAACAGCACCCGGGTTGAGTGGATGTCTGCTCCCACCACTCCTCATCGGACGCGACGGTTCATCGCAGCTCGTTTTCGATGGGGGATCCTGTGAAGCTCGCACGGATCACGAGGACCATGCCGGCCAGCGTGATTCCGATCCCCGCGATTTGGAGTCCCCCGGGCGCAGCGGCGGTACCCAAGGCCGCGGAGGCGACACCGACGAGAGGCGGAACCGCCAGTCCCAGCAGCGAGGTGAATGCGGCGCCCGCGTTGATCAGAAGCCGGTGCTGGAGCAGATACGCGGGAACGTAGACGGCGACGCCAAGGAACGCCAGCATGGCGATGCTCGACGGTTCGACCTTCTGACCGGCTGCCACATCGAGCCAGGCCCAGACCATGAGCGGGATGCTGCCGAGTGCGAAGATCGGAAGGATCCGCGGAGCCAGGGCGCCCTCGAAATGACGGTGGACGTGCGCGAAGTAGATGCTGTAGACGGCCATCGAGAGGATGGCCCCACAGGCTGCGAGAACCCCGACGGCCAGGTTGGCGTCTGCAGCCCCGTTGAACCGGGGAACGATGTAAAGGACTGCGCCGCCGACGGCACCGCACGTGGCGATCAGGGTCCGCACATTGAGACGGATCCGTGTTGTAGCTGCTTCGAGTACCAGCACGAGCGCAGGCGAAAGCGAGAGCACCAGACTCGGCAGCATCGGCCCGGCGAGGTTGATCGCGACCGTCGACAGCATGGTGTAGCCAGCGACGCCGGTACCCGCGAGAACGAGGAGTTGCCAGGCGGTGTAGCGCCGCGGGCGATCCGGCACTCCGCGGGAGGCGGACGGCGTCGTCTGCCGCTTCCGTGACATGAGCACGAGCGCCAGCAAGCCGAACGAGGAGAACACCGTGCGACCTGCGGAGACCGCACCCGCGCCCGCGCCGTCGAGGGCAGTTCCGACGATCACCCAGGTCGAGGAGAGAAGTACCACGAGTGAGATCGACTGCCATACGATGCGTGCGACAGGCGAGCTCGACGTGCTCGGCCGTACTCGAGGGGCAGCCTGGGGCGCGCAACCGGAGTCATGCACGCACCTGCGATCTTCTCGCGCATAAGCGCGCCGATCGCGCGCCGTTCCGAACCGTCGCGCCGGCATGGCTCTCCTGCATCGTTCGGTCAAGAATCCGGGTGCGAGGAATCGTGCGAAGCGTCGCCAGTTCCCCACGCCGTATGGACGCATGTACGCACGCGAGCGGTGAACCCTGTCAGGGTTCACCGCTCGCGCGCGAGGCGTCAGTACCCTGTCACTTGGGCTTCGACCCAGGAGTTGTACGGGTTCGATGTGTTCCCGCTCGCCCAGAAGCGAACGTATCGAGCGTCCACGGAACTCAGTTGAATCGCCTTCCCGACCGAGGTTTCGGCGTACTCCGCGTCGGTGCCGACTCCGAGGCCGGCGGAGTTGTCGGTGTCGTTGTTGAACACGGTGGTCACGCCGGTCTCGAACGTGGGGTCATCCGAGAGCTGGACGACGACATCATGGTAGGTGCGGCCGTTGCCCCAGTACTGCCACAGTTTGATCTGGTTGATGGTGCGCGTTCCACCGAGGTCGAGCTGCATCCAACCTGTTCCGGGCGCCGTGAGGCCCACCCAGCCGCTGGTCTCCGTGCTGCCGTCCGTGGCGAACGTGGGGCTCTGAGAGATCTCCCCGCTGAAGGTCGGGGTGATTCCCGATGCGAGGTTGCGCGGCGACTGGAAGATCTGCGCCTCCACCCACGCATTGTGCGGGTTGGTGGTGCTTCCATTCGCCCAGAATCTCGCGTATCGGGCGGTGACATCGTCGACTCGGATCGACTTGCCTGATGAGGACTCGGCATACTCGGCGTCGGTTCCCGCGCCGTGTCCCAGCGTGTTGTCGATGTCGTTGTTGAACACCGTCACTGTTTCACCGACGCCGAACTCCGGGTCGTTCGACAGTTGCACGACGACATCGTGGTAGCTCCGACCGTCGTCGTAGGGCTGCCACAGCTTGATCTGGTTGACCGTCGTCGGCTTGCCGAGATCGATCTGCATCCATCCGGCCCCGCGACCCTTGAGGCTGGTGGCGTGACCTGAAGACGAGGTGTCGCCGTCATTGACGAAGTCAAGCGAGCGCGTGGTCTTGCCGCTGAGCGTCACCGGCTTGTTCAGCGCGACGTTCATCGAGCCGGCGGTGTTGCCGACGAACACGTCCTCAGGGGCACCCACCGGATTTCCGTCTTTGTCGGTCTGCTGGAGCGACCATTTCGTTTCAGCCTCGACCACGGACAGCGTCCAGTAGGTGCTGGTGTCCATCATCCGGTTGCGCTGGTCCTTCGTGAAGGCACCCAGGTTGCGCGCCGCCTCCCATTCCTTGATCTTCGCGAGGTACTCGCCCTTGGAGGCCAGTGCCGCCACGCTCGACTGGAGCCCGGTGCCGGCGTTCCAGGCGGCCATCTTGGAGAGGTCGTACTCGAGCGCGCGGACGGACCCGTAGTTCCGCAGGTAGAGCCATCCGATCATTGAGGGAAGGAAGTTGCGCCGCATGTAGGTCATGTTGCTGTAACGCTGGGACATGCTCGTGTTGCTCTCGCCCCAACTGACCCGCGACTGCATATCCCAGATGTTGGACGACATCATGCTCGCTTCCGTGAGGAAGCCGTCCTTCTCCTCGATTTCGGAGAGCATGTTCGACATGAAGTTCGACAGGTCGTAGGGGCCGTACTCCGAGTTGTACAGGCCCTCGAGGCCATCGAAGCTCATCGCCCGTGTGCCTGTGTTGTTCCATGCCGCTGCGAAGCGCGAGGAAATCTCTTCGACCAAGTCGTGGCCGCCGAGAAAGCCGCCGTACTGGTTCGCCCAGAGTCGGCTCGCGGTCGCCCCGATTGCATGTGGCGCTGCGCTGGTGCCGTACGCTGCCCGGGAGCCCCCGCTGAGTCGCCACTCACCCGCACCGATCGTGGTGACGGTGCGGAAGCTGATCAGTTCGTCGCCGACCTGGACGACTGATCCGTGGCCGTTCTTGAAGGGGACGGCATCGCTCACATAGATCTCAGTGCTGGTCTGATCGAGCGCACGAGTCAGCGACGCGCTCCCGGCCTTCGCAAGACCCGGATGGGGCACGGGCCGAACATAGCCATCGTTGGTGCTGATGAAGTCGGAGAGAGTGTGAGCGCCGTACTTCACTCCCAACTCCGCCGCGACGTCGACCGTGGTCTTGACCTCGGCATCCGTCGCGCCGAGCTTCGGCTTGAAGACCTGGTGCCCGTCGGATACCCAGGGGCCGGAGACGCCTTCGAGGGAATAGACCGTGCTCATGCCCGCCTGGGTCGCGTAGGCGGCTGCCTGCGAGATGTTCGAAGAGCTGATGTCGCTGAGGACGAGGAAGGACTGCGTCGTCGCCTGGGCGGTCTTCTGCCACTTGCCGTCGATCGTGCCGTGGTAGAGGCCCTCACCGAGTTGGATGTTCTCGAGAACGGGGAGGATGTTCGGTCGCCACGCGCCGAACAACGCGATCTTCGAGCCCTCGAGTTGCGCGTCGCTTCCGGCGAGGGCAGGGACGGGCTGATCCGGCATGTACTGGTCGGGCACTCCGGGGATACCGATGGTGCGCGTTCGCGCCGTCGTGTAGTCCCACGAGTAGGCCTGAAGGACACTGCCCCAAGCGGTCGGTGCGGCAGCACCCATGTGGTAGTCCATTCGGTTCGGCTGTCCGCCGGGGTAGCCGAGGCTGTCGAGCTCGAGCGGCCACCCACCGATGGTCTTGTTGTTCAGAGCGTGAATGCCGATCGCGAAGTTACTGTCGTACGCGACGCCCGCCGTTTCTGCGACTGACTGCGAGATGTTGGTGGGCAGCGGTCCCCACAGGACGGCCTCGACATCGACATCATCTGGTGCGGTGACGCCGGTGACCTCGAAGGTCGCATAGCTGGTCTTGGATTCGACCTGGACATCCACCTTGATGTTCTTGGGGGCGAAGTCGAACGTGAACGTGGAGCTGTCCGAGTCGTAGGACAGAGAAGTCGGATCTTGCGCGCTGTCGTCTGCCATGACTCGGATCAGCGATACAAGCCGCCCGGGAGCGGTGTGATTTGAACCGTCGATCTTGCTCGTCAGTTCGGTGACGGTGCCGGTGTCGCTCAGCGTCAGTGTGAGCTGGCCGGCATCGACCTCGAACGAGTCGGCCGCTTGAGCAGCGACCGGAGCGGCGAGCGCTCCGAGGCTCGCGACTGTGACGGCGCACACGGCGATGACGGCTGCGGCAGATCGCCGCGGTGGGTGCGTTCTCTTCATCAAGTAGCTCCATTGCTAATCAGGCCGCGCATGGACGGCGCGAATCGGTTTCGGTCAGCGGTGCTGCATGCGATCGAGCTGAGCGAGCATCGCGGATGCCGAAGAAGCAGCAAAAACGTTTAAGCAAGCTTCGGGTGAAGACGTTAGTTCACGTGACCGAAAGGGTCAATCGTTCTGTGACGTTTGCGGTGACTCCCAGAGGCTCGGATAGGGTGGGCGGACCTCGTTCAGGCCCCGGCAGCGTCGTGCACCACCTTCCTGTGCAAGCGAGACCCCGGCGCCTCTCCACGGTCGGACAGCTTCAGAGAGTGCTGCTCTCCACGCCCCTTGAGATGTCGTCTCTTGACACGTTCCGCCTGAACTCCGTCGGAGACATCCCGACGTAACGCCGGAACGCGGTCCCGAAATGCTGGCTCGACCCGAAACCCAGTGCGTGCGCGATGTCGGTGACGGTGTCGGAGGTGGTGACGAGCAACTCGCGCGCGCGATCGATCCGCCGCTCGAGCATGTAGTCCTTCGGGGTCGTACCGACCGCCCGAGTGAACTGCTCATAGAAATGCGTGGATGACATCCCCGACGCCTCCACGAGATCCCCTGTGCCGACCCACCCATCGGCATGCTGATCGAGCCAGTCGAGGGCGCGGCGCACGCCGGGATGCATCGGCGCCGCGTCCGCGGTGGACTGGTTCGCACGTGCGAGCTCGGTGACCGCGGCCGCGCAAAGCGAGCTTCCCCAGATCGGCGCGATCAGTCCGTCGCGGTCGGCCGCCACCACTCGCAACAATAGATCGCGCGTCAGAGCGGGAGCCTGCCAGACGGTGCTTCCGCCGGCGATGAGCTCCCCGATGACCTGCTGCAGCGCCCGATCGATCATCCCGTCGACCCACCGGTCGCCGACGGACGAAACGAGCCAGAGGAGCTCACCCCGCGTCTGGGGTCCCACCCCCGTCGAGTACGCGCTGCCTGGCGCGATCAGTATGACCCGTCCCGGCTCGACGGGCATCGATTCGCCATCGACGACGAACTCGAATCGACCACGAATCGGGAAGGCCAGTACGAGCAGGCTGGGGTGCATCTGGAGGGGCAGCGGTTCCTGCGCCTCCAAGTATCGGTACCGGCCGACACTGAGGAACGGGCCCAGTCCTCCGAGATCGGTGATCCATCGATCCGCCGTCGACTCGAGGTCTGGAACATCCGTAGGGACGAGCCCCTCGGGATCGAGGCGCTCACCAGCCTCCTCGCTGCGGACCGGACGCATGAAAACATCCTATGGAAATTCCTGGACGCCATCCCGGATCCCGAGCGAGAACATCGATTCCAACTCGCCCTGAGGAGGACCGATGAACATGTCTGAGACACCGCTCGACTGGATGGCGATCGCCGAACAGCGACTGCACACGCCAGTGATCGGTGACGTCCTCGACGCCATAGGACGCCACCACCAGTTCCTCAGCCCCCGATTGCGTCCGCTGCACCCGTCCAAGCGGCTGGTGGGACGAGCGATGCCGGTGCTGATCTCCGACACCTTCGGCATCCCTGCACGTCCCTTCGGCAGGCTGACCGAAGCGCTCGACTCGCTGCAGTCCGGCGAGATCTACCTCGCCCGAAGCGGCCGCGCCGAATGCGCAGCGTGGGGAGAGATCCTCACCGCCACAGCAAGAGCCCGCGGCGCTCACGGCGCTGTCATCGACGGATACCACCGCGACACTCACGCGGTCTTGGCGCAGGACTGGCCGGTGTTCAGCCACGGGGCGTTCGCGCAGGATGCCGGCGCTCGCGCTGAGGTTGTCGACTTCCGGATTCCCGTGGAGATCGACGGTGTCGCGGTGCAGCCGGGCGACCTCATCGTGGGCGACATCGACGGGGTCGTGGTGATCCCGCAGGCGGTCGAGCTCGAAGTCCTCGAACGGGCGCTCACCAAGGTGCAGGCCGAGGCCCGCACGCGCGCCGCAATCGAGTCGGGCATGTCGAGCACCACGGCCTACGAGACGTTCGGGGTGCTCTGATGCTGGAGTTCGTCCGCCTCGCGGAAGCACTGGTGGGCCGCCCATGACCGCGAACTCCGGAGTCGTCGTCATCACCGGAGGCGCTGGCAGCGGCATCGGACAGGGGATCAGTCGCGCGATCGCCTCCGCCGGATGGACCACCGTGGTCGCCGACCGCGACCATGGGGCTGCAAAGCGCCTCGTCGCCAGGCTCCGGGCCGACGGACATGATGCGTTCGACGCGGCGCTCGACGTCGCCGACGAAACGAGCGTCGATGAGCTGTTCGGCTCAGTGCTCCCCGGAATCGGCGGCCTTCACGGCCTCGTCAACAGTGCGGGTGTCGGATTGGTCAAGCCGCTCGCCGAGCTGAGCCTGGCGGAGTGGGACCGCCTCCACGACATCGATCTGCGGGGGGCCTTCCTCTGCGCCCGGGCGGCGATACCGCAGCTCGCAGCGAGCGGCGGCGGTTCGATTGTGAACATCGGATCGGTACAGGCGCTCGGTCCACAC
Source organism: Agromyces sp. NPDC058064 (assembly GCF_042885275.1). Lineage (NCBI taxonomy): Bacteria > Bacillati > Actinomycetota > Actinomycetes > Micrococcales > Microbacteriaceae > Agromyces > Agromyces sp. NPDC058064. The sequence goes on along the minus strand of NZ_JBHVSE010000001.1, from coordinate 1,048,261 downwards.
GTCGGCTATTCCGGATACGCGGCGGCGAAGGCCGGCCTCGTCGGGCTCACCCGTGGAATTGCGGCGGACTACGGCCGCCGGAACATTCGCTGCTCGATCATCCATCCAGGATTCGTCGACAGTCCGCAGAACCACGACATCCTCGCGGAATGGGGTGATGCCGAGGGCTGGATCGAGCGGTACATCAGGACACGTCAGATGATTCCTCGTCTCATCACCCCGGAGGAGATCGGTGCCACGGCTGTCTTCCTTCTCTCTCACTCGAGCAGATCCATCACTGCGGCCGAGATCACCGTCGACGCCGGCAGTTCGCGTATGGCTTTTGACAACACGGAAGGGCGATCATGAAGATCGAACAGATCGAGCTCATCGAGGTGCGCGTCCCCGCACGCCCAGGGGCGATCAACTCGAGCGAGCTCGATAAGCCGCTCCATAAGATCACGTCCGGAGCGGACGCTGCCTGGAGTCGTCAGTTCGACGAATTCTCGAAAGTTCTGCTCATCGCTACGACAGATGACGGAACGACCGGGATCGGCGAGTCGCTCAGGGATCCTGATCACGACGTCTTGAAGACGATGGCAAGGCGGCTCGTGGGCACTGAGGTGTCGAACCTCCGGTGGCAGTCGCTGCCCTTCGCAAAGGTGCGCGAGTACGACGGGTTCGAACTCCTCGTGCTCGACCTGCTCGGGAAGCGGGCGGATCTCCCGCTCGCAGCCCTCCTCGGTGGAACCTTCCGGGACGCCGTACCGGTCAGCGCCTGGAGCGGCCACCGTACGCCGGACGATGCTGCCGAGGTCGCCGCGGCCGCGCAGGCTCGCGGCGCCACGACTCTGAAGCTCAAGTGCGAGCTCGAGGACGACATCGTCGGCGTGGCCGCGGCAGTACGCGAGAGATGCGGCCCGCAGTTCGGGCTCATCTTCGATCCGAACGAGCGCTTCGGAGAGCTGCGTCATGCGGTCCGGATCGCACGCGGTCTCGAATCGGTCGGCAACGTGCTCTGCCTTGAAGACCCGCTGCCCCGATGGGATCTCGGCGCGTATGCGGAACTCAGGGCGCGGACATCGATCCCGATCGCGGTGCATGTCGCACTCGGCTATCAATCGCACGGGCAACGCATCAGCGATGTCACAGCAGCCATCACGCACCGCGCGGTGGACGTCTTCAACTTCAGCAGTGGCATTGCAGACTTCCTCCGGATGGCCCATGTGGCTGACGCTGCCGGTCGGCCCTATTGGCATGGCAGTGAAATCGACCTCGGTGTCATGGAGGCCGGCGCCGTACATGCGGCTGCGGCTACGGCGGGCGCGACGCTCTCCAGCGACATCTTCGGGCGGCTCATTCGAGAGTCAGACCTGCTCACGGCGCCGCTGACGTTCGAAGGTGACTCAGTCGCCGTGCCGACCGAACCCGGGCTCGGCGTGCAGCTCGACCTCGACGAGATCGCCCGGTACGAGCTGTCCAGGACGACCGTGGCCGCAGGGAGCGCAGGATGAACCACGCGACGCTGATCCACGAACTTCTCATCCAGCGAGATATCGACGGGTTCGTCGCCGGCGACTGGACCGCCGTCGAGACCGACTTCGACGCGGCTGCATTCATGGGCAGCAGCGGCGAAAGCGGAATAATCCGACTCGCCTTTCCAGCGCTGAACAACTATCGCGATTCCTGGCTTGCGCAGGCCGAACGCTACAGAGGGATGGACGGAGACCTGCTCTCACAGCAACTTCACGCCGCCCAGAGGCTGGAGCGCATCGATGTCTCCGACGGTCGCGCGCTCGTGACCAAGGTCTTCGACGGTACGGTTGACAGCCCGTCGGGCCCCACCCACCTCGCGTGGACGACCTACTTCTTCCTTCGCTTCGACGGCGACCGACGTCGGTGGCTCATCACCGGCTTCGTCGGATTCCTCCCCACCGGATCGGACGCGCGATGAATCGGATCCTCACCTTCGCCGATGCCACACAGCACACGACGGCCGGCCCGTACTCTCCGGTACTCGCAGTCACCGCCGGCGAGCTCGTCGTCCTCAGCGGGCAGGGCCCACTCGATACGCACGGCAACGTGCAGGGCGCCGACATCGGCGAACAGACCAAGCTGACGATCGAGAACTGCGCGCGACAGCTCACCACGGCGGGTTCGAGTCTCTCGCAAGTATTCAAGGTCAACGTCTTCCTGGCAGACCTCGGCGACTGGGGAGAGTTCAACCACGAATATCTGCGCCACTTCTCCGAGCCCCGGCCGGTCCGGACGACGGTGGGCGTTCAACTGCTCCTCGGCATGCGAGTCGAGATCGAAATGTGGGCGGCGCGATGAGGCTCACGGAACTCCGTTCGGCCGAGGCCGACTTCCGCGACGGCATGGCTCCGATCGCGGTTCTCCCGCTCGGCGCAGTCGAGCAGCACAGCGGGCATCTGCCCCTCGGAACTGACGCCATCATCGTGGATACTGTCGCCAGGCGTCTCGAGCGCAAGCTCCCGAACCAAGTCCTACTGTTGCCAACGATCTCAGTCGGCGCCAGCGATCACCACCTGACCATGTCGGGATCGGTATCGGTTGGCACTTCGTCCATCGCCGATGCGGCCGCCAGGCAGTGCATCTCGCTCGCCCGGAGCAGTGGCATCACGCAGTTCCTCCTGCTCAACGGGCATGGGGGCAACCAGCCCGCCGTACGCCTCGCCCTCGAGTTGATCCATACGGCAGACCCTTCTCTCCAAGGGTTCGCCGCGGACTATTGGGCGCTGATGTTCGACCGCCTCGACGCGGAGGGTATCGAGCGACCCGCGACCATGGGTCACGCCGATCACATCGAGACATCCATCCTCCGCGCGCTCCGGCCCGAACTGGTCGACATGAGCTGCGCGGCCGAAGACCGCTACGACGATGACCTACCGGGCTTCGTCTTCACAACTGCCGGCATCCCGGATCGCACACACGGCGGAGGCGTCGGCGATCCACGCCATGCGACGGCCGAGCACGGCGCCCGATTCCTCGATCTCGCCGTCGAGGCATCCGTCGCACTTGTGGAGCGCATATGCGGAATGACCTGACCAGCTCACCGGGTCCTCCGGCATTCCGTCAGCTGCTCAACGTACGAGGTCGTGCAGCCGGGCCAGAGCCTTGTTCAAGTGATCCTTCATGGCTTGGAGAGAAGCAGTCGGGTCACCTGTCGCGATCGCCTCGAGAATCGCGCGGTGCTCTTCCCAGGCGTGTTCCACAGCGGAGGGACTGGACGAGAGGATGTTGTAACGGCCCATTTGCTCGAGGATCTCCTTGAGGTACTCCACGACCACGTCGTTACCCGCGCGGGTCGCAATCGCCATGTGGAACTCGATATCCGAGCTCCCGAGGCGCTGCAAGTTCTCCGGCGATCGTTCTTCGAGCAAGGAATCGGCCGTGTCACAGATCTGGGTGAGCCGAGCGGCGGCCTCGACGCCGGCGTGCTTCGCGGCTCTCGCCGCCGTCGGAGCCTCGATCATGAGTCGCAGGTCGAACAGTTGCTCCACCGTGCGTGAGTCGAGTATCGGCGATGCAGTGAAGCCGACGTACGGCTCCTTCGTGACCAGACCATCGGCTTCCAGACGGGCGAGCGCTTGGCGGACGGGCGTGTTGGACACGTGCAGTTCGCGAGCCAACCGGTCGAGGTTGAGCCGGGCACCGGGCGCGATCCGCCCCAGGAGCAGACTCTCGTGAAGGATCTCGTAGACCTCGTCGGCCAGTACCCTGCGTGACACGACTCGGGGGAGTGCGAGCTCCAGGTCCGGGTTGGCCGGGTCGACCAGTTCTGTCATCGAGGCTCCGTTCTCATGCACGATCAGCTGCCATTCCCACATCTTCGTGTTTGCGGCGGCCGTTCCCTTGACACTTTCGCGAGACCTGATGACGATAACAGGATCGTGTACGAAGTTTCTAGCCCGAACTTCGACGCGACACCGAGTAGAACCGATGAATCACTTTCGTCCCCCACCCCCAGCAACGAAAGGAAGCGTTTCAATGAAGAAGCTGCTAGTCCTCCCGCTTGTCGCGCTCGCCGTCTTCGGACTGAGCGCCTGCACCGGCGGAGGCACCCCAGAGGCGAGCGGAACTCCCGAGGTCTTGATCTGGGTCGATTCCGTGCGTGAGCCAGCCGCGAAGGCCTACAAGGAGTCCGTGTCTGGAGAGGTCGACGTCGACATCGAAGTGGTGGACACGACCGAACTCCAGTCGAAGATCTCCCTCTTCAACACCACCGGCAGTGGCTGGCCGGATGTGGTCTTCGCCGGCGCCCCCAATGACATCGCCGCGTGGGCGGAGCCGAGCAACGGTTATGCCGCGAACCTCACCGAGTTGGTCGACCAGAAGGTCTTCGACGACTACGAGGGAGCGAACGACTGGTGCCTGATCGACGGCAAGATGTACTGCCTCAAGAACGATCTGGCGCAGAGCGTGCTCTGGTACGACACGACGGTCTTCGAGCAGTTGGGCCTCACCGTGCCGACCACGATGGAAGAGTTCGCGGCCGAGGCCATGAAGCTCGAGGGCACTGGCTACGTGGCCGGCGCAATCGGGGACGCCAACTTCTACGCGAGCTACCTCTGGCCGAGCGGCTGCCCGATGTCGACGGTCACCGCGCCGAACGAGGTGCTGATCGACCCCGACGCCCCGGAGTGCAAGCGGGTCGCCGAGCTCGTCCAGCCCCTTGTCGACGCCGGAGTCCTCGACACGCGCTCGTCATTCGACGCGAGCTTCCTCTCCGATGTCGCGCAAGCAGGAAATGTCGCGATGTCATTCGGTCCTTCCTGGTTCGGTGAGTTCGTCATTCGACCCGAGAGCTCATGGGGGATCCCTGCTGGGCACATGACTGCTGCGCCGATGCCGATTTGGGATGGCGCCGATGTGAACTACTCAGGCGAGTGGGGCGGCGGAATCTGGGCGGTCTCGTCGCACGCCGAGTTCCCCGATGCCGCCGCCGACGCCGCTGTGTACATGGCTACCTCGCCGGACATCGCGAAGGACTCGGTGACCTTCCCGGGCTCCAAGCCCGCATACGAGGCCTGGGCGGCTCGAGTCAGCGGCGACGCGTACTACGCGGCCGATCCTGTCCCGGCAATGATCGAGCAGGCCAGCCGAATCAATACCACCGAGCACCCGGTTCGATTCGATATCTCGGGACAGGTCAATTCCGTGCTTCAGACCGAGCTGAACGCCGGCGCACCCGTCGATGAGGCGATTCGCAAGTTCCAGGAGTCGTTGATCCAGCTCGCCCCCGGATCCGGATACACCGTCGTCGAGTAAGAACGCGCCCTCCGGTCGGTACCCTACTGCCGGCCGGAGGGCGCCCTTCCAGAAAGGAGCGGTCGGCAATGGCGCGGACTCGCATCAAGCGGCTTGGGGCCGCCTCAGGGTTCCTGATGGCGACTCCCTACCTCGTCCTGATGATCGCATTCGGGATCGTGCCGGTCGTCCTGGCAGTAGTTACCTCCTTCAGGCCCTCCCTGGCGAACCCATCTGGCGGACTCGGCAACTACACCCTGGTGCTCCAGGACTTCCGGTTCCTCCCAGCGGTTGCCAACGTCGGCGTCTTCCTCCTGATCTACGTTCCGATCATGGTGGGAATGGTCGCCCTCATGTCGCTTCTGCTGGACACGATCCGTTCGCGCTGGACCGTGCCGCTCCGCGCGGCGTACATCGTTCCGGCCGCGATCTCGGGTTCGGTGTCGATCCTGGTCTGGTACTTCATGCTCGAGCCGACCTACAGTCCATACGGCGACGCCCTCAGGGCCCTCGGGATCACCGAAGGCACCCAGATCTGGAGCGCGGGCAACCTCACCGCGATCTTCGTGCTGATGGCATTCTTCACCGGCGCGGGCAACTGGATCATCGTCCAGTACGGGTCGCTCCAGTCGATCCCCGACGACATCCTCGAAGCTGCAACCATCGACGGTGCGAGCACATCCCAGATCGGCCTGCAGATCAAGCTGCCGCTGATCAAGAAGTACCTGAGCTACATGGCTATCCTGACATTCGCTGCAGGGCTGCAGATCTTCGTGGAGCCCTTCCTCATCTCCTCCACGGTCTATCCCGGCCTCGCCGATGACTGGTCTCTCAACCAGCTCGCATACTCTTTCGCGTTCAAATCGGCGAACCTCGGCGCCGCGAGCGCACTGTCCCTGCTGCTGCTCGTGGTGTGCATCATCGCGGCCCTGATCGTCGTCTTCCGAACGGACTTCTTCGAAGACGCGGGAGTGAGGAAGTCGTGACTGCCACCACGAAGCCGGAAGCCGAGCGTAGCTTCCAGAGGTCGGAGAGCCGTCCGATCGGGCGCACCGCCGCGCCTCACCGCAGAGCTGCCGGGCTCGTCGGGCGCGGGGCCGTCTGGGTCGCGCTCATCTCGTTCGGCATCGTGAGTGTCGTACCCATGATCTGGCTGGTCCTCGCCCCGTCGAAATCAGCCGCCGACCTCACCGGACTCAGCCCGTTCGCGTTCGGCTCGTTCGAACAGTACGGGATCGCGTGGCAGAACCTCATGCTCTTCCAGGACGGCCGCCTCCTGCTCTGGCTCTGGAACTCGATCTGGTACACGGCTTCGATCGTGGGAATCTCGTGCACGACCGCGGTCCTTGCCGGCTATGCGCTCGCTACTGCACCGATCCCATTCCGACGGACCATCCTGATCACGACGCTCGTCGCGATGATCGTTCCGCCGGTCGCGTTGGTGATGCCGCTGTTCATCGAGGTGACGGCGATCGGCATCTACAACACCCCGTGGGCGATCATCCTGACAAGCTCGTTCTTTCCATTCGGAACCTTCTTGGCCTATATCTACTTCGCGACCTCGATCCCGAAGGAATTGTATGAGGCTGCTCGGATCGACGGCTGCAGCGAGTTCGGCACCTTCGCTCGGGTCGCGCTGCCGCTGGCGAAGGGCCTGATCGGCATGCTCGCCTTCTTCAGTTTCACCGCTGCCTGGGTGAACTACTTCCTGCCCTATGTCTTGGTGAACTCGGGTGAGGTGCTCACCTTGCCGGTCGGCCTCGGCGTCCTGTTCAGCGCGACACCGGCACTGAACCCAGGCATGGGAGCAAGCATTCTGCCGATCCGCCAACCCGAGATCGCACTCGCGGGGTTGTTGGTAGCTGTCCCGATCCTCATCGTGTTCGTGGCTTCCTCGAAGTTCCTTGTGCGCGGTGTTCTCGCGGGTTCGGTCAAGAGCTGACGAGCGTGCTCCACGCCCAATTGACATGATCCGCCCCACCATTCCCCGTCTTCATGTTTAGGGCGACATCGTTCTTGACACTCTGCTCTCCACACGGAGACGATGGAGAGGTAATCGTGTACGAAATTTCCGACCCGAACCGTTCATTTCTTGCCGCGCAGCACCCTCGCCGGCCCCAAAGGAGTAATTGATCCATGCGCATCGTCAGTGTTGACGTCGTCCTCACCCACAATCCCGCTGTCGAGCCCGCATTCCGGTGGCGCGACGGGCTTCCAGGCTCCGAGGGCGCACACACGGGTGGCTGGCTCGCGATCCAGACCGACAGCGGATGCACGGGGTACGCCTACACCGTCCGAGGGACGATGCTCGCGGAACTCGTCGACCGGCGCCTGCGTACGGAACTGCTCGGCCAAGACGCGCTTCGGCGTGAATGGCTCTGGCAGAGGCTCTGGGATCTTCACCGCATCGAGACCTTCCCCAACTACGCCATCGGCCTCGTCGACGTCGCGCTCTGGGACCTCGCGGGCAAGGCCGCCGGCCTGCCTCTGCACCAACTCATCGGTTCGTACCGGGAGGCGATCCCTGCCTATGCCTCGACCGTCACCTTCGAGTCCGTCGAGGAGTACCTGGATGTGGCCGATCAGTGCCTGGAACTCGGATTCCCGGCAATCAAGCTGCACGTCTGGGGTGACGTCAAGCGCGACATCGAATTGGTATCGCGTCTCCGAGAGCACGTCGGCGACGATGTACCGCTGATGTTCGACGGCTCGGCTGGCTACGACCTGCTCGACGCGATTCGGCTCGGCCGAGTTCTCGCTGAGGCTGACTACCTCTGGTATGAAGAACCGATGCGCGAGTACAGCCTCACGGCGTACCAGCTGCTCGCGGAGAGTGTCGACATCCCGCTGCTGGTCGCGGAGGTCGCCGAAGGCGCCCACATGAGCACCGCCGACTTCATCCAGAACGGCAGCGCGAGGCTGGTACGCACGGGCGTCACGTTCCGGGGTGGCATCACGGGGTCACTGCGAACAGCGCACCTCGCCGAGTCCTACCTCATGCGTGCGGAAGTGCACGGCGGCGGACTCCCGAACACCCACCTCTGCATGTCGATCCCGAACACGACCTACTACGAGGCGCTTGTCGACTCCAATCCGATCGTGCGCCCGCGCGAGGTCGGCCCGGACGGCCTGGTCCGGGCACCCGAAGGCCCCGGGATCGGTTACGAGGCCGTGTGGGAAGCCGACGGCTGGCCTGTGGGCCTCGCACAGTTCGCGTCGGCGTCCTGATCGATGGGACAACTGCGAACTGGCGGGGAGGGGAGTAGACGCGTGACCCGATCGGATGACATCACCAGCGCAGAGCGCCTCGGCCCATTGGGGTTCGGCGCTGCGTCGATCGGCAATCTCTACCGGTCGGTCTCGGATGAGGACGCCCTCGGTGCGCTCGAAGCTGCCTGGGAGAGCGGGATCCGCTACTTCGACACCGCACCTCACTACGGACTTGGATTGTCCGAGCGTCGCCTGGGTGACTTTCTCCGCGCCCGGACTCGGGCAGGGGCCGTGGTCTCGACGAAAGTCGGCCGGGTGCTCGATCTGAATCTGGCCTTCACGGGAGGCGACGACCTCCACCACGGATTCGACGTTCCGGACGAGCTCGTGCGCCGATTCGACCCCAGCGAGGCAGGGATTCGCCGGAGCCTCGAGGACTCGCTCGAGCGGCTCGGCTTGGATCGTGTCGATATCGCGTACCTGCACGACCCAGACATCTACGACTTGGATCGCGGACTTGCAGAAGGGCTCCCAGCGCTCGTGCGACTTCGCGACGAGGGCCTCGTCGGCGCGATCGGGATCGGGACGAACGATGCCGGCGCGGCCGCACGGGCGGTCCGTGAGGGCGACCTCGATCTCGTGATGATCGCCGGCCGGTACACACTCCTCGAGCAATCCGCGCTCGAGGACCTGCTTCCGCTGTGCGAAGAGCGTGGCGTCGGGGTGGTTGCGGCAGCACCATTCAATTCGGGACTACTCGCATCGAGCGATCCCCGCGCCGGGGCCCACTACGACTACGCCGCAGCGCCGAAGCCCGTGATCGACCGAGCGCGCCGACTCGCGACGACCTGTCGCACGTATGGCGTCGAGCTCCCGGCGGCGGCGATCCACTACCCGCTCCGCCACCCGGCCGTTCGGACCGTCGTGGTCGGCTCCGCCCGCGCCACCGCCGTCCGCGAGAACGTCGACCGCGCAGCCGAGGAGATCCCCGAAGAACTCTGGTCAGCTCTTCGAAGCGACGGGCTGATCCCGTGAACCGAGCTGACGCCAAGACTCCCTCGACACCGGCCCGCTACGCATCCACGATTCGGCTCCGTCCGGGGCAGGAAGCCGAATACCGGCAGCTGCACGCCGCGGTTTGGCCTGAGGTGATCGAGCAAATCCATCGGAGCGGCATCCGGAACTACTCGATCTTCCTCCGCGATGGCATTCTCTTCGCCTACTACGAGTATGTCGGCGACGACCACGACGCCGACCTGGCGGCGATGGCCCAAGACGACAAGACGAGAGCGTGGTGGACCCTCACCGGCCCCTGCCAGCTTCCCATCGAGAGTGCGGGCCCAGACGAATGGTGGGCCGCGATGGGAGAGGTCTTCCACGTTGACTGACCGCATCGATGCACACCAGCACGTCTGGGACCTCGACGTCCGACCTCAGGGCTGGACCGAGGACCTCCCGGTTCTGAACCGGACCTTCACGTCGGAGGAACTCACGCCGCAGCTCGCCGCCGCGGGCGTGGATGGCACCGTACTCGTTGAGACGATCAACGTCGGCCCGGAGACATCCGAGCTGCTGGCCCTTGGGGAGACGCACCCGCATGTCCGAGGTGTCGTCGGATGGGTGGACCTCTCGGCCCGCGACGTGGTGGATCGCATCGCGGAGTTGCGCGAATCGCCAGGAGGGGAACGCTTGGTCGGCGTGCGCCATCAGGTGCAGGGAGAGCCGGATGCTCGCTGGCTGACCCGCCCCGCCGTGCTGAACGGGCTCAGGGCGGTCGCCGAGGCCGGCTTGGTGTTCGATCTGCTCGTGCTTCCTCACCAACTCGAAGCCGCCATCGAGTCGGTCCGACGCATCCCGGACGGCCGGTTCGTGCTCGACCACCTCGGCAAGCCCTCGATCGCCTCGGCCGCGATGGAACCCTGGGCATCCTCGGTCGGCGAGTTGGCCGCGGGCGAGAACGTTGCCTGCAAACTCTCAGGCCTGGTGACGGAGGCTGCACCGAACTGGAAGTTGGAGGACCTCGAGCCGTATGTGCAGCATGCACTCTCGGTCTTCGGCCCGGAGCGGATAATGGCGGGTTCCGATTGGCCAGTGTGCTTGCTTCGCGGCGAGTACGCCGAAGTCTGGGACACCAACGAGAGACTCGTGGCGGGTCTCTCGGTGCGCGAGCGTGATCAGGTGCTCGGCGGCACGGCTACTGATTGGTACCGTCTCGCGGGGATGCCCCGGCTAGCGCCTGATCGCGCGGAACGCAGGGAGGATTGACCGAACGATGAGTCCGCCTCGCAGGTGCCACCCACAAGCCCTGTGTTCCGGAAGCCCGATCGTCGGTTGGTAGGGAACCGTGTGGGAGGTGCCTGCTCCCCACTCCTCCTACGCGGCTCCGTGCCAATCGACGTTCTCCACAAGCGAGACCAACGACAGCTTGCCGTCCGCCATGAGGTAGTGCGCGCGGCTGCCCGTGCGGAAGGTGCACGGGGCGGCTGATCCCGCGGGTCGTCGCTCATGGCGACGAGGCCCAGGTGGGCTTGGGTGACCACAGATTGCCGAGTAGCTCGCGGCCCCATCACGATCGCTTCAGCTGGCCATGGTGCGTCGTTGTCCACGAACGGACGTACCTCCGGCCAACTCGGGCGAGCCTTCCCATAGCGGAGGTCCCGGTTGCCCTGAAGGAGCTACCGCAATGCCGCCGTCGCTCGCAATACCGCGCTCGAGGACCGTCCGGCAATCCCCGCGGTGATGAGCCGTGAACTGCCCGGACCGGCATCTTTGTGCGCGCCCGATCCGCTGAGCAACACGAGTGCAACCTGCAGCAACTCCGCAGAGCCCGGAGCCAACTCACGAGGATGGTGCGACCGATAACCTCCTCGAGAGGCACATCCTCACCGCGCGGCCTCTGGCATTCATGACCTGACGCTCACGGTGGATCGGATCTTCCGCGAGCTGCTCCGACGCCCCCTGGGTGGTGATCGCCGTCCGTGGCTCCGATACGAACATCCCGATCGTCGATCGCGTGCATCACCTGCACTCGCGGTCGAAGTCAGCCGCAGCACAGGTGTCCTCGCCAAGTCTTGAGTGTCAGCGGCATCTCACCCGATCACCCCGAGCTCGGCTAGCATCGCCGTGTCCACGTCCGTCCCGTTCTCGACAGCGTCGACCACGGCAAGAATTGCCTGGGCCGCGATGCCAGGCCCGTCACCGGCTCGCACACCGAGTACTCCTGGAATAGGAGCGAGCACGAGCGCCGCGTCGGTGAATCCGAGGTGTGCAACCCCGTCGACGATGACCCGGGTGGATCCCGCGGCGACGAGTTCGTCCGTCGCCGCGTCGTACGCGGGGTTGGAGTCAGCATCGCCTGCGACAAGCACGACCGTGGGAACCGCCCTGGAGACCGCGGGCGAACGTGGCATGCCGTCGACAACAACGACCCCGTCGAACCGGGTGTCGGCCTCGGCAGCCATCAGCGCGGCCGCTCCTCCGAGCGAGTGCCCGGCGACCACTGAGCGGGTGAAGTCTGCACTCGCGAGGGCGGGCGTGTCAGGCTGAAGAGCGACGAGCGCATCGAGCACCGCGCTGAGATCGTCGGCGCGCACGCGGGCAGATTGATCGGCATTCTCACGATCTCGCTCGTCATCACCAGTCGCGATGAGCTCGCTTCGTGCGACCGTGCCATCTGCGAGAGAAACGGCCGCGGCATCGTAAGGATGATCGACAGCGACGACGATCACACCGTGACTCGCCAGGTCAGCAGCCCACGATGAGGCCAACCATCGACTACTTCCGATTCCCGGGGAGAACAGCACGACAGGGAAGCTGCCCTCCTGCGGTGGTGCATCGACAACCGCGTGGCCGCGAGCAGCCCGCAATCCCGTGAGGACCCAACTCGGAACGCCGTATTGATCGGCAAGGCCGAAGATGGTTGTGTCGGCGTCCTTTGCAAGCAAGAGATCACCCTCGCCACCTGCCGGACTCCCGGGGTACCAAATCGTGGTCGGAAGAGAGCGTCGCGAACCATCTGCTGGTCCACCGCGTCCATCACGCGCCGGGTCAGTGAACGTCGCGGCCGCTACACCAACTTCAAAGCTTCCCGAAAGCGGAGGAACGAACGCCGGAGGCAGTCCCCACGCCGCGACGGCAACGAGCGCACTCGCACCAACCAACAGAGTCGATACCGCCACCCGTACACCCCGCAACAAAGTTCTTCGAGTGGCCCAGGCTGCGACGACGGCAACTGCAATACCAATTGCAGCAAGAGCCAATACCTGCCACCGAGGACCCTCCAACACCAGAGCCAGTGTCAAGAGAACAGCCGCAGTCGCGGCCAGGCTGAACGACAGCACCCTCGCACTCTTTCGACGGCTTACCGCCACAACAGCGAGCGCGGCAATAGCAGCGGCCAAAGCGATATCAATCCACGGCATCCAAACCTCCACAGGGTCACCGCCATCGTCAGCGATGGAAATTGTGTCCGCATCGGCCGCACGAATGACGCAGCATCGTCCTGGGGAATGACACTCAGGCGTGCGGGCCGGCCGACCTAATCCGTCGACCGAGGCGTTCTGCGCGCGAAGCAGCCCTGTCGACAGCGCGGTCCGAGCGACCGCGTCGGTTCGACGCGACACTGCCCTGGGCAGGCTGCGCCACTCCAGGGACTTCGCTTGGGGTACCCGTGTGGCATGACCTCGACCGGATCGACCGCGCGGACTGCAAAGATGCGTGCAAACGCATGGTCATCGGGCGCAGCGGCCGGATCGACTCCCAACTCCCAACTCCCGAGGGCCGGCCCGCGCCGCGGATGGGCTTCGTCTCGGCCGGTCACGCGACGTATCGCGCGAGGACACGTTCCGTCTGCTCAACGCGACCGACGATCAGGGCGGTACCCGCCGAACGGCGAGCTCCTTGACGCACTGAGAGACGGCGCGGGTCGAGACACGTCGCCTGATCGACGACGGCTCGGTGCCGGCTCAGCGAGTCGGCGCGAGGAGGCGCTGTTCCGTGCGCGCGATGCTCCCGAGAATGTCGCGTCGTCGCGGCATGCGCGGGCCACGATCAGTCCGCTCTGGATCGCCGCGACCGCGTCCACCGCGCGGTCGGCCGCTACATGCTCCGAACGATCCTCGCGCGACCACCTTCGATCCATCGAGCGATGCACGACGAGTGCGCCGGCCTCATTCCTCAACGAGCAGCTGGGCGACCGTGGAGTGCAGCCGCGGCATTCGCGCGATCACGGTCCGAACGGCGCCTGCGGGGGATCCGTGATCACGGGCTGCGGGTCGACCGGGGTCTTGTCCTCGTTCCAGAACACGGGCCCGTCCACCGGGAAGAAGAACATCGGAACCGAGTCGGGCCTCTCGGTCGCCGGCATCCGCCGCCATGCCTCGCTCGACATGTCGGGATCGTCGAACACCATCGCGTCGAGGGCGACGGGGTCACCCGGTGCGCACGTCGTGAGGGTCGTCACGTCGACCGTCTGCAGGTCCATCCTGACCGTGACCACCGCGCGTCCGACGGGGTCGCCCTCGGCGATCACGTTCCACTCCTCCTGATCGCCCTCCCCGAACACGTTGGTCTCGGGCTGCAGCGACAGGGATTCGAACGCCGCCACGGCGGCATCGCTGATCGCCTGCGGGTCCAGGTCATCCGAGGCCCAGCTGCGGCGGTACTCGAATCGGAACCCCTCGCTCGACGATGCAGTACACGCACCAGGAGCGGCACCGTATCCGCCGACCGGGACCGCCCACTCTCCGTCGTGGACCGCCGACAGCACCGAGTGCATCGCGTCCCACATGTTCGTGAACCGCTGTTCGCCGTCCTGGTAGAGCGCATCTCCCTCGGGCGCCTGCGCGGTGCAGCCGGTCATCGTCAACGCCAATCCGACGGCTACCGCCGTCATCGCCTGTCGCGCCCTGGCGCGTCGTTGCCCTGTCGTCATACTCGCTGCCTCCGGTAGCCCTCAAGAGACTGTTCCCCGGGATCGGACGCCACGCACCCTCCCATCGACTCCGTTCGATCCTATGAGCCGGTTGGAGTCGCATCACACGACGGCCGACAGCGAGGGACGGCCGGGGCATAATTGGGCCTGCGACGCCGCTGGTGGAGAATCCCGGCGTCCGCGAGCGCGTCCTGCCGCGCGCGGCGACCACGGAACCGGAATCGATGACCCAGAACCACCGCACCGCCTTCCTTCCCCTCGTCCTCGTCGGCATGCTCGGAGGGCTCCTCTCCGGGCTCTTCGGCATCGGCGGCGGCCTCGTCATCGTGCCGGCGCTCGTGCTCCTACTCGGGATGCCGCAACGCCTCGCCGCGGGCACCTCGGTCGCGGCGATCCTGCCCGCGGCCGCCGTCGGTGCGGTGAGCTACGCGATCCAGGGGCATGTCGACTGGGTCGCCGCGCTGCTGCTCGCGGCCGGAGTGGTCCTCGGTTCCCAGGTGGGCAGCGCGCTGCTCGCGAAGCTCCCGGTGCGCACCCTGCACTGGTTCTTCCTGGTGTTCCTCCTCGTCGTGATCGTGAGCCTCTGGTTCGTCGTGCCCCAGCGCGACAGCGAGATCGGCGTGACCTGGCTCTCGGGCGTGCTGCTCGTCGTCACCGGCTTCGTGACGGGCGTGCTCTCGGGCGTGCTCGGCGTCGGGGGCGGCATCATCGTGGTGCCGGTGCTGATGTTCTTCTTCGGCGCGAGCGACCTCGTCGCGAAGGGCACCTCGCTGATGATGATGATCCCCGGCTCGATCTCGGGCACGCTCGCGAACTGGCGCCGCAGGAACGTCGACCTGCGCACCGCGGCGGTCGTCGGCATCGCGGCGAGCGTGATGTCGCCGATCGGCACGGTGATCGCCGCGGGGATCGACCCGTTCTGGTCGAACGTCGTGTTCTCGGTCTTCCTCGTCTTCGTCTTCGCCCAGATGCTCGGCCGGCGCATCAAGGACGTCCGCTCCCGCCGCGAGCAGTGACCGGCGGCCGTCGCCGCCGCGAGCGGTGACCGGCGGCTGTCGGCGCCCCTCGCTACACTCGTCTGGTCACTGAATTCAGGGGGAACTGCACCATGCAACGAATTATCACTTCCACCGCGCTCGTCTTCGCCGGTGCACTGCTCTTCACCGGCTGCGCCACGAGCAGCAACGACGGCGGGACGGCCCAGGGCGGCGACGACTGCGAGGTCGTCCGCGTCGCCGTGCGCGACATCTCGAACGGCGCGCAGAACGCCATCCTCACCTCGACCGAGCAGGCCGCACTCCTCGAGAAGCTCGACGGCTACTCGGAGCGCGTCGACGAGCTCGACGAGCAGGCCGCCGACGACTCCGACCTCGCCGCAGCGCTCGACACGCTCCAGGAGAAGATCGAGGCCGCCGAGACCTACGCCGCGACGCTGCCGACCACCGCGACCGAGGACTTCGAGGCCGACGCCGACGCGCAGGCCGCCGCGACGGGCGACATCCAGACCGCTGCGGTCGCCGTCACCGAGGTCTGCTCGGCCGAGTAGTCGGGGCCTCCCCAGCACGCGAGCACGCGGCATCCCCTCGCGGGATGCCGCGTGCTCGCGTTTCAGCGGTCAGGCCGACTTCTTCGTCGTCTTCTTCGCCGCCGTCTTCTTGGCAGGAGACTTCTTCGCGGCGGGGGCCTTCTTCGCCGCCGGCTTCTTCTCGGCGGGCGCCGACTTCTCCTCGGCCTTCTTCGCGCCGCCCCCGCGCTTGGCGGCGATCGACTGGCGCAGCGCCTCCATGAGGTCGATGACCTCGCCGCCCTTCTCCTCCTCGGGCTCCTCGCCGAAGGTGGCGGCCGTGTCGAGCGCCTCGCCCTGCTCGAGCTTCGCCTCGATGAGGGTGCGCAGCTCCTGCTGGTACTCGTCGACGTACTGCTCGGGGTCGAAGTCGGAGACGAGGCTCTCGACCAGCTGCTTCGAGAGCTCGAGCTCCTTCGCCGAGATCTTCACGGGTTCGTCGAGCGATTTGAACTCGGCGGCGCGCACCTCGTCGCTCCAGAGCAGGGTCTGCACGACGAGCACGTCGCCCTGCACCCGGAGCGCCGCGAGGCGGGTCTTCTGCCGCAGCGCCATCTGCACGATCGCGGTGCGGTCGGTCGACTCGAGGGTCTCGCGCAGCAGCACGTACGCCTTGTTCGAGGCGGAGTCGGGCTCGAGGTAGTAGCTCTTGTCGAGCATGATCGGGTCGATCTGCTCGCTCGGCACGAACTCGACGACCTCGATCTCGCGGCTGCGCTCGGCCGGCAGCGCCTTCAGGTCGTCGTCGGTGATGACGACGGTGCGTTCGCCGTCGTCGTAGGCCTTGTCGATGTTCTGGTAGGCGACGACCTTGCCGCACACCTCGCACTTGCGCTGGTACCTGATGCGCCCGCCGTCCTCGTCGTGCACCTGGTGCAGGGACACGTCGTGATCCTCGGTGGCGCTGTACAACTTGACGGGCACATTGACGAGGCCGAATGTGACCGCCCCCTTCCAGACGGCTCGCATACCCCCTAGTACACACCCGGGGATGCTCCGTGGGAACCCCGGGCCTTCGACACGGCGGGCGCGAGGCGGCAGGATGGGGGGCATGGCCGATGGGGAGCGGCAACTCGTCGAGGTCGACGGCCGGCGGCTCAGGCTGACGAACCTCGACAAGGTCATGTATCCCGAGTCGGGCATGACCAAGGGCGAGGTGATCTCGTACTACGCCGAGATCGCCCCGGTCATGCTGCCCCACGTCGCCGGGCGCCCGGTCACGCGCAAGCGGTGGGTGCACGGGGTGGGCACGGCGGATGCCCCCGAGTCGCCGTTCTTCGAGAAGGCGCTCGCCGACCACGCGCCCGAGTGGATCAGGCGCGGCGTGATCGAGCACTCCGACGGGCCGAAGACGTATCCGATCGCGGGCGACCGGGCGACGCTCGTGTGGCTCGCCCAGCAGGCGGCGCTCGAGCTGCACGTGCCCCAGTGGCGCTTCGCCCCCGACGGGGCGCCGTCGAACCCCGACCGCATGGTCTTCGACCTCGACCCCGGGCCCGGCATGGGCCTCGCCGAGTGCGCAGAGGTGGCCCGGCTCGTGCGCGACCTGGTCGCCGGCATGGGCCTCGAGGCGATGCCGGTGACGAGCGGCAGCAAGGGTCTCCACCTCTACGCCGAGCTCGACGGCTCGCAGACCTCGCAGCAGGTGTCCGACGTCGCGCACGAGCTCGCGCGCGCGCTCGAGGCGGATCACCCCGAGCTCGTCGTCTCGAGCATGCGCAAGTCGCTGCGGGGCGGCCGCGTGCTCATCGACTGGAGCCAGAACAACGGCAAGAAGACGACGATCGCCCCGTACTCCTTGCGCGGCCGGCTGACGCCGACGGTCGCGGCGCCGCGCAGCTGGGAGGAGCTCGACGACCCCGGGCTGCGCCATCTCGAGGCGCACGAGGTGCTCGCGCGGGTCGCCGAGCACGGCGACCCCATGGCCGGGCTCGCGGATGCCTCGGGCTCCGGCCCGGGCCCGCTCGCGACGTATCTCTCGATGCGCCGCGAGGGGCGCACCCCCGAGCCGATGCCGAGCGCCCCCGGCGACGACCGGGCGGGGGAGGATCCGCGGTTCGTGATCCAGGAGCACCATGCGCGGCGACTCCACCACGACCTGCGCCTCGAGCGCGACGGCGTGCTGAAGAGCTGGGCGGTGCCGAAGGGGGTGCCCGAGGGCTCGGGGAAGAACCACCTCGCCGTGCAGACCGAGGACCATCCGATCGAGTACCTGACGTTCGAGGGCACGATCCCCTCCGGCGAGTACGGCGCCGGGTCGATGACGGTGTGGGACACCGGCACCTACTCGGTCGAGAAGTGGCGCGACGACGAGGTCATCTTCACCCTGAGCGGGTCGACCGGCGGTCCGCTCGGGCGGGTGCGGCTCGTGCTCATCCGCACCGACGGCAGCGGCGAGAAGAGCACGTGGCTGCTGCACCGGATGAAGGACCAGCAGCACACCGCGGCCCCCGCCGCCGACCGCACGGCGACGGTGACGGCGCCGACGCGCGCGACCCCGTCTCGACCTGCGGCGATCGACAGGCCCATGCTCGCGATCCCGGGAACGCTCGGGATGCTTCGCGGCGAGGACTGGGCCCTCGAGTGGAAGTGGGACGGGATCCGCGCCATCGCCCGGGTCGAGGCCGGCGGCGTGCGGCTCCTGAGCCGCAACGGCATCGACGTCACCGCCCGCTACCCCGAGCTGCATCACCTGCCCGAGCTGGTCGACGGCGACGCCGTGCTCGACGGCGAGATCGTCGCCCTCGACGCCGAGGGTCGTCCCGACTTCGGCGTCCTCCAGCAGCGGATGGGGCTCACGAAGCCGCGCGAGATCGCGGCGGTCGCGGCATCCGTGCCCGTGCGCCTGCTGCTCTTCGACGTGCTCGAGGCCGACGGCGAGTCGCTCGTCGACGAGCCCTACCGGGTGCGCCGGGCCCGCCTCGAGTCGCTCGTGCGCCCGCGCAGGGGCGTGCCGGTGGAGGTGCCCGCGCCGGCGACCGGCGACCCGGAGACCGCGCTCGAGGAGAGCCGGATGCTCGGCCTCGAGGGCCTCGTCGCGAAGCGCCCCGGCTCGCCCTACCGGCCGGGCGTGCGCTCCGACGACTGGCTGAAGCTCAAGCTCACCCGCACGCAGGAGGTGGTCGTCGGCGGCTACCGGCGCGGGGTCGGGAGTCGCGCCGGGCTCATCCGCTCGCTCCTCGTCGGCATCCCGGTCGACGGCGGCGACCTCGCCGAGGGCGCCGGCCTCGAGTACGTCGGGCGCGTCGGCTCGGGGTTCCGGGAGCGCGAGCTCGAGCGGCTGCGCGCGCGGCTCGACGCAGCGACGCAGGCCGACCCCCCGTTCGTCGAGGTGCCCGCGCTCGACGCCGTCGACGCCGTGTGGGTGCGCCCCGAGCTCGTCGGCGAGATCGAGTTCAGCGGGTGGACGGGCACGGGCGTCGCCCGGCATCCGCGCTGGCGCGGGCTCCGGCCCGACAAGTCGCCCAGCGAGGTGCGTCGCGACGACGACGGGTGATGAACGGCCCGTCAACCCCGTTGAGGCCGTTCGGCGCGCAGGCCTAGCGTGGCACCGATCCGACGCGAGGCGGGAGGACCGGGACCGATGGGAGCATCGACGCAGGACGACGAGCGGGCGGCCGAGGCCGAGCGGCCGAGCGGGCCGAAGCGCTTCCTGAAGGCCCTCGGTCCCGGGCTGATCACGGGCGCCTCCGACGACGACCCCTCGGGCATCGCGACCTACGCGCAAGCCGGCGCCGTCTACGGCTACGGCACGCTCTGGACCGTGCCCTTCGTGCTGCCGCTCATGATCGCCGTGCAGGAGATATGCGACCGCACCGCCTCGGCGACGGGCAAGAGCCTCGGCGCCCTCGCCAGGAGCCGCTTCACGGGGGCGTGGCGCTTCGTCGTCGTGCTCCTCCTCGTCGCCCTCTTCGCCGCGAACGGTCTCAACGTCGCCGCCGACCTGCTCGCCGTCGGCGAGGGCATGGAACTGCTGCACGCCGGGCCCGCCCAGCTCTGGAGCGCCGTCGCGGGCATCGCGATCGGGGTGGTGCTGTTCTTCGGCTCCTTCGCGATGGTCGCGAAGATCATCCGCTGGCTCTGCCTCAGCCTCTTCGCCTACGTCGGCGTGCTCGTCGTGGCCCAGGTCGACTGGGGCGACGTGCTGCGCGGGCTCGCGGGCTTCCAGCTCAGCCTCTCGCCCGCCTACCTCGGCATGATCGTCGCCATCCTCGGCACGAGTCTCTCGCCGTACCTGTTCTTCTGGCAGAGCGAGGATCGCCTCGAGGAGCTGCGCGAGGCGCCCGAGGGCGGCGACCAGCCGGTGCCCCTGCCGAGGCGGCGGCGACGCGCGGCGAGGCGGCAACTCGTCGACACCCGCGTCGACGTGGTGGTCGGCATGGTGTTCTCGGTGCTCGTCATGTTCGCGATCATCGTCGCGACCGCGGCGACACTGGGCGCCGAGGGCAAGCCGGTGCAGAGCGCGGCCGATGCGGCGGCGGCGCTCGAGCCGATCGCCGGCCCCGCGGCATCCCTGCTGTTCGCGCTCGGCTTCATCGGCTCGGGCCTCCTCGCGGTCCCGGTGCTCATCGTCGCGGGATCGGCCGCGCTCGCCGCGGCGCTCGGCAAGGACTGGAGCCTCGCGGCGAGCCCGCGACGCGATCCGTTCTTCTACACCCTCGTCGGCGTCGGCACGGTCGGCGGGGTCGTGCTCGCGGCGATCTCGGACGACGCGGTGACGCTGCTCGTCTTCAGCGCGCTCATCAACGGCATCGTCGCGGCGCCGTTCCTCATCATCGTCATGGTGATCGCACGGAACCGCGAGATCATGGGCCGCTATCGGGTCGGGGCGGTCGCGGCGACGTTCGGGTGGGTCGCCGCCGCCGTGATGAGCGCAGCGAGCGTGATCGGGCTGGTGCAGACCGTCGCGGGCGGATTCGGCGGCTGAGTCGCGCGCTCAGGACTCCTCGGACGCGAACAGCTCGAGCAGGCGGCGTTCCCGGTCGGTGCCGGATGCCACGACCGCGTCGCGCTCGTACGCCGCCACCACGCGCGGGTCGATGTAGCTGCCCTTGGCGATCGCGGGCGTGTTGCCGAGGGCCAGGGCGGTGGCGTCGATCGCCTCGCGCACGGCCGCCGCGCGGGCCCGCGCGGTGCCGGCCGGGCCGATGCGTGCGAGCTGCTCGGCCGCGACGAGGGTGCCGCGGAGGGTGCGGAAGTCCTTCGCGGTGAACTCGCCGCCGGTGCGTTCGCGGATGTCGTCGTTGACGTCGACCGGGGCTGCGGCGCGGAATGCCCGGCCCTCGGCCCAGGCATAGAGCCGGGCCGCTCGCGATCGTTCGGCCGCATCGCCGACGTAACCGGCAAGGCCGGTGTCGGCGAGGTGCAGCTCCTGGGCGATCCCGCCCTTCGCGCGGAACCGGAACCGCACCGTCTCGTCGTCCTCGAGGCTCGCGTTGCGCACGAGCAGCGTGGTCAGGCCACGGTTGCGGAATCCGGCGAGCGACTCCTCCGAGCCGATCCGGATCCCGCCGAGGTCGAGCGTCGTGAAGGCGGCCGCGAGCACGCGGGCACGGGGCATCCCCTCGAGCGCGAGGTCGCGGCGCGCGCTCCGCCTCGCGGCAGGAAGGGCCCGCGCGAGCTCGGCCATCCGCTGGAACTTCTCGGCGTCCTGCCGTTCCCGCCACGCCGGGTGGTACAGGTACTGCCGCCGCCCGGCGGCATCGACCCCGACCGCGAGGATGTGGGCGTTGGCGGCATCCGAGATCCACACCTCCTGCCACGCCGGCGGTACGGCGAGCTCGGCGATGCGCTCGCGCTCGGCGCGCCCGGCCGTGCCGCCGTCGCGATGCACGTAGCCGAAGCCGCGCCCGCGCCGCACCCGGGTGTACCCGGGCGAGACGTAGGGCACGACCCGCTTCAGCCGTGGCATGCCGCGATCCGCGGGCGGCTCAGTGGTTGCGCAGCGCCGAGATCAGCTCGGCCTTGCGCTTGCCGCTGTACCCGGTGAGGCCGAGCTCCTTCGCGCGCGTGCGCAGCTCGTCGACCGTCCAGTCGTCGTAGTCGCCGTGCTTGCCGCCCTTGCGGCCGATCGCGCTCCGTCCCTGCTTCGCCGCGGCGTTCGAGATGCGCGCGGCCTTCTCCTTCGAGGCGCCGTCCTCGCGGAGCTCTTCGTAGAGCTCCGGATCCTTGAGCGACGCGTTCCTGCGTCCGGGCATGATGTGCTCCTTCCTCTCGTCCCTCTCGCCGGCGGCCTCAGAACGGCCGGCCGCCGGTCACGGGCAGCACCGCCCCCGACACGTACGAGGCGTCGTCGGACGCGAGGTACACGTACGCCGGTGCGAGCTCGGCCGGCTGGCCCGCCCGCCCGAGCGGGGTGTTCTTGCCGAAGTCGGTGATCTTGTCGGGCCATCCCGTCGACGGGATGAGCGGCGTCCAGATCGGGCCCGGCGCGACGGCATTGACCCGGATGCCCCGCGGTCCGAGCTCCTCGGCGAGGGCCTTCGTGAAGGCGACGAGCGCCGCCTTCGTCATCGCGTAGTCGACGAGCGCCGGCGAGGGTTCCGTGGCCTGGATCGAGGCGGTGGTGATGATGCTCGACCCCGGCTCCATCAAGGGCACCGCCGCCCGCGCGAGGAACACCGGCGCGAACAGGTTGACCCGCATCACCGCCTCGAAGTCGTCGCTCGGCACGCTCTCGATGCCCCCGCGATCGCGCTGGTGCGCGGCGTTCAGCACGAGGACGTCGAGCCCGCCGAACGCCTGCTCGGTGTGCTCGATGAGCTCCACGCAGTGCGCCTCGCTGCGGAGGTCGCCCGGCAGCAGCAGGGGATCGCTGCCGGCATCCGTGATCCAGCTCGCCGTCTCCTCGGCGTCCGGACGCTCCTCGGGCAGGTAGGCGATCGCGACGCGCGCGCCCTCGCGGGCGAACGCGATCGCCACCGCGCGCCCGATGCCCGAGTCACCGCCCGTGATGAGCGTGCGGAGTCCCTCGAGCCGGCCGTTCCCCTGATAGCTCTGCTCGCCGTGGTCGGGAAGCGGCACCATCGCCTCGGTCAGTCCGGGCGGCGCCTGTTCCTGACGCGGGAATCGGTCGGTCGTGTGCTTCGTCGTCGGATCGATCAGTCGTTCGTTCAGCATCTGTCTTCGCCCCCTCGACCCGAGCCACGGTACGCGGGGAGGCTCGAGGCCCGGGAGGGGTTGACAGCGGTTCCGCGTGACCCTTGGAATACGGACCGTGCACGCGCTTACACGGCGGCCGGCCGCGGGGTCAACCCCTCGCGCCGGACGACCCTGGCCCCGTACCTTCGAAGCGAAGGAGGAATCATGAACATTCTTGTCGTCATCATCGCCATCGCCGCCATCGCGCTGCTCATCACGGGCGGGATCGTACCGACACTGAACTTCCTGCTGTGGGTCGGACTGGCGTTGGCCGTCATCGCCGTGATCGTGTTCCTGGTGCGTTACATCGGCGGGAACCGCGCGGTATGAAACCCACGCGCACGTGCATCGAGCGGGGGGCCCATCGGGCCCCCCGCTCGCTCGGCTCCGGGTGGAACGAGCGTCCTGGAACGGGCGCCGTGCGCGCCGGAGAGGCATAGGCTGACGAACGTGGGAACCCTCTACTACGGCGATTCCGGCACGCCGATCGGTATCGAGGACCGGGTACTCGCGCACCTCAAGGTCGCGATCATCACGAAGCTCCGGCGCGGCGAGAGCTTCACCCTCTCGTGGCAGCACGCCGACGGCCAGCCGCGCGGGCGCAGCACTCTCTGGGTGCACCAGTCGGTCCCGCTCCGCTTCGTGTTCGACGAGCCCGAGACGCCCGAGCTGAGCCGGCAGTGGATCGAAGAGCTGATGCGCTCGGCGAACAGCACAGGTGGCGTGCAGCTCGTCCCCGAGCACCTCGACACCGCCCCCATCCCGACCGCCGAGCAGCAGCCGGTCCAGGTCGGCGTCGACGTGCAGGAGGTCGAGCAGGGGCGGTAGCCGTCAGAGCTCGGGCGGGCCGATCGGCCCGCCCGAGTTCCGGCTCACGATGAGATCGGGGTCGGGCTCACACGGTGAGATCGGGGTCCGAGCCCCGGGTCCCGTCGTCCTGCCCGGTGGCGCGCGGGGAAGTGGGCAGCGCTCCGCCCTGGTGGATCTCGCCGCGCCATCCGCCGGTCTCGACGCCGCGCTCCTCGACGAACTCCTTGAACCGGTGCAGGTCCCGCTTCACCTGCATGTCGTCGATCTGCAGGGCGGCGCCGGCGTGCTCGACGAATCCCTCGGGCTCCCACTCGAGCTCGAGGTCGATCCGGGTCCGGTCGGGGCCCTCCGCGGCGAACTGCACGCGGCCGCGGTGCAGCACCTCGCCCGAGCTGCGCCACGCGATGTGGTCGTCGGGCGTCTGGTCGCTGATGTCGGCATCGAACTCGCGGCGCACCCCGCCGATCGAGACCACCCAGTGCGTGAGGTCGTCGTCGAGCTGCGTCACCTCGTCGACGCCGGTCAGGAACTCGGGGAACGTCTCGAACTGCGTCCACTGGTCGTACGCCACGCGGATGGGGACGTCGACGTCGGTGGACGCGGTCACGGTCGTGCTCATGATGATCCTCCGTTCCGGGCGCATCGTGGGCGCCCGACGGCCACCGTAGGCAGCGGCGCGATCGGATCGCGAGGGGCTTGTGAGTCGGCGCGCGTGCTGGTAGACGGGAGTGGGGGAGCATTTCGGGCTCCGGGATTCCGGGAGGTGGTACCGATGGGCGCCGAAGAATCTCAGGCGGCTCGACCGTCGATCGAGGACTGGTGGCCGAGGCTCTCGATCCACGCCAAGCACCTGCTGCTCGCAGACCTCGAGGCTCCGGTCCACGAGGACGTCGCGGCCGAGATCGAACGCATCACAGGGGCCCATGCGCCCGACCTGCTCTCGCACGAGGAGCGCCGCTTCGTGCTCACCCAGATCGAGCCGGTCGACTGAGCCGAGCGCTCAGTCGCTCTCGAACTCCTCGGTCTCGGCGGGCTCGGGCACGAGGTGGAGGCCGCTCGTGCTGTTGGCCGTCAGAAGCAGCTGCTCGATCCAGAGGCGGTTGAGGGTCGGCGGGCGATTGCCGCTGAAGACGAACTGGAGCGGGATGGACTCGTTCAGCCAGAGCGTCGTGCGCCCGCTGCCGTTCTCGACGCCGTGCTCCCACGTCATGGCGAAGCTCTCGGACCGGCGCAGCTTGTTGAGGATCGCGATCCGGAGGTGGGCGAGGGTGCGGTCGTCGATGTCGAGTTCACGCGTCGAGGAGTTGTAGATCAGCTTGCCCATGGCTGCACTCTAGTCCGCCCGCACGCGTCGTCGGAACGCCTGTTCCCGTCCGGACTCCGCCGAGGCAACCCCTTGGCCCTCCGCGCGCCCGAGGCGCATCATTGGAGCAGGACCCGAGCCAGAGATCGCATGGGGGTCATCATGACCGAGACGCACGATCGCACGGTCCGCTACGCCGAGCCGCCCGTCCAGAAGGCGGCGATGATCATCGGCATCGTCTTCCTCGTCGTCGGCGTCGCCGGCTTCATCCCGGGCATCACCACGGGGGTGGACGCGCTCGCCTTCGCCGGGCACGAGTCGGGGGCGATGCTGCTCGGGATCTTCCAGGTGTCGATCCTCCACAACATCGTGCACCTGCTCTTCGGGGTGCTCGGGCTGGTCTTCGCGGCCGGCATCGGCGGCGCGCGGAGCTACCTCGTCATCGGCGGACTCGTCTACGCGGCGCTGCTGCTCTACGGGATCGTCATCCGGGGCGACCACCCGGCGAACTTCGTGCCGCTGAACACCGCCGACAACTGGCTGCATGCGGGGCTCGCGGGAGGCATGATCCTGCTCGGGCTGCTCCTCCCTCCGACGCGCACGGCCCGCGTCGGCGCCCCGCGCACCGCCCGGGCGTGAGCGCGATGCGGTGATCCCCGGGCGCGGCAGGCGCCCGGGGGGTCGGATCACGCGCCGGTCTCGTGGTGCGGCGTCGCAACCGGCTTCGACTCGGGCGACCCGCGCTGGCGCAGGTAGACGGAGGCCCCGACGATCGCGGCCACGGCGAGGAACTCGCTCTGCCAGTTCTGCATCGACTCGAACCAGAACTGCGCGGTGCCGAGGTACTCCCACGGCGAGAGGCCGGGGAGGCCGTGCAGCGTCTGCTCCTCGGAGTACGCCTCGGCGCCGCCGACGGCGTGCAGCCAGAACGAGAGCCCGAAGAGCACGAAGAAGAAGATCGCGAGGGAGTTCTCGTAGAGCACGAGCACGAACCCGCCACGACGGACGGGCCACGGGGTGTCGGGGCCCTGCTTCGCCGTGCGGGGGTCCTCGTCCTGCGGGGTCTTCTCGCCGATCGGCTTCGACTCGCTCGACCCCTTCTGGAAGAGGAAGACCGTCAGCACGACGTAGGCGCCCATCTGCAGGAACTCGGACTCCCAGTTCTCGAACGTGGCCTCGATGAACTGCCCGGACCGGAGGTACTCGAACAGCGGCATCGGGTCCGCGCCGTGGTCGAGGCGTTCGTCGTTCGCGACCTGGAACCCGCTCGCGGCCATGCCGGCCAGGCACAGCAGGAAGATCGCCATGCAGAGCAGGAACAGCGCGTGCTCGTGCAGCCAGCGACCGAACCCGCCGCTGCTCGCCCCTGCTCGGCCGTCACTCGTCGTGGCCTCGCCGGTCATCGCAGCTCCCCTCGTGACATCTCGATGGTGCCGGTCCTCCGGCGGCGTCGGCAAGGCCTTGACCCGCGCCGTCGAAGCACCCGGCCGATTGTCGAGTTCTTGCAGCCCCTCGCGTAGCATTGCGGCCATGTCGAGAAGGCTGGCGGACGTCGCGCGCAAGGTCGGAGTGAGCGAGGCGACGGTGAGCCGGGTGCTCAACGGCAAGCCGGGGGTCTCGCCCTCGACCCGCGACGCCGTGCTGACCGCCCTGGACGTGCTCGGCTACGAGCGCCCGACGAAGCTCCGCGGCGAGCGTGCCCGGCTCGTCGGCCTCGTGATGCCCGAGCTGCAGAACCCGATCTTCCCCGCGCTCGCCGAGGTGATCGGCGGCGGCCTGGCCCAGAACGGCTTCACCCCCGTGCTCTGCATCCAGACCGCGGGCGGCATCTCGGAGTCGGACTACGTCGAGCTCCTGCTGCACCAGCAGGTCTCGGGGGTGATCTTCGCGGGCGGGGCGTACGCGCAGGCCGACGTCAACCACGACCACTACGAGCGCCTGCGCGAGCTGAAGCTCCCGACGGTGCTGGTCAACGCCCCGATCGCCGGGCTCGACTTCGCCACGGTCTCGTGCGATGACGCCATGTCGATGGAGCAGGCGCTCGGGCACCTCGCCCAGCTCGGTCACGAGCGCATCGGGATCCTGCTCGGCCCGAGCGACCACATGCCCTCGCGGCGCAAGCACGCCGCGGCGATCGCCACGGCGGCGAGGCTCGGCCTCGAGCTCCCCGACGAGCGCGTCGTCCACTCGTTCTACTCGCTCGAGTCGGGCCAGACCGCCGCGGCGAAGCTCCTGGCCGCGGGCGTCACCGGCATCGTCTGCGCGAGCGACCCGATGGCGCTCGGCGCGGTGCGCGCGGCACGGCGTGCTGGCCTCCGCGTGCCAGAGGACGTGTCGGTGATCGGCTTCGACGACTCGGCGCTCATGAACTGCACCGAGCCGCCGCTGACGACCGTGCGGCAGCCCATCGAGTCGATGGGCAAGATGATCATCGAGCTGCTCATGCGGCAGATGTCGAGCGAGCGGGCGATCGGCGACGAGGTGTTCTTCGCACCCGAGCTCGTCGTGCGCGCGTCGACGGCTCCGGCGCCGGCGGTCGTCTAGCGGCGGTTCGTCCATCCCGTCCTCCGGCCTTCGCCGGCGGGCGGGTCGATCGCGCCTGCGCGGACGCCGCGCGGCGTGATCCTGCAAGCGTCTGTCGCAAGTCGGCGCAAACTGTCGCAAACTGATGTCTGATTGTTGAATAGTTGCATCATTCTGTTGCTCTCATTACGTTGAGCCGCATCGACGCCGGCGTCTCACACGGTCCGGCGCGAAGCCCGCCCGACTCGAGGAGAAGCGACCGCGTGACCATGCCGCTCACCGACACCCCAGCCACCACGCCGACCGCGTTCACCCGCGACCCGCTGTGGTGGCGCAGCGCCGTGATCTACCAGGTGTACGTGCGCAGCTTCGCCGACTCCGACGGCGACGGCACGGGCGACCTGCGCGGCGTGCTCAGCCGCCTCGACTACCTCGCCGACCTCGGGGTCGACGCGCTCTGGTTCAACCCGTGGTACCCGTCGCCCCTCGCCGACGGCGGCTACGACGTCGCCGACTACCGCGGCATCCACCCGGCCTTCGGCACCCTCGTCGACGCGGAGGAGCTCATCGCCGAGGCGGCGGCGCGCGGCATCCGCACCATCATCGACGTCGTCCCGAACCACGTCAGCTCCGAGCACCCGTGGTTCCGGGAGGCGCTCGCCGCCGGCCCCGGCAGCCCCGAGCGCGAGCGCTTCTGGTTCCACCCGGGCAAGGGCCCCGGCGGCGACGAGATGCCGACGAACTGGGTCTCGAACTTCCAGGGCGACACGTGGACCCGCACCGTGGACCCCGACGGGACGCCGGGGGAGTGGTACCTGCACCTCTTCACTCCCGAGCAGCCCGACCTCAACTGGAACCACCCCGACGTCCGCGCCGAGCACGAGGACATCCTGCGGTTCTGGTTCGACCGCGGCGTCGCGGGCGTCCGCATCGACTCCGCGGGACTCCTGATCAAGGATGCCGCGCTGCCCGAGGTGCCGGCCGAGCCGGGGCCGGGCGAGCATCCCACCGAGGACCGCGACGAGGTGCACGAGGTCTACCGGTCGTGGCGGCGGATCGCCGACTCGTACGAGGGCACGCGCGTGCTCGTCGGCGAGGTCTGGGTGCCGGATGCCTCCCGCTTCGCGGCCTACCTGCGGCCCGACGAGATGCACACCGCGTTCAACTTCGACTTCATGACCCGCCCGTGGCGGGCCGACGAGCTGCGCGAGTCGATCGACCTCATGCTCGCCGCCCACGCGCCCGTCGGCGCGCCGAGCACCTGGGTGCTGTCGAACCACGACGTCACCCGCCCGGTCACCCGGTACGGCCGCGACGACTCGAGCTTCGCGTTCGCGAAGAAGCGGTTCGGCACGCCGACCGACCTCGCGCTCGGCACCCGGCGGGCGCGCGCCGCCGCCCTGCTCAGCGCGGCGCTGCCCGGCTCCCTCTACCTCTACCAGGGCGACGAGCTCGGCCTCCCCGAGGTCGAGCTGCCGCGCGAGGTGCTCGAGGACCCGATGCACTTCCGCTCGGGCGGCGTCGACCCCGGCCGTGACGGCTGCCGCGTCCCCCTGCCCTGGCGCGGCACCGCGGCGCCGTTCGGCTTCGGCCCCGCCGGGGCGGCTCCATGGCTGCCGCAGCCTGCCGAATGGGCGGCGCTCACCGTGCAGGCCCAGCAGGCCGACCCCTCGTCGATGCTCTGGCTGTACCGGCAGGCGCTGCGCCTGCGCAGGCGCGAGCGCGCCCTGGGCGACGGCTCCATGAGCTGGATCGACGCGGGCGCCGACGTGCTCTGCTTCCGCCGCGGCGACGACCTCGTCGCGATCACGAACCTCGGGCCGGCGCCGGTCGCCCTGCCCGACCACGAGAGCATCCTGCTCGCGAGCGCCCCGCTCGAGGCCGGGCTGCTCCCGAGCGATGCGACGGCCTGGCTGCGCATCGCGCCGGCGCCGAGGCATCCCTGAACCGCACCACCGCACCACCCCAGCACAGCACCGAAAGGAACAGGACAATGAAGTCATCACGCAGCATCGCGATCGCGGGTCTCACCGCGCTCGTGGTCGCCGGTTCGCTCGCCGCCTGCAGCGCCGACTCGGGCGGCGACGACGGCAAGCTCGAACTGCGCGTCGCCACCTTCCCGCCGGGCGCCGACCAGGCCGCCTACGACGCCTTCGCCGAACAGGAGAAGCAGTTCGAGGAGGCGAACCCCGACATCGACGTCGTCGGCCTCGAGTACGAGTGGACGGCCCCGACCTTCGCCGCCCAGCTCGCCGGCGGCAGCCTGCCCGACGTCTTCACCGTGCCCTTCACCGACACGAAGACGCTGCTCGAGAACGGCCAGCTGATGGACGTGACCGACGAGCTGAAGGAGCTCGGGTACTCGGAGAAGTTCAACCCGATCATCCTCGACGAGGTCACCGGCGGCGACGGCCGGGTCTACGGATTCCCGCGCCAGGCGTACGCCAACGGCCTGCACTACAACCGCGACCTGTTCGAACAGGCGGGCCTCGACCCCGACACCCCGCCGACCACGTGGGACGAGGTGCGCGCGGCCGCGAAGACCATCGCCGAGAAGACCGGCAAGGCCGGGTACGCGACGATGGCGGCCGGCAACACCGGCGGCTGGCAGCTCTCGGTGCAGGCCGACTCGCGCGGTGCGTCGCTGCAGGAGGCGAACGACGACGGCAGCTACACCTCGACGATCGACAACGACGCCACGAAGGCGACGCTCGAGTACCTGCACGACCTCCGCTGGGAGGACGACTCGATGGGGGCGACCTTCGACCTCGACTGGGGCTCGATCAACCAGGAGTTCGCCGCGGGCAACCTCGGCATGTACACCTCGGGCTCCGACGTGTACACGGCGCTCGTGCGCGACTTCGGCATGAGCCCCGACATCTACGGCCTCACCGTGATCCCCACGGAGAACGGCGGCGGCGTGCTCGGCGGCGGCGACATCGCCGTCATGCCGCCGACCCTCGACGACGAGACGAAGGCCGCGGCGGTCGAGTGGATCGACTGGTACTACATGCAGAAGCTGCTCGACGAGGACGCGGCCGTCGCCGATGCCAAGGCCCTCTCGGAGTCGGACCAGGCCGTCGGCACGCCGGTGCTGCCGGTGCTCGACAAGGAGACCTACCTCGAGTCGCAGGAGTGGATCGCCCCCTACGTCAACGTCCCGCTCGACCAGATGACGGGCTTCACCGAGGGCATCTTCGAGCAGACGCCCGTGGGCGAGTTCAAGGGGCAGACGCAGCCGATCTACGCCCTCATGGACAACCTCGTGCAGGCCGTGCTGACCGATGAGAACGCCGACATCGACGCGCTGCTGAAGCAGGTCGACGTCGACGCGCAGGCCCTGCTCGACCAGTGACGACCGTGATCGATCGGGATGCCGCGGCGGAGACCCCGCCGCGGCATCCCGCCGCCCCTCGAGCCGAGCTGCGGCCGCGCCGCCGCCGCACCCCCGCGACCTGGGTGCGCGGCGGCGGCCTCTGGAACCTCGCGTTCCTCGCGCCCATGCTCGTCGTGTTCGGGGTCTTCAGCTGGGGGCCGATCGCGCAGGCGGTCGTCATGAGCTTCCAGAAGACGAACCTGATCACGCCGCCGGTCTGGGTCGGGCTCGACAACTTCGCGCGCGTGCTCAGCGACCCGAACCTCGGCACCGCGGTGCTCAACACCCTGTACTTCGCCGGCCTCGCGCTCGTGTTCGGGTTCCCGCTGCCGATCCTCATGGCGGTGCTCATGAGCGAGGTCCGCCGCGGCAAGGGCCTGTACAGCGCCCTCGCCTACCTGCCCGTCGTCGTGCCGCCCGTCGTCGCGGTGCTGCTCTGGAAGGTGTTCTACAACGCGAGCCCCGACGGGGTCTTCAACACCATGCTCGGCTGGGTCGGCATCCCCCCGCAGCCGTGGCTGCAGTCGTCGGCGACCGCGATGCCCTCGCTCGTCATCGAGGCGACCTGGGCCGCCGCAGGCGGGTCGATCATCATCTACCTCGCGGCGCTCATCGCCGTGCCGCCCGAGCTCTACGACGCCGCCGAGGTCGACGGCGCGGGGATCTGGCGCAAGATCTGGCACGTCACGCTGCCGCAACTGCGCGGCATCCTCTTCATCATGCTGATCCTGCAGGTCATCGGCACCGCCCAGGTCTTCCTGGAGCCGTACCTGTTCACGGGCGGCGGGCCGAACAACTCGACGCTCACCGTGCTGCTGCTGATCTACCGCTACGCCTTCCAGAACAGCCTCGGCGGCGACTACGGGGAGGCCACGGCCCTCAGCCTCATGCTCGCCGTCTTCCTGGGCCTCCTGAGCTGGCTCTACTTCAAGCTGACCGACCGTTGGAGCACGAATTGACCACCGCGCAGGGCACCGCCCCCGCCACGACGGCGGACTCGATCACCCTCCGTGCGCGGCTGTCGCGGATGACGCGACGCCGGCAGGAGGGACGGGACGACCAGGGGGACCGCGGCATCGTCTCCGAGCACGAGCGGCGGCGCGGCGGCGTCCGCGCCTCGATGGGCGCGATCCACGTGTTCCTCTTCGTCGGGCTCGTCGTCGCGGGGCTCGGTCCGCTCCTGTGGCTCGCCAAGGCCGCGGTCACCCCCACGCAGGACACGCTCGCCCAGCCGTTCGCGCTCTGGCCGAACGGCCTCGACTGGGCCAACCTCGAGCAGGCGTGGAACGACATCCACATCGACCAGTACTTCCTGAACACGATCTGGGTCGCGGCCGGATCGTGGTTCTTCCAGCTGCTGATCGCGACGACGGCCGGGTACGCGCTGTCGATCCTCCGGCCGAAGTACGCGCCGGTGCTGAACGCGCTCGTGCTCGCGACGCTGTTCATCCCCGCCGTCGTGCTGCTCGTGCCGCTCTATCTCACGATCCTGCACCCGCCGCTGATCGACACCTCGCTCCTCAACACCTACTGGGCCGTGTGGCTGCCCGCGGCCGCGAACGCGTTCAACATCCTGCTCGTGAAGCGGTTCTTCGACGGGCTGCCCCGCGAGGTGTTCGAGGCCGCCCGCACCGACGGCGCAGGGCCGTTCCGGGTGTTCTGGTCGATCGTGCTGCCGATGTCGAAGCCCATCCTCGGCGTCGTCTCGGTCTTCGCCGTCATCGCCGCCTGGAAGGACTTCCTGTGGCCGCTGCTCGTGCTGCCCGATCCGGCGGTGCAGCCGCTGTCGGTGCGGCTTCCCGCGGTGCAGTCGCAGACCGAGCTCGACGTGTTCCTGGCCGCGCTCGCGATCTCGACGCTCATCCCGGTCGCGCTGTTCCTCGTGTTCCAGCGCCTGTTCCTGCGCGGCGCCGGGCTCGGGGGAGCGGTCAAGGGCTGAGGAGGCGACGGCGGGAGCGCCGTTCGGCCGGGCGCGGTGGAGGGTGTCGGCCGCCGTCGGTAGGGTGTCGCCCATGGAGCACCCCCGCGTGGTCGACCCCGCGCACCCGCTCGTCGAGCGCGTGCGGGCGATCTGCCTCGAGCTGCCCGAGGCGGTCGAGGTCGAGGCGTGGGGCCGGCCGACGTTCCGCGCGGCGAAGCCGATCTTCGTGCACGTCTCCGCGAGCATGGAGCGGCCCCTCTCGATCGTCGTGAAGACCGACCCGGACGAGCACCTCGCCCTCGTGCAGGACGACCGGTTCTTCGGGCCGCCGTACTACGACCGCGCCCGCTGGGTCGCGACCGACCTCGACGGGCCCGACGCCGACTGGGAGCTGCTCGCCGAGCTCATCGAGACCTCCTACCGGCAGGTCGCCAACCGCCGCCAGCTCGCCGCGCTCGATGCCCAGCGACCCGAGCACGCGGGCGGGTGAGGCGCTCGATTGGCGCGAACGCGAACCGTGCGTTAGAGTTACGTGGTTGCCTGATCGCAGATGATGCGGCAGGCGACGAGCCATGCGCCCGTAGCTCAATGGATAGAGCATCTGACTACGGATCAGAAGGTTGGGGGTTCGAGTCCCTCCGGGCGCACGGAAGAAGGCGGTCCGCATCATGCGGGCCGCCTTCGTCGTTTCCGGGGCGGTCGCGGCGGCCTTCGCCGAGCGCGAGGCCGCCTGTGAATGCGCTGCGCATCATGGCAGCGATGCCATCCGCGAGATGACAGGGCGCGGAGGCCCTCGCTAGGCTCGGTCCCAGGCGTGATTCCCGTTGATCGAAGGTCGACGATGAGGGGTGTGTGCGCGGGGGTGGCCCCCGCCTCATTCGACCTGGGGCTCGCATCGCGGTTGCGCGTGGTGCACCCGGTCGCAGCCGGCCGTGGGGGGCATGGTCGGCCCGTCATCGCGCCCGAGGCGCTCGCCGCGAGTCATCCGGGCCGCCTCGTCTCGCTCGTGCGCCGCCTCTACGCGGCCCTCATCGCCGTCGCGATCTCGATCGTGCTCGCCGGCGTGTTCGCGCCCGCGGCCCTCGACCCCGCGAGCGCCCTCGACGTCGTCGGGCTCATCCCCGCGCTCGCCGGCGGCGCGGCGGTGTGCGCCGCGCTGCTGGCCGTCTCGGCCTCGCACGCCGGCCTCGCCTCGATCGCGCACCTCCGCCTGCCCGGCCTCGCACCGGGGCCGCGCGCGGCCGCCAACGGGCTCGCATGGGCGGCGCTCGCCCTCCTCGCCGTGCACTTCACGGCGGCGGCGTTCGAGCCCCTGCCCGGCGGGCATCGCGCCATCGGCTGCCTGCTCGGGGCCGCCTTCGGCTTCGGCACGTACCGACTGCACCGGCATGCACTCGACCACGAGGCCTACCGCAGCTTCAACCTCGTCGCGATGCTGCTGGCTGCGGGCAGCCTCGCGAGCATGAGCCTCACGCCGACGGGCGACTGGTGGGCGCACAACTTCAGCACGCTCGGCACGTCGAACGACCTCGCCGCCGCCTGCTTCAACGTCGCCGTGGTCGTCTCGGGCGCGGGCATGGCGGGGCTGTCCGGCGCGCTCACGCGGGCGCTCGCGACGGGCGCGTTCGCCATCCGCCGCGGGGCGCGCACGACGATGCGGGTGTTCATCGGGCTCGTCGGATTCGGGCTCATGGGCGTCGGCACGGTGCCGATCGACCGCGAGACCGACCTCCACAACGCCTTCGCCCTCGGCGCAGCGGTCGCGTTCATGCTCCTCTGCGTCGGCGCGCCCTGGTACGCCAGGCGGATGCCCCGCCGCCTCCTCGTCTTCTCGTACGCCGCGCTGGCGCTCGAGCTCGTGGCGATGGCGGGGTACGACGCCCTCGGCTGGTTCAGCCTGACCGTCTTCGAGATCATCGCCTTCGCGCTCGTGTTCGCCTGGCTCATCGCGCTCGTCGCGACGACGTCCGCGCACCACCACCACTCGCGCCCTCGTTCGCTGTCGGCGCACGGCGAACCGGAATCCTCCGACGTGCTCGGCGTTATGTTCGGTAGAGAGTTGAGTCGAGACGACTCAATGTCACCGATCAGGAGGAAAGATGGCCACCGCCTACGACCCGTTCCGCGACCTCGACCGAGTCGCGTCCGCGCTGTTCGAGCCCCGCCGCGGGCCGCGCCGCATGCCGATGGATCTCTACCGCGACGGCGACCACTACGTGCTCACCGCCGACCTTCCGGGCATCGACCCCGGTTCCGTCGACATCGACGTGGACGGCCAGTTGCTCACGATCCGGGCTGAGCGAACCCTCGCCGCCGGCGACGGCGTGAAGTGGATCACCCGCGAGCGCGAGGCCGCCTCGTTCCTGCGACAGCTGAACCTCGGCCAGGGCGTCGACACCGAGCGCATCTCGGCGAGCTACACCAACGGCGTGCTGAGCGTCACCATCCCCGTCAGCGAGAAGGCGAAGCCGCGCAAGATCGCGGTCGAGCACGGGGATGCCTCGGGCCCCGAGTCGCCCGTGACCGAGCGCGTCGAGCCGGTCGAGCAGTGACCGGCGACACCGGCACCGTCGAGATCACGCGACTCGACGAGCGCCACCGCTACCAGCTCGTCGTCGACGGAGCGCGCGCCGGATTCGCCCAGTACCGCCTCGAGCCCGGCAGGGTGGTGTTCACCCACACCGTCATCAAGCCAGAGTACGAGGGCCGCGGCCTCGGCAGCCGGCTGGCGAAGTTCGTGCTCGACGACGCCGTGGCGCGGGGCGAGCGCATCGTCCCCGAATGCCCGTTCATCGCCGCCTACCTCCGCAGGCACGACGACTACGAGGCATCCGTCGACTGGCCCTGACCCGGGCGACGACCGGTGAACCGAACGGCCGGTGATCGGAGGATCACCGGCCGTTCGGCGTGCCGGTGCGGAATCACCCCCTGTTGGGGGCGGTGCGCAGCGACCGACGCGGGATTACCATTTCGAGCACAACCCGAGTCCGACCCGACCGGACCGGCCGGTCATGCCTCGACGGCCGAGCGATCGGAATGTCCCTATCGATCGCTCGGGTCAGGCTCGCCGAGCTCAGTTCGGGTCGCTCGGCGAGAGGGTCTCCCCAGGAGACCGCGATGGGGTGGGAGGTAGGGTTCCCACCCCATCGTCACGCGCTCGGCGGCCGCCCGCCGCTCGGGCCTGCGGCATCAGGCGCGCGGCTCCGCTCGCTCGGTGCGGGCCTTCGCCCCGGCCTTCCAGGCGAAGTCGATCACGACCGCCAGGACGATGATCGCGACGAGGGCGAACGCGGTCGCCGGCTCGGAGACGAGCGTGGTCGTGCAGAAGATGACGAAGGTGCCGAGGGTCGCGACGAGGGCGATGACCAGCATCACGACGCTCGCCCCCGTCTCGCGGTAGAGGCGGAAGTGCGCGATCGTCACCGCGGAGAAGACCAGCAGCGCGACCGCGCTGCCGATCGAGGCGATCTTGTTGAGGTCGAAGCCGAGCACCAGCACCGTCGCGAGCACCGCCATCACGATGAGGCCGACCGGGAACCGCCCGACCGAGCGACCGAACATCGGCGGGAACTGCCCGACCGAGGCGAGGTGCTGGGTCATGCCGATCGAGGGGTAGAGCCCGGCGTTCACGGCGCCCGTCGTCGAGAAGAGCGCCGTGATCACCATGAGCACGTACCCGGCCTGCCCGAGCGCGGGCTTCGCGGCCTCGGCGAGCGCGGTGGTGCCGTAGTCGACGACCTGCTCCGCGGTCAGGGTGCCGAAGACGCCGAGCGCCACCGCGACGTAGATCGCCGTCGCGATGGCGAGCGCGAGGTAGATGGCGCGGGGCAGCTGCCTCGACGGGTTCGGCAGGTCCTTGGCCGTGAACGTGATGACGCCGAAGCCGAGGAAGGCGAAGAACGTCAGGGCGACGCTCGAGATGATCTCCCTCGCGCCGGGGTAGCCCGACGGCGCGAGCAGCGAGGGGTCGAGGTTCGCGAGCGTCACCGCGGCGAAGACCACGAGGATGCCGAGCACGATGATCACGATCACCGACTGCACGCGGGCGACGGCCGTCGCCCCGACCGTGTTCAGCACCGACATCACCACGATGAGCGCGACGGCGAGCACCTTCGCCCACACCGGGTCGCCGCCCGCGACGACCGAGCTCGCGTAGCCGCCGAACGACGTCGCGATCATCGCGACGACGATCGAGCCGGCGGTGAAGAAGAGCCACGAGCCGATGCCGGTGAGGTGCCCCTCGCCGAGCCCGCGCGAGAGGTAGGTGAGGATGCCGCCGCCCGAGGGGTACTTCGCCCCGAGCTTCGCGAACGAGTACCCCTGGAGCGCGGCGATGATGCCGGCGATCAGGAAGGACAGCCAGACCGCCGACCCGGCGACCGCCCCGGCCGCCCCGAGCAGGGCGAAGATGCCCGCGCCCACCATCGAGCCGACCCCGATGAAGGTCGCCTGCAGCACGGTCATCCGCTTCTCGCTGCTCGACGCAGCGGGCACGGGCACCTCGCTCTCGGCCATGCGACTCCGCCGTGCCTCAGGCGTTGTCCGCGACGCCGCGGATGAAGAGCGTCTGCGCCGCGATCATCCGCTCGATCTCGCCCGGGTCGACCGACTCGTCCGACGCGTGGATCCGCGACTGCGCCGTGTCCTCCGCGCCCCACAGGATGATCGCCGAGTCGGGGGAGACCTTCTGGAGCGACGCCACGAGCGGGATCGACGCGCCGCTGCCGATGTTCTCGACCGGCGCGCCGTAGGCCGCCTCGAGCGCCGACGACGCGGCGACGATGGCCGGGTGCGAGGCATCCACCGCGAACGCGTGACCCACCTTGACCTTCTCGACCTCGACCTCGCAGTTCCACGGCCGCTGCGACCGCAGGTGCGACATGAGCGCCTCGAGCTGCGCGTCGCCGTCGGAGCCCGGGACGATGCGCATCGAGAGCTTGGCGGTGACCGACGGCAGCAGCACGTTCGAGGCCTCGGCCGTGTTCGGCAGGTCCATGCCGAGCACCGTCACCGAGGGCTTCGCCCAGATGCGGTCGGAGAGCGAACCGGTGCCGAGGAACTCGACGCCCGGCAGGATGGCCGATCCCTCGCGGTACACGGCCTCGTCCATGTCGGCGCCGCTCCACGCGGAGCTGTCGACCCCGGGGATGACCGTGTCGCCGTGCTCGTCGTGGAGGGTGTCGAGGATGCGGATCATCGCCGTCATCGCATCGGGCGCCGCGCCGCCGAACATGCCCGAGTGCACGGGGTTCGCGAGGGTGCGCACCGTGACGGTGCAGGCGACGTCGCCGCGGAGCGCCGTGGTGAGACCCGGACGGCCGACCTGCTGCGGGCCGATGTCGCCGATGACGTAGGCGTCGGCCGCGAACAGCTCGGGGTTGGCCTCGACGAAGTCCTCGAGGTGCGAGATCGTCTCCTCCTCGCCCTCGACGAGGATCTTGATGCGGCACGGGCGATCGGGCCCGATGAGCTTCAGCGTGCCGTAGTGGATGACGAGGCCCGACTTGTCGTCGGCGGCGCCGCGACCGTAGATGCGGCCGTCGTCCTTCGTGACGGGCTCGAAGGGGCTGCTCGACCAGCCCTGGCTGTCGGGCGCGGGCTGCACGTCGTAGTGGGCGTAGAGCAGGACCGTCGGCGACCCCTCGGGGCCGGGGAGGTCGGCGTAGACGCACGGGTACCCGCCGGGCACGTCGAGGAGGCGGACCCCCTCGGCCCCGGCCGCCTCGAAGAGCTCGACCACGGCCTCGCCCATCTTGTGCACCGGCTCGGGGTCGAATCCCGGGAAGGCGATCGACGGGATGCGCACGAGGCCCTCGAGGCGCTCGATCACCTCGGGCATGAGTGCTGCGGCAGCGGACGAGACGCTTCCGGGGTCGTTCATGGGTTCCTCCTCGGATGGACGGATGGATGGACGGTCGGTTCGCGCTCGCCGTGGCGGCGAGACGGTCGCGTGCGCCGCCCGGCGTGCGCCGGGCGACGCCCGGGGATCAGGCGGGCACGACGAGCTGGAGCAGGAGGCCGGCGCCCACGACGGCGACCCACGACACGAGCATCGGGATCGTGAAGGAGTGCCAGACTGGCACCTGGGTCAGCTTCGTCGAGCCGGTCAGGTCGGTCTCGACCGCGGCGATCTGCGAGCCGTTGGCCGGGAACAGCCAGACGCCGATGAGCGACGGCCACATCGCCGTGATGATGCCCGGGGCGAGTCCGGCCGCGAGCGCGATCGGGATCATCGTGTTCGTCGTCGCCGACTGGCTCGTGGTGAGACCGCAGACGACGAAGAGGGCGACGGCCAGCAGCAGCGGGTTGGCCTCGATCATCGCGCCGAGCGGTTCGATGATGGTCTCCTCGTTCGCGGAGATGAAGGTGTCGGCCATCCAGGCGATACCGAAGAGCGCCACCGCCGCGACGAAGCCGGCCTTCAGGAGCGGCTGCTCCACCACCGCCGACGGCTTCACCTTGCGCACGAGGATGATGACCAGCGCGACCGTGAACATGATCATCTCGATCACGGTCGACATGCCGATCGGCACGAGCTCGCCCTCCTCGTCGGGGAACGCCGGGCGGAGGCCCGGGAACAGCCCGAGCAGCACGATGAGGAGCGTGCCGGTGACGAAGATCCACGCGGAGACCGCGCCGCCCGGCGGCACGGGGTGCTCGATGCGCACGGGCTTCACGTCGGCCGAGGCATCCGAACCGCCGGTCTTCACGGCCGTGGCGGTGCCGCCGGCGCTGCCGCCGCCGACCTTGGCCTCGTAGCGGGCCTTGAGCGCCAGGGGGACCTCGACGGTGCCCGCCTTGACGCGCTTCAGGAACTCGGGGTCGTCGAGGAGGTCCTTGCCGACGCGCTGCTGCACGATCGAGGTGACGATGCACGCGACGATCGCCGCGGGGATGGTGATCAGCAGGATCTGCGGGAGCCCGTAGCCCGTGCCGTCCATCAGCACGAGGTAGGCGGCCATCGCCGCCGAGACCGGGCTGGCCGTGATGCCGAGCCCCGAGGTCACGGTCGAGGAGGCCAGTGCGCGCTCGGGTCGCTGCCCGTTGCGGTAGGCGGTCTCGTAGATCACCGGGATGAGGGCGAAGAAGATGTTCGAGGTGCCCGAGAGCACCGTGAACACGAACGCGACGATCGGGGCGACGTAGGTGAGCCGCTTCGGATTGCGCTGGATGATCTTCGAGGCGATCGAGACCAGGTAGTCGATGCCGCCCGCCGCCTGCATCGCCGACGACGCCGTGATCACCGCGATGATGATGAAGAAGGCGTCGACCGGGATCGACCCCGGTGGGAGCTGGAAGACGAACACCAGGATCACGGTGCCGACGACGCCCCAGAGGCCGAGGCCGAGGCCGCCGGTCCGGACGCCGAGCACGATCGCCCCGATGACGACGGCGGCCTGCAGAATCACGAGCAAGATGTCCATGGAATCCCCCCACAGGATTGGACTGGAACTCACCTCTGGAGCTGCAAGGCGCTCGCTCCTGAGCCGACAGTACTGCGGCGCGAGCGGATTCGTCCAGTGTCCGCGCCGACCCCGGCGGACGGCCCGGATCGGCGCGGATCGGCGCCCCGCCCGGCCTCAGTCGCGCGCGGACTCGGGGCGCGCTCGGACGCTGAGATCAGCGAGGGTGTGCAGCTCCTCCTCCGACAGGGAGGCGCCGAAACGCCGGTGGATGGCGTCCATGTGCTGGATGGCGACGCGACGGAACAGGGCGAAGCCGACGTCGGTGATGCCGACGATCGTGCCGCGACCGTCGTCGGGGTCGGGCTCCTTCACCACGAGGCCGCGCGCGGTGAGCCGGTCGATGAGCCGGCTGATGCTCGGCTGCGTGATCAGCGAGTTGCGGTTGAGCTCCTTCAGCCGGAGCCTGCGGCCGGGCGCGCGCGAGATGTTGAAGAGCACGTCGTACTCGTTCAGCGACATGAGCTCGGTGGGGAACTCCGCCGCGAGCTCGCGCATGGTCGTCACCTGGGTGCGGAAGAGCGCCTCCCATGCAGCGACCGTGAGTGCGCGTTCGGCCATCGGGGCTCCCTTCGTCGTCGACTCATCCAACATTAGGGAATCGGCGGAGGAAACGGTTGAGGGCCGGTCGTAGAGGCTGACGACCGGCCCTCTCCCTTGCACCAAGAGTGTCCTGCAATCACATTCCGCGCCGTCCGCCACAGCAAACGTTCGGCGCACTTCCGAATATATAACGGATCGGTAACAGGCGCTAGTTATCGTTTCGTGATTTTTCTCGTGCCTCGAGATCCGGCGTCAGAACGGGCCGCCGCCGACGCAGCCGGAGGCCAGTTCACCGCACATGACCTCGCGCGCCATCCACGCGAAGAACGCGAGGAGCGCGAGCACGGCGATCCAGACGAGCGTCATCGCCGCGCCGATCGAGACCGCCAGAATCGGGAGCAGTCGCGACCTGCCGGGCGCCTTCGCGTCTCGCACGAGGGCGACGAGGCCGAGCACGACGCCGACGAGCGGAACGACGACGGCGCACACGAGCGCCGCGATGCCGAGGCCCGAGTGCTCGCGGGGAGGCGCGGGGGCGGCGGACTGCGC
Organism: Agromyces sp. NPDC058064; assembly: GCF_042885275.1. Lineage (NCBI taxonomy): Bacteria > Bacillati > Actinomycetota > Actinomycetes > Micrococcales > Microbacteriaceae > Agromyces > Agromyces sp. NPDC058064. The sequence goes on along the minus strand of NZ_JBHVSE010000001.1, from coordinate 1,006,677 downwards.
GGGTGACGGAACGGTCATCCCGTCAGACTACGGTGCTCGCCGGGTGGTGACGTCGGGAGACGGGAAGCCGCTCAGTACAGGTCGGGGGAGGGCGTCGAGGCCTGGCGGATCGAGACGTCGGCGTGGCGGTCGAAGCGGTAGCCGACGCCGCGCACGGTGCGCACGATGTCCTGGTAGTGCGCGAGCTTCGAGCGCAGGCGGCGCACGTGCACGTCGATCGTGCGCTCGCTCGGCGCCTCGTCGTCGGCGTCCCACAGGCTCTCGATGAGCTCGTGGCGGTCGATCGTGCGGCCCTCGCGCAGCACGAGGTACTGGAGCAGCTCGAACTCCTTGTAGGTGAGGCCGGCCGCCTCGCCGTCGAGCAGCACCCGCTTGCGCGAGATGTCGATGATGACGCCGTTGGGGTGGCGGTCGGCGTCGTTGCGGGCGCCCTGGCCGTCGCGCTGCTTGGCGAGGGCCGACGGGTCCTGCAGGGCGAGGCGCACGACGTCGACGTCGCGGCCGCCGGCGCCCTCGGGCGCCAGTGCGACGGCGGCGTAGGTCTCGGACGAGGGCGAGACCTCGGCCGTCAGCGCGCGGAGCGCCTCGACGATGCGGTGGAGCGTGGTGCCGTCCTCGGCGGCCTTCGCCTCGTCGATGCCGACGTAGAGCACGAAGCCGCGCGCCTCGGTGCCCTCGGGCACGGCGCGGACGCGGGGCGCGGCGGGAGCGGCCTGCGCGGCGGGGGCGAGGTCGGCGGCGGCCGCGTTCGAGAGCGAACGGAGCGGAGCGGCCGAGGGGGCGGCCGACAGCGACGGTGCGGTGCGGGCCTGGACGGGACGGACGGGAGCGGTGCGGACGGGAGCGAGAGCGAGAGACATGACGTGAGTCCTTGTGTCGGAGGGTGCTGCAAGAGACCCCGGTCTGCGGGGTCGGAACGAACGGCCGAACGGCCTGGCGAACCCCCGGGATCCGGTGGGTTCAGTGGAGCCCGTGCCGATCGGGATGCTGATCGGCTGCGTGACTCGGCGGAGGGGTCGCGGTCAGCGGCACATTCGACAACACATGGGTGCACGCGACGACATCATCATGTCGTTCGTCCTGAGAGCGCCGAGGGCGGTCAGGGTGCGTGCGTTGTCAGTCATGGGTGCGAGTAAATCCGACGGTCGAGCATGTGTCAATTCATGTCCCTCGGATGACGGGGTGTGACGTCGCAGTGGGTGCGCGTCAGCGCGAGGCATCCGGAGGATTCAGACAGCCGGATGCCTCGCGTGAAAGATTCTGCGATCAGACGCGAATCTCGAAAATCTTCCGCAGTCGAACTGCGCCTCGGCGTGTCGAGAGGCGAAGATTCTGCGAAGCGGATGCCTCGAGGCGCCCTTATACCGTGCCGTAGAGGCGGTCGCCCGCGTCGCCGAGCCCGGGCACGATGAAGCCGTGCTCGTTGAGGCGCTCGTCGACGGCGCCGAGCACGATGGTCACCTCGCGGCCGTGCATGGCCTTCTCGACGGCCTCGAGGCCCTCGGGCGTGGCGAGGATGCAGATCGCGGTCACGTCGTCGGCGCCGCGCTGGAAGAGGTACTCCATCGCCGCGGCGAGCGAGCCGCCCGTGGCGAGCATCGGGTCGAGCACGAAGCACTGGCGCCCCGAGAGGTCGTCGGGCAGGCGCTCGGCGTAGGTGGTGGGCTCGAGGGTCTCTTCATTGCGCGCCATGCCGAGGAACCCGACCTCGGCCGTCGGCACGAGCTTGACCATGCCCTCGAGCATGCCGAGGCCCGCGCGCAGGATCGGCACCACGAGCGGCTTCGGCTCGGCGATGCGCACGCCGGTCGTCGGTGCGATGGGCGTCTCGATGTCGACGGGCTCGACGCGGACGTTGCGCGTGCCCTCGTAGGCGAGGAGGGTCATCAGCTCTTCGACGAGCGAGCGGAAGACGGGCGACGGGGTGTTCACGTCGCGGAGCACCGTCAGTTTGTGGGTGATGAGCGGGTGATCGGCAACGTGGACTCGCATAGGCTCGATTCTAGTTTGCAGGGGTCGTGATCTGTCAGGGGTCGGCGAGGGGAGCACGGCGTGGATGCTGCGGGGCCGGCGACCCATCGCGAGTGGATGCGACTCGCCCTCGGCGAGGCCGCCCTGGCGCCCGCCACCCGCGACGTGCCCGTCGGCGCCGTCGTCGTGGACGCCGAGGGGCGCGTCATCGCCGCGAGCCGCAACGAGCGCGAGCTGACCGGCGACCCCACCGCGCACGCCGAGGTGCTCGCGCTGCGCCGTGCGGCCGAGGCGACCGGCGACTGGCGGCTCGAGGGCTGCACGCTCGTCGTCACGCTCGAGCCGTGCGTCATGTGCGCCGGTGCGATCCTCGCCGCACGGGTGCCGACCGTCGTCTTCGGCGCGTGGGACGAGAAGGCGGGCGCGGCCGGCTCGCTCTACGACGTGCTGCGCGACCGGCGGCTCAACCACCGCGTCGAGGTCTACGCGGGCGTGGAGGCCGAGGCGTCCGCGCGCCTGCTGCTCGACTTCTTCGAGGATCCGCTGCGCCGTCCCTCGTCGTAGTCGTCGAGGTCGCGCAGCCGGCGGACCGGGCTGAACCACAGGATCATGGGGCCGAGGAGCAGCAGGAACGCCGAGCCGAGCAGCACGGTCGCACTGCCGAGCTGCGCGGCGAGGAGCCCCGCGGCGACGGCGCCCACCGGGATCATGCTCCAGGAGACGAAGCGCACGGTCGCCATGACGCGCGAGAGCAGCTCGGGCGGGCTCGCGACCTGCCGGTAGGTGCGCGTCACGACGCTGCCGGGAACGACGGCGGCGCCGAACACGAGGGTGCCGATCGCGAAGCAGAGCCAGCCGGCCGGCCCCGCGCCGAGCGGGATCAGCGCGGCGCCGGCGAACGCGACGAGTCCGTCGACGAGCAGCACCCGCGCCGAGCCGAACCGGCGCACGAGCCAGGGCGTGGCCGCCGCGGCGAGCAGTGAGCCCACGCCGTCGGCGGCGAGCAGCACCCCGACCATGGCGGGCGGCGCCTCGAGGTCGCGCACGAGGTAGACGGCGAACAGGCCGGCCTGGACTCCGCAGACGAGGTTGATGACGCAGGCCCACCAGGTCGCCGGCGCCATCACCGGGTGGCGGACGACGAACCGCCAGCCCTCGGCGATCATGGCGCCCATGCCGGCGCGGGGTGCACCGGCGGGCGGGGCCGGCTCGCGCCGCTCGGGCAGCCGCCTGAGCAGCATCGCCGAGGCGAGGTAGGAGACGACGTCGACGAGCAGGGCGGGCACGGCCCCCACCGCCTGCACGAGCAGGCCCGCCGCCGACGGCCCGCCCAGCTGGGTCGCGGCCTGCGTGCCCGAGACCAGGCTGTTGCGGCTCGTCAGCTCGTGCCTCGGCACGACGGAGGGGAGGAAGGTCGTGTTGGCCGTGAAGTAGAAGACCTCGGCCACGTTGACGGCGAGGGCGGTGAGCACGAGGTGGCCGAGCGAGAGCGACCCGAGCAGCCAGGCGATCGGCACGGTGAGGATCGCCGCCGCCCGCACGAGGTCGGCGACCACCTGCGTCGCGCGCAACGGCAACCGGTGCACGATGGCGCCCGCGGGCAGGCCCAGCACCACCCACGCCAGGTACGACGAGGCGGCGAGCAGCCCTGTCTCGACGGGGCCGGCGTCGAGCACGGTCACCGCCGCGAGGGGCAGCGCGACGGCGGTGACGGCGGTGCCGATGCCGCTCGTCGTGCTCGCGGTCCAGTAGATCCAGAACGGCCGTGCACTCGTGGCCACCGCCCACCTCCTCGCTCGTGACGAGCGCGCGGGAACAGGCGGGAGCGCGTCGTCGTTGGTAAGTTCCAAAATGGAACTTACACGATGCGCCGGATGGACACATCGTCCGGCCGGCGGGAGGATGGAACCCATGCGCCGCGAGGACCTCACTGACAGCTCGTGCGGCATCGCGCAGTCGCTCGGCATCGTGGGCGACTGGCAGAGCCTGCTCATCGTGCGCGAAGCCGCCGCGGGCGTGACCCGCTTCGAGGGGTTCGCCCGCGAGCTCGGCCTCTCGCGCCGCGCGCTGAGCGAGCGGCTCGGGGCGCTCGTCGAGCACGGCGTGCTCGAGCGGGTGCCGTACTCGGAGCGGCCGCCGCGGCACGACTACCGGCTCACCGCGAGCGGCGAGGGGCTGCTGCCGGTGCTGCTCGCACTCCAGGAGTGGGGCACGCGGTTCGTCATGGGCGACGGCACGCTGAGCGGGACGCTCGGCGCAGGAGACCTCGCACGGGCACGCGCCCTGGAGGGCACGCGCGTGCCCGACGTGGAGCTCGCCGCGCACGACGGGTCGGCCGTGCGCCTCGTCGACCCCGACCGCTGGACGGCGCTGTTCTTCTTCCCCGGCGCGTACGCACCGGGCACCCACGGCTACCCGCCGCGCTGGGGCGAGGTGCCGGGCACGGCCGGCTGCACGCTCGAGTGCGTCAGCTACGGGCGCCGCAACGGCGACCTCGCGGCGGCCGGTGCGCGCGTGCTCGGGGTGAGCACGCAGCATCCCGAGCAGCTCGCGGCCTTCGCCGCGCACGCCGAGCTGCCGTACCTGCTCGCGTCAGACCAGGACGGCCTCGCCGCCTCCGCGTTGCGGCTGCCGGTGTTCCGAGCCGGCGGGGCCGACCGGCTGAAGCGCGTCACCCTGCTCGTCGATCCCACGGGCACGGTGCGGCACGTGCAGGCGCCGGTCGTCGACCCTGCGCAATCGGTCGACGAGGTGCTCGTGCTCGTGCGAGAGCTCGGCGCGCCCGCGCGGTCCGAGGGCTGAGCGCCCCGACGCGAATGCCCGCCGGGGCGTCACGACTCGTCGCGCGACGCGGCGACGGGGCGACGTGCGGCGATCCCGTCGAGGTACTCGCCGAGCAGCAGCGCCGACGCCGCCTGTGCGCGCGGTCCGTGCTCGGCCCGCTCGGCGCGCAGCTGCTCGCGGCTGAGCCCGTACTCGGGCAGCTCGTCGCCCCACGCCGCGAGCCAGTCCTCGTGGATCTCGTCGTCGACCTCGGGGTGGAACTGCACCGCCAGCAGCCAGTCGCCCTTCGCGAACGCCTGGTTCTCGTACTGCGCCGAGGAGGCGAGACGGGTGAGCCCCGGATCGTTCGGCAGCTCGAAGCTGTCGCCGTGCCACTGCACCGCGGGCACCCCCGCGAAGTGGCGCACCGGCGACGCGGCGCCAGCCTCGGTCGGCTCGACGCTCAGCCAGCCGACCTCCTTGCGCTCGCCCTTGTAGGCGCGCCCGCCGAGCGACTCGGCGAGCAGCTGCGCCCCGAGGCACACCCCGAAGATCGGCGCCTCGGCGGCGATGCGCCCGCGCAGCAACGCGATCTCGTCGGCGAGATAGGGGTAGCGGTCGGTCTCGTAGGCGGCCTCGTCGCCGCCCAGCACGATGACGAGGTCGGCGCCGAGCGGGTCGAGCGCCGAGACATCCGTCGTGGGGGCGTCGACCGTGACGATCTCGTAGCCGCGACCCTCGAGCGTCTCGCCGAGGTTGCCGAGGCCGATCGCCGAGTCGTGACGCAGCACGAGCGCGACGCGGCGCCCGTGGGCGCCGTCGGCAGCGCTCACTCGAGGCCCTTGATGACGATCGCGTCGGTCGGGGGAGCCGGCAGGTTCGGCTCGACGTAGACGTCGGGCTCGATGTAGATGACCCGTGCCGCGGGCACCGCCTGGCGGATGCGCTGCTCGATCACGTTCGTCGCGGCGGCGACCTCGAGCAGCCGCTGGTCGGCGGCGAAGCCGAGCTTGGCGGCGACGAGCAGCTCGTCGGGGCCGAGGTAGAGGGTCTTCATGTGGATGATGCGCTCGATCTCGGGGCCCGCGGTGATGGCCTGCTCGATCTTCGCGACGTCCTCGTCGTTCGCGCCCTCGCCGACGAGGAGCGACTTCGTCTCGATACCGAGCACGATCGCGACGAGCACGAGCAGCGTGCCGATCATGAGCGTGCCGATCGCGTCGAACACCGGGTTGCCGGTGATGACGGTGAGGCCGACGGCGATGAACGCGAAGACGAGGCCGACCAGGGCCGCGATGTCCTCCAGGAGCACGACGGGCAGCTCGGGCGCCTTCGCCCGGCGCACGAACTGCACCCAGCTCTGGCGCCCCCGCACGTGGTTCGACTCCTTCACCGCGGTGCGCAGCGAGAACGACTCGAGCACGATCGCGATCGTCAGCACGAGCATCGGCAGCCAGGCGTTCTCGAGCTCGTGCGGGTGCGTCAGCTTCTCGACGCCCTCGTAGATCGAGAAGATGCCGCCGACCGAGAACAGGATGATCGAGACGACGAACGCGTAGACGTAGCGCTCGCGGCCGTAGCCGAAGGGGTGCTCCTTGTCGGCGGCCTTGCGCGCCTTGCGGCCGCCGAGGATGAGCAGCAGCTGGTTGCCGGCGTCGGCCACCGAGTGCACGGCCTCGGCGAGCATCGAGGCGGAACCCGAGAAGAACCACGCGATGAACTTCGTCAGGGCGATGCCCGTGTTCGCGAGGAAGGCCGCGATGATTGCTTTGGTGCCGCCGGATGCGCTCATGGCGACAATCCTAGGATGGTCGCCATGACCCCCGACGCATCCGAGTCAGCCACCGTGACCCTTCCCCCCATCGCCTTCCTCGGGGCCGGCTCGATGGCCGGCGCCGTGATCTCGGGGCTCCTCCAGCCGGGCGTCGTCGTCGACGGCGGCATCCGCACCACCAACCGCACCGCCGAGAAGGCGGCCGCCTTCGCGGGCGTCTTCGGCGTCACCGCCTACGCCACCGAGACGGATGCCTCGGCCAACCGCCGCGCCGTCGAGGGCGCGAAGCTCGTCGTCGTCGCCGTGAAGCCCGCGATGGTGCCCGACCTCCTCCGCGAGATCGCCGACGCGCTCGAGCCGGGCACGGTCGTCGTCTCGGTCGCCGCGGGCGTCACCGTCGCGACCTTCGAGTCGCTGCTGCCCGCGGAGGTCTCGGTCATCCGCTCGATGCCGAACACGCCCGCCGTGGTCGGTCGTGCCGTCACCGGCGTCTCCGCCGGAACCCGCTCGAGCGACGACGACCTCGCGCTCGCCGTGGCGATGTTCGAGACCGTGGGCGACGTGCTCGTCGTTCCCGAGGCCCAGCTCGACGCCCTCTCGACCATCTCGGGCTCGGGCCCGGCCTACGTCTTCCACCTGATCGAACAGCTCACCGCGACGGCGGTCGACAAGGGCTTCACCCCCGAGCAGGCGGCGCTCATGGTGCAGGGCACCTTCCGCGGGGCCAGCGAGCTGCTGGCCGCCTCGGGGGAGGAGCCCGCCGAGCTGCGCCGCCGGGTGACGAGCCCGAAGGGCACCACCGAGCGGGCGGTCGCCGTGCTCGAGGCGGCCGGGCTCAAGCAGACCTTCGATCGCGCCACCGACGCGGCGCTCGCCCGCGCCCGCGAGATGGCGGCCGGGGCATGAACGGGTTCGCCGGGTCTCGATACGGCGCTGGCGCGCCTACTCGACCACCGGGAGCAGCGCGCGCCGCGGGCCTGCGCCTCGACGGCGAGCCCCGGTTCGCCTGGCGCGGCGTCATGCTCGACGTCGCCCGGCGGTTCCGGCCGATCGCCGAGCTCGAGCGCTTCGTCGAGCTGCTCGCCGCGCACGGCCTCAACGTGCTGCAGCTGCACCTCACCGACGACCAGGGCTGGCGCTTCGAGGTGCGCGCCTACCCGCGTCTCACCGAGATCGGCGGGCGGCGTTCGCAGTCGCAGCTCGGGCACGGGCCGCGCTCGACGCTCGACGGCATTCCTCACGAGGGCTCGTACACGCAGCACGAGCTGCGCGGGCTCGTGCGGTTCGCGGCGGAGCGGGGCATCCGCGTCGTGCCCGAGATCGACGTGCCGGGGCATGCCCAGGCGATCCTCGCCGCCTACCCCGAGTTCGGCGTCGGCGGAGCCGACGCGGTGCGGGCGCGGGTCGCCGAGCCGTGGACCCGCTACGGCATCAGCGACGAGGTGCTGAACGTCGAGGAGTCGACGCTCGAGTTCGTCGGCACCGTGTTCGACGAGCTGTGCGAGGTGTTCGACTCGGAGTTCATCGGCATCGGCGGCGACGAGGCCCGCAAGCGGCTCTGGCGGGAGGATCCGCGCACGCAGGAGTTCATGGCCGAGCGCGGCCTCGCTTCGGAGGACGAGCTGCAGTCGTGGTTCCTCCAGCAGATCGCCGACCGGCTGCGCGGCCGCGGCCGTCGCGTCGTCGGATGGGACGAGATGCTCGAGGGCCGCGACCCCGCGCCCGACGCCGTCGTCGCCTCGTGGCGCGGTCCGGTCGGCGCCGAGCTCGGCGCGCGACTCGGCCACGACGTCGTGCTCTGCCCCGACCTCTGGACCTACTTCGACTACCGGCAGTCGGATGCCCCGGAGGAGCCGATCCCGGTCGGCACCGTGCTCTCGCTCGAGGACGTCGCGACCTTCGACCCCGTGCCGTCGGACGCACCCGAGTGGTATGCCGATCGCATCGCGGGGGTGCAGGCGAACGTCTGGACCGAGCACCTCGACACGCGCGAACGGCTCGACTACGCCGTGTTCCCGCGGCTCGGGGCGTTCGCCGAGGTCGCCTGGAACGGCGGACCGCTCGACTGGGCCGAATTCTCCGAGCGCCTGCCCGGGTACCTCGGCTGGCTCGACGAGCAGAGGGTCGACTACCGGCCCATGGCCGGCCCCCGCCCCGACCAGCAGCGGCCGGGTGTGCCGGGCGTTCCCCGGGACCGGGCCGACCGGCTCGCCGAGCTCGCCCGCCTCACGGCGAACCTCTGAGCCGGCGCTCGGTCGACCCGCGGAGATTTTCTGCGGGGAGTGTCGATTTCGCGTCGACGATCTCGTCACCATGGTGTGACGAACGTCGTCACACGCCCCATCGGGCACGACGAAGGAGACGCCATGACCGACACGTACATGTACCTCATCCACGAGCCCGACTGGGACTCGGACTCGTACCTCCGCGGCGGCGGGGTCCCGGGCGGTGAGCCCGAGACCAACTTCCCGGCCCACCAGGCCTTCCAGGACGCCGTCGTGAAGCTCGGCGCCCGCATCGTCGGCGGCGCCGCGCTGCAGAACGCACGGTACGGCGGGCGGGTCACTCCCGGCGACGGCGACCGCGTCGTCGACGACGCCGTCTACTCCGACGGGCCCTACCCCGACACGAGCGAGGTCGTCTCGGGCTACTACCTCGTCGAGACCGACGACGAGTCGCTCGCGCGGCGCATCGCGGCGCTCGTGCCCACCGGCGGCCACATCGAGTGGCGCAAGGTGTTCCCGGTCTCGTGAGCGAGTCGGTCGCCGGCCTCGGCGAGGACTTCGTCGACGCCTGGCCGCGGATCGTGCGCGCGCTCGCCGCCTACACGGGCAGCGTCGACGACGCGCAGGAGTACGCGGCCGAGGCCGTCGCGAGGGCCGTCGCGCGGTTCTCCGCCGAGGCGGGCGACGGGCCGCAGCTCGACTCGCTCGCTGAGGCCGGCGACGGGCGGCCGCTCGGCTCCCTCGCCGCGTGGTGCATCGCCGTCGGCAAGCGCGCCTTCATCGACGACCGGCGCAGGGCCGCGACCGAGCAGCGGCACGCGCAGCGGGTCGCGGCGGAGCTGGCCACGGCGACCGACGAGGAGGTCGCGGCCGGGGCATCCGCGCTCGACGACCGCGTCGCCCTGCTCTTCGTCGCCTGCGACCCCGCACTGACCGAGCAGGCGCGACTCGTGCTCGCGCTGCGGCTCGTGTGCGGGCTCGACGTGCCGCGCATCGCCGCCCATCTCGGCGTGCAGCCCTCGGCCGCCGCCGCGCGACTCACCCGGGCGAAGCGCGCGCTCGCCGAGGCGCGCGGGCGGTTCCACGTGCCCGAGGCGCCCGAACGCCGCGTGCGGCTGCCCGTCGTGCTCGCGAGCGTCGCCGGCATGTTCACCGTGGCCCACCGCGACGTGCTCGACCCGCGGACGCCGCTCGACGACCTGGGCCGGCAGTCGCTCTCGATCGCCGACGCGCTCGTCGCCGAGTACCCCGACGACGCCGAGGTGCGGGGCCTGCGCGCCGTGATCCGGCTCGGGCTCGCCCGTCGGCCCGGCCGCCTCGACGAGTCCGGTGCGGCCGTGCCCCTCGACGAGGTCGACCGTCGTCGCTGGGATCGCCGGCTCATCGAGGCCGGGCTCGACGACGCGGCGGCCGCCGCAGAACGGGGCGACGGGCGCTTCGTGCTCGAGGCCGCGATCGCCGGCCTGCACACCTCGGCGCCGAGCTTCGCCGCGACCGACTGGGCTCGGGTCGTCGACTTCTACCGCGCGCTCGAGCGGGTGTGGGGCGCGCCGTCGGTGACGGTGGCCCGGCTGTCGGCCGAGATGCACCGCGCCCTGCTCGCCCCGCCGTCGGGCGAGCGCACGGCACGCCTCCGAGCGATCGAGGGCGAGCTGCGCGAGCTCGCCGACGGGGCGGCGCCGTACGCCGCGATCGACGCGAGCCTGGCCCTGGCCGACCTCGCCTGGCGCAGCGGGCGCCGCGACGAGGCCGCGCCGCAGTACGCGCGACTCGCCGGGCTCGTGCCGACCGAACCCGTGCGGAGGTTCTGCCGCTCGCGGGCCGGTTCGGCCGGCTGAGGCGCGTCGGCGCCGCGCGGTTGCGCGGCAGTGCGGCTGCGTCGCTGCGCGGCTGCGCGCGGTTGCGCGGCAGTGCGGCTGCGCCGCTGCGCGGCCGTGGCGCGGCATCGGGGTGCCGCTCGACTCAGGCGCTCGTGCCCGGTCGAGCAGCAGCTCGCCCGATCAGCCGCGGGCTGCGGCGAGCCGGCGGCGTGCGGGCCCGGCGGCGAGCCACGCGATGCCGGCGATGACGCCGACGACCGCGACCGTGACGGCACCGACGCCGACCGCGTCGGCGACGGCGTCGGCCTCGAGCCGCTCGCCCTGCCGAAGCTCGTACGCGAGCGCGAAACCGACCGCGAACAACCACGTCGCGACGATCATGATGGCGGGGATCAGGGGTATCTTTCGCATGTCCACCTCCTTTCGCGTGACCTTCCAACATAGCCCATCCGGGAGGAAATTTCCTGAACAGGTGCCATTTCCTGATCGAAGTGACTTCCGTGCGGAAGCGGGCTATGGTCTTCGGAAGCCCGCCAGCTGATGAAGGGAAGCGAGCTCGAATGTCGAAGAAGTCCCCGCGCGGAAACGGCGCGAAGAAGACCGCCCAGCTCTCGCTCAAGGAGAAGCGCGCGCAGAAGCGCGAGAAGCTCGACGAGGGGTTGATCAAGCCGCGGAAGCGGTGACCCGCACCGCGTCGATCGGGTCATCCGGTCGACGCGGGGCCGGCCCCCGCCGGTATCCGGTGGATCGGCGCAGATCCCTCAGCAGCATCCCCCGGCGGACTCCGAGCCCGGTTGGTTCCGCCCGAAGGAGGGTGGATGATGGGCATCACGTGGGGAGGTGTTCCGGGAATGAGCGTGGACGCCCTGACGGTGCCGACCGGGCGCGAAGCCGCATTGCGGTCGCGCCCGCGCAGCGACGGCACCGCGGAGCGGGCACTGGTCCTCGGCGCGACGGGGTACCTCGGCGGCCGGCTCGTGCCGCGGCTGCTCGCGGCGGGCTACCGCGTGCGAGTCCTCGTTCGCAGCCCCGAGCGGTTGGCGGCGTTCGCATGGGGCTCCGACGTGGATGTGGTCGTCGGCGACGCCCGGGACGCCGACGTCGTCGGTCGTGCGATGCAGGACGTCGACGTGGTCTGGTACCTCATCCACTCGATGACGAGCGGCCGGCGATTCGCGGACCTCGATCGCAGCGTGGCGCAGGTCGTCTCCGAGGCGGCGCGTCGAGCGGACGTCCGCCGGATCGTGTACCTGGGCGGCCTGCATCCGCCGGACGCGGAGCTCTCCGACCACCTGCGCTCCCGCGTGGAGGTCGGGGAGATCCTGCTCGGATCCGGCGTGCCGACCGCGGCCCTGCAGGCTGGCGTCGTGATCGGTTCGGGCTCGGCGTCCTTCGAGATGATCCGCCATCTCACCGAGGTGCTCCCGTACATGCCCGCGCCCCGATGGGTGAGGAACTTCATCCAGCCCATCGCGGTGCGCGACGTGCTCTACTACCTCCTCGCCGCCGCGCGCCTCCCGGCCGACGTGAACCGGGCGCTCGACATCGGCGGCCCTGACGTGTGGCGGTACGGGCAGATGATGAACGGCTATGCGCTCGAGGCGGGCCTGCCGCAGCGCGGGATCGCCGCGCTCCCGGTCCTCACGCCGACCCTCGCCTCCCACTGGGTCAATCTCGTGACCCCGATCCCTCGTGCGCTGGCCCGGCCGCTGGTCGAGTCGCTGCAGAACAACTGCGTCATGCAGGACCATGACATCGACGCGCTCATCCCGCGGCCGCCGGGCGGGCTCACGCCGTACCGCGAGGCGGTGTCGTTGGCGCTCGGCCGCGTCGAGATCGACGAGGTCGAGACCAGCTGGCTCGATGCCAAGGTGCCCGAGGCGCCGAGCGACCCCTTGCCGAGCGACCCCGACTGGGCAGGTCGCACCGTGTTCACCGACGATCGATCGCGCGAGACCTCCGCGAGCGTCTCCGCGTTGTGGTCGGTGATCGCCGGCATCGGCGGCGAGAACGGGTGGTACTCGACGCCGGTCCTCTGGTCGCTCAGGGGTTGGGCCGACCGTCTCGTCGGCGGCGTCGGCCTCGCGCGCGGGCGCCGCAGCAGAACGCGCGTCGCGGTCGGGGACGCGATCGACTTCTGGCGCGTCGAGGCCTGCGAGGAGGAGCGCCTGCTCCGGCTCCGCGCCGAGATGAAGCTCCCCGGCAGTGCGTGGCTGGAGTTGCGTTGCGAGCCGAGCGACGGCGGTTCCCGGTACATCCAGCGGGCCGTCTACTTCCCGAAGGGCCTGAGCGGGCGCCTCTACTGGTGGGCGATCCTCCCGTTCCACGGCGTCATCTTCGCCGGCATGCAGAACCTGATCGTCGCGATCGCGGAGGGCAGGGATCGGACCTCGGGGCCGCGCTCGCCGGACGGCGACTCGACGCCGGACTGACCTCCGCCGCCGCGGCGCGAGACCCGTGGCATCCGGTCAGCGCCGCTCGAGCAGCACCATCACCTCGAAGTGCGTGGTCTGCGGGAACATGTCGAAGACGCGCGCCTTCACCGGGCGCAGCGACGGCATCGCCGCGAGGTCCTTCGCGAGCGAGGCCGCGTTGCAGCTCGAGTAGAGCACGTGCGAGACGGCGGATGCCTCGAGCCAGCCGCTGAGCTCGGCGCCGATGCCGCGCCGGGGCGGGTTCACGATCACCAGGTCGGGGCTCGCCTCGGCGCCGACGGCGAAGGCCGTGGCATCGCCCGAGGCGAAGCGCAGGCGCGAGAGCGCGGCATCCGTTCGGCTGAGCTCGGCGCTCGCGACCGCCTCGACGCTCGTCTCGATGCCGGTGACCTCGGGGCCGAGCGAGGCGCCGTCGCCGGCGGCGGCGCCGCCCGCGATGTGCAGGGCGAAGCCGCCGACGCCCGAGTAGAGGTCCCAGGCGGTGTCGGGTGCGAGGTCGCGGATCCAGTCGCGGGCGTCGGCGTAGAGCGCCGCCGCGATCTCGGTGTTCGTCTGGAAGAAGCTCTGCGGCCGCAGGTGCATCGTCACGTCGTTGAGCCGCATCGCGAGGGTCTGCGCCTCGGTCAGCACGATCTCCTGTTCGCCCTCGAGCACCGCCTTGTGCTCGGGCAGCACGTTCGCGGTGACGACGCGCGCGTGCGGCAGCTCGGCGAGGAGCGCGGGCAGGTGCTTGCGCAGGCGCGGCACCGGCTCGGTCGAGCGCAGCACGAAGCGGATCATGAGCTCGCCGTCGGGCGACTCGGTGACGATCAGGTGCTTGAGCTCGCCCGTGCGACGCCGTACATCGTACGGAGTGAGCCCGGCGAGCGTGATGAAGCGCGCGAGCACCGGGAACGCGGCACGGTGACCGGGGGAGCAGATGCCGCACGCCTCGAGGTCGACGCCGTGCCCGTCGGCGTCGAGGATGCCGATGGTGGGGGCGTCCACGGTGCCGCCGACGACCATCTTCGCCTTGTTGCGGTACCCGTCCTCGCGGCTCGCGACCGGCGCGAGCCACTCGGGCACCTCGAAGCGAGCGAGCAGCTCCTCGGCGTGACGCTGCTTGCCCGCGAGCTGCTCGGGGTACGGCCGACCCATGAGCGCGCACGAGGTGCAGCGCCCGGCGTCGAAGTACGCGCAGTCCACCCGTCAAGCGTAGGCCGCCGCGCGCGGTGCTCCGGCGCCCGCGGCTCGCGCGGCCGTGAAATGCAAGCTGCTGCGGCCAGGGCTTCGGAATTCGTCGGAAATCGCCGCGAACACCGACGGGATCGTCAGATCTCGAAGATTGTGCAACGAAATCGTTGACCCTGTCGTCGCCGCGTCGCTAGCCTGCGGGCACGGACGAGGCACGAGACGAAGGAGTCGAGATGGCGAAGCACGGGGACGACGAACTGGGGATGTCGGCGGGCATCAGCCGACGCGATCTGCTCAACGGGATGGCCGTCGTGGCCGGCGCCGCTGCGCTCACCGCGGTGCCGGGCGGAGCCGCGCACGCGCAGGCCGGCGAAGGCCACGCGGCGGCGAGCCGCCCGCGGCAGACGGGACTCGTCGGGCAGACCGACTCGGCCCGCCAGGCCGGTCACGGCGCGACCTTCGGGGGAGCCGACTTCGGAAAGCCCAAGGCCCTGCGCGAGGCCTACGACCTGGTGGTCGTCGGCGGCGGGGTGAGCGGCCTCGCCGCGGCGCACTTCTATCGCAAGCGCTTCGGCGCCGACGCGCGCATCCTCGTCGTCGAGGCGCTGGCCGACTTCGGCGGTCACCAGCACCGGAACGAGTTCTCGGTGCGCGGCCGCACCCTCCTCAGCAACGGCGGCATGGTCAACCTCGACAGCCCCGACACGTGGAACGCCCCCTCGCTCGAGCTCATGGACGACCTCGGCATCGACTTCGCCGAGCTCGCCGAGGGCGTCGACACCGGGCTCTACGGCTCGATGGGACTCACGAACGGGTACTTCTTCCCCGAGGAGTCGTTCGGCGCCGACACCTTCCTGCGTCGCGCACCGGGGGAGTCGACCGCCTCGCTCGTGTCGCGCCTTCCGCTCTCGCAGCAGGCGCGCGACGACATCATGCGGATCGAGACCTTCAGCGACGACGTGCTGCCCGGGCTCAGCGACGCCGAGAAGAAGCAGGCGCTCGCGCGCATGACGTACCGCGAGTACCTGCAGAACCTCGTCGGCGTGGGCGACGAGGCGCTCGTGTACTACCAGAAGCGGCCGCACGGGCTCTGGGGCGCCGGCATCGAGGCCGTGCCCGCGGGCGACTGCTGGGGCGTCGGCTACCCCGGCTTCGGCGGTCTCGGGCTGAGCCCCGAGCCGTACCCGGGCATCGGGCGCACGCCGGCGATGACGCTGACGACGACCGACGAGGAGCTCTACTACTTCCCCGACGGCGGGGCGACGGTCTCGCGACTGCTCGTCTCCCGGCTCGTGCCGCAGGTCTTCGGCGGCGTGCAGACGCAGGAGAGCATCATCGGCGCCTCGGCGAACTACGCGCTGCTCGACCACCCGAAGTCGAAGGTGCGGATCCGCCTGAACAGCATGGCGACCGCCGTGCGCCACCGTTCGGGCACGAGCGGTCCGATCGACGTCGACTACGTCAACGGCGGCAAGGCCTACCGGGTCGAGGCGAAGCACGTCGTCATGGCGTGCTGGAACGCCGTCTCCTCCTACGTCGTCGACGGGCTCCCGGCCGATCAGGTCGAGGCGATGCGCTACGGCGTCAAGGTGCCGCTCGTCTACGCACGGGTCGCCCTGAAGAACTGGACGGCGTTCGCGAACGCGGGCGTCTCGCGGGTGACGCCGTACCACCACTTCTGGGACAGCCTCGGCCTCGCGACCCCGACCGACCAGGGCGGCTACCGTTCGGCGCGCGACCCGAAGGAGCCGATCGTCGTCTCGCTGTCGAAGACGCCGAACCTGCCGGGTGAGCGCATCACCCGCGACCAGCACAAGGCGGGTCGCCGCGAGCTGCTGCAGGTGACGTTCGAGGACTTCGAGCGGGACATCCGCGACCTCATGCAGCGATCGCTCGGCGCGGCCGGGTTCGACGCGAAGCGCGACATCGCCGCGATCACGGTGAACCGCTGGTCGCACGGCTACGCGTACGAGTACAACTCCATCGCCGACCCGTCGATCTTCGGGCCGCTCGAGCAGCAGCCGTTCCAGGCCGCACGCCGCAGGCACGGCAACATCACGATCGCGAACTCCGATGCGCAGGCCTTCGGCTACACGCACGCCGCGGTCGACGAGGCGAGCCGCGCGGTGGCCGAGCTGAGCTGAACCGAGCCCCTGCGACGGGCGGGGTCGACGACGAGGAGCGGTACCGCGTCACCCGCGGTACCACTCCTCGTCGATGCTCGCGAGGCGCGACGGCATGGCCTCGCCGCCGAGGCCGCGGGTGGCGGGCAGCGGCCGGTGCGCACCCGCGCCGGCGCTACGGTGGTCGGATGAGCGACCCCACGGCCCGCCGCCTCAGCCCCGGCGACCCCGTGCGCGTGCGCGCGCTCAAGTGGGGCGAGGCGCCGCACTGGGCGTTCGACGGCCGTTGGCTCGGGGCCGACGAGCACGGCGACTGGATCGGCTTCGCGCCCGGCACGCGCTTCGCCCGGCCGGGCAACGAGTTCACCGCCGACTGGCCGTCGCTCACGCTCGTCGGCCCGTCGGGGTGGCTGCCGGCCTTCAACCTCGGGCATCCGCGCGGTCTCGGCATCTACGTCGACCTCGCGACCGTGCCCGAATGGCGGGCGGATGCCTCGGGCTGGACGGTCTCGTACGTCGACCTCGACCTCGACGTGGTCGCGCGCGACGGCGAGGCCCCGTTCATCGACGACGAGGAGGAGTTCGCCGAGCACGCCGTGGCCTTCTCGTATCCGGCCGAGCTCGTGGCACGGGTGCGCGCCGACGCCGACGCGGTGCTCGCCGCGGTCCGTCGGCGTGAGGCGCCCTTCGACGGCACGACCGCGGCGCACTGGTTCGAGCAGCTCGCCGCGCTCGGCGGGTAGGTCCCCCTCCGGATTCAGGAAGAAGGCGGCCCGTCAGGACGGAATCGCCGAAGACGTGCTGAGCGGGTTCCGTTCTCCTGAAACGGTGAAGGGTCGGTGCGCGCCCCTGCGGGCGCGAGCCCGCTCACGGCTCGAAGCGGTACCCCATGCCCGGCTCGTTGAGGAAGTGCCGGGGCGTGCCCGGCACCGGCTCGAGCTTGCGGCGCAGCTGCGCGACGTAGAGCCGCAGGTAGCCGGCATCGTTCGCGTGGAAGGGCCCCCACACCTCGCCGAGCAGCATCTCGCGGGTGAGCAGCCGCCCCGGATGCTTGAGGAAGAGCTCGAGCAGCCGCCACTCGGTCGGCGTGAGGCGCACGGATGCCGCGTGCCCGTCGTCGCCCGTCCGGCGGATCGTCTTCGCGGCGAGGTCGACCTCGAGATCGCCGACGCGGTGCACGGCCGCGGAATCGACCTCGTCGGCGGGGCGACGCGACCTGGCGCGGATCCGCGCGAGCAGCTCGTCCATCGCGAAGGGCTTCGTGACGTAGTCGTCGGCGCCGGCGTCGAGCGCCTCGACCTTCTCGGCCGAGTCGGTGCGACCCGAGAGCACGAGGATGGGCACGCTCGACCACGCCCGCACCGCGCGGATCACGTCGAGGCCGTCGACCTTCGGCATGCCGAGGTCGAGCAGCACGAGGTCGGGGTGCGCGCTCGCGGCGAGGTCGATCGCCTCGGCGCCGTCGCGGGCCGACACCACCTCGTACCCGCGCGCGCCGAGCGTGATGCGCAACGCCCGCTGCAGCTGGCCGTCGTCGTCGGCGAGCAGGATCCTCATCGCGCCTCCTCGGCTGCCGGCAGGGTGACGACCATGGTGAGGCCGCCGCCCGGGGTGTCGTCGACCTCCAGTGTGCCGTCCATTCCCTCGACGAAGCCCTTCGAGAGGGCGAGGCCGAGACCGAGGCCGGTGTCGTTGTCGGTGTCGCCGAGCCGCTGGAACGGGGTGAACACCTCGTCGCGCCGCTCGGGCGGGATGCCGGGCCCGCGGTCGACGACCCGGATCTCGACCCGGCCGAGGAAGGTCGACGCCGCGAGCCGCACGCGTTCGCCCGCCGGGCTGTGCCGCACGGCGTTCGCGAGGAGGTTCACGACCACCCGCTGGAGCAGCACCCCGTCGGCGAGCACCGGCCGCAGCTCGTCGGCGAGGTCGAGCTCGACCTCGCCCGGCCCGATCCCGAGCTCGTCGAGCGCGGCGAACACGACGTCGGCGAGCTCGGTCGGCGCGAGCGTCACGGCCAGCGCGCCTGCCTGCACCCGGCTCACGTCGAGCAGGTTCGTGACGAGCTCGGCGAGCGCGTCGAGGCTCTCGGCTGCGGTGTCGAGCAGTTCGACCCGCTGCTGCGGCGGCAGCTCGACCTCGTCGGAGCGGAGTGCGCTCACGGCGGCCGACGCCGAGGTGAGCGGTCGGCGAAGGTCGTGACCGACCGCCGCGAGCAGCGCCGAGCGCACCCGGTCGGTCTCCGCGAGCGCGTCGGCAGTCTCGGCGGCGCGGGCGAGCGCGCCGTGCTCGATGGCCTGCTCGAGCTGGTTCGCGATGACCTGCAGCAGGCGGCGCTCGGATGCCTCGAGGTCGCCGCCGTGGAGCTCGAGCACCCCGTACGTGCCGATGGGGACCTCGGTCACGTGGTCGTCGACCCGGTGGGCGTCGCTGCGCCCGCCGGCGACGGGTTCGCCGTCGGCCACGAGGGTCTCGCCGTCGACCACGAGCCGCACTCCGGTGAGCCCGAACGCCTCGCGCGTGCGGGTGATCATCGCCTGGAGGGCATCCTCGCCGCGCAGCACGCTGCCGGCGAGCGTCGCGAGGAGCTGCGACTCCGCCGCCGCGCGCCGTGCCTCGCGCGTGCGCCTCGCCGCCTGGTCGACGACGTAGCTGACGAGCAGTGCATTCGCCACGTAGAAGAGGAGGGCGAGGAGCTGCCGGGGGTCGGCGATCGTCAGCGTGTAGAGCGGCGCGACGAAGAGCAGGTTGAGGGTGAGGCCCGAGAGGACCGCGGCGAAGAGCCCCGGCCAGATGCCGCCGACGAGCGCGACGACGATGACGAGCGACTGGTAGGCGAGCACGTCGCTCGTGATCGAGGTCTCGGTGTGGAAGGTGAAGAGCAGCCAGCTCAGCAGCGGCCCGGCGACGAGTGCCAGTGCGAACCCCGCGATGAGGCGCTTGCGGCTCAGCGCGCCGCCCAGCCTCGGCAGCGAGAACGTCGCCCCCGCGGCGGCGTGCGTCACGATGTGCACGTCGATGTCGCCCGACTCGCGGATGACCGTCGCACCGATGCCGGGCCCCGAGAACGCGGCGGCCAGCCGGGAACGTCGGCTGACGCCGATGACCAGCTGCGTGGCATCCGCCGACCTCGCGAACTCGACGAGCGCCCGCGGCACGTCCTCGCCGACGACCTGGTGGAAGGTGCCGCCGAGCTGCTCGACGAGGGTGCGCTGTCGGTCGAGGGCTCCCGGGTCGCGAGCGCGCATCCCGTCGGGATTCGTCACGTGCACCGCGATGAGTTCTCCGCCCGAGGACCGCTGGGCGATGCGTGCACCGCGTCGCAGCAGGGTCTCGCCCTCGGGCCCGCCCGTGAGGGCGACGACGACGCGCTCGCGCGCCTCCCACTTGTGGTCGATGCCGTGCTCGGCCCGGTACGCCTTGAGCGCCGAGTCGACCTCGTCGGCGAGCCACAGCAGGGCCAGCTCGCGCAGGGCGGTGAGGTTGCCGAGGCGGAAGTAGTTGGAGAGCGCGGCGTCGATGCGCTCGGCCGGGTAGACGAGGCCGCTCGAGAGGCGGTCGCGCAGCGCCTGCGGGGCGAGGTCGACGACCTCGATCTGGTCGGCGGCGCGGAGCACCCGGTCGGGAATGGTCTCGCGCTGCGGCACGCCCGTGATCTGCAGCACCACGTCGCCGAGCGACTCGATGTGCTGCGTGTTGACCGTGGAGATGACGTCGACGCCCGCGTCGAGGAGCTCCTCGACGTCCTGCCAGCGCTTGGCGTTGCGCGAGCCCGGCGCGTTCGTGTGCGCGAGCTCGTCGACGAGTGCGACCTCGGGCCTGCGCGCGAGCACGGCGTCGAGGTCCATCTCGTCGATCGCCATGCCGCGGTGCGTCGTCGAGCGGCGGGGAACGATCTCGAGCCCCAGGGTCATCGCGGCCGTCGCCCGCCGGCCGTGCGTCTCGACGAAGCCGACGACGACGTCGTGCCCCTCGCCGACGAGGCGCTTGCCCTCCTCGAGCATCGTGTACGTCTTGCCGACGCCGGGCGCGGCGCCCAGCAGTACCCGCAATCGCCCCCGCTTCATCCGGTCAGTCTCCCATCTCGTGCCGAGGCACCTGGCCGCCCGCTTCGTGCGAAATCGGGCGGCTCGGTGCGATCGGGTCGTGCAGGTTCGGGCTCAGAGCTCGGCGAGCGCCAGGTTCAGGCGCAGGACGTCGACCGTCTCGTCGCCGAGGTAGCCGAGGTCGCGGCCCTGGATGTGCGATTCGACGAGCTGCTCGACGTCCGCCTCGGACAGATCGCGAGCGGCCGCGACTCGCGCGACCTGCAGCCGGGCGTACTCGGGGCTGATGTGAGGATCGAGGCCCGAGCTCGAGGCGGTCACCGCGTCCGCCGGCACCTCGTCGATCGAGACGCCGTTGAACTCGGCGACCTGCGCCGTGCGCTCCTCGATCGCCGCGATCAGATCGGCGTTCTCGGGGCCGTGGTTGCTGCCGCTCGATGCCCCGCCGTCGTAGCCGTCGCCCGCGGCCGACGGGCGGGGCTGGAACCACTCGGGCAGCGGCTCGCCGTCGGCGTCGGCGAAGGACTGGCCGATGAGCGCCGAGCCCACGACCGTGCCGTCGCCGTCGCGGACGACCGAGCCGTTCGCCTGCGCGGGCATCGCGAGCTGGCCGATACCGGTGACGACGAGGGTGTAGGCGACGCCGAGCACCGCGGTGAAGACGAGCATCGCGCGGACGGCGACCCAGTGGGTGCGCACAATGGTGCGAGTGGAGCTCATGGTGTGTCCTTTCCTGCCCGGGCCTAGAACCCGGGGATGAGGCTGATGACGAGGTCGATCAGCTTGATGCCGATGAAGGGGGCGATGATGCCGCCGAGGCCGTAGACCAGCAGGTTGCGGTTGAGGATCGCCGATGCCCCGCCCGGCTTGTACTTCACGCCGCGCAGTGCGAGCGGGATCAGGATCACGATGATGATCGCGTTGAAGATGATCGCCGACAGCACCGCCGAGGCCGGGGAGTGCAGCTGCATGAGGTTGAGCGCCGCGAGTCCCGGGAACACGCCGGCGAACATCGCGGGGATGATCGCGAAGTACTTCGCCACGTCGTTCGCGATCGAGAACGTCGTCAGCGCACCACGGGTGATGAGCAGCTGCTTGCCGATGCGGACGATGTCGATGAGCTTCGTCGGGTCGCTGTCGAGGTCGACCATGTTGCCGGCCTCCTTCGCGGCCGAAGTGCCGGTGTTCATCGCGACGCCGACGTCGGCCTGCGCGAGCGCGGGCGCGTCGTTCGTGCCGTCGCCCGTCATCGCGACGAGGTTGCCGCCCTCCTGCTCGCGTCGGATGAGCGCGAGCTTGTCCTCCGGGGTGGCCTCGGCGAGGTAGTCGTCGACGCCGGCCTCCGCGGCGATCGCCTTGGCGGTGAGCGGGTTGTCGCCCGTGATCATGACCGTGCGGATGCCCATCGCGCGGAGCTCGGCGAAACGCTCGGTGAGGCCGTCCTTCACGATGTCCTTGAGGTGCACGACACCGAGGAGCCGGGCTGCGCCCGAGGCATCCTTCGACGCGACGACGAGGGGGGTGCCGCCGCCCGTCGAGATCGCCTCGACCCGCTGCTCGAGCTCGTCGAGCCTCGACGAGGGGATCGGGCCGGATGCCTCGACCCACGCGATGACCGCCGAGCCGGCCCCCTTGCGCACGATGCCGCCGTCGGCGAGGTCGAGTCCCGACATCCGGGTCTGCGCGGTGAACGGCACGACCTCTCCGGCGGGAGCCTCGGCGAAGCGGACGCCCCGGACCGCGGCGAGCTCGACGATCGACGCCCCCTCCGGGGTGGGGTCGGCGAGCGAGGAGAGCGCGGCGGCCTGCACGAGCTCCGCCTCGTCGACGCCCGGCATCGTCACGAACTCGCTCGCACGGCGGTTGCCGTACGTGATCGTGCCGGTCTTGTCGAGCAGCAGGGTGGTCACGTCGCCGGCGGCCTCGACCGCGCGACCCGACATGGCGAGCACGTTGCGCTGCACGAGCCGGTCCATGCCGGCGATGCCGATGGCCGAGAGCAGGGCGCCGATCGTCGTCGGGATGAGGCAGACGAGCAGGGCGATGAGCACCGTGATGCTCGCGGGCGAGGCCGCGTACGAGGCGATCGGGTTGAGGGTCAGCACGACGACGACGAACACGATGGAGAGGCTCGCGAGCAGGATGTTGAGCGCGATCTCGTTCGGGGTCTTCTGCCGGGCGGCGCCCTCGACGAGCGCGATCATCCGGTCGACGAACGTCTCACCGGGCTTCGAGGTGATCCGCACGACGATGCGGTCGCTGAGCACCCTGGTGCCGCCGGTCACGGCCGAGCGGTCGCCGCCCGACTCGCGCACGACCGGCGCCGACTCGCCCGTGATGGCCGACTCGTCGACCGAGGCGATGCCCTGGACGATGTCGCCGTCGCCGGGGATGAGCTCGCCCGCGGCGACGACGACGAGGTCGCCGAGTCGCAGGTCCGCCGACGAGATGTCGGTGAGCTCGGTGTGCTCGGCGAGCGCGTCGCTCACCTCGTCGTAGTGCCCGATGCGGTGCGCCACGGTCGAGGTGCGGGTCTTGCGCAGCGTGTCCGCCTGCGCCTTGCCGCGACCCTCGGCGACGGACTCGGCCAGGTTCGCGAACACGACCGTGAGCCACAGCCAGACCGCGATCGCCCAGGTGAAGCTCATCGGCACGGCGCTGCCGCCCGACTCGGCGGGGCCGCCGAGGAACGGCTCGGCGATCGCGAGCGCCGTGGTGAGCACGGCGCCGACCTCGACGAGGAACATGACGGGGTTGTGCCACATCTCGCGCGGGTCGAGCTTGCGGAGCGCCCCGGGTAGTGCGGCGACGAGCTGCGTCGCCCCGAACGGGGCCTTCGGCTTCGGATGGGGGTGCGGGTGGTGCTCCTCGGTGACGACCGGGGCCGAGGCATCCGCCCCGGGCGTGCGGGTGGTGAGCGACATGACTAGCTGAGTCCTTCTGCGAGGGGTCCGAGCGTGAGCACGGGGAAGTAGGTGAGTGCGGTGATGAGCACCGTGACCCCCACGAGCAGGCCGACGAACTGCGGTCGGTGCGTGGGCAGCGTGCCGGCGGTCTCGGGCACCTTCTGCTGTGCGGCGAGCGAGCCGGCGAGGGCGAGCACGAGCACGATCGGGATGAACCGGCCGAGCAGCATCGCGACGCCGAGCGCCGTGTTGAACCACGGGGTGTTCGCGGTGAGGCCCGCGAACGCCGAGCCGTTGTTGTTCGAGGCGCTCGTGAAGGCGTAGAGCACCTCGCTCATGCCGTGGATTCCGGGGTTCCAGATCGAGGTCGCCTCCACGTCCTCGCGGACCCCGGGGATGGCGAAGCTCAACGCGGTACCGGCCAGGACGAGCGTCGGCGTCACGAGGGTGTAGAGGCTCGCGAGCTTGATCTCGCGCGGCCCGATCTTCTTGCCGAGGTACTCGGGGGTGCGGCCGACGAGGAGGCCCGCGATGAACACCGCGATGACCGCGAGCACGAGCATGCCGTAGAGACCCGAGCCGACGCCGCCGGGCGCGACCTCGCCGAGCATCATGTTGAGCATCGGCATCATGCCGCCGAGGGCGGTGAACGAGTCGTGCATCGAGTTGACGGCGCCCGTCGAGGTGAGGGTCGAGGTGGTGCCGAACAATGCCGATCCGAAGATGCCGAAGCGCGCCTCCTTGCCCTCCATCGCACCGCCGGCGAGCTCGGGTGCGGTGCCGTTGCCGGCGGCCTCGAGCGTGCTGAGGGCGACGAGCGACATCAGGTAGAGCGTCGCCATGACGGCGAGGATGGCGTAGCCCTGCTTGTTCGAGCCGACCATTCTGCCGAAGGTGCGGGGCAGCGCGAAGGGGATCGCGAGCATGAGCACGTTCTGGAAGAGGTTCGTCCAGGCCGTCGGGTTCTCGAACGGGTGCGCGGAGTTCACGTTGAAGAAGCCGCCGCCGTTGGTCCCGAGCAGCTTGATGACCTCCTGGCTCGCGACCGGCCCGCCCGGCAGCTGCTGGGTGCCGCCCGCGAGGGTGTGCACCTCGGTGAAGCCGTTGAAGTTCTGCACGACGCCGCCGAGCATCAGGACGACTGCACCGATGAGCGACAGCGGGAGCAGGAGCCGGAACGAGCCGCGGAACAGGTCGACCCAGAAGTTGCCGATCGTGCCGGAACCACGGCGCGCGAAACCGCGCACGAGGGCGATCGCGACGGCGATGCCGACCGCGGCCGACACGAAGTTCTGCACCGCGAGCCCGGCGAGCTGCACGGTGTAGCCCGTCGTCAGCTCGGGCGAGTACGACTGCCAGTTGGTGTTCGCGACGAAGGACGCCGCAGTGTTGAAGCTCAACCCCTCGGGCACGGCGGGCAGGCCGAGCGAGTAGGGCAGCACCGCCTGGGCGCGCTGCAGCAGGTAGACGAAGAGCAGGCCGACGACCGAGAACGCGAGCACACCGCGCAGGTACGCGGGCCACGACTGCTCCGCGCGCGGGTCGACGCCGATGAGCCGGTAGAGTCCGCGCTCGACCTTCCAGTCGCGATCGGTCGAGTAGAGACGTGCCATGTAGTCGCCGAGCGGGCGGTAGAGGAGGGCGAGGATCAGGGCGAGGGTGGCCGCCTGAAGGACGGCGAAGGCGACGCCCATCAGAATCGCTCGGGTTTCACGAGGGCGACCACGAGGTAGACGACGGCGGCGATGCCCAGCGCGGCGGCGAGGAGCTCGAACACGATCACAGCTTCTCGACCCCCTTGGCGATGAGGCCGACCACCGCGAACACGGCGAGGATGCCGAGAAGGTAGACGATGTCGAGCACGGAGACTCCAGGGTTCGGGATCCGCCCCGCACCCGCGGCGACGGGCAGCGCCCCTGCGCTGCACCCCCGATCCAACACCTCGCTGGATGCCCCGGGGCCGATCCTCACGGACTCCTAACGCCCGCCCGAGGCATCCCTACGCGAAGCTCACGGCTCGCGTTTCAGGAAATGGTGCCCGCGTCAGGACGGAATCCCGGGAATCGTCCTGAACGCCTTCAGTTCTCCTGAGACGGTGCGTTCGGCGCGGTGGTGCCGGCGCCGACGCCGGCACCGGCGGCGCGCAGCGCCTCCCACTCGGCGAGGAGCTCGGGCATCTTGCCCTCGATGAAGCGGAAGAACGCGACCATCTCGCTCGTGCGCCGGGTGCCGGCCGAGTCTGGGTCGCCGAGCGCGTCGATCGCCTGAGCTGCCGTCTCCGCGAAGGTGCCGTAGACCGAGTTCTTGCCGGCGAGCGCCGTGTACCAGGCGTCGTCGAAGATCTCCCAGCGCTCGCGCCGGCTTCCGGGATGCGGCATCCGGTGGATGATGCCGAGGGAGCGCAGGTAGCGCACCGCACCCGAGATCGCGGCGGCGCTCACGCCGAGCGACTCGCCGAGGTCGGCGGCCGTGAGCCCGCCGTCGTCGGCGACGAGGAGCGCCATCAGCACGCGGGCGGGCATCTTCGGGAAGCCGGCGGCGGTGAGCACGGCCGCCGATTGCTCGACCGCCGTGCTCAGTGCCTGCTCGTCGCGTGCCATCCGTCGATCCTCTCAGCAGTCGCCCGGTTCAGCCGCCCGTGGCGAGCTCGCGTCGGCGCATCGACACGACGGCGAGCCCGGCGGCCGCGAGACCGATGGCGAGCATCCAGAAGCCACCCGTCCAGTCGACGTCGTCGCCCGTCGGCACGGGGGAGTGCGTGAACGGCGAGAGGTCGAGCATCCAGTCGGGTGCGCCGAGCAGCGGCCCGAAGATGCCGAGGATCGCGGCGACGCCGACCACCGTCCAGCCGAGCGGGATCGTCCACCGCGGCAGGTAGGCGAACACGACGAGCGTCAGCCCGAGGAAGACGAGCGAGACGGGCAGCTGGGCGAGCGCGGCCTGCGAGATGAGCGGCACGAGCTCATCGGCCTGCTCCGACGCGGCGGCGCCCGCGAGACCCGCGAGCAGGGCCGCGCCGAGCACGGCCGCGATCACGATGATGCCGACGAACCAGTACTCGAGCAGCCAGCGCGTGCGCGGAACCGGCGTCGCCAGCACGACCTCGGCGGTGCCGTGCGCCTCCTCCTGTCGCGCCCGGATGCCCACCTGCACGGCGCAGCACGCGGCGAGCACTCCGATGATGCCGTAGAACGTCGCGATGAACGCCTGCTCGAGGGTGGCGCCGCCGCCGAGCGCAGCCTGCAACGTCTGCGCGACCTGGGGGGTGTCGCCGCCGATCTGCTCGACGAGGTCCGAGAGCGAGCTCGCGAGGAGTCCGGCGACGGCGCCGCCGACGGCCCAGGCGATCAGCGTCGACACGTTGAGCCGCCAGGCGAGTCCGAACGAACTCGACAGCACCGCGCCGGCCCCGGCGCGCCCCTTGCGGCCGGGCAGCAGGCTCGCGCCCTGATCGCGGACCGACTGCAGGGCGAACACGATCGCGACGATCACCGCCGAGACGGCGAGGGAGAGCCAGATCGGAGAGAGGACGGGGTCGCCGAACGGGCGCATCGCCTGCCCCCAGCCGATCGGCGAGAGCCAGCTCACCCAGGACGGGGTGACGTGCAGCAGGTCGGACGAGGGCGTGCCCGTGGCATCCCCGATGCCGCGGAGGAGGTAGGCGCCGATGACCATCGCGACCCCGGCGCCGTTCGCGCCCCGGGAGGTTCGGAACAGTTGCGCCGTGAACAGCCCGATCGCGACGAAGGCGACGCCGCTCGCGGAGATCGCGACGCCGGTCAGCCACGACCCGGTCGGGTCGAGCCCGCCGGCGAGGAAGCCGAGCGCGACGAGCGTGCCGAGCGCGAGGTTGGCGAGCACGCCGTGCACGAGCGTCGCGACCGTCGGTGCGACGCGCCCGGCCGGCGTGGCCGCCACGAGCTCGGCGCGACCCTGCTCCTCTTCGGCGCGCGTGTGCCGGGTCACGAGGAAGGTGCTCATGAGCCCGCCCATGAGGGCCAGCCAGGCGAACAGGGCGAAGAAGGTGACGGCGCCGAGGTCCGTGCCGTCGGGCGTTCCGCGGAACACGAGGATGGTGCGGGTCGCGGTCGCGAGCTGCAGCAGTTGGGCGCGGTCGGCCTCGTCGCCGTAGGTGTCGGCCACCGCCGCGGTCGACGAGAAGGCGAGCAGCCCGGTGCCGACGAGCCACAGGACGAGCTGCCAGCGGTCGCGGCGCAGCCGCTGCCCGAGCAGCGTGCCGAGGGTGTTCATGCGCGGGCCTCCTCCGTGACCTGCGCTGCACGCTCGGTGAGCTCGTCGCCGTAGTGACGCAGGAAGAGCTCCTCGAGCGAGGGCGGCGACACGGTGAGGCCGCGCACGTCGAGGCGGGCGAGGTCGGGCAGCACGGATGCCACGCGGTCGCTGTCGACGGTGAAGCTCACCCGGCCGTGGTCGATGATGAGGTCGTGCGCGTCGGGGATGCCGTCGACCTCGGCGGCGAGGGCCGTCGGGTCGATGCCGTCGGTGGCGAAGGCGATCTCGGTGCGCGTGAGGTGGCGCAGCTCGGCGAGCGTGCCCGACTCGACGGTCTTGCCTGCGCGGATGATGCTCACCCGGTCGCAGAGCTCCTCGACCTCGGAGAGGATGTGGCTCGAGAGCAGCACGGTCGCGCCCTCGGCGGACACCCGGGCGATCTCGCGGTTGAAGACCTGCTCCATGAGCGGGTCGAGGCCGCTCGTGGGCTCGTCGAGCACGTAGAGCTCGGCCGGGGTCGCGAACGCGGCGATGAGGGCGACCTTCTGCCGGTTGCCCTTCGAGTACGCGCGGCCCTTCTTGCGCGGATCGAACTGGAACGCGTCGAGGAGGCGCTGCTTGCGGGCGGTGTAGTCGCGCTTGTCGCGCGTGCCGCCGCGGAGGCGCGCGAGCAGGTCGATCGCCTCGCCGCCGGTCAGGTTCGGCCAGAGGCTGACGTCGCCGGGCACGTAGGCGACGCGGCGGTGGAGCTCGCCCGCGCGCTTCCACGGGTCCTGCCCGAAGAGCGTCGCGGTGCCGCCCGAGGCGCGTGCGAGACCGAGGAGGATGCGGATCGTGGTGGACTTGCCCGCGCCGTTCGGGCCGAGGAAGCCGTGCACCTCGCCGGCGCCGACCTCGAGGTCGAGGCCGTCGAGTGCGACGGTGCGGCCGAATCGCTTCTCGAGGCCGCTGGCGCTGATCACTGTCGTCATGAGCGCGATGCTACGCTCGTTTCACAAATTTGTGAATCTTCCTAACGCATCCTTAACAGGCGGTCTCGATCCGCGATCCGCGCTCCTCGATCGACCGAATCACTCGAGCGCGGCGAACTTCTCGATGTCGCCCTCGGTGCCCGACACGATGATGAGGTCGTGGTTCGACACCACCGTGTTCTCGGTCGCGTAGGTGAACGGCTTGCCGGGGCTCTTCACGCCCACCACCGTCACGCGGTGCTTCGAGCGCACCCCCGACTCGGTGAGGTTCTTGCCGCGGATCGGCTTCGGCGGGTACATCTTCACGAGCGCGAAGTCGTCGTCGAACTCGATGAAGTCGAGCATGCGGCCCGACACGAGGTGCGCCGTGCGCTCGCCCGCCTCCCGCTCGGGGTAGATGACGTGGTTCGCGCCGATGCGCTGCAGGATCTTGCCGTGCGACGCCGAGATCGCCTTCGCCCAGATCTGCGGGATCTTGAGGTCGACGAGGTTCGCCGTGATGAGCACGGATGCCTCGATCGACGACCCCACGGCGCAGACCGCGATGGAGAAGTCCTGGGCGCCGATCTGCTTGAGCGCGTCCATGTTCTTGGCGTCGGCGACGACCGCATGGGTGACCCGCTCCGACCACTTCTGCACGAGGGCCTCGTCGGTGTCGACCGCGAGCACCTCGCGGCCGAGGCGGTCGAGCTGGCCCGCGGTGGCGGCGCCGAACCGGCCGAGGCCGATCACGAGCACCGGGGCGTCGTGTCTGATCTTGTCAACCAACGATGGGCCTCTCTTCCGGTCGTTTGAACAGCTGGCGGCGCTGGCTCGCGGCCAGCGCGGCGGCGAGCGTCACGGTGCCGACTCGGCCCATGAACATCGTCGCGGCCATGACGTAGACGCCCTCGGGCGGCAGCTCGGCGGTGAGCCCGGTCGACAGTCCGCACGTGGCGAACGCCGAGATCACGTCGAACAGCACGTTCTCGAACGGCGCCTTCGTGATCTGCAGGATGGCGATGGACGCGCCGGCGACGATCGTCGCGCCCCAGAGCACGACGCTCACCGACAGGCGGAGCATGTCGCGCGGGATGCGGCGGCCGAAGGCCTCCATCGAGGGATTGCCGCGCGCCTCGGCGAAGGCGGCGAGGAACAGCACGGCGAGCGTCGTCACCTTGATGCCGCCCGCGGTCGACGCGGAGCCGCCGCCGATGAACATGAGCATGCTGCTGACGAGCTGGCTCGAGCCGTAGAGGTCGTGCATGTCGATCGTCGCGAAGCCGCCCGAACGCGTCATCGCCGACATGAAGAAGGACTGGAAGATCGTCGGCCCCGCGTCGAGGTGCCCGTACGTCTTCGGGTTCGCGTGCTCGAGCAGGAGGAACATCGCCGCGCCCGCGACGAAGAGGATCACCGTCGTCGTGAGCGTCAGCTTGACGTGCACGCTCCACTTGCGCGGCTGCTTCCAGGCGCGCGCGAGGGCGAAGATGACCGGGAAGCCGAGGCTGCCGAGGAAGACGCCGATCATGAGCAGCGACTGCATCCAGTAGTCGTGCTCGAACGGGAGGAGCCCGCCCGGGTTCGGCGAGAAGCCCGTGTTCGTGAACGCCATCGCCGAGTAGTAGAGGCTGTACCAGATCGAGTGCCCGACGTCGTAGCCGGCGGCGAGCATGCTCGGCATCAGGCCGACCGCGATCGCGGCCTCGATGACCAACGCGCTGATCGCGACGGTGAACAGCAGCCCGCCGACCTCGCCGAGACGCACCGCCTGGCGCTCGGCGACCGGGCCGACGTGGATGCGCGACGGGTTCGTGTCGCTCGCCGCCATGAGCTTCGCGCGCAGCCCGAGCCGGCGCGAGATCACGAAGCCGAGGGTCGTCGCGAGCGTGAGCACGCCGACACCGCCGATGTTCACGCCGAGGTAGACGAGCCCGTGCCCGAAGGGCGACCAGTACGTCGCCATGTCGACGGTCGCGAGGCCGGTGACGCAGATGACCGAGACGGCCGTGAACAGCGCGTCGTGGAGCGGGGTGATGCGGCCGTCGGCGCTCGCGATCGGCAGGGAGAAGAGCAGCGTGAACAGCAGGATGAGCGCTGCGAAGACGAGGATCGCGAACCGCGACGGCGAGCTCTTGACGAGTGCGTCCACGGCATCACGGAGCCGCCCGAGCCAGGACCGCCGATCGACTCGACCGAGGCGGGCCACCCGCTGTGCGCGCATCGACCCCCCTCATGTGCCGTCACCGAACGCGTGAGTCATGGTACTCCCCGCTGCGAGTGGCTACCCTTGGGGCATGGCTGACATCTTCGATGTGGTGGCGGACGCGACCAGACGCGACATCCTCGCCGTGCTGCTCGAACGCGAGTCGGCGGTGCCCCAGTCGGGCGGCGAGATCAGCGTCTCCGAGATCGTCGCGGCCCTCGGAACCAGTCAGCCCACCGTCTCCAAGCACCTGAAGGTGCTGCGCGAGTCGGGTCTCGTGAGCGTCCGCGAAGAGGGCCAGCACCGGTACTACCGGCTCGATCGCGCGCCGCTCGAGACCCTCGAAGACTGGCTGATCCCCTTCATGTCGTCGGATGCCGCGGCCGACGCCGCGATGCTCGCCGGTGCCGAGGCGCACGAGGCCTCGCTGAACGACGACCAGCGCGCCTTCGCCTCGGCGATCGGCAAGGTCTTCGCCGACGTCACCCAGGTCGTCAAGCGCAAGTAGCGCCCGCTCAGCCGAGCAGCGCGACGACGAGGGCCGCGCACGAAGCCGCCGAGGCGAGCCAGCGAACGTGGTTCCACGCCGTCCAGGCCGGGCGGAACTCGCGCCACGCCGTGCCGAGCGCGCCCGCATCGGACTCGGGCGCGGCCGCCAGCCGGTTGTTGCGGGGCACGTTCGCGCCGCCGGTGACGCCGACGACGCCGACGAGGTAGACCACGGCCGAGCCGACGATCCACCACGCGCCGGCCGGGTACGCGCCGAAGAACGACATGGTCGCGACGACGATCAGCAGCAGCGCCGTGCCGAAGATCGCGAGCATGAGCGGCGCGCGTACCGCGGTCACGTTGATCTCGCGCATCGCCCGCGCGGCGTCGGCCGGCGCGAGGCGGTCGAGTCCCTGCATCACGAACCCCGAGAAGGCGAAGAAGACCCCCGAGACGAGACCGGTGCCGACGACGGCGATGACGAGCAGGACGGTGGCGGCGGCGCTCATCGTGCCAGTCTGCCCGACCGCGCGCCCGGTGCGGAAAACGCGCCCGCGTGCGCGATCAGCGCAGGGGCTTGATCATCTCGAGCTCGAGGCCGCCGGGGGCGAGATCGTAGGGGCGGTTGCGCCCGGTGAACGTGAAGCCGAGCTTCTCGTAGAACCGGATCGCCCGCGCGTTCGTCTCGTGGACCTCGAGCCGCAGGGTGTCGCCGTGCCCGAGCGCCCAGCCCTCGACCGCCTCGAGCAGCATCCGCGAGACGCCGGCGGCATCGCCGCGGTACTCGGGGGCGACGTAGACGCCGACGAGCATCGGTCCGGTCGTGGCATCCGGGATGTAGCCCGCCATCGTGCCCACCCACCGGGCCCCGTCGACCGCGACCTTCACGGCCTGGTCGGCGCGCTCGCCGCGGGCGCCGCGCAGGCGCCATCCCTCCTCGTCGACGTCGAGCGCGTGCTCGAGCGTCTCGCCGTACGCGATGGGGAAGTCGCGCAGCATCTCGAGGCGCAGTGCGCGCACCGCCTGCCAGTCGCCGGCGGTCGTCGAGCGGATCACGAGTTCGGGGCTGTGCATCCCTCGACGCTAGCGGGTGACGGCGTCGTGCGACGTGCCGGCCGGGGCCGTCGGGCACGCGGACGAGAACGCTCCGCGAATCCGCTAGACTACTCCGAGGCATTCTGCCTTTCGGCTGCGGCACGCGCGGCCGGCACGATCTTTCTGTGAGGTTCTGATGGGTTCCGTCATCAAGAAGCGTCGCAAGCGCATGGCGAAGAAGAAGCACCGCAAGCTTCTTCGCAAGACGCGCCACCAGCGTCGCAACAAGAAGTAGTCGCTCGCGACTGCAGCTGAGCGTCGAGCCCCACCGGGGTTCGGCGCTTTTCGCTGTCCTCGGGCGACGTACGATCGGAGCATGGCCCGAGACATCCAGCTCACCCTCATCGGCAAGCCAGGCTGCCATCTCTGCGACGATGCGAGAGAGGTCGTGCAGGCGGTCGTCGCCGAGTTCGAGCAGGATGCCGCGCGGCGGATCTCGCTCGACGAGCAGTCGATCCTCGACGACGAGGCGCTGCGCGCGCGCTACGCCGAGGAGATCCCGGTGCTCCTCATCGACGGCGAGGTGCACACGTACTGGCGGGTCGACCCGGTACGGCTGAAGACCGCGCTCTGCGCGAAGGGCTGACCGCGAGGCCGGTCGCCCGACTGTCAACCCGCTTGCCGGGCGCGACGCTCCCGCCTTGACTCGGGGCATGATCTCGATCTGGAGCGCCGAATCGCACGCGCCGGTCGCCGTCGGCTCCGACCGCCTGCCCGGCGGCCGCTTCGACGCGGTCGTCATCGGCGCCGGCATCACCGGACTGGTCACGGGCGTGATCCTCGCGCGCGAGGGCTGCTCGGTCGCGCTCATCGAGGCGCGACGGGTCGCCGCGCTCGCCTCGGGCGGCAACACGGGCAAGGCGACCGTGCTGCAGGGCGCGAGGCTCAGCACCATCAGGCGGGCGCACTCGGCGAACGTGACGCGCGCCTACGTCGAGGCGAACCTCGACGGGCAGCGATGGATCGCCGACTTCGCCCGCGAGCACGACGTGCCGTTCGCCGTCGAACCCGCGGTGAGCTACGCGCAGGACGCGTGGGGCCTGCGACGGGTCGATGCCGAGTTCGCCGCCGCCCGCGAGGCGGGCCTGCCGGTCGAGCGGGTCGAGGGCCTGCCGGTGCCGTTCCCGTTCGCGGGCGGGGTGTCGCTCGCCGACCAGCTCGCCCTCGACCCGGTGGTGCTCGCCGACGCGCTCGCCGAGGATTCACCCGGCTCGGCGGAATGCTCGTCACCGGAGTGCGTGCGCGGGGCGTGCGAGCCGGCCGTCCGGCGACGGTCTCGACCGATCACGGCCCCATCAGGGGCGGAGCGGTCGTCGTCGCCACCGCGGCCCCGATGCTCCGCCGCGGCCTCTACTTCGCGAAGACGCGTCACTCGCGGTCGTACCTCGCGGCGTTCCGGGTGGCCGAGCCTCCGGCGCAGGGCCTCTTCCTCTCGGTCGACGCGCCGACGCGTTCGATCAGGACGACGCCCGACGTCGCGACCGGGGGCCCGCCGCTCCTCCTCGTGGGCGGCGGCGGCCACCCCGTCGGCAGGGTCGCGTCGACACGGGTCGAGGCCCAGCGCATCGTCGCCTGGACGAACGAGTACTTCGACGGAGCCTCGCTCGTGGCGGCCTGGTCGGCGCAGGACTACGAGTCGCTCAACCTCGTGCCCTTCGTCGGCCGGATGCCACGTGGCCGCCGCCGCATCTGGATCGCGACCGGTTACGCCAAGTGGGGTCTCACGAACGGCGCGGCCGCAGGGCTCCGCATCAGCGCCGAGATCCTCGGCGAGCCGTGGCGCGAGCACCGCCCGTGGGTGCAGGTGCTCGGCACGCGGACCACCGCGCCGTCGGACCTCGCCCGAGGCGTCGTCGAGAACGCGGCGGTCGGCCGCGAGCTCGTGTCGGGGTGGGCCGACGCGCTGGGCCGCCCCGCGCCGGCGGCGCGCCCCGCCGAGGGCGAGGGCGTCGTGGTGCATCGGGGCGGGGTGCCGTACGGCGTCTCGACGGTCGGCGGACGCACGACGGCCGTGTGCGCGGTGTGCCCGCACGCCGGGGGAGTGGTGCGCTGGAACGACGCGGAGTCGAGCTGGGACTGCCCGCTGCACGGCTCGCGGTTCGAGGCATCCGGCCGCCTGATCGAAGGGCCGGCGACGCGCGACCTGCGCGCGGGCTCGCGCCGCGACGTCGCCGGCCGCTGAGTGCTCCTCATCATGGGGAGTTCGCCGTGAAGCGGTGGCGCCCGCCGCGAACCAATGGCTAGGGTGACGAACGGGGGCACGGGTCTGCCCTCGCTCGTTGGAAGGGGACAACGCCGTGGCGCGTGAATTCAAGGGCAAGATCGAACTCGACGTTCGCGACTCGCAGGGGGACTGGGGCGCGTTCCTCCCCGAGAAGGCGCCGGAGGGAGCGCCGAACGTGCTCGTCGTGCTCTACGACGACACCGGCATGGCCGCGTGGTCGCCGTACGGCGGCGGCATCGAGATGCCGACCATGGAGCGGCTCGCGAAGAACGGGCTCACGTACTCGCAGTGGCACACGACGGCGCTGTGCTCGCCGACGCGCTCGACGTTCCTCACGGGGCGCAACCACCACCTCAACGGCTTCGCGACGATCTCGGAGTCGTCGACGGGCTTCCCCGGGTACAACTCCCACATCCCGCCGTCGAACGTGACGATGGCGCACCTGCTGCGGGATGCCGGATGGTCGACGTTCTGGGTCGGCAAGAACCACAACGTGCCGATCGACGAGTGGACGGCGGGCGCCTCGAAGAAGAACTGGCCGCTCGCGCAGGGCTACGACCGGTTCTACGGCTTCATCGGCGGCGAGACCAACAACTGGTACCCCTCGCTCGCCGAGGACAACCGCTACATCGACCAGCCGTACCTGCCGGAGGACGGCTACCACCTGTCGAAGGACCTCGCCGACCAGGCGCTCAAGATGATCCGCGACGTCAAGCAGACCGAGCCGGGCAAGCCCTGGTACCTGTGGTTCTGCCCCGGCGCGAACCACGCACCGCACCACGCGCCCGAGGAGTACATCGCGAAGTACAAGGGCAAGTTCGACGACGGCTACGAGGCCTACCGCGAGTGGGTGCTGCCGCGCATGATCGAACGCGGCATCCTGCCCGCCGACACCGCGCTCACCGAGCTCAACCCGATGCCCGACGGCACGTTCTCGCAGACCGACGAGGTACTGCCCTGGGCCTCGCTGAGCGACGAGCAGAAGGCGATGTTCAGCCGCATGGCCGAGGTGTACGCCGGCTTCAGCGAGTACACCGACGCGCAGGTCGGCCGCATCATCGACTACCTGGAGGAGTCGGGCCAGTTCGACAACACCATCGTCATCTACTGCGCCGACAACGGCGCCTCGGGCGAGGGGTCGCCCAACGGCTCGGTCAACGAGGGCAAGATCTTCGGCGGCTACCCCGACTCGCTCGAGGAGAACCTCAAGCTCGTCGACAAGCTCGGCTCGCCCGACACGTACAACCACTACCCGACGGGGTGGGCGTCGGCGTTCTCGACGCCGTACAAGATGTTCAAGCGCTACACGTACCAGGGTGGCGTGGCCGACCCGCTGGTGATCTCGTGGCCGAAGGGCATCGCCGCGCGCGGCGAGGTGCGTCACCAGTACCACCACTCGACCGACATCGTGCCGACGATCCTCGAGGCGTGCGGGGTCGCGTTCCCCGACACCTACAACGGCGTCGAGCAGACCCCGCTCTCGGGCGTCTCGATGGTGCCGTCGTTCGACGCGGCGCCCGACGCCCCGACGAACAAGCAGACCCAGTACTACGAGATGTTCGGTCAGCGCGGCATCTGGCACGAGGGCTGGAAGGCCGTCACCGTGCACGGTCCCGTGAGCGGCAAGGGCGACTTCCCCGGCGACGTGTGGGAGCTCTACCACACCGAGGAGGACCGCTCCGAGTCGAACGACCTCGCCGCCCAGCACCCCGAGAAGCTCGAGCAGCTCAAGGCCCTCTGGATGGAGGAGGCGAAGAAGAACAACGTGCTGCCCTTGAACGACCTGCAGATCATCGGCAACCCGAAGGACTTCGAGACCTTCGTCCACATGGAGTTCCACCAGCCGGCGCCGCCGTCGGGCCGGTTCGTCTACTACCCGGGCACGAGCGAGATCCCCGAGCGCAGTGCGGCGAACGTGCACGGCGTCTCGTACAAGATCGCCGCCGAGATCGACTTCACCCCCGAGACCGAGGGCGTCGTCTTCGCGCACGGCTCGCGCTTCGGCGGGCACGCGCTCGTCGTGAAGGACGGGCAGATCCACTACGTGTACAACTTCCTCGGCATCCCGCCCGAGGACCGGGTCTCGGCACCGGCCCCGACGTCGGGCAGGCACATCATCGGCGTCGAGTTCGTCAAGGAGGGCACGGGCGAGTACCGCGAGGCCACCGGGCCCGTGAAGCTCTACATCGACGAGCAGCAGGTCGGCGAGAAGCCGATCCGCACCGTGCTCGGCCACTTCTCGCTCTGCGGCGAGGGGCTCACGATCGGCCGCGACAGCGCCGACCCGGTGTCGTCGCTGTACGGCTACGGCTTCGACTTCACGGGCGGCGAGATCGCGCGCGTGGTGTTCGACATCGCCGACGACGCGTACCTCGACCTCGAGGCGCACCTCGCGGCGGCGATGGCGCGCGACTGAGCGAGCGCACTGCCAGAATGGCGGCGGGGGTCCCGGTACCGGGCGTCCCCGCCGCCGTCTCGTGAGAGGACCGGAAATGCCGAACGAACTGCCCTCCTGGGCCGACACCCCGACCCGGGCCGCGATCGTCGACTTCGTCGAGCGCGTGACGACGGGCGCCGACGCGGTGCCGGAGCGCGAGCGCGTCGCGGTCTTCGACAACGACGGCACGCTGTGGACCGAGAAGCCCATGCCGACGCAGCTGCACTACATCGTGCAGCAGTGGAAGGCGCAGGCCGAGGCCGATCCCTCGCTCGCCGACCGGCAGCCGTACAAGGCGGCCGTCACGGGCGACTACGCGTGGCTCGGCGGTGCCGTCGACAAGCACTACGAGGGCGACGACAGCGACCTGAAGGTGCTCATCGGCTCGCTCGTCGGCGTGACGGCGGGCATGAGCGTCGAAGACTACGCCGCGTCGGTGTCGGAGTTCTACGAGACGGCGAAGCACCTGACGCTCGGAACCCCCTACGCCGACGCGGTCTACGCGCCCATGGTCGAGCTGCTGCGCTACCTCGAGACGCACGGCTTCACCGTGTACATCGTCTCGGGCGGCGAGCGCGACTTCATGCGGCCGATGACCGAGCAGTACTACGGCATCCCGCCCGAGCGGGTGGTCGGCTCGGCGCTGGGCCTCGCCTACGACGCCGAGTCGGGCGACGTGCGCTACACGGCGGGCCTCGACTTCTTCGACGACGGGCCCGAGAAGCCCGTGCGCATCTGGAGCCGCATCGGCCGGCGACCGCTCATCGCCGGCGGCAACTCGAACGGCGACCAGCCGATGCTCGACTTCACCCGCAAGGGCGGCGGGCTCGCGCTGCTCGTGCACCACGACGACGACACCGGCGGCGACCCGCCCTACGACAAGGGCGCCGACCGGGCGCTCGCCGAGGCATCCGAGCGCGGGTACACGGTCGTGAGCGTGAAGCGCGACTGGTCGCGCATCCACCCGGAGCAGTGACCCGGTGACCTCGACCTCGACCCCGGCCGCCCGCCGGGTGCGACTCTTCCCGACCCTCGCCGGGTATCAGCGCGGATGGCTCGGCGCCGACATCCTCGCGGGGCTGTCGGCCGGCGCCGTCGTCGTGCCGCAGGCCATGGCGTACGCCACGATCGCGAACCTGCCCGTGCAGATCGGCCTCTACACGTGCATGGTGCCGATGTTCGTGTACGCGATGCTCGGCGGATCGCGCGCGATGAGCGTCTCCACGACGTCGACGATCGCGACGCTCACGGCGACGACGCTCGTCGCGGCGGGCGTGGCCGCGGGCTCCGACGACCCGGTGCCCGACCTCATGGCGCTGACCCTCATCGTCGGCGTGATCCTGCTCATCGCGCGCTTCGCGCGGCTCGGCTCGCTCGTCGAGAACATCTCGCGCGCGACGATCGTCGGCGTGCAGATCGGCGTCGGCGCGACCGTCGCGGTCGGCCAGCTGCCGAAGCTGCTCGGCGAGACCGAGAACGCGTCGGGGGAGGGCTTCTTCAGCTCGATCCTCGCCGCGCTCGAGGCGCTGCCGTCGGCGCATCTCACGACCGTGCTGCTCTCGGCGGGGTCGATCGCGGCGCTGTTCCTGCTGAAGGCGTTCCTGCCGAAGGTGCCGGGCCCGCTCATCGTCGTCGCCGTCGGCATCCTGCTCGTCGCGTTCACGCCGATCGAGCAGCAGGGCGTCGACCTCATCTCGCCGGTGCCGCAGGGCTTCCCCGCCTTCGAGCTGCCGAGCTTCGCGAACGTCGTCCCGATGCTGCCCGGCGCGGGCGCGATCGCGATCATGGCGTTCCTCGAGTCGACGGCGGTCGCTCGCGGCATCCGCAAGCCGGGCGAGCCGCAGATCGACAGCAACCAGGAGCTCTTCGCGACCGGCGCGGCGAACACGGTCGGCTCGTTCTTCCAGGTGCTGCCGTCGGCGGGCGGGTTCTCGCAGAGCGCCGTGAACCAGGGCGCGGGCGCCCGCACGCAGCTCTCGACGCTCGTCACGGTGACCCTCGCGGTGCTCGTCGCGCTGTTCCTCGGGCCGGTGCTGAGCCTGCTGCCGCAGGCGACGCTCGCCTCGCTCGTGTTCGTCGCGGTGGTCGGCCTCATCGACATCGGGGCGCTCGCGAGGTTCTGGCGCATCAGCCACAACGACTTCTGGATCGCGGTCTCGACGGCGATCGTCGGCCTGACCGCAGGCCTGCTGCTCGCGGTCGCCGTCGGCATCATCGCGACGATGATCGTCGTGCTGAAGGAGCTCAACCGGGTGCGCCTCGAGGCGGCGGAGCCGCGCGACGGCGTGCTGCCCGTGCGCCTGCTCGGCCCCCTCTACACGGCGAACGTGCTCGCCTACGAGAACGCCGTGATCGACGCGGCGCGCGCGAACCCGGGCATCACCTCGGTCGCGCTCGAGCTCACCCGACTCGAGGTCGTCTCGGTCACGGTGCTCGATGCGCTGGCAGACCTCGACCGCGAGCTCGCCGGGCTCGGGGTCGAGCTGCGCCTCGCCGCGGTGCCCGAGGGCGGCGCCGCGATGTCGCGGCGCGGCCGCTGGTTCGCCGGGCTCGAGCGCGACGGACGCGTCTACCCGACGCTCGAGGACGCGGTCGCGGGTCCGATCGACTGACGTGGCGGCCGGCGCAGCCGACTCGGTGCGACCGGCGCGCCACGGGGTCGGCTCGGGGGTATCCGCACCTGGATTCGGGCGCGGCCGTCGCGCTGCGGAGTCTGCTCGGGCCCCGGGGCATCCACAACCCCGGCTCGTCGAGGACCCGTTTCACGCTCAACCGCGTTCGGACGACTGGCGTGCCGGGAGTCGGCTCCGGCGGCTGGTCTCGCGTCGAGTCGGAGTCGCATTCGAGCGCTGCCGGTTCCGCCTCACGATGAGGCGGAACTGGCAGAGCTCTGGAGAGAACCTTGGCGATGCGCTGCGATGCGATGCGGTGCGGTGCGGTGCCGTGCGGTGCGAGGGGGCGCGCGCAGGCGCAGCTCAGCCCGGAGTGCGCGCGCAGCGGAAGCCGATGTGCGTCGTTGCCGTGTCGTCGGCCTGGGGCGAGCGCGCCGACGGGCGGTAGCGCAGGCAGTACTCGGGCGAGCAGAGGTGCGAACCGCCCTTGAGCACCCGGCGGGGGATGCGCGAACCGGGTTCGGCGGATGCCGCGGCCAGCAGGTTCGAGCGGGCACCGGCGTCGACCGGCTGCTGCCCGGGCACCTGGTGGCGGGGCGTGTAGTAGTCGGTCGTCCACTCCCACACGTTGCCGGTGACGTCGAAGAGGCCGTAGCCGTTCGCCGGGAAGCTCATGACCGGGGAGGTGCCGGCGAATCCGACCGTCGTCTCGTAGGGGAAGTGCCCGAGCCAGCGGTTCACCATGACCTGCCCGTCGGGCGTCTCCTCGTCGCCCCAGGCGAAGCGCGCACCCTCGAGCCCGCCGCGCGCGGCGAACTCGAGCTCGGCCTCGGTGGGCAGGCGACGGCCGGCCCACTCGGCGTAGGCGGAGGCATCCTCGAAGCTCACCTGCACGACCGGGTGGGCGGGGCGCTCGGCGAGGGCGTCGGGGCCGTCGGCGCCGAAGGGGCGCCGCCAGCTCGCGCCGGCGCCCCAGCGCCACCACTGGCGCCAGTCGCGCAGGTCGACCGGGCCGGAGGTGGGGGTGAAGACGAGTCCGCCGGGCACGAGCTCGGCGGGGTCGGCACCCGGGAAGTCGGCCGGGTCGAGGGGACGCTCGGCCACCGTCACGTAGCCTGTCGCCTCGACGAAGGCGGCGAACTGCGCGTTCGTCACGGGGTGCCGTTCGAGCTCGAACGCGTCGACGGAGCGCTCGTGCACGGGCGTCTCGTCGGCGTAGAACTCGTCGGAGCCCATGCGGAACGTGCCGCCCTCGATGCGGATGAGCGGGGTGACGTCGACCATGCTCCGAGCCTACGGGTTCGACGGGGTCGACCCGCCGGGCCGCGCGCCGAGCGCGGCGAGCGCCTCGCGGTTGCTCTGGTGCACCGCCTCGCCGTGCAGCAGGTCGAGGCGCTCCATCCGGTCGCGCGTCTCGTGGCGCAGCCGGCTGTAGCGCACCTCGATGCCGCGATCGACGAGCCATGAGCGCAAGCGCTCGAAGGCCTCGGCGCCCGTGACGTCGACGTCGCTCACGGCCTCCATGTCGAAGACGACGTGCTGCACCGGCTCCTCGGCCGACTCGACCGCGCGCTGCACCGCGTCCTGGAAGACGGTGCCGTTCGCGAAGAAGAGCGGTGCCGCGAGCCGCACGACGATGACGCCCGGCGCGGTGGTGCGCCCCGTCGGCAGGCCCTCGGCCGACGAGGCGCCGTACTCGTCGAGCGAGAGCACGTCGATGTCGGGGGTCGCCGCGCGACGGGCGAGGTTGACGAGGGCGAGCACGAACGCGATCGTGATGCCGGCGATCGACCCGAACGCCACGGTGACGCCGAAGCAGACCCCCGCGATGGCGAACTCCGCGCGGTCGCGCCGCCAGAGGCTCGCGAAGTCGGGGATGCCGAGCAGCGGCAGCACGGCGACGGCGAGCACGGCGCCGATCGCCGGGCCGGGCACGTCCTCGAGGAGGCCCGTGCCGAAGAGCAGCAGCAGGGTCGCGCCGAGTGCGGCGACGATGGCGGGGAACTGGGTGCGCGAGCCCGCCTCGTCGAGTGCGGCCGTGCGAGCCGTCGAGGAGCCCATCGCGAAGCTGCCCGTGGTGCCCGAGGCCACGTTCGCGAGCCCGAAGGCGAACAGGTCCCGGTTCGCGTCGACCCGGTACCCGCGCTTGTCGGCGTACGCGCGCGACACGAGCAGGCCCTCGCCCGCCCCGACGAGGAAGAGTGCGACCGCCGACGGTGCGACGGCAGCCCAGTCGGACCAGTCGACGACGGGCCAGGAGAACGTCGGCAGCCCGCCCTCGACGGGGCCCAGCGTCGAGACGCCCTTCGTCGCGAGCCCGCCGAACGTCGTGACGAGGGTCGCGAGCACCAGCACGACGAGCGCCCACGGCACGGTGGGGGCGAGACGTCGTCCGAGCAGCAGCACCACGAGGCATCCGGCCGCGATCGCCGCGGACCAGGCGTTCGTCGACGGCAGCCCCGTGACGAGGGCGACGAGCTTCTCGAAGAACTCGCCCCCGGCCGGCACCGAGATGCCGAGCATCTTCGCCACCTGGCCGACGAGGATGTCGAGCGCGAGGCCGGCGAGGAGGCCGACGAGGATCGGCTTCGAGAGGAAGTCGGCGAGGAACCCGAGCCGGAACACCGCCGCCAGGAGGAACAGCCCGCCGCAGAGCACCGTCTGCGCGAGCACCAGCGAGAGGTAGTCGCCCGTGCCCGCGATGGCGAGCCCGCCGACCGACGAGGCGATGAGCGCGGCCGCCGCGGCATCCGGCGAGGCGACGAGCTGTCGCGACGAGACCGTGAGCGCCCACACGATGAGCGGCAGCACGAGGGCGTACAGGCCCACCGTCGGCGACAGTCCGACGATCTGCGCGTAGCCGATGTTGAGCGGCACGGCGATCGCCAGCAGGGTCACCCCCGCGCCGGCCTCGCGCAGCAGGTTCTTGCGCGTCAGCCCCGCGAACGGGCGGGGGAACCACTGGCCGAGCGTCGTGGCGAGTCGTCGAGCCATGCGGAACCCCCTTCGCGTGGCTTCACGCTATCGGGGATGCCGCCGCTCGGCCGCCTACGGCGTCAGGCGCGTCGGGCCGCGGAAGAGGTACGTCGTCTCGCGGATCGAGTGCTCGTCGAGCATGAGCATCAGCACGCGCGCGAGGCCCATGCCGAAGCCGCCGTGCGGCGGCACCCCGTAGCGGAAGAAGTCGAGGTAGAACTCGAGCTCCTCGGGGTCCATGCCCTTGTCGCGCGCCTGCTCGATCAGCACGTCGATGCGGTGCTCGCGCTGCGCGCCCGTCGAGATCTCGACGCCGTTGTAGATGAGGTCGTACGAGTTCGTGAGGCTCGGGTCGCCCTCGTGGCGCATGTGGTAGAACGGCCGGATGCTCGACGCGTAGTCGGTGAGGAACACGAAGTCGTGCCCGTAGGTCTCCTTGACGTACGCCGAGATCTGGCGCTCGCCCTCGGGGTCCATGTCGGCGTCGGTACGGGGGATGACGTAGCCGTGGTCGGCGACGATCTGCTTGGCCTCGGCGAGCGGGATGCGCGGGAACGGCCGGCTCGGCACCTGGAGCTCGATGCCGAACAGCTCCTGGATCTCGGCGCCGTGCTTGTCGACGACCGCCTGGAAGCCCGCGACGAGCAGCTCCTCGTGGAGGTTCATGACGTCTTCGTGCGAGTCGATCCAGCTGATCTCGGTGTCGACCGAGGTGAACTCGGTCGCGTGGCGCGAGGTGAACGAGGGGTCCGCGCGGAAGGCCGGACCCACCTCGAAGATGCCGCCGAAGCCCGCGGCCTGGGCCATCTGCTTGAAGAACTGGGGGCTCTGCGCGAGGTACGCCTTGCCCTCGAAGTAGTCGACCTCGAAGAGCTCGGCGCGCGACTCGGAGGCCGAGGCCATGAGCTTCGGGGTCTGGATCTCGATGAGGCCCTTCTCGACCCAGACGCCGCGCAGCGCGTGCAGGAACGTCGTCTGGATGCGGAAGATGAGGTTCTGCTTCGGGTGACGCAGGTCGAGGAAGCGCCAGTCCATGCGCTTGTCGAGGCTCGAGTCGGCGGCGATGGGCGTCTCGGGGTTGGCCGCGGTGACGACGTCGAGCGTCGCGAGCTTGACCTCGATGCCGCCGAGCTTGACGCGCTCGTCGTGCTTGAGCTCGCCGGTCACGGTGATGAACGAGCCGTGGGCGAGGCCCGAGATCGCCTCGGTCGTCGCCAGGCGGGCGGATGCCTCGGCGTCGCCCTGCTGGCTCTCGTCGAGCTCGCGCGTGGCCGGGTTCACGACCTGCACCGCGCCCGACTCGTCGCGCAGGATGACGAACTGCACCTTCTTCTGATCGCGAACCGTCTCGACCCATCCGGACACGGTGACGGGGCCGTCGGGGAGCGCGGCGAGGTTCTTGACGAGGGTGCGGTTGTTCACGATCGTCCATCCTACCTGCGGCTTTCTCGTGCCGGCGGGCCCGGTGGTCGAGGAGCGACGAAGGAGCGTTCGAGACCCCGCCGATGCCGGGCTCGAACAGGACGAGCGCGCCGGCACCTCCGCATGCGAGAGTGGTGGTCCGCTCATCCTGCGCAAGGGATCCGGTCGCCGGCATCGAAGAGATTCGGGTGAGATGGGTTCGAGCGGACAGCGCCGTCGCAAGGAGCGCGCGAGAGATGTCGAGGTGGACGAGTACGCCCCGCTGCGCGCTCGCCGCGTTCGGCTCTTCCTCATCGTGGCCGGCGTCGTCGCGACCGTGTCCTACCTGCCGATCATCGTGTGGCTCATCTCGGAGGGCATCGCGGGTACGCTCACACTCGGCTCGTTCTGGGTGCTCACCGTCCCGGCGCCGCTGCTGCTCGGAACGGTGGGCTTCACCGGGCTCGCCCAGCGCAACTCGGCGCTCCGCGACAACCCGATGACGTGGACGTCGAACCTGTGAACGG
Source organism: Agromyces sp. NPDC058064 (assembly GCF_042885275.1). Taxonomy (NCBI): domain Bacteria; kingdom Bacillati; phylum Actinomycetota; class Actinomycetes; order Micrococcales; family Microbacteriaceae; genus Agromyces; species Agromyces sp. NPDC058064. Next base: position 962,294 of record NZ_JBHVSE010000001.1, on the reverse strand, counting down.
CCAAAGGCGGACGGCAGGGGCGGGTGCGCCCGAAGGGGAGCCTCGATCTCTGACCCTGGATGAACACCGATATCTCGTGCGGCTGCTGGAGCGAGTCGGGGACGATGACAGAGTCCGCGGACTGACTTCCGCGAAGGTCGGTCCACTGTCGGATGGAGGGATGGGAAGCCTTCGGTTCGCGTCGATGAGGCCAAGCAGGCGCCGTGCTTCGCGTGTCGTGACCGACGAGTTCATCGACACTGACGGGGTACCGGTTTCGGTGGAATTGACGGCGGATCAGTTCGGCGACCTCTACGAGCTGGACAGTTTCAAGGCCGACTTCACCGCCGTGCGTTCGTGGCCGACACTGCGGATGTGATCGAGAAAGTGTGTCGCTGCCGACGGCGATCTCCTAGGGTGGCCGCAAGGTCGTCGCCGACGTAGGGGGAGCACACGATGGATGCCGCAGGCCGCCGAGTCCCGTTCGACGCGCAGCAGGTCGATGCCCCGCTCTCGCGATCGGCCGTGTTCCTGGTCGTGAAGATCGGCCCGCGACCCGAGCAGCTCCGAGCAGCGCTCGACGTCGTCGCGGGCATCGACGACCTCGTGAAGTCGGTCGGGTTCCGCGATCTCGGTGCGAACCTCTCGTGCATCGTCGGCATCGGATCCGCAGCGTGGGATCGGCTCGGTCGCACCGAACGGCCCGCCGAGCTGCGTCCTTTCGTCGCGATCGACGGCCCGAAGCACACCGCGCCGTCGACGCCCGGCGATCTCCTGTTCCACATCCGCGCCGAGCGCCCCGACTTCTGCTTCGAGTTCGAGCGGCTGCTGTTCGAGCAGCTGGGCGACTCGGTCGAGGTCGTCGACGAGGTCACCGGGTTCCGGTACTTCGATGCGCGCGACCTGCTCGGCTTCGTCGACGGCACGGCGAACCCGACCGGGCGCGGCATGGCCGACGCCACCCTCATCGGCGACGAGGAAGAGGCGTTCGCCGGCGGCAGCTACGTCGTCGTGCAGAAGTACCTGCACGATCTCGCCACGTGGAACGCGATGACGACCGAACAGCAGGAGGCCGTGATGGGCCGCCGTAAGGCGGACGACATCGAGCTCGACGACACCGAACCGCAGCGCGCGCACAAGACCCTCGCGACGATCACCGACGACGATGGCAACGAGCTCGAGATCCTGCGTGACAACATGCCGTTCGGCAGCCCCGCGGCCGGCGAGTACGGCACCTACTTCATCGGCTACACCCGCCGGCTGTGGGTGATCGAACGGATGCTGCAGCGTATGTTCCTCGGAGACCCTCCGGGCTACTACGACCGACTCCTCGACGTCTCGACCGCCGCGACGGGCACGACGTTCTTCGTGCCGTCGCTGCAGTTGTTGGAGGGGCTGGCGAATGGGGTGGCCGATTAGCGGGCGAAATCGGCAAGCGGTTCATCGTGACCCCATCTGGCGCGACCGCGCGGACTTCATCATCGGGGTCGAGATCGATTCGTCCGATACGGATGTCACAAGCGAGCAACTCTGGGCGCGCAAGGTCGACGAGACGCACTTCATGATCTGCTGCATCCCGTTCTTCGTCTACGACCTGGCGCTCGGCGACATCGTCGAGGTCGATTCCGGGTATCAGGTGGAGCGGGTGAGCGCGGCCTCGGGCCGCTACGTGTTCCGCGCCTACTTCGAGGAGGCGAGGTTGAGATATCGAGACGAGGTCGTCTTCGGGCTCGCGGAGCGCGGCGCGCTCGTGGAGTGGTCGTCGCAGAGCATGTTCGCGGTCGACGCCCGTGATGCCGAGCACGCTCAGGCGATCGCCGACTACCTGCATGATCGGGAGCAGAACGCTTGGCTGGAGTACGAGACCGGGAAGACTGCGTGATGGGATCGGATCTCAACCGGAGGACTCGGTGATTCAGCGGATTCGCATTGCGCCGACGAGGAGCCTGTTGCTCGTGCTCGACCCCATTTCTGGCGAGTTGCCCGAATCGCTGGGAAGCAATGCGATTGCATCGACGACATCCAGTCTCGCGATCGGGACCTTGTCGGAGTTCGACGGTGAGACCGAGGTCTATTTCGCTGAGCTGGCGAACCTTCCGGCTGAGTCCGAGCTCGTACGGCGATGGACGGGAACGCTGAACACTTCCGGGCGGTTGGCGATCTGTACGGTCGATTCGGATGTTCTGCTTTCCACGACGACTCCGAAGGCCGTTGAAGTCGAGGTCTGGTCCAATGACCCGAGCGAGCCGGATGCGATCTGGCTTCTGTTTTCGGAAGCCGGAGATTGACCGCGACGGTGTGGTAACGGTGGTCTCGATACGCGCCCTCCTTCGTCGGGCGCTCCTCGACCGACGGACCCCTGAGCAGCGCCGGATACTCGGCGGATTCAAAGGAACCGGCTCTCTAGACTGGAACCCGTGCCGGCCGAGCAGATCCATCTCGTGCGCCATGGCGAGGTGTTCAACCCCCAGGGCGTGCTCTACGGTCGTCTCCCGGGTTACGGGCTCAGCGATCTCGGCCGCCTGATGGCGAAGGCCGCGGCCGACGAGCTCGTCGCGCGGGGCCGTCCGGTCTCGGCGCTCATCACCTCGCCGCTGCAGCGCACGCAGCAGTCGGGCGAGCCCATCGCGAAGGCCTTCGGCCTCGAGCCGACGCTCGACGAGCGCGTGATCGAGCCCGAGAACCGCTTCGAGGGCAAGCGCATGCGCGGCCCGGGCGGGGCGCTCCGCGACATCCGAAACTGGGGCCTGCTCGTGAACCCGTGGGAGCCGAGCTGGGGCGAGCCCTTCGGCTCGATCGCCGCCCGCATGATGGCTGCCGTCCAGGACGCGTGGAACGCGGCCGACGGCGGCGACGTCGTCATCGTCAGCCACCAGCTCCCGATCTGGATGGTGCACCGCCACCTCGCCGGCGAGCGGCTCTCGCACGACCCGCGGCGACGTCGCTGCGCGCTGTCGAGCATCACGACCCTCGAGATGCAGGGCGTCGCCGGCAGCGCAGCCGGGCACCGCTTCGTCGAGGTCGGCTACACGGATCCCGCGGCGGGGCTCGCCGCACAGGCGACGGACGTTGGAGCGGTGTGAAGAAGAGTGCACTCGTCGCGGCGGTCGCCGTGGCCTCGATGCTGGCCCTCACGGGCTGCGCGAGCGACCCGCTCGCCGACCAGTTCCGCGAAGGCAGCGGCAAGAACTACATCGCCGGCGACGGCACGATCTCGGTCTACGACCAGGGCGACCGCGGCGAGCCGATCGAGTTCGCGGGCGAGACGGTCGACGGCGAGCAGTACGACAGCGCGGATGCCTCGGGGCAGGTGCAGGTCGTCAACTTCTGGTATGCGGGCTGCGCCCCCTGCCGCGTCGAGGCCCCGATCCTCGAGGACGTCTACTCCGACGTCGACCCCGACAAGGTCGGATTCGTCGGGGTCAACGTGCGCGACCAGGCCGGCACCGCGGCATCCTTCGAGGACGACTACGGCGTCACCTACCCCTCGATCCTCGACGTGAACGAGGGCGAGGTGCAGCTCGCCTTCGCCGGGCGCGTGCCGCCCGCGGCCGTGCCGACGACCATCGTGCTCGACCAGGAGGGCCGCGTCGCGGCCCGCGTGCTCGGCCAGCTCGAAGAGGCCTCGATCCTCTCGTCGATCATCGACGACCTCCTCGCCGAGCAGGCGTAGCGTGGGCGGGGTCGGCGAGGTCGTGCTCAGCGGGCAGCTGCTCGCTGCGGTGCCGATCGCACTCGCGGCGGGCCTGATCTCGTTCCTCTCGCCGTGCGTGCTGCCGCTCGTGCCCGGGTATCTCGGCTTCCTCGGCGGGTTCACGGATGCCTCGGCCGACGCCGCGGAGGAGCGCCGCAACCGTCGGCGGCTGCTCCTCGGCGTGCTGCTCTTCGTCGCCGGGTTCACCGTCGTGTTCGTCGCGTTCAACCTCGTCGCCGGGGTGGCCGGGGCGTGGCTCATGCAGTACACCGACGTCATCATCCGCGTCGCGGGCGTGCTGCTCATCGTGATGGGCCTGGTGTTCGTCGGGCAGTTCAGCTTCATGCAGCGCACGTTCAAGCCGAGCTGGCGGCCCGCGACGGGCCTCGCGGGTGCGCCGCTGCTCGGCGTCGTGTTCGGCATCGGCTGGACGCCGTGCATCGGCCCGACCCTCGCGGTGGTGCTCACGCTCAGCGCCGACTCGGCCTCGGCGTGGCGCGGCGTGCTGCTCGGACTCGTCTACTGCATCGGCCTCGGCATCCCCTTCCTGCTCGTCGCGGCCGGCTTCGGCTGGGTGACGGGCTCGCTCGCCTTCCTCCGCAAGCACATCCGCGTCGTGAACCTCGTGGGCGGCGCGCTGCTCATCGTCATCGGCGTGCTGATGGTGTCGGGGATCTGGTCCATCTGGATGTACGAACTGCAGGCGGTGATCACGGGCTTTGACCTCCCGATCTGACCCCGGTGCGCCCTCGCGCCCGGCCGACCACATCGACTCGGCCGAGCCCGACGGCGCCGAGTCCTCCGTCAACCAGCCCAAGCTGGGATTCGTCGGCTGGCTCCGCTTCGCGTGGCGGCAGCTGACGAGCATGCGCACGGCGCTCCTCCTGCTGCTCCTGCTCGCGATCGCGGCCGTGCCCGGTTCGCTCGTGCCGCAGCGTTCGAGCGACCCCAACGGCGTCACCCAGTACTTCGAGGACAACCCGACGCTGGCGCCGATCCTCGACGGCTTCCAGATGTTCGACGTCTACACCTCGGCGTGGTTCTCGGCGGTGTACCTGCTGCTGTTCGTGTCGCTCATCGGCTGCATCATCCCGCGCACGAAGCACCACTTCGAGGCGCTCCGCGCCCGGCCGCCGCGCACGCCCGCGCGTCTCGCGCGGCTCGCGGGCTACACCGAGCGCACGGCCCCCGAGGGCATCGACGCCGAGACGGCGATCGACGCCGCGGCCACCCAGCTGCGCCAGGCCGGGTACCGCGTCGAGCGGTACGAGCAGCGCGGGGTGCTCTCGGTCTCGGCCGAGCGCGGCTACCTGCGCGAGACCGGCAACCTCGTCTTCCACACCGCGCTGCTCGGCGTGCTCGTCGCGGTCGGCTTCGGCGGCGGATTCGGGTTCTCGGGCCAGCGGGTGATCGTGGAGGGGCAGAGCTTCGTCAACACGCTCGCCGCCTTCGACTCGTTCAACCCGGGGCGCTTCTTCGACGACACCCGGCTGCAGCCGTACTCGCTCTCGCTCGAGGAGCTCGACGCGGTCTACGAGATCGAGAACCGCAAGGCCTTCGGCCAGCCCATCGACTTCACGGCGCACGTGACCGTCGAGGGCAAGGACGAGGAGCCGGTCGAGCGCACGGTCAAGGTGAACGAGCCGCTCTACACGCACGGCACCGACGTGTACCTGCTGGGCAACGGCTACGCCCCGACGATCACGGTGCGCAACGCCGACGGCGACGTCGTCTTCACCGATTCGGTGCCGTTCCTGCCGCAGGACGCGAACCTCACCTCGATCGGCGTCGTGAAGGTGCCCGACGGCATGGACGAGCAGCTCGGCATGGTCGGCTTCTTCTACCCGACGCAGGAGACGCTCGACACGGGCGCGTACGCCTCGACCTACCCCGACCTCGTCTACCCGGTGCTGACGCTCAACGTGTACCAGGGCGACCTCGGCATCAACGAGGGCAAGCCCACCTCGGTGTACACGCTCGACCCCTCGACGATGGAGCAGCTCACGGGCGGCGACACCGGCGTCGACTCGATCGAGCTCATGCCGGGCGAGACGACCGAGCTGCCGAACGGGCTCGGCACCGTGACGTTCGAGAACGCCGACCCCGACGCCGCCGAGGGCGACTACTCGAACAGCGTGCCGCGCTTCGCGAGCTTCGACATCCACCACGACCCGACGCAGATCTGGGTGCTCGTGTTCGCGGCGCTCATCCTCGGCGGGCTGCTCGTCTCGCTCTTCGTGCCTCGCCGCCGCCTGTGGGTGAAGGCGATCACGAAGCCAGACGGCAGTGTCGTGCTCGAGTACGCGGGCCTCGCCCGCGGCGAGGACCCGACGCTGGAGGATGCCGTGACGGCGTTCGCCGACAAGCACGCCGGCCCCGCGCCAGCCGCCGAAGCCGGCGATTCCAAGTAACCCCCAGACCAACCCCGCATTCGACGTAAGGTAGAACGGTGCAGCTCGACGAGATCTCCATCCTCTGCGTGTACTCGGCCATGGTCGTGTACGCGATCGCGTTCATCGCGTTCTCGATCGACCTCGCCAAGCGCTCGGCAGCGGCCACGGCCGCGTCGGATGCCTCGCCCGAGCTGACGGCGGAGACGCCCGAGCCGGTCGGGGTGCTCCAGGCCGCGGCGGCGGCGAAGGCGAGCGCGGCGGCCGAGGCGGCCGAGGGCGGCGCAGCCGCAGGGCCCGCGCAGCCGGCGAAGATCAAGCTCGGCGCCGCGGGCGGCCCGGGCGCCGGGGCATCCATCGCCTACGGGCGTTCGCCCGCGCTGCGCGTGGGCGTCGCGATGACGGTGCTCGCCTGGCTGCTGCACCTCTCGGGCACCGTGCTGCGCGGCCTCGCCGCGGGCCGCGTGCCGTGGGCCAACATGTACGAGTTCGCCCTGACCGGCACGCTCATCATCACGACGGTGTTCCTCATCGTGCTCGTCGTCGTGAAGCAGGACCTGCGGTTCCTCGGCACCTTCGTCACGGGCCTCGTGCTCGTGCTGCTCGGCATCGCGACCATCAACTTCTACGTGAGCCCCATCCCGCTGCCGCCGGCGCTGCAGTCGATCTGGCTCGTGATCCACGTGTTCGTCGCGAGCGCCTCGGTCGGCTTCTTCGCGCTCGGCTTCGCGCTCTCGGTCGTGCAGCTGATGCAGGCCCGCCGCGAGGCGATGATCGCCTCGGCGAAGGCCGTGAAGGCGAGCTTCCTCGCGACCCTGCCCGACGCGGTCTCGCTCGAGAACCTCGCCTACCGGGTCAACATCATCGGCTTCATCATGTGGACGTTCACCCTCATGGCGGGCGCGATCTGGGCCGAGAAGGCCTGGGGCCGCTACTGGGGCTGGGACACCAAGGAGGTGTGGACCTTCATCATCTGGGTGGTCTACGCCGGCTACATCCACGCGCGTGCGACGCGCGGCTGGCGCGGCTCGCGCTCGGCCTGGCTCGCGATCATCGGCTTCTCGACGGTGCTCTTCAACTTCACCGTGGTGAACCTCTTCTTCAAGGGACTGCACGCCTACTCGGGTCTCTGAGCCCCCGCACTCGCGCAACCGTCGGCCGCGTTCAGCTCCGGTTCGGTCGGTTCTCGGTTCTCGGTTCTCGGTACTCGGTACTCGGTACTCGGTACTCGTGCTGTTGTCCCCGGGGCGTCCCTCATGCCGCCTACGTCACTGAGTCGCCCTTGGCATCGCCGATGCCGGATGCGACTCAGTGACGTAGGCGGCGCGGCGCGGGCCGAAGCCGGTGATGCCAGGAGCGACTCAGTGACGTAACGGCGCGGACTCGACCCTCCTCGGGCCGAGCCCCGAGCCCCGAGGCCCGAGCCCGAGCCCGAGCCCGAGCCCGAGCCCGAGCCCGAGCACCGAGCATCCAGCATCCAGTGAGCGGCAGTATGCCGTCGTGCGTGCGCTTCTCGCGAGGGTTGCGGCGCCGCCACGCGGCGGGCACGATCGCTGCATGGGCAGGGATCTGCTCGAGCGGGATCGCGAGCTCGACGAGCTGCGCGTCGCGGCGAACGACGCGTCGATGGGCCGCGGGCGCGTGGTGCTGCTGCACGGCGAGGCGGGCATCGGCAAGAGCACGCTCGTGAACGCGCTGCGGGCGGATCCGCCCGCAGGGGTCCGGGTGCTGCTCGGGTCGTGCGACGCGATGTCGACGCCGCGCCCGCTCGGGCCGCTCCGCGACCTCGAGTCGTCGGTCGGTCCGCGGCTCGGCGAGGCCCTGCGGGCCGGCGAGCGCGAGGAGATCTTCGCGGCACTCCGCGACGAGCTCTCGGACGGAACCGGGACGGTGCTCGTCGTCGAGGACGCGCACTGGGCCGACGAGGCCACGCTCGACGCGCTGCGGTTCCTCGCACGCCGCATCGACGAACTGCCGGCCGCGCTCGTCGTCACCTACCGCGACGAGTTCGAGCGGGACCATCCGCTGGGGCGGCTGCTCGGCGACCTCGGCCACGGCGACCGCGTCGGACGGCTCGCCCCCGACCGCCTCAGCTCCGACGCCGTCGGCGCGCTCATCGCCGGCAGCGGTCTCGACGCCGAGCGCGTGTTCGCGACGACCGGGGGCAACCCGTACTTCGTGCGCGAGGTGATCGCCTCGGCCGACGAATCGGGCGTGCCGCAGACGGTCGTCGACGCCGTCACGGGCCGCCTGCGGCGGCTCGACCCGCAGACGCAGGAGCACGTCGAGCAGCTGGCGGTCGTGCCCTCGGCAGTCGACGCGAAGCTGCTCGCGCGGCTCGTTCCGGGCTCGGCGGGGGCGCTGCGCGCGGCGGAGGAGGGCGGCCTGCTCGACGTGCGGCCCGAGGGCGTGCGGTTCCGCCACGAGCTCACCCGGCGGGCGGTCGTGGACGGCCTGCCGGCATCGCGCCGCATCGAGCTCGAACGCGCGGTGCTCGCCGCACTGCTCGAGTCGGGCGCAGCCGACCCCGCGCGACTCGTGCACCACGCCGGTGCCGCGGGCGACGTCGACGCGATCGTCGAGTGGGCGCCGCGCGCCGCGCGGGATGCCGCGGCTTCCGGCGCGCACCGGCAGGCGGCGGCCCACTACGCGGCGGCGCTCGCCCACCCCGACCGGTATGCGGCGGCCGAGCTCGTCGAACTGACCGAGGAGTTCGCCATCGAGTCGTACACGATCGGGGCGGCGAGTGCGGCAGTCGACGCGCAGCAACGCGCCGTCGCCATGCGTCGCGAGCTGGGGGACGCCCGCCGGCTCGGCGCGAGCCTGCGCTGGCTCTCGCGGTTCGACTGGTTCGACGGCCACCGCGCCGACGCCGAAGCCGCCGCCCGCGAGGCGTCGGCGGTGCTCTCGGGTGCGGGCGATCCGAGCCTCCACGCGATGGCGCTCAGCAACGAGGCGCAGCTCGCGCTGCTCGCCCACGACACCCCGAGGGCGCTCGACCTCGCCGCCGGTGCGATCGTCATCTCGCGCGAGACCGGCGATCGCCGCGTGCTCTCGCACGCGCTCAACAACCACGGCACCGGCCTGCTGTTCATCGGCCGCGAGGAGGGCGTCGACGAGCTGCTCGAAGCCGCAGAGGCCGCCCTGTCGGTCGACGACATCGAGGACGCGGCGCGTGCGTTCGTGAACCTCGTGTGGGCGCTGCTCGACCAGTACCGGCTCGCCGAGGCCGAGCGGCACCTCTCGCGCGCGCTCGAGCTGACCGAGCGTTCGGAGTTCATCGGCTTCGCGACCTACCAGCGCATGGAGCAGGCCCGGCTCGACCTGGCCCGGGCCCGCTGGGACGACGCGCTCGCGCTCGTCGACCCGCCGCCCGGCATGCCGCACGCCCGCTGCGTGGCGCTCACCGTCGCCGGCACGGTCGCGGCGCGGCGGGGCGACGACGGGGCCGACGAGACCCTCGACGCCGCCCACCGCCTCGCCGTCGAGCTCGGCGAACTGCAGCGACGGGGACCGGTCGCGGCCGCCCGGGCGGAGGCGGCGCTGCTGCGCGGCGACCTCGAGGCGGCGCGCGCCATCGCGCGCGTCGAGTTCGACGAGGCCGATCGCCGCGAGGCACGGGCGCTGCGCGCCGAGCTCGCCTACCTGCTGCGGCGCGCGGGCGACGAGGTCGAGGTCGAGGTCGATGACCCGCATCCGTTCTCGATGCAGGCCCGCGGCGACTGGCGCGCCGCCGCCGAGGCGTGGCGCACGGCGGGTGCGCCCTACCACGAGGCATCCGCGCTCGCCGAGAGCCCCGACCCGGCCGACCTGGTGGAGGCGCTCGCGATCCTCGACCGCATCGGGGCGGCACCGCTGGCCCGCCGGGTCAGGTCCGAGCTCCGCGACCGCGGCGTCCGCAGCGTTCCCCGCGGGCCGTCGAGCGTCACCCGCCGCAACCCCGAGGGCCTCACCGACCGGCAGCTCGACGTACTGCGGCTGCTCGCCGAGGGACTCACGAACGCCGAGATCGCCGACCGTCTCGTCGTCTCGGTGCGCACGGTCGACAGCCACGTCGCCGCCGTGCTCGCGAAGCTCGGGGTCGCCTCGCGGCAGGACGCCGTGCGCATCGCCCACGAGCGCGAGCTGCTGGCCGACTGATCTCGGTAGTGCGGGCCGCCGATCTCGGTAGCGCTCGCCGATTCGCCGGAGAGCGCCCCGCGGTGGGATGGAATCACGGCCCGCGGAGGCGGGAACCGTCACCGACAGGGGACCATCATGAACACCGCACTCGCCGGATCCGTCGTCACGACGATCCGCCCGACCCGACGCTCGACACGGCTCGGCCGGCTCGCCCGCCGGCTCGCCGACGCGAGCCGCACCGTCCTGACCCGCACCGTGCAGAGCCGCGGCGCGGCGCAGACCCTCGACCGGGACGAGCAGACCCGGCTCCACCAGCTGCGCCACGAGGCGCGCCGCCTGCGCGAGGAGCAGTTCCGGACCGGGGCGTTCGCTCGCCTGCTCTGAACCGGGCCCGTCGAGGTCGAAGTGACAGCGATTGCACTTCGGCCACGTCGGCGGACCATGTTCTCGCGTCATCATTGATCATCCCGACTGCAAACGCTTGCATTAACCGAGTCCGCGCTGCTACGTTCGCGAGCAGTGTCGGTGGCACGGAGTCGTGCCGGGAATCGGGAGTCGAAGATGACGCAACGCTCACTCGTACGCAGGTGGCTCGCCGCCGCAGTGACCGGGGGGCTCGCCGTGACGGCGCTGAGCTTCGCACCGGGTCTCGGGCTCGCCGCTGCGGCGGCCGAGGAGCGCAGCTTCGCGCTCGTCGGCGACCTGCAGACCGAGCTCGGCTGCGCCGAGGACTGGGCGCCCGCCTGCGCCGAGACCGAGCTGCTGCCGACGGCGACCGCGGGCGTCTACGCCGCCGAGTTCACGGTTCCCGAGGGGGCGTGGCAGTACAAGGTCGCCGTGAACGACTCGTGGGACGAGGCGTACGGGCTGAACGGCGGGGGAGACAACATCCCGCTGACGGTCGCCGGCGAGACCCGGGTGCGGGTCGTCTTCGACGACACCCTCAAGAAGGTCGGCCTCGAGCTCACGGCCGACGCGATGTCCGGCGGCTACGACGAGGCATCCGACCCGGCTCTCGTCGACGAGCCGGTGCGCCAGCCCGGCAGCGACGAGACCTTCTACTTCGTGATGACCGACCGCTTCGCGAACGGAGACCCCGCGAACGACGAGGGCGGCCTCACCGGCGACCGTCTCACGACCGGCTTCGACCCCGCCGACAAGGGCTTCTACCAGGGCGGCGACCTCGCCGGCCTCCGCGAGCAGCTCGACTACATCGAGGGGCTCGGCACGACCGCGATCTGGCTGACGCCGAGCTTCAAGAACCGCCCCGTGCAGGGCGAGGGCGCGAACGCGAGCGCCGGCTACCACGGCTACTGGGTCACCGACTTCACCCAGATCGACCCGCACCTCGGCACGAACGCCGAGCTCGAGGCGCTCATCGACGACGCGCACGACCGCGAGATCAAGGTCTACTTCGACATCATCACGAACCACACCGCCGACGTCATCGACTACGAAGAGCAGGCCTACGGCTACATCGACCAGAAGACGAGCCCGTACCTCGGCGCCGACGGCACGGCGTTCGACCCGGCGAAGTACGCGAGCGCCGAGACGGCCGCCGACTTCCCCGAGCTCGACGCGGCGACGAGCTTCCCCTACACGCCGACCATCGCTCCCGCCGACGCCGACCTCAAGGTGCCGGCCTGGCTCAACGACCCGACGCTGTACCACAACCGCGGCGACTCGACGTGGGAGGGCGAGTCGGTCACGTACGGCGACTTCGTCGGCCTCGACGACCTCATGACCGAGCACCCGACCGTCGTGAACGGCTTCGTCGACGTGTACCAGCAGTGGGTCGACCTCGGCATCGACGGCTTCCGCATCGACACCGCCAAGCACGTGAACTTCGAGTTCTGGGAGCAGTGGGCGACCGAGGTGCTCGACTACGCGCACGACGCCGGCAAGGAGGACTTCTTCATGTTCGGCGAGGTCTACGACGCCGACCCGGTCAAGCTCAGCCCGTACGTGCGCAAGACCGACATGAACTCGGTGCTCGACTTCACCTTCCAGTCGCAGGCCGTGAGCTTCGCCGCGGGCAACTCGGCGAAGAACCTGCAGTCCCTCTTCGCCGGCGACGACTACTACACGACGCCCGACTCCTCGGCGACGGCGCTGCCGACCTTCCTCGGCAACCACGACATGGGCCGCGTCGGCTACTTCCTGCAGTCGACGGGCGCCCCGCTCGAGCGCGACGAGCTCGCGCACGAGCTCCTCTTCCTGACCCGCGGCCAGCCCGTCGTCTACTACGGCGACGAGCAGGGCTTCGCCGGCACCGGCGGCGACAAGGACGCCCGCCAGTCGCTCTTCGCGAGCCAGGTGACCGAGTACCAGGACCAGCAGCTCGTCACGGGCGAGCAGGCCGGCAGCGTCGACCGCTTCGGCACGGATGCTCCGCTCTACGAGCACATCGCCGCACTCTCGGCGCTGCGCCAGGCGCACCCGGCGCTCTCGACGGGCGCCCAGATCGAGCGCTACGTCGACAACGGCGCGGGCGTGTACGCGTTCAGCCGGGTCGACCGCACCGAGAAGGTCGAGTACCTCGTCGCCGCGAACAACGCGGCGGAGGCTCGCACCGTCGAGGTGCCGACGCTCACGAAGGGCGGGGCGTTCGAGGTGCTCTACGAGGGCGGCACGGGCGGCGCCGGGGGCGCGGCCGTCACGGCCGACGCCGACGGCGTGGCCTCCGTCACGGTCCCCGCGCTCGGCACGGTCGTGCTGCGCGCCGACCGCGAGGTGAGCGCGCCCGAGGCGGCCGGCGCCATCTCGATCTCGGTGCCCGCGGCCGGTGCCGGCGTGACCGGCGTGACCCCGGTCGCCGCCGACGTCGACGACGCAACCTGGCAGGAGACGAGCTTCGCCTGGCGTGTCGCCGGGGCGACGGGCGACGACGCGTGGCACGCGCTCGGCACGGCCGAGGACACCAGCCCGCGGGTCTTCCACGACACGGCGGGCCTCGCGAAGGGCACGCTCCTCGAGTACCGCGCCGTCTCGACCGACGCCGCGGGTCAGCGCTCGGCGGCGTCGAGCTACGCGTCCGTCGGCAACGCCGTGAACCTCGCCGAGGGCGGCGAGGAGCCCGAGCAGCCGATCGACCTCGTCACCGTGCCCGGCTCGCACAACAGCGAGATGGGCTGCGCCGGCGACTGGACCCCGGGCTGCGAGGCGGCGAAGCTCACGCTGCGCGCCGACGGAATCTACGCCGGCACCTTCGAGGTGCCCGCGGGCGACTACGAGTACAAGGTCGCGCTCAACGGCAGCTGGGACGTCAACTACGGCGCGAACGGCGAGCAGAACGGCGGCAACATCACCTACTCGACCGATGGCACCAAGCCGGTGACCTTCTACTGGAACCCGGTCACGAAGGTCGGCTCCTCGACGGCCGAGGGCCCCACGGTGACCCTGCCGGGCAGCTTCCAGCAGGAGATCGGCTGCGCCGGCGACTGGGCGCCCGACTGCCTCGCCTCGCTCATGCAGGACGGTGACAAGGACGGCGTGTACACCTTCTCGACGACCGAGATCCCCGACGGCTCGTACGAGGCGAAGGTCGCGCACGGCCTGAGCTGGGACGAGAACTACGGCGTCGGCGGCGCCCCGGGCGGCGCGAACTACACGTTCACCGCGACCGGCGGCAAGCTCGTCGAGTTCCGCTACACGCTCGCGACGCACGTGCTCGAGATCGTCGTCACCGACCCGCCGCTCGCGGGCAGCGGGCAGTCGCAGGCGCACTGGGTGGGCGAGCAGACGATCGCCTGGCCCGCCGCACTGCTCGGCGGCGCGAAGGCCGAGGATGCCTCGTGGTCGCTCGAGCACGCGCCCGACGCGGGTCTCGCGGTGACCGACGGCGACGTCTCCGGCGGCGGCGACGCCGTCGAGCTCGAACTCGACCCGGCTGGCCTCTCCGACGCGCAGCTCGAGAAGTTCCCGGCACTCGAGGGCTACCTGGCACTGCACGTGGTCGGCGCGGACCGCGCCGAGGTCGCGGCACTGCTCACCGAGCAGCTCGCCGTCGCGCAGCGGGTCGGCGACGAGCTCACCGCCTTCACCGGCGTGCAGCTGCCCGGCGTGCTCGACGAGCTCTACGCCGACGCCGTGGCATCCGCCCCGCTCGGCACCGGCTGGGACGGCGACGAGGCGACCGTCACCCTGTGGGCGCCCACCGCGCGCGACGTGGCGCTCGAGCGCTGGAGCGCCGGCGCGGCCGGCGACCCCGAGCGCCTCGCCGCCGTGCGCGACGACGCGAGCGGCACCTGGTCGGTCGACGGACTCGCCGCCGGCGACGAAGTGCGCTGGTCGGTCGAGGTGTACGCCCCGTCGACCGGGAAGATCGAGACCAACTCGGTCACCGACCCGTACTCCGTGGCCCTCACGACGAATTCGGCGCGCACCGTCGTCGTCGACCTCGACGACCCGGCCCTCGCCCCCGAGCAGTGGGCCGAGACGCCCGCGCCCGTCGTCGAGCGCCCCGTCGACCGGGCGATCTACGAGCTGCACGTGCGCGACTTCTCGATCTCCGACGAGACCGTGCCCGAGGCCGAGCGCGGCACCTACCGGGCGTTCACCCGCGACTCGGCGGGAACGAAGCAGCTGCGCGAGCTCGCCGACGCGGGCATCAATACGGTGCACCTGCTGCCGACCTTCGACCTCGCGACCATCGAGGAGGAGCGCGCGAAGCAGGCCGTGCCCGACTGCGACCTCGCGAGCTTCGGCCCGGCCTCGGCCGAGCAGCAGGCGTGCATCGACCGGGTCCGCGACCTCGACGGATTCAACTGGGGCTACGACCCGTTCCACTACCAGGCGCCCGAGGGTTCGTACGCCGTCGACCCCGACGGCGGGGCGCGCGTCGCGGAGTTCCGCGAGATGGTCGGCGCACTGCACGCCGACGGCCTGCAGGTCGTGCTCGACGAGGTCTACAACCACACCGCCGAGGCGGGCCAGGGGCAGAAGTCGGTGCTCGACCGCATCGTGCCCGGCTACTACCAGCGGCTCAACGCGGTCGGCGCCGTCGAGACCTCGACGTGCTGCCAGAACGTGGCGACCGAGCACGAGGTCGCGCAGCAGCTCATGGTCGACTCGGTCGTGCTGTGGGCGAAGGAGTACAAGGTCGACGGGTTCCGCTTCGACCTGATGGGCCACCACTCGAAGGAGAACATGCTCGCCGTGCGGGCCGCGCTCGACGAGCTCACCCTCGAGGGCGACGGGGTCGACGGCAAGGCCGTGTACCTCTACGGCGAGGGCTGGAACTTCGGAGAGGTCGCGAACAACGCACTGTTCGAGCAGGCCACGCAGGGCCAGCTCGGCGGCACGGGCATCGGCACCTTCAACGACCGCCTGCGCGACGCGGTGCACGGCGGCAGTCCGGTCGACGCCTCGTCGACGTTCCAGCAGGGCTTCGGCACGGGCCTCGGCACCGATCCGAACGGCCGGCCGGGCACGCCGACGCAGGCCGACCAGCTCGCCGACCTCGCGCACCAGACCGATCTCGTGAAGCTCGGCCTCGCCGGCAACCTGCGCGGGTACGAACTGACGGATGCCACGGGCGCGACCGTGCGCGGCGACCAGCTCGACTACCGGGGTTCGCCGGCCGGCTACGCCGACCAGCCCGACGAGGTGATCAACTACGTCGACGCGCACGACAACGAGACGCTCTACGACCTCTCGGTGTTCAAGCTGCCGCAGGGCACCTCGATGGCCGACCGCGTGCGCATGAACACGCTGTCGCTCGCGACGGTCACGCTGTCGCAGTCGCCCTCGTTCTGGCACGCCGGCACCGAGCTGCTGCGGTCGAAGTCGCTCGATCGCAACAGCTACAACTCGGGCGACTGGTTCAACCGGGTCGACTGGACGGGCCAGGAGTCGACCTTCGGCTCGGGCCTGCCGGGCGAGGCCGACAACGGGACGAAGTGGCCCGTCATGGCACCGCTCCTCGCCGACCTCGCGCTGAAGCCGACCGCGGCCGACATCGCGGCGGCCGAGGCATCCGCCCTCGACCTGCTGCGGGTGCGCTCGTCGGTCGACCTGCTGCAGCTGGGCTCCGCCGAGCTCATCGACGAGAAGGTCACCTTCCCGAACAGCGGCCCCGACGCGACGCCGGGCGTGATCGTCATGCAGGTCGACGACCTCGTGGGCGACGACGTCGACCCCGAGCTCGACGGTGCGCTGCTCGTGTTCAACGCCTCGCCGACGGCCGTCAGCCAGACGGTCGGCGGGCTCGCCGGGCGCGACTTCGCGCTCGCCGAGGCGCAGGCGTCGGGTGCCGACCCCGTCGTGAAGCAGACCACCTGGGATGCCTCGACGGGAACCGTCACGGTGCCCGCCCGCAGCGTCGCCGTGCTGGTCGACGAGCAGCCTCCGCCCGCGGTCGCGACGCTCGCCGTCGGAGCGCCCGACAAGCTCGTCGCGAAGGCCGGCTCGGCCGTGAAGTACGTCGCGAAGGTCGTCGCGCTCGACGGCTCGACGCCCACGGGCACCTTCGCGGTCTACGAGGGCGGCACGAAGCTCGCCGAGGTCTCGCTGACCGCGAAGGACAAGGGCCGCGTGAACCTGAAGCTGCCGAAGCTCGGCCGCGGGGTCCACCTCGTGCACGCGGTCTTCACCGGTGACGAGGGCTACGGCGACACGCAGACGGTGCCGCTGCCGATCCTGCTCTGGTAGCCCGCACCTCGATCCGCCGCGGACGGTCGTTCCCCGACAGGGTGAGCGACCGTCCGCGACGATCGGGGGCCGGTGGCCGCCGGTCGGCCGCACTCCGACACTGAGTCGCTGGGCGGGTCAGTGTCGGAGTGCTGCGGGCAGAGCGCCGGGCGCGTCGGTGTTCGCCGGAACCGGGCCGATCGTCAGACCGGGAACGGCAGGTCGACCCCGCACGACATGAAGCTGCCGACGATGTCGTCGCCGTGCGCGGCGAAGATCTCGTCGATGCCCTTGCCGTCGGCGGCCTTGACGTCGCGGTTCGGGTTGTTGGCGCCGATGGTTCCGCCCGAGCCGTTCGCGCCCTTCACCTTGATCGTGAACGAGCTCGGCGCTCCGGTCTCGGCGTAGGCGTCGAGCACGCACTCCGCGTCCTCCGCGGGCAGGCCGAAGGTGAGCTCCTCGACGTGCACGGTGAACCACGACTGCGAGTTCGACGCTCCGGCGTTGCCCTGCTCGGAGCGGTTCGGGTTGAAGCACTCGTGCGCGTACGCGCCGGCGCCGGTGGCGAGCACGCCCGCCGCTGCGAGCGCGACGCCCGCGGTGATGTTGGTCCAGGTCCGCTTGGACATGTGTCTTCCCTTCGGGTGGGTACGTGGCGCGCCCGGGCGGCGCACGCACGATCTCCACCGTCGCCCGGGCGTGCGGGCGCGGCATCCGTGCTCGCCCTGACGTCGGGCGCCGAGGCCGCGCTCGCCGACCCCCAGTGCGGGGGAGCAGCACCGGGAGCCGGAGCCCCGCGTTCAGCCGAGGGGCGCGAACGCCGCGCGCGAGGTCGTGGCGATGAGCGCCGCAACCGCCACGAGCGCGAGCGCGATCCACGGCAGACCGCCGACGCCCGCCGCGTCGAGCACGACGCCGCCGAGGAACGCGCCGACCGCGATCGACCCGTTCCAGGTGGCGACGACCATCGACTGGGCGACGTCCGCGGCACTGCCCGCGATGCGGGCGGGCGCCGCCTGCAGCAGGGTCGGCGCACCGCCGTAGGCGACGCCCCAGAGCGCGACCGCGCCGAACACGACGACGGGCTGCGCGGCGAAGAGGCCGATCGCGATCATGGCGGCGCCGAGCGCGGCCGCGGCGATCAGCACCATCGCGCGGAGGTGCCGGTCGACGAGCGACCCCGAGACGAGCACGCCGCCGACCGCGAAGACGCCGAACACGAGCAGCACGACGTCGAGGCGCCGGTCGAGCCCCGACGCCACCGCGAGCGGGGCGATGTAGGTGTAGGCGACGTTGTGCGCGAGCACGAAGGCCGCGGTCGTCGCGAGCACGGCGACGAGGCCGGGCAGGCGCAGCACCGTGCCGAGCCCGGGTCGAGACCCCGCTCGCTCGCCGGGGAATGCGGGCAGCGCGAGCGCCGCCCACACGGCGAGCACGATCGCGAGCCCCGCGAGCACCGCGAACGCCGCGCGCCAGCCGACCAGCGAACCGAGCGTCGTCGCGATCGGCAGTCCGAAGGCGAATGCGAGCGGGGTGCCGACCATCGCGATCGACAGCGCCCGGCCCGAGTGCTCGGGCTCGACCATGCGCATGGCGTAGCCCGCCGCGATCGCCCAGAGGAGGCCCGCGAGCATGCCGCCGACCGTGCGCGCCACGAGGATCGTCGTGTAGTCGCCCGCGATCGCCGTGATGCCGCTGACGAGGGCGAACCCGACCACGAGCGCGAGCAGCAGTTGCTTGCGGGGCACGCTGCGGGTGAGCGCGGTGAGGGGGATCGCGGTCACCGCCGTCGTGACGGCGTACGCGGCCACGAGCCAGCCGACCTGCGCCTCGGAGACGCCGAGGTCGGCGCTCATCTGGGGCAGGAGCCCCGCCGGCAGGATCTCGGTGACGACGCCGACGAACACGATCGAGGCGAGGGCGAGCAGCCCGTTGAGCGGCAGCCGGGTCTTGGATGTCGCGGCCGAGGAGGCGGCGGCGGGTGTGGGCGCGGTGATCGGAGAAGCCATGTCGACAGTGTCGAACCTTGACACTAGTGTTAAGGTCAAGTCGGCGGCAGGAGGGGCATGCGCATCGGTGAACTCGCCTCGCGCACGGGCGTCTCGACGCGCCTGCTGCGCTACTACGAGGCGCAGGGACTCATCTCCTCGCAGCGCGAGGCGAACGGGTATCGCGACTACGCCGAAGGCGTCGTCGAGCGGGTGGGCCGCGTGCGCGACCTCATCGACGCGGGCATCCCGACGGCGGTGATCCTCGACCTGCTCCCCTGCCTCGCGAGCGTCACCGACCCCGAGGCGCCGGTCATCCAGCAGGCGCTCGCAGAGTCGCTCGCGGCGCGTCGGGCGCAGCTCGACCAGCGCATCGGATGCCTCGCCAAGAACCGCGACGCGATCACGGCGTACCTCGACCGGGCCGTCATCACCGGGTGAGCCGGCGCGACCCGAACCCGCTCCATCGAACGAAGGGAACCGATGTGATCGTCGAAGTCACGAGATTCAGGGCGAGCGATGCGACGGCGCTCCTGGCCGCCCGCCCCGCGATGCTGGCCGACTTCCGCGACGACCGTGCGGGGTTCGCGGGCGCCCGACTCGTGCGTCTCGCCGATGACGAATGGCTCGACCTCGTCGAGTGGGAGCGGGCGGAGGACCTCGCCGCGTCCCGGGCGAAGGGCGCGAACCGCGAGGGCATCGCGGCGTTCTTCGCCGCGATCGAGGCGCTCGTCTCGTCGGAGGACGGGCCGGCCGTCTGAGCTGACCGGCGGGTGCCTCGCTGTTCGCTACTCGACCGCCGGGGCCGCCGCGAGCACGGCGTGGCAGCGGCCGAGCCGCTCGATCCACCAGTCGACCCGCTCGGGCGGGGCGGCGTAGCGCTCGAGCAGCTCGGGGTCGGGCAGCACCCGGTGCACCGCGATCGACCCGTCCTCGGGCACGAGCGGTGCGCGCGTGACATCCGCTGCGAGCAGCGAGGCGGTGCCGAGCCCGCAGTCGAACTCGAGCGACGGCACCGCTGCGGCGAGGTGCGCGCCCATCGCGAGGCCGACGCTCGTGTCCAGCGCGCTGGACACGACGACGGGCAGGCCGGCCTCGGCGACGATGCCGAGCGCGCGTCGGATGCCGCCGAGCGGCTGCGCCTTGATGACGAGCAGGTCGGCGGCGCCCGCCTCGGCGACGGCGAGCGGGTCGTCGGCGCGGCGCACGCTCTCGTCGGCTGCGATCGGGATGCCCATGTACTTCGTGCGACGGCGGATCTCGGCGAGCTCCTCGACGGAGGCGCACGGCTGCTCGACGTACTCGAGGTCGAAGGGGGCGAGGGCATGGATGGCGTGCTCGGCCTCGTCGATGTTCCAGCCGCCGTTGGCGTCGAGGCGCACGCGGCCCTCGGGGCCGAGGGCCGCGCGCACGGCGCGCACGCGTGCGACGTCCTGCGCGAGGGTCTGGTCGGAGCCGGCGACCTTCACCTTCGCCGTGCGGCAGCCGGGGAAGCGCGCGAGCACGGCGGCGACGCTGTCGGGGTCGACGGCGGGCACGGTCGCGTTCACGGGGATGCGGTCCCGCAGCGCGGCGGGCGGGGCGCTCCAGCCGAAGTCGATCGCGGCGGCCAGCCAGGCGGATGCCTCGTCGTCGTCGTACTCGGCGAAGGGGGAGAACTCCGTCCAGCCCTGCGGGCCCTCGAAGAGCATCGCCTCGCGCACCTCGATGCCGCGGAAGCGGGTGACGAGCGGCAGCGCGACGACGCGGGCGGTGGCGAGCAGTTCGCTCGGCTCGGGCAGGGCGGCGGGCGTCATGGGCCCAGTCTCGCACCGCGGCGCTCGCCGCGGCGAGGGCGCGCGCCTAGGGTGGAGGGATGACTGGGGCGGGAATCGACGAGTTGGGGCTCACGGCGAGCGAGGTCGAGGCCGAGTCGACGGGCCGCAACCTCGCGATCGGGGTGGGCGGCATCCTCCTCGTGATCGCCGCGGGCATCCCCATCGTGTGGGCCCTGCTGGTCGGCGTGACCGCCGTCGTCCCCGTCGTGGCCGGCCTGCTCGGGAGCCCCGCCGAATAGGCTTGAGGCATGAGTGCCGAGGTCTCCGAACTGTTCGATCCGAGCGAGTGGGCCGCGGCTCCCGCGGGTGCGTCGTTCACCGACATCACCTATCACCACTCGATCGACGGGCGCATCGCCCGCATCGCGTTCGATCGGCCCGAGGTGCGCAACGCGTTCCGCCCGCACACGGTCGACGAGCTCTACCGCGCCCTCGAGGACGCGCGCACGAATCCGCGCATCGGCGTCGTGCTGCTCACCGGCAACGGCCCGAGCGCGAAGGACGGCGGCTGGGCGTTCTGCTCCGGCGGCGACCAGCGCATCCGCGGGCGCGACGGCTACAAGTACTCCGACGCGGAGACGGCCGTCGTCTCGGGTGAGGGGCAGGCGGCGGTCGGCCGGCTCCACATCCTCGAGGTGCAGCGGCTGATCCGCTTCATGCCGAAGGTCGTCATCGCGGTCGTGCCCGGCTGGGCGGCCGGGGGCGGGCACTCGCTGCACGTCGTCTGCGACCTGACGATCGCGAGCCGCGAGCACGGTCGCTTCAAGCAGACCGACGCCGACGTCGGCTCGTTCGACGCCGGCTACGGCTCGGCCTACTTCGCCCGCCAGATCGGGCAGAAGTTCGCCCGCGAGGTGTTCTTCCTCGCCGAGGAGTACTCGGCCGACCGCGCCTACGAGATGGGCGCGGTGAACCGCGTCGTGCCGCACGCCGAGCTCGAGCGCGAGGCGATCGCGATGGCGCGCACCATCCTCACCAAGTCGCCGACGGCGATCCGCATGCTGAAGTTCGCGTTCAACGCGGTCGACGACGGCATGGTCGGGCAGCAGGTGTTCGCGGGCGAGGCGACGCGCCTCGCCTACGGCACCGACGAGGCGGTGGAGGGCCGCGACGCGTTCCTCGAGAAGCGCGACCCCGACTGGGGCCCCTACCCGTGGCACTTCTGATGCCGGTTACGGCGAACCGGCAGAGCCGGTGTCGGTGCCGCCGGTGAAACCGCTCATCAGGGTTCAGGCGGATGTCGCGGAGCTGACCCGTGCGCTCGCCGCCGCGCTCGACGGCGGGCCGGCCGTCTGGCCGGTGCCCGAGGTGGGTGGCGCGGCCGCCGGAGATGCCGCGGCGGTCGCGACCGAGGTCGACGACCGCATCGCGCTCGTCGTCGAGACGAGCGGATCGACCGACGCCCCGAAGCGGGTGCTGCTCTCGGCGGACGCGCTCGTCGCGAGCGCCGACGCCACGCACGACGCGCTCGGCAGCACGGGGCAGTGGTTGCTCGCGCTGCCGGGCCACTACATCGCCGGGGCCCAGGTGATCGTGCGGGGGCTCGTCGCCGGCACCGAGACCGTGGCGCTGCCGGCGGGTGCGTTCGATCCGGCGGCGTTCGCCGAGGCATCCGCCCGCATGCACGACCACGTGCCCCACTACACCTCGCTCGTGCCGACGCAGCTGGCGCGGCTGCTCGACGCGGCCGAGCGCGACGCCTTCGTCGGCGCCGCGCTGCGCTCCTTCGACGCGGTGCTCGTCGGCGGGCAGGCGCTCGCGCCCGTGCTCGCCGAGCGCGCCGAGGCCGCGGGCGTGCGCGTCGTGCGCACGTACGGCTCGAGCGAGACCGCCGGCGGCTGCGTCTACGACGGAGTGCCGATCGGCGACACCCGCATCCGCTTCGTCGACGGGCGCATCGAGCTGGGCGGCTCGAGCCTCGCCGACGGCTACCTCGACGACCCCGATCGCACCGCCGCGGCATTCGTCGCCGAGCGCGGAACCCGCTGGTACCGCACGGGCGACCTCGGCGAGCTCGACGGCGTCACCGGGCGGCTGCGGGTTCGCGGTCGCGCCGACGACGTCATGATCTCGGGCGGGGTGAAGGTCGTGCTCGGCGAGGTCGAGCGCGCGGTGCGCCGCCTCGAGGGCTTCGACGCGGCCGTCGTCGTCGCCGTGCCCGACGCCGAGTGGGGCGAGCGCGCGGCGGTCGTCGTCGCCGCGTCGGTCGGCGACGCGGCCGCAGTGCTGCTGCGCCTTCGCGAGACCACGGATGCTGCGGGCCTCGGCCCGGCCGCCCGGCCCGTGCACCTCGTCGTCGCCGACCCCTGGCCGACGCTCGCCTCGGGCAAGCCCGACCGCCGGGCGCTCGCCGCGCTTGCCGCGAACGCCGCGACTGCTGACTGAGCATCCCGGGTCCGCCGCGCGGCGCACCACGGAGGCGATGCCGCTCCTGCTTCGCCCGACATGCCGACGGCCATCACACGAGCTGCTCGGGCTACAACGGCGCGGAGTTCGCGATCGCCTGTCGAAGGGCTGGCTCGTCGAAGAGCCGCAGACGAGTCGCCGATTCGACCTCGACAGGTCCGCGCAGCAGGATGCGTGCGAGGCGCTCGAGCTCGAACGCCTCGCCACCGCCACGCGCCAGATCGGTGGTCACCAGGAGTCGGATCGGCGCATCGGGATCGTCGTCGTCGCGGTGCATGAGGCGGGCGTCGGTCGCGTCCCGTTTGGCGAAGGTGCGCAGGAGCGCAGGTCGTCGCAGCGCGAGACGGTCCATGAGTGAGAGCTCGTCGAAGGTCACCTTGCCGGGCGCGCGGACGACGGCGCCGTACGCCTCGGTGAAGTCGGCGATCGCGTCGGCCACGACCGCCTTCTTCGTGGTGTCGAGCAGGTAGGCGAGGTCGGTCAATGCGCGATGGGTGTCGGCGTCGACCTTGATCGAGACGTCGGGCATGCGTTTCTCCGATCGAGGCGGCGAGACGGTGCGCCACCACCGTTCCTCGTCCGGCCGGGGGAGTCTCGTCGGAGAAACGGTGGTGGAGCAGAGTCGCAGAGTGTTTCTGCAGGGAGATACTCCCGCCCGGCGCGGCGGTGTCTCGGCGCCGAGGTGACGTAGGGGCATGGCGGGCGTGCATCCGCGACTGTGGAGGAGGAGTCAGGAGCGGAGTCGCGTCCGCGCCGTCCTCGGCCGGCGCCGACGCGCGCGAACTAGCATTGGGGTGTGGCACGCCCGAAACCCCAACGGATGAACCCCGCCGACGACCTCGCGAAGCGCTCGCGCACGCATGGCCGATCGGGCAACCCCGCGAAGGCGACGAGCCCCCGCTCGGCCGGAGCGGCACCGGCCGGCCCGGCGACCGCCGCCGACTGGATCTCGGGTGCGCGACTGCGCACGCTTCCGCTCGCCATCGCTCCCGTGGCGCTCGGCACGGGCGCCGGAGTCATCGCGATCGCCGAAGGCCCGTGGCATCCGGCTCGCGCGCTGCTCGCCCTCGTCGTCGCCCTCGCGCTGCAGATCGGGGTCAACTACTCGAACGACTACTCCGACGGGGTGCGCGGCACCGACGATCACCGGGTCGGGCCCGCGCGGCTCACCGCCTCGGGCGCCGTGAAGCCCCGTCACGTGCTCGTCGTCGCGCTCTCGTTCTTCGCGCTCGCGGCGCTCGCCGGCCTCGCGCTCGTCGTCATCACCCAGCAGTGGTGGCTCATCGCGGTCGGCGCCGCGGCGATCGTCGCGGCCTGGTTCTACACCGGCGGCAAGCGCCCGTACGGGTACGCCGGGCTCGGCGAGGTCTTCGTCTTCATCTTCTTCGGCCTCGTCGCGACGGCGGGCTCGGCCTTCGTGCAGGCGCTCACCGTGAACCTCGAGGCCTGGCTCGGCGGCGTCGGCGTCGGCCTGCTCGCCTGCGCGGTGCTCATGGCGAACAACCTGCGCGACGTCGAGCAGGATCGGGTCGCCGGCAAGCGCACCCTCGCCGTGCTGATCGGGCCGCTCGCGGGGCGCATCCTGTTCGTGCTGTTCACGCTCGTGCCGTTCGGCATCGCCGTGTTCTTCGCGTTCTTCTACCCGACGGCGTGGCTCGTGCTCTTCGCACTGCTCGCCGCGGTGCCGGCCTGCATCATCGTGCTCACCGCGAAGACGGCGCGCGAGCTGATCCTCGCGCTGCAGCTCACGAGCGTGACGGCGCTGCTCTACGGCGTCGGGCTGGGGCTCGCCTTCGCGTTCTGACGAACGCCGGGGCGGGCTGCCGCGCAGCGCACGGAGGCGGCGACCCGGCGCTACTCCGCCGCGGGCTTCTTCGCGGCGGTCGGCTCGACCGCGGCGATCGCCGCGTCCTCCGCCTCGTCGTCCTCGCGCACGAGTGGCTTCTCGCGGTGCCGTGCGGCGTAGATCTCGCTCGACATCGACTCGCGCGGGCGACGCAGGAACAGCAGCGACGCGCTGAAGCCGAACACGGCGGCGACGAGGGCGGCGATCCATGGGGTGACCCCGGCGATCAGGAGGACGGCGAGCGGCACGGCGAAGAGGAGGACTCGAATCGCCGTGTACCAGATCCAGACGGGCACGGATTTCACCCTGACAGTGTAGGCGGGGTCTCTGGGGGCGGCTCCCAGCCAGCCGTGACCCTGCGAGCCTAGACTGGCACCATGGCCCGGCTGCTCTTCGGACTCGGCGTCGCCGTCGTGATCTTCACGGTCTACGCGGTCGTCGACTGCGCACTGCTCGACCGGCTGCGCATCCGAGGGTTGAAGCGCGGCTGGTGGATCGTCGTGATCCTCTTCGTCCCCGTCATCGGCGGACTCCTCTGGTTCTTCGTCGGCCGCGGCGGCTCGCTCAACCGCCCCGCCGGTCGCAGCCGCACCGTCGCCCCCGACGACGACACCGAGTTCCTGCGACGCCTCGGCGACGACGCCGTCCAGGCAGATCGCATCCGCCGGCTCGAAGAGGAGCTCGCCGAGCTCGACGGCGAGACGGATGCCTCGGCCGGCGGCCCCGGCGCGGGCCGCAAGGCCGAGCCCGGCAAGCGACCCGACAATCCCGATGCCCCCGGCGAGACCGGGCCGTCGCCCCGCCCGAATGCCTGACCCGGTGCCGACGGCGCCGAACGGCCCGGCGGTGCCGAACGCGCCGACTGCATCGAGCGGCGTGCCCGCGCCGTCGTCCGCGTTCTCGGTCGCGCTCCTCGAGGAGTTCGTGCGCGCCGGCGTGCTCGACGTCGTCGTCGCCCCCGGTTCGCGCTCGCAGGCGATCGCCCTCGCCGCGGCGGAGTTCGAGAAGCAGGGTCTCGTGCGCCTGCACGTGCGCCTCGACGAGCGCGGCGCGGGGTTCCTCGCCCTGGGGCTCGCGGTCGAGTCGGGCCGACCTGCGGTCGTCGTGACGACCTCGGGCACGGCCGTCGCGAACCTGCACCCGGCGGTGCTCGAAGCGCACCACTCGGGCGTGCCCCTCGTGCTCCTCACGGCCGATCGCCCGGCGGAGCTCCGTGGCATCCGGTCGAACCAGACCACCATGCAGCCCGGCATCTTCGCGGGCGCCGTGCGCCTCGAGCGTGACGTCACCGCACCCGAGGGGGCACCGGGCGAGACGGCCGCGGCGGCGAAGCTCGCCCGCGAGGTGGTCGCGGCCGCCCTCGGCCGCGACGCCGACGGGGGCCTCGTCGCCCATCCCGGCCCCGGTCCGGTGCACCTCAACCTGCAGCTGCGCGAGCCCTTGTCGTCGCCCGTCGACGTCTCGATGCCCGACCGCGACGCCGTCGCCCGTTCGCGCACCGAGAGCACCGAGCGCGCGGAGCGCGCCGAACGCACCGAGCCCCTGACCGCGAACGTCGCCGCCGCGACCTCCGGAGCCCTGATCGCCCGTGGACCGCGCACCCTCGTCGTCGCCGGGGCCGGCGCCGGACCCGAGGCCGAGGCGTTCGCCCGCGACGGCGACTGGCCGCTCGCGGCCGAGGTCACGAGCGGCGCCCATTTCGGGCCGAACCTCGTCGTCGCGTACCGCGAGCTGCTGCGCGAGCCCGACTTCGGCGATGCCGTCGAGCGGGTCGTGGTGTTCGGGCATCCGACGCTCTCGCGCGAGGTGCCGGCGCTCGTGCAGCGCGACGACGTCGAGACGATCGTCGTCGCCCCCTCGGGCATCGAGTGGTTCAACCCCGGCAGGCGGGTGCGCCGCTTCGAGCGCGCCGTGCACGCCGAGCCCGTCACCCCTGCCGCGCCGCAGACGGCCGAGGAGCGCACCTGGGTGCGCCGCTGGGTGCACGCGAGCCGCATCATCGTCGAGTCGGGCCTGCCGCCGGCCGCACCCGCCGTCGCCGAGGGCATCGACGAGACCGGCCACGTCGGCGACCTCGAACTGCACCGCGAGTTCATGCGCGCACAGCTCGCGGCCGCTCGCGCGCCGATCTCGCGCCGCATGCTCGTCGACGCCATCTGGGGCGCCACGTGGCCGCACGACCGGCTCGTGTTCGGGGCATCCCGCCTCATTCGCGACGCCGACCGCGCCGTGCCCGGCCGCCGCATCGCCGCCCACGCGAACCGCGGCCTCGCCGGCATCGACGGCACGGTCGCCACCGCGCTCGGCATCGCGATCGCCAGCCAGACGGATGCCCCCGCGCTCGCGCGCCCCGCCGAGCCCGCCGAGGCCGGGGCCGGTGAGACACCCGCCGAGGGGGTCTCGAGACGCTCCGCTCCTCGACCGCCGAATGGCGCGCTCGCCGCCCCGACCGGTGCCGACTTCGCGACCGAGCTCGCGCACGCCGAGGCCGTCGAGCGGGCCGTCGCGGCGCGCCCGGCGTCGGCGGTCGCCTCGGCCGGCGTGACCCGGGCGCTCATCGGCGACCTCACGCTGCTGCACGACGTCGGCTCGCTGCTGCTCGGCGAGGGCGAGACCCGGCCGCGGCTGCTCGTCATCGTCGGCAACGACGGCGGCGGAACGATCTTCGACGCGCTCGAGGTCGCCGGCACCGCCCCGGCCGACGCCTTCGACCGGGTGCAGTTCACCCCGCAGCACGTCGACCTCGCCGCGCTCGCCGCGGCGTACGGCTGGGCGTACTCGCGGGCGACGACCCGCGGCGAGCTCGACGAGGCGCTCGGCACGCGCATCGACGGCCCGACGATCCTCGAGGTGCCGCTGCCGCGCTGACGGACCGGCGGTCGAGTCCTCCCCGGCGGTCGAGGAGCGAAGCGCATCGAGACCGGGGGCTTCGAGCGACGCGGCCAGGCCGCGCTCCGTCCGCCGGTGTCTCCTGCTCATGCGTTACGTCACTGAGTCTCCGGTGGCATCGGTGATGCCAGGGGCGACTCAGTGACGGAGGAGTCGGCGGGGGCCCTTGCCGGGGCGCACCCGGGCTCGGCAGGATGTGAGGAGCATCGCGGCGCGGCGCCGCCGCAGAGGGGGAACACCACATGAGTCGCGAATCGTTCTGGACCGCCGATCCCTCCGACCTCCTCCGCGTCGGCGAGGGGTTCAAGCTGGCCGAGGTCGACCCCGCGTCGCATCCGGGCTTCGACGGCGAGAAGCGCGACGCCAAGGCGGCGCTCGCCGAAGGCGCCGACATCCTCGCCGAACTGCAGGAGCAGCTCTTCGCGGGCAGCCGCATGGGCGGGCACAAGCGGCGCGTGCTGCTCGTGCTGCAGGCGATGGACACCGCGGGCAAGGGCGGCATCGTGAAGCACGTGATGGGCGCCGTCGACCCGCAGGGCGTGCAGCTCGCCGCGTTCAAGAAGCCCACCGAGGAGGAGCTCGGCCACGACTTCCTCTGGCGCATCAGCAAGGAGACCCCCGGCCCCGGCATGATCGGCGTCTTCGACCGATCGCACTACGAGGACGTGCTGATCGGGCGCGTGCGCGAGCTCGCCCCGCCCGAGGAGATCGAGCGTCGCTACGACGCGATCAACGAGTTCGAGCGCGGGCTCGTCGCGAGCGGCACCACGATCATCAAGGTCATGCTGCACATCTCGCCCGAGGAGCAGCGGGAGCGCCTGCAGGAGCGGCTCGACCGGCCCGACAAGCACTGGAAGTTCAACCCGGGCGACATCGACGAGCGACTGCTCGCGCCCGCGTACGGCCAGGCGTACCAGCTCGTGTTCGAGCGCACGACGACGCCGGATGCCCCGTGGTTCGTCGTGCCCGCCGACCACAAGTGGTACGCGCGGCTCGCGGTGCAGCACCTGCTCATCGACGCCCTCGAGGCGATGGAGCTCAGCTGGCCGCTGGCCGACTACGACGTGGCCGAGCAGCGGGCGCGGCTCGCGGCCAGCTGAGCCGCTCGACCGCCGGCTCGGGCACGAGGCTTAGGCTTGAGAGGTGAGTCAGACGCACGCCCCGGCGCGCCTCGTCGTCAGGACGGTGGCCGTCGATGAGACCGAACCGCTGATTCCGCGCACCGACCCGCGTCACCCGCTCGTCTGGATGCGCCGCGGCGAGGGCATCGTCGGACTCGGCGAGGTGCTGCGCATCGAGTCCTCGGGCCCGTCGCGCATCGACGACGCCGCCTCGGCGTGGACCTCGCTCGCCGCCGACGCCGACATCGACGACCGCGTCGGCCTGCCCGGCACCGGGCTCGTCGCGTTCGGCGCGTTCGCGTTCGCCGACGAGTCGGAGGCGACGAGCGTGCTCATCGTGCCCGAGCTCGTGATCGGCCGCCGCGACGGCAGGGCGTGGGTGACGCGCATCGGCTTCGAGACCCCCGCCGAGGTGACCATTCCCGAGCCGGCACCGAAGCGGCAGGTGCCGCGGGTGGCGTTCGCGCCGGGCTCGCTGCCGCCCGAGGCCTACGAGTCGGCCGTCGCCGAGGCGGTGCGCCGCATCGACGCGGGCGAGTTCGAGAAGGCCGTGCTCGCCCGGCAGCTCGTCGGCACCCTGAGCGACGACGCCGGCCTGCGGGCGACCATCAACCGCCTCGCCGAGGACTACCCCGACACGTGGGTCTTCGCCGTCGACGGGCTCATCGGCGCGAGCCCCGAGACGCTCGTGCGGGTCGACCACGGCACCGTCTCGGCGCGCGTGCTGGCCGGCACGGCGCCGCGGGGCGCGGGCGAGGCATCCGACCGCGATCACGCCGCCGCCCTCGCGGCGAGCGAGAAGAACCTCGCCGAGCACGCGCTCGCCGTGGCGAGCGCCGTGCAGCGCCTCGAGCCGCACACGACCCGGCTCGACACGAGCCCCGAGCCGTTCACGCTGCAGCTGCCGAACCTGTGGCACCTCGCGACCGACCTCAAGGGCACGCTCGGCGACGGCTCGAACTCGCTCGACCTCGTCAAGGCCGTGCACCCGACCGCGGCCGTCGCGGGCACGCCGCGCAAGGTCGCGCTGCGCGCGATCCTCGAGCTCGAGGGCTTCGACCGCGGGCGCTACGCCGGCCCCGTCGGCTGGGTCGACGGCGACGGCGACGGCGAGTGGGCGATCGCGCTGCGCTGCGCGCAGGTCGACCCCGACGGCACCGTCACCGCATATGCCGGGTGCGGCATCGTGCATGACTCGGTGCCGGCCGACGAGCTCGCCGAGACCGACATGAAGTTCCGTCCGATCGTCGAGGCGTTCGGCGGATAGCCGGTCCGGGCCTCCGACGACCGGTCCGGTGCAGGGCGCCCGCCGGTAGAATCGGAGGATGACCCGCGCAGACCTCGGCAAGGACCCCCGCGAGGTGTCGGCGATGTTCGATCGCGTCGCCGCCGCGTACGACCGCACCAACAACGTGCTCTCGGTCGGCAACGCCCCGCTCTGGCGCGTCGCGACCACGCGCGCGGTCGACCCGAAGCCGGGCGAGCGCATCCTCGACGTCGCCGCCGGCACGGGCACCTCGAGCGCGAGCCTCGCGAAGTCGGGCGCCTCGGTCGTCGCCGCCGACTTCTCGCCGGGCATGATCGAGGTCGGTCGCCGCAGGCAGGCGCACGTGCCCAACCTGGTCTTCGTCGAGGCCGACGCCACGAAGCTCCCCTTCGACGACGACTCCTTCGACGCCGTGACCATCTCGTTCGGCCTGCGCAACGTGAACGAGCCCAGACAGGCGATCGCCGAGTTCTTCCGCGTGACGAAGCCCGGGGGCCGGCTCGTGATCTGCGAGTTCTCGACCCCGCCGACGCAGTTCGTGCAGTTCGGCTACGGCGTGTACCAGCGGTACGTGATGCCGCCGCTCGTGAAGCTCTCGAGCTCGAACGACACGGCCTACGAGTACCTCAACGAGTCGATCAACGCGTGGCCGAAGCAGCCCGAGCTCGCCGCGTGGATCCGCGAGGCCGGCTACGCCGACGTCGCGTGGCGCAATCTCACGATGGGCGTCGTCGCGCTGCACCGCGGGCGCAAGCCGCTCCAGCCGGTGGTCGAGTAGCCCCGACCGCCGGCAGGGCGAACCACGCGACATCCGTTCGCCGTCGCTGACACGGGCGCGCATGCGCGCACGGGTAGGCTGGGAGACGTGAATCCGAGCCACCCGGTCGCCCGTCGCGGCTCCGCGCTCGCCGCCAACCTGGGTCTGAGCGAGCGCGTCTTCGCGTCCGCGGCAGACAAGGCGATGGCCCGGGCGATCGACGCCGGCATCGAACGCGTCGAGTCCGGCCTCGTCCGCGAGGTGCAGTTCGCCGACTCCATCGCCGACGTCTCGACGCGCTATCTGCTCGAGGCCGGCGGCAAGCGGGTGCGCCCGATGCTGACGCTGCTCACCGCGCAGCTCGGCGCCGGCGCGACCGACGACGTGATCACCGCCGCAGAGGCGATCGAGATCACGCACCTGGGCTCGCTGTACCACGACGACGTCATGGACGACTCCGACCGCCGCCGCGGAGTGCCCGCAGCGCACGCGGTGTGGGGCAACTCCGTCGCCATCCTCACGGGCGACCTGCTCTTCGCGCGTGCGAGCCAGCTCATGGCGAGCCTCGGCGAGCGCGCGATCCGCATGCAGGCCGACACCTTCGAGCGCCTCGTGCTCGGCCAGCTGCACGAGACGGTCGGCCCGACCGAGGCCGACGACCCGATCGAGCACTACATCCAGGTGCTCGCCGACAAGACCGGCTCGCTCATCGCGGCGGCCGCGCAATCGGGCGTCGTGTTCTCGGGCGCCGATCCCGCCTACGAGGCGCCCATCGTCGAGTTCGGCGAGAAGATCGGCGTCGCGTTCCAGCTCATCGACGACGTGATCGACCTGTCTCCGCAGCCCGAGGAGACCGGCAAGGTGCCCGGCACCGACCTGCGCGCCGGCGTCGTCACGCTGCCGCTCCTGCGTCTCGCCGAGATGGCGAAGACCGACGAGGCATCCGCCGACCTGCTCGCGCGCATCGAGCGCGACGTGATCACCGTGACCGCGGCGACCGCCGACCTCGGCGACCCGCTCGACACGAACACGCTCGCCTCGCGCATCGTGCCGTCGCGTGCGACGGTCGACGCGATCGTCGCCGAGCTGCGCGAGCACGAGGCCACGAAGGCGACGCTCGCCGAGGCGCACCGCTGGGCCGCCGAGGCGGTCGCGGCGCTCGCCCCGCTGCCCGAAGGAAGTGTGAAGAAGGCGCTCACGCGGTTCGCCGAGACGATCGTCGAGCGGCAGAGCTGACGGCGGCGCCGACCGCGCCCGCCGTCTCCGAGTTTCGAATGCGAGGAGAGTTGTGACGAGGAACAAGCTGCGACTGGCGATCGTCGGGGCGGGCCCCGCCGGAATCTACGCCGCCGACATCCTGCTGAAGGCCGAGCGCAACTTCGACGTGTCGATCGACCTGTTCGACCACCTCCCCGCGCCCTACGGGCTCGTGCGCTACGGCGTCGCCCCCGACCACCCGCGCATCAAGGGCATCATCACGGCGCTTCGCGAGGTGCTCGACCGCGGCGACATCCGCATCTTCGGCAACGTGCGCTTCGGTGAGGACATCACGCTCGACGACCTCAAGAAGCACTACAACGCGGTCATCTTCGCGACCGGTGCGGTGAAGGATGCCTCGCTGAACATCCCGGGCATCGAGCTCGAGGGCTCGTACGGGGCCGCCGAGTTCGTGAGCTGGTTCGACGGGCACCCCGACTTCCCGCGCACGTGGCCGCTCGAGGCCCGCGAGGTCGCCGTGATCGGCAATGGCAACGTGGCGCTCGACGTCTCGCGCATCCTCGCGAAGCACGTCGAAGACCTGATGCCGACCGAGATCCCCGCGAACGTCGCGGCCGGCCTCGCGGCCTCGCCCGTGACCGACGTGCACGTGTTCGGCCGTCGCGGCCCGACCTCGGTGAAGTTCACGCCGCTCGAGCTGCGCGAGCTGGGCGAGCTGCGCGACGTCGACATGATCGTCTACGACGAGGACTTCGACTACGACGACGCGGCCCGCGCGGCGGTGTCGGGCAACAAGCAGGTCTTCGTCATCGACAAGGTGCTGAACCAGTGGCGCCAGCGCGAGGTCGGCCAGGCCTCGCGCCGCCTGCACCTGCACTTCTTCGCGAAGCCGCTCGAGATCGTCGACGACGGCGACGGGCACGTCGGCGGCATCCGCTGGGAGCGCACCGAGTCCGACGGCGCCGGCGGGGTCGTCGGCACCGGCGAGATCCGCGAGCTGCCGATCCAGGCCGTGTACCGCGCGGTCGGGTACTTCGGCTCGCCGCTGCCCGGAATCCCCTTCGACAAGAAGTTCGGCGTCATCCCGAACCACGAGGGCCAGGTGCTCATGCGCGACAAGCAGACGGGCGAGTCGCGCCAGATGTACGGCGTCTACGCGACCGGCTGGATCAAGCGCGGCCCGGTCGGCCTGATCGGCCACACCAAGTCGGACGCGATGGAGACGATCAAGCACGTCATCAACGACCTCGGCAACTGGTGGCGCCCCGAGTCGCCGTCGGAGGAGTCGGTCGTCGAGCTGCTCGAGTCGCGCGGAATCCGCTGGACCGACCTCGACGGCTGGCACCGCCTCGACGGGCACGAGCAGGAGCTCGGCCAGGCCGAGGGGCGCGTGCGCATCAAGGTCGTGCCCCGCGACGAGATGGTCGACATCTCGCGCGGCGAGGTTGCGTAGCGCGGCCCCCGGAGGTCGAGTAGCGAAGCGTATCGAGACCGACTCAGCCCTCAGCGCGAGGCGCTGAGCCGCAGATGCAGCAGGGGGTACGGCCGACCCGCCTCGTCGGTCTCGCTGCGACCGGCGACCTCGAACCCGTGGCGGAGGTAGAAGCCGGTGGCCGCGTCGTTCTGCTCGTTGACGTCGACGCGGGTCACGCCGTGCTCGGCGATCGCGTGGGCGAGGAGCGCCGAGCCGATTCCGCCGCCCCGGCGGTCGGCGTTGACGAACAGCATCTCGAGACCACCGTCGAGCGTGCCGGCGAAGCCGACGGGCTCGCCGTCGAGCTCCGCGACCGAGAGCGCGACGGCGGGGAAGTAGTCGGTCGCGAGATGCGCCTCGATCTCGTCGCGATCCGCCTCGGTGAGGAAGCCGTGCGTCGCGTCGACCGCCCCGCGCCAGATGGCGACGAGCGCCGGGTACTCGGCGACGCCGATCGACGGGCGGATGCGCAGTTCGGGCACGGGGGATCTCCTCGGGTGGTGCGAACCCGTCATCCTACCGGGCTCCGCTCGACGGCCCTGTGCACGGCGCCGCCGCTGCGCGTCCCGTCGGCGCTACGCTGCTCAGCATGCCGATGCTCGTGCCGCTGACCGCGCTCACCCTCGCGGTGGCCGGCTTCGCGATCGGCTGGTGGCCGTTGGCCGCGTGGTCGGCGCACTCGATCACGGGCGAGCGGATGCCTCGGCGCACCACCCTGCGCATCGCCGCCGCCGTGACGACCGCGGCGACCTTCGGCCTGCTCGGGCTGCGCTTCGGCCTCGACTGGCTGCTGCCGGCGCTGCTCGCGTTCGCCGCCTGCGCGACGGTGCTCTCCATCGTCGACCTCGTCGAGAAGCGGCTGCCGAACGCGGTGGTGTTTCCGGCCCTCGCCGCGGTCGCGGTGCTGCTGGTGCCGGCGACCTGGGCGGCGGGGGAGTGGATGCGACTCGTCTGGGCGCTCGCGGGCGCCGCGGCGATGTTCGCCGTGTACTTCGTGCTCGCCCTCATCTCGCCGTCGTCGATGGGAATGGGCGACGTGAAGCTCGCGCTCGTGATCGGGCTGCTCGCCGGATGGTTCGGGCTGTCGCCCTGGCTCGTCGCCCTGCTCGCCGCCTTCGTGATCGGGGGGCTCGCGTCGCTCGTCGCGCTCGCGCGCAAACGGGTGACGCTGCGGGGGTCGATCCCGTTCGGGCCGTCGATGCTCGCGGGGGCGCTCGTGGCGGTGATGTTGGCGGGGCCGGTGGGCTGAGTCCCGGGTGCCTTCGGGGGAATGTCGGCGAACGAGCCGGCGGGGCCCCTTCGAGATCGGGGTACACCTGTACCCCGATCGCAGGGTACGCGTGTACCCCAATCGTGTACCCCGAAAAACCCCCAAACTGGGGGGCAAGATGCGGTCTCTTGCGCGGAAAACAGCCGATCTGTGCCAATCGTTGCGTTCCAGGCCGGATGCCTCCCCCAAAGTGGGGCATAGGTGACCCCGAACACGGTGGATACCTTCATGTCACCGCATGTACCCACATGCGGCACCAGCCATCCTTCGGGGTGGTGAAGTGTCCCTACTTACCCGAAGGATTCACCATGCTCAAGGCATTCACGCGAGCACGTGCACACCTCGAGAGCCTCCGCTCCGAGGAAGAGGGCGCGACCGCCGTCGAATACGGACTCATCGTCGCCCTCATCGCCGTCGTGATCATCGCGGCCGTCACCCTCGTCGGCACCAACCTCGACGCGATCTTCGACGCGATCGCCGCGGCGCTCGGCGGCACCGGTGGCGGTGGCGGCGGCGGCACCCCGTAATCCGCTCCTGAGATCTGCCGGCGAAGCGGCCGGCGTCACGCTGGGGGACCGTCGATCGCGACGGTTCCCCAGCGATACACGTTTCAGAGGTGAGAAGTGAACGAGCGCAAGCGTCGCAACGAGCGAGGAGCAGCGGCCGTCGAGTTCGCGCTCGTACTGCCGCTGCTGCTCCTCGTGCTGCTCGGCATCTTCGAGTTCGGCCGGCTCTTCAACATCCAACTCGTCGTCTCGAACGCCGCCCGAGAAGCGGTGCGCGTGATGGCGATCGAGGATGATCCCGGTACAGCCAAGAGCGCCGGCGTTGCGGCGACGGCGGGTGTGCTGAACCCCGCGCTGACGACCGCCGACGTCGCGATCGACCTCACCTCCTGCGAGGACAACCCGGGCGACCCGGTGACGGCCACCGTCAGTTACAGCACCTCGTTCATCGTTCCGGGATTCTGGGATCTGGTGACGGGCGACGACTTCGTGATCACGGGAACGGGGCAGATGATATGCGGCGGTTGATTCGGAAGCTGCGTCGTGAACGTGGCGCATCGGCCGTGCTCGTCGCGGTCATGCTCGTCCCGCTGATCGGAGCGGGTGCGATCGCTGTCGACGTCGGCGCGCTCGTCTCCGAGCGTGCTCAGTTGCAGAACGGCGTCGACGGCGCCGCGATGGCGCTCGCCGCATCCTGTGCGAAGGATGAGACGACCTGCTCCAGCGGTGCGACGACGAAGGCGCAGGAGTACGTCGACGGCAACGCCACACTGCCGTACGACCCCACCGCGAACGCCCCCAGCATCGACACCGCAGGAAACATCGTGACCGTCACGGCAGAGGCCGACGTCGAGCACTACCTCGCCAGCGTGATCGACGGGCCCGGCTCTGAGACGGTCTGGGCCTCGGGCTCCGCCGAATACGGGACTCCCGTGGCCGGGAGCACCCTCCCGCTTGCGATCGGTGCTTGCGAGTTCGACGACTTCCCGCCGATCGATCCCGACGCCACGCCGACCAAGATCCTCGTCCAGTACAACACCGAAGCGCGGAGCGGCTGCGACCCGACGTACTCTCCGGGTGGGTTCGGGTGGCTCGACGCCGTCGAGTGCGCAGCCGACATCGACCTCACCGCCGGATCCATCTGGCACAAGGCCGATCGCGGCAACAACCTCAGCAAGAGCGGTTGCGACGTCGGCAGCGGTGACCCCGAGACCGACCTCGCGTTGCGTCTCGACAGCACCGTACTCATCCCGATCTACGACTCGTTCAAGAAGATCAACACGTCGTGCTCCGAGCCCGACGACTCTCGCGGAGGCATCATCTGCTTCCACATCGAGAAGTTCGCCGCGTTCGTGCTCACGGGGTTCAAGTTGAGCGGTCCGAGCACCTATGTGGATTCCACTGCTCCGCGATGCACGGGAAGCTGCCGTGGCCTCCAGGGGTACTTCGTGAAGTACGTCTCTGTCGACGAGGCCTTCGAACTCGGCGACGGTGACAGCGAGGGCCTCAGCGTCGTGCGCATGATCATTACTCCCGACGAGCTCGCCGGACTGCTTGACTGACCTCATCCGCCCTACCGAAAGCACGCAGCCATGAAGACCCGAATCATCGGGGCGATCGTCGCCCTCATCCTCGCGATCGTCGGCGCGTTCGCCCTCGTCATCTACGTCCGTGGCGCCGACGTGCGGGCGGCGCAGGGTGCCGAGCTGCAGAACGTCTACGTCGTGCAGGAGACCATTCCGAAGGGTACCGCCGGCGAGGTGGTGGGCGATTTCGTCAAACTCGACACCGTTCCCGTTCGCAATCTCGTCGAGGGCGTGGTGACGGACCTGTCGGTGCTCGACGGCCTCGTCGCGGATGCCGATCTGCTCCCCGGCGAGCAGCTCTCCGAGGCGCGATTCATCGATCCGCTCGAGCTCGCCGCTCGCGGCGAGGTGCCGGTGCCCGACGGCATGCAGGAGGTCACGATCACGGTGCCCGCGGACCGGATGGTCGGTGGCGCGGTGCAGCCCGGAAGCACTGTCGGCGTCGTCTACACGACGAGCACGGAGTCGGAGTTCGCCAACGAAGACAAGGCGATCACGCAGTTCATCTTCCATCGCATGCTGGTCACGAGGATCGTCGCGGGCGCCGACGTCGCGGTCAACGACGACGAGGACGAGAGCAACTCGCCGCAGATGGTCAACACCTTCCTCGTCACGATCGCGGCGACGACCCCGCAGGTCGAGAAGCTCGTCTACGGCGCAGAACAGCAGCTGGACGGCAACGGCGGCATCTGGCTGACGCTCGAGCCCGAGACGGCAGACCCGGGCGGCTCGACGCCCCGCTCCGGCGAGAACATCTTCGGGTGATCCCCGTGGCTACGCCGCCCTTCCTGCTGGTCAGCCGCTCGGCCGAGTACGAGACCCGACTCCGGTCGGTGCTCGGCGAGCGACTGACCGTGGTGCCAGGGGAGTTCCTGACCTTCGGCCCGGAGGCGGTCGTGACCCGGGTGCCCGAGCGACCGCGGATCGCGCTGCTCGGCCCGGTGCTCAACTACGAGGAGACGAAAGGGCTTGTCGAGGCGCTCACGGCGAAGCATCCCTCGCTCGGCCTGATCGTCGTTCGCGAGCAGCGTTCCGATCTCGAGGACTGGGTCGACGAGCTCGCGCTGCACGCGGTGCTCAACCCCGATGCGACCGACGAGACGACCCTCGCACTCCTCGATCGCCTGGCTGCCTGGCTCGTTGCGAACGGCCACGCGGAGGCGCACGACTTCGACGCACCGCCTGCGCTCGAGATCGACGACATGCCGTTCGTCGACCTGGAGCCCGCCGACTTCGACCTGGTCGCGGATGAGCCTGCCATCGAAACGGAGGAGCTCGTCGAGCCCGAGCCCGAGCCCGAGCCCGAGCCGGCGGCACCCGAGTGGGAGTTTCCGCCGATCGAGGCCGGGGTGCCGACCGAGGCGATCGCGGTCGTCGCCCCGAAGGGCGGCCAGGGCAAGACGACCATCGCGATCAACCTCGCGACCGGCCTCGCCGAGATCGCGCCGAACTCGGTGGTGCTCGTCGACGCCGACCTGCAGTTCGGCGACATCACCGCGGCGCTCGCGCTCGAGCCCGAGCGCACGATCGTCGACGCGGTCGCGGACACCGCAGCCGATGAGCTCGTGCTGAAGACCACGCTCACGCACCACGACGACGGCTTCTTCGTCGTCGCGAGCGCACCGTCGCCCGAGCTCGGCGACCAGGTCGCACCGGCGGCGCTCGCCGAGCTCATCGACCGACTCCGCGCGACG
This sequence comes from Agromyces sp. NPDC058064, assembly GCF_042885275.1. NCBI lineage: Bacteria > Bacillati > Actinomycetota > Actinomycetes > Micrococcales > Microbacteriaceae > Agromyces > Agromyces sp. NPDC058064. The sequence goes on along the minus strand of NZ_JBHVSE010000001.1, from coordinate 923,640 downwards.
TTCCGCTACGTCATCATCGACACGACGCCCGGACTCGGCGAGCACACCCTCATCACGCTCGAGCACGTCACCGACGCCGTCTTCGTCACGAACATGGGCGTGCCGAGCCTGCGTGCAACGCGCACCGAATTCGAGCTGCTCACCAAGATCGGGCTCATGCCCGGCAACCGGCACGTCGTGGTGAACCAGACCGACAAGAACAGCGGGCTCACGATCAAGGACGTCGAGAACATCATCGGCGCCCCGGTCGACATCGAGGTGCCCAAGTCGTCTGCGGTGCTGTTCGCGTCGAACAAGGGCGTGCCGCTCATCCACGATGACGTGCGCGACCCGGCGGCGAAGGCGATCCGGTCGATCGTGCTCCGCATCGCACCCGAGGCGTTCCCGAAGCGCAGCAAGATCCAGAGAAGGCGGCGAACGAATGAACCTGAATGAGCGTCTGAACGCGCTCCGCGCCGAGCGCGAGGCTGCCGACCCCTTTGCGCCGACCGTCCCTCGCATCCCAACCGAGCCAGTTTCCCCTGAGAGTCCTGAAAACGCGTCCCCGGCAGTCGAGTCGGCCGAGCGGGCCGTCGATGACGTGCAGCAGCCGCTGTTCAAGGCGCCCGCCACGCCGAAAGCTCCCCAGGCGCGACCTGTGGGCTCGGTCGACCCGCTCGCCGCCGTCAAGGAGAAGGCCGCCGAGGAGCTCTTCGGGCGCATCGGCTCCCGCCTGAACGACCCGGCGATGACGGAAGAGCAGCTGCACGTCCTCGCGCGTGCCGAGCTCGCCGAGATCGTGGCGGGCGAACAGCTCGCGCTCTCGACGGCCGAGCGCAATCGCCTCATCGACGACATCGGCGCCGACGTGCTCGGGTACGGACCGCTCGAGCCGCTGCTGGCCGACCCGAGCGTGAGCGAGATCATGGTCAATCGCTTCGACCGGCTGTACGTCGAGCGGAACGGCCGCCTGCAGGAGACCCCCCACCGATTCACCGGTGAGCCGCAGCTGCGTCGCGTCATCGAGCGCATCGTCGCGCGGGTCGGCCGCCGCATCGACGAGTCGTCGCCGCTCGTCGATGCGCGCCTCGACGACGGGTCCCGCGTGAACGCGATCATCCCGCCGCTGGCGGTCGACGGGGCGTCGCTGACGATCCGAAAGTTCGCGGGCACCCCGTACACCGTCAACGACCTGATCGGGTTCGGCAGCCTCACGCGAGAGGTCGCCACCGTGCTCGATGCCGCGGTGCGCGCGAAGCTCAACATCCTGGTGTCGGGCGGTACCGGCACCGGAAAGACGACGCTGCTCAACGTGCTCTCCGCCTTCATCCCCGGCGACGAGCGCATCATCACCATCGAGGACGCGGTCGAGCTGCAACTCCAGCAGGAGCACGTCGTGCGCCTCGAGTCCCGCCCGCCGAACATCGAGGGGCGCGGCGAGATCACGATCCGCGACCTCGTGCGCAACTCGCTGCGCATGCGCCCCGACCGCATCGTCGTCGGTGAGGTCCGTGGGGCCGAGTCGCTCGACATGCTCCAGGCCATGAACACCGGCCATGAGGGGTCGATCTCGACGCTGCACGCCAACTCGCCGCGCGACGCGATCTCGCGCATGGAGACGCTCGTGCTGATGGCGGGTATGGAGTTGCCGCTCCGCGCGATCCGCGAGCAGATCTCGTCGGCGATCGACATCATCGTGCAGATCTCCCGCCACAAGGACGGCGTGCGGCGCATCACGAGCGTGACGGAGGTGCACGGCATGGAGGGTGAGGTGATCACCCTGCAGGACGCGTTCAGCTTCGACTACTCGGCGGGCTACGACGAGGACGGTCGGCTGAAGGGCCGCATCGAGGCGACCGGCGTGCGGCCGCGCTTCGCAGAGCGCATCGCCGATCATGGGATCTCGCTCCCGATGTCGCTCTTCCAGGTCGTGCCCCGCGAGATGCTCGGAGAGATCCGATGAACCCGGTGTTCTTTGTGGCCGGGGTGGCGATCTGCCTCCTCGCGCTGGTCGTGCTCGTGCTCTTCGTGATCGCACCGCAGGCACCGCGGGTATCGCGCGACCGTCGACTCGCACCGGGCGAGCAACACGTGTCGACGCTGACGAAGCTCACCGACCGCACGACCGCGGCGATCGAGTCGGCGACGGCCAACCGTTCGGGCGGCATGTTCAGTCCCGAGGCACTCGAACTGGCCGGGGTGAAGACCGATCGTTCGGGGTTCCTCGTCCTCGTCGTGTCGGCCACGAGCGTGATGACGCTCATCGGGGTGCTGCTCGGTATCGCCAACGGCACCTGGTTCATCCTGGCGATCCTGTTCGGTGCGGCGACGCCGTTCCTCGCGAAGCTCGTGCTCGTCATCAGGACCTCGCAGCGGCAGTCGAAGTTCGCCGACCAGGTCGACGACACCGTGCAGATGATGGCCGGTGGGCTTCGAGCCGGGCACGGGCTCAACCGCACGATCGGCGCCGTCGCGGCCGAGGCCGAGGAGCCCACGAGCGAGGAGCTCGCTCGGGTCGTCAACGAGACCCGCCTCGGGCGGAACCTCGCCGAGGCGCTCACGAACACCGCGCACCGCATGAAGAGCGCCGACTTCGAGTGGGTGGCGCAGGCGATCGCCATCAACCAGGAGACGGGCGGCAACCTCGCCGAGGTGCTCGACCAGGTGGGTCGCACGATCCGCGAGCGCAACCAGATCAGGCGCCACGTCAAGGCGCTCAGCGCCGAGGGTCGGCTCTCGGCGATCGTGCTCGTGGGCCTCCCCATCGGTGTGTTCCTCTTCCTGCTGATCACGCAGCCGAACTACCTGTCGGTGTTCTTCACGAGCGTCTACGGGATCATCGCGTTGATCATCGCCGGGATCCTGCTGATCGTCGGCACGATCTGGATCGCGTTCACGGTGAAGGTGAAGTTCTGATGCTGGGCTGGGTGATGCTGGGCGTCGCGCTCCTCACGGCGATCGCGTTCGGGCTCTTCGTGTTCCTGCTCTTCCCGGCGCGCAAGCCCAAGGCGGAGGCGGTCGGCGACGGCCCGGTCGAGGAGCCGGTGCAGCGCGGTACCATCGGCGCCTCACTCGTCGCCGCGGCACCGCGCGGGTACATCGGCTGGATCGAGAAACAGATCCTCTTCGCCGGCCGACCGACCGGCTGGACCCTCAGCGGCATCATCACGTGGAAGCTCGTGCTCGGCACCGTCGGAGCGGTGTTCGGCATCCTCTTCACCATCTCGGGTGGTGTGCAGCCGATCAAGATCCTGCTCGCCGCCTTTGCGACGATCCTCCTGTTCTTCCTCCCCGACGTGCTCATCAACAGCCGTGCGCACGATCGGCAGGAGGCGATCAGGAACACCCTGCCCGACACGCTCGACCAGATGACGATCGCGGTGGAGGCGGGCCTCGGATTCGATGCCGCGATGGCGAAGGCGGCGCGGAACGGCCACGGCCCGCTCGCCGAGGAGTTGATCCGCGTGCTGCAGGACATGTCGATCGGCCGGACCCGCCGGGACGCGTTTCTCGAGCTCGAAGCCCGCACGAACTCGCCCGACCTCCGCAGGTTCGTGCGCGCCGTCGTCCAGGCCGACGCGTACGGCATCGCGCTCGGCGACGTGCTGCGGGTGCAGGCCGGTGAGATGCGATTGAAGCGTCGTCAGCGCGCCGAGGAACAGGCTCAGAAGGTGACGGTCAAGATCCTGTTCCCGCTGGTGTTCTGCCTGCTTCCGGTGCTCATGATCGTCGTGATGACGCCCGGCGTGATCGGCATCATCAACGCGTTCACCGTGCAGGCACCCTGATCGAAGCATCGAGATCGCGCCGTTCGCGGAGGGTGCCTCGATAGGCTGGCCTCGCGACGAGGGGAGGCGGCGTGGGGGAGACCGAAGCGAGCGTGCGCCATGCTGATCCCGCCCAGCCGCAGACCTGGCGCCCCGACATCCTCGGCGACCGCTTCGAGCAGCTCACCCTCCCGCTCGGCGACGACGACGAGGGCGACGTCGTCGCGACCCTCGTGCGGTACCGCCCGGGGTGGCGGCCGCGGTTCACGCGCGGCGCGGCATCCGGAACCGACGTGCTCTACGTGCACGGCTGGAGCGACTACTTCTTCAACCGCGAGCTCGCCGAGTACTGGGCCGGGCTCGGCGCCCGTTTCTACGCGCTCGACCTGCGCAAGTACGGCCGCAGCCTGCGGCCTGGCCAGACGCCCGGCTTCGTGGCCGATCTCGCCACCTACGACGCCGACATCGCGGCCGCGCTCGCCGCGATGGGGCAGCCGGATGCCTCGGGCCCGCCCTCGGGCCGCCCGCTGATCCTGCTCGGGCACTCGACCGGCGGGCTCACGCTCTCGCTCTGGGCCGCGCGCCACAGGGGTCGCGCGGCGGCGCTCGTGCTCAACAGCCCGTGGCTCGAGTTCCAGCTGAGCAAGGTCGGCCGGCAGGCGCTCGCCCCGATGATGGAGCTCGGCGCTCGCGTGCACCCGCTCGCGCCGCTGCCGAACGTCGACCTCGGCTTCTACACGCGCGCCGTCTGCCGTGAGCAGGGCGGCGAGTGGGACTACGACCACGCCTGGCGACCCGATCGGGGGTTCGCGACGTCGCCGGCCTGGCTCATGGCGATCCTCGCGGGGCACGCGACGATCGAGTCGCGCGTCGACGTCGGTGCGCCCGTGTTGACGCTGCTCTCGGCGCGATCGACCATCCTCGCCCGCTGGGACGACGCGATGCGTTCGAGCGACAGCGTGCTCGTCGTCGACGAGATCGCGGAACGCTCGCTGAGGATCGGGCCGTCGGTGACGGTGGCGCGCATCGACGGCGCCCTGCACGACGTCTTCCTGTCGCACGAGCCGGCGCGCTCGCAGGCCTACGCCGACATCACCCGCTGGCTGCGAGGGTACGGCCCGAGATGACGACCCGCCCGCGTCGTCGCCTCGTCTGGCCGACCGCCGTCGGACTCTTCGTCTGGGTGCCGGCCGCGCTGACGGCGATGGTCTTCCTCGGCATCTGGCTGTACGAGACGTTCCTCCGCTTCGTCTACTACGAGGCCGTCGCCGCCCGGGAGCGCGCGATGCCCTGGCTCGTCGCTGGGCTGGCGCTCTCGCTGGCCGTCTTCATCGCCGGCTGGATCTTGAGCCGCCGCTGGTGGGGCGCCCTGCTCGCCGTGACGCCCGGCGTGCTCGTCGCCGTCAGCGAACTCGTGCCCGACTACGGCGCGATACCGCAGCTGCTCTTCCCGATCGGCGTGATCGCCGCGGTCGTCGGCATCGTCTTCGTCGTGCGCCAGGCCGACGCCGTCATGCCGCCGCTCGACGTCGAGACCGACGGCTGAGCGCGGTCGGGCCGAAGCCCGGACCGCGCTCGTCGAGGTGCGTCGCTCCGCTCAGCGGAAGTTCGTGAACTGCAGCGCGACATCCAGGTCTTTGCCCTTGAGCAGCGCCATCGTCGCCTGCAGGTCGTCGCGGCTCTTCGACGAGACGCGCAGCTCGTCGCCCTGGATCTGGCTCTTGACGCTCTTCGGCGCCTCGTCGCGGATGATCTTCGAGATCTTCTTCGCGTTCTCGCTGTCGATGCCGTTCTTCATGGCGATCTCGATGCGGAACTCCTTGCCCGACGCGTAGGGCTCACCCGTGTCGAGCGCGCGCAGCGTGATGCCGCGCTTGATGAACTTCGACTCGACGACCTCGAGCACGGCCTTGACCCGCTCCTCGGTCTGCGCCTTCAGGAGCACCTTCTCGCCGCTCCACTCGACCGAGGCGCCCACGTTCTTGAAGTCGTAACGCTGCTCGACCTCCTTGCGCGCCTGGTTGACGGCGTTCTCGGCCTCCATGTGGTCGACCTTGCTCACGATGTCGAACGTTGAATCTGCCATGCGAACCAGTCTACCGAGGCGCGAAATCAGACGACCGGATGCCACGGCGCGCGCGCCGGGGCATCCGTCGCCCTCATTCGGGCGGACGGGCCGTGGAGGAGCGGACGCGGAGCTCGTAGGGGAGCTGGGTCGCCGCCGGCCGGGGCGTCTCGCCGACGGCGGGCTCGAGCTCGTCCATCAGGACGTCGACCGCCTTCTCGCCCTGGAGACGGGGGAACTGGGCGACGGTGGTGAGGCCGAAGAAGTCGGAGAGGTCGTGGTCGTCGATGCCCACGATCGAGACGTCGCGCGGCACGACGAGGCCGAGCTCGCGGGCGGCGAGGATCGAGCCGATCGCCATCTCGTCGGAGGCGGCGAAGATCGCCGTCGGGCGGTCGTGCGGGGCGCCGAGCAGCTGCTTCGTCGCGTGGAACCCGCCGCGGATGGTGAAGTCGGCCGGGGCGAAGAGGCGCGAGTCGGGCTCGATGCCGGCGTCGCGGAGCGCGCCCTCGTAGCCGAGGCGGCGGTTCGTCGGCAGGTGGAAGTCGACGTCGAACTCGAGGTCGCCGCCGATGTGCGCGATGCGGCGGTGGCCGAGGCCGATGAGGTGCTCGGTGGCGAGGCGCGCGACGGCCGCGTCGTCGATCGTGAGCGTGCGCACGCCGGGGATCGGGCCGCCGACGCCGACGAGCGGCTTGCCGAGCTCGTGCAGCCGGGCGACCTCGGGCTCGGTGAGCTCGAGCGAGACGGCGATGACCGCGTCGACGCGCTGGCGCAGCAGGAAGTGCTCGAACACGCTCGAGCGCTCCTGCCCGTCGCCCGAGAGGTTGTAGAGGGTGAGGTCGTAGCCGCGGCGCAGCAGCGCCTGCTGGGCGCCCTCGAGCACCGAGGAGAAGAACCAGCGGTTGAGGAACGGCACGACCACGCCGATGTTGCGGGTGCGCCCGGATGCCAGGGAGGAGGCGTTCGAGGAGACGACGTAGCCGAGGCGGGCCGCGGCATCCTGCACCTTGGCCTTCGAACCCGGCGAGACGTGGCCGCGGCCGCTGAGCGCGCGCGAGACCGTCGCGGTCGAGACCCCCGCGAGCTTCGCGACCTCTTCGATGCCGGCCATGGCCCTCATTCCCCGTAATCGGTTGGAATCCTACCGTTCGCACCCGCCCGAGTGCGGCGCGGCGCGTTGTCCCGAACGCCGGGTTCAGGGAAGAATGCCTTGGTCAGGGTCTGCCCAAGGGGTGGTTGGCATGCCCATCCGTCACTCGAAGGGAACCTCTACCGTGAAGTGGGTCAAGCGCATCGTCCTGGGCCTCGTCGTGGTCTTCGCCGCCTTCTACCTGATCACCCGGCCCGAAGACGCCGCGAACGCCGTGCAGGGCGCGATCGATGCCGTGTTCAACGCCGCCGGCTCCGTCGTCACGTTCTTCACCTCGCTCGCGTCATAGCCGGAGCGCGCCGTGAGCCTGTTCGATCCGCACATCGAGCGGCACCTCATCGCCGACGACGGTGAAGTGGTCATCGACGAGGTGCACAAGCACTGGGCGTCGAACGTGTTCGCCGCGCTCGAGATGCTCGCGGCCGTGCCCGTGCTGTTCCTGCTGGCGTGGCTGCCGTCGCAGCTGTACTGGCTGCCGTTCTTCCTCTCGCTCTTCCTCGTGATCCACGGCGGCTGGCGCATCCTGCAGCGCCGCATGGACCGCTTCGTCATCACCAACATGCGCGTGTTCCGGGTGCACGGCATCCTCTCGCAGCGCATCGCGACGATGCCGATCGCCCGAATCCTCGACATCTCGGTGCACAAGCCGCTCCTCGGCCGCATCTTCAACTACGGCCACTTCATCTTCGAGTCGGCCGCGCAGGACCAGGGCCTCCGCGAGATCCGCTTCGTGGCCTCGCCGAACGAGCGCGGACTCACGATCCAGCGCGTCATCCAGCGCGCGGGCCTGCGGGGCGGCGGCGGTCGTCCCACGACCGAGGAGCGCCGCTCGGAGCCGGCCCGCATCTCGCGCGAGCGCGCCGAGCGGGCGCGCGCCGAGCAGGCCGCCCTCGACGAGCGCGCCCGCGCCCGCGAGGAGTGGGACCGCGCGCAGTACGCCCGCGGCGACGCGGGCGGGCGCGGCGGGGGCGTGCGTGCCGGGGGCGACACCCGCGAGCCGATCACCGAACCCGTTCCCGTGCAGGCGACCGCGCCGCAGGGGCACCAGGGCTGGATCTCGACGCACGACGAGCGGCAGCAGGCCGCTCGCTCCGGGGCTGCCCCGGTCGACGGCGACGGCGACCGCGACCGCAGCGACACGGCCGAGATGCCGTGGTGGCGCTCGTCGAACTGAGGCCGGCGTCCCGGGGTATCGCTCGCCCGATCGGTGTGCGAGCATGACGGAATGTCGAATCGACGGAAGTCGCTCGCAGGGGGAATCGGGATCATCGGGCTCGTGCTCGTCGGCGCTGCCGCGCCCGCGAGCGCCGTGGATCCGGCGACCGAGATCGGCGCGTACGCCGACTGGGCGGTCGCCGGTTCGGCGGGCGTGTTCACCGCGAGCGGGATGCTTCCGCCCTCGACCGGGTTCGCCGGGCCGATCAGCGTCACGAGCGACTCGATCACCCTGACCGAGGCGTCGGGTGCGAGCGCGTTCCTCAACGCGTCGACCGACTTCGGCGCCGAGTACGGATCGAGCCGGCTCCAGCCCTACCTCACGATCAGGCCCAAGACCGGTGCGCTGGCTCCGACCCCGCCCGCCGTCGACGACCCGCCCCCGTCGCGCACCGTCGTCGACCTCGGGGCAACACGTGGCGACGACTGGGGCTTCGCCCTCGGCGACGTCGACGCCGACTGGGTCTTCGTGACCGCGTTCGACGACGCGGGCGTGCAGCTGCCGGTCGACGCGCTCGGCGCGATGACGCCCGGGAACTCCTGCGCCGCCGGCTCGCCGAAGCCGAGCACGTGCGTCGGCCCGGGGCCGTTCACCGACGTGCCGCGCTGGGTCGCGGCGGGCACGCTGCCCGACTACGGCATCACCTTCGTGCCGGGCACGGTCGTCGGCAACTTCGACGACACCTCGGGCGCCTACCTCGGATTCCGGCCCGACCCGGCGGTGCGCCGCATCGAGCTGCTCTACGGGGCGGTCAACGGCTCGCCGTCGTACCAGCTGTGGCTCGCGGCCGCCGCGGCGAAGACCACGATCACCGGGTCCATCGCGCTCGACGGCGGCGCGCCTCCGCCGCCGGGAACGGTCGTCGAGGTCGACGACGCCGACGGGCAGCCGGTGCGCGACGTCAACGGCGACGAGCTGCAGGTGCCGGTCGACGAGAACGGCGACTTCACCGTCGAGCTCCCGCAGGCCGAGGAGTACACGCTCGTCGTCGTGCCGCCGGCCGGGTACACGGCGCCCGACCCCGTGACCGTCGACGGCTCGCAGGCCGGCGTCGAGGTGCCGCCCATCACGGTCGCGCCCGTGGTGGTGCCGTCCTCGCCGCCCGCGTCGCCGCCGGCCTCGCCGCCCGCGTCGCCGCCGGCCTCGCCGCCCGCGTCGCCCGGCCTCGCGTCGCCCGCGCCGGCATCGACCGGCGAGCTCGCCGAGTCGGGCGCGAACATCGCGCCGTTCATCGCGCTCGCCGCGGGCGTGCTGCTCGCGGGTGCCGCCGCCGTGATCTACGCGGCGGTCCGGCGGCGCCGCGCCGCGCCCGGCACGCCGCCGGTCGACGGGCCCCCGGCGGGCCCGCAGGGCGAGCCTCGGAGCGGTCCGCCGAGCGACCCGGGGAGCGGCTCCTGAGCTCGATTTCCGCCACGCGGCATCGGCGGGTATCCTTGACAGGCCCCCGGTTGTGTGCAGAACGTGGTCGGGTGCGACGGCGAGTTACCCAAGCGGCCAAAGGGATCTGACTGTAAATCAGACTGCTCAGCATTCGGGGGTTCGAATCCCTCACTCGCCACCAGTGAAAGCCCCGGTTCGCCGGGGTTTTCGTGTTTCTCGGGGCGGGTGCTCGGCTTGCGGCACGGGTGCGCCGGGCCACGGGCCGCGCTAGCTTGAGGGCATGACCGGGCACGTGGCATCCGTCGACCTCGATCAACTGCTCGCGCTCGCTCGCGACATCGCCGTGGAAGCCGCGCAGTTCGCGGCCGCGGCCCGCCGCGCAGGCGTCGAGGTCGCGGCGACGAAGTCCACGCCGACCGACGTCGTCACGGCGACCGATCGCGACACCGAGGCGCTCATCCGCGAGCGCATCCTCGCCGCGCGGCCCGACGACGGCATCCTCGGCGAGGAGGACACCGCGCGGATCGGCGCGAGCGGGCTCACCTGGGTCGTCGATCCGATCGACGGCACCGTGAACTTCCTCTACGGTCTGCCGAGCTGGGCGGTCAGCATCGCCGTCGTCGAGGGCCCGGCCGACCCGACCAGCTGGCACGCGCTCGTCGGGGTCGTCGTGAACGCGTCGACGGGCGAGGTCTTCGAGGCGAGCGCCGGCGGGGGAGCGCGGGTGAGCGGTGGGGGCGTCCCGGGTGCGGGCGCGGGTGCCGGCGCCGGGCCCGACGCGCCGCAGGTGCTGCACGTCAACACCGGGGTGCCGCTCGGGCGCGCGCTCGTCGGCACCGGCTTCGGCTACGCCGCCGAGCGTCGCCGTGAGCAGGCCGAGGTGCTGCTCGGGGTGCTGCCGCGCGTGCGCGACGTGCGGCGCAACGGCTCGGCGGCGCTCGAGATGTGCGCGCTCGCGTCCGGCCGGCTCGACGCCTTCTACGAGCGCGGGCTCGCCCCCTGGGATCACGCGGCCGGCGCGCTCATCCTCAGCGAGGCCGGTGCGCGGGTCGGCGGCCCACGCGGCGGACGCGCCGACGAGGAACTCGTGGTCGCCGCCGCACCCGGCCTCTACGAGGAGCTCGTCGCCGCGCTCGCAGATGCCGGCGAGGGAGTCTGACGGCGCGTCGCCCGGGATCACGCGGCACACCGGCATCCATCGACCGTTCATCCGACGGATCCCGTGGTTTCGCGTGGCGTTCATCGCTGATTCCGGGTACTCTTTATCAACCTGTTATCTCGGCGCGAGCGTCGTGATGAGTACCTCCCTGACAGAACTCTCGCCCCCGACGCCGAAAGCCCCCTACACGTGCTCGAGTCCCCCCTCGTGCCCGACGGATCAACGCCTGGCACCCGCCCTGAAGTGCGGCCCGAGCGACCCCTGACCCGTCGCGAGCTGCGCGAGCTCGAGACCGAGGCGGCACGGCGGGCCGAGCTCGCGAACGGCGGGCCTCAGGCGCACGCGCAGTTCCCCCCGGCGGATGCCTCGGCGCCCGCCTCGTGGGTGCAGCAGGCGCCGGCGCAGGCGCAGGCGCCGGTCCAGTCGGCACCGATGCCGCAGGGGCAGGCGCAGTGGCAGGGGCAGTGGCAGCCGCAGGCGCCCGCCCAGCCCGCGTGGCCGAGCTCTCCGGCCCCCGCCCATCATCCGGTCGCGCAGCAGGCGGCGGCCCAGCCTGTCGCCGCGGCTCAGCCGGTCGCGGCGCCTCGGCCGTCGCATCCCAGCTTCGACGAGTTGTTCTCGGGCTCGAACGCCCCGACCTCGTCCTCCGTCGCCGAAGCCCAGCAGACGCGCCGCCGCTCCACCCCCGCAACGCCCCTCGAGGCCGAGCCGATCGACCACCCGGTCGACCGCCGCTCGGCCTCCGCCATGTCTGCGCGGGGTCAGGCGGCCGAGCGTCCCGGCGTCGCGCCGGCTGCTTCCACCGCTCGTGCCGCTGCTCCCGTCGCGAACGAGACCACCGGGTTCGACGACCTGTTCGCCGGACTCGGCGACGACGACGAGACCGAAGCCGCCGACTCCGGCCGCCGGTCGGGTCGTTCCGACCGCTCGGCCCGCAGCGACCGCAAGGCCGAGAAGCAGGCGGCGAAGGCCGCCAAGGGCCGCTTCGGAACGAAGGCGCAGCCCGAGGTCCGCGGGGTGCGGCGAGGCGCGTCCGCCGCAGGTGGCGCTGCCGCCGTCGCGGGCACCGCTGCCGCCGGCGTCGCGGCTGCCGGCACCGCTGCCGTAGCTTCGGGTTCGGCCGCCCTCCCTGCGGGTTCGGCCGCCTCCGCACCGCTGACCGGCGGAGCCGCCACCGCGTCCGCCGCCGCCTCGGCGTCGGCCGACTTCGCGTCGCTCATCGCCGGAGCCGCCACCGGGCCGCGCACCGAGCCGATCGTCGTCCCGATGCCCGGGCCCGAGCTGCTCGCCGCTTCGAGCGAGATCCCCCTGGCCCCGCGCGGCGCCGCCGCGCAGAGCGACGACCTCGCCGCGATGATCGCCGCCGCAGGCGCCGAGGCCGAGAAGTTCGCCGCAGCGCCCGCGGCTCGTCGCCAGCGCGGCGCCGAGGGCCACGAGGCGCACCCCGCGGCATCCGCCCGTCGTGCCGCAGGCGCGTCGCGCGCCACCGGCCGGCAGGTCGCGGTCGACGCCCGCCCCGCGGCATCCGCCCCGCAGCCGGCGCGGCCGGCCCAGCGTCGCACCCGCAAGAGCACGCGCAGCATCGCCAGCGTCATCGCGATGGGCTTCGCGGCGATGCTCGCCGTCGCCACCTCGGTGCCGTCGCTGTCGCTGCTCACGCCCGCCGAGGTGCAGGCGATGGCGCTCGAGGAGATGTCGACGACCACGATCGACGGCCAGCGCGTGCAGATCAACGACGGCGTGCTCGCGCAGGGCGTGCAGAGCGAGGGCTACAAGACGCAGACGATCGAGGAGTACGCCGAGGCGGCCGGCATCCGCCCCGAGGCGACCTTCACGAACAACCCCTCCGGCACCGTGCAGTGGCCCTTCGCCGTCGGCGTGCACATCGGCGACCGCTTCGGCTACCGCGACTGCGCGGGCTGCTCGAGCGACCACCACGGCCAGGACTTCAACCCCGGCTACGGCGCCGACATCCAGTCGATCGCCGACGGCGTCGTCGTCGAGTCGACCGACTCGGGCGGCTCGCTCGGCGTGGTCATGATGATCCAGCACGAGATCGACGGGCAGACCATCACGAGCGTCTACGCCCACATGGTCGAAGGATCACGACTCTTCGAGATCGGCGACACCGTCGAGGTCGGCGACGTCATCGGCGAGACCGGCAACACCGGCATGTCGACCGGCCCGCACCTGCACTTCGAGATCCGCATCGGCGGCATGGACGGCGAGTGGGTCGACCCGCTCGAGTGGCTCTACGCCAACACCAACTGACGCGCTCGCGCCGGGCGCTGGGCGCTGGTGGCTGGGAGGCGCGATCGGTGCCGGGAAGTCGGGTGTCGGCTCAGCGTTGAGCAGGATCAGCCGCTCGGCACCCTGCTAGTCGGCGCACCTCGCCGGCTGGTCCTGTTCAAGCCGGGTCGGTCCTTCGGCGACGGGTCGCTGCGCTGAGCACGCGGACCACAGGCGTTCCTCCCCAGGCGATCGACCGGCGCGAGTCTCCACCGTTCACGCCGATGACCACGAGCGGCATCGCTCTTCGCAGAGGCTCTTCGCATGTCGAACGAGTCGAGACAGGTCGCGCGATGGATCCGCGCCCACGGCGGCGCCGTGCCGCTTCGCGCTCTCGACGCCGCGGGTCTGCGTCGGCAGCATGTCCACGCCGCTGCCGCCGAGGGTGCCCTGGTGCGTCTTCGGCGGAGTTGGTATTCGGTCCCCGATGCGCCTGACGAGGTCGTCCGCGCGGTTCGCGTCGGCGGGGCCGCGACCGCGGCATCCGTCGCCCGGATCGAGGGGCTCTGGGTGCACGACGACGCGCGTCTGCACGTGCGGGTGCCTCGGACGGCCGCCCGGCTGAAGTCACCGCGGGTGCCGGCGCTCGGTCGGGCCCCAGTGCCGCTCGATGCAGCGGGCGACGGGGTCTGCGTTCACTACCGCTCCGATCCGCAGCTCATCAGCGGACGGGACGGCCTGGCGCTCGCACTCGCCGAGATGCTGCGCTGCGCGCCGCCCGAAGCCGCGATCGCGACGATCGACTCGGCGCTCGCGCGAAGGCTGGTCGGCCTCGAGGAGGTGCGAGCCATCGCGAGTCCCGCGTTTCATCGAACACTCGTGCGGTGCGCCCCCGGGTCGGAGTCTGGTCTCGAGACGCGGGTGCGGTTGCTGCTGCGCGCGCACAACATCAGGCATCGCACGCAGGTCTCGATCCCCGGCGTCGGTCGCGTCGACCTCCTCGTGGGAGACAGGTTGGTCGTCGAGGTCGACGGCGCCCGCTTCCACGCAGGCGTCGCCGAGTTCGAGAACGACCGCCGCCGCGACTTCGAGCTCGCGATGCGGGGCTATCGGGTACTCCGGTTGAGTTACCGCATGGTCATGGAGGAGTGGGAGACGACGAGCCGCGGCATTCTCGCGCTCGTCGATCGGGGCGAGCACCGGTGGGGTGGCAGTTCAGCGCCCTCGTCGGGGATCGGTGTCACGTTGCGCGGCCTCGACCGGCATGATGACGTTCCTCCGGTCGCGACGCTCGCTCGCTGATCGCAGGGGCGTGCGCGAGCTTGAGCAGGATGAGCGGGTCAGTTCGCCCCGAGACGGGGGTGCAGGGCGGGTGGTCCTGTTCACGGGGTCGGGCGGCTGGGCGGTGGTGCGAGCGCGCGTGCGTGCGCGGTGGCTTGAGCAGGATGAGCGGGTCAGTACGCCCTGAGACCGGGGTGCCGGTCGGCTCATCCTGCTCGAGCCGGCCTCGAACGGTGGCCAGCAGTTAGGCGGCGCGCAGCCAGACGGTGGTGTCGCCGGGCAGGGCGGATGCCTCGCCGAGCGGCCCGCTCGCGAGCAGCACCTCGCCCGCGGGCAGCGCCACGGGCGCCGAGCCGGTGTTCGCCACGACGACGACGTCGCCGTTGCGGAACGACAGCACCTCGGGCGCCGGGCCGGCGAGCCACTCGAGCGAGCCCGAGGCGAGCCCGTGCGCGCGGCGCCCGGCGAGGAGCGCCTGGTAGAGCGAGAGCGTCGAGCCCTCGACCCCGCGCTGCGCGTCGCGCGCGAACGAGGCCCACGATGCGGGCTGGGGGAGCCACGCGGCATCCGTGGGGCCGAAGCCGTACGACGGTGCGGACGCCGTCCAGGGCAGCGGCACGCGGCATCCGTCGCGGCCGTAGCGCTCGCCGTTCGTGCGGAACCACGTCGGGTCCTGGCGGGCGTCGTCGGGCAGGTCGATGACCTCGGGCAGGCCGAGCTCCTCGCCCTGGTAGAGGTAGGCCGAGCCGGGCAGCGCGAGCATGAGCGCGGTCGCGGCGCGGGCGCGGCGGAGTCCGGTCGCGGGGTCGCCGAGGCCGGGGGTGCGGGGGCCGACGCCGTGGCCCTGCGGGTTGGGCTCGGTGAGCGCGAGCCGGGTGGCGTGGCGCACGACGTCGTGGTTCGAGAGCACCCACGTCGAGGGCGCGCCGACGGCCGCGAAGGCGTCGATCGAGTCGTCGATGACGCGGCGGAGGGCGTCGGCCTTCCACGGCGTCTCGAGGTACGCGAAGTTGAAAGCCTGGTGCATCTCGTCGGGGCGCACCCACTTCGCGACGCGGGGGAGCGGGTCGACCCACGCCTCGGCCGCGAGGATGCGCTCGCCCGGGTACGTGTCGAGCAGGGCGCGCCAGTCGCGGTAGATCTCGTGCACGCCGTCCTGGCCCCAGTAGGGTGCGCCGTCGCCGGGCTCGTCCGAGATGGCCGGTTCGAGGGGCACGCCGGCCTCGCCGACTCCGCCCGCGCCGCCCATGCTGCCGCCCTCGGCGGGCGGGGTCCAGTCGGGCAGGCCCTCGGCCTTGATCATGCCGTGCGCGACATCCACCCGGAAGCCGTCGACGCCGCGGTCGAGCCAGAAGCGGAGGATACGGCGGAACTCCTCGCGGACCTCCTCGTTCGTCCAGTCGAAGTCGGGCTGCGACGAGTCGAAGAGGTGCAGGAACCACTGGCCGGGCGTGCCGTCGGGCTCGGTGACGCGGGTCCAGGCGGGGCCGCCGAAGACCGACTCCCAGTTGTTCGGGGGCAGCTCGCCGCCCTCGCCGCGGCCGTCGCGGAACAGGTATCGGGCGCGCTCGGCGCTGCCGGCGGGCGCTGCGAGCGCGGCCTGGAACCAGTCGTGCTGATCGCTCGAGTGGTTCGGCACGAGGTCGACGATGACGCGGATGTCTCGGGCGTGCGCCGCGGCGACCATGCCGTCGAAGTCGGCGAGGGTGCCGAAGAGCGGGTCGATGTCGCAGTAGTCGGCGACGTCGTAGCCGGCGTCGCGCTGCGGCGAGGTGTAGAAGGGCGAGAGCCAGATGGCGTCGATGCCGAGCTCGGCGAGGTCGTCGAGTCGGGCACTGATGCCGGCCAGGTCGCCCATGCCGTCACCGTTCGCATCGGCGAAGGAGCGGGGGTAGATCTGGTAGATCGCGGCAGTGCGCCACCATTCGGAAGTCATGACGGAAACTGTACGACATCTTGATACACCGTGGAAACGCTTGCAGGAATCGCAGAATGTGCGATGGTCACGAACCGGTATCGATCAAGTTCCGCCAGTTTGGCGAGAGAGGGAAAGCAGGGTATACCTGTAATCGCTTGCAATCGCGAGCGACACAGGGAAGAACGGCCTTTCGGGCGGGTGCGCGTTTCGAGCCACCGGGCGAAGGCGCCGATCTCACGCACACTGAGAAGGACACACCAATGAGGGTGAACAGGAAGAGCCTCCTTGCGGCCGGTGCGGTCGCGGTCGTCGCGACGCTCGGTCTCGCCGGTTGCGCCGGTGCCGATGGCAGCTCCGACACGGAGTCGAGCGCGAGCAGCACGCTGACCGTCTGGGTCGACGCCGAGCGCGTCGACGCGCTGAAGGGCGCGGCCAAGGCCTACTCCGACGAGACGGGCGTCGAGGTCAAGCTCGTCGGCAAGGACAACGCCGACATCAAGGACGACTTCATCCAGCAGGTTCCGACCGGCAAGGGCCCCGACATCACCATGGGTGCCCACGACTGGCTGGGCGAGCTCTCGACCAACGGCGTCGTCGCCCCGATCGAGCTCGGCGACTCGGCAGCCGACTACCTCCAGGTGGCCGTGGACGCGTCGACCTACGACGGCACGACCTACATGCTCCCCTACGCGGTCGAGAACATCGCGGTCCTCCGCAACGCCGACCTCATCCCCGAGGCCGCCACGAGCTTCGACGACATGCTCGCCAAGGGCACGGCGGCGGGCCTCACCCAGCCGTTCGTCGTCGAGCAGGGCGCCGAGGGCAACCCCTACCACCTGTACCCCTTCCAGACCGCGTTCGGCGCTCCCGTCTTCGGCAGCGACGAGAACGGCTACAACGCCGATGACCTCCAGCTCGGCAACGCCGGCGGCGAGGCCTTCGCCACCTGGCTCGGCACGCAGGGCAAGAACGGCACCAAGGCGTTCAACACCGACATCGACGGCGACATCGCGAAGGACAGCTTCCTCACCGGCAAGTCGGCCTTCTGGCTGACCGGCCCGTGGAACGTCGGCGCGGCCGTCGACGCCGGCATCAACGTCGCGATCGACCCGGCGCCGAGCCCCACCGGTGAGGCCACCCAGCCGTTCGCCGGCGTCAAGGGCTTCTTCGTCTCGGCCGAGTCGAAGAACAAGGTCGCCGCGAACGACTTCCTCGTGAACTACCTCGGCAGCGAGGAGACGCAGCTCGAGCTGTTCGAGGCCGGCAACATCCTCCCCGCGAACTCGGCCGCCGCCGAGACCGCGTCGAGCGACCCCATCATCGAGGGCTTCGCCGCCGTCGGCGCCGACGCCGTGCCGATGCCCGCCATCCCCGCCATGGGCAAGGTGTGGCAGTACTGGGGCATCGCCGAGGCCGACATCATCAACGGTGCCGACCCGGTCGCCACGTGGCAGAAGCTCGCCGCCGACGTCCAGGCTGCGATCGACGCAGGTTGATCCGTTCGGCGGCCGAGTAGTCGACTCGGTGGTCGAGTAGCGCGAAGCGCGTATCGAGACCTGGTCACCAGGTCTCGATACGGCCCTGGCGGGCCTACTCGACCACCCGCGACTGCTCGGCCGCCGTGGCATCACCGAGCGACGACGATGAGGGAGACAGGCAGATGGGCACCGTGATCGAGGAGGACGTCCGCGAGGACGCGCCGCCGAAGCAGACGAAGCAGCAGCGTCGCGCTGCGGGCATCGCCGAGCAGGCCTCGGGCGGCATCAAGGTGCTGCTCGTCAAGCTGCTGGCGCTCGGCCTGGTCGACGCGCTCGCGCTCTACGCCGTGTTCGTGCTCGCGCTGCACGAGCAGTGGGTGGTGCTCGTCATCGTCGCCGCCGTCACGGCGCTCGTGAACTGGATCTACTTCTCGCGCCGCAAGCTCCCCGCGAAGTACCTCACGCCCGGGGTCATCTTCCTCGTCGTGTTCCAGGTGTTCGTGCTCCTCTACACCGGGTACATCGCCTTCACGAACTACGGCACGGGCCACAACGGCTCGAAGGAGCAGGCCGTCTCCTCGCTCATGGCCTCGTCGCTCGAGCGCGTCGAGGACTCGCCCGCCTATCCCGTCACCGTCGTCGAGCGCGCCGGCGAGCTGGGCCTGCTCGTGACCGACCCCGAGGGCGACGCCCTCGTCGGCACGAATGACGAACCGCTCGCCGAGGCATCCGGTGTCGAGTTCGACGGCGACGTCGCCGTGTCGGCCGACGGCTGGAACACGCTGCAGTTCGCCGACGTGCTCGAGCGCACCGACGAGGTCACCGCGCTCGCGGTGCCCGCGTCCGACGACCCGAACGACGGGGCGATCCGCACGCCCGACGGCTCGACCGGCTACCTCTACGTCTCGACGCTCGAGTACGACGAGGCCGCCGGCACCATGACCGACCTCTCGACCGGCACGGTCTACTCCGACACCGGCGTGGGGGCGTTCACCGCCGAGGACGGCGACCAGCTGCTGCCGGGCTGGCAGATCACGGTCGGCTTCGACAACTTCGTGCGCGCCGTCACCGACACCCGCCTCGCGGGCCCCCTGCTCTACGTGACCGCCTGGACCTTCGCGTTCGCGCTCATCTCGGTCGCCTCGACCTTCTTCCTCGGCCTCTTCCTCGCGATCGTGTTCAACGACATGCGCATGCGGGGCCGCAAGATCTACCGCGTGCTGATGATCCTGCCGTACGCGATCCCGTCGTTCCTCTCGGCGCTCGTCTGGGCGGGCATGATGAACGAGAGCTTCGGCTTCATCAACCAGGTGCTGCTCGGCGGGGCATCCATACCGTGGCTCACCGACCCCTTGCTCGCCAAGGTCTCGATCCTCATCGTGAACCTGTGGCTCGGCTTCCCCTACATGTTCCTCGTGTGCATGGGCGCGCTGCAGTCGATCCCCGACGACATCCAGGAGGCCGCGAAGGTCGACGGCGCGAAGCCGTGGGCGATCTTCCGCCTGATCAAGCTGCCGCTGCTGCTCGTGACCGTGGCGCCGCTGCTCATCGCCTCGTTCGCGTTCAACTTCAACAACTTCAACACGATCTACATGCTCACCGACGGCGGGCCGCGCGACTCGAACGCGCCGATCCCGGTCGGGTTCACCGACATCCTGATCACGATGGTCTACAAGGTCGCGTTCACCGGCCAGACCCGTGACTACGGTCTCGCGAGCGCGTACTCGATCATCATCTTCATCGTGGTCGCGGTGATCTCGATCATCGCGTTCCGCCGGACCAAGAGCCTCGAGGAGCTGAACTGATGGCCGCTCGCAAGGTGGTGCCCGGCACGGGCGTGGGTCTCGCCGCAGGCGAGATCGAAGAGATGACGGATGCCTCGACGCGGGCGCATTCCTCGCTGGGCGACGCGCCGCTCGTGCTGCCGAAGCGCCCGTTCAACTTCGGCCGCTGGTTCGCGGCGACCGGCTGGCGCCACATCGTCGGCGTCGTGATGGTCGTGTTCTCGCTGTTCCCGATCGTGTTCGTGGTCTCGTCGTCGCTGAACCCCAACGGCACGCTGACCGGTTCGAACGCGCTGTTCTCGAAGATCGGCCTCGACAGCTACGTGCGGATCCTCTCGGACCCGCAGGTGCCGTTCGGCACGTGGTTCGCGAACACGATGATCATCGCCGGCACGACCGCGGTGTGCACGGTGTTCCTCGGGGCGCTCGCGGCGTATTCCTTCTCGCGCATGCGCTTCACGGGTCGCCGGTTCGGCCTCATCTCGATCGTCGTGGTGCAGATGTTCCCGCAGCTGCTCGCCGTGGTCGCGATCTTCCTGCTCATGTCGACGATCGGCGACCTGTTCCCCGCGATCGGCCTGAACACGCACCTCGGCCTGATCATGGTCTACCTCGGCGGCGCGCTCGGCGTGAACACGTACCTCATGTACGGCTTCTTCAACACCGTGCCCGCGTCGATCGACGAGGCCGCCAAGATCGACGGGGCCGGCCACGCGCGCATCTTCTTCACGATCATCCTGCGGCTGGTCGCCCCGATCCTCGCGGTCGTCGCACTGCTGTCGTTCATCGCCTCGGTGAACGAGTTCGTCGTGGCATCCGTGCTGCTCATCGACACCGAGAAGCAGACGCTCGCCGTCGGCCTCACGAAGCTCGTGTCGAACCCCCGCTACGCCGACTGGAGCGCGTTCTCGGCGGGCGCCGTGATGTCGGCGCTGCCGGTCGTCGCGCTGTTCCTCTTCCTGCAGAAGTACATCGTCGGCGGGCTGACCGCCGGCGCGGTGAAGTAGGGCACGCGGTGCGTTCCGGGCCATACGGGTTCCGGCTCACGGCGGGGTGGAACCGGCACGGCTCGGGGCCTTCTGTTTCGAGGTATGCCAGTTGCGCCTCACGGAACCCGGGCGGCACGGGACCTTCTGATTCGAGCTGTGTCGGTTGCGCCTCAGCGTGAGGCGGAACTGGCATAGCCCGGAGGGCGAAGTAGTCGCCGTCGGGTCGAGCCATGAGCGTGACCTGCGGACGGGGCGCGAATCCGGCAGCCGGTCGGGGAGTGCGCCCGGCAGCCGGTCGGGGAGTGCGTCCGCCAGCCGGTCGGGGAGTGCGTCCGCCAGCCGGTCAGGGAGTGCGCCCGGCGGGCGGTCGGGGAGTGCGTCCGGCGGGCGGTCGGCCAAGAGCCCGTCGGGTGGTGAGCCCGGCCCGAGTTCGGCCGGTCTGCCGGCGTTCGGATCAGAACGAGACGGACTCGCCGGGTTGCATGCCCGACGCGGCCATGAAGATCATCGGCACCACGATCGCGGCGATCGCGATCAGCACGCCGCCGATGCCGAAGCCGATCCCGATCGCGGTGGCGCGGTCCATCTTGCGTCGCAGGCGCCGGCCGGCGGGGGCGACGGTGTTCACGGGTGCAGCGGCAGCGGTGACGCCCGTGCCCGGACCCGCTCCCGCACCGGCGACGGCCGCGAGGCGCGACGCGGGCGTCTCGGCGCCCGGCACCCGCTCGTCGACGTACAGGTCGGTGCGGTCGCGGAACTTCGCGCCGACGATCGCGCGGATGCGGTCGAACCGCTGCCAGGTCGCTGCGTCGGCCCACGCGAAGCCGCCGGGCCTCATGACGATGAGCAGGTCGTCGCGCACCTCGACGTCGAGGTCGCCGGTCTCGTCGATGAGGAGCGCCATCAGGTCGGGTGTGAAGACGTAGAGCGCGTCGCGCTCGTAGCCCCTCGGCACGTAGAGCCGGAAGTGCCGGTCGAAGTCGCCCTCGAGCGAGAGCCGCTGGTCCTCCTTCGGCGGGCGCGCGAGGCTCGAGCCGATGAGCCCGTCGTTGCGGCCGGCGTCGAGGATCATGTTCGGCAGGTGCCGGGGCAGGTCGATCGCGAGGTAGCCGACGTCGATGCTCGACACGGGCGATCCCGAGCGGACTCGCGTCGTGACCCTGATACCCGACTTCGTGTACCGCACCGATTCGGCGCTGCGCGTGCCGCCGCGAAGGTGGCCGGTCTGCCAGCCGTCGGCGATCACCTGGTCGTGCGCCGTGCCGTTCGAGACCTGCTCCCACAGCCCGTCTCCGAGCGCCGGCGGGTCGCCGACGGCGCGGTACTCCCAGCCGTTGGCCTCCGCGAAGGCGGCGAGCCCGTCGCGTTCGATCAGCTCGAATCCGGTGGCCACCGTCACTCCCTTCGCGTCGCGGTCGCAGGCGACGCTCCATTCTGCAACAGCACCGCATCGCGCCAGCGCGCCGCGATGTCACCGCCCCACGAGAGGATGACCCCATGCTGACCCCACATCACGACGGATCGCCCCTGCACGTCTCGACCCGGAGTCCGGTGCTCGGCGAGACCGTGCGCGTGCGGCTGCGGGTGCCCGAGGGCTTCGGCCCGCTCGCATGGGTCGGCACCCGATCGAACCCCAACCGCGAGCCCCGCTTCGACGAGGCGGTGCGCGTCGAGCCGGGCAGCGACCCGGCCGCCGGCGACGGCTGGACCTGGTGGGAGGCGGGCGTCGAGGTCGAGAACCCCGTGCACGGCTACCGCTGGCTGCTCGTCGGCGCCGACGGCCGCCAGCACTGGCTGAACCAGGTCGGGCTGAGCGACATCGAGACCCGCGACCGCGACGACTTCAAGCTCGTCGCGCACGAGCCGGTGCCCGAGTGGGTGGCCGACACCGTGCTCTACCAGGTGTTCCCCGACCGCTTCGCCCGCTCGACGGCCGCCGACGGCCGCGAGACGCCCGAGTGGGCGATCCCCGCGCCGTGGGGCGACGCGCTCGACCCCGTGCCGCCGGGGCGGTCGGCGCAGTTCTTCGGCGGCGACCTCGACGGGGTGCGCGAGAAGCTCGACCACCTCTCGGGGCTCGGCGTGAACCTGCTGTACCTGACGCCGGTGTTCCCTGCGCGCTCGAACCACCGCTACGACGCCTCGACCTTCGACCACGTCGACGAGCTCCTCGGCGGCGACGAGGCACTCGTGCGACTCGTCGAGGCGGCTCACGCACGTGGCATCCGCGTCATCGGCGACCTGACCTCGAACCACTCGGGCGACGCGCACGAGTGGTTCCGCACCGCGCAGGCCGACCCGGCGTCGGCCGAGCGCGACTTCTACTACTTCGACGACGACGTGCCCAACGGCTACGAGTCGTGGCTCGGCGTGCCGAGCCTGCCGAAGTTCGACTGGTCGTCGCCCGAGCTGCGACGGCGCTTCGTCGACGGCCCCGACTCGATCGTCGCGAAGTACCTGCGTGCGCCGTTCGGGCTCGACGGCTGGCGCATCGACGTCGCGAACATGACGGGCCGGCTCGGCGGCGTCGACCTCAACGCCGAGGTGCGGCAGGCGATCCGGCGCACGATGCTCGCGGTGAACCCCGACACGATCCTGCTCGGCGAGTCGACGAACGACGGCGCGGGCGACTTCCAGGGCGATGCGTGGCACGGCGCGATGAGCTACACGCCCTTCACCCGGCCCCTCTGGAGCTGGTTGCAGGCGCCCGGCAGCCCCGCGGGCGGCGGCATCGGCTTCGCGCTCGCCCGGGTGCCGGAGTTCACCGGTCGCCAGTTCGTCGACGCGCACCTGCGCTTCGCCGCGGGCTATCCGTGGCGCACCCGCCTCGGCGGCATGAACGCCCTCGACACGCACGACACCCCGCGCTTCGCGACGAACGCGCGCCCCGGCACGGTGCCCGTCGGCTTCGGTCTCGCGGTGACGATGCCCGGCATCCCCGTGGTGTGGGCCGGCGACGAGTTCGGCCTGGTCGGTGAAGACGGCGAGGCCTCGCGCACGCCCATGCCCTGGGGCAGCGAAGCGGATGCCTCGGTCGCGCCAGTGCTCGACGCGTACCGCCGGCTCGTCGGGCTGCGGCGCTCGCACGAGGTGCTCGCGACCGGCGGCATCCGCTGGCTCGCGGTCGCCGACGAGCTCGTCGCGTTCGTGCGGGAGTCGGCCGAGGAGTCGGTGCTCGTCGTGGCCGCCCGCTCGGCGGCGGCGATCGAGCTGCCCGCCGGGCTCGGCGAGCCGCTCGTCGTGTTCGGAGAGGTGCGGCTCGAGGCATCCGACCCGTCGACCGACATCGTGACCGCGCAGGCCGACGGGCCCGCGTTCGGCGCGTGGCGCCTTCCCGGCGTGGTCGCGCCGGCGTGGTGAGCGGGCGCGCTGCCGCCGATAGCATGAGCGCAGATCGACGCCGACCCGACGCCGTCGAGCCGACCCCTGCAGGAGCCCAGTGGACTCACACCGCGCCGACCTCGCGCCGCCGCCGCCGGTGATGTACGACGGGTACGGCAACGTCGTCTCGCCGGCGACTCCGCGCTACGTCGCACCGCCCCACAACGTGCTCGCATGGGTGAGCCTCGGGCTCGCGATCAGCTGGGTGCTCTTCGGGCTGCTCACCTCGGTCGCGGCGATCGTGTGCGGGCACATCGCGCGCGGCCAGATCCGCCGCACCGGCGAGCAGGGGGCGGTCACGGCGATGACGGGGCTCGTGCTCGGCTACGTGCTCACGGCGTTCACCGTGTGCGGGATCACGGTGTTCCTGCTGTTCGTGTTCGGCATGTCGGCGCTCGCGACGAGCTCCTGACGGCGCGCGTCGACGTGCTCGTGGCAGTGGTACGAAGCACCCTCCGAGAGGTGATATCCTCGTACGGTTGCCGAATGCGGCACACGCCCCGATAGCTCAGTGGTAGAGCACTTCCATGGTAAGGAAGGGGTCGTCAGTTCAATCCTGACTCGGGGCTCTGGTTCTCGGTCCGACTCGTCGGCCGAAGCCTTGCGGCGGGGTAGCTCAGGTGGTTAGAGCACACGGCTCATAATCGTGGTGTCGCGGGTTCGAGTCCCGCCCTCGCTACCAGAAGCCCGGAATTCCAGTGGAGTTCCGGGCTTTTCGTGTCTCTCGGGCCGGTGCGGCCGAGGCCGCGCTGCCGCAGCCGTCGGCGGTGCGGCGTCGTGCGTCGGAGCCGGTCGTCGAGGGCGGTCCGGTGCGCTTAGGATGCGTCCATGACCTTCTGGCAGGAGTATCAGGGCTTCGTCATCATCGGCGCGATCATCGTGCTCATCATCATCCTCGGCGTCGCTCGCGGGTGGGTGCGTCGCCGGTCGGCGTCCGCCGCCGACGCCGCCCGGACGGGCAAGACGTGGCAGGACTCGAGCGGCACGGGGGTCGACGGCAAGCTGGCGTCGCTCGCGACCGTCGTGCGGTTCGACGCCGACCTCGACACCGCGGCCGCCGCGCTCGACGGTGCGGCGCTGCCTCGCTTCTGGGAGCACCCCTCCCGCCTCGAGTGGCACATGAAGGCCACGAAGATCGAGGCGGTCGCCTCGACGGTCGCGCGACTCGAATCCGGCCCGGCCGGCACCCGGCTGGTGCTCGTGCGCGGTGCCGACATGAGCGGAGTCCCCGTCAGCGAGCCCGACTGGCGCAAGCTCCGCGCGAGCGCGCTCAAGGCGGCGCAGGCGGCCGGCGTCTCGGCGAGCGAGGAGGTCTCGGGCGAGCTCGTCCGCACGCCGACGACCGATGTGTCGGGGCTCGAGCCCGGTGCCGCATCCCGCAGCCCGCATCTCTGGCTGCGAGCGGCCGGCGACTGACCCGCCGGCGGGCGTCGCCCGCTCAGGCGTTGCCGCTCCGACACGCGAAGCGGGCGCGAAGCGGCTCGACGCTGGATCGTGTGGCCGGGTGCGCCCGGTGACCGAGATCACCGGGCGCACCCTGCCGGCTCAGCGGTAGGAATCGGCGAGCGCGTCGAGCGAGTCGACCAGTTCTGCGCTCGCCTTGCCCTTCCGGGCGGCGTTCTCGAGCTGCGCGATGATCGCGCGGCTCGACGCGGAGGTCGACTCGAGGTGCTGCGCCTGGGCGAGGTGCCCCCGAACCTGCTCGGCCGCCGCCGCGGTGATCTCGCCGAGGGCCTCGGCCCGATCGACGTGCCACTCGGCGTTGTCGAAGCCGGGGCCGTCGGGCTCGAAGGCGATCGTGTAGGTCTCGCCCACGGTCGTCTCGAACGAGATCTCATCGGAGCCGTCGGCCGCCACCGCCACGAGCCTGCCGTCGGAGTCCTTCACCGTGGTCTCCGCGATGCCCGGGTGGTCGCCGACGAAGGTGCCGCCGTTGCGTGCGGTCACCTCGAAGCGCGTCGCCTCGCCGTCGCTCCAATCCATGCCGATCACGAAGTTGCCGCGAGCCACGAGGCCGTCGACACTGCCGTCCTTCCATGCGCTCGGCAGCGCCGGGAGGAACTGCGTGTAGCCGAGCTGGCTCTGCACGAGCATCTCGGTCATACCCGCGGTGAGACCGAAGTTGCCGTCGATCTGGAACGGCGGGTGGGAGTCCAGCAGGTTGTCCATCAGCCCGTTTCGGTTTCCGGACAGCATCGCCCGCACCATCGAGTAGGTGTCCTCGGCGAGGCCGGTCCGGGCGTACATGTTGATCTTCATCGCCTTGGACCAGCCCGTGCCGTTCAGGCTGCGCTGCTCGAGTGAGGTGATGGCGGCATCCATCCACTCGGGAGTGTCCTTGCTGATCAGCGTGCCCGGGAACAGCCCGACGAGCTGAGAGGTGTGGCGGTGCACCGAACCCTGGTTGGCGGAGCCCCCTGCTCCGAAGTTCCAGATGCTCTCCTCCGGCAGGTCGCCGGCTTGCGCCTTGCCGAGCGAGGTCTCCTCGTACCACTCCTTCACCTGGCCCTGCTGCCCGATGGCGATGGGGTCGAGCTGCGACTGCTTGTCCTGCCACACGGTGCGCAGCTCGGCGTCGACGCCGAGCTTCTCGGAGGCCTCGATCGCCATGCGATAGAGCTCCCACACCAGCGACTGGTCGTAGGCGGTGCCGACGGCCGTCGGGCCGTGTTCGGCCGAGACGCCCGGGGCCACGGTCAGCCGCTGCTGGTACGGGCTGTACCAGAGGTACTCGTTCCAGAACTCGGCCATCTCCTTGAGCATGGGATACGCCGTGTCTCGCAGGTACGCCTCGTCACCCGTGAAGAGGTAGTAGTCGTAGAGGTTCTGCATGGCCCACGACGATCCGCCGACGTTCCACCCGTACTCCTGCGAGCCGATTGGGGCGGTGTGCCCGAACGGGTTGACCTGCGTGTTGATGAGGAATCCGTTGCCCGATCCGATCGGCGTGTTCACGAAGTCCTCGGTCTTCACCGCTGCCGATCGTTCGGCCGTCAGGCGCCCCGGGATCACGAGCGACTCGACGTACTCGTTGAAGGGCACCTGCGTCTCGGCGAGGTTGGTGGTCATCGCCGGCCAGTAGTTCATCTGGACGTTGACGTTGAAGTGGTAGTCGGCGCCCCAGAAGGCGTTCGCGCTGCCGATCATCCAGAGGCCGCAGAGGTTGGTGGGAAGGTCTCCGATTCGCGAGCCGGCGATGCTGAGATAGCGGCCGAACTGGTACGCCAACTGGTCGACCGCCAGATCGTGCTCGCCGGCGCGGTAGTCGCGCATCAGCTCATCGGTCGGGATGTCGGGCACCGTCGCGCCCACGTCGAAGCTCACCCGGGAGAACAGCTCCTGGTAGTCGGCGAGGTGACGTTCGAGTACGGCGTCGTACCCGTCTGCCGTGGCGGAGTCCACACGCTGGGTGAGTTCAGCGTGCGGGTCCTCGCCCCGGTACGTCGGGTACTCGTTCTCGTAGTCCGTCCCGGTGGAGTAGACGAGCGTCACCTCGTCGGCGGCGGTGACCGTCAGCGTGCGGCCGTCGCTGCTCGTGACCGTTCCGCCCTCGTTCTCGAGCTTGAGCTGCATCTCGGCGCGCATCTGGTTGTCGACCACCTGCCCGGCGAGCGTGATCCGCTTCTCGTCCGCGTCGGCCGTCGCCGAGGTGGTCAGGCCGCTCGCCGCAGCGGTCGACGTCGTGAAACTGAGCCTTCCCGGCTCGGACGCGGTCAGGCGGACCACCGCGACCTGGTCGGGGTAGCTCACGAAGTACTCGCGCTCGTAGTGCACGCCCTCGTGGTCGAAGTTCACGGTCGAGACCGCAGTGGTGAGGTCGAGGTCCCTGACGTAGTTCGACGCGGAGTCGTCGGTGATTCCTGCTGTGCCGAAGTCGAGGTAGAGATCGCCGAAGTCCTGGTACATGCCCATGCCGCCCGTGTTGCCGAACATGAGGTTCGTGAGCTGGCGGTTGGCTCCGGTGGTGCCGGTGGCTGGGAGGCCGAAGACGTTCGTCGCCTTGTCGTCGAGCGCCTGCCGGTACGCCTCGAGCTGCTCCGGCGTGAGCGCGGTGGCCTTGTTGCCGCCGAGGTAGGTTCGGCCGGCGACAGGTCCGCCTCGCCACAGCGTCTTCTCGTTGAAGTGCAGACGCTCGCGCCCGGGGTTGCCGAACGCCATGAGGCCGGTGGTGCCGTTGCCCTGCACGAGCGCCTGGTTCTCCCAGTCGGTGACGGGTGCGGTGTACCACATGCGCAGTGCGTCGCTGCCGGACTCCGCGGCCTGCGCAGTCGGCGAGGACTCGGTCATCGGTGAGCCGAGGGCACTCGGAGCGGTGATGGTGGAACCCAGCAGCGGCAGCGCGATGAGCGCCGCCAGTGCAGGGAGGACTCTATTTCGAAGGAACATGCCGACCTTTTCACGGGTGTCGATCCGCGGCGCTCCGGCCCACCCGCTCGTCTTCCGAGCCGGCGGGCACGTTCGTACAGAGCTCGCGTGATCAGCTGATGGCGGCCGATGGAACTCTGCGAGAGATCTGATGATTCATCGTGGTTTCGCGAACCCCATTGGCCTCGAAACGTGCAACTTCTGCTGTGAGTATGCCGGAACACGCGGGCTGGCGTCAATGAAACGAGGTGGTTCGATCCGTTAAAGATCGGATGTGTCCGTCGTCACGGGCGCCTCGACCCGACATGCCGCAGCGACGTCGGCGAGTGGTATCCGGTGCGCAGAGCGGCGGCGCGCCTGAAGCCGCGAGCCCCGCCTCAGCCCCGCGGCTCGTACCGTACCGGCTCGAACGCGCGTGCGACGAGTGCGCGCAGCGACTCGAGGTCGCCCGAGGCGAAGCCCTGCGCCCGCGCCTGCACGAGCACGTTGCCGATGGCGGTCGCCTCGACGGGGCCGGCGAGCACGGGCAGGCCCGAGCGGTCGGCGGTGCGCCGGCAGAGCAGCCGGTTGAGGGCGCCGCCGCCGACGATGTGGATCGTCTCGACCTCGACGCCCGAGAGCGCGGCGGCGTCGCGCACGGCGTCGGCGAAGGCCTGGGCCAGGCTCTCGATGATCGAGCGGGCGAACTCGGCCCGGGTCTGCGGGGCGGCGAGGCCGTGCTCGGCGCACCACTCGGCGATGCGGCCCGGCAGGTCGCCCGGTGCCATGAACCGCGGGTCGTTCGCGTCGAACACGGGCATGGGGCGGTCGACGGCGGCCGCGGCATCCAGCAGCTCGCCGAGGGCGATCTGCGAGCCGTCTCGTTCCCACCAGCGCACCGATTCGCTGAGCAGCCACAGCCCCATGACGTTGTGCAGGAACCGTACCCGGCCGTCGACGCCGCCCTCGTTCGTGAAGTTGGCCTCGCGTGCCGCCTCGCTCGTGACCGCCTGCTCGAGCTCGACGCCGACGAGGCCCCAGGTGCCGCACGAGATGTACGCGGCCGACTCGGCCCGCATCGGCACGGCGACGACGGCGGAGGCCGTGTCGTGCGAGCCGACGGCGACCACCTCGACGCCGTCGGGTGCGCCGAGCTCCGCGGCGACGGCGGGGCGCAGCGGGCCGATCGCGGCTCCGGGCGACACGAGGGGCGGCAGCAGGGATGCCTCGAGCCCGAGCCGCTCGATCAGCTCGAGGTCCCACTCGCCGCTCGCGACCCCGAGCAGCCCGGTGGTCGACGCGTTCGTGCGCTCGGCCACCATGGCGCCCGTGAGCTGGAAGGCGATCAGGTCGGGGATGAGGAGGAGCGTGTCGGCGAAGCCGAGCCATCCCGTCTCTTGCTCGGCCGCGAGCTGGTAGACGGTGTTGAACGGCAGGAACTGCAGGCCGTTGCGGCGGTAGAGCTCGTCGAACGGCACGACCGCATGCACCCCGTCGACGGCGCGGGCGATGCGCTCGTCGCGATAGTGGAACGGCTCGCCGAGGAGGCGGCCGTCGCGCAGCAGCCCGTAGTCGACGGCCCATGAGTCGACGCCGATCGAGGCGATGCCGGGCTCGCGGCGGAACGCCTCGGCGAGGCCCTGCGCGAGGTCGCGGTGGAGGCCCGTGACATCCCAGTGCAGCCCGGACGCCAAGCGGACGGGGCCGTTCGCGAAGCGCGCGACCTGCTCGAGCTCGAGCCGTTCGGCCGCCTGGTCGACGTGGCCGACGACGACCCGGCCGCTCGTGGCGCCGAGGTCGACCGCGGCGACCGAGCCCGCCGCACCTCGCCCGCCCGCCGCCGGGCCGCCGCCCGTCGTCATCGCAGGAACGCGGCGGCGACGCCGGAGTCGACCGGGATGTGGAGGCCCGTGGTGCGGCTGAGCTCGGGACCGGTGAGCACGTACACCGCGTCGGCGACGTTCTCGGGCACGACCTCGCGCTTGAGGATCGTGCGGTTGGCGTAGAACTGGCCGAGGTCCTCCTCGTTCACCCCGTAGGTGGCGGCGCGGTTGGCGCCCCAGCCGCTCGCGAAGATGCCCGAGCCGCGCACGACGCCGTCGGGGTTGATGCCGTTGACGCGCACGCCGTGCTCGCCGAGCTCGACCGCGAGCAGTCGCACCTGGTGCGCCTGGTCGGCCTTCGTCGCCGAGTAGGCGATGTTGTTCGGCCCGGCGAAGACGGAGTTCTTCGAGGAGATGTAGATGATGTCGCCGCCGAGCCGCTGGTCGATGAGCACGCGCGCTGCCGCCTTCGACACGAGGAACGAGCCCTTGGCCATGACGTCGTGCTGCAGGTCCCAGTCCTTCTCGGTGGTCTCGAGGAGGGGCTTCGAGAGCGAGAGGCCCGCGTTGTTCACCACGAGGTCGACGCCGCCGAACGCGAGCACCGCCTCGTTCAGGGCGGCCTGCACCGCGTCGGCGTCGGCGACGTTCGCGGCGACGCCGATCGCGACGTCGCTCGAGCCGAGCTCGGCGGCGGCGGCCTGCGCCTTCTCGAGGTCGAGGTCGGCGACGACGACGCATGCGCCCTCGGCCGCGAGCCGGGTCGCGATGGCCTTGCCGATGCCGCTCGCGGCGCCCGTGACGAGGGCGATGCGGCCCTGGTGGGTCTTGGGCTTCGGCATCCGCTGGAGCTTCGCCTCCTCGAGCGCCCAGTACTCGATGCGGAACTTCTCGGCGTCGGAGATGGGGGAGTACGTCGAGACCGACTCGGCGCCGCGCATCACGTTGATCGCGTTGACGTAGAACTCGCCGGCCACGCGCGCGGTCTGCTTGTTCGCGCCGTACGAGAACATGCCGACGCCCGGCACGAGCACGATGAGCGGATCGGCGCCGCGGATCGCGGGGCTCCCGGCGGTGGCGTGGGCGTCGTAGTACGCCTGGTAGTCGGCGCGGTACTCGGCGTGCAGCTCGTGCAGGCGGGCGAGCTGCTCCTCGACCGTCGCGGTCGCGGGCAGGTCGAGGATGAGCGGCTTGACCTTCGTGCGCAGGAAGTGGTCGGGGCAGCTCGTGCCGAGCGCCGCGAGGGCCGGGGCCTTCTCTCTCGCGAGGAAGTCGAGCACCACGTCGCCGTCGGTGAAGTGGCCGACCATGACCCGGTCGTGCGAGGCGATGCCGCGGATCGTCGGGGCGAGGGCGGCGGCGCGCTCGCGGCGCTCGGTCTCGGGCAGCGCCTCGTAGCCGGCGCGCACGCCCCCGAAGGGCTGCGCCTCGCCGTGCTCGGTGAGGTAGGCGGCCGCGGTGTCGATGATCCAGAGCGAGTTCGCCTCGGCCTCGTCGGAGGTGTCGCCCCACGCGGTGATGCCGTGCCCGCCGAGGATGCAGCCCACCGCCTGCGGGTTCGCGGCCTTGATCTCGGCGATGTCGAGCCCGAGCTGGAAGCCGGGGCGCCGCCACGGCACCCACACGACCTTCTGCACGCCCGCGGCGTCGGTGAAGATCTTCGCCGTCAGCGCCTCGCCGTCGGCGGCGGTCGCGATCGCGATGCCCGAGTCGGGGTGCAGGTGGTCGACGTGCGCCGCGTCGACGAGGCCGTGCATGGCGGTGTCGATCGACGGGGCCGCGCCGCCCTTGCCGTGCAGGCAGTAGTCGAACGCCGCGACCATCTCGTCTTCGCGGTCGACGCCGGGGTAGACGCCCTTCAGCGCCTGCAGCCGGTCGAGCCGCAGCACCGCGAGGCCCGGCTCGGTGAGCGTGCCGAGGTCGCCGCCCGAGCCCTTCACCCACAGGAGCTCGACGGGCTCGCCGGTGACCGGGTCGGTCTCGGTGCCCTTGGCCGAGGTGTTGCCGCCGGCGTAGTTCGTGTTCTTCGGGTCGGCGCCGAGGCGGTTCGACCGGGCGATGAGCGCTGCCGCTGCGGGGTTCGTCATGATCACGCCCCCCAACCGGCCTGCACGCCGCCGACGCGGTCGTCGGCGATCCGCGCGAGGTAGCCGGATGCCGCGAACGCACGCATCGGGTCGGCCGGCAGGCCGCGCGACTCGCGCCACTCGGCGAGGGCGGGGCGCACGTCGGTGTAGAAGGCGTCCATGAAGACGCGGTTGGCCTCGAGCACGTCGCCCGAGACCTGCGCGGCGCGCAGCGCCTCGGCATCGACGAGCAGCGCGCGGGCGGTCATCTCCTGCACGTTGAGCACGGAGCGGATCTGGCCGGGCACCTTGTCCTCGACGTTGTGGCACTGGTCGAGCATGAAGGCGACGTCGGGGTGGTTGAAGCCGCCGCCGCGGATCACCTCGAAGATGATGCGGAACAGCTGGAACGGATCGGCCGCGCCGACGATGAGGTCGTCGTCGGCGTAGAAGCGCGAGTTGAAGTCGAACGAGCCGAGCTTGCCGAGGCGAAGCAGCTGCATGACGATGAACTCGATGTTCGTTCCGGGCGCGTGGTGACCGGTGTCGAGGCAGACCATGGCCTTCTCGCCGAGCGCGGCGACCTGGGCGTAGCTCGTGCCCCAGTCGGGAACGTCGGTGTGGTAGAACGCGGGCTCGAAGAACTTGTACTCGAGCACGAGGCGCTGCTCGTCGCCGAGACGGGCGTAGATCTCCTGCAGCGACTCGTGCAGGCGGTCCTGCCGGCCGCGCAGGTCGGCCTGGCCGGGGTAGTTCGAGCCCTCGGCGAGCCAGATCTTCAGGTCGCGGCTGCCGGTGGCGTGCATGATGTCGATGCACTCGAAGTGGTGGTCGATCGCCTTCCGGCGCACCGCCGCGTCCTCGTGCGTGAGGGCGCCGAACTTGTAGTCGTCGTCCTGGAAGGTGTTCGAGTTGATCGTGCCGAGGGCGACGCCGTGGTCTTCGGCATGGCGCTTGAGCGCCTCGTAGTCGTCGACGCGGTCCCACGGGATGTGCAGGGCGACCGTCGGCGCGAGCGCGGTGTAGCGGTGCACCTGCGCGGCATCCGCGATCTTCTCGAAGGGATCGCGCGGGGTGCCCGGCGTCGCGAACACCTTGAAGCGCGTGCCCGAGTTGCCGAACGCCCAGCTCGGCAGCTCGATGGCCTGCGCGGCCAGCTGCGACTGGATCTCGGGGGTGAAGGTGGTCATGTCGTGTCGCTCTCTTCGGTCGATCGGATGCCGCGGGGCGGCGCTGTTCGTGTGGCTGGTCCGGCTCGCGGTCAGGCGCCTGCGGAGGCCGGGGGCGCGGCGTCGAGTGCCGCGAGCTGGTCTTCGAGGTGGAACACCTCGGGGAGTCTGGGTGCGCCCTGGTCGGGCCGGTCGCCGTCGAGCGCGACGAAGAACGGGGCCATCTCGGCCTCCCACGCGGCGGTCCGCGGGTCGGCGGCGAGCGCCGCCTGCGCCGCGGCGTCGTCGTCGGTCTCGTAGTAGCCGATCAGCAGCCCGTCGGGTCGCAGGAAGAGCGAGTAGTTGCGGCGTCCGGCGGCTTCGATCGCCCGAAGCATCTCGGGCCGGACGGCGGCGTGGCGCTCGCGGTACTCGTCGAGCCGGGCGGGGTCGACCTGCAGCTGGAACAGGACGCGCTCGGGGCGCGGTGCGGTGTTCATCGGTCGTCCTCCGTTCAGGGGGTGAATCGTTTCAAGATGGGCATGGGGTCGAGCGTGTGGCATCCGCTCGATGCGGCGGACGCGGAGG
Source organism: Agromyces sp. NPDC058064 (assembly GCF_042885275.1). Lineage (NCBI taxonomy): Bacteria > Bacillati > Actinomycetota > Actinomycetes > Micrococcales > Microbacteriaceae > Agromyces > Agromyces sp. NPDC058064. The sequence goes on along the minus strand of NZ_JBHVSE010000001.1, from coordinate 889,892 downwards.
GCGCAGGCCGGTCGGCTGTGCGGCCGACCTGCGCCCTCTCATGGCGATCCCGTTCCCGTCGACTGCTTAGAAGTCGAAGTCGCCGATGTTGTCGGCGTTGAACACGTAGGGGTCGCCGAGCAGCACGACGCCGTCGGCGCCGACCTCGTAGTCGCCGAGCTTGCCGGCCTCGAACGAGTCGCCCTCTTCGCCCGTGATCTCACCCTCGATGAGGGCCTTCGACGCGTACGCGGCGAGGTAGCCGAGGTCGGCCGGGTTCCACAGCGCGAACGCCGTGACGGTCTCGTCCTCGACGTACTCGCGCATCTGGTTCGGCGTGCCGAGGCCGGTCAGCGCGACCTTGCCCTTGTACTCCGAGGTCGAGAGGTAGCGTGCGGCGGCGGCGATGCCGACCGTCGTGGGCGAGATGATGCCCTTGAGGTTCGGGTGGGTCTGGAGCAGCGCCGCGGTCTTGTCGAACGAGGTCTGATCGTCGTCGTCGCCGTAGACGGTGTCGACGAGCGTCACGTTCGGGTGGTTCGCCTCGAGCTCCGCCTTCATCAGGTCGATCCAGGCGTTCTGGTTCGTCGCGTTCGCCGACGCCGACAGGATCGCGATCTCGCCCTCGTCGCCGATCTGCTCGGTGATGAGGTCGACCTGCACCTTCGCGATGCCCTCCGCGGTGGCCTGGTTGATGAACAGGTCGCGGCAGTCGGCGTTGGTGTCGGAGTCGAAGGTGACGACCTTGATGCCGGCGTCGCGCGCCTCGTTCAGCGCGTCGCAGATCGCCTCAGGGTCGTTCGCCGACACCGCGATCGCGCCGACGCCCTGCTGGGTGAGCGTGTTGATGTAGCTCACCTGCGCGTCGGGCGTGGCCTCGGCCGGGCCGACCTCGGCGAAGGTGCCGTCGAACTCGCCGATGGCCTCCTTCGCGCCCGCCGACGAGGTGTCGAAGTACGGGTTGCCGAGGTTCTTCGGCAGGAAGGTGATCGCGAGGTTGGCGGAGTCGCCGCCGCTCGAGTCGCCGCCGTCGCTGCCGCTGTCGACGGCGCATCCGCTCAGTACCAGCGCTGCGGTCGCGACGACCGCGGCCAGCGCGCCGGCGCGGGTCTTCTTCTGAAACATCGTTGTTCTTCCCTTCATCGGATGAGGTCGACGAGTGATCGCCTCGACGGCCCGCGCGGCCCGGTCAACCTGCTGTGGAGGCCTCGACGCGCGGTGTTCCACCTGGTGCCTTCCGGCGCTTGCGCAGCCAGACCAGGAAGCTGGAGGTCACCACCGAGAGCACGAGCAGCGCCCCGGTGATGATGTTGATGACGTCGCTGGTGACGTTCGCGAGGCGCAGCGCGCTCGAGAGCACGCCGATCAGCAGCACGCCGGCGATGACGCCGTGGATCGCGCCGCGGCCGCCGAAGACCGAGACCCCGCCGAGCACGACGGCGGCGATGACCTGCAGCTCGAGCCCGGTCGCGTTGTCACCGCGCGCGCTGCCGAACCGCAGCGTGTAGAAGATGCCCGCGAGCGCCGACACGAGGCCGGCGAGCATGAACAGCACGAACTTCGTGCGCTCGACGTGCACGCCCGAGAAGCGCGCGGCGGCCTTCGACAGTCCGATCGCGTAGATGCCGCGACCGAACGGCGTGAAGTGCAGCAGCACGATGAACACGACGAGGAGCACCAGGAACACGAACAGCACGACCGGCACGTTGCTGCCGCCGACGCGCGCCTTGGCGAGGTCGGTCCAGAAGTCGGGGAAGTCGGTGATGGCGGTCGTGCCGAGCAGGCCCACCGCGAGGCCGCGGAAGAGGGCGAGCGTGCCGATCGTCACCGCGAGCGAGGGCAGCCCCACGACGGTCACGAGGAACCCGTTGATCGCGCCGCACACGGCGCCGGCGACGAGCGCCACGACGGCAGCGAGCTCGAACGGCAGGCCGCCTGCGGTGAGCACGCCCGTGAGCACGCTCGAGAGGCCGACGATGCTCGCGACCGACAGGTCGATCTCGCCCGTGATCATGATGAGCGTCATCGGCAGCGCGATGAGCAGGATCGGCATCACGTCGAGCAGCAGGTAGGTGACCGTGATCGGCTGGCCGAAGCCGCGCACGGTGGCGGTGGCCACGACGGCGACGACGATCACGAGGGCGACGATCGCCATCTCGCGGGTGAGGAGCACGCGCTGCCAGAGCGGGCGGTCGTAGTCGCGGTACGTGCGCGCGATGGCGGCGGCCGCGGTGGTGGTGGCGGTCATCGCTCGTCCTCCCTCGCCTCGAGGAGCTTTCGTTTCTGACGGACGGCCAGCACGCGGTCGAGCACGATGGCGCCGATGATGAGGGCGCCGACGACGGCGCGCTGCCAGAAGTCGGGGATGCCGAGGATCGGCAGGGCCCGGTTGATCGTGAGCAGCAGCCAGGCGCCGATCGCGGCGCCCCAGACCGAGCCGACGCCGCCGGTGATGGCGACGCCGCCGATGACGGCCGCGCCGACGGCGTCGAGCTCCCAGCCCGCGCCGGCCTGCGAGTTGATCGTGCCGTAGCGGGCCGCGTAGAGCACCCCGGCGAGGCCGGCGAGCGCACCCGAGGTCGCGAACGCGATGAGCAGGCGCCGCGTCACGCGCAGGCCGTAGAGCTCGGCGGCGGCGGGGTCGGAGCCGATCGCGTAGAACTCGCGGCCGCCGCGGGTGTTCTTCATGATCCAGCCGGTCACGGCGAGCACGACGACGGCGATGATCGTGAGGATCGGGATCCAGAGGATCTGCCCGGTGCCGAGCGCGAGGAAGTCCTTCGGCAGGTCGGAGGCGTTGATGCGGTCGCTGCCCGTCCACAGCACGTTGATGCCGCGGTATGCGTAGAGCGTGCCGAGCGTGATGACCATGGCGGGCACCTTCGCGAACGCCACGAGCGCGCCGTTGACGAGGCCGAGCAGGCCGCCGAAGACGACGGCGATCACGAACACCGCGACGATCGGGATGCCCGGCAGGTCGATGAACAGGCGACCGGTGAGGTAGGCCGACAGGCCGAGGATCGAGCCGACCGAGAGGTCGACGTTGCGCGTGATGATGAGTATCGCCTGCCCGATCGCGACGAGCACGAGGATCGCCGGGGTGAGCAGCAGGTCGCGCCAGCCGTCGGCGCTGAACAGGAAGTTCGGGTTCGCGACGGTCGCGGCGAGCACGACGAGCGCGAGCGCGAGCAGGATGCCGAACTCGCGCACCGCCCCGATGGCGTGCAGCCGCTTGGTGACGGCGGTCTTCTCGATGGTGGCGGTCACTGGTGGGCTCCCTGGGCGTGGGTCGCGGCGAACATGACGTTCTCGCTGGTCGCGTCGTCGCGATCGATCTCGGCGGTGATGCGGCCCTCGCGCATGACGAGCACGCGGTCGGCCATGCCGAGCACCTCGGGCAGTTCCGACGAGATCATGAGGATGCCCATGCCGCGCCCCGCGAGCTCGGAGAGCAGCCGGTGCACCTCGGACTTCGTGCCGATGTCGATGCCGCGCGTCGGCTCGTCGATGATGAGCACCTTCGGCTCGGTGGCGAGCCACTTGCCGAGCACGACCTTCTGCTGGTTGCCGCCCGAGAGGGTTCCGGCGACGGTCGAGAGCGCGTTCGTCTTGACCTCGAGCCGGCTCGCCCACTCCTTCGCGGCGCGGTTCTCCATGCCCGAGGTGATGAGCCCGGCCTTCGCGATCGTCTCGCGGATGGCGAGCGTCACGTTGCGGGCGACGGAGGACTCGAGCACGAGTCCCTGCTTGCGGCGGTCCTCGGGGACGAGTGCGAGGCCGGCCCGCATCGCGGCATCCGGCCGGTTCTTCGGGATCGGCCGACCCGACAGCCGGACCGTGCCCTCGTCGTAGCCGTCGACGCCGAAGACGGCGCGGGCGACCTCGCTGCGGCCCGCGCCGACGAGGCCGGCGAGGCCGACGATCTCGCCCGCGCGCACGGTGAAGGAGATGTCGTGGAACAGCGGGCTCGAGAGGCCCTCGATCTCGAGCAGGGGCTCGCCGATCTCGGCCTCGAGCTTGGGGAAGAGCTCGGTCACGTCGCGGCCGACCATCTGCCGCACGAGGTCGTCGACCGTCGTCTCGGAGATCGGCGTGGTCGCGATGTAGGAGCCGTCGCGCATGACCGTGACGGTGTCGCAGAGCGCGAAGACCTCGTCGAAGCGGTGCGAGATGAAGAGGAGGGCGCGGCCCTCGTCGCGGAGGCTCCGGGCGATCTGGAAGAGGCGCTCGACCTCGACGCCCGAGAGCGCGGCGGTCGGCTCGTCCATGATGAGCACGCGGGCGTCGAGCGAGACCGCCTTCGCGATCTCGATGACCTGCTGGTCGGCGATCGAGAGGCCCTCGGCCGGACGGTCGGGGTCGATGCCGACGCCGAGCCGGGTGAAGAGCTGTTCGACCTCGTGCCGCATCGCCTTGCGGTCGATGCGACCCCAGCGGCTGACGGGCTGGCGGCCCATGAACACGTTCTCGGTGACCGTGAGGTCGGGGAAGAGCGTCGGCTCCTGGTAGATCACCGCGATGCCCGCGGCCTTGGACTGCGCGGTCGAGGTGAAGTCGACCGACTCGCCGTTGAGGCGCAGGTCGCCGGCGTCGCGGCGGTAGAGCCCGGCGACGATCTTCACGAGCGTCGACTTGCCTGCACCGTTCTCGCCGATGAGGGCGTGGATCGAGCCTCGCTCGAGGCGAAGGCTGCCGGAGCGCAGGGCCACGACGGCGCCGAACGACTTCGCGACGGCGTCGAGTTCGAGCATGGGCGGGGTCGCCGCAGGCACGGGCGGGGTGTCCGCCGACGTGCGCGGGATGTCCGTCACGGGGCCTCCTCGTCGAGGTGGGAGCGGGGGGATCGCTCCGCGGTGCAAGCGTGGGAATGAATCGATTCAAAATCGATCCATGGTCACTGTAGAGTCATGCGGGGCGGATGGTCAAGTCGGATCGAGTCACGGTTTTGAAACGAATCAATCCGCGTGCCCGACGCCCCGGGAATCGATGCCATGATCGAATCGGTTCAACGCCGTCCGGCTCGTGCGGGCGGTGCGACATGAGGAGGAGCGGCAATGGCAGTCAGTGTTCGCGACGTCGCGGCCGCTGCATCCGTCTCGGTGGGCACCGTCTCGAACGTGCTCAACCGCCCCGACCGCGTCGCGCCCGCGACCGTCGAACGAGTGCAGGCCGCGATCGAGGAGCTCGGCTTCGTGCGCAACGACGCGGCCCGCCAGCTGCGCGCCGGGCGCAGCCGCTCGATCGGCTTCGTGGTGCTCGACGTGCGCAACCCCTTCTTCACCGACGTCGCCCGCGGCGCCGAGACGCGCGCGGCCGAGGCGGGGCTCACCGTGCTCCTCGGAACGAGCGACGAGAACGTCGACCGCGAGCGCGTCTACGTCGACCTCTTCGAGGAGCAGCGCGTGCACGGGGTGCTGATCTCCCCGCTCGCCGACGACCTGCCGCGGCTGCAACGGCTGCGCGAGCGCGGCACGCCCGTCGTGCTCGTCGACCGGCAGGCGCACGACCGCAGCTTCTCGTCGGTCGCCGTCGACGACATCGCCGGCGGCCGCCTCGCCGCCGAGCACCTGCTCGGCATCGGGCGGCGGCGCATCGCGTTCGTGGGCGGCCCCGCGAGCATCCGCCAGGTCGCCGACCGCCTCGAGGGCGCCCGCCGTGCGGTCGCGGAGGTGCCCGGCGCCTCGCTCGAGGTCATCGCCACCGAGAGCCTCACCGTGCTGCAGGGTCGCGCCGCCGGGGAGTCGATCCGCGCCCGGCCCGCCACCGAGCGGCCCGATGCCGTGTTCGCGGCGAACGACCTGCTCGCGATGGGCGTGCTGCAGGCCCTCGTGATGCGCGGCGACGCCCGGGTGCCCGGCGACATCGCGCTCATCGGCTACGACGACATCGACTTCGCCGCGGCCGCGGTGGTGCCGCTGTCGTCGATCCGGCAGCCCGCCGCGCTCATCGGGCACACGGCCGTCGACCTGCTGCTGCGCGAGGCCGACGACGCCGGCTTCAGCCCCGAGCAGGTCGTCTTCCAGCCCGAGCTCGTCGTGCGGGCCTCGACGGCGGGCTGAGGCTGCGTCGTCGTTCTGCTTCGGGTGGCGGGGCGGCCCCGCTTTCAGCGGCTCGACAGCATCAGTGGGCCGAGTCGCGCCCGGGCTTCTCCGGATGTGCCGGGCGACGGATCTGCTGGAGGGCCCGAGGGTCGGCGCGTCATGAGTGCTGCGGGAGGTCGGGCTCGAGCAGGATGAGCGCGCCGGCAGGTCGCCTGTGCGGGGTGCCGACCGGCTCGTCCTGCTCAAGCCCGACTTCGACCCCGTCTCCGCCCCGACTCCGACACGGAGTCCGACCTCGGACCCCGCCGAGCGCCCCGGACCCCGGCTCAGCCCGCGGTGTGCGACTCCTCGCGCACGGCCGGCACCGAGCCCGCCGGCAGCACCTCGCGCACCGTCACGACGACGAGGGCGACGAGGAGGGCGAGCACCGCGACATCCGCGGCGATGTAGGCGTAGTGCGCCCAGTCGGTGCCGGGCGCCTCGGAGCCGGCGATCACGAGGTCGCTGCGCCGGTTGAGCACGGGGCGGATGACGAGGATCTCGACGAGGTAGACGAGCCAGGTCGATCCGAGCAGCACGAGCGGGGTGCGGCCGGCGCGCGGCCGGCGAAGGCTCACGAGCGTGAGCACGGCGAGGGCCACACCGGTCAGCACGTTGAGCGCGGTGAACACGAGGCGGCCGATGCCGAGCCCCAGCGGGATGGTGATGCCCGGCGCCTGGAACTTCAGCGGCGCCTCGAGGAACGAGATCGCGACGATCGCGCCGATGAGGAAGGCGGGCAGCAGCAGGCGGAGGGCGAGCGTCGCGCGGGACATATTTCTACACTACGTCGAAAAACTCGGGTGGGATGCCCCGCTACGGCGCCGACTCGCGTACGACGAGCCGGTACGGCGCCTGTTCGACGCGCGGCGGCGCGTGCGGGTCGTCGACGAGTCGCAGCACGGATGCCACGGCGAGACGTGCGAGCTCGGTGAGATCGGGGGCGATGCTCGTCAGGGACGGTGCGGCGAACGCCGACTCGGGGGAGTCGTCCCACCCGATCACCGCGACCCTGCCGGGCACGTCGACGCCGGCCTCGCGGAACGCGCGCAGCGCGCCGATCGCGAGCAGGTCGTTCGCGCAGACCAGGCCGTCGAGGCCGTCGAGGCCGTCGAGCCCGCCGCCCGCGAGCAGGGCCCGGATCCGGGCGTACCCCTCCTCGCGCGAGTAGTCGCCGTCGGGCGAGGCCGGATCCCACGGGGAGACCTCGAGGACGTGGTGCGGCTTCGCCTCGAGTCCCGCCGCGCGCAGCGCCGAGCGGAAGCCCTCGAGCCGGAGGTCGGCGGCCGCGGCGCCGACCGAGGCATCCGGAACCGTGCCGAGGAAGCCGAGCGTGCGCCGGCCCGACGCGAGGAGGTGCGCCGCGGCATCCCGCGAGGAGGTGACGCTGTCGACGACGACGCGATCGACGCGCGCGGCGCGGATGCGCTCGCCGAGCACGACGAGGGGCGTGCGCCCGCGCGCGGCGACGAGCTGCGCGTCGTCGAGCGACATCGGGCTCAGCAGGATGCCGTCGGTGAGGAGGGTCTGGAACCCGGAGGCCGCGCGGAGCTCGCGTTCGGGATCGCCGTGCGTCTCGTCGACGACGACGTCGTACCCGACCCGCTCGGCGGCGCCGACGACGGCGTGCGCGAGCTGGGCGAAGTACGGCAGCGACAGGAACGGCACCGAGAGCGTGATGAGGTTGCTGCGGCCGACCCGGAGCTGGCGCGCGGCCAACTGGGGCCGGTAGCCGAGCTCGGCGATCGCGGCCTCGACCCGTTCCCGCGTCGGCCCGCTGACCGGCACGCGCCCGTTGATGACGTTCGAGACGGTGCGGTACGAGACGCCGGCGATCGCCGCGACGTCCCGGAGCGTCGGGCCGGCCGAGCGGTGTCCGGGGCGTGCCCGGCCACCCAGCCGGCCCCCGCGGCCCGCTTCGTCCTGCCCGGTCACCAGCGGTTCCTCACGTCCTCGGCCCAGCCGAGCAGCCCGTCGACGGCGACGCGCTCGCCGCCGGCGTCGACCCAGCCCGAGTAGTGGCCGAAGCACTGGTGCCCGTGCGAGCCGAAGACGACGAGCTCGGTGGCACTCACCCGGTCCCAGAAGGGCTCGAACCGCAGATCGGCGTGCTCGCCGCGGATGCGCCACGGCGCGAGCCAGTCGTGGACGTCGTAGTCCCAGTCGAGCTCCTCGCTGATCTTGTGCAGTCTCCCGTCGACGACGACGGCGTTCTCGGTCGAGCCGGTGCCGTCGGTCCACTTGCCGCCGAGCTGCAGGCCGATCGTGCGGCCGTCGACGATGCCCGAGGCCGCGCCCCAGTTCCAGATCATCGTGTACGGCCAGCGCCCGCGGCCGTGGTCGAGCACCGCCCAGCTCTCGCCCTCGGGCAGCTCGATGCGCTCGACCGAGCCGTCGTCGTCGCCGTCGTCGTCGCCGCCGTCGCCGCCGAGCTCGAGCCACCCGGTCGCGGGGCGCGCGACGTCCTTCACCGTGTACTGGAACCGGCGGTCCGACCAGGGCACGACGACGCCGAGGCTCTCGTGCCCGGCGGGCCGGTGCGCGACGAGGTCGAGGCGCACGCCCTCGGCGGTGCCGCGCAGGCGCGTTCCCGCGCCGTCGGGCAGTTCTTCGAGGTCGATCTCGATCGCCGAAGTGCGGGCGCGTGCCGGCCCGTCGCCGAGCGAGGCGGGCAGCGTCGCGCTCGAGCCGAGCGGGGCGATCGCCGAGCGGTCGATCGTCGACCCGTCGCGGCGGTCGTGCACGAGGATCGCGTGCACCGCCGCGTAGTCGATCGATGAGACGGTCAGCGCGATGAGGTGGGTCGGGGTGGTGATCGCCCAGTACTCCCAGCGCTTGTTGCGGCCCCACACGCGGCGGCCGTCGATGCCCGAGGTGTCGTGCAGCGGCGTCCGCGTCCAGCCGACGGCGTCGCGGTTCAGGCGGCCGTCGGGCCCGCAGAGGGCGACGGGGGCGGTGAGCTCGCGCTCGACGATGGTGCGGGCCATGGGGTTCCGTTCTCGGGTGGTCAGCGGGTGGGGTGGGCGGCGACGGGCGGGCTCGAGGATGCCGCGCCCGCCCCCGTGACGGCGTCGAACTCGGCGAACAGCTCGTCGAGGACGCCGCGCACGCGGTCGGCGTCGACCTTCACGACCGTGCGGTCGGCGGTGAGCAGCCCGTTGAGCTCGTCCTCGACGTCGGAGAGCTGCGTGTAGACGATGCCCGACAGCCCCGCGCCGATCGCGGGCAGGACCTCGTCGCGGTGCAGCTCGACGAAGCCGTCGGTGAGCGCGTCGATGCTGCGGTAGCGCCGGTAGCCGAACTCGCGCGGCCCGAACTCGTGCCCGGGCAGCCGCAGGCTGTAGCCGCCGTACTCCGAGACGACGACGGCGCGCCCGTCGCGGCCCCAGCTGCGCTTCGGCTTCAGCTTCCGGAAATACACGTGCAGGCTCTCAAGGTCGCCGCCGCGCTGGTCGTGCCATCCGCTCGCATGGTCGATGACCCGGTCGGGGTCGATCGCGCGCACCCGTTCGACCGCGTCGAGCGCGTCGAACTGGCCCCACCCCTCGTTGAACGGCACCCAGACCACGACGCTCGGCGAGTTCCTCAGCAGTCGCACGGTCGCCTCGAGCTCGGCGGTGAACTCGGCGCGCCCCGCGGCATCCTGCCGGCCGAACCGGCGATGCCGGCGGTCGTCGAGCCGCAGCGGCAGCTTCACCGGCAGCGTGATGACCGCAGGGTCGTACCGGCGGCCCCCGTTCACCATGTCCTGCCAGACGAGCAGCCCGAGCCGGTCGCAGTGGTGGTACCAGCGCAGCGGCTCGATCTTGATGTGCTTGCGCACCGCGTTGAAGCCGAGCTCCTTCATGCTGCGGAGGTCGTGCAGCATCGCCTCGTCGGAGGGCGGCGTGTAGAGCCCGTCGGGCCAGTAGCCCTGGTCGAGCACCGCCGCGTGGAGGACGGGCTCGCCGTTGAGCACGAGCCGCGGGCGGCCGAAGGCGTCGGGCGCGACGCCGACCGAGCGCATGCCCACGTAGCTCTGCACGACGTCGTCGCCGAGGCGCACCTCGACGTCGTGGAGGAACGGGTCGTCGGGGGTCCAGCGCCGGGCGCCGGGCACCGGGACGGTGAGGGTGCGGCCGGCCGGCCCCTCGGTCCGGGCGATCTCGCGTCCGTCGGCGCGCACGATGACGGTCGCGAGCGGGGTGGCCGCGCTCGGCGAGTCCCTCGCGTCCGTCGCGGCATCCGATCCGGGCCCGGATGCCTCGACCACGACCTCGATCGTCTCGTCGTCGAGCCTCGGGCGCAGCACGAGCTCGCGCACGTGGAGCGCGGGCACCGACTCCATCCAGACGGTCTGCCAGATGCCCGACTGCGCGGTGTACCAGATGCCGCCGCGCTTCAGGGCCTGCTTGCCGCGCGAGTGGTACGAGGTGTCGCTCGGGTCGACGACGTCGACCGTGAGCTCGTGCTCGGCGCCGTCGGCGAGAGCCTCGGTGACGTCGATCGAGAACGGCAGGTAGCCGCCCTCGTGGGCCCCGACCTCGACCCCGTCGACGAAGACGCGGCAGCGCTGGTCGACCGCGCCGAAGTGCAGCAGGGCCCGCCCGATGAGGAACCCCTCGGGCAGGCGCACGGTGCGCCGGTACCAGAGGTGCTCGCCGGGCTGCAGCTGCCGCCCGACGCCCGAGAGCTCGGCCTCGGGGGAGAAGGGCACGAGGATGCGGCCGTCCCAGTCGGCCGGCCGGCGGTCGTCGGCGGTGAACGCGTGATCCCACCAGCCGTTGAGGTTCAGGTGGCTGTCGCGGGCCAGCTGCGGGCGAGGGTACTCGGGCAGCACTGCGTCGGGGTCGAGGGCGTCGGCCCAGGGGGTGCGGCGGCTCACGCGCGGGTCTCCTCGGCGGCGTCGGCCCCGGCGTCGGCCCCTGCCCCGGCCCCGGTGTCGGCGCCGGCGGGATCGGGTGCGGCGGCACGCCGCAGCACGCGCGTCCGCAGCGCGGCGAGCACCGGCACGGCGACGAGCACGAGCGCGGCGACGGGGAAGATCTCTGGGCCCGGCACGGGGTGCTCGCGCCCGAGCTCGACGTAGCTGTGGGCCGCGCCAGAGATGACGGCGGCGCCGATCGCGGGGCCGATCACCATGGGCAGCATCACCGCCATGATCATGCGGGCGCCCTGCACGCCGCCCGCCCGGTCGGCGGGCGTCTGGTCGCGCGTCATCGCCGAGACGGCGGCGATCGAGGCCATCATGCCGGCCATCATGAACGTCGCCGCCACGATCACCCAGGCGAAGTCGCGCACGAAGGTCATCGCGACGAGGCCGGCGACGAAGACGCCGACGGCGGGCAGGAGGAAGCGCTCCTTGCCGACGCGATCCATCACGCGCCCGCCGACGACGCTGAGCGCCGAGGCGAGGACGAGCACGATGCCGAGCGCGATCGCCGAGGCCTCGAGCGCGAGCGAGTAGCGCAGGTAGATGAGCACGAAGGGGATGAACACCTGCGAGCTGATGCCGATCACGCACCAGATCGCGAGGGTGAGGAAGAGCGCGGGCTCGCGCCGGACGGTGGCGGGACGCAGGCCCTCGACGACCGCCCGCAGCACGTGCTGCTCGCGAGGGGCGACGCCCCGGTCGCGGACGAGGAACCAGGCGACGACGCCCGTGACCGCGGTGACCCCGCCGACGAGGGCGAAGAAGGCCGGCCACTGCCCGGCCTGCGTCATCGGGTCGAGCAGCACGAAGACGAGCAGCATCGCGACGAGCGGCATCGTCGCGAGCCATCCGTCGACCCGGCCGCGATTCGCGGGCACCGTCGAGTCGGTGACCCACGCGGCGAAGGCCGCGTCGTTCGCGCCCGAGCCGATGAAGCTCATCACGCAGTCGAGCGCGATGATCGCCACGACGGCCCCGATCAGCACGGGGGCGGCCTCCGCCGCGGCATCCGGGGCGCCGACGAGGCCGAACGCCGCGGTGACCGCACCCCAGGCGAGGTAGCCGCCCGCGACGAGCTCGCGTCGGCGGCCGAGCCGGTCGGACCAGGCGCCGACGATGAGGGTGGCCACGGTCGCGGCGATCGCGCTCGCGGCGACCATCCACGCGATGACGCCGGGATCGGTCGAGACGGTCTCGTAGACGAACAGGTTGAGGTACATGTTCTCGATCACCCAGGCGAGCTGGCCGACGAGGCCGATCAGGATGATCGCGGCCCAGGTGCGGGGGCCGAGCGCGGGGGCGGTCGCGGCGGCGTCGGTCGGGATGCCGCGGGGCGGGGTTCGGGTCGTCATCGTCCTCAGCTCGCTGGTTTCAACGTTGAAATCAGGATGACACTAGCAGGAGCGAGCCTTCTCGCGCGCGGCGCGCCCGACCGCTAGGGTGGCCCCATGACCGACGCCTCGCGCTCATCCCGGCTCGAACCGATCGGCGTCGTCGCGTTCGTGCTGGGCATCGTGCTCGTCGTCGCCGACTTCGCCGCCATCTTCATCAACGCGGCGCTCATCCGATCGGGCGACTTCTCCTCGTTCTCGACCGTCTCGTTCGTCATGACGACCGTCTCGGTCGTGCTCGCCCTCGCCACCGTCGCGATCGGCATCGTCGCCTGCCTGCGGGGCGGGCCCACCCGGGTCTACGGGGCCATCGGCACGACGGTGGGCGCGATGGTGCTCCTCCAGCAGTTCGGCTCGCTGATCTACGCGCTCATCGTCAACGCCTGACGCCCGATCCGCTCCCCGGATGCGGTCGACCCGCGAGCCGCCTATCCTCGTTCGTGGCCCCTGAACGCGGGTCGCACGACGAAACGAGGCCGATGTGAGCGACGGAACCGGCGAACGCCGCACCCGACCGCGCGGCCGCCGCGCCGCCGAGCCCGCTTCGGCGACCGCGAAGCGACTCGATGCGGTCGCCGCGAGGCTGGCCCCGGCCTTCGCCGCGACGGTGGGGTGGGTGACCGCGCACCGGGCGGTGGCGCTGACGGGTGCGACCGCGCTCCTCTCCATCGGGATCATCGCCGGCGGAGCCGCCGTCATCCAGGCCGGCACCGGCGCGCCCGACACCGAGGCCTCCTCCGAACTCCAGACGCCGCGGCCGACCCCGAACGCCCCGGCGAACTCGCAGGCGTTCCCGCCGGTGCTGCCGACGGCGACGCCCGCGGCTCCCGAGCCCACGACGGCGCCCGACGAGCCGACCGACGAGCCCGTCGCCGACGAGCCCGACGAGCCCGCCGTCGAGCCGACCGTCGAGCCCACGCCCGAGCCCGAAGACGACCACCCGGGGCGCGGGCAGGGGCCGAAGAAGCCCAAGGGCTGACGGCGGGCCGCGTGCCGCGCCGGCCGCCCCCTCGACGCCGCCCCGCGGCATCCACCGGGGCTTTCACAGCACCGGGGACTACCCTGAAGCGTGACTTCTGAAGAACTTCCCGCCCCGGACGCGGCTCCCGAGGAGCCCGCCGCGACGACATTCGCAGACCTCGGTCTCGACGGGGCGGTGCTCGAGGCGCTCGACGACGTCGGGTACGAGACGCCCTCCGCCATCCAGGCCGCGACCATCCCCACCCTGCTCGAGGGGCGAGACGTCGTCGGCCTCGCCCAGACCGGCACCGGCAAGACCGCCGCGTTCGCGCTGCCCATCCTCGCCCGCCTCGACCTCTCGCAGAAGACGCCGCAGGCGCTCGTGCTCGCCCCGACCCGCGAACTCGCGCTCCAGGTGTGCGAGGCGTTCGAGAAGTACGCCGCGCACCTCCGCGGCGTGCACATCCTCCCCGTCTACGGCGGGCAGGGCTACGGCGTGCAGCTCTCGGCGCTGCGCCGCGGCGTGCACATCGTCGTCGGCACGCCCGGCCGCATCATGGACCACCTCGACAAGGGCACCCTCGACCTCTCGGAGCTCAAGTACCTCGTGCTCGACGAGGCCGACGAGATGCTCAAGATGGGCTTCGCGGAGGACGTCGAGACGATCCTCGCCGACACCCCCGACGACAAGCAGGTCGCCCTGTTCTCGGCGACCATGCCGGCCGCGATCCGTCGCATGTCGAAGCAGTACCTGCACGACCCCGAAGAGATCACCGTCAAGGCGAAGACGCAGACCTCGGCCAACATCACGCAGCGTTCGCTGATCGTCGCGTACTCGCAGAAGGTCGATGCGCTCACCCGCATCCTCGAGGTCGAGAACTTCGAGGGCATGATCATCTTCGTCCGCACGAAGAACGTGACCGAGGAGCTGGCCGAGAAGCTGCGCGCCCGCGGGTACGCGGCCGCCGCGATCAACGGCGACGTCGCGCAGGCCCAGCGCGAGCGCACCGTCGAGCAGCTGAAGAGCGGCAAGCTCGACATCCTGGTCGCCACGGATGTCGCGGCCCGCGGCCTCGACGTCGAGCGCATCTCGCACGTCGTCAACTTCGACATCCCGACCGACCCCGAGCCGTACGTGCACCGCATCGGCCGCACCGGCCGTGCCGGTCGTACCGGCGACGCCATCAGCTTCGTCACCCCGCGCGAGCGCAGCCTGCTCGCCCGCATCGAGAAGACGACGAAGCAGCCGATGACCCCGATGACGCTGCCGAGCGTCGACGACGTCAACGTGACCCGCCTCGCCCGCTTCGACGACCGCATCACCGCGGCGCTCGAGCAGAACGAGCGCATCGAGGGCTTCCGCGACATCATCGCCCACTACCTGCGCCACCACGACGTGCCCGAGGTCGACGTGGCCGCCGCGCTCGCCGTCGTCGCCCAGGGCGAGTCGCCGCTGCTGCTCGAGGCCGAGCCCGAGCGGCCGGCGCGCTTCGACCGCGACCGCCGCGACGACCGGGGTCGCGACCGCGACGACCGGCGCGACGACCGCGGCCGCGGCGGCGACCGCTACGACCGCGACGACCGCCCCGCCCGGCGCCCGCGCGGCAGCGGGGTGCCGATGGCGACCTACCGGATCGCGGTCGGCCGACGCCACCGCGTCGAACCGCGCCAGATCGTCGGCGCCCTCGCGAACGAGGGCGGCCTGAACCGCGACGACTTCGGCGCGATCCAGATCAAGCCCGAGTTCTCGCTCGTCGAGCTGCCCGCCGACCTTCCCCGCGAGACGCTCGAACGCCTCGACGGCACCCGCATCTCGGGGCGCCTCATCGAGCTGCGGCCCGACCGCGGGGCCCCGCGCCGCCGAGACCGCGACGACCGCGACCGCGACGGCCGCGGCGGAGGGCGCTACGGGCGCGACGACCGCCCGCGCCGCGACGACCGGTACGACCGGCCCCGTCGTGACGACCGCGACGACCGGCCGCGTCGTGACGACCGCGACGGCCGGCCGCCGCGTGACGACCGCGACGGCGGTGCGAGCGCTGGCGACGACCGTCCGGCGCGCAAGCCCCGGCACAAGGGCCCGCGCGACGAGTGACCGGTTCGGCGGGTGACCGTCGTGCGCGACTGACGTTCGCCGCGACCGCTGCGGTCGTGCTGCTCGCGGGCCTCGGCCTGCAGCTGCTCGACCGCACGGTCGTGGTCGACCTCGCCGGAAGCGCGCTCTACGCCTGCCTCGTCGGGCTCGTGGTCGCGATCTTCTGGCCGCGCCTGCCGGTGTGGGTCGTCGCGGTCGCCGGGTTCGGCATCGCGGCGGCGGTCGAACTGCTGCAGCTCACCGGCATCCCGTCGCGCCTCGTCGATGCCGTGCCGCCGCTGCGTCTCGTCTTCGGCAGCTCGTTCGACCCGCTCGACCTCGTCGGCTACACCCTCGGCGCGCTGCTGCTGCTCGGGATCGTGCCGCTCGTGCGGTCGCGTGCCGCCGGGCGCAGTGCCGAGCGGCGCCCGCGCCCGGCTCGCTGAGCGCATGCGACGGTGCGCGGCACCGCGTGAACAGGATGAGCCGTTCAGTAGCCCCGGGCGCGGCGATGCCGGGAGCCTCATCCTGTCGGAGCCTGAACAGCGCCGGATCGCGCCGGACCACGGCGAGGAGTCTGGCCCACTCGAGCAGGATGAGCTGTTCAGCAGGCCCGGATGCGGGGGAGCCGGGCGGCTCATCCTGTTCAACGGCACGGCACGGGCCCGACGCGCCTGCATGACCCACCGTGACGGCCCGTTCCCTCGTATGACCGTCGCGGTCGCGGCATCCCCGAGCCGTGCCTAGCGTCGAGGCATGTCGCACCACGTCTCACTCGTCGCCGTCTCGGGCAGCCTGCACAGCCCGTCGAAGACCACCGTGCTCGCACGCGAGATCCTGGCCGAGTTCGCGGTCGCGCTCGCCGCGCAGCCCGGCGTCGAGGTCGAGACCCACCTCATCGAGCTCGGCGAGATCGGCCGCGGGTTCAGCGGGGCGCTGCGCCGCGACGAGCTCGGCGACGAGGCGGAGGCGGCGCTCCGTCGTATCGAGTCGGCGACGCTGCTCATCGTCGCGAGCCCCGTGTACCGGGCGAGCTTCACCGGCCTGTTCAAGCACGTGTTCGACTTCGTCGGGCAGTACGCCCTCATCGACAAGCCGGTGCTGCTCGCCGCGACGGGCGGCAGCGACCGGCACGCGCTCATCATCGAGCACCAGTTCCGCCCGCTGTTCTCGTTCTTCCAGGCGCTGACCCTGCCGATCGGCGTGTACGCGAGCGACGGCGACTTCGTCGACTACCGCATCGCCTCGCCGCAGCTGCGTGAACGCATCGCCCAGGCGGTGCAGCGCGGGGCGCCGGTGGTGCGGGGCACGCTGCCCGACCGCGTCTCGGAGTACGTCGCGACCTGGTGAGCCGGCGCCCGGCGCGCTGTCATGTGACGCCCGCTGTCCCCGTGTGACACCCGGTTCCCGAGTGTGACGGGTGGGCTCGCGGCATCCGATCGCCCTCCCTAGCGTCGGAGCCCGGGAGGTCGAAACATGACACGACTCATCATCGGCGCAATGGTCAGGGCGATCGGCGCCTACCCGTCGGGCTGGCGGTATCCGGGCGCGCATCGAGATCCGAGGGGGGATGCCGCGGTGCTGCGCCGCACGGCCGAGCTCGCCGAGCGCGCGCGCCTCGACTACCTGTTCTTCGGCGACTGGCTCGCCACGGGGCACGACCTCGAGTACCGCGACCCGTACCTCGTGGCCCGCATCGACCCCCTGTCGGCGGTCACCTACCTCGCGGGCGTCACCGAGCGCATCGGCCTGATCGCGACGGCGAACACGAGCTACTCCGATCCGTTCACGCTCGCGCGGGCGACCGCCTCGGTCGACCTCCTGAGCGGCGGTCGCGCGGGGCTCAACCTCGTGACGGGCGCCGAGCCGCGGGCTGCCGGCAACCACGGCCGCGACTTCCACGCGGCCAACGAGACGCGCTACGACCGCGCGGTCGAGTTCGAGCACGTGCTGCGCCGTCTCTGGGACTCGTTCGAGGACGACGCGATCGTCGCGGATGCCGCGGCGGGCGTGTTCCTCGACCCGTCGAAGCTGCACGCCACCGACTTCAACGGCCAGCACCTGAGCGTGACGGGGCCGTTGAACGTCGCCCGGCCCGTGCAGGGGCACCTGCCGATCGTGCACGCGGGCACCTCGCCGCGTTCGCGCCTGTTCGCCGCGCAGAACGCCGACCTCGCCCTCGTCGCGGTGAGCGACCTCGACCACGCCGTGCAGGTGCGCGAGGAGTTGCGCGCGCTCGCCTTCGAGTCGGGGCGCGACGACCGCACCCTGAAGGTCATCGCACCCGTGCTGCCGATCGTGGGCGAGACCCGCGAGCACGCGCAGTCCATCGCCGACGAGCTGAGCGAGCTCGTGCAGATCGCCGAGGACTGGCCCGACGGCCCGCCCGCGGCGTTCCCCGCGAACCGCTCGCTGGCCCAGCTCTCGACGCTCCTCGGGGTGGATGTCTCGGGGCTCTCGCCCGACCGGGCGGTCACGCCCGCGATCGTGGCCGAGTTCAGCGCACCCGGCCAGGAGCTCGTCGAGATCGTCGCGGAGCGCACCGGGCGGAACCCCTCGGGCGAACGCCCGCCGACGCTCCGCCACCTCGTCGTGGCCGCCTCGGTGAACGCCTCGATGATCGTCGGCACCGCCGAGGACATCGCGACCGAGTTCGAGGCCTGGGGCGACGCCGGCGCCGTCGACGGCTTCAACGTGCTCTCCGCGATCCAGCCGACCCAGTTCGACGCGTTCGCCCTCGGAGTGGTCCCCGAGCTGCAGCGGCGCGGGGCGTTCCCGACCGAGTACGAGGGCGAGACGCTGCGCGAGCACCTCGGTCTGGCCCGCCCCGGGAACGTGCACGTGACGCCGGGTGACGCCCCGTTGCCGCCGGTTTCCCGCGGTGACGGCAGGCGTCGAGGGGTGGTTGAGACGGGCGCGGGGCATCCGTAGCTTCGACGATCACACCCCGCACCCAGGGGCGGATCACACGCTTCCGAACCGAAGGAACCCACAGCACATGTCCACGAAGAACACGCGACCGATCGCCGCAGGCATCGCCGCGCTCGCCGCCGCCGGCCTGCTGGCCGGCTGCGCCGCGCAGGGCGCGCAGGGCACGGCCGACGCGGCCGGCGACCCGGTCACGGGCGGCACGCTCACCTACCTCGAGCACCAGCCCCACACGACGCTCTACCCGCCGCAGGCCGGCTTCTACCCGAACGGCGGCATCGTGAACAACATCACGGCCCGCCTCACCTGGCAGGACCCCGAGACCCTCGAGATCGAGCCGTGGGTCGCGACCGAGTGGTCGGTCAACGAGGATGCCACGGAGTACACCTTCGAGCTCCGCGACGACGTCACCTTCTCGGACGGAACGCCGCTCGACGCCGCCGCCGTCGCGAAGAACTTCGACATCTACGGGCTCGGCGACGAGGCCCTCGGCCTCACCGTCTCCGAGGCGATCAACAACTACGCCGCGAGCGAGGTGGTCGACGCCGACACGGTGACCTTCACCTTCTCGGCGCCCGCACCCGGGTTCCTGCAGGCGACCTCGACGATCAACTCGGGGCTCGTCTCGCCCGAGACCCTCGACCGCAAGCTCGAGGACTGGGGCGCGGGCTCGTCGACCGAGATCGTCGGCTCGGGGCCCTTCGTCGTCACCGAGGAGGAGATCGGCACCTCGCTGCACCTCGAGGCGCGCGAGGACTACGACTGGGCGCCGCCCTCGTTCGAGCACCAGGGCCGGGCGTACCTCGACGCCATCGACCTCATCGTCACCCCTGAGGACAGCGTGCGCATCGGCTCGCTGCTCGCGGGCCAGGCCGACGTCATCCGCTACGTGCAGGCCTTCGACGAGGCCCAGGTCGCGGACGCCGGCTTCGAGATCGTCGCCGCCCCCACCCGGGGCGTCAACAACTCGCTCGGGCTGCGGTTCACCAACCCGCTGCTGAGCGATCTGCGCGTGCGCCAGGCGCTCGTGCACGGCGTCGACGCCCAAGAGGTCGTCGACACGATCTTCACCGAGAACTACCCGGTCGCGACCTCGCAGCTCGCCGCGACGGCGAAGGGCTACACCGACGAGTCGGCGGCGCTCGCCTTCGACCCCGAGCTCTCGGAGGAACTGCTCGACGAGGCCGGGTGGACGCCCGGCGCCGACGGCATCCGCGAGAAGGACGGCGAGCGGCTCTCGCTCACCGTCTACGAGGCCAAGCCGCAGCCGCTCTCGAAGCAGACGCTCGAGCTCGTGAGCCAGCAGCTCGCGAAGATCGGCGTCGAGCTCGAGGTGAAGGCGGCCGACGCGGGCAGCTACGCCGAGGACATCCTCGATCCGCTGAAGACGCCGCTCTACCACTCGATGGTCGGGCGCGCCGACAACGACGTGATCAAGAGCCAGTACTTCACGAAGAACCGCAACACCCTGCTCTCCGACGACGCGAAGCTCGACGAGCTGCTGCTCGCCGTGGCATCCGAGCCCGACCCCGCGAAGCGCGACGAGGCCTCCGTCGCCGTGCAGGACTACCTCACCGAGCAGGCGTACGTGATCCCGCTCTTCGAGGAACCGCAGGTCTACGGCGCCGCGCCGTACGTGCACGGCTTCACGACCGAGGCGGTCGCCCGTCCGCTGTTCTACGACACCTGGGTCGCGAAGCAGTAGCGAAGCGCTCGGCGGTCGGGCGGCCCCACGAAGGCCGCTCGACCGCCGCGGCCCCCTCACGCGAACAGAACCGGAAGGAGAGGACGATGGCCTACCTCGCACGCCGCTCAGGACAGGCGCTCCTCGTGCTCGCGATCGCGTTCACGGCGACGTTCGTGCTGCTGCAGGCGCTGCCGGGCGACGCGATCCTGATCAAGTTCGAGAGCCCCGAGCTGGGGCTCTCGCCCGAGCAGATCGCCGAGATCCGCCGGAGCTACGGCGCCGACGTGCCGGTCTGGCAGCAGTACCTGCACACCGTCGCCGGGTTCCTCGCGGGCGACTTCGGCACCTCGGTGCAGTACGGCACCCCGGTGCACGAGCTCATCGGCACGGCGCTGCCCGAGACCCTCGTGCTCGCCGGGCTCGGGTTCCTCGTCGCGGTCGTGCTCGCGGTGGTGCTGGCGTTCCTCTCGACGCTCGCCCCGTTCGGCTGGCTGCGGCAGGCGCTGCGCTCGCTGCCGGGCGTCTTCGTGTCGGTGCCGGTGTTCTGGCTCGGCATCGTGCTGATCCAGGTGTTCTCGTTCCAGCTCCGGCTCGTGCCGGTCATCGGCGCCGACCCAGTGCAGGCGCTGATCCTGCCGGTCCTCACCCTCGCCATCCCGATCTCGGCGCCGCTCGCGCAGATCCTCGCCCGGGCGATCGACGAGGTGCAGCTGTCGCCGTTCGTCGCGGTCGTGCGGGCGAAGGGCGCGAGCCCGGCGCGCGTGCTCTGGCGCGACGTCGCGCGCAACGCGACGCTGCCGACGATCACGATCGCCGGCGTGCTCATCGGCGAACTCATCGGCGGCGCGGTCGTCACCGAGACGGTCTTCGGACGGGCGGGCATCGGCCGGCTCACCGAGCAGGCCGTCGCCAACCAGGACGTCGCGGTGCTGCAGGCGATCGTCATCCTCGCCGCGCTCGTGTTCGTCGTCGTGAACCTCGCCGTGGACCTCGTGTACCCGATCCTCGATCCCCGGCTCAAACGGAAGGCGGTGGCGGCATGAGCGCCGACGTGCTCGAACGGCCGGGGGCGGCGAGCGCCGCCCGGGCATCGGCCGACGTGCGACGCCGGCTCCGGGGCATCCGGCCCGGGCTCGTGGTCGCGTGGATCGTGATCGCCGTGGCGATCGCGTGGGCGCTCGTGCCGTGGCTGTTCACCGGGCAGGACCCGCTCGCCGGGGTGCCCGCCGACAAGCTGCAGGCGCCGAGTGCGGCGCACCTCTTCGGCACCGACGCGATCGGCCGCGACCTCTTCACCCGGGTCGTCCACGGGGCCGTGCACTCGCTCTCGGGCGCGTTCGTCGCCGTCACCGTCGGACTCGTGGGCGGCACACTGCTCGGGGTGCTCGCGGGCTCCCTCGGCGGGGCGGTCGACGCCGTCGTCATGCGGCTCGTCGACGTGCTGCTCGCGATCCCGGGCCTGCTGCTCGCGCTCAGCATCATCATCCTGCTCGGCTTCGGCACGGTGAACGCGGCGATCGCGGTCGGCGTCGGCTCCATCGCCGCCTTCGCCCGGCTCTCGCGCTCGGAGGTCGTGCGGGTTCGCCAGGCCGACTACGTCGAGGCCGCGATCGGCTCGGGCGCGCGGCTGCACACCGTGCTGTTCCGGCACGTGCTGCCGAACTCGCTCACCTCGGTCGTCGGGCTCGCGGCGCTGCAGTTCGGCACGGCGATCCTCGCCATCTCGACCCTCGGGTTCCTCGGCTACGGCGCGCCGCCGCCGACGCCCGAGTGGGGCCTGCTCATCGCCGAGGGGCGCAACTACGTCGCGACCTCGTGGTGGCTCACCGTGCTGCCCGGGCTCGTCGTCGTCGCCGTCGTGCTCAGCGCCAACCGCATCAGCCACGCCCTCGGGAGGACCCGATGACCGCGAACCCGGACCCGAACGCGCCGCTGCTCGCGATCGAGCACCTCGACGTCGCCTACGCCGGCCGCGACGGACTCCGCCGCGTCGTGCACGACGTGTCGTTCGAGGTGGCGCCCGGCGAGGTCGTCGCCCTCGTCGGCGAGTCGGGCTCGGGCAAGACGACGACCTCGAGCGCCGTGCTGGGCCTGCTGCCCGGCGGCGGCCGCATCGAGGGCGGCGCGATCCGCCTCTCGGGCACCGACCTCGCCGGCTGGAGCGATCGACGGCTCGAGTCGGTGCGCGGCGCGCGCATCGGCTACATCCCGCAGGATCCGGTCTCGTCGCTCAACCCCGTGCGGCCGATCGGCGTGCAGCTCGCCGACACCTTCCGCATCCACGGGCGCGGCGACCGCCGCAGCATCCGCGCCCGCGTGCTGGAACTGCTCGACCGGGTGGGGCTCGACGATCCGGCGCTGCGGGCGCGGCAGTATCCGCACGAGCTGTCGGGCGGCATGCGCCAGCGGGTGCTCATCGCGAACGCGGTCGCGCTCGAGCCCGAGCTCGTGATCGCCGACGAGCCGACGAGCGCGCTCGACGTCACCGTGCAGCGGCGCATCCTCGACCTCATCGACGAGCTGCGCCGCGAGCACGGCACCGCGGTGCTGCTCGTCACCCACGACCTCGGCGTCGCCGCCGAGCGGGCCGAACGCGTCGTCGTCATGCAGCACGGCCGCGTCGTCGAGCAGGGCGCCACAGGGCGGCTCATCGACGCTCCGGTCGAGGCGTACACGCGTCGCTTGCTGGCGGATGCCCCTGGCCTCGCCGAGCATCCGTTCCGCCACCCCCGTCCGCCGCTGTTCCTGCGGGACCCCGGGGTCGCCGCGGCCGAGAACCCGTTCGTGCTCGAGGCATCCGGGCTCGTGAAGGAGTTCTCGCTCGGGCGCGGGCGCGAACCGTTCCGGGCCGTCGACGAGGTGTCGTTCCAGGTGCTGCGCGGCACGACCCACGCCATCGTGGGGGAGTCGGGCTCGGGCAAGACCACGACGGCCCGGATCATCGCGCGCTTCGTCGAGCCCGACTCGGGCACGGTCGCGCTCGGCGCCCGCGGCGGCGCCCCGTCGCTCGACGTGACGGCGCTGGCGGGTGCCGCCAAGCGGGAGTTCCGACGGCGGGTGCAGCTCGTCTACCAGAACCCCTTCGCCTCGCTCGACCCCCGGCAGACGGTCGCCGAGATCATCGCCGAGCCGCTGCGCAACTTCGGCATCGGCGACCGGCGGAGCCGTGCGGAGACCGCCCGCGACCTGATCGAGCGGGTGGCGCTGCCGGCCGACGTCGGCGGGCGGCGCCCCGCCGAGCTCTCGGGCGGGCAGCGCCAGCGCGTCGCGATCGCCCGGGCGCTCGCACCCGAGCCCGAGCTCGTCATCCTCGACGAGGCCGTGTCGGCCCTCGACGTGACCGTGCAGGCCCGCATCCTCGAGCTCCTCGAGCGCCTGCAGGAGGAGCTCGGGCTCAGTTACCTGTTCATCTCGCACGACCTCGCCGTCGTCGCCCGCATCAGCCACTCGGTCTCGGTGATGCGGCGCGGGCGGGTCGTCGAGCAGGGCGCGACCGAGCAGGTCTTCGACGCGCCGCAGCACGAGTACACGCGCGAGCTCCTCGACGCGGTGCCGCGGCGGGCGGTGCCGCCGTTCGACGCGGACGGCGCGCCCGGGCCCGGGCTCGGGCGCGGGCACGGGCATGGGCCCGGCTCCGCCGACGCCCGCGACGCCGCCGCCGCGCACGACGCCCGCGCCGCCGCCGCCGCGCACGACCCCCGCGACCCGGCCGACGACTCGACCGACGTCGCCCTCGCCGTCTCCTCAGGAAAGGCCCTCGCATGACCCGCATCGGATTCTTCACCCGCCTGCTCGACGACGCCGGCGCCGCCGAGCGCTACCGCATCGCGAACGAGCAGATCGTCGCGGCCGAGCGCCACGGCTTCGACTCGGCCTGGGTCGCGCAGCACCACTTCCACGCCGCCGAGGGCGGGCTGCCGTCGCCGTTCGTGTTCCTCGCGCACGTCGCCGCGCAGACCTCGCGCATCCGGCTCGGCACGGGGGTCGTCACGCTGCCCCTCGAAGACCCCGTCCGGGTCGCCGAGGACGCGGTCGTGCTCGACCTGGTGTCGGGAGGCCGCGCCGAGCTCGGACTCGGCTCGGGGTCGACGCCCGCCTCCTTCCTCGCCTTCGGCGAACGCTCGGAGGACCGGGGCCGCGTCTTCGGCGAGAAGATCGACTCGCTCGTCGCGGCGCTCGCGGGCGGCGCGCTCGGCGACGACGCCAATCGGCTGCAACCGCCGGGGCGCGACCTGCTGGGCCGCGTCTGGCAGGCGACGTTCTCGCCGTTCGGCGGCACGCGCGCCGGTCGCGCCGGTCACGGCCTGATGCTCTCGCGCACCCAGCCGAGAGCGGCGGATGCTCCGCGCGCGAGCCTCTCGGACGTGCAGCAGCCGGTCGTCGACGCGTACCTCGAGGCGCTGCCGCACGGCGTGCCGCCACGCATCCTCGCCTCGCGCACGCTCTTCGTCGCCGACTCGCGCGACGAGGCCCGGCGCTACGCCGAGATCGGACTGCGCCGTGCCGCCGTGGGCTTCACCCGCATGGGCCAGGCGCCGAACGGCGACACCCTCGACGACCTCATCGCCGCCTACGACACGCACGTCGGCACGGTCGACGAGGTGATCGAGTCGCTCTCGCGCGACGCGGTCGCCGCGCAGGCGAGCGAGGTCGCGTTCCAGGTGCACTCGGTCGATCCGCCGCACGAGCTCGTGCTGCGCTCGATCGAGCTCATCGCTCGCGAGGTCGCGCCGGCGCTCGGCTGGGGTGCGAGCGCACCCGCGCTCGCCCGCTGACTCGGCGCGGTCCGCGAGCGAGTCCGCCTCGCCGACCCGTCCGGGGCGGGAATGGCCCCTTCCGTGAGAGCGACCACATGACCACATGACCACGCCGGCCGCGACCACACGACCACATGACCACACCGGCCGCGACCACATGACGACGTGGCCACACCGGGTGCGACCACACGACCACATGACCACACCGGGTGCGACCACACGACCACATGACCACGCCGGCCGCGGAGGGACCCCGGCCCGGTCAGGCCACTCGGCCGGGACACCGACACCGAGACCGAGACCGACACCGACGACAGAAAGGCACCGACATGACCGACCTCATCGACCGACTCGCGGGGGTGATCCCGGACACCGCCGCCGACGCGCTGCGCCGTCACCGCCCGGCGACCCGCGACAACGCCCAGGCGAGCTACGACGCCCTCTTCACCGGGATCGACGAGACGCACGCGACTCTCGCCGAGCGGGCCGCCGTCGCGCAGTTCGTCGCGATCCTGCACGACGACGAGGTGGCGACCGCGCACTACGGCGCGCTCACCCGCACGGCAGGCGGCGACGCTGACTCCGGCGACGGCGACGCGCTCGCCGACGCCGTGGTCGACCTCGCCGCCTCGGTGCGCACGACCGGACCGTACGGCGACTACCCGACGGCCGCGCTCGCGGCCGAGAACCGCGACGGGCTCCGTCTCTCGGTCGCCGCGGGCGACCCGGCCCGTGCGGCGCTCGGCGACCGGGTCACCGCCGCCCTCGAGCACGCGCACCTGCTCGTGTTCCGCCCGCGCGAGGCCTCGCCCGAGGCGCTCGCCGCGCTCGCCGCCGCCGGCTGGTCGAGCGACGGCATCGTCACCCTCTCCCAGCTCGTGTCGTTCCTCGCGTTCCAGCTGCGCGTCGCCGCCGGGCTCCGACTCCTCACGACGGAGGACGCAGCATGACCGACCACGCCACGCACGAGGCCGCCCGGGTGCTCGGGCACCCCGAGGCATCCACCCCGGAGGTCTTCACCCAGGCCGAGCTCGGCTGGGTGCCCTGGCTCGAACCCGCCGACGAGGCGAGCCTCACCGAGCGGCAGTTCGAGGGGCTCGTCGACCGGGCGCGGGCGAAGAGCGACTACTTCAGGCTGCTCGCGCGCGACCCCGACATCCTGCGGGCGCGCACGCTCACCGACAAGGACATCTTCTACAACGCGAAGGACGGCCTGCCGCGCGCCGAGCGCGAACTCGCCGCCGCCGCGACGAGCCGCTTCAACGGCTGCATCTTCTGCGCCTCGGTGCACGCGCGGTTCGCGACGCACCACTCGAAGCGTCACGACGACGTGCAGCGGCTGCTCGACGAGGGCATCGACGGCGAGCAGGATGCCGCGTGGCGGGCCGTCATCGACGCGGCGGTCGCGCTCGCGGCGACGCCGCCCCGGCTCGAGCGCGGGCACCTCGACGCGCTCCGCGAGGCCGGCTTCGACGAGCAGGCCGTGTCGGACGTCATCCACTCCGCGGCGTTCTTCAACTGGGCGAACCGGCTCATGCTCTCGCTCGGCGAGCCCACGAACCCGCCCGGCGAGTAGCCGGGGCACGGCCCGGCATCCCCGTCTCGACCCTCCGTGTTTCCGTTTGTTGCGCGCCGTGACGGCCCGCGTCACGGAGGGTTGAGGCGGGGCAGGGGCATCCGTAGCGTCGTCCGAACCACGCACCCGAGGAGAGCCCCGTGATCGCCACCGAGTCGACCGCCGCCCGCACCGCGCGCACGTCGGAGCCGGCGGCGATGATGGATGCCTCGGGCCCGGCCCCGCTCGGTCCGCTCGCGCCGCTCGTCGACGCCGGACTCGAGGTGCCCGTGCTCGGCGGCGGGCTCGTGCGTCACGTGAACCTCGACACCGCGGCCTCGGCGCCCGCGCTCTCGGCCGTCGCCGCGCACGTCGCCGAGGTGCTGCCCTACTACGCGAGCGTGCACCGCGGCACCGGCTACCCGTCGCAGCAGACCACCGCGCTCGTCGAGGCCGCCCGCGCGACCGTCGCCCGGCACGTCGGCGCCCGCGACGACGACCTCGTCGTCTTCACGCGCAACACGACCGACGCCCTCAACCTGCTCGCGGCCGCCGTGCCGGGCGACACCGTCGTGCTCGACCTCGAGCACCACGCCAACCTGCTGCCCTGGCGCGACGGCGCCCGACGGGTGGTCGTCGCCCGCCCGAGCATCGGCGAGACCCTCGAGGTGCTCGACGCCGAGCTCGCCCGATGTCCCGCGGCCCTCCTCTCCGTGACGGGCGCCTCGAACGTCACCGGCGAGGTGCTGCCGGTCGACCGCCTCGCCGCGCTCGCCCACGCGCACGGCGCCCGCCTCGCCGTCGACGCGGCACAGCTCCTGCCGCACCGCAGGGTCTCG
Organism: Agromyces sp. NPDC058064; assembly: GCF_042885275.1. Lineage (NCBI taxonomy): Bacteria > Bacillati > Actinomycetota > Actinomycetes > Micrococcales > Microbacteriaceae > Agromyces > Agromyces sp. NPDC058064. The sequence goes on along the minus strand of NZ_JBHVSE010000001.1, from coordinate 862,730 downwards.
CTCGAGGCATCCGGCATCGACTACCTCGCCTTCTCGGGCCACAAGGCCTACGCGCCCTTCGGTGCGGGCGCCCTCGTCGGCCGGGCCGACTGGCTCGACGCGGCACCCGCCCACCTCGCCGGCGGGGGAGCGGTCGACTCGGTCGCCCTCGACCGCGTCGCGTGGAAGCAGGGCGCGGCCCGCCACGAGGCCGGCACCCCGAACGTCCTCGGCATCGCCGCGATCGCGCGTGCGCTCGGCGAGCTCGAGCGCCTCGGCGACACCGCCCGCGACCGGCACGAGCGGGCGCTCACCGAACGACTGCACGCCGGCCTCGCGGCGCAGCGCGGCGTGCGGGTCGTGCGCGGATTCGACGACGCCCACGACCGGCTCGGCATCGCCACGATCGAGCTCGAGCGCGGCTCCGTCGGGCTGCTCGCCGCGGCGCTGGGCGCCGAGCACGGCATCTCGGTGCGCGCCGGCCGGTTCTGCGCCCACCCGTTCTTCGAGCGCGTCGCGAGCCGCGCCAACGGGCTGCGGGCGAGCCTCGGCGCGGGGTCCTCGGCCGACGACGTCGACCGCTTCCTCGCCGCGCTCTCGCGGCTCATCGCCGACGGTCCGGCGTATGCGTACGACCGCGGGCCCGAGGGATGGCACCCGCTCGTCGACGATCGGCCGCGACCCGTCTTCTGAGCCGCGCGCAGCGGTCGGAGCCGGGCCTCGCGTCCCGAGCGACGACGTCGCGGGGATGCCGCGGACGGGGGACTGTCCGAACGGCGCCTCGCGGGCTAGCGTCGGCATCGGAGGGGCCTTGACGAGCGACGACGCGGAACTCGAGGCGCGGGCCGACGACCTGCGCCGGATCGTCTACGGCACCCCCGAGGGATTCGCCTCGGGCGCCGCCGAGGAGCTCGAGTCGGTGGAGGCCGAGCTCGCCAAGCGGGCCGACGAGCGCGAACGGGCGACGGCCGCGGCCCTCGGCGGCCCGGGGCGGCCCGACGAGCGGCGGTCCGGCGTGGCATCCGAGCCCGGGGACGCGGCGGCCGGATCAGGCGGGACCGGTGGCGGGCCGCCGGGTGTCGTCGGCGGAACGCGCGGTGCCGGGACGGCGGGGTCGGCGGGGTCGGCGGACGGCGGGCACCCCGTGGCATCCGCGAGCCGTGCTCGGTGGCCGGGGCGTCTCGGCACCCGCGCGGCGAACGGGCTCGCGATCGCGGCCGTGCTCGCGGGCTTCGCGATCGTCGGCGGGGTCGCCGTCGTGACCCTCGCGACGCCGGTGCGGGGCCTGGCCGTGTTCGACCGGCCGCAGCGCGCCGACGACGAGAGCCTCACGGTCGCGCTCGGGGCGCAGGCCGACACCGTGCGCCGCATCGACGACGTGTTCGGGCGCGGTTTCTGGGCCTACCTCAACGGCGTCGACCAGGTCTGCCTCTCGGTGGTTCCCGAGGGGACGAGCCTCGTCGAGCGCGGCGAGTGCGCCTCGCGGGCGCGCTTCGACGAGCACGGCATCATGGTGCAGTACGCCGCCGCCGAGCTCGGCGACGAGCGGCCCGAGGGCATGGGCGAGCGCGATGTGGTGGTGATCTCGTGGTCGGCCGAGAGCGAGGGCGTCACGTGGGAGCTCGTGTTCATCGATCCGCCCCCGCCCGACCGGATGACGTTCGAGGAGTGGTCGGGCGGCCCCGACGACCCCGACGGCCCCGACAACCCCGACACGGTCCCCTGATCGGTCCGCTCGAGCGCTCGTAGACTGGGGGAGTCGCACGAGGGGATCCGCATGCAGCCACTGGTCGAGTCCGAGGTCCGGGCGGCGCTCGGCAATGCCGACGCCTCCGAGCTCGAACAGCTCTCGCTGCCGGTGAACTTCTTCGTCACCGAATGGGCGCACCTCGACGCGTTCGCGTGGCGCGACCCGCGCATCGCCTCGCGGGGCTACCTCGTCACCGAGCTCGACGGCGCTCCCGCCGGCATCGTGCTGCGCAGCGCCGAGCGCACGGGCTCGCGGCATCGTGCCGCCGTCTGCAACCTCTGCCACACGCACCAGCCGGGCGACCAGGTCGCCCTGTTCTCGGCCCGTCGCTCGGGAGCGGCCGGAGCCCGCGGCGACAGCGTGGGCACCTACATCTGCGGCGACCTCGCGTGTCAGGAGACGGTGCGGCTCGGCCGTCCGCCGGCGCCGTCGGAGGTCATGCCGAGCGCGCACGAGCTCGAGCGCATCGAGGGGCTCGCGCGGCGCACCCGGGCGTTCGTCGCCGACGTGCTCGGCGCGTAGGGAGCGGCTGCCGGGTCGCCCGATCGTCGGGTCGCCCGATCGTCGGGTCGCCCGTTCGTCGGGTCGCCCGACCGCTCGGCCGTGATTCAGCTCGGCGCGAGCGCCTCGAGCGTCGCCCGCTTCGCGACGCGCCCGTCGCCCGACGAACGGCCGGTGAGCCGGCGGCCGATCCACGGCAGCACGAACTCGCGGTAGTACGCCGCCGTGTTGCGGCTGCGCGGCCCGGCCGGAGCCGCCGCGACCTCCTCGACGCCCCACTCGGGCGGCACCGGCACGTCGAGCGCGGTGAGCACGTTCGACGCGACGCGGGCGTGCCCGAGGGCGTTGAGGTGCAGCTTGTCGGGCGACCAGTACCGGATGTCGCGGAGCCCCCGGTCGTTGAAGTTGTCGACGAAGGTGACGCCGTCGAGCGAGCCGAGGTCGACGAGGGCCGCGGTGAGGCGGGCACCGCGGGTGTCGAAGACGCGCCCCATCGGCAGGTGGTCGGTCGGGTTCGCCCCGCTCAGCATGAGCACGTGGATGCCCGACTCGCGGATGCGGTTGATCGCCGCGCGGAAGCGGATCGCCGTCGCCTGCTCGTCCATGCGGGGCCGCAGCATGTCGTTGCCGCCCCCGTTGAAGCTCAGCAGCTCGGGCTTCAGCGCGATCGCGGCCTCGAGCTGCTCGTCGATGATCGGGCCGAGCTTGCGTCCGCGGATCGCGAGGTTGGCGTAGCCGATCGGCTCGCGTGCGTGCTTCGCGAGGCCGATGGCGACGAAGTCGGCCCAGCCGCGCACGCTGCCGTCGGGCAGCTCGTCGCCGACGCCCTCGGTGAAGCTGTCGCCGATCGCCGCGTAGGAGTGGAACATGCCCTCAACGCTAGCGCGCCGCGGGCGCGTGGCATCCCGGAGCTCGTGCAGGAGAATTGCGCTGATCGGCGCGGTCAGCCACCCATGGAGCCCAATCTCCTGCACAAGCAGGGTGGGGCAGGATGCCGCGCGCTCAGCTCTCGGCGTGCTCGATCTCGCAGTCGGCGCCGGGGAAGAGCAGTGTCTCGTGGCCGTCGTCGAACCGCACGAGGTACGGCGGCCCGCCGTTCTCGCCGCGCACCTCGAGGATCTCGCCGTGCCGGCCGGGCTGACCGACCTGCTTGCCGTGGATGACGAGGCGTTCGCCGACCGTCGCGTTCATCGGAGCCCCCTTCGACCACTCCAGCGTACGCTCGGGCGCCGCGGGCGGGAAGGGGCGGCGGCCCTTCCCAGCGCGAGCCGGGCCCGCTAGGGTGGGTCGAACTGGGTCAAGCGTCCCAGTTCGGACGGACAGTGAGGTTCACGATGCAGGATGCCCCGACCACGCGTGCGACGACGGCCGAGCAGGCCGTGGGCGAGCCGGCGCTGCGACTGCCGGCGGGCTTCCGCTGGGGCGCTGCGACGGCCGCGTTCCAGATCGAGGGCGCGACGGATGCCGCGGGGCGCGGGCCGAGCATCTGGGACACGTTCACCGCCGAACCCGGCCGCGTCGTCGACGGCTCGAACGCGCTCGTCGCGGCCGACAGCTTCCGGCGGTTCCGCGACGACGTCGCCCTCCTCGCCGAGCTCGGCGCGAGCGACTACCGCTTCTCGATCGCCTGGCCGCGGGTGCAGCCGGGCGGCACCGGGCCCGCGAACGCCGCCGGGCTGGACTACTACGAGCGGCTCGTCGACGCGCTCGCCGAGGCCGGTGTCGCGCCGCTCGCGACGCTCTACCACTGGGACCTGCCGCAGCCCCTCGAGGACGCCGGCGGGTGGCTCGTGCGCGACACCGCCGAGCGCTTCGCCGAGTACGTCGGGCTCGTGCTCGATCGCCTCGGCGACCGGGTCGGCCGCTGGATCACCCTCAACGAGCCCGCGATGACGACGCTCGAGGGCTACGCGCTCGGCACCCAGGCGCCGGGGCGTCAGCTCATGCTCGGCGCCCTGCCGACCGTGCACCACCAGCTGCTGGGGCACGGTCTCGCGGTCGCCGCGATCCGCGCCGCAGCGCCCTCGGCCGAGGTCGGCATCACGAACAACCACACCCTCGTCGTGCCGGCCGGCGACTCGCCCGCCGACCTCATGGCGGCGGGGGCGTTCGACCTCATCTACAACCGCATCTTCGCCGACCCCGTGCTCACCGGCGTCTACCCCGACCTGACGGCCTTCGGCATGGAGGAGTTCCCGGGGCTCCAGGCCGGTGACCTCGAGCTCATCGCGGCGCCGCTCGACTTCTACGGCGTGAACTTCTACAACCCGACGTACGTCGCGGCCCCCGCCGCCGACTCGGAGTTCGCCGCTGCCGGGCTGCCGTTCGAACCGGTCGACCCGCCCGCGGGCACGCCGCGCACCGGCTTCGACTGGCCGATCGTGCCGGGCGCGTTCACCGAGCTGCTCTTGGGGCTGCGCCGCGACTACGGGGATGCGCTGCCGCCCGTCGTCATCACCGAGAACGGGGCGTCGTTCGTCGACGAGGTGGTCGAGGCATCCGACGGCGGTCGCGCCGTGCACGATGCCGAGCGCATCGCCTACCTCGACGGGCACCTGCGGGCCGTCGCCGCGGCGATCGGGCAGGGCGTCGACGTGCGGGGCTACTTCGCCTGGTCGCTGATGGACAACTTCGAGTGGGCGCAGGGCTACACGCAGCGCTTCGGGCTCGTGCACGTCGACTTCGAGACCGGTGAGCGCACCCGCAAGGACTCGTTCGACTGGTACCGGCGCGTGATCGCCGCGCAGGCGGGCTGAGTCGCCCGGGCGCCGGCGTGCCGGTGTGCTGGCGTGCTGGTGCTGGTGCTGGTGCTGGTGCCGGTGTGCCGGTGCTCCCGGCGGCTCGCCAGGACTTCGGCGATCGCCAGAACCTCGGGCCGATGCGCCTGAGGGGCCCGAGATCGTGGTGATCTCCGAAACTGTGGCGGGCGCGGGCGCGGGCGCGGGTCGGCGAGCGACCCGCCGCCTACTCGACCGCGAGCAGCGCCGCCCAGAGGTCGGCGCGGGCGTGGAACCCCGACAGGTCGCGGCCCAGCAGCCGCTCGGCGAGGGCGATGCGGCTGCGCACAGTGTGCCGGTGCACGCCGAGCGCCTGCGCGGTCGCGTCGAACTGCCCGCCGTGCTCGAGCCAGGTGCGGGTGGTCACGACGAGCGAGGTGCCGTTCGCGGCGTCGTGCTCGGTGAGCGGGGCGAGCGTCGCGAGGGCGACGGCGCGCGCGTCGGTGCGGGCGAGGAACGCGAGGACGCCCTGGCGGCTGATCTCGTCGAAGTTGACGACGCCGGCGCCGCTCTCGCGGGCCCGGTCGAGGGCGCGCAGCGCCTGTTCGTGCGCCTGCGCGACGGCGCCGCCGCCGACCGGGTCGGAGACGCCGACGGGCAGTTCGAACTCGGCCGCGATCTCCTCGGCGAGCGGGGCGTCGGCCTCTTCGACGACGAGCACGTACTGCTCGTCGTCGCGGCCGAAGAAGAGCCGGCCGGCCCGCTCCTCGACGCGGAGCTCGAGGAGCTCGGTGAGGCGGTCGGCCTGGGTGAGCGGGGCGTCGGTCACCATGATGCGCAGCGGCGGTTCGGGCAGCGGCCCCCACATCTCGGCCGAGACGCGCTCGGCGAGCGCGGTGTCGCCGGCGAGGATGCCGCTGAGCAACCCCGACCGCAGGTGGCCGCGTGCGCGGTCGAGGTCGCGGTTCTGCTCGAGCGCGAGCCCCGCGAGCGCGATCACCGAGGTCACGACCTCGCGGCCGGCCTGGTCGAGCTCGGCCGAGTCGCCGATCGCGAGCACGCCGCGCAGCGCACCGCCGCCGCCGAGCGTCTGCAGGGTCATGCGCTGCGGCGACTCGGTCGACTCGGCGGCGAGGAGGGTGCGGCTCGCGCGCTGGCCGCGGCGCAGCATCGAGCGGGCCTCGCCGACGACCTCGCCGAGCGCGGGCTGGGCGAGCCCGCCCTCGGGGGCCTCGCGGTCGAGCGATCCCGTCGCGTCGATGAGCCCCACCCAGGCGCCGAGCCGGTGCGAGAGCTCGGCGAGGGTCGCCGAGAGCCCGTCTGGGCGCAGCGCCGCGAGCGAGATCGCGCGCTGCGCGGAGAGCGCCCAGGCCTGCCTGGCGTAGGCGTCCTCGGCGATGAGGTCGGCGACGGTGCGCGCGATCGCGATGAAGGGCACCCGGTAGGGCACCTCGAAGAGCGGCAGGCCCTGCGCGAGGCACGCGGCGACGAGCGTCTCGGGGGTGCCGGCGCGGATCACCTCGGTGCCGAAGCCGAGCGCCGCGATCCCGCGCTCCCTGAGGCGGCGCACGAAGGACTCGGCGAACCCGTCGTCGGCCGCGGCGCCGTCGGCGAACTGGGTGCCGGTCGTCAGCAGCACGTGGCCGGCGTCGAGGAACGGGGTCGGGTCGGCGAGGTCGGAGCTGTGCGCCCACACGACGGGGGCGTCGAGCGCGCCGTCGGGCAGGGCGTCCGCCGGGGTGAGCAGGCCGAGGGCGAGCTCGGGGTGGTCGAGCAGGGTCTGCACGGTGGGCTTCACGGGGCTCCTCGGTGATCCCGGGCGGATCTCGAGTCGGCCGCTGGGGCCTACTCGACCGGCGAGCTGGTGTACACGCCGGCGATCATGATGCCCTGAGTGTACACATCGGCCCGTGGCATCCGCCGAATGTTGCGCGGTGCCCCCGAGCGCGGAGCACGGTCAGGTGACCGCCCCGCGACGCGCGAAGCGGGGCTCGCGCCAGCTGCCGCTGCGGAGGAGGTCCTCGAGGGCCGCGACCGCGTCCCACACGTCGGTGTGCGTGACGTAGAGGGGGGCGAAGCCGAAGCGCATGAGGTCGGGCGCGCGGAAGTCGCCGATCACGCCCCGTTCGATGAGCGCCTGCATGAGCGCGTAGCCGTCGCCGGGGGCGAGCGGGCCTGCAGCGCCAGCACCCGCGCCGCCCGCGCGCAGCGCGACCTGGCTGCCGCGCCGTGCCGACTGCCGCGGCGTGACGACCTCGATGCCCCACTCCGCGAGCCGGGCGTCGACGAGGCAGATGAACAGCTCGGTGAGCCGCAGGCTCTTCTCGCGCAGCTCGGCGAGGTCGACCTCGGCCCAGAGGGCGAGGCTCGCCTCGAGCCCCGCGACGGCGAGCAGCTGCGGGGTGCCGACGCGGAACCGCGTGATGCCGTCGGCGGGCTCGTAGCCGACGGTGAAGTCGAAGGGGCGCGCGTGGCCGTGCCAGCCGGTGAGCGGGGGGCGCGCGACGCCCTGGTGCCGGCCCGCGACCCAGATGAACGAGGGCGAGCCGGGCCCGCCGTTGAGGTACTTGTAGGTGCAGCCGATCGCGAAGTCTGCGCCGGCGGCGTTGAGCTCGACGGGCACCGCGCCGACGCTGTGGCAGAGGTCCCACACGATGAGCGCGCCCGCCTCGTGCACCTGCCGGGTCACCTCGGCCATGTCGTACATGCGGCCGGTGCGGTAGTTCACGTGCGTGAGCACGACGACGGCGACGTCCTCGTCAAGGACCTCCTCGAGGGTGGGCCCGTCGTCGTCGATCAGCCGGCGCTCGTAGGGGCGGCCGGGTTCGCCGAGGAGTTCCTGCACCGACTCGAGCACGTAGAGGTCCGTCGGGAAGTTGCCGCGTTCGGAGATGATCACCCGGCGGCCGGGCCGGAGCCTCGCCGCCGCCGTCGCCACCTGGAAGAGGCTCGCCGAGGTCGAGTCGCCGAGCACGACCTCGCCGGGCGCGGCACCGATGAGCGGGGCGATGCGGTCGCCGAGGGCGACGGGCTTGTCGAACCAGCCCGCGTCGTTCCAGCTGCGGATGAGGCCCGTGCCCCACTCCTCGGCGATCACGCGCTCGACATGCCCCGGCGTCGCCCGCGGCAGCGCGCCGAGCGAGTTGCCGTCGAGGTAGACGACGCCTTCGGGCAGCGCGAAGCGCTCGCGGAAGCGGGCGAGCGGGTCGGCCGCGTCGAGCGCGGCGCAGGTCGCGCGGTCGATGGCGTGGGGTGCGGATGTCGCGAGGCTCATGTGCGGGGTCTCCGTGTCTGGGGTCGGGGCCGGCCGGGTGGAACGGGCCGGCCCGGGGGGAACGGAACCGACCGGGGCGCCCGTGGGGCGGGCGCCCCGGGTCAGATCGCCAGGAAGCGGCGGGCGTTGCCGTGGCGGATGGCCGACTTCTGCCCCTCGGTGAGGAAGCCGGCGCGATCGACGACCGAGCCCGCCGGGCGCTCGCCGAGCGGGTAAGGGTAGTCGCTGCCGACCATGACGTGCTCGGCGCCGAGGGTGTCGACGAGCAGGCGCAGCGGCGCCTCGTCGAAGACGACCGAGTCGACGCTGAAGCGATCCAGGTAGCTCGACGGCGGCCGCTCGCTCGTCGCGATGAGGTCGGGCCGGCGGTGCCAGCCGTTCTCGAGCCGGCCGAGCCAGAACGCGAAGGAGCCGCCGCCGTGCGCGAACGCGATGCGCAGCGAGGGCGGCACCCGGTCGAAGACGCCGCCGAGGATCATCGCGATGATCGACAGGTGCGTCTCGGCGGGCATGCCGGTGAGCCACCTGGCCATCCAGCGGTCGAGCCGCGGCGACTCGGGCATGTCCCACGGGTGCACGAGCACGGGCACGCCCTGCGCCGCGCAGTGCTGGAGGAAGGTGACGACGCCCGCGTCGTCGAGGTCGCGGTCGCCCACGTGGTTGCCGATCTCGACGCCGCGATGGCCGGCGGCGATCGCACGGTCGACCTCGGCGCACGCGGCGTCCGTGTCCTGCAGCGGCACCTGCGCGAAGGGCAGCAGGCGGTCGGATGCCGGTGCGCAGATCTCGAGGGCGAGGTCGTTGAAGATGCGCGCGACCTTCACCGCCTCGTCGCCCGTCTTGTCGTACGAGAAGAAGACGGGCGTGGGCGAGACGACCTGGATGTCGACGCCGTCGGCGTCCATGTCGGCGAGGCGAGCCTCGGCATCCCAGCAGTCGGCCTCGACGCGGCGGAACTCGGCCTGGCCGAGCATGATCATCGCCTCGCGCTCGGAGTCGACCCGCAGCGACGGCCAGACCCCCGGCCCGACCTGCGTCGACAGATCGGGCCAGGCGCTCGGCACGTAGTGCGTGTGGATGTCGATGGTTCCCAACGGGTTCAGCCCTTGCCGGGGTGGACGGTGCCGCACTTCGGGCACGTCCGACCCTCTTCGCTCTCGTAGAACTCGCGGAAGACGGGCGGCAGGTCCTCGACGATGTCGCGCACCTGGAGCTCGACCTCGTGCACCTTCTCGTTGCAGTTCGGGCAGAACCACGCGAACTTCTCGAGCGTGCCCTCCTCGCGGATGCGCTCGATGACGATGCCGATCGAGCCGGCCTCGGGGCGCTGCGGCGAGTGGTACACATTGCCGGGCAGCAGCCACATCTCGCCCTCGCGGATGTCGATGCGCTGCGGGCCGTCCTCCGTCTGGATGTTGACGTGCATGCTGCCGCGGTACTGGTAGAACCACTCCTCGTACGGGTCGAAGTGGAAGTCGGTGCGCTGGTTCGGACCGCCGACGACCTGCACGATGAAGTCGTTCATGGGGATGAACGCCTGCTTGTTGTTCACCGGCGGCTTGAGCAGGTGCTCGTGCTCCTTGATCCAGGCCGGGAAATCGATCACGGGTGGGATGGTGGTCATTTCTTCTCCTCCTCGAGAGTGGTGGTGCTGGGAACGGGGGAAGCATCGGGGCGCCGTGCGATCGCCTGGATCTCGATGCGCAGGTGCGGGTGCGGCAGCTGGTGGACGGCGACGGTCGTGCGGGTCGGCCCGCCCTCGTCGAAGTACTCGGCCCAGACCGCGTTGTAGCCGGCGAAGTCGTTCATGTCGACGAGGTAGCTCGTCGCCTGCACGAGGTCGTCGAGCCCGCAGCCGGCCTCGGCGAGGATGGCGCGGAGGTTCTCGATGACGGCGCGGGTCTGCACGGCGATGTCGAGCCGGGTCGCACCGAACTCGTCGGCCTCGGCGCCCGCGATCGTGTTGTCGGGCCGGCGGCTCGACGTGCCCGAGACGAACACGAGGTCGCCCGATAGCTTCGCGTGCGGGAACCGCCCGCGGGGGGTCGCCTTGCCGGCGACGAGGATGCCACGGGTCTCGCTCATGACGCGTCCTCCTGCCGTTCGGGGGCTGCACCGGGCTCGACGCGGAACGACACCCGGCCGAGACCGGCGATCGTCGCCTCGATGAGGCCGTGCGGCGGCAGCGGCACGGCGGCGGTCGCCGCGCCCGCGAGCAGCACCGTGCCGGCGCGCAGCGCGAAGCCGTGCTCGCGTGCGAGACGGCGGGCGGCGGCGAGCGCGCGGGCGGGGTCGCCGAGGATCGCGGCGGTCGACCCGGCCTGGGCGAGCCGCCCGCCGAGCTCGAGCCGTACGGCCCGGTTGTCGAGCGGGCCCGCCTCGGCGGGGGTGCGCCACGGGCCGATCGCGTACGCGGCGGCCGAGGCGTTGTCGGCGACGACGTCGTCGAGGCTGAACCGGAAGTCGCGGTAGCGGGAGTCGATCACCTCGAGCGAGGGCGCGACCGCGGCGATCGCGACGGCGGGGTCGAGCTCGTCGTCGGAGGAGCCGTCGAGGTCGGCGCCGAGGAGGTACGCGACCTCGGGCTCGACCCGCGGGTGGATCGCCGCGCGGGGGTCGAAGGCGCCGCCGTCGGCGACGCGCATCGCGTCGGTCAGGGTGCCGATGATGACGTCGTCGACGCCCATCTGGGCGGCCTTCGCGCGACTCGTGAATCCGAGCTTCACGCCGGTGACGCGCTCGCCGCGGGCGACGCGGCGGGCGACGAGCGCGTGCTGCGCGGCATAGGCGGTGCCGAGGCCGATGACCTCGCCCGCGTCGAGCCGCGAGATCGGCGACGCGGTGCGCTGCGCCCGGTCGAGCGCGGCGGCGAAGGCGGACGCGGCGGTCATGCGGCGTCCCCGTCCGCGCGGGCCGCGCCCGCGGCGTCGGCGTCGCGCGCGGCGACGAGGTCGAGGGCGACGTCGATGATCATGTCCTCCTGGCCGCCCACCATTCGCCGGCGGCCGAGTTCGACGAGGATGTCGCGGGCGTCGAGCCCGTGGCGCTCGGCGGCCCGCTCGGCGTGCAGCAGGAAGCTCGAGTACACCCCGGCGTAACCCAGCGTGAGGGTTTCGCGGTCGACGCGGACGGGCCGGCGCTGCAGCGGCCGCACGAGTTCCTCCGCGGCATCCTGCAGGGCGAAGAGATCGCAGCCGTGCCGGAAGCCGAGCAGGTCGGCGACGGCCACGAACGCCTCGATCGGGCAGTTGCCGGCACCCGCCCCCTGGCCCGCGAGCGAGGCGTCGACGCGGAACACGCCGTGCTCGACCGCCGTGACGCTGTTCGCGACGCTCAACGACAGGTTCTCGTGCGCGTGGATGCCGATCTGGGTCGCCGGGTCGAGCACCTCGCGGTAGGCATCGACCCGCTCGGCGACGCCCTGCATGGTGAGGCGGCCGCCCGAGTCGGTGACGTAGACGCAGTGCGCGCCGTACGACTCCATGAGCCGCGCCTGCTCGGCGAGGCCACGGGGGTCGTTCAGGTGGCTCATCATCAGGAACCCCGAGACGTCCATGCCGTGCTCGCGGGCCCAGCCGATGTGCTGGGCGGCGACGTCGGCCTCGGTGCAGTGCGTCGCGACGCGGACGCTCTGCACGCCGAGGCCGCGGGCGCGTGCGAGGTCGTCGATCGTGCCGATGCCGGGAAGGATGAGCGTCGTCAGCTTCGCGCGGTCGAGCACCGAGGCGGCGGCCTCGATCCACTGCCAGTCGGTGTGCGCGCCCTGGCCGTAGGCGACGCTCGAGCCGCCGAGGCCGTCGCCGTGGGCGACCTCGATGGCGTCGACGCCCGCGGCCTCGAGGGCGCGCGCGATGTCGCGGACCTGATCGAGCGTGTAGCGGTGGGCGATCGCGTGCATGCCGTCGCGGAGCGTGACGTCCTGGACGTAGATCGTCGGCCCGGTCGCTGCGGCGGCCGGGACGGCGGTGGCGGTGGTCGCGTCGGCGATCATGCTGCGGCTCCGTTCCGTGCGGCGACGAGTCGCTCGGCCGTGCGCAGCGCCGCCGAGGTCATGATGTCGAGGTTGCCCGCGTACTCGGGCAGGTAGTGGCCGGCGCCCGCGACCTCGAGGAGGACGGTGACGCGGGTGCCTCGGAAGGGGCGGTCGAGCGCCGGCACGTAGGCCTCGTCGACGCGGTCGAACTGCACCTCCTGCTTGAGGCGGTAGCCGCCGACGTAGCCCTGCACCTCGGCGACCATCGCGGCCACCGAGTCGCGCACTGCGCCCTCGTCGAGCGCGGCCGCGCCGGCGCTGCCGTCGGCCGGGTCCTCGACGAGGCAGTACACCGTGTCGCGCATGATGAGCGGCGGCTCGGCCGGGTTCAGCACGATGATCGCCTTGCCGCGCTCGGCGCCGCCGATCACCTCGAGGGCACGGGCCGTCGTCTCGGTGAACTCGTCGATGTTCGCCCGCGTGCCGGGGCCCGCCGAACGCGACGAGATCGACGCGACGATCTCCGCGTACGCCACCGGCGCCACCCGCGAGACGGCCGCGACCATCGGCACGGTGGCCTGGCCGCCGCACGTCACCATGTTGACGTTCGTGGCCTCGAGCTCGTCGCCCAGGTTCACGACTGGCACGACGTAGGGGCCGATCGCCGCAGGGGTGAGGTCGACCATGAGGCGCCCCAGGTCGCGCACGATCGCGTCGTTGCGCGCGTGGGCGCCCGCAGAGGTCGCGTCGAAGACGAGCTCGACGTCGGCGAACTCGGGCATGGCGACGAGCCCGTCGACGCCCTCGTGGGTCGTCGCGACCCCGAGCCGGCGCGCACGGGCGAGGCCGTCGGAATCGGGGTCGATGCCCGCCATCGCGGCCACGTGCAGCGTCGACGAGAGGCGCTTGACCTTGATCAGGAGGTCGGTGCCGATGTTGCCCGAACCGATGATGGCGACGGCGGTGGTCATGCTGCGGCTCCTTCGAGAGCGGTCGTGGTGAAGTCCGCGCGCACCTCGCCGAGCCCGTCGAGTCGGGCGTGGAAGACGCCCGCGCCCGCCGCGACCATGGGCCCCAGCGCACCCGAGAGCACGATCTCGCCGGCGCGGAGCGGCCGCCCGTGCCGGGCGACCTCGCGTGCGAGCCAGGCGACGGCGATGACGGGGCTGCCGAGGCACGCGGCACCCGACCCGGTCGAGACCGGCTCGCCCTCGTGGTCGAGGCGCATGCCGAGCCCGGCGAGGTCGAGCCCCTCGATCCGGCGCGGGGTGGTGCCGAGCACGATCGCCCCGCTCGAGGCGTTGTCGGCGATCGTGTCGGTGATGCGGATGTCCCAGCCGGCGATGCGCGAGTCGACGACCTCGATCGCCGGCAGCACGAACTCGGTCGCGGCGAGCACCTCGGCCACGTGCGTGGTGGGGGAGTCGAGGTCGCGGCCGAGCACGAAGGCCACCTCGGCCTCGACGCGCGGCTGCAGGAAGCGCGCGAGGTCGATCGGCTCCCGGTCGGCGAACACCATGTCGTCGAGCAGCACCCCGTAGTCGGGCGTGAACACGCCGAACTGCGCCTGCACCGCCGGCGAGGTGAGGCCGATCTTGCGGCCCACGATCCGCCGGCCCTCGGCGAGCCGGCGGGCGATGCCGAGCGACTGCACGGCGTAGGCCGCGTCCTGGTCGGTCTCGCCGATGAGCTCGCGCACGGGCGAGCAGGCGAGGCCGTCGCGGGCCGCCGCGTGCAGCCGCTCCTCGGCCGCGTGCAGGGCCGCCGCGTTCGCCGTCGCGCCGCTCACAGCTGCACGCACACGTTCGTCGGCTCGGTGTAGAACTCGAGCGAGTGGGTGCCGCCCTCGCGGCCGATGCCCGAGAGGCCGACGCCGCCGAAGGGGCTGCGGAGGTCGCGCAGGTACCAGGTGTTCACCCACGACATGCCGACGCGCATGCGCTGCGCGACCCGGTGCCCGCGGGTGAGGTCGCTCGTCCACGTCACGGCGGCGAGCCCGTAGTCGGTGTCGTTCGCGAGGGCGATCGCCTCCTCCTCGGAGTCGAACGGGATGAGCGCGGCGACGGGGCCGAAGATCTCCTCGCGCACCGTGCGGTGCGAGTTGTCGAGGCCGGTCCAGAGGGTCGGCTCGATCCACGAGCCGCCGTCGAGGCCGTCGCCGAGCGTCGGGATGCCGCCGCCGGCGAGCACCGTCGCACCCTCGGCGACGGCGAGGTCGAGGTAGGAGCGCACCTTCTCGCGGTGCGCCTGCGAGATGAGCGGGCCGGTCGTGGTCGCGGGGTTCTCGGGCCGGCCGAGGCGCAGCCGCCGCGCCTGCTCGGCGAGGCCCGACGCGACGTCGTCGAAGACCGCGCGTTCGACGTAGATGCGCTCGGTGCAGAGGCACACCTGGCCGGTGTTGAGGTAGGTCGAGCGGGCGAGGCCCGCGACGGCGGCGTCGAGGTCGGCGTCGGCGAAGACGACGGCGGCGTTCTTGCCGCCGAGCTCGAACGACACGGGGCGCACCCGCGGGGCGACGGCGCGCATGATCGTCGAGCCGGTCGAGGACTCGCCGGTGAAGGTCACGCCGTCGATGCCCGGATGCTCCGTGAGGAACGCCCCGGCCGAACCCGCGCCGAAGCCGTGCACGACGTTGACGACGCCGGCCGGCAGCCCGGCTTCGGCGAGGATCTCGGCGAGCATGGTCGCCGACGACGGGGTCTCCTCCGAGGGCTTCACGACGACGGTGTTGCCCGCGGCGAGCGCCGGGGCGAGCTTCCAGGTGAGCAGGAGTAGCGGGAGGTTCCACGGCACGATGACCGCGACGACGCCGAGCGGCTTGCGCACGGCGTAGTTCAGAGCCCGGCGCCCGTCGGGCAGCTCGGTGAGGAACGAGTCGAGCCCGGCCGCGGCGACCGTGTCGGCGAAGGAGCGGAAGTTCATGGCCGCACGCGCGACGTCGAGGTCGCGGGCGAGGGTCTCGGGCTTGCCGGTGTCGCCGACCTCGGCCGCGACGAGCTCCTCCGCCCGGCGGTCGATGACGTCGGCGATGCGCCGCAGCAGGCGGGTGCGTTCGATCACCGACATGCGGCCCCACGGCCCGTCGAGCGCGGCCCGTGCGGCGGCGACGGCGCGGTCGACCTCGACCCGGCCCGCCTCGTGCACCTGCCCGACGAGCGACCCGTCGACGGGGTCGAGCTTGTCGAAGCCGCGGATGCCGTCGACGAACTCGCCGTCGATGAAGTTGCGGATCTGGCGGGGCGCGCGAGGCGTCGGCTTGGTCGGCAGGGCGAGCGTCGCCGGTGACGTCGGGGAGGACATGGCTTCAGGTTAGGAAGCGGGCGGGATGCCGACAAATGCCATCTTGCCGCGCTGCCATGCCTGTTCGGCTATGGTTCCGTTGCATGAGCACTGACCGCCTCCTCGATGGCCGACTCAAGATCCGGCACCTCGTCCTCGTCACGACCATCGCCGACGAGGGCACGCTCGTGCGGGCCGCCGAGGCGCTGCACATCACCCAGCCCGTCGTGACCCGCGGGCTGCGCGAGGTCGAGGACCTGCTCGGGGTGCCGCTGTTCGAGCGGCTGCCGCGCGGCGTCACGCCCACGGAGTACGGCCGGCCGTTCATCGAGCGCGCGAGGTCGGTGCTCGCCGAGCTGCGCATCGCGGGGGAGGAGGTGCGGCTGCTGCAGTCCGGCCAGCTCGGCACCGTCACGGTCGGCACGCACCTGGCCGGCTCGAACCTGCTGCTGCCCAGGGCGATCGCGGGGCTCAAGGCCGAGCATCCGCGCCTCACCGTCGTCGTCCGCGAGGGCACGCCCGACACCCTCCAGCAGCTGCTGCTCGCAGGCGACCTCGATCTCATGGTCGGCCGTCTCTCGTCGAGCGTGCCGGTGCGGCTCGAGCAGGAGCGGCTGCACCTCGAGCCCATCCGGCTCGTGGCGCGGGCGGGGCATCCGGTGCACCAGGGCCCGACGACCGCGCTCGCCGAGCTCGTGCGCTACCCGTGGATCTTCCCCCTCGCGCAGACGGCGCTGCGCGCCGAGCTCGAGGCCGTCTTCTTCCACGAGGGCCTGCCGCTGCCGGCCGACCGGGTCGAGTGCACCTCGATGCTCACACTCCGCAACCTCCTCGTGTCGACCGACGTCATCGCGGCGCTGCCGATGTTCATCGCCGTCGACGACCGCGAGCTCCGCATCCTGCCGACCCCGCTGAGCTCGATCCGCCGCGCGGTCGGCGTCACGCGGCTCGCCGACCGCGCCCCGTCGGCCGCGTCCTCGGCCCTGCTCGAGCACCTCCGGGTCGAGGGAGCACGCCTCGCGGAGTTCGAACGCGAGCACGCCGAGCGCGAGGCGCAGCAGATCGGCCGGTATGCCTGAACGGTCATGGCTGCGAGCCGAATAGATATTGGACGGCATCGCAACTTCTGGCGACGCTGATTGGGACGACGCACCGCGTCGAGACGATCTCAGTTCCAGCTGCCAATGGAGGCGACATGGCCGGCTCACCGTACGTTCCCCACGCGAAGAAGTACCGCCCCGAGGACTTCCAGCGAGTGGCCGGCGAACCGAGCGACCCCGAGCCCGGCACCTGGGGCATGCAGCCCGACGGCACCTTCCTGCCGCCGGCCTCGACCCCGTCGGTGCCGCGCGACGTCTTCGTCGACTGGCCCGGCCAGCTCGACTACCGCGACCCCGAGACCTACGCGCTCAACGCGACGGCCGAGGCGTTCTACCCGATCGTCGTGAACACGAGCCACTCGTGGCAGTGCATCTACGACTGGGACGACCGCCGCCTCATGCTGCACTACGGCGGAGGCAACCACTGGAAGCTCTACGACATCACCGACCCGCGCGACCTCACCGTCGTCGACGAGGAGCAGTGGGGCTGGGACGACCCGCGGCCGCAGTTCGGCGCCACGACGGTGCAGTGGAACGAGCAGCTCGGCAAGCACATCGCGATCCAGGCATCGGAGACGCCGCGCTACTTCCTCAAGGGACGCGTCGCGAACAAGTGGACCGACGACACCGTCGAGGGCCAGCTGCTCGAGTGGGAGGGCCTCCGCGGCTTCCGCACGTTCGAGATGAACGGCCCGAGCCCCCGCGACTGGACGCTCATCACCGAGGTCTCGACCGACCCGAACCACGGGCCCGACGAGATCCAGGAGGGCAACGGCGTGCTCGACCTGCCCGTCTACTACGGCGACAAGTACCTCTTCGTCGCGACGGCGCCCGACAACACCTTCACGAACCAGCCGTACAAGACGACGCTGTGGGCCGCGGGCCACGCCGCCTACGACGTGAGCGACCCCGCGAACCCCGAGCTGCTCTCGACCTGGTGGGTGCCCGGCACCCGCGCAGGCGAGGAGCAGGACTCGGAGTACCTCGAGGGCAACGACCGGTGGAACAACAAGACGAGCTGGTTCGGCTCGCGCATGGGCGTCTTCATGCCCCGCTCGGTCGAGTCGGGCTACCGGTACGCGTACGCGGCCCAGGGCGGCCAGGGCTTCTTCGTGCTCGACGTCTCCGACCCGGCGAACATCCACCACGTCGGCTGGTGCGCCCTGCCCACGAGCGTCGCCGGCACCGAGGGCGACAACGTCGACACGACCCAGGTCGAGGAGACCGGCTACGTCTACGTCTCGGGCTACCCGATGAACACCGACTGCTACGAGCCGGCCAAGGAGATCTACCAGATCGACGTGAGCGACCCGACGCAGCCGAAGGTCGTGCGCACGCTGCCCCGACCCGTGCCGCCCGCCGAGGCGAAGTTCACCGACTGGGCGCAGCGCCGCGGCTCGTTCGGGCCGAAGCGCTCGGGCTACTTCACGAACACGGGCACCCCGCACGGCGGCGTCGTCCCCTACGCGTTCTACGCGGCCGGCCTGCAGATCTTCGACGTGCGCGACCCCGAGGACCCGAAGGTCGGCGCGTACTTCGTGCCGCCGATGGGTCTCAAGGACGACGACGACCTGGCCGCGCCCGTGCACGGCATCTTCGTCGAGTGGGACCGCAACCTCATCTGGCTCTTCGCGAACCACGGCATCTACGCCGTCTCGACCCCGCTCCTCGGCGACCCCGTCGTCGGGCTGCCGGGCGGGTCATCCGCCGCGAACTGAACCGAACCGACCCCCGGCCGTGACCTGCCCCTGCGAAAGCCGACCATGAACCAGACCGCCAGACCGTGGCCCGCCCTCTGGGCGCTCGTCATCGGGTTCTTCATGATCCTCGTCGACACGACGATCGTGTCGATCGCGAACCCGGCGATCCTCGCCGACCTCGACACCGACCTCACGGCGGTGATCTGGGTGACGAGCGCCTACCTGCTGGCCTACGCGGTGCCCCTGCTCATCACGGGGCGACTCGGCGACCGCTTCGGGCCGAAGCGGGTGTACCTCGCCGGGCTCGTGGTGTTCACCCTCGCGTCACTGTGGTGCGGCCTCTCCGGCGACATCACGACCCTCATCGCGGCCCGCGCCGTGCAGGGGTTCGGCGCCGCGCTGATGACGCCCCAGACGATGGCGGTCATCACCCGCGTCTTCCCGCCGAACCAGCGCGGCGCCGCGATGGGCCTCTGGGGGTCGGTCGCGGGCGTCGCGACGCTCGTCGGGCCGATCCTCGGCGGCGTGCTCGTCGACTCGCTCGGCTGGCAGTGGGTCTTTTTCGTGAACATCCCCGTCGGCGTGGTGGCATTCCTCGCCGCGTGGCGGCTCGTGCCCGACCTCGAGACGCACGCGCACCGCTTCGACTGGCTCGGCGTCGCGCTGAGCGCCGTGGGCATGTTCCTCCTCGTCTTCGGTATCCAGGAGGGCGAGACGTACGACTGGGGCGTGATCGTCGGACCGATCACGGTCTGGGGCCTCATCGTCGCCGGCCTCGTCGTGCTCGCGGGCTTCGTCGTCTGGCAGGCGTTCAACAAGGCCGAGCCCCTCCTGCCGCTGGGCCTCTTCCGCGACCGCAACTTCTCGCTCTCGAACGTCGCGATCTCGCTCGTCGGCGTCGCGATGACGACGATGCCGCTGCCGCTCGCGTTCTACTTCCAGGTGGGGCGCGGGCTGACGCCGACGCAGGCGGCGCTCATGCTCGTGCCGATGGCGGTCGTCTCCGGCGTGCTCTCACCCCTCGTCGGCCGCTTCAGCGACCGGATCGACCCGAAGTGGGTCGCGCTCGCCGGGCTGTCGCTCTCGGCGCTCGCGCTCGGCTGGTACAGCCTGCTGATCGGGCCGGATGTCCCGTACTGGCTGCTGCTCCTGCCCTCGGCCCTGCTCGGGTTCGGCATCTCCGGCGTCTTCGCCCCGCTCGCCTCGACGGCGACGCGCAACCTGCCCCGGGCGCAGGCCGGCGCCGGAGCGGGCGTCTACACGATGACCCGCCAGCTCGGCTCGGTGCTCGGATCGGCGGCGATCGCCGCACTCATGAGCGCCACCCTCGCGGCGCAGCTGCCGGGCTTCACGGCCGAGGAGCTCGCGCCGGGCGCCGGCGGAGCGCTGCCCGAGGCGGCGGTCGGCGGGTTCTCGACGGCGATGGCCCAGTCGCTCTGGCTCGCGGTCGGCGCGTTCGCGCTCTGCGCGCTCGTCGTGCTCTTCTTCGCCAGGCCGAAGGTCACGGTCGGGTGGGGCGACACGCGCGAGGCCGGTGCCGCCGGCCGCGACGGAGTGCCGGCCGAGGCGGTCGAGCGCTGATGGCCGCCGCGACGCCCGGGCGGGGCATCCTCGCCGTTCTATCGGATCCAGAATACAAAAATCGCCAAGGAGCGGACACATGAGTGCAGCAAGCGGAGGCGGCCGGCTCGTCGTCGACGGCCTCGAGAAGCAGTACGAGCTCGACGGCGGCCCCGTGCCCGTCGTCAAGGGCGTCAGCTTCACCATCGAGCCGGGCACCTTCACCTCGCTCCTCGGGCCCTCGGGGTGCGGCAAGACGACGACGCTCCGCTGCGTGGCGGGGCTCGAGACGAGCAACGGCGGGCGCATCACGCTCGACGACAAGGTGCTCTCGACCGGCACCGAGCACATGCCGCCCGACAAGCGCGACGTCGGCATGGTCTTCCAGAACTACGCGATCTGGCCGCACATGACGGTCTTCGCCAACGCGGTCTTCCCGCTCCAGGTCTCGGGCGGCAAGCTGCCGAAGAAGGAGGCGCGCGCCCGTGCCATGGAGGCGCTCGAGCTCGTGCAGCTCGACGCCTACGCGAACCGGCCGGCCACCGCCCTCTCAGGCGGCCAGCAGCAGCGCCTCGCCCTCGCCAGGGCGCTCGCGCACCGGCCCCGGCTCCTGCTGCTCGACGAGCCCCTCTCGAACCTCGACGCCAAGCTCCGCGACACGATGCGCAACGAGCTGCGGAGCCTCCAGCAGCGCCTCGGCATCACCGCCCTCTACGTCACGCACGACCAGTCCGAGGCGCTCTCGATGTCGGACCGCGTCGCCGTGATGAACCAGGGCCGCATCGTGCAGGAGGCCTCGCCCCGCGAGCTCTACTACCAGCCGGCCGACCGCTTCGTCGCCGACTTCGTGGGGCGGGTCAACATGATCCCCGCCGTCGTGCGCGAGCGCGGCGGCTCGGGCGAGGCGTTCGTCGAGGCCTTCGGCACCCGGCTCGCGACCCCGTGCCCCGACGGCATCGGCCTCGGCGACGAGGTCACGGTCACGTTCCGCCCCGAGAGCGTCCGCTGGCACGAGACGGCTCCCGACCGCCCCAACGTCCTGCCCGCTCGCGTCGTGCGCGTCGAGTTCCTCGGCGAGATCGTCGAGGTCGAGGTCGAGGTGCTCGCCGGCGAGACCGTCGTCGGCACGATCGTCGCCCGCGGAGCCCCCCTCGACTCGCCCGCCAACGGCAGCGAGATCTTCATCGAACTCGCCCCGCACGCCTGCCGCGTGCTCGCCCACTAGCGCTCCACCGTCGCCGAGAGGCCCGCCCCACCCGTTCCACCGCACCGTCCCACCCCGCTCCACCCACCCGAGATCCACGTCAGAGAGGACACCCGGATCATGAAGTCATCCACAGCCCGCAGCGGCCTCATCGCCCTCGCGGCGAGCGGCATGCTGCTGCTCAGCTCGTGCAGCACGCCCTCCGGCGCATCGGAGCCCATCGAACCCTCGGGCGACGCCGCGCAGGCCGGCGCCTGCGACGCCGTCGAGGTCGGCCCCGTCACCCGATGCGAGAACTTCTACGAGGACATCTGGCCCGCGATC
The DNA here is from genome assembly GCF_042885275.1 of Agromyces sp. NPDC058064. NCBI lineage: Bacteria > Bacillati > Actinomycetota > Actinomycetes > Micrococcales > Microbacteriaceae > Agromyces > Agromyces sp. NPDC058064. The sequence goes on along the minus strand of NZ_JBHVSE010000001.1, from coordinate 841,369 downwards.
GACGAGCAGATGGACGCCCTCTACGAGCAGGCCAAGGAGACCGACGGCGGCCGCCTCGTGATCTGGGACTGGTACGAGCTCTCGCCCGAGGTCATCGCCGAGTTCAACAAGAGCTACCCCGACCTGAAGATCGAGACGCAGGGCCTCACCTACAACCTGTCGTCGGCGATCATCTCGGCGAAGGCCACCGGCGCCCGCAACACCGACGTGATCTCGGGCTCGATCGTCTCCTCGGCGGCGATGACCGACGAGGGCTACTGGGCCGACGTCGACTGGGCGAAGTTCGGCGTGCCCGAGGAGTTCCTCACCCTCGGCTCGACCGGCATGCTGCCCGACAGCATCAACGGCTCGCTCATGCAGGTCAACACCGAGAAGATCGAGGCCCCGGCCACGCTCGAGGGGCTGCTCGACCCGCAGTACACGGGCAAGGTGTCGGTCGCGAGCTACAACGCGAACGTGTTCTCGGGCGTCGGCATGGCCGACGGCGAGGAGGCCATGGTCGACCTCATCGGCGAGCTGAAGTCGTCGGGCACCCTCCAGGTGCTCGAGGACCAGGACTCGCCGCTCTCGAACGGCGACGTGCCGATCGCGCTCGGCCAGACCCTGTTCAACCCGAACCCGGCCCTCACCGTGCAGCCGTACGAGAACGGTCCCGTCTTCGCCCAGTTCTCGGGCGTGAACGTCGACGCGAAGAACCAGGCCGGCGGCATGCTCTGGGTGCTCTGGAACGCCTTCAACCCCGAGTGGCTGAACCTGCGCATGACCGACGAGCAGTTCTCTACCACGCAGGTGCCGTACGCGGGCCTGCCGTCCTCGGTCTTCGAGGAGGCGACCGGCCTCATGAAGACCAACGCGGACGCGCTGCTCGAGGGCCTCGAGGGCACGACGAACATCGAGTCGCCCGAGAACCGCGACGACTGGATCGCGATGATCAACGCCGCCGACGCGGCACTGAACGGATAAGACATGTCGACGGCAGGACGGACCACGGACACCGGGCGCACCCGCCCGACCGGAATGAAGATCGCGACGATCGTCGCCGGAGCGGTGATCACCCTCCTCCTCGCGATCCCGCTGGCCGTGCAGGTCATCACGGCGTTCCGTGGTCCGTTCCTGCCGTTCGGCGTGTCGAGCGCGAAGTGGTCGGTCGACAACTTCGTCACTCTCTGGGAGCTGCGCGAGGACTTCTGGTCGGTGCTCGGCTCGACCGCCGTCTTCGTCGGCGGCTCGACGATCATCTCGCTGCTGCTCGCCTTCGGCCTCGCGTGGGTCACGGTGCGCACCGACATCCCGTTCAAGCGGGTGATCTCGGTGCTCGTCGTGGTGCCGTTCATCATCCCGCCGATCGTCAAGGCGCAGGCGTACCAGCTCATGCTCTCGCCCGAGTCGGGCGTGCTGAACCAGCTGCTGCGGCTGCTGCCCGGCGACCTCGTCATCGACCCCTACTCGTTCGCGACGATGACGGTCGTGCAGTCGCTCACGAACGTGACGTTCCCGTTCCTCATGATCGTGCCGATCCTCACCTCGATGGACGGCTCGCTCGAGGAGTCGGCGCGGGTCTCGGGCGCCTCGTGGGGCCAGACCCTGCGCCGCGTCACCCTGCCGATGCTGTGGCCGGGCCTCCTCGGCGTGGCGGTGCTCACCGGCATCCTCGGCCTCGGCAGCCTCGAGATCCCGCTGCTGTTCGGCCAGGAGGCGGGCAAGAACATCTTCGCCCTCAAGCTCTGGAACCTCATCAGCGCGGGCGCCGGCGAGCTGCCGCAGTACGGGCTCGCCGCGGCGTGGGGCTGCGTGTTCCTCGTGATCACGACGATCGCCTTCGTCATCTACCTCCGGGCGACGCGCAGCGCAGAACGCCGCGCCTCGATCTCGGGCAAGGGCTTCCGGCCGACGATCATGAAGCTCGGCGGCTGGAAGGCGCCCGTGCTCCTCGCGATCCTCGTCTTCGTGCTGCTCACCGCGATCCTCCCGATGTTCGCGCTGCTCTGGTCGGCGATCACCCCGTACCCGATCGCGTTCTCGTTCGACGCGCTCGCCACGCAGACGCACTTCACCGCCTTCGGCGAGGTGCTCGCCGACGGCGAGTTCTGGGCCTCGCTCGGGCGCACGCTCCTCATCGCCGGCGCCAGCGCCACGATCGCGTGCGTCGCGGCGACCGTGCTCGCCTACGGCATCGCGCGCGGCCGGCGCACGCCGGGGTCGAGGGCCATGGACCTCTTCGCCTCGTCCTCGGTCGCGATCCCTGCGGTCATCGCGGGCTTCGCGATGTTCCTCACCTTCCTCGTGATCAACCCCGTCATCCCGCTCGCGGGCACCATCGCGGCGCTCGTGATCGCCTACTCCTACCGGGTGTCCATCGCGTACCGCTCGGGCTACAGCGCGACCCTGCAGATCCGCAAGGAGCTCGAGGAGGCGGCCGTCGTGAGCGGCGCGAGCCCGCTCGAGGGCTTCCGCCGCGTGGTGGTGCCGCTGCTGATGCCCACGGTCTTCGCCGTGTGGATCCAGATGTTCATCCTCGGCACGAACGAGTTCACGCTGCCGGCGTTCCTCGCGACGCCCGAGTCGCGGCCGCTGTCGGTCTACATGTACGCCATGATCAGCCCGCGCTCGGCGCAGCTCTACCAGCCCGATCAGGGTGCGGCGATGGCGCTCATCTTCACGCTGCTCGTGTTCCTGATCGGCTACGGCCTGCAGTGGGCGGTGTCGCTGCGTGCGATCGGCCGCGCGCGGCGGCGCTCGGCGATCCCCGGGCTGGGCGCCCGGCCCGCCGCCGTGCCGAACGACCCGCCGGCGCCCGCGACGCGCGCCGTCGCGGCGCAGGAGATCGAGCAGAAGGAGTTCGCCGGCCGCTGACCCACCCACCCCGCCACCCCGTCCCCGGCTTCTGCAGGAGATTGGGCGCCATGGTCGCCTGTGAGGGCGTCTCGCGTCAATTCTCCTGCAGAAGCCGTTGTGTTGTACGCGATGTCCAAGAAGTGGATGCTTCGTGTACACGCGGGCGCCGGGGCATCCGTGCTGCCCGACCTACCATCGACGGATCAGCCACCGTCGTCACATTGCATCGGAGCAGCCATGACCCTCGTCGACACCCCGGCCACCACCATCCCCGGCGGCCCCGCACTCGCCCAGGAGCGCCGTCTCGTCACGGCCATCCCCGGCCCCCGCTCGCAGGAGCTCATCGCCCGCAAGGCGCAGGCCGTCGCGGCCGGCGTGGGCCACACCCTGCCCATCTCGGTCGTCGCCGCTGGCGGCGGCGTGGTCGTCGACGCCGACGGCAACTCGCTCATCGACCTCGGCTCGGGCATCGCCGTCACCGGCGTCGGCAACTCGGCCCCGCGCGTCGTCGACGCCGTCGCGGCGCAGCTGAACGCCTTCACCCACACCTGCTTCACCGTCTCGCCGTACGAGGGCTACGTCGCCGTCGCCGAGAAGCTCAACGAGCTCACCCCGGGCGACCACGAGAAGCGCTCGGCCCTGTTCAACTCGGGCGCCGAGGCCGTCGAGAACGCGATCAAGATCGCGCGCCACTACACGAAGAAGCAGGCCGTCGTCGCGTTCGACCACGCCTACCACGGCCGCACGAACCTCACCATGGGGCTCACGGCGAAGAACATCCCGTACAAGAGCGGCTTCGGCCCGTTCGCCCCCGAGGTGTACCGCGCGCCCCTCAGCTACCCGTTCCGCGACGGCGGCCTCGACGGCCGCGAGGCCGCGGCGCGCGCGATCCTCCAGATCGAGAAGCAGGTCGGCGTCGAGAACCTCGCCTCGATCATCATCGAGCCCATCCAGGGCGAGGGCGGCTTCATCGTCCCGGCGAACGGCTTCCTCGCCGCGCTCGTCGAGTGGGCGAACGCGAACGGCGTCGTCTTCATCGCCGACGAGGTGCAGACCGGCTTCGCCCGCACGGGCGCCTGGTTCGCGAGCGAGCACGAGGGCATCGTGCCCGACGTGATCGTCACCGCCAAGGGCATCGCCGGCGGCCTGCCGCTCTCGGCCGTCACCGGCCGCGCCGAGATCATGGACTCCGCCATGGCCGGCGGCCTCGGCGGCACCTACGCGGGCTCGCCCCTCGCCTGCGCCGCCGCGCTCGCGACGATCGAGACCTACGAGCAGGACGGCCTCGTCGAGCGCGCCAAGGAGATCGGCTCGGTGCTCATCGGCCGCCTCAACGCGCTCCGCACCGCCGACCCGCGCATCGGCGACGTCCGCGGTCGCGGCGCCATGGTCGCGATCGAGCTCGTCGACCCCGCCACCGGCGCGCCCGACGCCGCGCTCACGAACAAGGTCGCGAAGTACGCGCACGAGCAGGGCGTCATCCTGCTCACGTGCGGCACCTACGGCAACGTGATCCGCTTCCTCCCGCCGCTGACGATCTCCGACGAGCTCCTCATCGAGGGCCTCGGCGTGATCGCGGAGGGTCTCAAGCAGGCATGAGCACCGTGATCGACAACGTCGTCGCCGCGCACACGACCCCCGTGTCGACCCCGCTGGCGGACGCTCGCTCGCAGCTGGCCGAGGCCATCGGCCTGCTCGGCTTCTCCGAGGGCACCCACCAGATGCTCGCGACCCCGCGCCGCGAGCTCACGGTCGCGGTGCCACTGCGCCGCGACTCGGGCGAGACCGTGCTGTTCACCGGCTACCGCGTGCAGCACAACTTCAGCCGCGGCCCCGCCAAGGGCGGCCTGCGCTACGCGCCGAACGTCGACATCGACGAGGTGCGCGCGCTCGCCATGTGGATGACCTGGAAGTGCGCCCTGCTCGACGTGCCGTACGGCGGCGCCAAGGGCGGAATCGCGATCGACCCCCGCGAGCACTCCAAGGCCGAGCTCGAGCGCGTGACCCGTCGCTACACGAGCGAGATCCTGCCGATCATCGGCCCGGAGCGCGACATCCCCGCGCCCGACATCGGCACCGACGAGCAGACGATGGCCTGGATCATGGACACCTACTCCGTGAACTCCGGCTTCACCGTGCCCGGCATCGTGACCGGAAAGCCCATCGCGCTCGGCGGTTCCCAGGGGCGCGCGAGCGCGACGTCGCGTGGGGTCACGCACATCGCGCTCGCCGCGCTCCGCCACGCGGGCATCACGCCCGCGCAGGCGAACGCGGCCGTGCAGGGCTTCGGCAAGGTCGGCGCGGATGCCGCGCGGTTCCTCACCGAGGCGGGCGTCACCGTGCAGGCCGTGAGCGACCAGTACGGCGCCGTCTTCAACGCCGCCGGCCTCGACATCGAGGCGCTCAGCGCGCACGTGCGCGAGACCGGCGCCGTCGTCGGCTTCGCCGGCGCCGAGGCGCTCGACGGCGCGGCCCTGCTCGAGCTCGACGTCGACCTGCTCGTGCCGGCCGCCGTCGAGGGCGTGCTGCACGAGGCCAACGCCGCGCGGGTGCAGGCCAAGGTCGTCGTCGAGGGCGCGAACGGCCCGACGACCCCCGCGGCCGACCGCATCATGCGCGAGCGCGGCGTCCTCGTCGTCCCCGACATCCTCGCGAACGCGGGCGGCGTGATCGTCTCGTACTTCGAATGGGTGCAGGCGAACCAGGCCTACTGGTGGCGCGTCGACGAGGTCGAGGCCAGACTGGAGGAGCGGATGCTCAGCGCGTGGCAGCACGTGCTCGGCTACGCGACCTCGCGGGGCCTGTCGCTCCGCACCGCCGCCACCGCGCTCGCGGTCGAGCGGGTCGCCGAAGCGCACAAGCTGCGCGGCCTGTACCCCTGATCCGTCAACTTCCTCCCCGAGTCGCCCGTCGTCGTACGGCGACGGGCGACTCGGAGACATCCGGATCATCGGAAACGCACACCGCAACCGCAACCGCACGAACTGCACGAACCATCGAACGGGAAGTCACACATGACGAACGCAACGCTTGAAGCCACGGTGCTCGACAAGGTCGAGGCCGGCCTCTTCATCGCCGGCGAGTGGGTGCCGGCCGAGGGCGGCAAGACCCTCGCCGTCATCGACCCCGCCACCGGCGACACGATCAAGGAGATCGCCGACGCCTCCGTCGCCGACGGCCTCAAGGCGCTCGACGCCGCCGTCGCCGCGCAGGACGAGTGGGCCGCCACCGCGCCCCGCGTCCGCGGCGAGCTGCTGCGCCGCGCCTTCGACCTGCTGCAGGAGCGCAAGGAGGAGTTCGCGCTCCTCATGACCCTCGAGATGGGCAAGCCGCTCGCCGAGGCCCGCGGCGAGGTCGCCTACGGCGGCGAGTTCCTCCGCTGGTTCAGCGAGGAGGCCGTGCGCATCTCGGGCCGCTACGGCCTCAACCCCGAGGGCACCGGCCACATGGTCGTCTCGCAGCGCCCCGTCGGCCCCTCGTTCTTCATCACCCCGTGGAACTTCCCGCTCGCGATGGCGACCCGCAAGATCGCGCCCGCGCTCGCGGCCGGCTGCACCGTCGTCATCAAGCCCCCGGCACTCACCCCGCTCACGACAATCGCGTTCGTGCAGCTGCTCGAAGAGGTGGGCCTGCCCAAGGGCGTCGTGAACGTCATCGCGACCTCGACCTCCTCGGCCGTCTCCGGCCCGATCATCGAGGACCCGCGCCTCCGCAAGCTCAGCTTCACGGGCTCGACCGGCGTCGGCCGCGCCCTCATGAAGCAGGCCGCCACCGGCATCCTGCGCACGAGCATGGAGCTCGGCGGCAACGCGCCGTTCGTCGTCTTCGGCGACGCCGACCTCGACAAGGCGGTCGACGGCGCGATGCTCGCGAAGTTCCGCAACATCGGCCAGGCGTGCACCGCCGCGAACCGCTTCATCGTGCACGAGTCGGTCGCCGCAGAGTTCTCGAAGCGGGTCGCCGAGCGCGTCGCCGGCTTCTCGGTCGGCCGCGGCACCGAGGACGGCGTCAACATCGGCCCGCTCATCGACGACAAGGCGGTCGCCACGACCGACGAACTCGTGCAGGACGCGGTCGGCAAGGGCGCGAAGATCCTCACCGGCGGCACCGTCATCGACGGCGCCGGCACGTTCTACGCGCCCACCGTGCTCGGCGACGTCTCGGCCGACGCCCGCCTCCTGAAGGAGGAGATCTTCGGCCCGGTGCTCGGCATCACGACCTTCTCGACCGAAGACGAAGCCGTGCGCCTCGCCAACGACACCGAGTACGGCCTCGTCTCCTACGTCTTCACGCAGGACCTGGCGCGCGGCCAGCGCATGATCGAGAAGCTCGCCACGGGCATGATGGGCCTCAACACCGGCCTCGTCTCGAACGCGGCGGCCCCCTTCGGCGGCATCAAGCAGTCGGGCATCGGCCGCGAGGGCGGCGCAGAGGGCATCCACGAGTACCTCGACACCAAGTACACGCTCATTCCGGTGAGCTGAACGATGCGAGCGGATGCCACCGGCTGAGCCCGTGGCATCCGCTCGCTTCTTTTCGGGCGCGAGCCCAAACGAACCGCAGAAAGCGAAACGAAGAACCATGGAACGCATCGAGACCGACGTCGTCATCGTCGGCGCGGGGGCCGCAGGCCTCACCGCCGCCAACAAGCTGAGGGACGCCGGCGAATCGGTCGTCGTGCTCGAGGCCCGCGACCGCGTCGGGGGTCGCCTCTGGACGGGCGACGTCGACGGCGCCATGCTCGAGATCGGCGGCCAGTGGGTCTCGCCCGACCAGGACGCCCTGATCGAGACGCTCGCCGAGCTCGGCCTCGAGACCTACGAGCGCTACCGCGACGGCGAGAACATCTACATCGCCGAGGACGGCGAGCGGCGGCGCTTCGAGGGCGACATCTTCCCGGTGCCGGCGAAGACCGAGGGCGAGATCGTCGGCCTCATCGAGAAGCTCGACGCGCTCGTCGCCGAGATCGACCCCGACGCTCCGTGGGCGCACCCGCGCGCGAAGGAGCTCGACGAGGTCTCGTTCGCCGAGTGGCTCGGCACGCAGACCGACGACGAGGAGGCGAAGCTCAACATCGGCATGTTCATCGCCGGCGCGATGCTCACGAAGCCCGCGCACGCGTTCAGCGCGCTGCAGGCCCTGCTCATGGCCGCCTCGGCCGGCTCGTTCTCGAACCTCGTCGACGCCGACTTCATCCTCGACAAGCGCGTCGTGGGCGGCCTCCAGCAGGTGCCCCTCGGCCTCGCCGCGAAGCTCGGCGACGCCGTGCGCCTGAACCAGCCGGTCCGCAAGCTCCGCTGGAACCCCGATGACCTCGCCGAGGGCGTCGTCGCCGTCACCGACTCGATCGAGGTGCACGCGAAGCGCGTCGTGCTCGCCGTGCCGCCGATCCTCTACAGCCGCATCTCCTACGAGCCGCCGCTGCCCCGCCGCCAGCACCAGCTGCACCAGCACCTCTCGATGGGCTTCGTCATCAAGGTGCACGCCGTCTACGAGACGCCCTTCTGGCGCGAGCAGGGCCTGTCGGGCACCGCGTTCAGCCCGTACGAGCTCTGCCACGAGGCCTACGACAACACGAACCACGGCGACAGCCGCGGCACGCTCGTCGGCTTCGTCTCCGACGAGGAGGCCGACGGCGTCTTCACCCTCTCCGCCGAGGAGCGCAAGGCGAAGATCCTCGAGTCGCTCTCGCACTACTACGGCCCCGAGGCGCTGAACCCCGTCGTGTACTACGAGAGCGACTGGGGCAGCGAGGAGTGGACCCGCGGCGCGTACGCGGCGAGCTTCGACATGGGCGGCCTCGCCCGCTACGGCGCCGACCTGCGCGAGCACGTCGGCCCGATCCACTTCGCCTGCTCGGACATGGCGGGCAAGGGCTACCAGCACGTCGACGGCGCGATCCGCATGGGCCGCCTCGTCGCCGAGCAGATCCTCGCGGGCTGAGCGGAGCGGCACGATGTCCGAAGCCATCCGCATCGTCGTCGGCTACACGGCCGACGACTCGGGTGCCGACGCGCTCGCGTTCGGCGCCCGCCTGGCCGCGGCGACCGAGGCGTTCCTCGAGGTCGTCATGATCCTGCCGATCGAGGCCCGCGGCGGCGTCGTGCCCCGCGACCCCGGGTACGAGCGGCACGTCAAGGAGCGCTCGCAGCGCTGGCTCGCCGAGGCGAGCGCGAAGATCGGCGACGAGATCGACCAGTCGCTGCACATCCGCTACGCGGAGTCGTTCGCCGAGGGCCTCGTCGACGCGGCGCACGAGTTCGGCGCCTCGCTCATCGTGGTCGGCTCGGCGCGCGGCGCCGCGCTCGGTCGCTCGCGCATCGGCTCGGTCGCGAGCGCGCTGCTGCACGCCTCCGACGTGCCGGTCGCGCTGGCCCCCGCGGGCTCGCGCGAGGTGCCGACGTCGCTCGGCGTCACCCGCATCACCGCGGCGATCGGCCTGCGCGCCGGGGCGAGCGCCGTGCTCGAGGCATCCGTTCGCCTGGGCCGTGCGACGCACGCGCCGCTGCGCCTGCTCTCGCTCGTGCCCATCGACCTGCCCTCCGGCATGGACGAGGAGCTCGCCGACCTCACGTCGACGGCCCACGCGCATGAGGTGCTCGTCGAGGCGCAGCGGGCGCTGCCCGCGGGCGTCGAGGCGACCGTCTCCACGGCGACCGGCTCCTCGATCGAGGAGTCCGTGCGCGGACTCGACTGGCACGCCGGCGAGATCGTGCTCGTCGGCTCGAGCCGGCTCGCCACGCCGAGCCGGCTGTTCCTCGGGTCCACCGGCTCGAAGATGCTCCGCGAGCTGCCGGTGCCGATGATCGTCGTGCCGCGCCCAACCGACTGAAAGACATCGCAATGACGCACCCACACGAACACCACACCGAGCCGCACGCGCCGCTCACCACCGCGAGCGCGACGGTCGACGGCACCGAGGCGGGACTCTCGAAGAAGGGCCTCTCGGCCGGATCGGTCGGCCTGATCGGCGCGATCGTCATCGGCATCTCGTGCATCGCCCCGGCCTACACGCTGACCGGCGCGCTCGGCCCGACGGTCGCCGAGGTGGGCACGCAGCTGCCCGCGATCTTCCTGCTCGGGTTCATCCCGATGCTGCTCGTCGCGTTCGGCTACCGCGAGCTCAACAGCGCGATGCCCGACTCGGGCACGTCGTTCACCTGGGCGACGCGGGCCTTCGGCCCCTGGCTCGGCTGGATGGGCGGCTGGGGCCTCATCGCAGCGACGGTGGTGGTGCTCTCGAACCTCGCGGGCATCGCGGTGGAGTTCTTCTACCTCGCGGTCTCGCAGGTCGTCGGCTTCTTCGGCGGCGACGCCGCGGCCGTCGCCGACCTCGTCGGCAACCCGTTCGTGAACGTCGCGACGTGCCTCGTGTTCATCCTCGGCGCGACCCTCATCTCGTACCGCGACATGCAGACGACGCAGAAGGTGCAGTACTGGCTCGTCGGGTTCCAGCTGCTCGTCATGATCGGCTTCGGCGTCGCCGCGTTCTGGCACGTCGCGAACGGCACCGCGTTCGACGCGACGCCCGTCGAGCTCAGCTGGTTCAACCCCTTCGAGATCGGCTCGTTCTCGGCCGTCGTCGCGGGCCTCTCGGTGTCGCTCTTCGTGTTCTGGGGCTGGGACGTCACGCTCACCATGAACGAGGAGACGAAGGGCTCGCGCACCACGCCCGGTCGTGCGGCGACCCTCACCGTCACGATCGTCGTCGCGATCTACCTGTTCGTCGCGATGGGCTCGCTCGCCTTCGCGGGCGTCGGCACCGAGGGCGTCGGCCTCGGCAACGAGGAGATCCAGGAGAACGCGTTCTTCTTCCTCGCCGGCCCGATCCTGGGCCCCCTCGCCATCCTCATGTCGCTCGCGGTGCTCTCGAGCTCGGCGGCGTCGCTGCAGTCGACCTTCGTGTCGCCCGCGCGCACGCTCCTCGCCATGGGCCACTACGGCGCCCTGCCCGAGAAGTTCGCGCGCGTGAGCCCGCGCTTCTTCACGCCGGGCTACGCGACCGTCGTCGCGGCGATCGTGGCGGCCGTCTTCTACACGGTCATGCGCTTCGTCAGCGAGGACGTCCTGTGGGACACGATCACGACCCTCGGCATGATGATCTGCTTCTACTACGGCATCACGGCGTTCGCGTGCGTCTGGTACTTCCGCAAGACGTGGTTCCGCTCGGGCCGCGACTTCTTCTTCCGCCTGTTCGCGCCGTTCGTCGGCGGGCTCATCCTCTCGGTGCTGTTCTTCACGACGCTCATCGACAGCATGGACCCCGACTACGGCTCGGGCTCGGAGATCGGCGGCGTCGGCCTCGTGTTCGTGCTCGGCATGGTGATCCTGCTCACGGGCGTCGTCATCATGTTCTGGCAGCGCTGGAGGCGCCCGGCCTACTTCCGCGGCGAGACGCTCTCGCGCGCGGTGGCGGAGGAGTGACGCCCGCGTCCCCTCTGTGCGGTTGACGAGGCCGCCCCCTGCGACACCAGGGGGCGGCCTCGTTCGCGATTCCGGTGCCGAAGACCGGCCTGAAGGGTGGAGCGGCGACGGGTGCCCGCCGGGCTCGGTGTGCGCTCTCCGCCGGCGCTCTCCGCCCGGCGCTCTCCGCCCGGCGCTCTCCGACCTGCGTCTCCGATGCGCGCGGGCTTCGCGATGAGCTGTGCCGGTTCCGCCTCATCGATGAGGCGGAACCGGCACAGCCCCGGAAGGATGACCTGCTCGACGCATGCTCAGTCGGCGGTCGGCGACCGGGGGTGGTCCGGCGGTCGAGGAGCGCCCGACGCAGGAGGGGCGCGCCTCGAGACCCCCTACGCCTCGTAGGCGGTGCGTCCGCCGACGACGGTCCGGATGACCCGGGCCTCGAGCAGCGCCGCGTCGCCCGCTGCGAACGGGTCGGCGTCGAGCACGGCGAAGTCGGCCGCGAGCCCCGCGGCGAGGCGCCCGCGCACGTGCTCCTCGCGGATCGAGGCGGCGGCGTCGCGGGTCGCGTGGCCGACGGCCTCGCCGAGCGGCAGGGCGTACTGCGGCGTCAGCGCGTCGAGCGAGGGGTCGAGCGCCGAGCGGCGGGTCGCGGCGATGTAGAGGTTCGCGAGCGCCTCGTGCGGCGCGGTCGGCGCGTCGGTCGAGAACGCGAGCAGCGCCCCGGCGTCGCGGTACTCGCTCCAGGCGAAGCCGCGGTCGGCGCGCGCGTCGCCGAGCTGCGCGATCCAGTTGTCCATGACCGCGGGGTCGCAGTGCACGGGCTGCATCGAGGCGGTGACCCCGAGGCGCGCCATGCGCTCGGCGGTGCCGGGCGCGGCGTACTCGAGGTGCTCGATGCGGTGGCGGCGCGGCCGGTCGCCGTTCACCCCGGCCGCATGCTCGAGCGCGTCGAGCGCCGACTCGCTCGCGAGGTCGCCGATCGCGTGCAGGGCGATCTGGAGCCCGGCGGCGTCGGCCGCGGCGACGACGGGCGCCATCCGCTCGTACGGCCAGATGGGCTCCTCGTTCGAGCCGTCGGCGTACGGCTCCTTCATCGCGGCGGTGCACGCGTCGATGACCCCGTCGGTGATGAGCTTGATGCCGACGACCTGCACCCCCGAGGCATCCGGCCGCTGCGCGAGCTCGGCGGCGCGCGCGACCTGGGCGAGGTTCTGCGCGTCGTCGCCCGTGTTGTCGATGAGCCAGTACGCAACGAGGTGGAACGGCAGCTCGCCGCCGCGGCGCGCGGCGACGCGTTCGATCGAGTCGAGCTCGAGCTCGCCGAACGCCATGTCGGCGGCCCCGGTGACGCCGGCCGCGACGTAGGCGTCGAGGGCGCGCTCGACCGCGGCGTCGCGGTCGGCGTCGGTCGCCTGCCCGGCGAGGAACCGCCACACGAAGAACTGCGTCGCCGTCTCGTAGAGCATGCCGTCGGGCTCGCCGTCGGCGTCGCGCCCGATGCGCCCGCCGATCGGGTCGGGAGTGTCGCGGGTGATGCCGAGCTCGGCGAGGGCCGCAGTGTTGACCCAGGTCGAGTGCAGGTCGTTCGCGTCGAGGTAGACGGGCACGTCGGCGACCGCCTCGTCGATCATCTGCCGGGTGGGGGCACCGCCGGGCACCGCGTCGAACAGCCACGAGACGCCGAGGAGCCGCGGCGCCTCGGGGTCGGCGGCGCGGCCCGCACGCAGGCGCGCCTGGATCCCGCCGAGGTCGCCGGCGTCGCGCAGCTGCACCCGGCCGAGCGCGTCGCCGAGCATGTGCAGGTGCGTGTGCACGTCGAGGAAGCCGGGCATCACGAGCCGCCCGCCGAGGTCGACCACCTCGGCGTCGTCGCCGGCGGCCGCAGCGGCGCCCGCGGCATCCCCGACGTAGGCGAGCGCCTCGCCGTCGACGACGAGCGCCTCCGCCCATTCGGCGCCGTCGCCGGGCCGGTTCGCGGTGAAGATGCGGGCGTTGGTGATGAGCGTGCGACTCACGCGGTGACCTCCTGGGTTGCGGTGGATGCCTCGGCGCGGGTGCCGGCCGACGGCTCGGCCTCCTCGCGCTGCAGGCGGGTGGAGAGACGGGCGACCGCGACGGCCGGCACGGCGAGCACGAAGCTCGCGATGCCGAGCGCCACGGCGAAGCCCTGGTAGCCGAGCACCTCGACCAGCGCCGCCCCGATGACCGGGGTGAGGCTCGAGCCGACGAGGTAGACGGCGAGCAGCGGTCCCGACCAGCGGCCGTCGGCGTCGAGCGCGGCGGAGGTCGAGACGAAGTACATGAAGGCGATGGCGTAGACGGTGTTCCACGCGATGAAGACGACGATGAACGAGCTCTCGTCGCTCGTGAAGCCCTCCACGATCTTCAGGATGCCACCGAGCGCGAGCAGGATGCCGAGCGGCAGCGCGCGTCCGAACCGGTCGCCGACGACCATGAGCAGCACCGAGCCGATGAGCCCGCCGGCGGTCGCGCCGCTGAGCGCCAGGCCGAGGCCCTCGGGGGTGAGCCCGGCCTGCTCGGCGCCCATGAAGCCGGCCATCGCCCAGAGCGAGTCCTCGCTCGCGGCCCAGAGCGCGAAGGTGACGAGCAGGGCGAAGCCGGCGATCGTCACGAGGCGGGTCGTGGCGGGGCTGCGCTCGGGCAGTGCGCGCACGGCGCCGGTCGGCGGGATCTCGACCGGGACCGCCTCGGCGACCGCGGCGCCGGTCTGCGGTGCGTGCACGGGCGCGGCCGGCAGCCAGCCGCTCACGGCGATGCCGATCAGGCTGAAGAGCGCGAGTGCGCCGAACACGTCGATCGGGGCGAGCCCGATGAGCGGGAGGACGAAGAGCACGATCGTGATGACGCCGCGGTTCGCGAGGCCGTTGACGCCCGCGACCCGGTCGGGATTGCGGAACGCGGCGATCGCGGCGCCCGCGGCGGCGACCGCGCCGCCGGCGCCGGCCCCGCCGAGGAGGAGGCCGCCGACCACGACGCCGGGCGCCGGCACGAAGGCCGCCGCACCGAAGCCGATGACGCCGAGGGCGAGCCCGGCGCGGGCGACGAGCAGCCGGCGCGGGCCGGCGCAGAGCGGTGCGAGGGCGAGCCCGACGACGGCGGTGGCCAGGAGGGCGCCGGTCACGATCCAGCTCGCGGTGAGCAGGTCGGTATCGAGCGCCGTCTGCAGGGCGGTGATCATGTACGGCGAGAGGTTCACGCCGAGGTAACCGGCGATGGCGATCGCGAAGGTGGCGGTCGCGGTGGGCAGGCGCAGCGGGACGCGTGCGCTGAGGTCGGAGTGCGACATCGGGGGCTCCGTCGGGGGTCGGGGCACATCGGCGTGCCTGGGGGGTCGACACGCGGCGGGGGACCGCGCTAAACGAATGGTGTTCGTTTATTATGCATCGCGAGGCCGGATGACGGAACCCCGGCCCGCGGCATCCGCGTAGGCTGACCTGATTGCGCGAGTGATCGCCCGAGACGACCACCGACCCGAGGAGTGCGCATGGCGAGGCCGAAGGTGCCGCTGCTGTCGACCGATCGCATCGCCGACGCCGCCATCGAGCTCGCCGACTCCGGCGCCGGCTTCGGGGTGAACGCGCTCGCGCGCAGCCTCGGCGTCACGCCCTCCTCGCTCTACAACCACGTCGACGGGCGCGACGGCATCATCGAGCTCATGCGGGGGCGGCTCGCCCATCGCTACCTGCCCGAGCTGCCCACCGGCACGTGGGAGCAGGTGGTCGTCGCCACCCTGCAGGGCCTGCGCCGGCTCTACGCGGAGCACCCCGCGATCGTGCCGCTGCTCGTCGGCAAGACGATCACCGACGACACGGTCATCGCGAGCTACGACGCACTGGCCACGGCCCTCGTCGACGGCGGGTTCCCCGACGACGAGGTGCTCTCGGTGGTCGCCGTGCTCGATGCGTTCGCCCTCGGCTTCGGGCTCGACGTCGCCTCGCCCGACGACATCTGGCAGCCCGGCGCGCCCACGCGGAGCCTCGGCCGGCTCATCGCCTCGGCCGAGCGCGGCGATGCGCGTTCGGAGCGGGTCTTCGAGCTCGGCCTCGAACTCCTGCTCGACGCGCTGCGCCTGCGGCTCGCACGACTTCGCGACGACTGAGCCCCGTCGCACCCGCCGGCGCCTCTTCCGGAGGCGGCGTCGCTCCCGATACCGTGAAGATCGCGGCGTCCCGACGGCGGGCGCGGAACGGGGAATCCGAATGCCTGCACTCGACGACATCATCGCCGACCTTCCGATCGGCGACATCGCCGCCAAGCTCGGGGTCGACGAGGCCACCGCGAAGCAGGCGGTCGGCGACGCGCTGCCCGCGCTGCTCGCGGGCATGGGCGCCAACGCCGCCGACCCCGCGGGCGCGGCCTCGCTCGAGAAGGCCGTCGCGAACCACGACCCGAAGCTCGTCGAGGGCGGGGTGAACCTCGCCGACGTCGACGAGGCCGACGGCGAGAAGATCGTGAAGAACGTCTTCGGCGGCAACACCGACCAGGTCGTGCAGGCGCTCGACAAGAAGGAGGGCGGCGCCGGCAACCTCATCGGGAAGCTCCTGCCGATCCTCGCGCCGATCGTGATGAGCTTCCTCGCGAAGCAGTTCCAGCAGAAGCAGAGCTCGCCGGCCGAGGGCGAGGTCTCCGGCGGCGGCATCGGCGACCGCCTGGGCGGGCTCCTCGGCGGGGGTACCGGTTCGGGCGGCCCCGGCGGTTCGGCCGGCGGCATCGACCTCGGCGGCATCCTCGGGGGTCTCCTCGGCGGCGGCTCGGGCGGGTCGGGAGGCTCCGGCGGCTCGGGCTCGGGCTCGGGCGGCGGCCTCGGCGACCTGCTCGGCGGCCTGCTGGGCGGCGGCAAGCGCTGACTTGGTCCGCGGGGCCGCGGGGCGGCCGAGTCGCTCCCGCGGCCCCGCGGCATGCGGCCCGCATAGACTGTCCGGGTGTCACTGAACCCCGAGCTGCAGGGGCGGGTCTACCCGTCCACCGAGCCGTACCTCGTCGGTCGTGAGAAGGTGCGCGAGTTCGCCCGCGCCGTGTTCGCGACGAACCCGATCAACCTCGACCCCGAGGCCGCCGCGGCCGCCGGCTACGCCGACGTCGTCGCCCCGCCGACCTTCGCCGTCGTGGTGCAGGAGCGCTCGCTCGCGCAGCTGCTCGCCGACCCCGACGCGGGCATCGACTTCTCGCGGGTGGTGCACGGCGACCAGCGCTTCACCTCGACCCGCCCGATCGTCGCGGGCGACCTGCTCAGCGCGACGCTCACCGTCGCGAGCGTGAAGACCCTCGGCGCCCACTCGATGGTCACCGCCGAGACGGCGATCACCGACGCCGCGGGCGAGCACGTCGTCACCGCGATCTCGACGCTCGTGATCCGAGGAGAAGACTGATGGCCGCCCCCGACTTCGCGTCCCTCGCCGTCGGCGACGTGATCGCCGAGCGCGAGTTCCCGCTCACCCGCGACTCGCTCGTGCGCTACGCCGGCGCCTCCGGCGACTTCAACCCGATCCACTACCGCGACGACGTCGCCGCCTCGGTGGGGCTGCCGGGCGTGCTCGCGCACGGCATGCTCACGATGGGGTTCGCCGTGCAGCCGGTCGTCGACTGGGCCGGCGACCCCGGCCGCGTCGCCGACTACCAGGTGCGCTTCACCCGCCCCGTCGTCGTCGACCCCGAGCAGGGTGCGCTCGTCACCGTGTCGGCCAAGGTCGGCCAGCTCGACGAGGCCGCGACCGTCGCCCGCATCGACCTCACCGTCAAGCTCGGCGACGACACCGTGCTCGGCAAGGCGCAGGTCCGCGTCGCGCTCGGCTGACATGACCGGCGCCTCGTTCTCGGAGCTCACGACCCTGCGGGTCGGCGGGCCGATCGCCCGGCTCGTCACCGCGACCACCCAGCGCGACCTCGTCGACCTCGCCGCCGAGGCGTGGTCGACGGACGACCCGTGGCTCGCCCTCGGCGGCGGCTCGAACCTGCTCGTCGGCGACGAGGGCTTCGACGGCACCGTCATCCGCGTCGCGACCAAGGGCATCGAGGTGCTTCCGCGGTCGGGCGAGGGCGACGACGTCGCCCGTCTGCGGGTGCAGGCCGGCGAGGGGTGGGACGATCTCGTCGCCTGGACGGTCGAGCACGGCTACTCGGGCCTCGAGGCGCTCTCGGGCATCCCGGGATCGGTCGGTGCCGCGCCGGTGCAGAACATCGGCGCCTACGGCCAGGAGCTGGCCTCGACGCTCGTCGCCGTCGAGTTCCTCGACGAGGGGGCCGAGCGGCCGCGCCGCATGACGGCCGAGGAGCTCGAGCTCGGCTACCGCACCTCCGTGCTCAAGCAGGGGCTCCGCGGCATCGTCGTCTCGGTCGAGCTCGAACTGCACGACACCGCCTCCGAGCTCGCCGTGCTCGGCGAGGCGCCCGGGCAGCCCATCGCCTACGCGCAGCTCGCGGGTGCCCTGAACGTGCAGCTCGGCGACCGCGTGCCGATCGCGCGCGTGCGCGAGACGGTGCTCGCGCTGCGCGCCTCGAAGGGCATGGTGCTCGACGACGCCGACCCCGACTCGGTGAGCGCGGGCTCGTTCTTCACCAACCCGATCGTGACCGAGCGCACGGCCCGCTCGATGCCGGCCGACGCGCCCCGCTGGTACGTCGAGCCCGACGAGCCCGACGAGGTGACCCCGCTCTCGACGATCGCCTCGGGCACCCCGCTCGACGCGTTCCTCGCACTGCAGGCCGAGCTCGAGGCATCCGGCATCGAGACACCGCCGGATGCCCCCGCCCCCGGGCCGCTCGTGAAGCTCTCGGCGGCGTGGCTGATCGAGAACTCGGGCATCTCGCGAGGCTTCGCGCTGCCGGGGTCGCGGGCCGCGATCTCGTCGAAGCACACGCTCGCGCTCACGAACCGGGGCGGGGCGAGTGCCGACGAGCTCGCGCAGCTCGCCCGCTTCGTCCAGCAGCGCGTGCAGGCGGAGTTCGGCATCGTGCTGCGGCCCGAGCCGGTGCTCGTGGGCGTCGAGCTCTAGCCGGGCCGACGTCGGGCTAGAGTCGGGCGGGTGGACCGCAGCGACTTCATCGAACACCGGCGCCCCGACGGCGAGCTCGTCGGCTGGCTGCGCCCCGTGGGCGAGGGCTTCGTGCCCGTCGACCTGCTCGGGCGCGAGCTCGGCGACGCGGTCGACTGGCTGGAGGGCGAGCAGCAGCTCGAGGCGCACGGGCTGCGGTATCTCGCCGATCCGTACGTGCTCCGGCTCGACGACGGCCGCGAGCTGCGGGTGCGCATCACCGAGGTGAGCACCGACCGCATCGTCGTGAAGAAGGACGACTTCGGCGCGATCGACGTCCCGCTGATGCGGTTCGAGCTCGGCTGGCCGATGCCCGCGGAGCTCACGCCGCTCGGCGACCGCGACGTGCCCGTCGTCTGGTGACGGCGGGCCCGCTCAGCTCGACGATGACGACGACGCGCGGCGCTGGCGCTCGCCCCGTCGGATGAGCCCGACGATGCCGAAGAGCGCGACGACGACGCCGACCGCGGCGAGCAGGTAGAGCGGCACGAGCTGCACCGGCACGGCGGCGATCCAGAAGAGCACCTCGTCGCGGTGCTGCAGGTCGGTCAGCGTCCAGAGCGCGAACGCGGCGACCGCGCCGAAGAGCAGCGCCCAGACGAGCGCGCCCCAGCGGATGGTCGGTCGGGGGAGCGGGGCGGCCTGCGGGGTGTCGTGGCCGGTCGAGGGCGTCGCGGTCGCGGTGGACCGGTCGCCCGCTGCGGGCGCGGCCGGAGGCGCCAGCGGGGTGTCGGCGAGCACCCGGTCGAAGGCGAGCGTCTCGACGCCGTCCTCGAGGCGAGCGGTGTCGTCGAGGCGAGCGGTGTCGTCGCGGCGCTCGTCGGGCGTGGGTCCGGGCATGTTCGCTCCGTTCATTCGAAGACCTCGATGAAGACCGATCCGCTGTTCTGCCGGAGGACGAGCCGCGCGTCGGCCGTCGCGCCCTCGGGATCGTCGTCCGCCACGTCGCCGAGCACCAGGATGCGGTCGTCGACGTCGCCGAACTGGCGCTGCGACGGAGTGCCGTCGGCGTCCCAGACGGTGTAGCTGATGGCGCCCGCGTCGCTCGCGTCGAGCACGAGCGAGGTGCGCGGCTCGACGGCGATGTAGGTGTCGCCGGTGCCCTGGGTCAGGGTGATCACCTGGGTGTCGTTCGGGTAGGCGTCGTAGGAGCCGACCGAGACGTACGCGTCGCCGACGGGCTGCAGGAGCTGCTGCGGGTAGCCGAGCGAGATCGCCTGGTTGGGGCCGATGAGCGCGCCGTACGGGGCGAAGGCCGAGACCGCGGTGCTGATGAGCATCGCCACGAGCGTCGTCGCCGTGACGGCGGCGAGGATGCCGCTGCGGCGGCGTCGGAGGGCGGCGATCACCATGCCGAGCGAGAGCACGAGGGTCGCGGCGGCGAGCGCGATCGCGCTGCTGAACGCCGCGGCCTCGGGGGAGCCGTACGCCCAGATCGCCGCGATCGCCCCGACGACGACGGCGATGCCGAGCATCGTGAAGACGAACGCGGCGCTCGCGCGGGGCCGGCTCGCCTTGCGGGCGGCACGGGCCGCCGCGGCCTGCGCCTGGAACTCGAGGGCGCGCGCCCGGTTCTCCTCGGCGGCCTGCGCCCGAGCGGCCCGGTCGGCCTCTGCCTGGCCGGCCTTCCATTCGGCGTGCGAGACGCGCCATGCCTCGTGCTGCGCCCGCCAGTCGGCGATCGCGGCTGCATCGGCGCCCTCGGCGGGCACCGGCGGCTCGGCGGCCGCGGGCGGCGCGGCGGATGCCGCTTCGGCGGTGGTGCCGGCGGCCGTTCCGGCGGCGAACGCGGCGGCCGTGGTTGCGGATGCCGCGGTGGCCGGGCGGCTCGCGTCGGCCGTGGTGCCCGCGCCACCGGGGTCGGCGGCGACGGGCCCCGTGCCGGCGGCGCTCGGCGCGGAAGCCATTCGCGCGGCACCGCCGGCCGGGGAGTTCGCGGAGGTTCGACGGGCGAGCCAGATGACGAACCAGACGATCGCGCCGATGACGACGAGCGCCCAGACGACGCGCAGCGGCCAGGTGAGGTCGAACCCGAAGACCGGGTCCGTGAACTGCCAGTCGGGCCACCAGCGCCAGCCGAGCCACCCGCCCTGCACGAGGGGGATGAACCCGATGACGCCCATCACCGCGATGCCGACGACCGCGGGGTCGACGATGCCGCGGGTGAGGCGGTCGAGGTGGATCTCGCCCTCGGTGTCGGGCAGCAGCAGCCAGGCGATCGCGTAGACGAGCACGAACGGCGCCCCGAGCACCGCGAGCACGACGACGATGCCGCGCACGATGATCGGGTCGATGCCGAGCCGGGCGCCGACGCCCGCGCAGACGCCGCCGAGCCAGCCGGCCCGTCGCGGCACCCCGAGCCGGCGGAGCCAGGCGTAGAAGCCGGGGCCCGTGGCATCCGGCTGGTTCGAAGGCGAACCGACCGCCCCGTCGGCCTGCTGGCCGGCGGACGCGGAGTCCCCCTGCACATCCTCCGGCGCTGGGCCGGCCCCTGGGGCGGTCTGGTTCGTCTCCATGCTTCGATGCTGGCAGCGCCGCCGGGTCGCCCGCCATGGGGTGGATCCCTGATTCGACCCTGAGGGTGGGGCCCCGCCCGCGGTCGGGGCGGCGTCGTCTGCTTGGATTGCAGGCATGGAGCAACGCGCGGTGCCTGGCGAGATCGCGTCGGCGACCGCGGCGCCGTCGCCGAGGATGACCCGTCCGCGCGCCTGCCTCGCGACGGGCACCGCGGCCGGGCTCGCCGAGCACCTCGGGTGGCCCGTCGCGCTCGTGCGCGCGGCGTTCGTCGTGACGTGCCTCGCGAGCGGCGCCGGACTGCTGCTCTACCTCTGGCTGTGGGCCCTCACGCCGTGGCAGGAGGGCGAGGAGCAGCCGACCCGGCGCGCGCCGGTCGCCTGGATCCTCGTCGTCGCCGCGACCGTGTGCCTCCTGGTGGCCTGGGCGACGCCGGGGCGCGTCGTCGAATCGGGCGGCCAGGGCCTCGTCGGCTGGCTCGGCCTCGTCGCCGCGGGCGTCGCGCTCGCCGCGGGTGCCGGAGCCTGGGCGACGCTCGTCGACCGCCCCGATCCCGAACGCGGGCCGCGCGCCGAACTCGCGATCCGCGTCGTCGCGACGGTGCTGCTCGCGGTGACGGCGCTGGCCCTCGTGCTCGGGCCGACCGCGTCCTGGTACCCGGTGCCGACGTTCGTCGCGGCGTTCGCCGCACTCATCGGCATCGCGCTCGTCTACCTGCCGACACTGCTCGCACAGTGGCGCGAGCTCAGCGACGAGCGCACGAAGCGCATCCGCGAGGAGCAGCGCAGCGAGATCGCCGCGCACCTGCACGACTCGGTGCTGCAGACCCTCGCGCTCATCCAGAACCGGGCCGGGGCCACGAGCGAGGTCGCCCGCATCGCGCGGGCGCAGGAGCGCGAGCTCCGCGACTGGCTGTTCGCGGGCGACGGTCCCGCCGACAGCGACCTCGGCACCGACCTCCGCGACTTCGGTGCCGCGCTCGAGATCGACTACGCGGTGACCGTCGACGTCGTGGTCGTGGGCGAGATCCGCGAGCGGGCGAGCGGCGAGCTCGCCGCGGCGGCGCGCGAGGCGATGTTGAACGCGGCGCGCCACGCCGGGGGAGAGGTGTCGGTGTACGTGGAGTCGAGCCGTGAGGCGGTCGAGGTGTTCGTGCGCGACCGCGGGCCGGGGTTCAGCCTCGCCGAGGTGCCGGGCGACCGGCTCGGGGTGCGCGAGTCGATCATCGGCCGGATGCGCCGGGCCGGCGGCTCGGGATCGGTCGCGCCGGGCGCGGGCGGGGTCGGCACCGAGGTGCGCCTGCGCTTCCCGGCCGAGCGCGGCAGCGGGGAGGGGCAGCGTGGCTGAGCGCGTCAGGGTCGTCGTGGTCGACGACCATTCGATCTTCCGGTCGGGCCTGAAGGCCGACCTCGACGACACGATCGAGGTCGTCGGCGAGGCGCATGACGTCGAGTCCGCCGTCGCGACGGTGGTGGAGGCCGCGCCCGACGTCGTCCTCCTCGACGTGCACCTGCCCGGGGTCGCGGTGCCGGCGGGCACGAGCGGCGGGGCGGAGGTGATCCGGCGCGCGGCGAACTCCGTGCCGGCCACGAAGTTCCTCGCGCTCTCGGTCTCCGACAAGGCCGAGGACGTCGTCGGCGTGATCCGCGCCGGCGCGCGCGGCTACATCACCAAGGGCTCCTCCGGCGCCGACGTCAGCCGGGCCGTGCACGCCGTCGCGGGTGGCGACGCGGTGTTCTCGCCGAAGCTCGCGGGCTTCGTGCTCGACGCCTTCGGCGCCGCGGTCGGCGAGACCGCGCAGGCGAGCGACGAGCTCGACCGGCTCTCGGCGCGCGAGCAGGAGGTCATGCGGCTGATCGCCCGGGGTTACGCCTACAAGGAGGTCGCCTCTGAGCTCTTCATCTCGACGAAGACCGTCGAGACGCACGTCTCGGCGGTGCTGCGCAAGCTCCAGCTCTCGAGCCGGCACGAGCTGACGGCGTGGGCGAACGCGCGGCGCCTGCTCTGAGCCACCTCGTCCGGGCACCGGCCCACCCGCTCCGTCCGGTCGACACGTGCGTCGACGGCCGATGGCGGGGGTATCTCCTTGGGAGATCGCGCTGCAACTCTGCTTCACCACCGATTCCGCGGGCGGCACCTCCGCCGTGAGCGAGAACCGGCGCGCGGAGGCGCCGGCGCACGGAGGAGCCGGCGCACGGCCACGCCGTCACCTACTGAACCAGGAAGGGCAGCGGCCGACTACTCCGCGCGCTCGAGCAGGGCGTCGCGCACCTCGCGGCGCAGCACCTTGCCGATGAGCGAGCGCGGCAGCTCGTCGAACGGCTCGATGCGCTTCGGCACCTTGTAGGGCGTGAGGCTCGCGCGGCAGAAGTCGCGCAGCGCCGTCTCGTCGAACACCGCGCCCTCGCGGAGCTCGACGCCCGCCGCGACGACCTCGCCGCCCGAGCGGCCGGGGAGGCCCACGACGGCCGCGCCGCGCACGTCGGGGTGCGCGAGCAGCGCGACCTCGACCTCCGACGGCGAGACGTTGAATCCGCCCGTGATGATGAGCTCCTTGCGCCGGTCGACGATCGTCACGAATCCCTCGTCGGAGACGCGCACGATGTCGCCCGTGCGCAGCCAGCCGCCGGGCAGCAGCGCCTCGGCGGTCTCGGCGGGGCGCCGCCAGTACCCCTGGAACACCTGGGGCCCGCGCACGAGCAGCTCGCCGGCCTCGCCCGCGGGGAGGTCGACCTCGGGGTCGTCGGGGTCGATGACCCGGATCTCGGTGCTCGGGAACGGCACGCCGACGGTACCGGGGCGTCGCGTCGGCCCCATCGGGTTGCCGAGGGTGATCGGCGACGACTCGGTCATGCCGTAGCCCTCGACGAGCAGCCCGCCCGTCGCGTTCTCCCACAGGTCGACGGTCGTGATCGGCAGGCTCATCGCGCCCGAGATGGCGAACCGGATGTGGCGCAGCGCCCGCGGATGCGTCGCGGCATCCCGCACGAGGCGGTCGTAGATCGGCGGCACGGCGGGCAGGAACGTCGGCGGCGAGTGCTTCGCGGCGTCGAGCACGAGCTTCGAGTCGAACGTCGGGAAGAGCACGAGCCGCGCCCCGATGCTCATCGCGAAGGTCAGGCAGAGCGTCATGCCGTACGCGTGGAACAGCGGGAGCACCCCGTAGAAGACCTCCTCGCCCTCGACGAGGCCCGGCACCCAGGCGCGGCCCTGCATCGCGTTCGCCCGCAGGTTGCGGTGGCTGAGCACGGCGCCCTTCGGCGACCCGGTGGTGCCGCTCGTGTACTGCAGCACGGCGGTGTCGTCGAGGCTCGGCCGGGGGTGCCGCTTCGAGATCGCGCGCCGAGCGGTGAGCCGCTCCCAGTCGATCAGGCCGCGGGCCGTCGGCGTCGTCGTGAGCGCGGCGCGCGATCGGCGCGCCTTCGGGATCGGCAGGCGGAGGGCGAGGCGCTTGCCGAGCGGGAACGCACGCGTCAGGTCGACCGACACGAGGTGGTCGGGCCGGATGTCCGGCGGGAACTCCGCGACCGTGTCGGCGACCTTGTCCCAGACGATCGCGACCTTCGCGCCGTGGTCCTCGAACTGGTGGCGCAGCTCGGGCGGCGTGTAGAGCGGGTTGTGCTCGACGACGATCGCGCCGAGGCGCAGCACCGCGTAGAACGCGACCACGTGCTGCGGGCAGTTCGGCAGCACGATGGCGACGCGGTCGCCCGCCGCGACGCCGAGCCGGCGCAGTCCCTCGGCGGCGGAGGCGATCTGCTCGCCGAGCTCGGCGTAGCTCGTCTCCGCGCCGAAGAACTCGAGCGCGGTGCGGCGGCGGAACCGGCCGACCGCATCGTCGATCATGTCGACGAGCGTCTGGCTCGGCTCCTCGATGGTGTGCGCCACGCCCTCGGCGTAGTGCGCGAGCCATGGACGGTGTTCATACGGGGTCATGCGAGCCTCTCGAGGCCGTCGGCATGCGTCGACGGCGGGCTCGGCCCGGCCGCTCCAGCGGTGCATGCGGACGCCACGTCCAGCGTAGGCGACCCCGCATGCACCGCATCGGATGCGATCCGGTCAGCGCTGCGCCGGCGTCGATCCCGTCGCGGCACCGGCCGGGTCGCCGTCGTCGGCCGGCCCCGTCACGACGGTGCCGCCGTCGCGCAGCGCCAGCTCCGCGGCATCCGCCTCGTCGCCGGCGATCGCCTCGCCGCGCGCGACCATGCCGGCCTCGTCGGAGAGCGGGATCTGCTTGAGGAACAGGGCCAGCACGAACGCCGCGAGGATGAACGGGATGAGGTACCAGAACACGGGCGCGAGGGAGTCGGCGTACGCCGTCACGATCGCGTCGCGGACGGGGTCGGGCAGCTCGGAGAGCGCCTGCGGGTCGAGCGTCGACATCGCGTCGCCGGCCTGCGAGGCGCTGGCACCGGCATCCGTGAAGATCTTCGTCAGGTTCTCGGAGAGCCGGGTCGTGAACATCGCGCCGAAGATCGCGACGCCGAGCGAGGCGCCGACCTCGCGGAAGTAGTTGTTCGTGCTGGTCGCGGTGCCCACCTGGGTGGCCGGCACGGCGTTCTGCACCACGAGCACGACGACCTGCATGATGAGGCCGAGGCCCGCGCCGAACACGAACAGGTAGACGCAGATCAGCCAGATCGGGGTGTCGGCCGAGAGGGTCGTCATGGCGAGCATGGCCGCAGCGGTCACGGGGGTGCCGGCGATCGGGTAGGCGCGGTAGCGCCCCGACTTCGAGATCGCGATGCCCGACCAGATGGACGTGCCCATCATGCCGGCCATCATCGGGAGCATCAGCAGGCCCGAGGCCGTCGCCGAGGTGCCCGACGACATCTGCAGGAACGTCGGCACGAAGGCGATGGCCGAGAACATGCCGATGCCGAGCGTGAAGCCGATCGCGGTCGCGTTGATGAAGACGGGGTTCCTGAAGAGCGAGAGCGGGATGATCGGGTCCTCGGCGCGCGCCTCGGCCCAGACGAACATGCACGCGGCGGCGAGGAGGCCGACGCCCCAGGCCCAGGTCTCGATCGCACCCCAGCCGTGCTCGGAGCTGCCGCCGAAGTCGGTGAAGAAGATGAGGCAGATCGTCGCGGCCGAGAGCAGCATGACGCCGAGCACGTCGATGCGGTGCGTGGCCTTCTTGCTCGGCAGCGTCAGCGTGAACCAGGCGATGGCGAACGCCGCGATGCCGATCGGGATGTTGATGTAGAACGCCCACTGCCAGGTGAGGTGGTCGACGAAGTAGCCGCCGAGGAGGGGCCCGGCCACGGCCGAGAGGCCGAAGATGGCGCCGAGGGGGCCCATGTACTTGCCGCGCTCGGAGGCCGGCACGATGTCGGCGATGATCGCCTGCGACAGGATCATGAGTCCGCCGCCGCCGAGGCCCTGCATGGCGCGGAACGCGACGAAGGCCCAGAACGTCGGGGCGAACGCGGCGCCGATGGAGGCCACGGTGAACAGGGCGATCGCGATGAGGAAGAGGTTGCGCCGCCCGAGCACGTCGCCGAACTTGCCGTAGATCGGCATGACGATGGTGGTCGCGAGCAGGTAGGCGGTGGTGATCCACGCCTGGTACTCGACCCCGCCGAGCTCGCCGACGATCGTCGGCATGGCCGTCGAGACGATCGTCTGGTCGAGGCTCGACAGCAGCATGCCGGCGATGAGCGCCGAGAAGATGATCCAGATGCGCCGCTTCGTGAGGAGGAGGGGGGCCGCCGGGGCGGGTGGTGACGTGGTCATGGGGTGCTTTCGGTGTTGCGGGGGGTCGTGGTTCGGGTGGCGTTCGGCGCGCAGACCGCTCGGGTCGCGGTCACCGACTCGCGGAGGATCGCGGCGAAGTCGTCGCGGCCGCTCGCGGGATCCGCGAAGAAGCGGTGCCCGGCGTTGCCGACGAGCGCGCCGATGACGGCGGCCGCGGTTCGGGCGATCGGATCGCCCGCTTCGAGGCCCTCGCGGGTCTCGATCGCCGCGATGATGCGGGTCTCGAGCTGCCGGCCGGCTCCGATCATGTGGGGGAGGAGGTGCGGCTCCCGCTCGACGAGCGCGTGCGGGTCGATGGCGTCGTGCTCCTCGTCCCACGCGGCGATGGTCGCGATCGCGAGCTCGGCGAGGGCGTCGAGGAGGGTCGGGGCGTCGTCGTCGCCGCGGGTGAAGGCGGCGAGCGCCTCCTCGTCGATGCTGTCGGCGTCGTGCCCGACGACCGCGGCCTCCTTGCCGGCGAAGTAGTTGAAGAAGGTGCGGCGCGAGACGCCGACGTCGGCGCAGAGCTCGTCGATCGTGAAGCCCGAGAGGCCGCGCTCGATCGTGAGCTGGCGCGCGCGGTGGCAGAGCTCTCGGCGTGTGCGGCGCATGCGCTGCTCGCGCAGGCCCGGCGAGGTCTTTGCACTTTCGGTCATGAAGTGCAATTCTGCACTCTTTTGGCGAAAGTGCAAATTCAAGCGCAGTTCGGTTTCACGGGCGCCGGTGCCCGGCGCGCGACGCGGCCCCTCGAACTCAGAGCAGGCCGAGCTCCATCGCCCGGGTCACGGCACGCGTGCGGTCGCTCACCCCGAGCTTCTCGAAGACGTGCAGCAGGTGCGTCTTCACCGTCGCCTCGCCGATGAACAGCTCGCGCGCGATCTCGGGGTTCGAGCGGCCCGCGGCGACGAGCCGCAGCACCTCGAGCTCGCGCGGCGAGAGCGAGGGTGCGGCCTCGGCGGGCTCCGCGGCGTCGGCGCGCACGCGCGCCACGAGCTTCGCGGCGATCGACGGCGCGAGCACGGTCTCGCCGCCGGCCACGGCGCGGATCCCCGCGAGGATCTCCTCCTGCGGCGCCGCCTTCAGCAGGTACCCGCCCGCGCCCGCCTCGATCGCCGACAGGATGTGCTCGTCCGTCTCGTAGGTGGTCAGCACGAGCACGCGGGTGCCCGGCACCGAGGCGACGATCTCGGCGGTCGCCGAGGCGCCGTCGACGCCCGGCATGCGCAGGTCCATCAGCACGAGGTCGGGATGCTCCGCGCGCGCCAGCTCGACCGCCTCCGCCCCGTTCGACGCCTCCCCGACGACCTCGATGCCGGCGGCCGTGCCGAGCAGGCCCACGATGCCGGCCCGCACGATCGGGTGGTCGTCGGCCACGACGACGCGGATCGGATTCATCCCTGCTCCTTCCGGGGCACGGTCACCCGCAGCAGCGCACCGCCGCCGTCGGCCGCGCCGAACTCGAACGTGCCGCCCACCAGAGCCGCGCGGTCGCGCAGTCCCGCGAGCCCGAAGCCGCCGGGCTCCGCCGCCTCGTCGCCCTCGCGCGCGGGGCCGATGCCGTCGTCGCGCACGGTCAGCTCCACCCGTTCGGCCGTCGCCCGCACCGCGATCTCGGCGCGGCTCGCCTGCGCGTGCTTGCGCACGTTCGCGAGCCCCTCCTGGGCGCACCGCAGCAGCACGACCTCGAGCTCGCGGTCGAGGCCAGTGGCCTCCGCTTCGATGCCCACCCGCACCCCCGTCTCGCGCTCGAAGGCGGCACCGAGCCGGCCGAGCGCGGCGGCGAGGCCGCCGTCGGCCGAGACCGGGGCGAGCGAGGCGACGAGGCCGCGTGCCTCGGTGAGCGCCTCGCGCGCCATCTGCTCGATGAGCTCGACGTCGCCGCGCGCGGCGGCCGCCGCCTCGCCCTCGACGGTCGCGAGGCGGTTCTCGGTGCGCTGGGCGACCATCACGAGGCCCGTGAGGCTCTGCGCGATCGTGTCGTGGATCTCGCGGGCGAGCCGGCCGCGCTCCTCGTTCACGCCCGCCTCGCGGTGCATCGCCGCGAGCTGGCCCTGCGCGGCCTGCAGTTCGTCGTACAGCCGCACCCGCTCCTCGCCGATCTCGGCGATGTGGGTGATCCAGAGGCCGAGCGCGAGGCTGAAGCCGAGCGAGAGCCCCGCGACGGTGAGGCCGGCGAGCCAGCCGCCGAGGCCGAAGTGCACGAGGTACCCGACGAGCAGCGCGAGCGCGATCACCACGTTGGCGATGATCGCGCGCCGCGTCGACGGCGCGGTGATCCAGATGAACGGGTAGGCGAAGGCCTGCAGGATCGACGCGCTCGGGTCGTACGCGACGCCCGTGCCGACGACGGCCGCGAGCGCGATCGTGATGACGACGTGCCGCGTCGGGTCCTCGCCGCCGATGCCGCCGCGCAGGTAGGCGAAGTAGAGCACCAGGAACACGGCCGAGACCGCCCACGCCCCCCAGTCGCCGGGGCCGTAGGGCGGCTCGGCGACGCCGAAGAGCACGGTCACCGCGGCGACGGCGAGCGCCCCGAGATCCCACCAGCGGCGGTTCAGCATGCCGTCATGCTCTCACGGGGGGATCGGGGCGCTCGCGAGGCCCGCGAACGCTCGCGGGCCCCGCGGTGCGGATCTCAGGCATCCCGTCGGATCCAGCGGAACGTGATGCGGCTGAGCACGAGCCCGATGACGAGCCAGACACCGAGCGCGATCGCGACGCCGGGCAGGTTCCACGACTCGTTCTGCTCGAGCGCCTCCCAGCCCTCGGGCAGGAAGACGTACCGCATGCCCTGCGCGATCCACTTGAGCGGGAACAGGCTCGCGATGTCCTGCAACCAGGTCGGCAGCATGTTCCACTGCAGGTAGACGCCCGAGATGAACTGCAGCAGCAGCACCATCGGCACGACCACCGCGGTCGCGCTCCTGCCGCTGCGCGGCACCGCCGAGAGGGCGATGCCGACGAGCGCGCAGGTCACGAGGCCGAGCACGAACACCCACGCGAAGGTGAGCCACTTCTCGGGCTCGGTGGGCATGTCGATGCCGAGCACGAGCCATCCGCCGAGGATGAGGAGGCCTGCCTGCAGCGTGCCGGTCACGAACACCTGCCCGATCTTGCCGAGGAAGTAGCCGACCGGCGACAACGGGGTGCCGCCGAGGCGCTTGAGCGTGCCGTTGCTCTTCTCCATCGCGATGTCGACGGCGAGGTTCTGCACGCCCGACAGCAGGATGCCGGCGGCGATCATCCCGGGAAGGTAGTAGGCGGCGATCGAGATCTCCGACCCGGGAGGACCGACCTCGCCCTGAGCGCTGAACGCGGCCGTGAAGATCGCGAGCATCACGAAGGGGAAGAGGAACGTGAAGAACAGGGTGTCGATCGAGCGGAAGTAGGTCTTCGTCTCGTAGCCGATGCGCGAAGCGCCCAGTGCGATCGTGCTCATGCGAGCACCTCCTCGGGTTCGGCAGCGCCCTCGACGCTGCGCACGAGCTGCAGGTAGATGTCCTCGAGGCTCGGACGGATCACCTCGAGCTCGGCGGGCTCTCCGCCCGCCGAGGCCACGACCGCGGCCACGACCCGGCCCGGCTCGTGGGTGCGCTCCTCGCGGAGCACCCCTCCCGCGTCGCGCCACCGCACGAGCGGCACGCGCGCCTCGGTGCCGCCGATCTCGTCGATGCCGCCGAGGTCGACCAGCCGGCCGCCGGCGATCACTCCCGCCCGGTCGGCGAGCTGCGCCGCCTCGTCGAGGTAGTGGGTCGTGAGCAGGATCGTCGTGCCCTCGGCCTTGAGCCCCCGGATGACCTGCCAGAACTGCCGCCTGGCCTCGGGGTCGAAGCCGGTCGTCGGTTCGTCGAGGAAGAGGAGTTCGGGGCGCCCGATGATGCCGAGCGCGACGTCCACGCGCCGCTGCTGCCCGCCCGAGAGCTTCGCGATGCGCGTCTTCGCCTGCGCCTCGAGGCCGACGGCCGCGATGACCTCGTCGACGTCCCGGGGGTTCGGGTAGAACCCGGCGAAGTGCGCCAGCTGCTCGGCCACCGTCACGAGCCCGGTCTCGCCGGTCGTCTGCAGCACGATGCCGAGGCGCGCCTTCCAGGCGAGGCCGCCCTTCGCGGGGTCGGTGCCGAGCACGCTCACCTCGCCGCCCGTGCGGTTGCGGTACCCCTCGAGGATCTCGATGGTGGTCGACTTGCCGGCGCCGTTCGGCCCGAGCAGCGCGAAGGTCTCGCCGTGCCGGATGTCGAAGCTCACCCCGTCGACCGCGGTCTTCTGGCCGTACTGCTTGCGGAGCTCCCGCACCTGCACGGCCGCGTCGTTCGTCGTCATGGCTCCAGCGTGGCAGCGGGCGCGCCGGTGCGGCAGCGTCCGACGGGTCGATTCCGGCATCCACCGGTCGGTGGACGCCGGGGGCGGGTGAGCACCTACCGCGGCTCGATCTCCGCCAGGCGGCGTTCGAGGAACCGCACCTCGGGCGCGGTCGGCGCGAGCGCGATGGCGTCGCGGTAGCGGTCGGATGCCTCGGCGAGCCGACCCTCGCGGCGCAGGAACTCGGCCTGCGCCGCGGGCAGCAGGTGGTACCCCGCGAGGCGTCCGCCGGCCTCGAGCCCGGCGAGGGCGAGGAGCGCCGCAGCGGCGCCATCGGCCTCGCCGAGCGCGATGGCCCGGTTGAGCCGGACGAAGGGCGAGTCGGTGAGCGTTGCGAGCGCGTCGTAGCGGGCGACGATCGCGGGCCAGTCCGTCGCGTCGACGGTCGTCGCGACGGCGTGCACCGCCTGGATCTCCGCCTGGAGGCGGTAGGCGCCGGCGGGCGTGCCGCCCGGTCCGGCGGTCGCGCCGCCCGGCCCGGCGGTCGCGCTCGGACCCGCGAGCAGCGCTAGTCCTTCGGTCGTCTCGCCCCGGTCCCAGCGGGACCGATCCTGCTCCGCGAGCGGCACGAGGTCTCCCGCCGCGTCCACCCGTGCGGCGGAGCGCGCGTGCTGGAGCAGGAGCAGCGCCAGGAGCGCCCGTGCCTCGTCGGAGTCGGGCATGAGCGAGACGACGAGCCGGGCGAGCCGGATCGCCTCGGCTGAGAGGTCGAGGCGTTGCAGGCGATCGCCCGAGGAGGCGAGGTAGCCCTCGTTGGCGATCAGGTAGACCACCGCGAGCACGCCGCCGAGCCGCTCGGCCAGCGCCTCGGCGGGCGGCACGCGATAGGGGATCCCGGCGTGCCGGATCTTGCGCTTCGCGCGAGCGATGCGCTGGCCCATCGTCGACTCGGGAACGAGGAACGCCCTGGCGATCTCGCGGGTCTCCAGCCCGCCGACCGTGCGCAGCGTGAGGGCGACCCGCGCCTCCATCGGCAGCGCCGGGTGCGCGCACGTGAAGACGAGGCGGAGCCGGTCGTCCCACGCCGGGTCCTCGCCGTGCACGACGACCTCGCCCGGGTCGGCGGGGCCGTCGAGGCTTCCGTCCGCACGCGCATCCATCAGCCACTCCCTCACCTTCTCGGCCTCGACGCCGCGTCGACGCAGCCGATCGAGCGCGATGCGGCGCGCGGTCGTCGTGAGCCAGGCGCCGGGGTTGCGCGGCACCCCGTCACGGGGCCAGGTCGCCGTCGCCCGCTCGAACGCCCCGGCCGCGGCCTCCTCCGCGACGTCCCAGTCGCCGGTCACCCGGATGAGCGTCGCCACGACGCGCGCCCACTCGCCCTCGAACGCGGTGCGGAGCGCAAGATCGACGTCGGCCGAGGCGGCTCCGCCCTGCTCGTGCGGAGCCGCCTCGTGCGCGCCGTGCGCGTCGCCGGCGTGCGTCAGACCCTCGCCCCCACCAGGGCGGCGGCGTCGACCGCGCGCGGCTCGAGCCGCACCGCGACGTCGGCAGCCTCGCGCTCCGTGCGTTCGACGTGGTCCTCGTGCGGGTCGAACGGCCAGAGCGGGCGGAGCTCGAGCGTGCCGCCACGGGCCATCGGATGCTTCGACGCGACCTCGATCGCCTCGGCGAGGTCGGCCACCTCGAGGAGGTCGAAGCCCGCGATCCACTCTTTCGCCTCCGTGAGGGGCCCGTCGGCGACGAGCACCTCGCCGTCGCGCCGCCGCACGAAGGTGGCGTCCTCGGGGCCGCGCAGCACCTCGCCGAAGAGCCGCACGCCGCGGCCGTCCATCTCGGTCACCCACGCCTCGGGGTCGTCGTCACCGGCGGCGCCCTCGCCCTCGGCGCCCTCGGCGCGCTCGCCGCCGGACCCGGCGATCACGAGCATGAGGTAGCGCCGGCCCACGGCCTCGCGCTCGGCGAAGCCGGCCGGCACGATGCGCGCGCCCGGCTCGGCGTCGGGCCACCGCACGAACGGGCGCACCTCGACGCGACCGAACGACGCGACCGGGTGCCGCGACGCGATCTCGATCGCCTCGTCGAGGTCGCGGGCGTCGATGACGTCGAACCCGCCGATCGACTCCTTCGACTCGGTGAACGGCCCGTCGCTCACGAGCAGTTCTCCCCGCCGCACGCGCACGGTCGTGGCATCCTGCTCGGGCCGCAGCCGCTCGCCGAACTCGGAGACGCCGCGCGCGACGACCTCGTCGACCCAGTCGCCGACGTTGTCGTCGGCGGCGACGTAGGGCAGTGCGTCCGTTCCCTCTGCGTACAACAGCGCGTATTCCATGTCGGAATCCTCTCTCTCGGTCACGCTACGCAGGTACGACGAACGGCGGAAGCCGTTTTCGACACCTCGTGCCGGTTCGGGGCGATCGGCGCTCGCCCGACCCCGGTCAGGCGCCGACGAGCAGCCTCGGGTACTGCGCCTCGACGACGTTCGGGTGGGCGCGGAGCCGGCTCTTCAGCCAGTTCTCGCCGAACACCGCGTGCAGCGGGTTCGCCGGGTCCCGGGTGACCCCGGGCGCCTCGGCGGCGAGCTCGGGCGCGAGCTCGATCGTCGGGATCACGGCGTCGAGCGCCGGCCCGTGGAAGTACGGGATCGAGATGCGCTCGGTGCCGGGTGCGGGGGAGACCACGCGGTGCTTGGTCGCCTTGAGGTAGCCGTCGGTCGCGATCTCGAGCAGCTCGCCGATGTTGACGATGAACGCGCCGGCCGGCGCCACGACGTCGATCCACTCGCCGTCCTTCTCGACCTGGAGCCCGGCCTTGCCGTCCTCGACCGAGAGCAGCGTGAGCACGCCGAGGTCCTTGTGGGCGCCGACGCCCTGGGCGGGCTGCTCGGCCGCGACGCCGGGGTAGCGCACGACCTTGAGGTACGGCGACGGGCGCTCGAAGGCCGCGTCGAACGTGTCGGGCGCCGCGCCGAGCGCCTCGGCCCAGCTGCGCAGGAGGCGCGTGCCGACCTCGTCGAGCCGGGCGATCCACTCCTCGGCGACCGCGCGGAACTCGGGCAGCGCCTCGGGCCACAGGTTCGGGCCCTCGAGGATCCAGTAGTCGGGGGTATCGGCCGTCATGGGCACGGCCGGGCGCTCGGCTCCGAGGTCGATCTGCTCGCGGATGTCGACGCGGCCGAGCGTGCGCTCGCCGCCCATGCGGGTGTAGCCGCGGAAGTGCGGGCTCGTGACGTTCTCGATCGCGAGCTTGTGCGACTCGGGCAGGGCGAAGAACGCCCGCGCCGCCGCGTACGCGCGGTCGATGAGCTCGGTCGGCACGCCGTGGCCGATCAGCGAGAAGAAGCCGACCTCGTGGGTCGCGCGGCGGAGCTCGTCGCGGAACTGCGCCTGCTGCTCGGTCGTGCCGTTGAGCAGGGAGAGGTCGAGAACGGGGATGCCGGACATGGGATGGTCCTTTCGAGTGCCGGGTGGTGCGCCGACGATGCAGCGGCCCCGGCATCCGTTGACGTCGGCTGCGTTGCATCCGGTGATCCGAGTCCGATGCGAGAGATCGGTTCGAGGCGGATGCCGCGGAGCTGACGCGGACGCGTCGGATGCGGCGTGAGCACGGGGCTGCAGTCGGCGGCGCGGGGAATCGCGCCCTGGGGTCGTCGGGGAGACGACCGCCTAGCGGCGACAGCAGCGACAGGTGAAGGTGCTCACGATGTCGGAAACGGTAGCACGGCCGGGGGCGACCCGCTATTCCCCATCAGTGGGGCAGCACGAGCGAGGCGGCGATGGCGAACATGACCACCGCGATCACGCCGTCGAGGATGCGCCACGCCCGCGGGGTGGCGAGCACGCGACCGAGCAGGCGCGCGCCGTACGCGAGCGCGAAGAACCAGGCGAGGCTCGCGGCCCCCGCGCCGGCGGCGAACGCCCAGCGCTCGTCGCCGTGGCTGTTCGCCACCGAGCCGAGCAGGAACACCGTGTCGAGATAGACGTGCGGGTTCAGCCAGGTGAGGGCGAGGCAGGTGAGCACCGCCACCGTGAGGGTGGATCGCACCGGGCGCGTGCGTGCCGGCGCGAGCAGCGCCGCTGGGGCCGGCCGGGCGGCGGCCGTCGAGTCCGCGGACGCGTCGGGAGTCCCGGCCCGAGCGTCCGCGGGCTCCACCGCCTCCGCCGCCGCCTCGGCGACGAGCGCCTCGCCGCCCGGCTTCAGTGCGCGCCGCAGGGCGAGCAGTCCGTAGCCGACGAGGAAGGCGGCGCCCACCCAGCGGATCACCTCGACGAGCCACGGCACGGCGGCGAGCACCGCCCCGATGCCCGAGACCCCCACGACGATGAGCACGAGGTCGCTCAGCGCGCAGATCGCCGCGACCGCGAAGACGTGCTCGCGCCGGATGCCCTGACGCAGGACGAACACGTTCTGGGCCCCGATCGCGACGATGAGCGAGAGGCCGAGGCCGAGACCGGCGAGCACGGAGGAGAGGGACATGGATTCGAGGCTAGGAGCGATCGATGCATGAATCCAGCTCAAGATCCTTCAGAACCGTTAGCCTTGCTTCAGATGCAGATTCCACTCGACCTCGCCCGCACCCTCGCCGCCGTCATCGACGAGGGCACCTTCGACGCGGCCGCCCGCCGGCTCCGGCTCACCCCGTCTGCGGTGTCGCAGCGCGTGAAGACGCTCGAGCAGCGGCTCGGGCGGGTGCTCGTCGTGCGCTCGAAGCCGGCCAGGGCGACCGAGGCGGGGGCGGTCGTCGTACGGCTCGCCCGGCAGCTGGCGCTCCTCGAGCACGATGCGCTCGCCGAGTTCGGCCTCGACGCCGACAGCGTCGCCGACACCGAGGCCGGCGCGGCGATCGGCGCCCGCTCCGCGGCCGTCCGGCCCGTGGCGATCCCGCTCGCGGTCAACGCCGACTCGCTCGCCACGTGGTTCCTGCCCGCCCTCGCCCGCGTCGCCGAGGCGCACCCCGTCGTCTTCGACCTGCACCGCGACGACCAGGACTTCACGGCCGGCCTGCTCGAGTCGGGCACCGTCATGGGGGCGGTCACCTCGCAGGCGACGCCCGTGGCCGGATGCCTCGTGCACCCCCTCGGCGTCATGCGCTACGAGGCCGTGGCGACCCCGGCGTACGTCGCCCGGTGGTCCGCCGGGCACGGCGACGGCGAGCGCCGCGGTCCCGGCGCCGTGGCATCCGCGCTGCCCGCCTGGCTGGTGCATGCGCCGCTCGTCGACTTCGACCGGCGGGACCACCTGCAGCACGATGCGCTGCGCGCCGCCGGCTTCGACCCCGAACGCGCCCCCCGACACTACGTGCCCGCCTCGAACGACTTCGCGAGCGCCGTGAAGCTCGGGCTCGGCTGGGGCATGCTGCCCGAGTTCCAGTCGTCGCCCGAGCTCGAGCACGGCGAGCTCGTGCGGCTCGGCGGCCCGCCGGTCGGCGTGCCCCTGTACTGGCAGCAGTGGAACCTCAGCTCGCCCCTGCTCGACGCGGTGGCCGAGTCGCTCGCGAGCGAGGCGCGGCGCACCCTCGTCTGAGGCGACCCCGGCCGCAGTCCAGTGCTGGCACGCAGGCGGCCGGCCGGCGCTTGCGCTACCGTCGCCGGCGACCCGGGCGAGGTGCTGCCAGTCTGGCGAGGAGCTGCCCATGAAGATCTGGGTGGTCGCGGCCATGGTGACCGCTGCGACCATCGCCGCAGTCGCCGCCGCGTACGGCGTCGGGACCCTCGTCGGCATGCAGGTGGCCACCTCGCACGACTCGCCGATCGGGGCCGGCATGCCGGCTCCGCCCGTCTCGCGAGCCGGCGACGTGCCCGACGCCGTCGCGCTGCGCGAGGCCGGGGCGATGCTCGGATCGTACGACCTCGCGGGTTCCGCCGCGGTGTACTGCGAGCCCGGCGAGATCGCCCTGGGCGGCGGCCGGCTCGGCTCCGGCGGCGGCGTGACCGAGACCGACGACGGACCGATCGCCGGCAGCGACGGGGCGACCCGCCGCCCGATCGGCTGGCGGATCGAGGTCGAGCGCGTCGACGCCGACCGGAGCCCCAGGTTCTTCGCGGCCTACGTCGTCTGCCTCGCGGACTGACCCGGCGACGCGGGGCGCACGCGTCCGACGTCGCCCCGAGGCACCCGCCTCAGCCGAAGAGGCGCTGCAGGCGCTGCACGCCCTCGAGCAGCGGCTCGTCGCCGAGGGCGTAGCTGAACCGCAGGAAGCCGCTCGGCCCGAACGCCTCGCCGGGAACCGCGGCGACCTCGGCCTGCTCGAGGATGAGGTCGGCGAGCTCGAGCGAGGTGGCCGGCGTGACGCCGCCCCACTCGCGACCGAGGAGGCCCGTCACATCGGGATAGACGTAGAAGGCGCCCTCGGGCACCGGCACGGTCATGCCGTCGATCTTCGAGAGCTCGGCGACGATCAGGCGGCGGCGGCGGTCGAACGCCTGCCGCATCGCCTCGACGGGCTCCTGCGGGCCGTTGAGGGCGGCGATCGCCGCGCGCTGCGAGATGTTCGAGACGTTCGACGAGAGGTGCGACTGCAGGTTCGCGGCGCCCTTGATGACGTCGGCGGGGCCGACCATCCAGCCGAGGCGCCAGCCCGTCATCGCGTAGGTCTTCGCGACGCCGTTGACGAGGATCGTCTGGTTGGCGAGA
The DNA here is from genome assembly GCF_042885275.1 of Agromyces sp. NPDC058064. Taxonomy (NCBI): domain Bacteria; kingdom Bacillati; phylum Actinomycetota; class Actinomycetes; order Micrococcales; family Microbacteriaceae; genus Agromyces; species Agromyces sp. NPDC058064. The sequence continues at coordinate 803,891 of NZ_JBHVSE010000001.1, read as the reverse complement.
CCGGGAACGGCCTCGACGATCGAGAGGGCGCGCGGGGCGGCGCCGCCGACCTCGGAGTCGAGCGAGCCGTAGGTGAGGTTCTGGTAGATCTCGTCGGCGACGATCCAGATGCCGTGCTCGAGCGCCCACTCGCCGATCGCGCGCGTCTGCTCGGGCGAGTAGACGGCGCCCGTCGGGTTCGACGGCGAGACGAACAGCAGCACCTTGGTGCGCTCGGTGCGGGCGGCCTCGAGCTGCTCGACCGTGACCAGGTAGCCCTGGTCGCTGCCCGCGAAGACGTCGACCTGCGTGCCGCCGGCGAGCTTGATCGCCTCGGGGTACGTGGTCCAGTAGGGGGCGGGCACGAGCACCTCGTCGCCCTCGTCGAGCAGCACCTGGAAGGCCTGGTAGACCGCCTGCTTGCCGCCGTTCGTCACGACGACCTGGCCGGGGGAGACCTCGAGGCCCGAGTCGCGCAGCGTCTTCGCGGCGATCGCCTCGCGCAGCTCGGGGAGGCCGGCGGCCGGCGTGTAGCGGTAGTTCCTCGGGTCGCGCGTGGCGGCGAGCGCCGCCTCGACGATGTGCTCGGGCGTCGAGAAGTCGGGCTCGCCCGCGGCGTACGAGATGACCGGGCGGCCCTCGGCCTGGAGGGCCTTCGCCTTGGCGTCGACCTTGAGGGTCGCGGACTCGGCGATGGCGGCGATGCGGGCGGAGAGACGGGCGCGTTCGGTCACGGCCACCAGCCTACGGCGCGCGCGCTCCGGATGACAGGCGGTGCGACGCCGCAATCCATCCGGAGACGCGCGACGGTTCAGCCGAGGTGTTCGAGCTCCTTGCCGTGCACCGTGAGCGCGTAGATGACGAGCACGTCGAGCGCGAGCACGATGAGCGACCACCAGGGCTGCACGGGCAGCAGCGCGAGCTGGCCGAGCGCGTTGACCACGACGAGGATCACCGCGATGACGCGGGCCCACGTCGCGCCCGTGAAGAGCACGGCGCCGATCAGCACGAGCAGGGCGCCCGAGATGACGTGCCACCAGCCCCAGCCCTCGACGTCGAAGAGCAGCAGGCCGCCCTGCGCCGTGACGAAGTATGCGCTGTCGGGCATGAACAGCGCGATGAAGCCGTAGAGCAGGTCGAAGCCGCCGGCGACGATCAGGATGATCGCCGCGAAGACGCCCCAGCCGACCCAGCCGGTCGGGCGGACCTCGCCGGTCTGCGTGTCACTCATGGAACCAACCCCCTCGTCGAATGCGGGATGCGACGGGGCCTCGGCGGCGCCGGCGCGCGATGGTGCTGATGGTGCTGAGCCACATGCTACTCAGGGGCGAAGCGCAGGGGAACCGATCCGCCCGCTGACCCGGTGATTCCCGCGTCCTCGCGCCGCGGTACCGCCCCAGCCCGCGGGCGCCGGCTCGGGCTTCCGTGCACGAGGGGATGCCGCGGGCCGGGCCCGTGGTATCCCCTCGCCGGCGTACGCGCGGGCTCAGCCGGCGACCGTGACCGCCACGTCGGGCTGGTCGCTGAACACGCCGTCCATGCCGGCGGCGAGGTAGACCGCGATCTCGCCCGCCAGGTCGCCCGCCTCGTTCGGCAGCGCGCTCGAGCGGAACTCGACCGGGAGGAACTGGTTCTCGAGACGGAAGGTCCAGCCGTGCACGTCGAGGCCGGCGGCGTGCGCGTCGGCGATCACGGGACTCGGCGCGGCGAGCGTGCCCGACGCCGTCCGCGGGATCAGCACGGACTTCTCGGCGCCGATGCCGTCGGCGTACCCGGCGATCTCCGCGAGGCCGACGGGCGTCACGAGGTCGCGGTAGGTGCGCGTGTCGCCCGCGAGGACGAAGTCGTACGGGCGGCCCGAGTTGCTGACGAGCTGGGCGAGCGGCACCTCGGTGAGGCCGTCGAGCTCGCGGAGGTTCGACACCTCGAAGCTCTGCACGAGCACCGGGGCGTCCGCGCGGTCGAGGCCGTCGGCCCGGAGCGCCGCGACGAGCGGCTCCTCGAGCGAGAGGCCGATCGCGTCGAAGTAGCTCGGGTGCTTCGTCTCGGGGTAGACGCCGACCTGGCGGCCGTCGCAGCTGATCGAGTGGCGGGCGAGGTCGATGACCTCGTCGAGCGTCGGCACCTGGTAGAGGCCGTCGAACGCGGTGTTCGCCGGGCGGGTCTGCGGCAGCCGCTCCTTCGCCCGGAGGGTGCGGAGCTCGGCGAGCGTGAAGTCCTCGGTGAACCAGCCGGTCACCGTGGCGCCGTCGATGACCTTCGATGCCTTGCGGTCGGCGAACTCGGGCCGGGCGGCGACGTTCGTCGTGCCGCTGATCTCGTTCTCGTGGCGGGCGACGAGCACGCCGTCCTTCGTCGAGACCACGTCGGGCTCGATGTAGTCGGCGCACTGCACGATCGCCTGCTCGTAGGCCGCGAGCGTGTGCTCGGGGCGGTGGCCGCTCGCGCCGCGGTGGCCGATGACGGTCACCTGCTCGGGCTCGATCTTCGTTCGGTCGAGGTCGATCACGGCGAACTCGGTGTCGTCGGGGGTTCCGGGCACGCGGGCGTCGTTGCCGGGGTAGTTGTTGTCGTTGCCGATGAGCAGGCGCCCGTCCTTCAGCTGCACGATCGTCTCGAACGACTGCACGGGCAGCGAGAACACCTCGCCGGTGCCGTAGCCGTCGCCGGCGCCGACCCCGTCGGGGTTCCGGATGCGCAATGCGTCGAGCACGAGCGTCTTCTCGAGGTAGCCCTCTGCGTCGGTGCGCTTCAGGTCGACCTGGTAGACGCGCTTCGTGACCGACTGCTCGCCCTCGAAGTCGTCGCGCTCGACGACGAGCAGCACGCCGTTCTTCACCGTGAACGCGTCGCCGATGACGTTCGGCTCCTGGTCGGTCTGGTAGCTCCAGGTGCGGTCGGTGTAGACGCCCCGCTTCGTGTCGAACTCGTGGATCTCACGACGGCGGAGGTCGGCGTCGTCGGCGTACGAGCCCTCGACGATCGGGTAGACGTAGCGGCCGTTCACCGAGGCGGCCAGCGCCTCGAACCCGCGGCTCGCGCGCACCCGCGGGCTCTCGCCCGGCTCGAGGTAGGGGTTCTGCGGCGACTTCGCGCCGTCGAGCGAGAAGGGCTTCTCGAGCAGGGTGCCCTCGGCGTCGAAGTGCAGCAGGAACGGCCCGAACTCCTCACCGACCCAGAAGCTGCCGTCCTTCGCACGCACGACCGACTCGATGTCGAAGTCGGCGCCCGTGAGGAGGCGCTCGTCGGTGCCCTCGTTCACGATCGGGAAGTCGAGCACGCCGTTGCGGTCGTTGTACGAGATGAACCGCTCCACCTCGAGCGAGCCGTCGCCCCCGTCCGCGGTCTGCCAGTCGGGCGTCACCAGGTAGTTGCGCAGCAGGAAGTCGGCCGAGTTGCCCTTCGAGCCGAACCCGTTGTCGGGCTGCGCCCAGAAGGTGCCGTCGGCGTTCTCGATCACGGCCGAGAAGCCCGGGATGACCTGACCCTCCCACGGGCCCTGTCGGCCGTTCGCTGCGGAGGCGAGCGCGCCCGATGCGGGCCCGTCGGCGAGGAAGTCGGCCGAGAGCGTCGCTCGCGCGACGAGCGTCGGCTCGAAGGCGTGCATCGGCGAGGTCGGGGTGGTCTGCCCGTTGCCGACGGCGTCGGCAGGGGCGGCGGCGAGCAGGGCGGCCGCGGCTGCGGTCGCGGCGGTGACGGCGATGACGCGCGGCAGCGCGCGTCGCGTGAGGATTCGGCTCATGGTCGCGAGCAAATCGGGCACGGCCTGCACCCCAGTGTCGCCCGGGCGTCCGGCGGGCGACGAGCCGGTGAACGATCGTCAGCGGCGCGACGGCTCAGAGGTTCTGGCCGATGTCCCACAGGCGGTCGGGCCGGCCGTCGATCGCCTCGGAGACCGCGAGCGCCTGGTCGTCGGAGAGGGAGGCGACGTAGTCGACGACGCCCCGGCCGACGCCGAGCCGGCGCACCGCGCCGGCGTCGGGCACGGGCACCCCCTCGGGGCGGGTGGCCCGCACGAGCTCGTAGCCCGCGGTCGCGATGTCGACGAGCTCCTTGAGCCGCTGCGGCACCCGGTGGCGGTCGTAGTCGTCGGTCACCCACGCCGTGAGGCCCTTGACGGCCCGGGTCAGCACCCGGCTGAGGCCGCGCTGGTACATGGCGATGTCGGCGCGGTCGAGGATGAAGTGCCGGTGCACGAACTTCAGGATCTCGACCTCGTGCCACGCGCCCCGGTCGAGCGCGACGAGGCCGGTGCGGGCGACGCCCTCGGGGGCGGGCACGACCGAGGTCTGCAGGTGGCCGATCCAGCGGTTCGTGAACGAGGAGAGGGCGCGCTCCGACGCGATCGAGCCGTCGAACGGCGTCGCGAGCAGGCCGTCGACGAGGTCGTCGGCGACGGTGTCGACCGCGGCGGCGAAGGCGTCGTCGTCGGCGACCCAGGCGTCGCTCGCCCTGAGCTTGCGGCGGAGCGCCTCGAGGGCGGCGCCGGCCGGCGCGGTGCGGGAGGCGAGCTCCTCGTCGCCGAGTGCGCGCAGTTCGCTCCACCCCTCGACCCAGCCGCGGAACTCGCGCGCGACCGCGCCGTGGCTGAGCAGCCCGGCGCGGTAGAAGTCGTCGACGTCGTGGATCGAGTACGCGATGTCGTCGGCGGTGTCCATCACCGAGCACTCGAGCGACTGCACCATCGGCGGCAGGCCCGCGCGCGCCGCCGCGAGATCGGCCGCGTCGAGCCCGTAGGCCGAGAACTTCGTCGCGACGGCCTCGCCGTCGACGACGCGCATGCCGCGGGGGAGGCCCCCGTCGGCGAACGGCGTGGGGGAGGCGAAGCGGGTCCACGGGTACTTCGCGATCGCGGTGCGCACGGCCGCGGTGAGATTCAGGCCATGGGATGCCGCGGCGCTGACGTCGAGGGTCGCGATGATGCGGTAGCTCTGCGCATTGCCCTCGAAGCCGTCGTCGAGGCCGAGCGTCTCGCGGGCGAGCCGGTCGAGCACGCGCTCGCCGAGGTGCCCGAACGGCGGGTGGCCGAGGTCGTGCGCGCTCGCCGCGGCCTGCACGACGACGGCGTCGCAGCCGTGCTCCACCGCGAGCGCATGGGCCGGCGACGAGGCATCCGCGAAGCCGACCGCGATGGCCCGCGCGACCGCGGTCACCTTGATCGAGTGGGTGAGCCGGTTGTGGATGAGCGGGCCCGCGCCCGGCTGCGCGATGACCTGGGTCACCGCCGAGAGCCGCGAGAAGTAGGGCGAGAACCGGATGCGCTCGAGGTCGAGGCGGAACTGCGAGTGCTCGCCGACGACCTCGACGCTGGAGCTCGGCTCGGGGGTGCGGCGGGCGGCGCGGTCGGGGCTCATGAACCCAATGTAGGCGCCGGTTCGCGCGAGCCGCTCGCGTCGCATAGACTGTTCGATGTTGCTTTCCTCAGCAAAACTTCACTGCGCCCGAAATCTCAGATTTCGAGTGCGACGGAGTCGAGGCGGTGACTCCGAGGTGCCCTCGCAACAGGGCCCGAGGGCGGTGGCTCAATTGGTAGAGCAGCGGTCTCCAAAACCGCAGGTTGCAGGTTCGAGTCCTGTCCGCCCTGCGAGCCGGCAGTGATTGCCGGCCCACGAAAGGTGTACGAGGTGGCACGAAAAGTAATCGACGAACCGAGTGAGGACGTCGTCGCCAACGCGAAGCGCGACCGCGCCGCGCGTCGGAATCCCTTTTCGCGCATCGCCCTGTTCATCCGGCAGGTCATCGCTGAGCTGAAGAAGGTCGTCACCCCCACGCGGCGGGAGCTCGTCAGCTTCACGATCGTGGTGCTCGTGTTCGTCATCATCATGATGGCGCTCGTCTGGGGCCTCGACCAGCTGTTCGGGTGGCTGGTGCTGTACGTCTTCGGAACGACCGGGGTCTGATCGAGGCCTTCGGCTCGCAAACCCGTTCGCCGCAGGCGCACGAAGAGAAGGATCGAGAATTGTCAAGGACTGAGCACGACGACGTCGATTGGGCCACGGCTGCAGAGCAGTCGGCCGAAGACGACGAGGCGCAGACGGGCAACGTCAACGAGCACGAGGAGCAGTCCTCCGAGCCGGCCGAGCACGTGGCCGTGCACATCGTCGACGACGAGGGCAACGACGTCGACCTCGACGCCGTGCTCGACTCCCTGGCCGAGGCGAACGACCCCGAGGCCGACGCGATCGTCGACGACGCACTCGACATCGACTCCGCCGACGAGGCCGAGGCCGCACTCGAGGCGGTCGAGGAAGAGGCCGACACCGAGTTCGACCCGTACGAGGAGTTCCGCGCCGAGCTGCGCTTCCTCCCGGGCAAGTGGTACGTCATCCACTCGTACGCGGGCTTCGAGCGCCGAGTGAAGGCGAACATCGAGCAGCGACGCGAGTCGATGGCGATGGCCGACTACATCTACCAGGTCGAAGTGCCGATGGAAGACGTGGTCGAGATCAAGAACGGCCAGCGCAAGATGGTCACCCGCGTCCGCATCCCCAGCTACGTGCTCGTCCGCATGGAGCTGAACGAGGAGAGCTGGTCGGTCATCCGCCACACGCCCGGCGTCACCGGCTTCGTGGGCAACGCGCACAACCCGACCCCCCTCCGCTTCGAGGAGGCCTTCGGCATGCTGAAGAGCCTCGTCGAGATCAAGGACGTCGCGCCCGCCAAGGGTGCGAAGGCCGGCGCCGCCACCGGCGCAGCCCGCCAGATCCCCGCCGAGGTCGACTTCGAGGTCGGCGAGACGATCACCATCAAGGACGGCTCGTTCGCCGGCCTGCCCGGCACGATCAGCGAGATCAAGCCCGAGAGCGGCAAGCTCACCGTGCTCGTCTCGCTCTTCGAGCGCGAGACCCCGGTCGAGCTCAGCTTCGACCAGGTCACCAAGCTCTAAGCGCCCTCAGAAGCTCCACAGCCAGCCCTCCGGTATACTCGGAGGGTTGTGCTGCGTTCGGTCCGTCCGAACCCACACGAACCACCGCCGTCCGGAACCGCCGGAACGACGGGAGAGTGCCCCCAGGGCGTTCGAACAGAAAGAGAGAAATCATGGCACCGAAGAAGAAGGTCACTGGTCTGATCAAGCTTCAGATCAACGCCGGCGCCGCCAACCCCGCACCGCCCATCGGTCCGGCGCTTGGTCAGCACGGCGTGAACATCATGGAGTTCTGCAAGGCCTACAACGCGGCGACCGAGTCGCAGCGCGGCAATGTGATCCCCGTCGAGATCACGGTCTACGAAGACCGCTCGTTCACCTTCATCCTGAAGACCCCGCCCGCTGCCGAGCTCATCAAGAAGGCCGCCGGCGTCGCCAAGGGTTCTGGCGTCCCCCACACCACCAAGGTCGGCAAGCTCTCGCAGGACCAGGTCCGCGCGATCGCCGAGCAGAAGATGGCCGACCTCAACGCGAACGACCTCGACGCCGCGTCGAAGATCATCGCGGGCACCGCTCGCTCGATGGGCATCACGGTCGAATAAGGCCGCAGCGGAGGTCGAGCGACCTCCGCTCCTCAGAACTCAGCATCAGTGGCAGCGCCCGCCAGGCGCAGATGACCACACTCTCTCAAGGAGAAGCAACATGGCACAGAAGTCCAAGGCCTACCGCGCCGCGGCCGAGAAGATCGAAGACGGCAAGCTCTACACCCCGAGCGAGGCCGTGGCCCTCGCGAAGGAGACCGGCTCGGCGAAGTTCGACTCGACCGTCGAGGTCGCGCTGAAGCTCGGCGTCGACCCCCGCAAGGCCGACCAGATGGTGCGCGGCACCGTCATCCTCCCGCACGGCACCGGCAAGACCGCCCGCGTCATCGTCTTCGCGACGGGCCCCGCGGCCGAGGCCGCCATCGCCGCCGGCGCCGACGAGGTCGGCGGCGCCGAGCTCATCGAGAAGGTCGCCGCGGGCTACACCGCGTTCGACTCGGCCGTCTCGACCCCCGAGCTCATGGGCCAGGTCGGCCGTCTCGGCAAGGTGCTCGGCCCCCGTGGCCTCATGCCCAACCCGAAGACCGGCACCGTGACCCCGAACGTGGGCCAGGCCGTCTCCGACATCAAGGGCGGCAAGATCGAGTTCCGCGTCGACAAGCACGCCAACGTGCACTTCGTCGTCGGCAAGGCCTCGTTCTCGGCCGAGCAGCTCGAGGAGAACGCGAAGGCGGCCCTCGAAGAGGTCCTCCGTCTGAAGCCGTCCAGCTCGAAGGGCCGTTACATCCAGAAGGGCGCCGTGTCGACCACGTTCGGCCCCGGCATCCCCCTGGACGTCAACGCCATCTGATCCACCGGTGATCGAGGAGCGCGAAGCGCGTCTCGAGATCCACGAAGGCCCCGCCGGTTCGCCGGCGGGGCCTTCGTCGTGCGTGCGTGCGGACGGGTCAGTGCGGGATCGCGTCGTGGTGCGCCTGCATGCTCGGGCGGATCGCCAGCACGGCCACGACGAGCGCGACCGCACCGCAGATCCACGACATCCAGGCCGCCCCGCTCGCGGTGTCGACGTAGCCGCCGATCCAGGGCGAGACGAAGAGCAGCAGGCCGAGCGCGGCCTGCACGGACTCCATCGCGACGAGGCCCGGCGCGGCGAGGTTGACGAGCCCGGAGATGACGAGCAGTGCGCCGAGCACGAGCATCAGGGCGAGCGAGGCGCCCATCGCGGGAACGAACAGCGTCGAGAGCATCGCTGCAGCACCGGCGGCGACGGCGACCCAGTCTTCCCAGCGTGTCCACTTCTTCATAGAAACCAGCCTCCTCAAGGTGGTGGCTCCCAATCGGGGGTCAGTTCAACGGTACGTCCGCGCCGAACGGCGGTCAACGTCCACGACGGGCGTCGCTGCGGCGGCGCCGCCGACCGCTCAGCGGAGGATGCGGAAGGCCTCGTCGTCGTCGAGCGGGTCGAGCTCGCTGACGACGAGCCCGGTGACGTGCGATCCGGGCGGCCCGGCCTCGAGCCGGCGCAGCATCTCGTGCACCGCGGCCGTCTCGCCCTGGACCTCGGCCTCGACCGTCGCGTCGGGGCGGTTGCGCACCCACCCCGTGACGGCGAGCCGTTCGGCGTGCTTGCGGGCGAGGTAGCGGTAGCTGACGCCCTGCACGAGGCCGCTGACGACGACATGACGGCGGATCATCCGCTCACCCTACCCCGGCGAGCCCGGCCCGAGGCGGTTCGTGCGACGCGCGACCGCGACGTGCTGCGGGGGTGTCCTTCCACCGCGTCCGGGAGGAGGAATCACCCGGCGGTGGAAGGACACCCCCGCAGGGGAGTGCACGGATCAGTGCACGGTCGTGGCGTCCGCCGCGGGCACCGCCCCCGTGCGGGTGCGGATCTCGTCGGCGACCGCGATCGCATCGCCGGCCGGTGCGTCGGACTTGCGGTCGGCGCGCGCGATCACCAGGTACAGCGCGCCCGAGACGACCACGATGCCGAGGCCGATCAGCACGACCCAGTCGGTGAAGAAGTCCTCCGACGAGCCGGGCTTCGCGAGCAGGATCATCGCGAAGACGCCGTAGGCGAGCGCGGCGACGTTCACGACGAGGCCGAGGCGGCCGAGCGTGAACGGCCCGGCCGGCTTCCACCCCATGAGCCGCTGCCGCAGTGACGCGAGCACCACCATCTGGAACGCGACGTAGATGCCGAGCACCGCGAACGAGGTGACCGGCAGCAGCAGCCCGTCGTTAAGGAAGATGAGCACGCTGATCAGCGCGGGCACCGTGCACGCGACGATGAGCGCGTTCGTCGGCACCTTGTTGCGCGGCGACACCTTCGCGAGCCAGGTGTGCCCCGGGATCATGCCGTCGCGGGCGAACGAGTACAGCAGTCGGCTCGCCGCAGCCTGGAGGCTCAGCACGCAGCTGATGAAGGCGGTGATCGCGATGACGAGGAAGAGCTTCGCGCCCACGGGGCCGAGCGTCGCCTCGAGGATGCCGGGGATCGGGTCGACGTCGCCGCCCGCGACGATCTCCTCGAGGTTCGGCGCCGCGAGCACGTAGCCGCCGAACGAGAACAGCGCCGAGACGCCGCCGACGAGGATCGTCATCATCATGGCCTTGGGGATGCGGCGGGCGGGGTTCGCGACCTCCTCGGCGACGTCGCCGCACGCCTCGAACCCGTAGAAGAGGAACAGGCCCGCGAGCGCCGCGCCCATGAACGCGGCGACGTAGCTGCCGTCGCCCTCGACGCCCATCGTGTCGAAGAACACGCTGAACTCCTGCTTGCGCTGGAAGATCAGGAGGTAGAGCCCCAGCCCGATGACGCCGACGAGCTCGGCGGCGAGGCCGATCTGCGCGACCCGGGCGAGGGTCTTCGTGCCCGAGAAGTTGAAGACGAACGCGACGAGCAGGAGGCCGAGCGTGATCGTGAGGTTCACGGTGGGGGTGAGTTCGACGCTGAAGAGGCTCGCCACGAATCCGGCGCCGAACTCGGCGACCGCGGTGATCGTGACGATCATCGCCCAGATGTAGACCCACGCGGCCATCCATGCGTAGCGGCGACCCCAGAGGCGGCGGGCCCACGGGTAGATGCCGCCGTGGATCGGATACTGCGAGACGACCTCGCCGAACACGAGGGAGACGAGCAGCTGCCCGGCGCCGACGATCACGATCCACCAGATCGACGGCGGCCCGCCGACCGCGAGGGCGGTCGCGAAGAGCGAGTAGACGCCCACGAGCGGTGAGAGGTACGTGAAGCCGAGCGCGAAGTTCGCCCAGAGGCTCATCGAGCGGTTGAACGACCCGTCGTAGCCGAGGAACTTCAGGTGTTCGTCGTCGCCGAGATGGTTCGGCGTGGGTTCTGCTGGCATGATGCCCTTTCGATCGACATTGATCTCGCGACCGCCCCCTCGGCCGCACGGTATGCGCAAGCATAGCCATACATTCGGCAGTAAAGGTATAGCACCGGATGATTTATTCGGATGCCGCCCGACGGGCTCCGTGGCAGGATGCCCGCATGGGAACCGTCACCGACTACCTCGCCGAACGCGACGGCGACAACCGCGCCGCCCTCGAGCACGTCATGTCGATCGCCCGCGAGCTCTCGCCCGACGCCGTCGAGGGCGAGAGCTACGGCATGCCGGCCCTGCTGCATCGCGGCAAGGGGCTCGCGGCCGCGCTCGAGGCGAAGCAGCACCTCGGCCTCTACCCGTTCAGCGGGCAGATCCTCCCGGGCCTCGCGGCCGAGCTCGACGCGGCCGGGCTGACGTGGTCGCCGGGTGCGCTCCAGTTCACGGCGGAGCATCCGGTGCCCGACGAGCTGCTGCGCCGCATCTTCGCCGAGCGCATCGCGCAGATCGACGCCCAGCTCGACAAGAAGCGGCGCTGATCCGCGCACGTCCGCCGGCCGGCGATGGGGGAGATCATGCAGTCGGGGAAGACCGACTGCGGGGTCCCGCCGATGCGACGCGGGCCGGCCGGCGGCTACCTTCGGCGCATGGACCTCGCGATGCTCGCCGGAACCGCCTCGGCCGTCGTCTTCGCCGTCAGCAATCTCCCGATGCTGAGCAAGGCGGTGCGTACCCGGGACGTCTCGTCGTACAGCCTCGCGAGCCTGGTGATGATCAACGTCGCCAACGTCGTCTACTCGGCCTACGTCTTCACCCTCCCGATCGGTCCGGTGTGGATGCTGCACACCTTCTACCTCGTCTCGTGCGCGGTCATGCTCGTGCTGTGCCTCCGGTCGGTGCGGGGTCGGAGCGGCCGTCGACCGGGTCGCGGCGCGTTGCCGGCGGAACCGGTGCGGGGCTAGCCTGAACTCGGACGCCGCCGGAGTCGGTCGCACCGCGCCCACGATCGCGGCGCCCGGGGTGGAGACGTCATGGGTGGATCCGCACTCGACGTGGGCCGAGCCGCCTACCGCGAGAATCGCTGGAACGACGCGGTCGCCGAGCTCGAGCTGGCCGACCGCGACGCCGTCACCACGCCGCTCGATCTCGAGAACCTCGCAACGGCCGCGTTCCTGGTCGGACGCGCCGCCGACGGCCTCGACTGGCTCGCGAGGGCGCACGAGGCGTTCCTCGCCGACGGCGACGACGTCGCGGCGATCCGCTGCGCCGCCTGGCTCGGCATGATGCTGTCGGACCTCGGCGACCACGCCCGCAGCGGCGGGTGGTTCGCACGTGCGGAGCGGCTCGTCGACGCCTCGGACGAGCCCGACGCCGATCACGGCTTCCTGCGCGTGCCGCACGGGCTGCAGGCCCTCTACTCCGGAGACGCGGAGGGCGCCGAACGCATCTTCCGTGAGGCCGAACTGCGGGCACGGCGCGCGGGCGACGCCGATATCGCCGCCTTGGCCGGACTCGGGATCGGCCAGTCGCGGATCATGCTCGGCGACCTCGGCGCCGGGATGAGGCTGCTCGACGAGGTGATGGTCGCCGTCACGACGGGGGAGCTCTCGCCGGAGGCGTCCGGTATCGCGTACTGCGCGCTGCTGCAGTCGTGCCGATTGGCGTTCGACCTCCGGCGCGCGCAGGAGTGGACCCGCGCGCTCGACCGATGGTGCGCTGCGCGTCCGGACCTGATCGTCTTCACCGGTCAGTGTCACGCGCACCGTGCAGCGCTCTTCCTGGCGCACGGCGCGTGGGCGGAGGCCGAGGCCGCCGCCGACGAGGCGATGCAGCGCTCGGCGCGCGGCGACCACGACGGGATCTTCGCCTCCGCGTACCTCCGGGGCGAGGTGCACCGCTTGCGGGGTGAAGACGCTGCCGCCGAGGCGTCGTACGAGGCGGCGGCGCGAACGGGCTTCGAGCCCCAGCCGGGGCTGGCACTGCTCCGGCTGGCACAGGGCGACAGCGCGACGGCGCGGAGGATGATCCTCGCCGCAGCGGATCGGCTCGATCCCTCCGAACGCCGGGTGCTCCTGCCCGCCGTCGTCGAGATCGAGCTCGTCGCGGGGGAGGTCGCCGGCGCACGCGGGGCGGCCGACGAGCTCGTCGCGTTCAGCCGCAGCGAGTCGATGCCACTCGTGGACGCGCTCGCGGAATCCGCCGAGTCGGCGGTGCTGCTGGCCGAAGGCGATGCCGAAGGGGCGCTTGCCGCCTCGCGCCGGGCCTGGGTGAGGTGGAGGGAGCTCGAAGTGCCGTTCGAAGCGGCACGCAGCCGGGTGCTGGCCGCTCGGTGCATCCGGGCCTCCGGTGACGAGGCCTCGGCCGCCATGGAACTCGACGCCGCCCGGGCGATCTTCGAGGAGCTGGGTGCGGCACCCGGGTTCGCTGTCGCCTGGCCGCCCGTGACGGCGCCGGACGGCCTCTCGCCGCGCGAGGTCGAGGTCCTGCGGCTCGTCGCGGCCGGCCACTCGAACCGGGAGATCGCGGCGGCGCTCTACCTGAGCGAGAAGACCATCGAACGTCACCTCAGCAACATCTTCGGCAAGCTCGGCCTGACGTCACGGTCGGCTGCGACCGCCTACGCGTTTCGGCACGGACTCGCGGACTGAAGGCCGGGTCGGGATGTCGCCGACCCGGCGTCCGCCGGGAACGACGGATGCCCCGGGGCGAACCCCGGGGCATCCGATCACGCTGCGGCCGGTCAGCCGATGCGGATCATCTTCTTGTTGACGAACTCGTCGGCGCCGAAGCGGCCGAGCTCGCGGCCCGAACCCGAGCGCTTCACGCCGCCGAAGGGCAGCTCGGCGCCGTCGGCGCCGACCAGGTTCACGAAGACCATCCCGGCCTCGATGCCGTCGGCGACGCGCAGGGCCTGCTCGCTGTCGGTCGTGAAGACGTACGAGCCGAGGCCGAAGGGGGTGTCGTTCGCGAGCTCGATCGCGGCGGCCTCGTCGGCGACCTTGAAGACCTGTGCGACCGGGCCGAAGAACTCCTCGTGGAACGCGTCGGAGCCGGGCTGCACGTCGGTGAGGATCGTCGCCGAGTAGTAGTTGCCGTTCTTCTTGCCGCCCGAGTGGAGCGTCGCGCCCTGCGCGACCGCGCGCTCGACCTGCTCGGCGAGACCCTCTGCGGCCTTCGCCGACGAGAGCGGGCCGAGTGCGGTGCCGTCGGCGGCGGGGTCGCCCTCCTCGACCTCGTTCATCTTCGCGGTGAACTTCTCGAGGAACGGCTCGTACAGGTCCTCCACGACGATGAAGCGCTTGGCCGCGTTGCAGGCCTGGCCGTTGTTGTCGACGCGCGCGAAGACGGCCTGGTCGACGGTCGCGTCGAGGTCGTCGGTCGAGAGCAGGATGAAGGGGTCGGAGCCGCCGAGCTCGAGCACGACCTTCTTCAGGTGGCGGCCGGCGATCTCGGCGACGATCGCGCCGGCGCGCTCGGAGCCGGTGAGCGACACGCCCTGCACGCGGCGGTCGGCGATCACGGTCTCGATCTGCGCGTGCGAGGCGTAGAGGTTGACGTAGGCGCCCTCGGGGAAGCCGGCGTCGAGGAAGATGCGCTCGATCGCGGCGGCCGACTCGGGGCACTGCTCGGCGTGCTTCAGCAGGATCGTGTTGCCGATGATCAGGTTCGGGCCGGCGAAGCGGGCGACCTGGTAGTAGGGGAAGTTCCACGGCATGATGCCGAGCAGCACGCCGAGCGACGAGCGGCGGATGAGCGCCGAGCCCTCGCCCGCGAGCAGGTCGATCTGCTCGTCCTTCAGGAGCGACTCGGCGTTGTCGGCGTAGTACTCGTAGATCGCGGCCGAGAACTCGACCTCGCCCACGGCCTGCTCGCGCGGCTTGCCCATCTCGCGCACGATGATGTCGGCGAGCTCGTCGACGCGCTCGTTGTGGAGCTCGGCGACGCGGCGGATGAGCGCGGCGCGCTCGGCGACGGTCGACTGCTTCGACCAGCCGCGGTGCGCTTCGTCGGCCGAGGCGATGGCGGCCTGGAGCGCCTCGTCGGTGATGGTGTCGAAGCTCTTGACGACCTCGCCGGTGGCGGGGTTGGTCACGGCATAGGGCATGGGGTTTCTCCTTCTCGGGGCACGCACGCCAGTCGGCCGGGGCCTGTCGGAGGGGTCGTCTGCCGCGGTGCATACGCTCGTCCGTCAAAGATATAACAACGGATGATTCTTCTCGACCCGTGCTCAGCGGATGCTCGGTTTCGCGAGTCCGCCCTCGGCGAGCCCTCGGCGCGCCCTCAGCGATCGATCGAGCCGGGACGGACGACGACGCGGAACGGGGTGCCCGGGCAGTCGAGCGACTCGGTCGCCGAGGCGCCGGCCAGCTGCCCGACCTGGAGGGCCGGCTCGGTGGACAGCACCACCCGGCCGTCGGCGTTCACGAGCGCGAGCGGCACCGCGACCCCGAGGAAGCGGGGCAGCAGCTCCTGCTCGAGGCGGCGCACGGAGATGTCGGCGCCGACGACGCCGACCATGCGCTCGCCGCCCTCGCCGTGCACCGGCATCGTGAGGGTGAGGATGTAGTCGCAGGTGCAGAGGTGGTCGACGAAGGGGCCCGTCACGTGGGCGTGACGGGTCGTCGCGGGGATGCGGTACCACTCGAGCGCGCGGAAGTCGCGCAGGTACTCGGTGTAGCCCCGCGTCGAGAGGTCGAGCCGCGTCGGGCCGTCGGTCGAGCCGAGCACCGGATTGTCGTCGAGCGGGCCGAGCCACCACGCGAAGTGCACCTCGCGGCCGCGCACGATCTCGCCGTCGGCGATGAACCCGGCCCCGATGAGCAGGGCGTCGGGCTCGACGAGGCGCGGGATCACGAGCTCGGCGACGGCCTCGTCGAGCTCGGCCGGGCGCACCTCGTTGCCTGCGGCGGACGAGCGGGCGATCATCGCCTCGATCGGGCTGCGCCAGTCGGCCAGCTGGTCGAAGACGCGGGCGAAGACCTCGCCGACGGCGTCGGCGACCGCCTCGACGGCGGCGCGCTGCTCATGCGTGGTCATCGAGGCCCCCTCCGCGTTCGACTCGGGCCTTCGCGGCGAGCAGGCTCGCGGCGAGCGCCGTGACGAGCACGCCGGCCGCCTCGCGGGCCTTCGCCGGGCGATGCGTGGTGACCGCGCGGACGATGCGACGGTCGGCCGCGGCCGCCTGGCTGCGGGCCTCGGCGTCGTCGAGCCCGATGAGCAGCAGCGGGCCGAACTCGGCCTGCAGCCGGATCTGCTCGCGGACGAGCCTGGCCGACTGGCTGAGCACCGCGAGCTCGAGGAAGAAGCCGCCCTGGTTGGTGCGGGCGGCGGCGGCGGTGCCGAAGTCGGCGGCGTCGAGCCAGGCCGCGAGCCGGCTCGCCTCGGGGTCGCTCGCGCGCTCGGCCGCGCGCTCGGCGGCGCCCGCGAGGATCGCGCCGAAGTAGACCGCCATGTCGCTGAGCTCGACCTGGGCGAGCCCGCGGAGGCGGGCGGTGAGCAGCGTGCGGTGCTCGGCGTCGTCGTGCACGACGAAGCTGCCGCCGTCGCGGCCGCGACGGGTCTCGACGAGGCCGGCCTCGCGCAGGATGCCGAGCCCCTCGCGCACGGTGATGAGGGCGACGCCGAAGCGGCGGGCCAGCTCGGGCTCGCTCGGCAGTCGCTCGCCGGGGTCGAGCACGCCGAGCACGATCCCGTCCGTGAGGCGCTGCGCGACCTGTTCGGCGCGGCCCGCGTCGGCGAGCTGGGCGAACACGGCCTCGCGCGCGCCGGGGCCCACCCTCGATTCCATGCGTTCACGATAGCCGAGCGCGCCGCGGCCGAGTGGCGACGCGCGCAAAAAAGATTCACTATAGGATGAATGGAGCGAGGCCGAACGGCCGGCACATGCGAAGGCGGATGACCATGCACGAGCGACCCGACACGACGACCGGTGGCGAGCCACGGGCCGGCGCCGCGACGGCCCCCGGTGCCGGGCCGGGCGCGGTGCTCGCCGGGCTCCGCGTCGCCGACTTCTCCCGCGTGCTCGCCGGCCCCTACGCGACGATGATGCTCGCCGACTACGGCGCCGACGTCATCAAGGTCGAGCCGCCGACGGGCGACGACACCCGGCACTGGAAGCCGCCGGTCGACGCCGACGGCACCGCCACCTACTTCGGCAGCGTCAACCGCAACAAGCGCTCGGTCGCGCTCGACCTCGCGAGCGACGAGGGCCTCGCGGAGGCCCGCCGGCTCGCCGCCACGGCCGACGTCGTCATCGAGAACTTCCGGCCGGGCGTGATGCACCGCTTCGGTCTCGACTACGAGGCCGTGCGCGCCGAGAACCCAGGCGTCGTGTACTGCTCGATCACGGGCTTCGGCACCGGCGAGGGCGCCGGGCTCGCCGGCTACGACCTGCTCGTGCAGGCCGTCGGCGGCCTCATGTCGATCACGGGGGAGCCCGAGGGCGAGCCCTCGAAGGCCGGCGTCGCCCTCGTCGACGTGCTCTGCGCGCAGAACGCGCTCGCCGGCATCCTGCTCGCCCTCCGCGACCGCGACCGCACGGGCGAGGGCGCGCACGTCGAGATCAACCTGCTGCAGAGCCTGCTCTCGGCACTCACCAACCAGGCCGCCTCGACCCTCGTCACCGGTCGCGCCCCGCGCCGGCTCGGCAACCAGCACCCGTCGATCGCGCCGTACGCCGTGTTCCCCGCCGCCGACCGCGATCTCGTGATCGCCGTCGGCAACGACAAGCAGTTCCGCGCGCTCGCCGCGATCCTCGGGGTGCCGGGGCTCGCCGACGACGAACGCTACGCGACGAACGAGGCGCGCGTCGCCCACCGCGAGCACCTCCGCGCCGAGCTCGAGGGCGCCCTCGTCGCCGACCGCGCCGCCGCCTGGGCCGAGCGCTTCAGCGAGGCCGGCGTGCCCGCCGGGCTCGTCAACGACGTGGCCGAGGCCATCGCGTTCGCCGAGTCGCTCGGGCTCGAGCCGGTCGCCGAGATCGGCGGCAGCCGCACCGTGGCCAACCCGATCCGCCTCTCCTCGGCCCGCGCCGAGTACCTGACCCCGCCGCCCCGGCTCGACCAGCACGCGGGGGCAGACTGGCGCCCCGTGGCATCCGACCCCACCGCCGACCCCTCGAAAGGACACCGCGCATGACCATCGCCCCCAGCATCGACCAGGTCTTCGACTTCGACGCCCTCCTCAGCGAGGAGGAGCGCGGCTGGCAGCAGAAGGCGCGCGGCTTCGCGCAGGAGCGGCTGCTGCCCGTCATCGAGGACGACTTCGAGGCCAAGCACTTCCGCCGCGAGTTCGTGAAGGAGCTCGGCGACCTCGGCTTCCTCGGCATGCACCTCAAGGGCTACGGATGCGCCGGGGCCGGCGCCGTCTCGTACGGCCTCGTCTGCCTCGAGCTCGAGGCCGCCGACTCGGGCTGGCGCACCTTCGTGTCGGTGCAGGGCTCGCTCGCGATGAGCGCGATCCACAAGTACGGCTCGGAGGAGCAGAAGAACCGGTGGCTGCCCGGCATGGCCGCGGGCGACCTCATCGGCTGCTTCGCGCTCACCGAGCCCCAGGGCGGCAGCGACCCCGCCGGCATGACGACCACGGCGCGCCGAGACGGCGACGGCTGGGTCATCGACGGCGCGAAGCGCTGGATCGGCCTCGCCTCGCTCGCCGACGTGGCCGTCGTCTGGGCCAAGGTCGACGATCCCTCGGGCGCCTTCGGCGAGGGCGGCAGCGCGGTGCGCGGGTTCCTCGTGCCGACCTCGACGCCCGGCTTCACCGCGACGCCGATCGACGGCAAGCTCTCGATGCGCGCCTCCGTGCAGTGCGACATCGCGTTCGACGGCGTCCGCGTCGGCGACGACGCGATCCTGCCCGGCGCCCGCGGACTGAGCGGCCCCTTCGGCTGCCTCAACGAGGCCCGCTACGGCATCGTGTGGGGCGCGATGGGCGCCGCGCGCTCGTGCCTCGAGGCCGCGATCGAGCGCTCGACCTCGCGCGAGGTGTTCGGCCGGCCGATCGGCGCGAACCAGCTCATCCAGGCGAAGCTCGCCGACATGTTCCTCGAGGTCGAGAAGGGCATCCTGCTCGCACTGCACCTCGGCCGCCTGAAGGAGCGCGGCGCGCTCACGCCCGCCCAGATCTCGGTCGGCAAGCTCAACAGCGTCCGCGAGGCGCTCGCGATCGCGCACGAGGCACGGGCCATCCTCGCCGGCGACGGCATCACCAACGCGTGGCCCGTCATGCGGCACGCGGCCAACCTCGAGTCGGTGCGCACCTATGAGGGCACCGACGAGATCCATCAGCTGATCCTCGGCCGCGAGCTGACGGGGCTCAACGCGTTCTAGAGGATCCCCGAACTGGCGACTCGGCACGAGCCCGCAGAGGAAGACGAGAAGACATGAACACGGATGCCACGGGGATCGCGCCGCGGGACGAACCGGCGATCGGCGACGACCGCGTCGAGCTGCCGGCGGAGGCGCGGGTCGCGCTCGCGGTGCGAACCGCAGCGGAATCCGGCCTCGGCCGATCGAGCCGGGCCGATCGCGGCCGGCTGCTCGTCGCGATCGCCGACGCCGTCGAGGCCCACCGCGACGAGCTCGTCGCCCTCGCCGCGGAGGAGACGCACCTCTCGGCCGCGCGCCTCGGCGGCGAGCTCACCCGCACCTCGACCCAGCTGCGCTTCTTCGCCGGCGTCATCGACGAGGGCTCGTACCTCGAGGCGACGATCGACTCGCCGGATGCCTCGCTCCTCCCGCCCCGCCCCGAGCTGCGGCGCATGCTGCGCCCGCTCGGCGTCGTCGGCGTGTTCGCGGCCTCGAACTTCCCGTTCGCGTTCTCGGTGCTCGGCAACGACACGGCCTCCGCGCTCGCCGCGGGCTGCCCCGTGGTCGTGAAGGCGCACCCCGGGCACCCGCGGCTCTCGCGGCGCATCACCGAGGTGGCGCACGAGGCGCTCGCCGCGGCCGGCGGCCCCGTCGGCGCGCTGCAGCTCGTCGAGGGCATGGAGGCGGGCGTCGCCCTCGTGCAGCACCCGCAGGTCACCGCCGTCGGCTTCACCGGCTCGACCCGCGGCGGCCGTGCGTTGTTCGACCTCGCCGCCGCCCGCCCCGCGCCGATCCCGTTCTACGGCGAGCTCGGTTCGCTGAACCCCGTCGTCGTGACCCGGGCGGCGGTCGCATCCGAGGGCGGCGACGCGCCCGGCGCCGCCGCGATCGCGGCCGGCCTCGCGGGCTCCTTCACCCGCGACGGCGGGCAGTACTGCACCAAGCCCGGGCTCGTCTTCGTGCCCGAGGGCTCGGGCATCGAGCAGGCGCTCGCCGCCGTGCTCGGCGACGCCGCACCGCAGCGCCTGCTGACCGACGGCATCGCCGCCGCCTTCGACCGCGGCTCGGTCGAGCTGGCCGAGCGCGACGACGTCGAGCTCGTCTTCGCGGGGGAGCGCGCGGCCGACGTCGCCGCGCCCGTGGTCGTCGCGACGAGCACCGCGGCGTTCGTCGCGGGCCGGGAGGCGTTCCTCGAGGAGTGCTTCGGCCCGCTCACGCTGCTCGTGCGCTACGCCGACGACGCCGGACTCGACGGCGCGATCGCCGCCCTCGAGGGCTCGCTCACCGCGTCGATCCACCACGCCCCGGGCGAGGACGTGACCGCGCTCGCCGCGATGCTCGAACCCGTCGCCGGGCGCCTCGTGTTCAACGGCTGGCCGACCGGCGTCGCGATCGCGTGGGGCCAGCACCACGGCGGCGGCTGGCCCGCCACCACCGCCTCGGTGCACACCTCGGTCGGCGCGACCGCGATCCGCAGGTGGCTGACGCCCGTCGCCTGGCAGGATGCCCCGGCCGCCGTGCTGCCGCCCGAGCTCGCCGACGGCAACCCGCTCGGAGTGCCGCGCCGGGAGGACGGCGTGCTGCACCACCCCTGACGCGGCCGCGGCTTCCGCAGGAGAATTGCACTGAGACGGGCTGACAGGCGACCATCGCGCCCAATTTCCTGCGGAAGCAGCGGGCAGCACGGTGATGCAGCGTGGGAGTGGGGAATGCAACGCGGGGTAATCCCGTTTCACCCTGCGGCCGGGTCGTGATGGACTCGACCCCATCGTCGCCGCGCACCTGCGGCCGCACCCCTCCCCACGAACGGAGCCCCCATGTCTCGCGCACCCCGTGCCCGCACCCTGCTCGGCCTCGCCGCCGCCTCCCTCGCCGTCGTCGCGCTCGCCGCCTGCTCGTCGAGCGCCCCCGCCGCGAGCGACTCGGCCGCCGGCGACGACGAGTTCGGTCTCGTGACGGCCGGCACCCTGACGGTCGCGACCGAGGGCACCTACCCTCCGTTCACCTACCACGAGGGCGGCGCGGGCGAGCTCGTCGGCTACGACGTCGAGGTGGCCGAGGCCGTCGCCGACAAGCTCGGCCTCGAGATCGCCTTCGAGGAGACCCAGTGGGACGCGATCTTCGCGGGCCTCGACGCGGGCCGCTTCGACGTCATCGCGAACCAGGTGTCGATCAACCCCGACCGCGAAGAGGACTACCTCTTCTCGACGCCGTACACCGTGTCGCCGAGCGTCGTCGTGGTGAACGAGGGCGACGACTCGATCTCGAGCTTCGAGGACCTGAAGGGCAAGACCACCGCCCAGTCGCTGACGAGCAACTTCTACCAGCTCGCCGTCGACGCCGGCGCGAACGTCGAGGCCGTCGAGGGCTGGGCGCAGGCCGTCGCGCTCCTCGAGCAGGGCCGCGTCGACGCGACCGTGAACGACAAGCTCACCTACCTCGACTACGTGAAGCAGACGCCCGACGCGAAGCTCGCCGTCGCCGCAGAGACCGACCCGACCGAGAGCGCCCTCACCTTCACGAAGGACAAGACCGCGCTCGTGAAGGCCGTCGACGAGGCGCTCGCCGAACTCCGCGAGGAGGGCGTGCTCGCCGAGCTCGGCGAGAAGTACTTCGGCGAGGACGTCTCGGAGTAACCCACCAGCTCGACCGGCGGATGCCGCGTTCCGCCCCTGATTCCCTCGGGTAGACCCTCCCGGATGGAATCATGGGGTGACGCGGCATCCGCCGTATTCCGGAAGGCGGTGGGGCGATGACCGAGTGGCAACTCGTACTCGACTCGTTCTGGCCATTGTTCTGGGGCGGCATCACGGGCACCATCCCGCTCGCGATCGCCTCGTTCGCGCTCGGCCTCGTGATCGCGCTCGGCATCGCGCTCATGCGCATCAGCCGCAACCGCGTGCTGAGCGGCATCGCGAGGGTCTACATCTCCGTGATCCGCGGCACGCCGCTGCTCGTGCAGCTGTTCGTGATCTTCTACGGCATGCCCTCGGTCGGCATCACGATCGACCCGTGGCCGAGCGCGATCATCGCGTTCTCGCTCAACGTCGGCGGGTACGCGGCCGAGATCATCCGGGCCGCGATCCTCTCGGTGCCGAAGGGCCAGTGGGAGGCCGGGTACACGATCGGCATGTCGCCGGGCACCACCCTCACCCGGCTGATCCTGCCGCAGGCGGCCCGCGTGTCGGTGCCGCCGCTCTCGAACACCTTCATCTCGCTCGTGAAGGACACCTCGCTCGCCTCGCTCATCCTCGTGACCGAGATGTTCCGGGTGGCGCAGGAGATCGCGGCGTTCAGCCGCGAGTTCATGGTGATCTACATCGAGGCGGCCGTCATCTACTGGGTCTTCTGCTTCGTGCTGTCGAGCGGGCAGAACGCGCTCGAGAAGAGATTGGACCGCTATGTCGCCCACTGACCGCGACGACCCGGCGAGCGACGGTTCGCGGTACGGTTCGGATGCCTCGGGGACCGACCCGCTCGCCCCCGGCCAGGCCCCCGACGACAGCGTGCTGCTCCAGGCGCGGGGCATCCGCAAGTCGTTCGGCGACAACGAGGTGCTGCGGTCGATCGACCTCGAGGTGCGCCGCGGCGAGGTCGTCGTGCTGATCGGACCGAGCGGCTCGGGCAAGACGACCGTGCTGCGTTCGCTCAACGGACTCGAGACGCCCGACGGGGGCACGGTCTCGATCGCGGGCGGGCCCTCGCTCGACTTCGCGACGCCGATCTCGAAGGCCGAGAGGTTCGCGCTGCGCGACCGCTCGGCGATGGTGTTCCAGCAGCACAACCTCTTCCCGCACATGACGGTGCTGCAGAACGTCATCGAGGGCCCGGTGCGGGTGCAGAGGGTGCCGAAGGCGCAGGCCGTGGCCGAGGCATCCGCCCTGCTCGACCGCGTCGGCCTCGCCGAGAAGCGCGACGCCTACCCGTTCGAGCTCTCGGGCGGGCAGCAGCAGCGCGTCGGCATCGTGCGCGCGCTCGCGCTCAAGCCGCAGCTGCTGCTCTTCGACGAGCCGACGAGCGCCCTCGACCCCGAGCTGGTCGGCGAGGTGCTGCAGGTCATCAAGGAGCTCGCCGACGAGGGGTGGACCATGGTCGTGGTCACCCACGAGCTCGGCTTCGCCCGTCAGGCCGCCGACGAGGTGCTCTTCATGGACGGCGGGGTCGTCGTCGAGCGTGGCGCGCCCGAGCAGATCTTCACCAAACCGCGCGAGGAGCGCACGCGCCGGTTCCTCCAGCGCATCCTGCGCCCGCTCGACTGAGATCGCCGTCGCCGTCGACCTGGAGCGCCTCGGCGACCGCGGCGGCTAGCGTGGAGTCATGCCGGGCCCGCGTTCACCGAACGACGCGGGTCCTCTGCGCGCGCGGCGGGCGCTCGGCGCCTTCCGGCTCGCGATCGCCGCGCTCGAGATCGTCGCGCTCATCGGCAACTTCGAGTACGTGCTCGGCTTCCGCTTCTTCGCGACCGCCAACTTCTTCAGCTACTTCACGGTGCAATCGGCGTTCCTCGCGGTGGTGACGCTCGGCATCGCCGGCGGGTTCGCGCTGCTCGCGCCGCGCGACCCGGCCTGGCTCGGCGTGCTGCGCACGATGGTGACCGTGTACGTGCTGGTGTCGGGCATCGTGTTCGGCATCATCGTCGCCCAGGCCTCGACCCGCGACTACCGGGTGGACGTGCCGTGGTCGGACACCCTGCTCCACTTCGTCGTGCCGGCGCTCGCCGTCATCGCCTGGACGGCCGACAGCATCATGGCCGTGAACCCGCGGGTGCCGTGGGCGACGGTCGGCTGGGTGCTCGTGTTCCCGACCGTGTGGCTCGGCTACACGCTCGCCCGCGGCGCCGATCTCGGCTGGTACCCCTACTTCTTCCTCGACGAGGCGCAGGTCGGCGGCCCGGCCGGCGTCGCGCTCTACTGCGCGCTCGTGCTCGTCATCTTCCTGACGCTGACCGCCGCGCTCGTCGCCGTCAACCGGTGGCTGTGGCGAAGGGCTCGAGATCGGCGAGCACCGCGGCCCGGAACGCCTGGTCGTCGAGTGCCTCGAGCCGCTCGGCCTGCGTCGCGGCGATGAGCCCGACGAGCACCGGCTCGCCGTCGGGTGCGCCGACGTCGAGCCAGGCGGCGACGCTCGGCGTCTCGCCCACGACGGTCAGCACGGCGACGGATGCCTCGGCGTCGGAGCCGCTCGCGTCGTCGGTGCCGGTCGCCTCGTCGCGGCCGTCGCCCGTGCGCCAGAAGGGCTCGTCGAACCGCAGCCAGACGGTGTCGAGGAGGCCGACGCCGAGCTGCGAGATCGCCCGCTGGTGCAGGAGGGGCAGGGCGGGCGAGAACTGCAGGGTGTCGGTCTTGAGCACCCCGAGCGGGACGGTCACCACGACGCGGTCGACCGTGAGCGACTCGCCCGAGTCGAGGCGCAGGCTCACCCGGCGCTCGTCGTAGGCGACCCGGGTGACGACGCTCGTGACCGCGATGTCGAGCGCGTCGGCGTCGGGGTCGAGGGCGGTCGAGAGGCCGCGGGCGAGCGCCGGGGCGGTCGCACGCGGGGCGTCGGGGTCGGTGCCCGTTGCGCCGACCGCTGCCGCGAGCACCGCCGTCGGGCCGCGACCGAGGTCGGCGAGCGCCGCGACCCGGTTCGCCGTCGCCCCGGTCTCGACGCTGACGCCGCTCGTCACCGAGTGCGCGAGCCAGGCCGCCGGCGCGACCCCGCTCGCATCGGGCACGGTCGAGAGCGAGGCGCTCGTGCCCGACTCGACGAGCGCGGTCGCGAGCGAGAGCCGTCCGGCCCGCGCGCCGGGCTGGGCGGCCGCCCAGGCCTGCGCGGCGGCGATCGCCTGGGGGCCGGTCGCGGGGATCGGCAGGGCGGTGCCGTCGGGCGTGATCGCGTCGGCGGGCGGTGCGATCGGCACCAGCTCGACCGAGTCGGGGAGGCGTGCCCGCAGCGTCGCGCTGCCGACGACGAGCGCACCGAGCTCGACGGGGCCGTCGAAGCCGTCGGCGTCGATCGTGTCGATCCGGCCGCCGACGCGGTCCCTGGCCTCGATGACGACGACCTCGAGCCCGCCGTCGGCGAGCTCGCGGGCCGCCGTGAGCCCGGCGATCCCCGCGCCGATCACGGCGACGCGTTCGCCGGGTTCGGCGAGGCCCTGCACGAGGGCGGCGGCGCGCGCGCCCGAGCTCCGGGCGCCCTGCATGGTGCCGGGAGCCGCGATGTCGCAGGCCTCGCCCGCGAAGAACACGCGGTCGGCGACGGGCTGCGAGAGCGCGTCGCGCAGCTCGTCGGCGGCCCCCGCCGCATCGAAGCTGAACGCCCCGCGGGCGAAGGGGTCGGCGCCCCAGCGGGAGCGGCGGAGCGCGAGCGGCTCGGGGACGGCGGACGGGGTCGGTGCGGGCGACGGCGACGGGCTCGAGGTCGGAGTGCCGGTCGGCTGCGGGCTCGGGGTGGGCTGCGGTGCGGTGCAGCTCGCGAGCACGACGGTCGCGAGGCCCGAGAAGGAGGCGGCGAGGAACGTGCGCCGGGCCATGCCGCCGGGCGTCGCCCGTGAGTCCATGTGGTTCAGGCTAGCCGACGCCCGTCGCGGCGAAGGCGGCGGCGAACCGCGGGATGGACGCCTCGATCGTCTCCATCGTCGCGGTCAGCGAGATGCGGAAGAACCCGGGCGTCTCGAACATCCGCCCCGGCAGCACGAGCACGCCCTCGCGGTCGAGCAGCCGGGCGAACTCGGCGTCGTCGGCGAGCGGCGACTCGGGGAACAGGTAGAAGGTCCCGTCGGGCACGGCGACGCGGTACCCGATCTCGCGGAGCGCCGCGACCATGACGTCGCGCTTGCGCTGGAAGAGCGGGACGTCGAAGCGCAACCGCTCGAGCCGTGGCAGCGCGTACTGCATCGACGCGTTCGGGAAGAGCCATCCGCCCGTGATCTGCACCGTCTCGACGGCGCTGCGGATCTCGTCGCGAGCAGGGGCGGGCATGGTCGACGGCACGGCGAGGTAGCCGATCCGCTCACCCGGCGAGAGCAACGTCTTGCCGTAGCTGTACGCCACGAAGCTCCACGGGTAGAACTCGACGGGGCTGCGGAACCGGGTGCCGTCGTACACGATCCGGTTGTAGGCCTCGTCGGAGACGAGGTGGATGCGCCGCCCGTTGCGCTCGGAACGCTCGTCGAGCAGCGCGGCGAGGCGCTCGAGGAGCGCGGGCGGGTAGATGCGCCCGGTCGGGTTGTTCGGGCTGTTCACGATGACGATGCGGGTTCGCGGCGTGATCGCCGCCGCGATCGCCTCGAGGTCGAGGTCGAAGGTGCGCCGGTCGATCGGCACCTTCACCGGGACCATGCCCGCCTCGAGGATCAGCCCTTCGTAGAGGAACCAGGGCGGCAGGCTGTACACCACCTCGTCGCCCGGGTCGCCGACCACCTTCAACGCGGCCGAGATCGCCGCGAAGCCGCCCGTCGTCAGGTGCACGTCCTCGGGTTCGAACGGGAGGCCGAGGTGCTCGCGCAGCGAGTCGGTCGCCGCGCGGATCGCCGCCGGGTCGCCGAAGTTGTAGGCGAACCACAGCTCGTGCTGCGGCACCAGCGCCTCGCGGAGGATCTCGACGTACTCGGCCGACGGCGGGTCGTGCGGGTCGCCGAAGGTGAAGTCGAGCACGCCCGGCTCGTGCCGTCGTCGCTCGTAGCCCGACAGCCGGTAGAAGTCGTAGAGCATCTGGAAGGGCGTCGCCGCGGCGACGGTCTCCACGCGGTCCGAGATGTGCCGTTCGTCCATGAGTGCTTCCCCCGATCCGGGCCCGCTCCGCCGATGCGGGGGCCCGCGAACGACGCCCATGGTACTCCGCGCGAAAAGGCCCGGGCATCGGGGCGAACCCCGAGGCCCGGGCCTCGTGCGCGGACGGCGTCGGTCAGCCGGCGGTGACGTACCCGTCGGCGACCGTGAGGGCCTCGTCGATGATGTCGAGGCCGCGCACGAGCTCCTCCTCCGAGATGACGAGCGGCGGGGCGACGTGCATCCGGTTGAAGTGGACGAACGGCCAGAGGCCCGCCTGCTTGCAGGCCGCGGCGACCGCGCCCATGGGCGCCGCGTCGGCGCCTGCGGCGTTGAACGGCACGAGCGGCTCGCGCGTCGCGGCATCCTTCACGAGCTCGATCGCCCAGAACAGGCCGACGCCGCGCACCTCGCCCACCGAGGGGTGCTTCGCGGCGATCTCGCGGAGTCGGGGGCCGACCACGCGCTCGCCGAGGTCGCGCACGCGCTCGAGGATGCCGTCGCGCTCGAAGACCTCGAACGTCGCGACGCCCGGGGCGCAGGCGAGCGGGTGGCCCGAGTACGTCAGGCCGCCCATGAAGGCGACGGTGTCGAAGTGCGAGGCGATCTTCTGCGAGATCACGACGCCGCCGAGCGGTGCGTAGCCCGAGTTGACGCCCTTCGCGAAGGTGATGAGGTCGGGGGTGACGCCGAAGTGGTTCACCGCGAACCACTCGCCGATGCGGCCGAAGCCGACCATGACCTCGTCGGCGATGTAGACGATGCCGTACTTGTCGGCCAGCGCGCGCACGCCCTCGAGGTAGCCGGGCGGCGGCACGAGCACGCCGTTCGTGCCGACCACCGTCTCGAGGATGATCGCCGCGATCGTCGATGCGCCCTCGAGCACGATGACCTGCTCGAGGTGCGCGAGCGCACGCTGCGCCTCCTCCTCGGGGGTCGTCGAGCCCCAGGCGGAGCGGTACTCGTACGGTCCGAAGAAGTGCGCGACCGAGCCGTCGGAGGGCTCGTTCGCCCAGCGGCGCGGGTCGCCGGTGAGCGAGATCGCGGTCGCGGTGCCGCCGTGGTAGCTGCGGTACATCGAGAGCACCTTGCGGCGGCCCGTCACGGCGCGCGCCATGCGCACCGCGTACTCGTTGGCGTCGGCGCCGCCGTTGGTGAAGAACACCTTGTCGAGGTCGCCGGGGGCGACCTCGGCGATGCGGCGGGCGAGCTCGCCGCGCACGTCGGACGCCATCGACGGCTGGATCGTCGCGAGACGACCGGCCTGCTGCTGGATGGCGGCGACGAGGTCGGGGTGCTGGTGCCCGAGGTTCAGGTTCACGAGCTGCGACGAGAAGTCGAGGTACGCGTTGCCCTGGTAGTCCCAGAACGTGGCGCCCTCGCCCGCGGCGATCGGCAGGGGGTCGATGAGGGCCTGCGCGCTCCACGAGTGGAAGACGTGGGCCCGGTCGTCGGCGCGCACCTGCGCGTCGGCGGCCGCGTCGGGGAGCGCGTGCACGGCGCCGTGGCGGTCGGTGTGGACGGCGGTCGCGGGGTCGGTCGCGGCATCCGTCTCGGGAATCAGGGTGTCAGTCATGCGCTGTCGTCCTCAGGTCTCGGTCGAGATGACACCTGTCGTCGGTCGCGGCGGCGCGGATCCGACGACAGGTGTCACCTCGATGGAAGGGGTTGGCTGGGTCAGTGGTTCTGGGGGAAGCCCAGGTTGATGCCGGTGTGCGCGCGGTCGCTGCGCGTGGCCGGGTCGAGCCAGCGGCTCGTGATGGCCTTCTCACGGGTGAAGAAGTCGAAGCCGTGCGTGCCGTACGCCTTCGAGTCGCCGAACAGCGACTGCTTCCATCCGCCGAACGAGTGGTAGGCGACGGGCACCGGGATCGGCACGTTGATGCCGATCATGCCGACCTGCACCTCGTTCTGGAAGCGGCGGGCGGCGCCGCCGTCGTTCGTGAAGATCGCGGTGCCGTTGCCGAACTGGCCCGAGTTGATGAGGTCGAGGCCCTCGTCGTACGACTGCACGCGCACGATCGACAGCACCGGGCCGAAGATCTCCTCGGTGTAGGCCCGCGAGGTGGTCGGCACGTCGTCGATCAGCGTCGGGCCGAAGAAGAAGCCGTCCTCGTGGCCGTCGACGGTGAAGCCGCGGCCGTCGACCACGATCTTGGCGCCGTCGGCCTCGGCGATGTCGACGTACGACGAGACCTTGTCGCGGTGCACATCGGTGATGAGCGGACCCATGTCGGGCTCGACGCCGTCGACGCCCGCGCCGTTGCCGATCTTCAGCTCGGCGATGCGCTCGGTGATCTTCGTGATCAGCTCGTCGGCGACGGGCTCGACGGCCAGCACGACGGAGATCGCCATGCAGCGCTCTCCGGCCGCGCCGTAGCCCGCGTTCACGGCCTGGTCGGCGACGAGGTCGAGGTCGGCGTCGGGCAGCACGAGCATGTGGTTCTTCGCGCCGCCGAGGGCCTGGACGCGCTTGCCGTGCTTCGAGGCGGTCTCGTAGATGTACTGCGCGATCGGCGTCGAGCCGACGAACGAGATCGACTGCACGATCGGGGAGGTGAGCAGGCCGTCGACGGCGAGCTTGTCGCCCTGGAGCACGGTGAAGACGCCGTCGGGGAGACCGGCCTCCTTCCACAGCTCCGCCATCCAGAGCGCGGCCGACGGGTCCTTCTCGCTCGGCTTCAGCACGACGGCGTTGCCGGCGGCGATCGCGATGGGGAAGAACCACATCGGCACCATCGCCGGGAAGTTGAAGGGGCTGATGATGCCGACCACGCCGAGCGCCTGCTTCAGCGAGTAGACGTCGATGCCCGAGGAGGCGTTCTCGGAGAAGGCGCCCTTGATCAGGTGCGGGAACCCGGTGGCGAGCTCGACGACCTCCTGGCCGCGGAGGATCTCGCCCATCGCGTCGGAGAGCACCTTGCCGTGCTCGGCCGTGATGATCGCGGCGAGCTCGCCCTTGCGCGAGTTGAGCAGCTCGCGGAACGCGAACAGCACGCTCTGGCGCTTGGCGATGGAGTAGCCGCTCCACACCTCGAAGCCGGCCTGCGCCGACGCGATCGCCGCGTCGATCTCGGCCTGGTCGGCCAGTGCGACCTCGGCCTGCACGGCGCCCGTTGCGGGGTTGTAGACCGGGGCGGTGCGGCCCGAGGTCGACGCGCGCAGCGCGCCGTCGATCCAGTGCCCGATCGCCGGCACTTCGGGGTTCGAAGTGGGCGACGTCGCGGTCTCGGTGATACTCATGACAGGTCCTTCCGGGCGGTGCATCAGGCCGTTCAGACAGAATGGCCGACGCTCGACTAAGCTTCTGATTCCAAGTGTTGCAGAGGCGAAGAGAGCGAAGCGGTGCCAGATCGTCGCGAAGATCAGTCGATCCGAACGGATCGTCCGGACGGCCCGAACGGGTCGTCGGCGAGCACGACGGGCGACGGTGCGGCGCTGCCGACCGTCCGCGAGATCCTGGCGTTGCCGGCCGTCGTCGCCGGGGTGCCCGAGGCGCTCTCGGCCGACGGCGGGGCGCTCGACGCGCGGGTGCGCTGGGTGCACGTCTCCGACAGCGCGGGCGTCGCCCGGCTCCTCGACGGCGGCGAGCTGCTGCTGTCGACCGGATCGGGGTGGCCGACCGACCCCGACGAGCTCCACGACTTCATCTCGGGCCTCGTCGACGCCGGGCTCGCCGGCCTCGTGCTCGAGCTCGGCGTGCACTACCGCTACGTGCCCGCCGTGGTCGAGCAGGCGGCGCGCGAGCGCGGGCTCGCGCTCGTGGCGCTCCACCGGGAGGTGAAGTTCGTCACCCTCACCGAGGCCGTGCACAGCCGCATCATCTCCGAGCAGACGACCGCGCTGCGCGCCCGCGACGAGGTGCGCGAGCGCTTCACCGCGCTGAGCCTGCGGGGTTCGCCCGCCGACTACATCGTCGCCCAGCTCGCGCAGACCCTCGGGGCGCCCGTCGTGCTCGAGAACCTCGCCTACGAGGTGGTCGCCGCCGAGGTGCCCGCCGGCTCCGAGGCCGAGCTGTTCGCGAACTGGGAGCAGCGCTCCCGGCAGGCGCATCGCGAGCCCGACGAGTGGCTGATCGTGCCGGTCGAGGCGCGGGGCATCCGCTGGGGCCACCTCATCGCGCTGCCGGGCCCCGCCCATCCGGCCGGTCGCACCGGCGTGCTCGAGCAGGGGGCGATCGCGCTCGCGCTCGGGCGCCTCGCCGACGGCGACGACGCCGACGAGTGGGTGCGCGCGGGCCGGCAGCGGCTCATCGACGGCCTGCTCGAGGGGCGATTCGCCGGCCTGCCCGCGGCGGCGGCGCGGCTCGGCGCCGCCGGGCTGCCCGTCGAGGGGGCGACGCTCCACGGGCTCGTCGTCACGGGGGCGCCGGTGACGGCGTCGCGGGCGGATGCCGCGGCGCAGGCGCTCGGCGGACGGGCCGTCTCCGGCGCGGCGCCCGGCTGGCCGCGGCAGACCCAGGCGAGCGTCGTGCTGCTGTCGCTGCCCGACGGCACGTTCTTCGCCGATGCGGCCGCGCGCGAGTTCGCCCGGGCGCTGGTCGGCGACGAGGCATCCGCCGATCACCTGGTGCTCTCGATCGGCCAGGCGGCGTCGGGGCTCGACGGGCTGCTCGGCTCGGTGCAGGAGGCGATCGACCTCGCCCGTGCGCCCGGGTCCCGGTCGCAGCGGGGCCTCGCGATCCGCCGGGCTGAGGACCGCCCGCTGATCAGGCTCGTGACCTCGCTGCGCGACGACCATCGGTTGCTCCGGCACAGCGAGCAGATGCTCGCCCCGCTCATCGAGTACGACCTCGCGCGGGGCGGCGACCTGCTCGACGTGCTGGGCGCGACGCTCGCCCACCCGGGCAACCGCACCGCCGCCGCGGGCGCGTCGCACCTCTCGAGGTCGGTGTTCTACCAGCGGCTGTCGCTCATCGGCCAGCTCCTCGGCGTCGACCTCGACGACGGCGAGACGCTCACCGCGCTGCATCTCGCGCTCCTCGTGCGGCGCAGCGCGCTGCGCTGACGGATTCTTCACTTGCTATTGACAAGTGAACTTGCAAAGAGCAAGCTGGAGCACGAAACACCGACGACCACTGACGATCCCTCGGAGGCGATCATGACCGCGACCAGCATCTTCGTGAACCTGCCCACCAACGACCTCGACCGCTCGAAGGCGTTCTACGAGGCACTCGGGTTCAGCATCAACCCGCTCTTCACCGACGAGAACGCCGCCTGCGTCGTGCTCGACGAGAACATCTACTTCATGGTGCTCACCCGCGAGTACCTCGGCACCTTCACCGACAAGCAGATCATCGACACCAAGACGCAGGCCCAGACGAGCATCTCGTTCACCCGCGACTCGCGCGACGAGGTCGACGCCGTGCTCGCGAAGGGGCTCGCCGCGGGCGGCACCGAGCCGCGCGACGCGCAGGACTACGGGTTCATGTACTCGCGCGACCTCGAAGACCCCGACGGCAACCTCCTCGGGTTCCTCTTCATGGAGCAGGCGGCGGTCGAGCAGGGGCCCGACGCCTACCTGGCCGGCCAGGCCGAGTCGCAGTCGGCGACGGCCTGACCGCATGGCGACACGCGGCGCGCGCGGCTTCGGCCAGTACGGCGGAGCCGCCCGCGCACTCGAGCGGGTCGGGGATCGATGGGCACTGCTCATCGTCCGCGACCTGCTCGTCGGCGCGCGCCGCTACGGCGACCTCAAGGCGGGGCTGCCGCGCATCCCGACGAACATCCTGAGCGACCGCCTGAAGGAGCTGCAGGAGGCGGGGGTCCTCCGCCGGGTGCCGAGCGTGCGCGGGGGCTACGAGCTCACCGAGCTCGGCCGCGGCCTCGAGCCGGTGATCGTCGCCCTCGAACGCTGGGGCTGGGGGCTGCTCGGCGATCCGGGCGACGGCGAGACGATGAGCGCCGACTCCGTCGCCATCGCGCTGCGCGCGGCATTCCGGCCGGATGCCGCGGCCTCGCTGCCGCCCACCGAGTACGTGCTGCACGTGGCGGGCGACGGCTCGGCGGTCTCGGTGTCGGCCATCGTCGTCGGCACGAGCCTCGACGTGGTGCCGGTCGGCGACGGCGCGCTCCCGCAGCCGCGCCGGCGCTCGGCCCTCGAGCCCGTGCCGCAGGCGGTGCTCGAGCTCGAGCTCGCGCCGGTCGCGCTGCGCGCGCTGCTCGCGGGGGAGTCATCCGCCCCGTTCGCGGGCGATGCCGAACTGCTCGCTCGGTTCGGTGCGACGTTCCGCATCGACCCCGCCCGGCCGACGCCCGGGGCGACCGCGGCGGTGGCCTGACCCGAGTCGCCGGGCCGTGCGTGTTACCGAAGCGATATCCGCGCCTCCGTTTCCCGGGCGACTCCCTCGATAGCCTGAGCCTGGCGGTTCCCCCGCATGTCACCGATTCCGCGAGGAGTGTCCATGTCGCAGGCCCGCCCGTCCATCTCCGCATTCGTCTCACTCGGCGTCGTGGCGATCGCCGCGTTCGGACTCGCCGGGTGCGCCTCGCCCAGCGGGGCGACGCCCGAGGAGTCGGCGAACGCCGCACCCTCGGCCGAGCCGACGCCGGTCGCGACGCCGACGCCGTCGCCCGCCGCGGTCGATCCGGCCGACGTGACGACCTGGCTCATCACGACCGAGGGCATGGGGCCGATCCAGCGGGGCGCGTCGTCGACGGAGACGATCTCGGGGCTCACCGCCTTCGAGACCGAGGAGTACTGCCCCGGCCGCCTGGCCCTCTCGGCCGACGGCGCGGCCGCGCTCCTCGTCGTCACCCCCGAGGGCGCCGACGAGATCTCCGCAGTGTGGGCGAGCGGCCGAGCCGATGCCGACGGCGTCGTCCCGGCATCGCCGCACACCGAGGCGGGCATCGAGCTGGGGTCGACCCTCGACGAGTTGACCGCCGCCTATCCCGAGCTCGAGCCGACGAACCAGACCGGCGCGAGCTCGCAGGGCTACGCCGTGGGCGACGATGCCGACGGCCACCTCAACTTCCTCGTCGAGAGCGACGTCGTCGTGATGATCGGCGTGCAGGAGCAGGCCGGCGTGCCGAAGGAGTTCTGCGGCTGATCGGCGCCGCTCCGGGTCGTGCTCGGGGCCGTCGTCGACGACTCGACCGCGCGCCCGCCCGAACGCGAAGGGACCCGCAGGCAGCGCCTGCGGGTCCCTTCGCGGTGATCGGGTCGGCTACTTCGCGACGAACCGCAGGCGGCGGTTGGCGAACTCGCCGATGCCGACCGGGCCCATCTCCCGGCCGAAGCCCGAGCGCTTCACGCCGCCGAAGGGCAGCTCGGCGGCCTCGGCGGCGATCGTGTTGACGTGGGTCATGCCGACGTCGAGCCGCGCGGCGACCCGGGCGGCTCGCGCCTCGTCGGTCGAGAACACCGAGCCGCCGAGGCCGAAGGGGCTGTCGTTGGCGAGGTCGACGGCCTCGTCGTCGCTGTGCACGCGGTACACCGTCGCGACCGGGCCGAACATCTCCTCGCGGTACGACTCGGAGCCGCGCGGCACGCCGGTCAGCACCGCGGGCGAGAAGTACGCGCCGGGGCCGTCGGCGAGCACGCCGCCGACCTCGAGGGTCGCGCCCTCGGCGACGGCCTTCTGCACCTGGGCGTTCACGGTCTCGGCCGCCGCCCGCGACGACAGCGGCACGTACTGCCCCTCGCCGAGGTTCAGCTGGTCGCCCGGCTCGAGGCCCGTCGCGAGGCGGCGCAGCTCGGCGACGAACTCGTCGTAGATGTCGTCCATCACGATGAGCCGCTTGTTCGAGTTGCAGACCTGACCGCCGTTGTAGACGCGGAAGTCCCAGGCCGCCTGCGCGACGCTCGCGACGTCGTCGGAGTCGAGCACGACCATCGCGTCGTTGCCGCCGAGTTCGAGCACGCACTTCTTCAGGTGCCGGCCCGCCTGCTCGCCGATGATGCCGCCGGCCCGCTCCGAGCCGGTGAGCGAGACGCCCTGCACCCGCGGGTCGGCGATCATCGTCGCGATCTGCTCGTGCGAGGCGAAGACGTTCTGGTAGCCGCCGACCGGAACCCCGGCCTCCTCCATGATCTCCTGGATCGTCAGCGCCGAGCGGGCGCAGATGTCGGCGTGCTTCAGGATGATCGTGTTGCCGAGCACGAGGTTCGGCGCCGCGAAGCGGGCCACCTGGTAGTACGGGAAGTTCCACGGCATGACGCCGAGGAGCGCCCCCACGGGCAGCTGCTCGATGATCGCCTTGCCGGGGATCGTCGACGGGATCTCGTGGTCGGTGATCAGGCTCGGCCCGTGCACCGCGTAGTACTCGATGATCGATCGGGCGAACTCGACCTCGTCGAGCGACTCGGCGATCGACTTGCCCATCTCGACGGCGATGAGCCGTGCGAGTTCGTCCTTGCGCTCCTCGAAGAGCTCGGCCACGCGCTTGACCACCGCGGCGCGCTCCTGCACGCTGCGCTCGCGCCACTCGCGGTAGGCGGCGTCGGCCGCTGCGAGGGTCTCCTCGATCTGCGCGTCGGTCGCGGCCTCGAAGGTCTCGACGATCTCGCCGGTCGCGGGGTTCTGCACCCGATACTTCGCCATGATGTTCCTCTTCTTCTCTCCGAGCCTCAGCGCTCGATGAATACCTTGCGGAGCGGCTCGCGCACCGTCCAGATCGTCTTCATGCCCGCCTCGAGGCGGACGACCGCGCCCGGGGCGAGCACGATGGGGTCGCCGGGGCGGCCGGTCGACGGCACGTGTTCGAACTCGACCGTCGCGGCGCCGGCGAGCACGACGAAGACCTCGTCGACCTCGACGTCGCGCATCGCGCCGACCGACATCTCCCACACGCCGATCTCGCCGGCCTCCGCCGCGTCGAGCGCGCGGTACGCGGTGGTCGGGCTGCCGGCGACGACCTGGTCGGCCGGCACCGGCTCGTGCTCGAGGGCGAGGCCCGGGGCATCCGTCAGTGCGCCGGCGAGGAGGCGCAGCGCGGTCTCGCCGCCGCTCACGAGTCGAACCCCAGGCCGAGCGCGTCGAGCGTCTTGAGCAGGAGGTTGCGCTTGCCGCGGTTGTGGTCGGCGCGGTCGAGCGACCAGCGGGTCGCGTTGATGCCCATCGCCGCAGCGGGCTCGGGCGGGAAGGGCAGCGGGCGCTTGCGCACCATCTCGAGGGTGGTGCGCTCGTTCTCGCGGCGCTCGAGCAGGTCGAGCATCGTCTCTGCGGCGAAGCGGGTCGACCCGACGCCGAGGCCGGTGAACCCGGCGGCGTACGCGACGCGGTGGTCGCGGGCCGTGCCGAAGAACGCGGTGAACTGGGTGCTCGTGTCGATCGCGCCCGCCCACTTGTGGCTGAACTTCAGCCCCTCGAGCTGCGGGAACGTCGTGAAGAAATGGCTCGCGAGCCGCTGCCAGCTCTCGGGCCGGTTCTCGTACGACTCGCGCACCTTGCGGCCGTAGTTGTAGATGGCGTCGTAGCCGCCGAAGAGGATGCGGTCGTCCTTCGAGAGCCGGTAGTAGTGGAACTGGTTGGCCATGTCGCCGATGCCCTGACGATCGTTCCAGCCGATCGAGGCGAGCTGCTCTGCCGACAGCGGCTCGGTCATGAGCACGTAGTCGTACACCGGCACGGTCATGAGTCGGTTGCGCTTCAGCAGCGACGGGAAGACGTTCGTCGCGAGCACCGCGTGCTTCGCGTCGACGCGGCCGCCGTCGGTGACGACGCTGACCGCGCCCGTCGAGCCCGGGGTCTCGAGGCGCCGGACGGGGGAGTGCTCGAAGATCTCGACGCCGCGCTCCTCGGCGACGCGGGCGAGCTCGGCGGCGAGGCGGGCCGGGTGCAGCATGCCGTTGGTGCGCTGCTCCCAGACGCCCGCGAGGTAGGTCGGCGAGGCCACCGAGGCCTGCATCGCGGCCTCGTCGAGGTACACGAGGCCCGCTTCGCCGCGCGCCGTGCCCTCCGCGTACCACTCCTTCAGCCACTCGACCTGGTGCTCTTCGACGGCGGGGGCGAGCTGCCCGGTGCGCTCGAAGTGGAAGTCCATGCCGTACTTCGCCTCGGCGGCCTCGATCGCGTCGAGGTTCTCGAGGCCGAGCCGGTCGAGCGTCGCCATCTCCTTCGGCCAGCGCGCCATGCCGTTCTCGTGGCCGTGCGTGAGGCTCGCCTCGCAGAAGCCGCCGTTGCGGCCCGAGGCGGCCCAGCCGACCCGCTTCGCCTCGACGAGCACGACGTGCGCGTCGGGGTTGCGCTCCTTGGCGAGCAGCGCCGTCCAGAGGCCGGTGTAGCCGCCGCCGACGACGACGAGATCGGCGACCGAGGTGCCGGCGAGCTTCGGCCGCGAGGGCTTGAGCGCCTCGGGCAGGTCGTCGATCCAGAAGGTCGAATGCGAGGTGCCACCGAGCGCGTGCTCGATGACGGAGGGCTGGGGGATGCGTCGTTCGAAGACGGTGGTGCCCACGGGCTATCACTCCGATGCGATGGTAGGTCCCACCATCCTCGCCCGCCGGGGCGAGCGACCGCCACCTCGCGCTGTCGCGAGTTCGACGGCGGTCCGGACAAGGTGTCGCACGCCGATTCGACGCCGGGAGTACATAGAATCCGGATATGGACGGACTCACGACCGTGCACGAGGACGTTTCGTCGCGATCGGGCGCCGGCGCGGCCTCGCCGAAATTCGCGCCGCCACGGGGTCGCGGCGGGGCTGTGAGCCGCCGCCGCCTGATCGAACGCGCCCGCGCGACGGGCGCTCCGCTCGTGAGCCTCGCGGCGCCCGCCGGGTACGGCAAGTCGACGCTGCTGCGGGAGTGGGCGGAGCGCGACGACCGCGTGGTCGTCTGGGTCTCGCTCGATCGGTTCGACAACGACCCGTCGGCGCTCATCAACGTGCTGGCCGGGGCGTTCGACCGCGCGGTGCCCGGCGACGAGCGGCTCGCCGCCGTGGCCGCGCTGCCGATGACGGGGCCCGCGGTGCTCGGACGTGCGGCACCCATGCTCGCCGCCGCGATCGAGCTCGTCGAGTCGCCGTTCGTGCTCGTGATCGACGATCTCCACGAGGCCGAGGCCCCGGCCTGCCAGGACGCGCTCGAGGTCGCGCTCGCCCGCATCCCGAGCGGGTCGCAGGTCGTCATGGCCAGCCGTCAGGTGCCCGAGTTCCTGTCCCGCCTCCGCCTCGACGGGGAGGTCGTCGAGATCGGCGCCGATCAGCTCCGCCTCGACGTCGACGACGCCCGGCGGGTGTTCGAGACCCTCGACGCCGTCGCCGACGACGACGACCTGACCCGGCTCGTCGCGCACACCGAGGGGTGGCCGACCGGCGTCGCGCTCGCCGCGCTCGCCGCACGCGACGGCGGCCATCCGGTCGACATCGGCGGCGACGACCGCTTCGTCGCCGACTACCTCTACCGGGCCTGCTACCGCGCGCTCGACGCCGACGACCAGGCGTTCCTGCGGCGCACCGCCCTGCTCGAGCACCTCTCGGCCGGATGCTGCGACGCGGTGCTCGAACGCGACGACTCGCGGGGGCGCCTGAACGAGCTCGAGCACCGCGGGCTCTTCCTCGTGCCGATCGACCGGCGTCG
Organism: Agromyces sp. NPDC058064; assembly: GCF_042885275.1. Lineage (NCBI taxonomy): Bacteria > Bacillati > Actinomycetota > Actinomycetes > Micrococcales > Microbacteriaceae > Agromyces > Agromyces sp. NPDC058064. The sequence continues at coordinate 765,578 of NZ_JBHVSE010000001.1, read as the reverse complement.
CGGCGAGTACCGGTACCACCAGCTCTTCCGCGAGTTCCTGCTCTCCGAGTTCGATCGCGCCGAGCCGGGATCGGGTCCTGCGCTGCACCTCAGGGCGGCGGAGTGGTGCGAGGCGCACGGCGAGGTCGCGCTCGCGATCGAGCACCTGCTCGCCGCGGGGGACCGGCGGCGGTCGGTGCGGCTCGTCGCCGAGCGGGCGCTCGGCGCCTATCAGGCCGGCGAACTCGCGGCGGTCGCGCGGTGGATGCACGAGCTCGGTCCCGAGGCGATCGCCGAGTACCCGCCGCTCGTCGTGCTCGCGGGACTCCGGGCCATCCTCGACGGACACGCGGCCGAGGCCGACGGCTGGGCACGGCTCTTCGATCGCATCGAGTACGACGGGCCGGCCGAGCTCGGGCTGCCGAACTACGACTCGGCCCGTGCGATGGTGCGGGTGATCATGTGGCGCGAGGGGCTCGAGGCGGCCACGGCCGATGCGGCCTTCGGCCTCGAGTCGGAGTCGCCGTCGAGCCTGTGGCACGACCAGGCGCTCCATCTCGTCGGGTGGACCCGGCTGCTCGCGGGCGACGTCGACGGCGCGGTCGAGGCGTTCGAACGATCCTCCGGCCAGGCCGAGCTCTTCGGCAACGCCGACTCGATCGTGCTGAGCGAGGCCGAGCTCGCGATCATCGCCCTCGATCGGGGCGACGTCGCGCCGGCCGCCGCCCACGTCGACCGCGGGCTCGCCGCGATCGACGAGCACGGCATGGACGGCTACGCGACCACCACGCTCCTGCTCGCGGTCGGCGCCCGCGTCGCGATCCGGCGGCAGGACGGGCCGACGGCGAAGCGCATGCTCGCGCGCGCCATGCGCGACCGCGGGCTCTGCACGCACGTGATGCCGGTCTTCGCGGTCAAGGTCCGGCTCGAGCTCGCCCGCGCCTTCGTCGCGCTCGGCAAGGGCTCCACGGCGGCCCACCTCCTGCAGGAGATCGACGACCTCGTCCGCGTGCGACCCGACCTCGGCACCCTCCTCGACGACGTCGCCGAGCTGCGGTCCTCGATCGAGCACTCGAGGGAGGTGCTCGGCACCTCGCCGCTGACGCCGGCCGAGCTGCGGCTGCTGCCGTACCTCCAGACGCACCTGACGATCGGCGAGATCGGCGACCGGCTGTTCGTCTCGCGCAACACCGTGAGCTCGCAGCTCGGCTCGATCTACCGAAAGCTGCAGGTCACGACGCGGGGCGCTGCGGTCGCCCGGGCGGAGGAGCTCCGGCTGCTCGGCTGAGCCTCAGCTGTCGGACGGGACGAAGGTCTCGAGGTCGAGTCCGAGCGCCACCGCGAGGTGCTGCGCAGCCGCCACCGCGCGCGGCATGCCGACGACGGGCACCACCGCGACCACGAGGTGCACGAGCTCGGGCCCGGTCGAACCCGCCCGGATCGCGGCGTCGACCGCGGAGGAGAACGAGGCGTCCGTACCGCCGACGCCGCAGAGCGCACCGAGGCGGGCGAGTGCGAGCGCCTTCGGGCTCAGCGGCCCGTCGACGGGTTCGGTCAGGCTCTCGCCCGAGAGCCGGTCGTCGTCGATCGCCAGGCGACGCAGCAGTTCGAGGTGGTCCATGCCGGGCTCCAATCGGTGCTCCCGATCCCACCCCCCTTCACGGGCTTCCGCATCATGCAGATCACGCGAATGATGGGCGGCGTGTCTGCATCGTGCGATCTGCGTGATGCCGTCGGCCCATCGGTTGATCACGATGGAGAGTCGGCGCCCGGCGCCGCGGACCCAGGACTGCGCCCCGGGGGCGGGGGAAGACAGGAGAATCGCAATGACCGACAACGCATCCCACTCGATCGTCGGAGCGCCGTTGCCACCGGCCCGCACGCTGCCGTTCCCGCCCAAGCCGTCCGGCAGCATCCCCGGCCGTACCCTGGCCGAATCGACGTACTCGCCGCTGCCGCCCGAGCACCGCCTCGGCGAGCAGGCGCCCAACGTGCTCGTCATCCTCATCGACGACGCCGGCCCCGCGCTGCCGAAGCCGCTCGGCGGCGTCGTCGAGACGCCGACACTCGATCGCATCCGCTCGAACGGCCTCGGCTACAACCGCTTCCACACGACGGCGATGTGCTCGCCGACCCGCGCCTCGCTGCTCACCGGCCGCAACCACCACCGGGTCGGCAGCGGCCAGATCGCCGAGCTCGCGAACGACTGGGACGGCTACTCGGGTCACATCCCGAAGTCGAGCGCCACGATGGCAGAGGTGCTGCGCAACTACGGCTACTCGACGGGCGCCTGGGGCAAGTGGCACAACACCCCCGCCGAGGAGACGACGTCGTCGGGGCCGTACGACCGATGGCCCACCGGATACGGGTTCGAGTACTTCTACGGCTTCCTCGCCGGCGAGGCATCGCAGTACGAACCGAACCTCGTGCGCAACACGACGGGGGTGCTGCCCCCCAAGACGCCCGAAGAGGGCTACCACCTCAGCGAGGACCTCGCGGACGACGCGATGCGCTGGCTGCGGGACCACAAGGCGAACGCCCCCGACAAGCCCTTCTACATGTACTGGGCGACCGGGGCCATCCACGGGCCGCACCACATCATGAAGGAGTGGGCCGACAAGTACAAGGGCCGCTTCGACGACGGCTGGGACGCCTACCGCGAGCAGGCGCACGAGGGCGCGAAGGCGGCGGGCTGGATCCCCGAGACCGCCGAGCTCACGCCGCGGCCCGAGAGCCTCCAGGGCTGGGACGACATCCCCGAGCACCAGAAGCCGTTCCAGGCGCGCCTCATGGAGGTGTGCGCCGGGTTCGGCGAGCACGCCGACGTGCAGGCGGGCCGCCTCGTCGACGAGCTCGAGCGACTCGGCTACCTCGACGACACGATCATCCTCTACATCTGGGGCGACAACGGCTCGTCGGGCGAGGGCCAGAACGGCACGATCAGCGAGCTGCTCGCGCAGAACATGATCCCGACGACCATCGACCAGCACATCGCCGCGCTCGAGGAGCTCGGCGGGCTCGACGCCCTCGGCACTCCGGCCACCGACAACCAGTACCACGCCGCCTGGGCGTGGGCGGGCTCGACGCCGTACCAGGGCATGAAGCTCATGGCCTCGCACCTCGGCGGCACGCGCAACCCGATGTTCATCCAGTGGCCCGGGCGCATCGCGCACGATCCCGAACCGCGCACGCAGTTCCACCACGTGATCGACGTCGTGCCGACGATCTACGAGATCCTCGGCATCTCGCACCCCGACATGGTCAACGGCATCCCGCAGGACCCGATCGACGGCACGAGCTTCGCGTACTCGATCGACGACGCGGCTGCGGACGGCCGGCACCGGGTGCAGTACTTCGAGGTGATGGCGAGTCGCTCGATCTACTCCGACGGCTGGATGGCGTCGGCCACCGGGCCCCGCCTGCCGTGGGTGCCGGGAGCCCCTCCCGGTATCGCGACGTGGACGCCGGACGCCGACGCCTGGGAGCTCTACCACCTCGACGAGGACTGGAGCCAGGCGCACGACCTCGCCGCCGAGCACCCCGAGAAGCTCGCGCAGCTGAAAGAGCTGTTCGCGATCGAGGCGGCGAAGAACGACGTGCTGCCCGTCGGCGGCGGGCTGTGGGTGCCGGTCTACCACCCCGAGTTCCGGCTCGGGCCGGCCTACACGGAGTGGGACCTCTCGCGCGACACGGTGCGCGTCCCCGAGTTCTGCGCGCCCGCCCTCGGCAACAAGCCGAACACGGTCACGATGAAGCTGCAGCTGCCCGAGCGCGCGAACGGCGTGCTCTACAAGCTCGGCGGCTCCGGCGGCGGCCTCACGTGCTTCCTCCTCGACGGCGTGCTCACCTACGAGTACAACCTGTTCCTCGTGCAGCGCACGACGATCGCGTCCGCGTCGCCGATCGAGGCGGGGGAGGTGACGGTCGAGATCGTGACCGACTACGTCGAGCCGCGCCCCGGCGGGCCGCTCTCGGTCGCGCTGCGCGTCGACGGTGCCGAGGTCGGCTCGGGCACGGTCCCGGTCAGCGCGCCGCTGCTGTTCTCGGCGAACGACTGCCTCGACATCGGCCGGGCGTACGGCGGCGCGGTGTCGCGGGCGTACGTCGACCGCATGCCGTTCGCCTTCGACGGGGCGATCGAGTCGGTGCACATCGGGTATCACCTTCCGCCGAAGGCGTGACGTCCGCTGAGCATGCAGCGCACTGACGAGACCGCGATCGGCGCGGCATGAGCGGGATGCTCGAGGCATTCGCCCATGTCGTGCCGATCGCGGTCGCGGTCGCGGCGAGCTCCGTGCCGATCCTCGTCACGCTCTCCATCCTGCTGTCGCCGAACGGCGACCGCGTCGCCCTGCCCTTCCTCTCGGGATGGCTCGTCGGCATGACCGTGCTCGTCATCGGGTGCACGCTGTTCGCGCAGGCGCTGCCGCGCCAGGGGTCGCAGCGCGAGCCCGAGCAGGCCGTCGGCATCGCCGAGATCGTCGTCGGCGCGCTCATCCTCGTCGTCGCCGTCGTGAGTCGGTTCCGCTCGCGGGGCACGACGACCGACGAGCCGCCCAAATGGCTCGGGCGGTTGAGCCGCATCGGCCGCGGCGAGGCCTTCGCCCTCGGCGTGGCGCTCAACATCCGGCCGAAGAGCCTGCTCCTCGTCGCGGCGGCGGCGCTCTCGATCCGGGGCGCAGGCCTCACGGCGGTCGAGGCGGTCGTGGTGATCGCCTGCTTCGTCGTGATCGGCGCGTCGACGGTCGCCGTGCCCATCGTCTCGGCGCGGGTCGCGCCCGGGCGGACCGCTCCGAGGCTCACGACGATGCGCGACTGGATGTCGCGGAACAGCCGGTCGATCAGCGAGCTGATCCTCGTCGTGATCGGCGTCTTCGTCATCGTGTCGGGGATCGGCCGGCTCTGATCCGCCGGCCGGCGGGCGACCGGAATCATGCAACCTGAGTGATGCCTGTGCGCGCAGGCGCTCGGTACCGTGGCGGCAACCGAGGCGACGCGCGGCCGTGCCCGTGCGGCGCCCGCCGAATCCACTGGGAGGAATCATGAGCGACACCGAAACGACCGGCTGGGTCGGTTGGGGCTACTTCGCCGCGATCATGCTGCTGGTCGCGGGCATCTTCGACGCGATCTACGGCCTCATGGCCATCATCGGCCCCGACAGCGCCTACTTCGTGACGAACGAGGGGCTGTTCCTCATGAACGTCGCGGGCTGGGGCTGGTGGCACCTGCTCATCGGCATCGTGCTGATCCTGGCCTCGCTGGCGCTGTTCGCCGGCGCGACCTGGGCGCGGGTGGTGGCGATCATCCTCGCGATCGTCAACGCGATCGGCCAGCTCTTCCTGCTGCCGGCGCAGCCGTGGTGGTCGCTCATCGTGATCGTGCTCGACATCCTCGTGATCTACGCGCTGACCGTGCACGGCAAGGAGCTGCGCAAGGCGGCGAGCTAGCCGTTCGACCGACGCCCGGGCGGGCCGGTCTCGAGCCGGTCCGCCCGGGCGCTGTCGTGCGACGAGGGGAGCGTCGAAGACGAGCGGCGCGCGCTCAGTTCGGCGCGTGCGCCTCGAGGAACTGGTAGACCTCGGTCTGGTCGACGCCCGGGAAGGTGCCCGTCGGCAGCGCCGCCAGCAGCGAGGTCGGCGTGCGCGCGGCGGGCCACGAGGCATCCGCCCACTTCTCGGCGAGGCCCGACGGCGCCTGGCAGCATGCCGGGTCGGGGCAGCGCGACACCGCCCGATGGGGTGTCTCGCGGCCGCGGAACCACTTCACGTGCTCGAACGGCACGCCGACCGACACCGAGTACTCGCCCTCCTTCGCCTTCTCGATGCGCGAGGTGCACCAGAACGTGCCCGAGGGGGTGTCGGTGTACTGGTACCAGGGGCTGTAGCGGTCCTCGACGTCGAACACGGTTCGCGCCGTCCAGTTGCGGCACATCGTGGTGCCCTCGATCGCACCCAGCGCGTCGCTCGGGAACCGCACCCGGTCGTTCTCGTAGGCCTTGATGATCGTGCCCGACTCGTGCACCTTCGTGAAGTGCACCGGGATGTCGAGGCGCGCGGTCGCGAGGTTCGTGAAGCGGTGCGCCGCGGTCTCGTACGAGACGGCGAACGCGTCGCGCAGGTCCTCCATCGAGATGCGGCGCAGGTTCTTCGCCTCGGAGAGGAAGCGCACGGCCGCCTGCTCGGGCAGCAGCAGGGCGGCCGTGAGGTAGTTCGTCTCGATGCGCTGGCGCAGGAAGTCGCCGTAGTTCGCGGGCTCCTCGTGGCCGAGGAGGTGGCTCGCGAGCGCCTGCAGGATGGGCGAGCGCGAGTCGCGCGAGGGCGACTGCTGCGTCGGCAGGTAGATGCGGCCGTGGTGCTTGTCGGTCACCGAACGGGTCGAGTGCGGCAGGTCGCCCACGTAGTGCAGCGAGTAGCCGAGGTGGGAGGCCATGTCGGCGACGAGCTGGTGCGAGACCGGCCCGCCGGTGTGCCCGACCGCCTCGAGCAGTTCGGCGGCCTTCTGCTCGAGCTCGGGGTAGAAGTTGTCGCGAGCGCGCATCTCGGCGCGGAGCTCGCCGTTGGCGCGGCGCGCCTCCTCGGGGGTGGCCGCACGTTCGCGGTGCAGGCGGTCGATCTCGTTGTGCAGGGCGAGGATCGTCTGCAGGGTCTGGTCGTTCATCGTCTTGGCGACGCGGAACGGGTCGAGCCCGAGCGCCGCGAACACGGGCCCGCGCTGCGCGCGCTCGACGGCGATCTCGAGGGCGACGCGCTCGTTGGGCGCGTCGGTGCGCAGCAGCTCGTCGACGGAGGTGCCGAGCGCGAGCGCGATCGTGCGCAGCATCGAGAGGCGGGGCTCGCGCTTGCCGTTCTCGATCGCCGACACCTGGCTGGGCGCCCGGTCGATGGCGCGCGCGAGCTCGCCGAGGGTCATGCCGCGGGCGGTGCGGCGGTCGCGGATGCGCCGGCCGAGCGTGAGCGCGTCGAGCTGCTCGGCGGCTTCGGCGGTGGCATCGACGGTGATCATGCCATCGATGGTCACACGCGCGGGCGGTTCTCGCAAACGGAACAATCGGAGAAGTTCTGTCGAATCCATCTCCAGATCGTCGAGATCGCGGCGAAACGGATGTCTCGCCTGCGAAGAACTCGGGAAGTGCTACCGCTGCGCGATGATCTCCTCGGCGCTCGCGACCGCGGCGTAGTTGCCGTCGAGCGCGGCCATGAACGCGGCGTGCACCTGGGCGCCCGGGACGACGACCCCGCCGAACTCGAGATCGGGGGCGGCGCACGCGTCGTGGGCGACGGTCACCGCGAAGCCCGCGTCGGCCGCCGCGCGCACGGTCGCGTCGACGCACATGCTCGACATCATGCCCGCGACGACGAGCTCGTCGGGGGCGAGCGCGCGCAGCCGTTCGTCGAGGTCGGTCCCGAGGAAGGAGTTCGGGTTCTCCTTCGTAACGAGCGCCTCGCCGGTGAGCGGTGCGACCGAGGGGTGGATCTCGACGCCCGGCGTGCCCGGCTGGAAGAACGCCGCGTCGGGGGCGTCCCAGATGTGCTGCACGTGCACGACGGGCTCGCCGCGCTCGCGCCACGCCGCGAGCAGTCGCGAGGCCTGCGCCGCCGCCGCGTCGGTGCCGACGAGCGGGTGACGCCCGCCGGGGAAGTAGTCCTGCTGGATGTCGATGATGATGAGCGCTCGGGTCACTCGCCCAATGTAACCGGCCCGGGGCGCACCGGCACCGGCACCGACACCGATGCCCGGTCGTCGGGGAGCACCGGGCGGGCGAACCGCCTCAGTCGGCTGCGCGCTCGCGGGAGGCGAGCACCTCGGGCACGTGCCGTTCGGCCCACTCGCGCATCGCGGCGATCGGCTCGAGGAGGGATTCGCCGAGCGGGGTGAGCGAGTACTCCACGCGCGGCGGGGAGTCGGCGTAGGCGCGGCGCTCGACGAGCCCGTCGGCCTCGAGCGCGCGCAGCGTCTCGGTCAGCACCTTCGGCGTGACCTCGCCGACCCTGGCTCGCAGTTCGGTGAAGCGCAGCGTGCCCGCGCGCGAGAGGGCGAGGATGACGAACATCGTCCAGCGTTCGCCGATGCGGCTCAGGATGACGCGGCTGGGGCAGTCGGGCGAGAGCACGTCGCGCACCTCGTCGTCGCCCGACGTCGGGGCGGCGGCGGCCGCGATCGTGACCTGGTGCTGCGACATCCGACCCCCCCCCATGACGGCTCGTGCTTCCCTCGAGGGAAGTTCCGTTGAAGTAACCGGCGTCCGCTCCGTAGCGTCGCAGGCATGAGGATTCTACTGACCGGGGGAACCGGATACATCGGATCGGCGGTGCTCGACGAACTCGTCGGCGCCGGGCACGAGGTCGTCGCGGTCGTGCGCAGCGAGCGCGCCGCTCGAGCGGTCGAGGCGCGCGGCGCCACCGCAGCGATCGGCGCGGCGACGGATGCCGCGTGGCTCGCGCCGCTCCTCGCCGACGTGGACGGCGCGGTGCACGCGGCCGCTCCCGCGGCCGACGCCGCGGCCTTCGACGGTGCGATCGCCGACGCCGTCGTCGAGGCCTTCGGCGGCACGACCCGCCGGTACGTCCACACCGGCGGCATCTGGGCGTACGGCGCGGGTGAGGCGCTCGACGACGACGCCCGGCCCGAAGCGCCGGAGCTCGTCGCCTGGCGGCTGCCGATCGAGGAGCGGCTGCTCGAGTCATCCGTCTCGGCCACGATCATCGCGCCCGGCGTCGTCTACGGCGACGATCGCGGACTCGTGCAACTCGTCACCGAGGCGCCGCGCGACGCCGAGGGCCGCATCCTGCTCATCGGCGACGGCGAGCAGCACTGGACGTGGGTGCACGTCGGCGACCTCGCCCGCCTCTACCGGCGGGCGCTCGAGCACGAGCACGCGCTCGGCCGCGTCATCGGCAGCGACGGCTCGCCGACGACCGTCCGCGCGGTGGCCGAGGCCGTCGTCGCAGCCGGTCGCGCGAGCGGGGTCGTCGCCGAAGGGGCGGAGGCCTCGCGCGCCCGCCTCGGCGCGGCGTTCGCCGACGCGCTGCTGCTCGACCAGCGGGCGAGCGGCGCGAAGGCCCGTTCGCTCGGCTGGCTGCCCGAGCACGGGGGCGTCCTCGCCGAGCTCGCGGGGCGTTCGGGGCGTTCGGGGCGGGAGGCCGCCGCCTGAGGGGCGGCGGCGCCGCGCCTCACCGTTCCTGCAGGAGCTCGTCGCGCGCGGCGAGCATGTCGAGGTAGTGCACGTTCGTCATGACCCCGAGCACGTTGCCGAAGGGGTCGACGACCGACGCGGTCACGAACCCGGGCCCGTGCTCGGTGATCGGCAGGAGCGGCGCGGCGCCGAGCTCGACGAGGCGGGCGACCGCTCCCTCGAGGTCGTCGACGTGCCAGTGCACGAGCGCGCCGCCCGCGCCGGCACCGAGCTCGGCCGGGGCGAACCGCCGGTCGATGAAGCCGAGCTCCTGCTGGTGGTCGCCGATGCGGAACTCGACGTACGCGGGACGCCCGTCGGGCCCGGGGCGCGAGAAGTACGGCTCGATGCCGAGCACCTCGGTGTACCAGGCCGCCGCCGCGGCGGGGTCGTCGACGTAGCAGTTGATGGTGGCGATGCCTCGCAGCATGGGGTTCTCCCTCGTGTTCCGGCGACCCGTCGTCGCCTGGTGAATCCATGATCGAACGCAGAAGTGCTCACCTTCTGACTACTTTTGCGAGGAGAATCGGATCATGCGCGCAGACCGGCTCGTCGCCACCCTCCTCGTCATGCAGGCGCGTGGTCGCGTCACCGCCCGCCAGCTGGCCGAGGAGCTCGAGATCTCGGTTGCGACCGCCCGCCGCGACCTCGAGGCGCTCTCGGCCGCCGGCATCCCGGTCTATCCGCAGCCCGGCCGGGGCGGCGGCTGGCAGCTGCTCGGCGAGGGGCGCACCGACCTCAGCGGCTTCACCGCCTCGGAGGCGCGGGCGCTCTTCCTGCTGCTCGGGCCGCGCGCCGACGAGAGCGACGCGGCGCGCTCCGCGCTCCGCAAGGTGCTCAGGGCGCTGCCCGCGACGTTCCGCGCCGACGCCGAGGCCGCCGCCGACGCGGTGATCGTGGACGCGGGCGGGTGGGACGCCCCCGCGACGCGACCGCCCGGGGCGGTCGAGCTCCTGCAGCAGGCCGTGCTCGAGCGACGCGTCGCCCGGTTCGGGTACACCCGATGGGGCGGCGAGTCGGCTGAGCGCACGGTGCGACCGCTCGGGCTCATCGAGACCCGCGGCGTCTGGTACCTCATCGCCGACGCGGTCGCCGATCGGGCCCGCGCCCACGCCGCCGCCGCCGACGCCGGCGCCGGGTCGCCCGCCGCGCCCGCCGCCGCCGCGTCACGGCGCAGCTACCGCGTCGACCGCATGGCCGGCGTCGTCCTCCTCGACGAGCGCTTCGAACGGCCAGAGGCGTTCGACCTCGACGCCGAGTGGGCGGCGCTGCGCACGGCGGCGAACGCGGCGCGGCGACGCGCGGAGGCGACGGTGCTCGTCGATGCCGGAGTCCTCGAGGAGTTCCGCGGCTGGGTGACCGGCACGAGCGACGACGGGGCGGGCGCCGACGGTCGAGTGCGGCTGCGCGTCACCGCGCCGAGCGAGCAGGTGCTCGCACGCCGCCTGGCCGCATGGGCCGGCGAGGCCGAGGTGATCGAGCCGGTGGGCCTGCGCGATCGGCTCGCCGCGCTCGGCGCCGTGCTCACCGAGCGCTATCGGTGAACGTCGGGTGACGTTCGCGCGGTGGGCAGGGGTCCCCATTTCCCCTCGTCGGCGGTGCCTGCTTGGATGTACCGGGGCCCGGGACCGACTCGGGCCGAACTCTCCTGGGGGAAACACCACGATGACCGCATCACGCCCGCTCGCCGCCGCCTCGTTCGCGCTGCTCGCTCTCCTCTTCACCGGCTGCGCCGCCGGTGGTGCGGCCCCGGCGGCCGACGGTGGCGGCGACGCCAAGGCCGAGGCGGCCGCGCCCGCCGCAGACCAGTCGAAGGAGGAGGCCTGCGAGCTCGTGAAGACCACGCTCACCGAGCTCGAGGGCCTCGCGTCGGTCGACACGAGCGACCCCGCCGCCGCGCTCGAGGCGTTCAAGGGCGCCGAGCAGACGGTCACCGAGACCGCCGCGCAGATCAGCAACTCCGAGGTGAAGCCCGCCGCCGACGGCGCGGCCACCGCGATGACCGAGTACGTCACCTACGTCGACGGCATGCTCGCCGACCCGGCGAACGCCGACGTCTCGGCCATGGGCGACCACCTCACCGCGCTCACCGAGGGCATCACCGAGCTCACCACCGTCTGCGCCTGACGCGCGACGCACGCAGAACGGGGGCGCACCTTCCGGTGCGCCCCCGTTCTGCGTACGGCCCCGAGCCGGGGCCCGCCGGATCCGCTCAGCCGCCGCCCATCGTCCGGGCGATGTCCGCGGCCGAGTCGCCCGCGCGCCGGAGCACGAGCGCCACCAGCCCGAGTGCGACCAGCGTCAGCACGAGCATGACCGTCGACACGGCGGCGATCTCGGGTCGCAGGCCGCTGCGCAGGGCGCTGAGCACGTAGACCGGCCACGGCGTCGACCCCGACACCGAGACGAAGGCCGCGATGACCGTGTTGTCGAGGCTCAGCGTGAAGGACAGCAGGAAGCCCGCCAGCACCGCGGGCATCGCGAGCGGCAGGGTCACCTTCCGGAAGGTGCGCGCCGGGGTCGCATAGAGGTCGGCCGAGGCCTCCTCGAGCTTCGGCTCCTGGCCGATGAGCCGCGCGCGCACGAGGTACGAGACGACCGCGACGGAGAACAGCGAGTGGCCGACGACGAGGCGCACGATGCCGTCGTTGAAGATCGACAGGCCCAGGTCCTGTCCGAGGAACACCATCCACGGCAGCAGCGCGACCGCGTCGACGATCTCGGGCGTGACCGAGACGAGCAGCAGCAGCCCGAGGAACCACCAGACCCACTTGCCGGCGTGCCGCGCCATCGCGATGCCGGCGAGTGTGCCGAGCAGCGTCGCCACGAGTGCGGCGATGAACCCCGTCTGCACCGAGATCCAGACGGCGTCGCGCAGCGCGGGCTTCGCGAGCAGCGCGATGAACGAGTCGAAGCCGAACGACTCCCACGACACGAGCAGGCGGCCCACGTTGAACGAGGAGGCGATGATCACGAGGATCGGCGAGAAGAGGAAGAGGAGCACGATGACCCCCCAGACGCCGAACGCGACATCCGACCACGCCCTGCGGGGACGCACCGTGCGCACCGGCCGTGCCGGCTGCACCGGCCGCGCCGTCGGCTGCTGAACCGGCTGTTCCATCTGTCGCAGGCTCATGCCGCGACCTCCTCGCGAGTCGAAGCGGATGCCGCCGTCGGCGCAGAGCCGATGACGAGCCGGTTGCGGGCGCGGAACGGCAGCGAGACGAGCCAGACGACGACCGCCCCGGCCGCCGCGGTGAGCAGGATGACGAAGATCAGCACCACCGCCATCGCCGAGCCGAGCGCCCAGTTCTGCGCGGTCTGGAACTGGCTCGCGACGAGCTGGCCGACCATGTTGCCCTTCGCCCCGCCGAGCACGGTCGCCGTGATGTAGTCGCCCATGAGGGGGATGAAGACGAGCAGGACGCCGGCGACGATGCCGGGCTGCGCGAGCGGGAGCGTGATGCGGAAGAACGTCGTCAGCTTGCCCGCCCCGAGGTCCTTCGAGGCCTCGCGAAGCGGCCCGTTGACGCGGTCGAACGCGACGAAGAGCGGCAGGATCATCAGCGGCAGGTAGTTGTAGACGACGCCGAGCAGCACCGCCCCGCGGGTGTTCAGGATCGCGAGCGGCTCGAAGCCGACGCCCTGGAGCAACGTGGAGAGCGCGCCCTCGGGCGCGAGGATGACCTGCCAGCCGATCGTGCGCACGAGGAAGTTCGTCCAGAACGGCACCATGACGAGCGCGACGAGCAGGCCGCGCCGCGACGGCGGCGCCTTGACGGCCATCCAGTACGCGACGGGCAGGCCGATGACGAAGCACAGCACGGTGCCGACGACGCCGACCCACAGCGTGTTCTGGAACGTCGAGAAGAAGGTCGGGGTGAGCACCTCGGCGTAGCGGTCGAACGACAGCCGGTCGGTGGCCTGCGTGGCGAAGATGCTCGGCTTGTAGCCGAAGCTGAACCAGACCACCATCGCCACCGGCGCGATGAAGAAGATCGCCAGCCACGCCCACGCGGGCGCGGCGAGCAGGAATCCGGGGAGTCGTCTACGCACCAGCCGCCGCCTTCGTCGTGTTCCAGATCTGCACGATGCGCTCCTGCGCCTCGGTGAGCTCGCCCTCCTGCATGGTGGCGAGCTGCTCGGGCGTGAAGAACACGAGGTCGAGCATCGGCAGTCCGGCGTCGGCCGCGACCTGCTCGATGTCCTTCGCGCCCGTGTGGTACCCGATGTAGTCGAGCTCGGACAGGGCGTTCTCGGGGGCGAGCACGTAGTCGATGAACGCGTGCGCCGCCTCGGGGTGCGGGGCTCCCGCCGGGATCGCCCAGTTGTCCATCCACAGCTCGGTCGACGGCGAGCCCAGCACGAATCGCCAGCGCTCGGGGTTCGGGCTCTCGAGGATCCCGAGCCGCGCGTCGCCGTTGTAGGACTGCATGAGGGCGTGCGTCGCCTGCGGGATCGCGCTGCCGCCCGGGTACGAGTCGAACGCCGAGATGTGCGGGGCCAGCTCGTCGACGAGGAAGGCCTCGGCCGCGTTGAGCTGGGCCGCGTCGGTCGTGTTCCACGGGATGCCGTTCGACCAGAAGTACAGGCCGGTGAGCTCGGCCGGGTCGTCGAGGAGGGAGGTCCTGCCGCTCGCCTCGTTCATCGCCGCGTCGATGAAGTCGTTCCAGTCCTTCAGCTCGCGGTCGATCACCGTGGTGTCGTAGACGAAGCCCGTGGTGCCCCACGCCTTGCAGATCGAGTACTCGTTGTCGGGGTCCCACGCGCGGCCGAGGAACTCGGGATCGACGTACTGCAGGTTGGGGATGAGGTCGCGGTTGAGCTTCGACAGCAGGCCGTGCTCGGCCATCTGCGCGACGAAGGTGCCGGTCGGCACGACGATGTCGTAGCCGCTCGTGCCGCGGGCGCCGACGAGCTTGGCCACCATCTCCTCGTTCGAGTTGAAGGCGCTGAGCGAGATCTTCGGCCCGAGGTCGGCGGTGAAGGCCTCGAGCACGTCGGGGGCGTCGTAGTCGCCCCAGGTGTAGATCGAGAGGCGGTCCTCGAGGGCGCCGCCCGAGGCCTGCGCGGCCCCCGGCGTGCCCGACGGCGCGCAGGCGGCGAGCAGCCCTGCCGAGCCCGCCGCGGCGGCGAAGCTCAGGAATCGGCGGCGCGACAGCTCGCGCCGGATGGTCTTGGCCGCGCCCGCGGGCGCGAGGATGCGGATCGGTTCTGCTGACATCGTGGCTCCTCGGCGACTCACGCGGTGGGCGGCGCGACGAACCCGCCGTCGCTCGCCGCTTCGTCGGCCGGGAACAGGAGCACGCTCTCGGGGCGCCAGGAGCACACGACGGTGTCGCCGACCGAGACCTGCGGCGCCTCGGGGGTGGGGCGCCGGGCGATGAGGCTCTGGTCGTCGCCGAGCCGCACGAGGTACTGCATGGTCTCGCCGAGGTGGGAGACGCCGATGAGCGTGCCGCGGGCGGTGTTCGCTCCGTCGGGTGCCGCGCCGGACGCCGCCTCGAGGCGCACGAACTCGGGGCGCACGGCGGCGAGGCCCGCGTCGCCGCCGCGGAGGGCGGGGGAGGCGGGGGCCGCCGCGTGGACGAGCGCGTGCGCCGAGTCGACGGCAGCGCCGCCGTCGGCGACCGGACCGCGGAAGAAGTTCTGCTGTCCGACGAACGCCGCGACGTAGGCCGAGGCGGGCCGGGCGTACACGGTGTCCGCGTCGGCGAGCTGCTCGATGCGGCCGCTGCGCATGATGGCGATCCGATCGCTCATCGAGAGCGCCTCGCCCTGGTCGTGCGTGACGAAGACGAACGTGATGCCGAGCCGCGACTGCAGGAGCTTCAGCTCGAGCTGCATCTCTTCTCGCAGCTGCCGGTCGAGCGCGCCGAGCGGCTCGTCGAGCAGCAGCACCGAAGGGCGGTTGACGAGGGCGCGGGCGAGCGCGACGCGCTGCTGCTGGCCGCCCGAGAGCTGGGTGGGCTTGCGGTCGGCGAAGCCGCGCATCTGGGCGAGGTCGAGGGCGTCGATGACCCGCTCGCGGATCTCGGCCTTCGGCGTGCGCTTCTGCTGCAGGCCGTAGGCGACGTTCTCGGCGACCGACATGTGCGGGAAGAGGGCGTAGGCCTGGAAGACGGTGTTCACGTCGCGGCGGTAGGGCGGGACGCCGAGCAGCGAACGGCCCGAGACGCGGATGTCGCCCGCGTCGGGCTGCTCGAAGCCGGCGATCATGCGCAGCGTCGTGGTCTTGCCGCACCCGGAAGGGCCGAGCAGCGAGATGAACTCGCCCGCCTGGATGGTGAGCGAGAGCCCGTCGACCGCGGTGGCGTCGCCGTAGCGTTTGGTGACGGCGTCGATGACGACCGTTCCGGGTGCCTCGCCGAGGGATGCCCCTGATGCGGGAGCCGTCCCCGACTCCGTCTCGATCGTGGATGCCTGGGTCACTGACGACGCCTCCTGTTCACTCGCGCGCCATCGCGCAGTGGCCATTCAAGCCACGAGGTCGGGCAGACGCAACGCGGTTCGGGGCGAATGAGACGAACCATCGGGCGGGGGCGCGGGGACCTGACAGTCCGTCCGGTCGGTCGGCGCCCCCGCCCGGAGTCAGGTGCTCAGCGCGGCCGTCGGCGAGGTCCGTGCGGCGCGAGCGGCGGGCAGCGCCCCCGCGACGGCGCCGACGCCGACCGTCGCCCCGACCGCAGCCGCGAGGACCGCGAGCGGCACCGCGACGGGCCATCCGTTCGCCCCCGCGACCACCGCCGTGATCGCCCACCCGATCGCGGTGCCCGCGATGCCGCCGCAGAGCGCCAGCAGGATCGCCTCGACGAGGAACTGCGAGCGCACGTGCCGTCGGGTCGCGCCGAGCGCGCGGCGCAGGCCGATCTCCTGCCGGCGCTCCAGCACCGAGATCACCATCGTGTTCGCGACGCCGATGCCGCCGACGAGCAGCGCGATCGATCCGACGCCGACGAGGAGCCCCGTGAACGCCTGGTCGATCGTGTTCTTGGCGGCGAGCGCATCCGACGGCCGGCTGACCTTCACCTGCGTCGGCGACTCGGGATCGATGGTGGCCGGCAGGAGGTCGCGCACCTCCGCGACGAGATCGTCGGCGGAGCGCTCGTAGACGACCGACGGCGAGCCGTCGAAGTCGAAGAGCTCGGTCGCGATCGGTGCGCCGACGAAGGCGACCGAGTCGAGTTCCGGGGCGAGCGGCGAGCGGTCGAGGATGCCGGCGACCGTGAACAGCCGCCCCTCGATCTCGATCGCGCTGCCGATCGAGACGATGCCGAGCCGCTCGGCCGCCGCGGCGCCCAGCACCGTCACGGGGAACGCCGAGGTCGCGCCGTTGAGCCACGCGCCCGACTCGAGCTCGGTGCCGGTCGCCTCGAGCAGTTCGAGGTCGGCGACGGCGACCGTGAGCCCGCCCGTCGCACCCCGGTCGACCATCGAGTTGCGGTAGACGTGGACCTCGGCGAGCGAGGCGCTCCAGCTCGCCCGCTCGACGCCGTCCATGCGGCGGACGCGGTCGATCGCGTCGCTCGGCAGTTGCGCGTCCTGTCCGAAGAAGTCCGAACCGGCCGAGGCGGTGAGCAGGTTCGTGCCGAGCGAGGCGAGCCGTTGCTTGACGAGCGCCTCGCTCGACGTCGAGATGCCGACGACCGCGACCATCGCCGCGATGCCGATCGCGATGCCGAGGGCCGAGAGCACCGCCCGCATGGGCCTGGCCCGGAGCCCGTGCAGTCCGAGGGAGAGGAGGTCGCCGGCGCGGAGCCGCGAGCGGAGCCCGTTCACGATCGGGCTCCGGCGAGGACGCGCTCGCCCGTCGACAGGACGCCGTCGCGGATCCCGACGCGGCGAGGCATCCGCCCCGCGACCTGCAGGTCGTGGGTGATCACGACGACGGTCGCGCCCCCGGCGTTGAGCTCGGCGAGGATCGACACGACGGTCTCGCCCGAGCGGGTGTCGAGGGCTCCCGTCGGCTCGTCGGCGAGGAGGAGCGCCGGCTCGCCGACGACCGCCCGGGCGATGGCCACGCGCTGGCGTTCTCCGCCCGACAGCTCGTTGGGGCGGTGGCGCGTGCGGGCCGCGAGGCCGACGCGTTCGAGCGCGACGGCGGCCCGGGCCCGCCGCTCGGCCTTCGGCACCCCGGTGTAGAGCAGGCCGATGGCGACGTTGTCGAGTGCGGTCACCCCCTCGGCGAGGTGGTACTGCTGGAAGACGAACCCGATGGTGTGCGCCCGGAGACCCGAGAGCTCGGCGTCGCTCATCGCCCCCGTGTCGTGGCCGTCGATGCGGATCTCGCCGGAACTCGGCCGATCGAGCGTGCCCATGAGGTTCAGGAGCGTCGACTTGCCCGAGCCGCTCGGCCCGACGATCGCGAGCATCTCACCGTGCGCGACGTCGAGGTCGGCATGCGAGAGCGCGACCGTGGGCGGCGAGCCGTACGTGCGGGTCACCGACCGCATCCGGATCAGCGGGCCGCTCATCGGGGCACCACGACCTCGTCGCCCGCCTCGAGCTCGCCGCCCGTGACCTCGACGAGCCCGTCGGCGAACAGGCCGAGCTCGACGGGCACGCTCGTGACCTCGCCCTTCGTCACGACCTCGACCGCGAAGCCGCCGCCGGCGCGGGCGAGCAGCGCCGTGACGGGCACCATCAGCGCGTCCTCCCGCCTCACCGCGGTCAGTTCGCCGCTCACGCCGACGTCGTCGAGCCCGTCGGCGGAGGCCGCGTCGTCGAGCGTGATCGTGACCGGGAGCTTCAGCTTCGTGCCGCCCTGGTCGTCGTCCTGCTCGACCGGGGCGCCGACGGCGCTCACCGTACCGGGCGCGGTGCCGCCGCCGGGCAGGGTGAACTGCACGGGCGTGCCGACCGGCGCGATCGACTCGAGGTTCGGCGCGAGGAACACGCTCACGCGCTTCGCGGTGCCGGTCACGGCGATGACGCCGGCGCCGGCGGCGGTACCGGGCTTCACCTTGTGCTGGGCCACGCGCACGGGCTCGGGAGCGAAGAGGATGCGGCCGAGCTCGACGGAGCCGGTCTCCTCGAGCCCGAGCGACTCCTGCCACTCCTCGATCGCCTCGGCCGTCGACCAGGCGAACTCCTCGTCGGGTTCCCGGTCGAAGAAGCCGAGGGCGGCGAGGTTCTCCTCGAGCTGGCGCACGTCGGATCCGTCGTCCATGCCCTCGGCGAACGCGCGCCACGCCGGCAGCTCGCCGAGCAGCAGCACGACGGGGTCGTCGTCGACGCGGAACATCGTGGCGCCGCGATCGAGGACCGTGCCGACCGCGGGAAGCCAGGTGACCGTGCCGCCGAGACTCGTGCCGAGATCCCGCGACTCGCCGTAGCCGAGGCGTCCCTTCAGCCGGACCCGTTCGGTGAGGTCGCCGCGGGTCGCCGACGCGGTCGCGACGTCGCTCGCCGGGTGCTCGTCGTCGTCGCCCGCCGCCGGCGCGGGCATCGTCACCGCGAGCACGCCGCCCGCGATGCCGAGCACCGCGACGCAGGCGCCCGCGATGAGCCACGGGCGGCGCCGGCGCGGTGACCCCGGGGTCGCCGCGGTCGCCGCGTCGGGCGCGGTGGCCTCGGTCGTCGGCTCGTCGCCCGTCACTGCTGCCCCATCTCGGGGTAGTCGGCCTTCTCGGTGCACGTGTCGAAGTCCTCGGGGTCGACCTCGTCGACCGACATCGCCTGGGTCATGCCGACCGAGCCGTCGGCGGAGATCTCGGGGTCGGGGAAGTCGTAGCCGAGCTCGCGCATGCACGCCGCGAAGCGCAGCGAGGCCTCGTTGATCTCGTCGGCGTCGGGCATGCCCGGCGCGGCCGGCGGCTCGCCGAGTTCGTCGATGCAGGTGTCCTGCGCCGCCGCCATCGCCTCGGGCTCGATCTCCTCGGGATCGAGCGCCTCGTCGGAGTCGGCGGAGTCGCTCCCCGTCGATCCGCCAGAGGCCGTCGCCACCTCGATGTCGACGCCCTGCTCCTTCATGCACGACACGAAGTCGGCCGACCACTCGTCGTAGGCCGCATCGGAATCGCCCGACTTCAGTTCGGGCGTCTCGGGGGCGCTCGGCGCGCACGCCGTCAGCGCGAGGAGGAGGCCGATGCCGGTGAGCGCGAGACGGGTGCGGGCGCCGCGGGAGGTTCGGGAGGTCATTGGGGTGTCCTTTCGTACGCGCCGTGTTCGAGCGCGGATCCCAGCACACTCCCAGCGCGGTCGTAGTGGGGTAAAAGGTGGCACTGACGTTTTCCTTATGCCCCGCGGGGTGTGATGGGACATCCCTGACGCCCGTGAACCGAATGGAGTCGAGACGTGCGCGTGCTGATCGTGGAGGACGAGCCCTACCTCGCCGAGGCGGTGCGCGCCGGGCTCGCGCTCGAGGCGATCGCGGCGGATGTCGCCGCCGACGGCGAGACCGCCCTCTTCAACGTCGACGTCAACGACTACGACGTGGTCCTCCTCGACCGCGACCTGCCGGGCGTGCACGGCGACGAAGTGTGCGCCGCGCTCGCCGCCCGCGAGGCGCGTCCCGCGATCCTCATGCTCACGGCGGCCCGCCGGCTCGGCGACAAGGTCGAGGGCTTCGAGCTCGGCGCCGACGACTACCTGGCGAAGCCGTTCGAGTTCCCCGAGCTCGTGGCGCGCGTGCGCGCCCTCGGGCGCCGGAGGTTCTCCGCGCTGCCGCCGCGGCTCGAGGCCGCGGGCGTGACGCTCGACCCCTTCCGCCGTGAGGTCTTCCGCGAGGGGCGGTTCGTGCGCCTCAGCCGCAAGGAGTTCTCGGTACTCGAGGTGCTGATGCGCGCCGACGGCGGGGTCGTCAGCGCCGAGACCCTGCTCGAGAAGGCCTGGGACGAGCATGCGAACCCGTTCACGAACTCGGTCAAAGTGACGATCTCGACGTTGCGGCGCAAGCTCGGAGAGCCGTGGATGATCCGCACCGATCCGGGTGCGGGGTATGCGATCGATGTCGCGCGCGGCTGAGCCCGGAGCCGCCGCGCCGCGGTCGTTCCGGCTGACGGTGCGCGCGCGCCTCGCGCTGACCTACGCTGTGCTGCTGACCGTGGCCGGGGCGGTGCTGCTCGTGATCGTGTCGTTCATCGTGGGCCTCGTGCCGAGCTACGAGTTCGCGGCGACGACGCCCGCCTCGACCCTGACACAGGCGACGCAGTCGCAGTCGGTGCCGGCCGATGCGCCGATCGAATCGGCGGCGCCGGTCGAGCCGCTCTTCGACCCGGGGATCCTCGCTGCCTCGACCACCGAGGCGGCCGTCGTGGTGAGCTCGCGCGCGGACATCCTGCAACTGCTGCTCCAGGTGTCGGTGGGCGCGCTCGTGCTGCTCGCGGTCGGCGGCGCCTGGGCGGGCTGGTTCGTCGCCGGCCGGATGCTGCGACCCCTCCAGGAGGTGAACGTCGCCGCGCACCGGGCGTCGCGCGGCCACCTCGACCACCGCATCGCCCTCGGCGGACCGCGTGACGAGATCACCGACCTCGCCGACACCTTCGACGGAATGCTGGACGCCCTCGAGCGATCCGCCGACGCCGACCGGCGGTTCGCCGCGAACGCGTCGCACGAGCTCCGCACCCCGCTCGCGACGACGAGGGCGATGCTCGACGTGGCGTTGTCGACGCGATCGCCCGCCGACGAGCGGCTGCTCGAGCGTCTCCGCGAGATGAACGAGCGCAGCATCGCGACGGTCGAGGCGCTCCTCGATCTTTCCGCGATCGAATCGGCCGAGACGGGTCAGTTCGGGCCCGTCGACCTCGCTGCGGTCGCGGCCTCCGTCGTCGACGAGTCGGGTGCCGAGGCGGAGGCCGCTGGGGTCCACATCGGCTCGACGCTCGGGGCGACGACCGTCGAGGGCGACGAGGTGCTGCTGCGGCAACTCGTGGTCAACCTCGTGCAGAACGCGATCCGCCACAACGAACCGGACGGCTTCGTGACGGTGACGACGGACGCCGCGGGGCGGGCCTCGTTCCTCCGCGTCGAGAACGGCGGGGCCGAGCTCGACGCCGCGACCGTGACGACGCTCACCGCGCCGTTCGCCAGGGGCGGCGGCCGCACCCGCGATGCCGCCGACCGCGGCCGCGGCCTCGGACTGTCGATCGTCGCCGCGATCGCAGCCCGCCACGGGGCGGAGCTCGAGCTCGCCGCCCGCCCTGGCGGGGGCCTCCGCGCGACGGTGTGCTTCAGTCGGTGATGCCGTGCCGGCGCACCGCGCCGGATGCCGCGGGCCGAGGTGCGACCCGGGATCCGGCCCGGACGGCAGCGTCAGGGGCGTCCGCGTCGCACGCGTGCCCGGGCACGGCTGTCGATGCGGTCGCGGAGGAACAGCACGCCGATGACGAGCAGGAAGAGTCCCGCCGGCACGCCGCCGCCCGACTGGGAGAGGAAGATCAGGCACACCTGCAGCAGCACGAGGGGGACGGCGATCCACAGGCTCACCTGCTTGGCGCGCACGAGCGACACCGTGAGGGCGATCACGCCGACGAGCCAGGCGCCGTTCGCGACCATCGCCACGATCGGGAAGAACTCGAGGTCGATGCCGTTCACCGCGCTCGTGATGGTGCCGACCGTGAGCAGCACCGCGCCCGCCGCGGCGACGGTCGCCCCCCAGCTGCTCCGTGCGTACCGGGCGAGGCCCAGGTAGACGACCGCGAGGCCCCAGAGCACGACGGTGAAGAGGGCCAGCAGCACTCGGGTGCGCGGGTCGATCGCCGGATCCTCGTCCTGCGGGAACAATGCCTGGGTGACACCCATGATGATCGAGAGCACCGCGGCGGTGATCGACGCAGCGCCGGCGAGGCGGGTGCCGATGCGGCCGATGAGACGTCCGTCCCGCGGGTAGGGGCGGGCGAGGGCGACGCCCTCGCGGCCGGTGGCGGGCAGTGCGGGTGCGGGGGCGCCGAAATGCTTCGAGAGTGACGGGGTCATAGTGTCGCCTTCCTTGGTCGGATGGAGCCGGCAGCTCGCCGGGCAGCAGCCAGCCTCGTGCCGGTGCGGCTTCCGGAGCATCCGCCGCTGGTGGCGCGGCGCACCGACTCGGGGCGCGTCGGTGCGCGACCCGGGGCAGGCCACGATGCCGACCTGGGGAGGTGAGGATGTCGACCTTCGTCGCTGTCGTCCGGCCCGCCCGCGCGCATAGCATCGGAACCGTGCCGACCGAGAAGACTGCGCAGGGGCGATCGCCCGACGACCGCGCGACGATCCGAGGCGCCTCGAGCGGCGACCTCGCGCCCCGTGCCTCGGCCGTCCCATCGTGGACCTCGCCGCTCGACCTCGCGATCGCAGGCGGCATCGGCCTGTGGGCCACGCTCGAGGCCGTGCTCGTGCCGTCGAGCAACGTCGCCGAGCAGCTCCTCTTCGCGCTCGCCGTGTCGGCGCCGCTCGTCGTGCGGCGACGGTTTCCCGCGCTCGTGCTCGTGGCGATCGCCGCGGCGCTCGTCGCGCATGCCGCGCTCGCCGGGCCCGACGCGACGTTCAACCCCTTCCCGAGCCTGCTCGTCGCGACCTTCACGGTGGCCGAGCGCATCGCCTCGTGGTGGATCGCCGGCCTCCTCGGTCTGGTGCCCATTGGGGCGATGCTCGCCGCCCACTCGCTCGGGTACTTCGGCTCGCCCGGCATCGAGACGGCGGGCACGGTGTTCCTCGTGTTCTTCGTGGGCGCGACGTGGGCGGCAGGCCGCATCGTGCGCCATCGTGCGCTGACCCTGCAGCGCACCCGCGACAGCTCCGATCGCCTCGCCGCCGATGCCGTCGCCGTCGAGCGCACCCGGATCGCCCGGGAACTGCACGACATCGTCGCGCATGCGCTGTCGATCGTCGCCCTGCAGGCGGGCGCCGCGGAACAGTTCCTCGACAAGGACGTGGAGCGGGCTCGACGCCACCTCGGGCTCACCCGCCGCACCGCGCAGGAAGCACTCGACGAGATGCGTCACCTCCTCGGCGTGCTGCGCGAGGACGGCGTCGACTACGCGCCGCAGCCCGGCCTGTCGGGCCTGCCCGACCTCATCGCCGAAACCGAGGCCGCGGGGCATCCGTGCCGGATCGACGTCGACCCCGGGGTCGGCGACGTGCCCGACGGGCACGCGCTCGCCGTGTACCGCATCGTGCAGGAGTCGCTCACCAACGTGCGCAAGCACGCGCCGGGTGCCGAGGCGGCGGTGGGGGTCCTGCGTCGCGACCGCGCCATCGTGGTCGACGTCGTGAACGGTCCGGCGCGGAAGCGCCCCGCCTCGCCGGGTCTCCCGACGGAGGCCGGCGGCCGCGGGCTGCTCGGCATGGGCGAACGGGTGCGGGTCTACGGCGGCACGCTCGAGTACGGGGCCGAGCCCGACGGCGGGTGGCGCGTGCACGTCGAACTGCCGATGGGGGGCTCGTGAACGCGCTGCGGGTCCTCGTCGCCGACGACCACGCACTCGTGCGGTCGGGCATCGTGGGCCTGCTCGAGGCGGCCGATCTCGAGGTGGTCGGCGAGGTCGGCGACGGCGCCGCGGCGGTCGAGGCGGCGCGGCGGCTGCGACCCGACGTCGTGCTCATGGACATACGCATGCCCGGCGTCGACGGCGTCGACGCGACCGCGCGCATCACCGCCGAGCAGGGCTCGGCGCGGGTGCTCGTGCTGACCACCTTCGACCTCGACGAGTACGTGTACCGCGCGCTCGCCGCGGGCGCATCCGGATTCCTGCTGAAGGACGCTCCGCCCGAACGGCTCATCGACGGCGTGCGCACCGTCGCGCGCGGCGAAGCGCTGCTGGCCCCCGCGCTCACCCGGCGGCTCATCGAGCAGTATCTCGCCGCACCCTCGCCCGGGGCGGCCTCCGATGCGGGGCCCGACCTCACGCCCCGCGAGCGCGAGGTGTGGATGCTGCTCGCCCGAGGCCTCTCGAACCACGAGGTCGGCGAACGCCTCTTCCTCAGCGAGGCGACGGTCAAGGCCCACATCACGCGGTTGTTCGTGAAGCTCGGCGTGCGCGACCGGGTGCAGGCGGTCGTCGCCGCCTACGAGTCCGGGCTCGTGCGGCCCGGCGAGCAGGCCGAGGCCTGGTAGCGACCGGTTCTTCCGCGTCGCAGAAATACTGCAGAAGTTCACCCCCGAATCGTCGGTCGGGGTGCTCCGGGCGGGCGCAGCATGGGTTCCAGACGAACGGATGACCCGCCACGAGGCATCCCGAGAACGCACCCGCAGCACCGAAGGAGCACGACGATGAGCACCCCCAACCGCCCCGGCGACCAGACCCAGACCGCGGCCGAGCTGCAGCTCGAGTGGGACGCCGACCCCCGCTGGGAGGGCGTGAAGCGCGACTACACCGCCGAGGACGTCATCGCCCTCCGCGGCCCCGTCCGCGAGGAGCGCACGCTCGCCAGGCGCGGCGCCGAGAAGCTCTGGGAGAACATCCAGAAGAACACGGGCAACGCCTTCGAGCGCATGGAGGACCCCGAGTGGTCGGCCGCGCTCGGTGCCCTCACCGGCAACCAGGCCGTGCAGCAGGTGCGCGCCGGCCTCAAGGCCATCTACCTCTCGGGATGGCAGGTCGCGGCCGACGCGAACCTCAGCGGCCAGACCTACCCCGACCAGTCGCTCTACCCCGCGAACTCGGTTCCCGCGGTCGTGCGCCGCATCAACAACGCGCTCCTCCGCGCCGGCCAGATCGAGCAGGGCAACGAGGCGCAGACGGGCATCTCCGACTGGATGGCCCCGATCGTCGCCGACGCCGAGGCCGGCTTCGGCGGACCGCTCAACGCCTA
Organism: Agromyces sp. NPDC058064; assembly: GCF_042885275.1. Classification (NCBI taxonomy): domain Bacteria; kingdom Bacillati; phylum Actinomycetota; class Actinomycetes; order Micrococcales; family Microbacteriaceae; genus Agromyces; species Agromyces sp. NPDC058064. The sequence continues at coordinate 740,698 of NZ_JBHVSE010000001.1, read as the reverse complement.
CGAGCTCATGCACCAGATGATCGAGGCGGGCGCGGCCGGCGTGCACTGGGAGGACCAGCTCGCGAGCGAGAAGAAGTGCGGCCACATGGGCGGCAAGGTGCTCATCCCGACCTCGCAGCACATCCGCACGATCAACGCGGCCCGTCTCGCGGCCGACGTCGCGGGCGTCCCGTCGATCATCATCGCCCGCACCGACGCGCTCGCCGCGACCCTCCTCACGAGCGACCACGACGAGCGCGACAAGCCGTTCGTCACCGGCGAGCGCACCGCCGAGGGCTTCTACAACGTGCAGAACGGCATCGAGCCGGTCATCGCCCGCGGCCTCGCCTACGCCGAGTACGCCGACCTGCTCTGGGTCGAGTCGGCCGAGCCCGACCTCGACCTCGCGCGCCGCTTCGCCGAGGCCGTGCACGCGAAGTTCCCGGGCAAGCGCCTCTCGTACAACTGCTCGCCGAGCTTCAACTGGAAGAGCCACCTCGACGACGACCAGATCGCGAAGTTCCAGCGCGAGCTCGCGTCGATGGGCTACGCGTTCCAGTTCATCACCCTCGCCGGCTTCCACTCCCTGAACCACGGCATGTTCACGCTCGCCAAGGACTACAACGAGCGTCACATGTCGGCCTACGTCGAGCTCCAGGAGGCGGAATTCGCCTCGGAGGCCGCCGGCTACACCGCCACGCGCCACCAGCGCGAGGTCGGCACCGGCTACTTCGACCAGATCGCCACCGCGCTGAACCCCAACAGCGCTACGCTCGCCCTCGTCGGATCGACCGAGGAAGAACAGTTCAACCACTGACCCGCCAGCAGGCCGGTGCGGTGCCGAGGCACCGCCCGGCCGGCGAACCGGAGGAGAAACGACCATGAACACCCTCATCATCGAACGAACGGATGCCCCGCCCGCACGCGCGTCCGAGGCATCCACCCCGCGCCCCGCGACCGGGAGCTTCCAGACCGTCGCACCGCGCATCGAGGTCACCGCGCCGCTCGGCGCGCGCTACGACGAGATCCTCACGCCCGAGGCGCTCGCGTTCCTCGCCGAGCTGCACGACCGCTTCGCCGGCACCCGGCACGAGCTGCTCGCCGAGCGCCTGCAGACCCGCGTCGACGCGGCGAACGGCCGCGACCCGCGGTTCCTGCCCGAGACCGAGTGGATCCGCAACGACGCCACCTGGCGCGTCGCGGGCGCCGCTCCCGGCCTCGAGGACCGTCGCGTCGAGATCACGGGGCCGACCGACCGCAAGATGGCGATCAACGCCCTCAACTCGGGCGCGAAGGTGTGGCTCGCCGACCAGGAGGACGCCACGAGCCCGACCTGGGCGAACGTCATCGAGGGCCAGCTGAGCCTGTTCGACTTCCTCAGGGGCGAGCTCGAGTACACGAGCCCCGAGGGCAAGGAGTACCGCGTCACGGCCGCCGAGACGCCGACCATCGTGATGCGCCCGCGCGGCTGGCACCTCGTCGAGAAGCACCTGAAGTTCCACGACCGTGCCGGCCGTGCGATGCACGCCTCGGGGTCGCTCGTCGACTTCGGGCTGTACTTCTTCCACAACGCCCAGGCGCTCATCGCCGACGGCCGCGGCCCGTACTTCTACCTGCCGAAGCTCGAGTCGCACCGCGAGGCGAAGCTCTGGAACGACATCTTCGTCTACGCGCAGGACGCGCTCGGCATCCCGCAGGGCACGGTCCGCGCGACGGTGCTCATCGAGACGATCCAGGCCGCGTTCCAGATGGACGAGATCCTCTACGAGCTCCGCGACCACTGCGCCGGGCTCAACGCCGGTCGCTGGGACTACATCTTCTCGATCGTGAAGACCTTCCGCTCGCGCGGCCGCCGCTGGGTGCTGCCCGACCGCAAGCAGATCACGATGACGGTGCCGTTCATGCGGGCCTACACCGAGCTCCTCGTGCAGACGTGCCACAAGCGCGGCGCGCACGCGATCGGCGGCATGAGCGCGTTCATCCCGAACCGCCGCGACCCCGAGGTGACCGAGCGCGCGCTCGCCGCGGTCTCGGCCGACAAGCGCCGCGAGGCCGGCGACGGCTTCGACGGCACGTGGGTCGCGCACCCCGACCTGATCCCCACGGCCCGCGCCGAGTTCGACGCGGTCCTCGGCGACCGCCCGAACCAGGTCGACCGCCTCCGCGACGACGTGCAGGTGACGGCGGCGCAGCTGCTCGACATCCCGTCGATCGGCGGCGAGGTCACCGAGGGCGGCGTGCGCGACAACATCTCGATCGCGATCCGCTACATCGAGTCGTGGCTGCGGGGCGTCGGCGCCGCGGCGATCGACAACCTCATGGAGGACGCGGCGACCGCCGAGATCTCGCGCTCGCAGCTGTGGCAGTGGCTCAACGAGAACACCGTCACCGCCGAGGGCACGCGCATCGACCAGACCTCGATCGTGCGCCTCATGGCCGCGGCCGTCGCCGAGCTGCCCCGCTTCGAGGGCGACCGCTTCGACGACGCGATCTCGGTGTTCCGCACTGTGGCGCTCGAGCCCGAGTTCCCGACGTTCCTCACCGTGGGGGCGTACGCGCGCTTCCTCTGAGGCGCGGCCGACGACCAGGGCCTTCCCGACCGCATCCGGCGACCCCGGAGGTGCAGCGGCCGGGGAGGCCCGTTCGGCGTGCGGGCGGCCACCGCGGTCGCGGGATCTCGGATGCCCGTCAGGACGATACTCGGGAAGGCGTCCTGACGGGCTTCCGTCCTCCCGGGACCGGGGCGTCGCACACATCTCCGACGCGGCCCGCTCTGGCAGAATCGCGGCGTGACCGACCTCGTGATCCGACCAGCGACCGCCGCCGACCTCGAGGCGCTCGCCGGGCTCGCCGCCGAGACGTTCCCGCTCGCGTGCCCGCCGCACACGACGGCCGAGTCGATCGCCGACTTCGTCGAGCGGCACTTCCAGCCCGAGCACTTCGCGGCCTACCTGGCCGACCCCGAGCGGCGGCTCGTGGTCGCCGAGCGCGGGGCATCCGGTGCGCTCGTCGGGTACAGCATGCTCATCGGCGGCGAGCCGGGCGATGCGGATGCCGCGACCGCCGTCGGCGCCAGGCCGGCGATCGAGCTCAGCAAGTTCTACACGCGTGCGGGCGAGCACGGCGGCGGCATCGCGGCGCCGCTCATGGCGGCGACGCTCGACGCGGCGCGCGCCGCGGGCGCCGTCGTGTGCTGGCTCGGCGTGAACGAGGAGAACGGGCGGGCGATCCGCTTCTACGAGAAGCAGGGCTTCGCGAAGGCGGGACGCAAGCACTTCACCCTCGGCGGACGCATCGAGAACGACTGGGTGCTCGTGCAGCCGCTGGCCGACCCGGTGGAGTGACGGCGCGCGGGCATCGCCCCGCCGTGCGCGGCGGGCCTCAGCGCAGCGGCACGCCGACGTCGCCGCCGCCCTCGGGCGTGAGCCTCGCGTTCATCGCGAGCAGCATGGGCGCGGGCGCGAAGCCGCCGGCGAAGAGCGCCTCGCCCTGACGGAACCACGGGGAGCGCGCGATCAACGCGGTCGGCGCGTAGCCGAAGTACGTCGCCAGGCCGTCGAGGTCGATGGGCGAGCTCATCTTCATCAGCGCGAGGTTGTCGCACTGGGAGATGATGCTCGGGTGCACCTTCGACGGCCGCTGCGTCGAGAGCAGCAGCCACAGGCCGTACTTGCGCCCCTCGGCGGCGATCTGCACGAGGCGCTCGCGCACGGCCACGGCGAGCGGCGACGTCAGTTCGGGCGAGCACAGGTTGTGCGCCTCGTCGATCACGAGCAGGGCCGGCCGCCGCTCCTCGCGCCGCTCCCACAGCTCGTCGAGCACCGAGAGCGCGACGACGAGGTGCTGGTCGGGCGTCGAGAACCCGCCGAGGTCGAGCACCGTGGCATCCGCCCGCTCGTCGACGATGCGCGTCGCCTCGAGGGCGTGCGCGGCCCAGACCTCCCACGTGAGCAGCCCCATGTTCTCGATGCGCAGCCCGAGCGCGCGCCGTGCGGGGTCGTCGGAGCCGAGGAGCTCGGGCAGCAGCTGGTCGGGTTCGCTCGCGCTGAGCGTGTCGCTGAGGTGCACGACGGCGTTGAACTCGTCGCGGTCGGCGACGGGGTCGAGGCGCAGCACCGCGGCCTTCGCCGCCATGTTGAGCGACCGGAAGCGGGCGCGCAGTGGCTCGGTTCCGGGGGTGTTCGGGCGCAGCACGCGGATGTCGCGCTCGCGCAGCAGTTCGGCCGTGTCGCCGCTCGCACCGGGGTTCAGCTCGCCGAGCCGCACGAAGTCGGAGTTCGGGTCGAAGACGACGACGGGCAGGGCGGTGTGCGCGATGAGCTGCTCGAGCACCACGCCGAGCGCGTAGGTCTTGCCCGAGCCGCTCTGCCCGCACCAGAAGGTGTGCCGGTTGAAGCGGTGGGCGAGCAGCAGCGCCGGGCGGATCGGCGGGCTGAGGTTGACCCCGATCTCGAGCGTCGCCCCCATCGCGGCGTGCACGAGGTCGATCGTCGCGGCGTCGGCGACCTCGACGGCGCCGCCCGTGAACGGGGCGCCGCCGCGCTGGTCGAACCGCTCGCCGTCGACCTCGCCGAGCAGCCGCCCGTGCAGTGCCTCGGCGTCGTCGTCGGCGTCGGTGAGCTCGCGCGACTCGACGAGCGCGAGCTGCCGGCCGTGGTCGGTGGCGATGAGCAGCAGGGTGCCCGCGATGAAGGGCGTGCCCGAGGCGTCGGGGATCGTGAACGACCGGCCGTCCTCGGAGTGGGCGGTCAGCGGCGCGCGGTGCTCGGCCATGCGCCGATCATGCCACGGCGGCGGCCCGTCGCGCGATCAGCCACGTGCCGAGTCCCGAGGCGAGGAAGATCGCGGCGAGGACGGCCCAGCCCGAGATGCCGTGCGAGATCGCCGTCGCGTTGACGACGAGCGGCGCGGCCAGGGCGCCGACCGAGTACCCCATGCCGAAGACGCCCTGGTAGGTGCCGGCCCGCACCGGGTCGGCCAGCTCGAAGCTGAGGCCCCAGCCGCCGGCCTGCGAGAGCACCTCGGCGAACGCGTGGGCGGTCGCGGCGATGACGAGCACCGCGATCGCGAAGCCGACCGGCAGCCCGGCCGAGGCGGCGTAGACGAGGCACGCGCCGGCCATGAGCCAGGCGGCGATCGCCGACACCCGCCCGGCGACGCGGAGGTCGTGGGTGCCGCGCGACATGGGCACCTGGAAGACCACGACGATGATCGTGTTGAGGATGAGCAGCGCGGCGATGAGCACCTCGGGTGCGGCGGTCTCGCGGGTGATCCAGAGCGGCACGCCGAGCTCGCCGACGCCGAACTGCATGCCGAAGATCGCGCTGAGCGCGGTGAGCCAGAGGTAGCGCGGGTCGCGCCACGGCGAGTGCGAGCGCCAGCTGCGCCGCTCGCTCTCGATCGCCTCTGCGGTGGCCGCGGCATCCACCGAGCCGGTCGCGGTGACGACCTCGGCGACGGCGGCGCGCGCCGGGGCGTCGACCCGGGCGGGCAGGCGCACGAGCTGGAAGAGGCCGAGCAGGTAGAGGACGCCGGCGCCGAGGATGAGGCCGCGGTACGCCTCGGCGGTGCCCAGCGCCAGGGCGAGCGCACCGAGCCCCGAGCCGACCGCGATCGAGACGTTCGTCACGGTGCGGAGGACGGCGCGGGCGTGCACCCGCGACTCGCCGGTGAAGGCCCGCGCGATGATGGCCGAGCGGGTGGAGTTCGCGCCCTGTTCGAAGAGCCCGCAGATCACGGCGATCACGAGCGCCGTGACGAAGTCGGCGGCGAACACGTAGGTGATGAGGGCGGCCCCCTCGATCGCCGTGAACAGGATGATGAGCCGCTTCGCGCTGAACCGGTCGGCGAGCCAGCCGCCGGCGAAGGAGGCGACGACGCCCGCGCCGCTCGCCGCGGCGAGCACGATCGCGACCTCGCCCGGGGTGAGGCCGACGATGAGGGTGAAGTAGAGCACCGTGACGGTGAGGAAGATGCCGCGACCGATGCGCGAGATGAGGGTCGCGCCGACGAGGATGCGCAGCACGGGGTCGGCGACCGAGGCGGCGAGGCGGGCGACGAGGGTCGGGCGTGCGCCGGGGGCGGCGTCCGCGTCGACGGCGGGGGTCGCGCCGGTGTCGGGGGAGGCGGGGGCGGTGCCGTGCGGGATGGTGGGGCTCACATCACAGTTCTCGCAGAGCCGCAGGGGCCGCGAAATTGATGTAGCGTATGGCTACATGTTGCGCTACGTCCTGAACGAGTCGGATGTCGCGTCCGTGCGCTTCGGCATCTCGCCGCTGTGCGAGCTCGGTCTCTCGCTCCGCGCCATCCGCGACCCCTCCCGGTTCCCGCTGCAGCTGCCGTGGCTCCGCCGCACCGAGGCGGCTCGCGCCGACCTCGACCTCGACGCGCTCACCGCGCTCATCGACGACCGCCTCTGGACGCCCGACTTCCTCAACCCGCGCCCGACGTCGCCGCTCACCCGGCTCGACGAGGAGCTCGACGCACTGCGGCACCTGCCGGCCGACGAGTTCGAGCGCGACCTCGTCGGCGTGCACGGGCGCGTGCCCGAGGTGTTCGCCGGATCACGGCGGGTCGCCGTGCGCCGGCTCGTCGCCGCGCTCTCCGAGCTCTGGGCCGCGACGTTCGAGCCGTACTGGCCGCGCATGCGCGCCGTGCTCGAGGCCGACGTCGTCTACCGGGGCCGGCAGATCGCCCAGAGCGGCCTCGCGACGATGCTCAACGGCATCTCGTCGACCGTCGACTACGAGGGCGGCGTCGTCTCGGTGCGGCTGAAGGACCCGAACGACCGGGTGCAGCACATCGACGGGCTCGGCCTCACCCTCGTGCCGACGATGTTCACCCGCCGCGGGTCCGCCCCCGTCGGCGACGGACCGCCGATGATCATGTACCCGGCGCGCGGCCAGGGCGCACTGTGGGAGGCGGAGAGCGTCGCCAACCCGGCCGCCGTGGCGGCCGTGCTCGGCGAGACGCGCGCGCGGCTGCTCTCGGCCCTCGGCGACCCGGCGTCGTCGACCGAGCTCGGCGTGCGCTTCGGCGTCACCGCCTCCGCGGTGAACCAGCACCTGCGGGCGCTGCGCGACGCCGGGCTCGTCGTCTCGACGCGGTACGGGCACAGCATGCTGTACCTCCGCAGCGAGCTGGGCAGCTCGCTGCTCGCGGCGGGGCGCTAGGCGGCGGCCACGGCGCCAGGGCGAGGGACGCCGGAGCCGCGACCGGTCAGGCGGGGTCGGGCGCGACCCGCAGCACGAGCTTGCCGCGCACGTGCCCGGCCTCGATCAGCCGGTGCGCCTCGGCGCCCTCGGCGAGCGGCAGCTCGCGGTCGAGGTGCACCCGCACCGCGCCGTCGTCGATCAGCCGGGTGATCACGGCGAGGGTGCGGGCGTCGGGCGAGACGACGTAGCCGGTCGCGCGGATGCCGCGTGCCGCCGCCTCCTCGCCCATCGTCGGCCACGAGCCCGTGGGCACCGTCACGATGAGCCCGCCCGGGCGCAGGGCGTCGAGCGAGCGCGTGCCCGTGGCATCCTTCACGTTGCCGATCAGGTCGATCACGACGTCCTGGTCGCGTGCGACCTCCTCGAAGCGCTCGCTCGTGTAGTCGACGACCCGGTGCGCGCCGAGCCCGCGCAGGAACTCGGCGTTGCGCGCCGACGCCGTCGTCGTGACGGTGGCGCCGAAATACGCCGCGAACTGTACGGCGAAGTGCCCGACGCCGCCGGCGCCGGCGTGGATCAGCACCCGCTGCCCGTCGTGCACCCGCGCGGTGTCGACGACGGCGCCCCATGCCGTGAGCGCCGCGAGCGGCACGGCCGCGGCGTGCGCGAAGTCGAGCGAGGCGGGCATCGGGGCGAGGCTCATCGAGCTCACCGTCGTGAACTCGGCATGGGCGCCCGGCATGCGCGGCACCCGCACCATGCCGTAGACGCGGTCGCCCGGCTGGAGCGGATGCGCCGCGTACGGCACCTGCTCGACGACGCCCGCGAAGTCGTGCCCGAGCACCGCGGGATAGCGCTCGATCGCCGCCGAGGTGCCGCGACCGGCGCGGGTCTTCACGTCGATGGGGTTCACGCTCGCCGCGACCACGCGCACGAGCACCTCGTCGCTGATGCGGAGCGGCCGAGGCACCTCGGCGAGGTGCAGCTCGCCGGGATCGCCCGTGCGGTCGATCACCAGTGCCTGCATGGTCTCCTGCGCCGTCTCCGCCTGCATTCCCCGTGCCTCCCGTCGTGGTCCTCGCTCCATTCTGCCCGCCGTGGCTATGCTGCGAGGAGCGTCGTCGCAGGGCGGCCGGGAGGGGGCATCGTGCGTCGAGCGTTCGGAGTGCTGCGGGTCGTGGCCGCCGCCGCGATCATCGCGGCCGTCGTGGGGCAGTTCGCGAAGAGCCTCTCGCTCGTGCCCGACCCCGCCGTGTTCGTCGTGAACTTCTTCAGCTTCTTCACGATCCTCTCGAACGGCGTCGCCGCGGTGGTGCTGCTCGTCGGTGCCGCGTACGCGTTCCGGCGGGCGAGCGATCCGCCGCTCTTCGACCTCGTGCGCGCGTGCGCGACCACCTACATGGCGACGACCCTCGTCGTCTACAACCTGCTGTTGCGCGACATCTCGCTCGACCAGGCCGCCACGCTGCCGTGGTCGAACGAGATCCTGCACGTGTGGGCGCCGCTCTACCTGGTGCTCGACTGGGTGCTCGCGCCCGGGCGCGGCCGGGTGCCCTGGAACCGCTTCTGGTGGATCGCGGCGTTCCCCGTGGCCTGGGTGGTCTACACGATGATCCGCGGGGCGATCGTCGGCTGGTACCCGTACCCGTTCCTGAACCCCGAGGTGAGTCCCGGCGTGGGCTACGACGGCGTCGCCGTCTACGTCATCGCGATCGCCGCGTTCATCCTGCTGGTCGGCGCGGGCGTCGTCGGCATCAGTCGTGCGGCCCGGCCGTCCCGACCGGCCGAGCCCGAGGCGACGCCCGAGGGCGATCGCACGGTGACGTCGGCCGCCGGCTGAGCGCGATCAGCCCCGGCGGGCCTCGCTCGCCTCGAGCCAGCGGGCGAGGTGCCGGCCGAGCACCGCGTTCTGCTGCGCCTGCCCGTCGTCGCGGGCGGTGAGGGTCACGAGGGGCGCCTCGAGGCCGAGGGCCCAGCGCTCGGCGATGGGCACCGGGTGCACCGGGTCGCGGGGCGCTGCGACGACCAGCGAGCGCACGCCGCGGCGGGGGAGCCGGGCGAGCTCGTCGTCGCCCGTGAAGGCGCGATTGCGCGGGATCTCGATGAGTCGCATCGCCCGTCGCGCGGCATCGGGGGAGGTGAACTGCGTGAGCAGCCCCTTCGCACCGGCCGGCGACTCCGCCGCGATGCGCTGGAAGATCTCGCGTTCGCGGAACTCGGCGGCGCCCGCGGCGCCGGCGTCGACGAGCAACTGCCCGATGACGGGGAAGACCCGCAGGTTGTCGGGCAGCGAGCGATCGTCGAACGCCGGTCGCACGAACACGGCGCGATCGATCGGCAGCAGTTCGTCGAGCGCGAGCCGCAGCGCGATCGCCGCGCCCATCGAGATGCCGAGCACGGTGAGCGGCGCGCCCTCGTCGACGGGGCGTCCCGTGGTCTCCTCGACCTGCTCGCGGACCGTCGTCGCGACCTCTGCCGCGAGGCGGTCGAGCGCGAAGTCGGCGGGCTCGCCGACCGTGAGGTAGCCGCCGTGGGCGCGCACGTCGGGCGCGATGACGAGCTCGTCGTCGCCCGCGACCGAACGGACGACGGGCGCGAGGAGTTCGAGCGGCTGCCTGCGATCGGCGCCGAGGCCGTGCAGCAGGAGCGTCGTCACGCGAGCGCCCCCGGGCGGTAGACCGCCCGCGGGTCGACGGCGCCGGGGTTCGGCCGGATGGCCTGCAGCAACTCGTTCGCGAGTCCGACGAGGATCTCGATCTGGTCGTCGTCGCGGTCGACCCAGCGCGACTCCGGCTCGTCGCCGACGGGCACGAAGTCGGCGTGCTCCTCCCACACGACGAGGGTGCGCTCGGCGCCGAGCACGTACTGCTGCCACCACACCTGCCGCAGGTAGCCGCGGGGGATGCCGCGCCACGGCTTCGAGGTGGTCTTGATCTCGCACAGCTCGAGCGAGCCGTTCGCGGCGACGCCAAGCCCGTCGGGCGTCGCGAGATGGCGCCGCTCGAACTCGGAGTGGAAGAGCAGCGTCGACGGCGCGAGCCCGTGGGTCTGCCTGACCCACTCGGCGATCACGGGTTCGCGGGCCCGCCCGTGGTCGGTGTACCGGCTGCCGCCGAAGCTGCGGCGGGCGCCGTGGAGCTTCTCATGGGCGGCGGTGCGCACCGACTCGCGGGTGGCGAGCTTGGCCGCGTCGGTCGCGGTGATGCCCTGCGCCCGCGCGCGCAGCCACGCGACGCGATCGCCCGAGTCGGCGACGACGCGGGTCTCGTGCGGATGCCTCGGACGGGGTTCGGCCGGCGGCGCCCACGTGTCACCCTCGAGATCGAAGAGGGCGAATGGTTCAGGCACCCTTCGAGCGTACTCGCCGCCGCCCCCGCGCGCCGTACGATCGACGGCATGCCAGCTGATTCGAGGATCGCCCCGCGAGGGGCGTCCGGCCGCACCGTCCGAGGCGATCGCGACCTCTCGCGGCCGCTGCCCGCTGCGCTCAGCTGGGGCGTGCTGCTCGGCTTCGCCGCGTTGCTCGCCGGCGCCGTCCTGCTGGCGGTCGTGCCCTGGTGGGTCGCCGCCTGGTACACGGCCTGGTCGATCGTCGCGTTCGCCTCGTACGGCGTCGACAAGGCGGCGGCGAAGCGATCCGCGGGCCGGGTGCCCGAGCGCACCCTGCACCTCGTCGACCTCGCGGGCGGCTGGCCCGGTGCGCTGGTCGCGCAGCAGCTGCTCAGGCACAAGACGCGCAAGCGCAGCTTCCGCCGCGTCTTCTGGGCCGGGGTCGTGCTGAACGTGCTCGCGCTCGCCGTCGCGCTCGCCTGGTGGCTCGGGCGCTGAGCGCCAGCCGGTGCCATCCCGCCCGCCCGTCCGACCCCGCCTGTGTGCGGCGGGGAGGGGCGGTCGAGCGCGCCCGGGCGGGAAGCGACGTCCCACCATTCGGAGCGGCGGCGGTCATCTTCCGTTTCAGTTCCTGACAACTTTTGATTGCTTAACCATCAAAAGTAGGCGACAGTGTTCGAGCACGAACTCTCGGCGTTGAGACGGAAGGAAACACCATGTGCTACGGACATGACGGCAAGGGCGCGCTGCGCGCATCGCTCGGGGAGCGCGGGGTGACCCGGCGCGGGCTCCTGCTCGGCGCACTGGGCGCGACCGCCGCGGCGGCCACGTTCTCGGCGGGGGCGGCGCCCGCGGTCGCGGACGTCGCGAAGAAGCCCTGGAAGCGGGTGCCGCCCGGCAAGATCAGCCTCCAGCTGTGGACGGTGCGCGAGGCGCTCGGAGCGCCCTGGGGTCCCGGCGACTACGACACCACGCTCCGTGCGATCGCCGGGCTGGGGTACCCGCGCGTCGAGCAGGCGCTCGGCTACTTCGGCCGCACCGCCGCCGAACTGCGCGCGTTCTACGACGAGATCGGCATCCGCGCGACCTCCTCGCACGACGGCCCCTCGGCCGATGCCGCCGCACTGGAGCAGAAGCTCGAGAACGCGGCGACGCTCGGGCAGCGCTACCTCAACGTGCCGTACTTCGCCTCCGGCGCGCTCGCCGACTGGCAGCAGCTCGCCGACACGATGAACGCCGAGGCGCAGGCCGCGGCCTCGTACGGCATCGCCTACGGCTACCACAACCACGCCCACGAGTTCACGACCGACCTCGGCGGCGGACGCACGCCGTGGCAGGTGCTCACCGAGCGACTCGATCCCGCGCTCGTGCACCTCGAGGTCGACCTCTACTGGGCGGTCACCGGCGGTGTCCAGACCGGCGCCGCCGATCCCGAGCAGTTCGCGATCGACGTGATCCACGCGGCGCCGCAGCGGGTGCGCCAGTTCCACGTGAAGGACCGGCACGTCGGCGGCGACATGGCCGACCTCGGCACCGGCACGATCGACTTCGCCCGCATCTTCCGGGCGCACGCCGTCGAGGAGTACATCGTCGAGAACGACACCCCCGACGTCACCCCGCTCCAGACCGCCGACGTCGGCTACGACTACCTGCGCGACCTGCGCTTCTGACGCGCGATCGGGGCGGGCGCGCGGCATCCCCGCTCGCTCGCCCCTCGGCATGCCCGGCTGGATCGGTCGCCCGTCGCCCCCGTGCGGAACGCAGGAGCCGACGGACGCGTGCCGGCGTGTCGGGCGCTGACGCGCCGGGCGCCGCACCGGAGCTCCTGAATTCTGCACGGGCGGAGCGCCGACGACGGCGATGAGCGCGATGGCGCGGCCGGCGCGAGCGTCGGGGTCGCGGGGATGCCCCGGCTCAGCGCGCGGCGAGCGCGTCGATGCCCTCGGGCGAGAGCGCGTGGTGGATGGCGAGCATCGCGGCGCCGAGCACGGCCGCGTTCTCGGCCGCGGCCGACTGCACGATCGCGAGGTGCTCGGTCGCGAGCGGCATCGAGCGCGTGTAGACGACCTCGCGGACGCCCGCGATGAGGTGCTCGCCCGCCCGGGCCATCGAGCCGCCGATCGCGATGACCGAGGGGTTCACGAAGCTCACGCAGGCGGTCAGCACCTCGCCGATGTCGCGGCCGGCCTGCCGCACCGCCTGGATCGCGTCGATGTCGCCGCGCTTCACGAGCTCGACGACATCGCTGCCGGATGCCGCGTCGAGACCCTGTTCGCGGAGCGTCCGCGCGATGGCGGGGCCGGAGGCGAGCGCCTCGAGGCATCCGCGATTGCCGCAGTGGCAGGGCACCTCGCTGCCGCGCGCGACCCGGATGTGCCCGATGTCGCCGGCGATGCCCTGGGCGCCGCGCTGCAGCAGCCCGCCCGAGATGATGCCGGAGCCGATGCCGGTCGCGACCTTCACGAACATAAGGTGCTCGGTCTGCGGCCAGGCGATCGCCTGCTCGCCGAGCGCCATGATGTTGACGTCGTTGTCGACGAGCACGGGCACCTCGAGGTGCTGCTGCACCCAGCCGGGCACGTCGAAGCGGTCCCACCCGGGCATGATGGGCGGGTTCACCGGCCGGCCGGTCGAGTGCTCGACGGGGCCGGGCACGCCGATGCCGATCGCGACGAGCTCGTGCCGGGTGCGGCCGAGGCCCTCGATGAGGGCGAGCCCCTGCTCGACCATCCAGCCGAGCACGGGTTCGGGGCCCTGGGCGATGTCCATGCGCTCGGAGTGCTCGGCGAGCACGGTGCCGGCGAGGTCGGTGACGGCGAGGGTGGCGTGCGAGGCGCCGAGGTCGGCGGCGAGCACGATGCGGGCCGCCGGGTTCAGCGCGAACTGCGACGGGGGCCGGCCGCCGGTCGAGGCCGCGTCGGCGACGGGGGAGACGAGGCCGAGCTGCATGAGCTCGTCGACGCGGGCGGCGATGGTCGACCGGGCGAGGCCGGTCGACTGGGCGAGTGAAGCGCGCGTGCGGGGGGCGCCGTCGCGCAGCAGCTGGAACAGCTCGCTGGCCCCTGAGGTCCCGAGCGCCGATCCGCGGCTGATGTCGGTCATGCAATTGAGTAAAGCACACCGACTTCTCTGATCGGGGAATCGACATGATGTCGCCCGGCGAACAACTTTTGTCGAAGGGCTAGCAAAAGATGCCGGGTCTGTGTCAACATGTCCTCATGACAACGGACGTCACCGCCCCGACCCGCACTCGCCGTGCCGGCTTCGTCGGTGGCGGCTTCATGGCCGCCGTGCACTCCAGGGCGGCACGCGCCGCCAGGGCAGAGCTCATGGGCGCCGCATCCTCCTCTCCCGAACGGGCCGCTGCGGCCGCCGAGCGGCTCGGGCTCCGGGCCTCCTTCGACTCCTTCGAAGCGCTGCTCGCCGACCCGGCCGTCGAGGTCGTGCACATCTGCACCCCCAACGCGACCCACGCGGGCTTCGCGCGGGCGGCCCTCGAAGCCGGCAAGCACGTGATCTGCGAGAAGCCGCTCGCCACCACCGCGGCCGATGCCGCCGAACTCGTCGCCCTCGCCGACGAGCGCGGGCTCGTCGCCGCAGTGCCCTTCGTCTACCGGTTCCACCCGATGGCGCGCGAGGCGCGCGCACGGGTCGCCGCGGGCGAGACCGGGCGCCTGCTCAGCGTGCACGGCGCCTACCTGCAGGACTGGCTGGCCGCCCCGCACGACGACGACTGGCGGGTCGACCGGGCCGTGGGCGGCCCCTCGCGGGCCTTCGCCGACATCGGCTCGCACCTCGTCGACCTCGTCGAGTTCGTCGCGGGCGAGCGCATCGTGCGGCTCAACGCCGCGAGCCGCACCGTCTACGCCGACCGCGCCACCCACTCGGGCATCGAGACCGAAGACCTCGTCGCCCTGGTCGTCGAGCTCGACTCCGGCGCGCTCGGCACCCTGCTCGTCTCGCAGGTCGCACCCGGCCGGAAGAACGCGCTCACGATCGAATTGGCCGGCACCGACGCGAGCGTCCGCTTCGAGCAGGAGCGGCCCGACACCCTGTGGCTCGGCCGCACCGAGGCATCCAGCGTCATCGAACGCGACGCGAGCCGCCTGAGCGCCGATGCCGCCCGCCTCGCCATCGTCCCCGCCGGGCACCCGATGGGCTACCAGGACGCGTTCAACGCGTTCGTCGCCGACGCCTACGCCGCGATCGACGGCGCGGCGCCCGACGGGCTGCCCGGCTTCGCCGACGGGCTGCGCGCGGCGCAGATCACCGAGGCGGTCCTCGCCTCGGCCGAACGACGCGACTGGGTGGAGGTGCCCGCATGAGCGGCGAAGCCGTCCTCGTGGCCGAGGGCCTCGAGAAGTCCTTCTTCGGCGTCACCGTGCTGCGCGGGGTGGGCCTCACCCTCCGCGCCGGCGAGGTGCACGGCCTCGTCGGCGAGAACGGCGCGGGCAAGTCGACCTTCATGAAGATCCTCGCGGGCGTGTACCAGCGCGACGCGGGCACGGTCGCCCTCGGCGGCACCGAGGTCGAGTTCACCCACCCGGTGCAGGCGTCACGCGCGGGCCTCGCCACCGTGTTCCAGGAGTTCAACCTCCTGCCCGAGCGCACGGTCGCGCAGAACGTCTTCCTCGGTCGCGAGCCCAAGCGCCGCGGCCTCGTCGACAAGAAGGCGATGCTCGCCGAGACGCGGGCGCTGCTCGCCGAGCTCGGCATCGACTCGATCGAGGCGGACGCCCCGGTGCGCACCCTCACCGTCGCCGAGCAGCAGATCGTCGAGATCGTGAAGGCGCTCTCGGTCGACGCCCGGGTCATCCAGATGGACGAGCCGACCGCCGCCCTCGCCGACCACGAGGTCGAGCTGCTCTACACGATCGTGCGACGGCTGCAGGCCCGCGGCGTCGCGATCCTCTACGTCTCGCACCGCCTGAAGGAGATCTTCGACCTCTGCGACACGATCACGGTGCTGAAGGACGGGGCGCTCGTCTCGAGCGGCCCGGCGTCGGAGCTCGACACCGACGAGCTCGTGCGGCGCATGGTCGGCCGGCCGATCTCGGCGTACTTCCCCGAGGCCGAACCCGGCACCGTGCTCGGCGAGCCCCGGCTCGAGCTCCGCGGCGCGGGCAACGCCTACGTCGACGGGGTCGACCTCGAGCTCCGCGCGGGCGAGATCGTCGGCATCGCCGGGCTCCAGGGCTCGGGCCGCACCGAGCTCGTCGAGGCGGTCTTCGGCGTGGTGCCCTTCACGCGCGGCGAGATGCGCCTCGACGGCGAGCCCCTGCGGCTCGGCTCGGCCCGCCAGGCCGTGAAGCGGGGCATCGCCCTCATCACCGAGGACCGCAAGGCGCAGGGCCTCGCGCTCAACCAGTCGATCACCGACAACGCGCTGCTCGTCATCCGCTCGGTCTTCTCGCGGCGCACCCGCGACACCCGGCGCGAGCTTCCCGGCGTGCTCTCCTCGCTCGAACTCGCCTCGCGCGGGCTCGACCAGGAGGTGCAGTACCTCTCGGGCGGCAACCAGCAGAAGGTCGTGCTCGCGAAGTGGCTCGCCACGAAGCCCCGCGTCGTGCTCCTCGACGAGCCCACCCGAGGCATCGACGTCGGTGCGAAGGTCGCCGTCTACACGCTCATGCGCCGACTCGCGAAAGAAGGGGTCGCCATCCTCATGATCTCGTCCGAGCTCCCCGAGGTGATCGGCATGTCCGACCGCATCATCGTCATGCACGACGGCCGCGCCTCGGCCGAACTGCCCGCGCGCAGCGACGAGGCCACCATCCTCGGCGCCGCCACCGGGACACTGCGCATCGGGGGAGAGGAGCTGCGATGAGCACCACGACCCCCACCGCGCCCGCGCGCCGCACCGGTCCCCGCCGCCGGCTCGACTCGAGCCTCATCGTGGGCATCGCCCTCGTCGCGGTGATCGCCGTCGGCGCGATCCTCGTCGCGACGGTCGGCCGCAACTTCTTCAGCGCCGGCAACATCCGCGACATCCTCACCGGCATGAGCGTGCTCGGCTTCGTCGCGATCGGGCAGACGCTCGTGATCCTCTGCGCCTCGCTCGACCTGTCGGTGCCGTACGTCGTGAGCCTCTCGAGCCTCATCGCGGCCGACCTGATGGCCGGCAACCCGGCGAACATCCCCTTCGCGGTGCTGGTCGTGCTCGTGGTCGCGGCCCTCATCGGCCTCGCGAACGGCCTCATCGTCACGAAGCTCAAGGTGAACGGCTTCATCGCGACGCTCGGCACGGGCCTCATCATCAAGGGCTACCTCGACTCGAACTACAAGGGCACGAGCGGGCAGGTGCCGTGGGAGTTCCAGCTGATCGGCGCCACCGGCGTCGGCCCGGTGCCCGTGTCGACCCTGCTCATGCTGGTCGTCGCGCTCGGCGCCGCGTTCTTCCTCGCCCGCACCCGCACCGGCAACCACATGTTCGCGGTCGGCGGCAACGAGCAGGTCGCCCGGCTCTCCGGCATCCGCACCGCCCGCCCGCTCATCGTCGCCCACGTGCTGTGCTCGGTCACCGCGGCCCTCGCGGGGCTCCTCCTCGCGAGCCGCCTCGGTGTCGGCAGCCCGGTCGTCGGCACCCAGGGCGGCTACGACCTGCTCTCGATCGCCGCGGTCGTGCTCGGCGGCACCCTGCTCATGGGCGGTCGCGGCTCGATCTGGGGCACCATCGGCGGCGTCGCGATCTTCGCGGTCGTCGACAACGTGATGAGCGTCATGCAGGTGAACCCGTTCCTCAAGGACGTCGTGCGCGGCGTCGTCATCGTCGCGGCGGTCGCCGTGTACACGAGCCGTTCGCTCGACCGCCGACGGCCGAGATTCAGCGCGGGGGCCGAACCGCCCGCGGGCGCCGACGCGCCCGTCACCGCCGAGGCACCGAAGGGAGGCGCGGCATGAGCGCCGTGACATCCGAACGCCCGAGCGTCGGGGACCGCCTGGCCGAACTCGGCCGCACCCTCGTGAGCCCGCGCGGCGCCGTGTTCCTCCTCCTCATCGTGCTGCTCGTCGCGATCGCGGTGCTGAACCCGTCGTTCGCCGAGCCCTCGCAGTTCATCCGCTTCATCCAGCGCGTCGCCCCCGTGGCGATCGTGGCGATCGGGCAGTACTTCGTCATCGTCGGCGGCGAGTTCGACCTCTCGATGGGCTCGGTGGTGACGGCGCAGGTCGTCATCGCCGGCAACCTGATCGGCCAGGACGAGTCGAAGTCGCTCCCCGTGCTCGCGCTCATGCTCGTGTTCGGCGCGCTGGTCGGCCTCGTCAACGGCCTCATCGTCACGATGCTCAAGGTGCCGAGCTTCATCGTCACCCTCGGCATGATGCTCGCCTTGCTCGGCGGCACCCTCTACTGGACGGGCGGCGCCGCGACCGGCAACCCCGCCGACGGGTTCCGCGAGATCGGGCGCGGCGGCATCCGCGGCATCCCGGTGATCGACATCCTGCCGTGGTCGGTCCTCGTGCTCGCCGTGGCGCTCGCCGCCGCGATCTGGTTCTCGAAGCGGCCGTTCGGGCGCACGATCATCGCCCTCGGCGACAACCCGACGACCGCGCGATTCTCGGGCACCCGCAACTGGTGGGTGAAGACCTCGACCTTCATGATCTCCTCGCTCTCGGCGACGGTGGCCGGCGTGCTGCTCGTCGGCTACGCGGGCGTGCACCCCTCGGTCGGCCGCGGCTACGAGTTCATCGCGATCACCGCGGTCGTGCTCGGCGGCGTCGTGCTCGGCGGCGGGCGCGGCTGGGTGGTGGCCGCTGCGGCGGGCGCCTTCGCCCTCGAAGCGCTCTTCACGCTGCTGAACTTCGCCGGCGTGCCCTCGACGTACCGCGACGCGGTGCAGGGGGCGATCATCATCCTCGCCGTCGCCTACTCGGCGACGACCTTCCGCGCGCGCCGCCGAGGGCGCGGCATCGAGGCACCGACGGATGCCACGAGCCCGACCTCGCCCGACGCGGCGACCCAGACCTCGCCCGACGCGGCGACCCAGACTTCGCCGGCACCGGCGGAGGAGCGCGATGCCGAGGCATCCGCTCGCCCTGCACCCATTCCCTCGACGTCGAGGGCTGACAACGAAACCAAGGGAGGTTCGTGATGCGACGCAGGTATACGGTGGCATCCGCAATGGTCGGCGCCCTCGCGCTGCTGACGATGGCCGGCTGCACCACCGACCCCAACGTGGCCGCGCCGACGGAAGACGCCGCCGCCACGGAGGAGTCGGTCGAGTGGTTCGACCAGGAGCTCTTCGACAAGCAGGACGCCGAGCGCGACGTCGTGCCCGAGGGCCCCGAAGGGCAGCCCTGGCTGCAGCACATCAACGCCGAGATGGTCGACACCTCGGAGTTCGCCGCGGAGGGCGCCAAGAAGGCGTGCTTCGCCAACGCCTCGATCTCGAACCCGTGGCGCCAGACCGGCTGGATCACCATGAACCAGCAGCTCGAGGTGCTCCAGGAGGCCGGGGTCATCAGCGAGATGGAGACCCGCGACGCGCAGGACTCCGATGACACGCAGATCGCCGACATCGACTACTTCATCAACGAGGGCAACTGCGACGTCTTCATCATCTCGCCGAACTCCACGGCGGCGATGACGCCGGCCGTCGAGCGCGCCTGCGACACCGGCAAGCCGGTCATCGTGTTCGACCGCGGCGTGCAGACCGACTGCCCCGTCACGTTCATCCACCCCATCGGCGGATTCGCGTGGGGCATCGACACGGCCGAGTTCCTCATCGACGAGCTCGAAGAGGGCGACAAGGTCGTTGCGCTGCGCATCCTGCCGGGAGTCGACGTGCTCGAGCAGCGCTGGGCCGCGGCCGAGAAGCTGTTCGACGAGGCCGGCATCGACGCGGTCGACTACTTCACCGGGGCCGACCCGGCGGAGATCAAGAAGATCATCTCCGACGAGCTCGCCAAGGGCGACGTCAAGGGCGTCTGGATGGACGCCGGCGACGGCGCCGTCGCCGCCATCGAGGCGTTCGAGGACGCCGGCGTCGACTACCCCGTCATGACGGGTGAGGACGAGATGAGCTTCCTCCGCAAGTGGAAGGAGACCGGGCTCACCGGCCTCGCGCCGGTGTACTCGAACTTCCAGTGGCGTACGCCGCTCCTCGCCGCGCAGATGATCTTCGCCGGCGAAGAGGTGCCGCAGGAGTGGGTGCTCCCGCAGTCGCCGATCACCGCGGAGGAGGTCGACGAGTACCTCGCGCTGAACGAGAACATGCCCGACGGCCACTACGCCAAGTTCGGCGGCGAGGACCTGCCCGGCTACCCGCAGGTCTGGGAGGACCGGGTCATCCCGTAAACCGCTGAGTACGGTGGTCGAGTAGCGACGAAGGGGCGTATCGAGACCTCGCGAGGGGTCTCGATACGCTTCGCTACTCGACCACCGGCCGTACTCGACGGTGACCGAATTCTGCAAGGAGGCAGCATGCGCCGCACGATCGGCGTCAACACCTGGGTGTGGGCTTCTCCCCTCACCGACGAGAACCTTCCCGCGCTCGCCGCCAAGGCGGCCGAGCTCGGCTTCGGCGCGATCGAGCTGCCGGTCGAGAGCCCGGGCGACTGGTCGCCGGATGCCGCGGCCGAGCTGCTGGCGGAGCACCGCCTCGACCCGATCGTGATCGGCGCCATGGGCCCCGGCCGCAACCTCGTCGCGGCCCCCGGCTCCGAGATCGTCGCCACGCAGAACTACCTCGTGCACTGCCTCGGCGTGGCCGAGCGGCTCGGCTCGCCGGTCGTCGCCGGCCCCTTCACGGCGGCCACGGGTCGTGCCTGGCGCATGGACGCCGAGGAGCGCGACGCCCGCTACCGCGAGCTCCGCGCGAGCCTGGCGCCCGTCGTCCGGCAGGCGGAGGGCCGTGGCATCCGGCTCGCGATCGAGCCCCTGAACCGCTACGAGACGAGTCTCGTGAACACCGTCGAGCAGGCCCTCGAGGCGCTCGGGCCGCTGCTCGGCCCCGGCCTCGGGCTCGCGCTCGACAGCTACCACCTCAACATCGAGGAGAAGTCGATCGGCGACGCGATCCGCGCCGCGGGGGAGCACCTCGCCTACGTGCAGGTCTGCGGCAACGACCGCGGCGCCGTCGGCGACGACCACCTCGACTGGCCCGCGTTCCTCGACGCCCTCGACGACGTCGGGTACTCGGGCGCGCTCGGGCTCGAGAGCTTCACGGGCGAGAACGCGACGATCGCGGTCGCCGCGTCGGTCTGGCGCCCGCTCGCTCCCACGCAGGACGAACTCGCGGCACGGAGCATCCGATACCTGACCGCGCTGCAGGACGAAAGGAACCCGGCATGACCGCCTCCACGCACCCCGTCACGCTCTTCACCGGTCAGTGGGCCGACCTGCCCTTCGCCGAGGTCGCGCGCCTCGCCGCCGAGTGGGGCTACGACGGCCTCGAGATCGCCTGCTCGGGCGACCACCTCGACCTGAAGCTCGCCGAGGAGGAGCCCGGCTACCTCGCCGAGCGGCAGGAGATCCTGAAGCGGCACGGCCTCGAGGTGTTCGCGATCTCGAACCACCTCACCGGGCAGGCCGTCTGCGACGACCCGATCGACTTCCGGCACGAGGCGATCCTGCGCCCGTACACGTGGGGCGACGGCGACGCCGAGGGGGTCAGGCAGCGCGCCGCCGACGACATGAAGCGCGCCGCGCGGGTCGCGCGGAAGCTCGGCGTCGACACCGTCGTCGGGTTCACGGGGTCGTCGATCTGGCCCTACGTCGCCATGTTCCCGCCCGTGCCGGCCTCGGTCATCGACGCCGGCTACGAGGACTTCGCGAACCGCTGGAACCCCATCCTCGACGTGTTCGACGCCGAGGGCGTGCGCTTCGCGCACGAGGTGCACCCGTCGGAGATCGCCTACGACTACTGGACGAGCGTGCGCAGCCTCGAGGCGATCGACCGCCGCGCGGCGTTCGGCTTCAACTGGGACCCGTCGCACATGATGTGGCAGGGGATCGACCCCGTCGGCTTCATCTGGGACTTCAAGGACCGGATCTACCACGTCGACTGCAAGGACACCCGGATGCGCCCGGCCACCGGCCGCCCCGGCATCCTCGGCTCGCACCTGCCGTGGGGCGACCCGCGCCGCGGGTGGGACTTCGTCTCGACGGGGCACGGCGACGTGCCCTGGGAGGACGCGTTCCGCGCGCTCGACGCGATCGGCTACACCGGCCCGATCTCGGTCGAGTGGGAGGACGCCGGCATGGATCGCCTGCACGGCGCCGCGGAGGCCGTCGGCTTCATCCGCTCGAAGCTGTTCCCCCGACCGACGGCCTCGTTCGACGCGGCCTTCTCGAACCAGTAGGAGCCCGTCGCATGCCCATCGAGCACACCGTCGTCTTCCGGCTCGTCCACGAGCCGGGCTCGGCCGCCGAGCAGGAGTTCTTCGACACCGCCCGCGAGACGCTCACCGGCATCCCCGGGGTCGCGGACTTCGCGATCAGCCGCCAGGTCAGCCCGAAGAGCGCGTTCACGCATCGCTTCGGCATGGTGTTCGCCGACCAGGCGACGTACGACGCCTACAACGCGCACCCCGCCCACGTGGGCTTCGTCGCGGGCCGGTGGGTGCCCGAGGTCGCCGAGTTCCAGGAGTACGACTTCGAGCGGCTCTGAGCGGAGCGCGTGGCCCGAACGGGCCACGCCGAGCTGGCCCGAAGACGCGATGCGGGCGGTGCGTCGTCGGCGGTGGAATCGGAGCGTCGCGATCCGGCGACGCACGAATCCGAGGAGTCACCGATGAACACCCCATCCGAATCCGCCCGCAGCCTCGCCGACTCGATCGCCGTCGGCCGCGAGCGCGGCTACTACCGCGTGCTCTTCGACGCCGGCCCCGTCGATGCGGCGACGTTCGCCGAGCTGGCGGGCGTGCCCGAGCAGCGCGGCCGCGTCTGGCTCGAGGAGCAGGCCGGCGCCGGCGTCCTCCGCGTCGTCCGCGCCCCCGACGGCGACCGGGACGAGCTGCTGCTGCCCGGCGAGTACGTGCCCGTGCTCGTCGGCGACGAGGACAGCAGGGAGTTCTCGGGCGCGCGCGCCCTGCTCCGCGAGCATCTCGCCGAGGTCGAACGGGTGCGCGCGCTCGCCGCCGACGAGCGGCCGGCGCTCACGAGGTGGTGCCGAGCGTCCCTCGCGTTCGTAGACTTGCGCCGTGCGACCTGAAGATCAGGTGATCCACCACGCCGAGCTCGACGGCCGCTCGATCGCGTGGTCGGCCGTCGGCGCCGGGCCGCTCCTCGTGATCGGCGGCTGGTGGTCGAGCGACCTCGAGCTCGACTGGCGCAACGCCCGGTTCCGGCGCTTCGTCGAGCAGTTCGCACGCCACCGCACGGTCATCCGCTACGACCGGCCAGGCACGGGGAGGTCCGATCGGGACGCCGCTCCTCCCGGCACCCTCGACGAGGAGCTCGCTGTGCTCGAGGCGGTCGTCGACGAGGCCGCGGACTCGTCCGGGCCGATCGCGCTCTTCGGCGGCTCGTCGGGCGGCGGGGTGGTCTCGCTCTTCGCTGCGCGGCATCCCGGGCGCGTCGACCGTCTCGTGCTCTACGGCACGTACGCCCGTGGGGCGGATCTCGCGCCGCCGGCCGCCCGGGCGGCGATGCTCGGCGTCATCGAGCAGCACTGGGGTCTCGGTTCGCGGGTGCTGGCCGACCTGTTCCTGCCGGACGCGACGGCCGAGGAGCGTGCCGAGTTCGTCGAGTTCCAGCGCAGCTCTGCCTCGCGGGAGGTCGCGCACGCGTCACTGCAGGCGGTGTACGAGGTCGACGCGACGCGGCACCTCGCCGAGGTTCGCGCGCCGACGCTCGTGCTGCACCGCCGCGCCGACCGGGCGATCCCGTTCGCGCTCGGCAAGGACGTGGCCGCCCGCATCCGCGACGCACGATTCGTCGGGCTCGAGGGCGACGATCACTTCCCGTGGCGGGGCGACGCCGACGCCGTCGCACGCGAGACCCTCGCCTTCCTCGGCGCGCCGGTCGATGCGCCGAACGCCGGATCGAGGTCGGGGCCCGCCGGCGCGATCGGCCTCACCGCGCGCGAGCGGGAGGTCCTCCGATTCGTCGCCCGCGGCGACACCGACGCCGAGATCGCCGCGCATCTCCTGCTGAGTCCGCACACGGTGCACCGGCACCTCGCGAACATCCGCAGCAAGCTCGGGGTGCCCTCGCGGGCGGCAGCGGCCGCGTGGGCCCTGCGGCACGACCTCATCTGACCGAGCGCCGGCCGCCCACGGATCGATCGGGCGCGCATCGGCCCCGGACCGCTCAGCCGGCGACGCTCCAGTAGTGCACCTGCGTCTCGGGGTGCCGCGGATGGTCGTCGACCGAGCGGTCCCACGTGGCATCCGTGTGGCCGCCGTAGAAGACGTCGACGTTCCCGTCCTCGTCCTCGATGACCGCGGTGACGATCGCGGTGTGGTCGCGGTCGCCCGAGGCGTCCCAGTCGAACTGCACGATGTCGCCCGGCTTCACCTGCGCGCGCTGCGCGTCGGCGAGCGCCGTCGCCCGCTCGGGGTGCGCGGCGAGGTACTCGCTGAAGATCGTCGACGAACGCCAGGCCGGGCTCGCCGCGTACGGGTCGCCGTCCTCCGAGTACCACCACTCGTCGTCGGGCAGCCAGCCGCGCTCGATGAGCGACTGCGAGGCGAAGTTCACGCAGTCGTCGTCGCCGAGCACGCCGTAGCGCTCGCTCTCGTCGGCGTCCCAGTGCTCGCGCACGTACTCGAGCTGGCGCAGCACGGGGGCGGGCAGCTCGGGGTCGAGCTCGAGTGCCGCGGCGTTCGGATGGCTGCCGTCGCCGCCCTGCGTGCCCGGTCCGCGCGGGGCGTTGGCCGCGACGACCGCGCCCACGATGGCGGCGACCGCCCAGGCGAGGAGCGCGAGCACCGCCACGACTGCGCCGCCGACGAGCAGGCGCCGGCGCAGGTACACCCGCCGGTCGGGGCGCGCCGGCGCGTGCGGCGCCGTCGGCTCCGCCCGGCCGTCGCGGGTCGCCTCGGCGACCCCGCCGGTCGTGTTCAGGTCATCCACTCGATCCACCGTACGTCGCTTCGGTGGGCGTTCGCTCAGGACCCGGCGGTCGCAGGCGGATGCCCCGGCCGCACCCGCGGCCGGGGCATCCCCCGTCGTGCTCAGCGCTCGGTGACCGTGCCCGCCTTGATGTGGAGGCGACGCTCCGCGCGACGGGCGACCGCAGAGTCGTGCGTGACGACGATGAGCGTCAGCCCGCGGTCGCGGCGGATCCCCTCGAGGATCTCGAGGATCTCGTCGCGGGTGTCCTCGTCGAGGGCACCGGTCGGCTCGTCGGCGAGGAGCACCTCGGGCTCCTTCACGAGTGCGCGGGCGATCGCGACCCGCTGCTGCTGACCGCCCGAGAGCTCGCTCGGCAGGTGGCCCGCGCGGTCGGCGAGTCCGACCGAGGCGAGGGCCGCCGCGGCCCGCTCGGCCCGTCGCGGGCCACCGACGCCGAGCGGTTCGAGCGCCGTCTCGACGTTCTCCTGGGCGGTGAGCGTCGGGATCAGGTTGAAGTTCTGGAAGACGAACCCGATCTCCTTCGCGCGGATCCTCGCGAGCTTCGCGTCGGGCATCTTCGAGATCTCGTCGTCGCCGATGCTGATCGCGCCCGAGGTCGGTCGGTCGAGCCCGCCGAGCATCTGCAGCAGCGTCGACTTGCCGCCGCCGGTCGGCCCCTGGATCGCGACGTGCTCGCCGGCGCCGATCGCGAGGTCGACGTCCTTCAGGGCGTGCACCGTGCGGTTGCCCTGCCGGTAGGTCTTCGTGAGCTTGGTGAGGGTGTACATGGTCTGCTCCGTGATGGTCGTTTCGATGATGGGAGGTCGCGGTGCGGCCCGCTCGTCAGCCGACGCTCCTGAGCGCCTCGGCGGGGCGGAGACGCGCGGCCCGCCAGCCGCCGATCGCTCCCGCAAGGAGGCCGCCGAGGACGGCGATGCCGACGGCGATCGCGATGACCGACACCGTGACCGGGGCGTTGAGGGCGATCTCGGTCGTCGCGGCGGCGGTCTGGCCCATGGGGCCGAACGCCCGCCCGCCGGCGGCCTCGCCGCCAATCGCGCCGCCCGGCCCGGTCTGGCCGCCGGGGCCGGCGCCCATCTCGAATCCGCCGCCCGATGCGCTGCCCGAGAGGGTCGGGGCGACCAGGTTGACGACGGCGATGCCGAGCAGCCCGATGAGGATGCCGCCGGCTCCGCCGATGAGGCCCTGCACGAGCGACTCGCCCGCCACCTGGCCGACGACGCGGCGGTTCGACCAGCCGATCGCCTTGAGCGTGCCGAACTCGCGGGTGCGCCGGGTGACGCCCGAGACGGTGAAGAGGATGGCGATGAGGAATGCCGCCACGAGCACGGCGAGCGAGAGCCAGAGCCCCAGGTTCGACACGAGGCTCGACGCCGTCGAGAGCGAGCCCGAGACGCTCGACGCGAGGTCCTCCTGGGTCGACACGGTCGCGTCGGGCAGCGCCGCCTCGAGGTCGGCCTGCACCTGCGGGATGTCGGTCGACGACGCGGCCTGCACGTAGACGTTCGAGATCATGCCGTCCTCGCCGGAGAGGGCCTGGGCCACGTCGAGCGGGATGTACACGTCGGACGCGCTCGCCGAGTCCGCGGCGTTGGCGGTCACGGTGCCGACGACCTCGAACCCGGTGCCGCCGAGGTCGATCGTGTCGCCGACCGAGAGCT
The DNA here is from genome assembly GCF_042885275.1 of Agromyces sp. NPDC058064. Lineage (NCBI taxonomy): Bacteria > Bacillati > Actinomycetota > Actinomycetes > Micrococcales > Microbacteriaceae > Agromyces > Agromyces sp. NPDC058064. Next base: position 714,554 of record NZ_JBHVSE010000001.1, on the reverse strand, counting down.
CGGCGCTCGTCGCGTAGTCGGCGTCGAGCACGGCGAGGTACTCGCCGGCGTCGTCCGCATCGAGCGCTCGGCCCTCGGAGAGGGAGACCGCCGAGAGCGGGCCGATCGCGTCGGCCGCGGGGTCGAGGCCGAGCACGGTGAACGAGTCGACGTCGAAGGCGCTGCCGCCGGCGCCGTCGGGGCCGCCCTGCGGCGGCGCGGCCTGCCCGCCCTCCCCGTCGGTCGCGGGGCCGCCGTCGGCGCCCTGCATCTGGCTGAAGTCGGGCATCTCGCCGTTGAAGGTCGTGTTGGTGAGCGACAGGGTGGCGGCGGCCATGGCGACGTGGTCGATGCCCTGCACGGTCTCGAGCGCACCCTCGTCGAACGTGGTCGAGCCGAAGCCCGCGCTGAGCCGCGACTGGCTGAGCTCCGTGGTGCCGTCGCTCGTGGTGCCGGCGCCGGCGTCGAACTCGAACCGGGGGCCGCCGCCCTCGCCCTCGCCGGGCGGGGTGGGCGACTGGGTCACGGTGATATCCGTGCCGACCCCGTAGACCGACTCGAGCACGGAGGCCTGCGCGGCCTTCACCCCCGAGGCGATGGAGTTGACGATGATGACGAGTGCGATCGCGAGTGCCATGCCGATGGCGATGATCGCCGTCTGCCTGCGGCGACCGGCGAGCTCGCGCCGGAGATAGGTGAAGAACATGGGCATCCTCAGGGGTCGGAGGGCGGGAAGGGTCGGAGGATCGGGTGAGGGCGCCCCGGCCGGGGCGCCGATCGAGACCCTAGGCACGGGCGCTGTGCCCGCCCGATGGCGTGACTATGACCCGGCTATGTCCGCCCGTGCTCCGTCGGCACGAGGCATCCGCCCATCGGAGTCATAGGAAACGCATAGCCGGCTGCGGATACTGGAATCATGACCACGACTCCCGCAGCCCCCCACCGCGCCCCCGCCATCGCCAAGGGCGACGGGTCGATGGTGCGCGTGCTCGTGGTCGACGACGAGCACTCGCTCACCGAGCTGCTCAAGATGGCGCTGAAGTACGAGGGCTGGGACGTGCGCACCGCCGCCGACGGCCACAGCGCGGTGCGCATCGCCCGCGAGTTCCGGCCCGACGCGATCGTGCTCGACATCATGCTCCCCGACTTCGACGGGCTCGAGGTGCTGCAGCGGGTGCGCGCCGACGGCACCGAGACCCCCGTGCTGTTCCTCACCGCGAAGGACTCGCTCGACGACCGCATCGCCGGCCTCACCGCGGGCGGCGACGACTACGTCACGAAGCCGTTCAGCCTCGAGGAGGTCGTGGCGCGCCTGCGCGGACTCATCCGCCGTTCGACGCTCACCCTCGCCCAGGCGAAGGACCCGGTGCTCGCCGTCGGCGACCTCACCCTCGACGAGGACTCGTACGAGGTCGCGCGTGCGGGCGAGCCCATCGAGCTCACCGCGACCGAGTTCGAGCTGCTCCGCTACCTCATGCGCAACCCCCGCCGGGTGCTCTCGAAGGCGCAGATCCTCGATCGCGTCTGGTCGTACGACTTCGGCGGCAAGGAGTCGGTCGTCGAGCTCTACATCTCGTACCTGCGCAAGAAGGTCGACGCCGGCCGCGAGCCGATGATCCACACGGTCCGCGGTGCCGGGTACATGCTGAAGGCCGCCGGATGACCCGGCCCGGCGACCCGGGGCACGCCGCCGCCTCGCGCGAGGCGAGCGCGGCGGTCGCGACCGGTTCGACGGGTGCGGTCGACGCGCTCGGCGCCCCCGACGACGAGGACGCCCCGCACCGCCACCCGTGGACCCTGCGTCGCCGGCTCCTCCTCATCGTCGCCGCGCTGCTCGTCGCCGTGAGCGCGGTCGTCGGCCTCGTGAGCGTCGCCGTGTTCCACAGCTCCTCGGTCGCCCGGCTCGACGCGAACCTCGACTCGACGATCTCCCGCGCGAACCTCGCGATCTCGGGCCAGCCGCCCGGCTTCCCCGGCGACCCCTCCGCGGCGCCGTCGCTCGTGCTCAACATCCCCGGCCAGGAGGCCGGCACCCTCGCCGCGCTCGTGCCCGCCGACGGCGAGACGAGGGCCGGGTACATCACCGAGAGCGGCCGGGTGCTCGACCTCCCCGCCGACCTCGCCGAGGTGCTCGCGGCCGTGCCGACCGACGGCGAACCGCACTCGATCCGGGTGGGCGAGCTCGGCGACTACCGCGCGCTCGCACTCGAGCAGACCGACTGGGAGGGCGTGCGGATCGTGCTCGCACTGCCGCTCGCCGAGGTGAACGCCGACAGCTCGCAGCTCGCCCTGACCATCACGATCGTCGCGCTCGCGGGGCTCGTCGTCGCGCTCGGGCTCGGCTCGGTCATCGTCGCGAGGGCGCTCAGCCCGCTCGAGCGCGTCACCGCGACCGCGCAGCGCGTCTCCGAGCTGCCGCTCGACCGCGGCGACGTCGCGCTCGCCGAGCGGGTCGACGTCGACGACGACGGCACCGAGGTCGGCCGGCTCGGCTCCGCGTTCAACCGGATGCTCGGCCACGTGGCCTCCGCCCTCACCGCCCGCGAGCAGAGCGAGCAGAAGGTGCGCCGCTTCGTCGCCGACGCCTCGCACGAGCTGCGCACCCCGCTCGCGTCGATCCGCGGCTACGCCGAGCTCACGCGCCTGCACGGCGGCGAGCTGCCCGACGACGTCGTGCACGCGCTGTCGCGGATCGAGTCGGAGTCGCTGCGGATGACCGGGCTCGTCGAGGACCTGCTGCTGCTCGCCCGGCTCGACGAGGGTCGCGAGCTCGTGCACGGCCGGGTCGACCTGCGGGCGATCGTGGTCGACGCGGTCGGCGACGCGCAGGCCGCCGGCCCCGACCACGACTGGTCGGTCGACGCGCCCGACGACGACGTCGAGGTCTCGGGCGACGACGCGCGCCTGCGGCAGGTGCTGGCCAACCTCCTCGCGAACGCGCGGGTGCACACGCCCGCAGGCACCGAGGTCGTGGCCCGGCTCCGGGTGATCGGCGACCGCGCCCGGCTCGAGGTGGTCGACGACGGCCCCGGCATCGACGAGTCGGTGCGCGCCACGCTCTTCGAGCGGTTCGCACGCGGGGATGCCTCGCGCTCGCGCCGCGCGGGATCGACGGGCCTCGGCCTCGCCATCGTGCGGGCCGTGGTCGAGGCGCAGCACGGCACGGTCGAGGTCGCGAGCGAACCCGGGCGCACCGTGTTCACGGTGGAGCTGCCGCTCGCCCCCGCGCCGAGCGGCCGGCCCGTCGCGGTCGCCGAGTAGGGGAGGCACGGGCGCGCCCGCGCTCTGGCGTGTCGCGCTCGCGCGCCCGTAGCGTGTGGAGCAGCCACGGGGCGGTGGCACCGCGCCGGGCGCGGGGGGAGGCCTGCGCCCCGGCACGACCGAAGGAGCATCCGCATGATCCGAGCGGTACCTACCACCGCAGGGCGGCGACGCGGTCATCGCGTCGCCGTCGCCATGACGGCCGCGCTCGCCTGCGCGGGCGTCGCGATCGCGTCGCCGGCCTACGCCAGCCCCGAGCCGGCCGAGCCGACCTTCGTCGACGGCCTCTCGCAGGCCGTCTTCACCAAGAACTCGGCCGAGTGGGTGAACGAGGAGGCGTGGGTCGAGAGCGAGGTCGACTCCGACCGCGACGGCCTGCCCGACCTCGTGCACATCGACGTGAGCCGGGTCCCCGAGACCGAGAGCGCCGACCTCAAGGTCCCGGTGCTGATGGAGCTCAGCCCCTACTACGCCGGCGGTTCGCAGGTCACGAACTGGTCGGTCGACCACGAGATCGGCGAGCCGCCGAGCGAGAAGGAGCCGTGGCCCGCCTACGTGCCGCGCAACCGCACGAGCCCGACCATCTCGCGCTCGCTCGAGAACACCTGGGTGCCGCGCGGCTTCGCCGTCGTGCACGCCGAGGGCTTCGGCAGCGGCTGGTCCGAGGGCTGCCCGACCTCGGGCGGCACCAACGAGTCGCTCGCGGGCAAGGCCGTCGTCGACTGGCTGAACGGCCGTGCGACGGCCTACACGAGCCCCGAACGCACGACCGAGGTCGCCGCCGACTGGACGACGGGCAGCGTCGGCATGATCGGCACCTCGTACAACGGCACGCTGCCGATCGGCGTCGCCTCGACCGGCGTCGAGGGGCTCGACGCGATCGTGCCGGTCTCGGCGATCTCGAACTGGTACGACTACTACCGCGCGAACGGCGCGGTGCGAGCGCCCGGCGGCTACCAGGGCGAAGACCTCGACGTGCTCGCCGACTACGTCTACACCCGCTTCGACCAGGAGATCTGCCAGCCGGTCATCGACGAGCTGCGGGCGAACCAGGATCGCGTCACCGGTGACGAGAGCGCCTTCTGGGCCGAGCGCGACTACCTCGCGAACGCCGATCGGATCTCGGCCGCGACCCTCGTCGCCCACGGGCTCAACGACTGGAACGTCATGACGAAGAACGCCGCCGACCTCTACGAGGAGCTCAAGGCGAACGACGTGCCGCACCAGATCTACCTGCACCAGGGCGGCCACGGCGGCAACCCGAACGACACGCTGCTGAACCGCTGGTTCACCCGGTACCTCTACGACGTCGAGAACGGCGTCGAGGCGCTGCCGAAGGCGTACGTCGTGCGCGAGGACCGCACCCTGACCGAGTACGCCGAGTGGCCCGACCCGGCGACCGAGCAGGTGAAGCTGAAGCTCGGCGGCGCGGCCGAGGCCGACGGGGTCGGCACCATCGCGGTGTCGCGTTCGGGGTCGAAGGCGAGCGAGGACCTCGTGGACGACGCGAGCCTCCTCGCCGCCGACCTCGCGGCGGCGGCGTCCTCGCCGAACCGCCTCGCCTACCGCACCGAGGTGCTGGGCGAGTCGATGCGCCTCTCGGGCACGCCGTCCGTGTCGCTGCGCCTCTCGGTCGACCGGCCGAAGGCGAACCTCACGGCGCTGCTCGTCGAGTACCCGACGACCGGCGCGCCGAAGATCATCACCCGCGGGTGGATGGACGTCGAGAACCGCAACTCGGCCGCGGTGACCGACCCGATCACTCCGGGCCGCGCGTACGACTTCGCGTTCGAGCTCGAGCCGAAGGACTACGTGTTCTCGGCGGGATCGCAGATCGGGCTCGTCGTGCTCTCGAGCGACCACGAGTTCACCGTGCGCCCGGCCCCCGGCACGACGCTCACGGTCGACCCGTCGAAGTCGACGGTGCACCTGCCGCTCGTCGGCGGCATGGGCGCGCTGCAGCAGTCGCTGCACGCCGGCTGAGCCCGGTGGTCGAATAGCGACGACGGAGCGTATCGAGACCTCGCGAGGGGTCTCGATACGCTCCTTCAGGATTCGGGCGGAGGGTGCCTACGCCTCCGCGAGGCCGCCGAGCATCTCGGCGAACAGCTCGAGCTCCTCGACCGAGCGCTCGCGCAGCACGGCGTGCAGGCGCGACTGGTTGCGCGCCCGCACCGCCGTGATGCGCTCGACCGCCTCGGGGGTGGGCGCGATGACGCGCACCCGCCCGTCGCGCTCGTCGGGGCGGCTCGCGACGAGGCCGACCTCCTCGAGCATGCGGATCTGCCGGCTCACGACGCTCTTGTCCATGTCGAAGAGCTCGGTGAGCACGTGCGCGTTCGTCGAACCGAGCCGCACGACCGTCGCCAGCAGCTTGTACCCGGCGGGGTTCAGCTCGGGGTGGATCTGCTGCGCCGCCTCCTTCCACACCGTGCGGGCACGGCCGAAGACGACGGAGAGCTGATCCTCCACGTGGGCGATCGCGTCGTCGACGGTGGGCTCGACGGCGGGGTCGGCGGTGGGCTCGGTCACGACGCTCATGCTACTTGCGGGCGCCCGCAGCCTCGGCCCCGGCATCGCGGGCGGATGCCTCGTCGCGGCGGCCGCCCGTGGCATCCGAACCGTCGACGAGCTGGATCGACGAGGTGACCGGCGCCGCGATCTCGGCCTCGGCGAGGTCGATCGCGACCTGCTCGGCCTCCTCGGCCAGCGTCTGCGCCGCGTTCTTCGTCGACAGGGGCTTGTTCGGCAGGAACGCGATCGCGATGAGGCTGATGACCGCGAGCGGGATCGCGATGATGAACACGTCGGCGATGCCGTGGCCGTACGAGCCCTCGACGATCACGCGGATCGTGTCGGGCAGCTCGGAGACCTTCGGCAGCGAGCCGCTCGCGAGCGACTTCAGCGCGTCGACCTCGTCGGCCGAGGTCGGGGTGAACTTCGAGAGCCCGTCGGTGATGTGCGTCGTCACCTGGGTGGCGAGCACCGAGCCCATGACGGTCACGCCGATCGTGCCCGCGATCGAGCGGAAGAAGTTCACGTTCGAGCTCGCCGCGCCGAGCTGCGAGGCGGGGGTGTCGTTCTGCACGATGAGTGTGAGGTTCTGCATGATCATGCCGAGACCGGCGCCGAGCACGAACATGTAGATCGAGACGAGCGTGAAGTCGGTGTCGTAGCGGAGCGTGGTCATGAGGCTCACGCCGGCGAGGGTCAGCACCGAGCCGAGGAGCATCCAGCCCTTCCACTTGCCGAAGCGGCTGACGAGCGCGCCGATGCCGATGGAGGCGCCCATCTGGCCGACGATCATCGGGATGGTCATGAGGCCCGACTCGGTCGGGGTCGCGCCGCGCGCGAGCTGGAAGTACTGCGCGAGGAAGACGCTCGTCGCGAACATCGCCACGCCGATCGAGATCGACGCGATCACCGACAGGGTGAAGGTGCGGTTCGTGAAGAGGGTCATCGGCACGATCGGCTCCTCGACGAGGAACTCGGTGACGATGAAGCCGATGATCGCCGCGGCGGAGACGCCGATGATGACGAAGCTCTCGATCGAGTTCCACTCGAACTGGTTGCCGCCCATCGACACCCAGATGAGGAGGAGCGAGACGCCGACGGTGAGGAGGATCGCGCCGAGGTAGTCGATCTTCACGCGCTCGCGGTTGGGCTTCGGCAGGTGCAGCGTGCGCTGGATGAGGATGATCGCGGCGATCGCGAAGGGCACGCCGATGAAGAAGTTGGCGCGCCAGCCGAAGGCGTCGGTGATGACGCCGCCGAGCAGCGGGCCGCCGATGGTGGCGAGTGCCATGATGCCGCCGACGACGCCCATGTACTTGCCGCGCTCGCGCGGCGAGATGATGAGGGCGACCGCGATCATGACGAGCGACATGAGGCCGCCCGCGCCGAGGCCCTGCACGACGCGCACGGCGATGAGCATGCCGGTCGACTGCGAGAAGCCGGCGACGACCGTGCCGACGACGAAGAGGCCGAGCGCGATCTGCAGCAGCATCTTGCGGTCGACGAGGTCGGCGAGCTTGCCCCAGATCGGGGTCGACACGGCGGTCGCGAGCAGGCTCGCGGTGATGACCCAGGTGTAGGCCGACTGGTCGCCGCCGAGGTCGGCGATGATGACGGGCATCGAGGTCGAGACGACCGTGCCCGAGAGCACGGCGACGAACATGCCCATGATGAGGCCCGAGAGGGCGGTGAAGACCTGCCGAGGCGTACGAGTCGCCGTCTCGAGGTCGTTCGGAAGCGTGGAGGTCACAGAAGTTCCTTGCATAAGTAGTTGATCGAAATCAACTATAGAGAAAGTCGTTGCATTCGTCAACTGTCGACATCGGTCAACTATTCCCACCGCGATCGCCGGGCCGGCCGTGCGGCGCGGTCCGGCGTCGATTTGGCGGAGCCCGGGGCATCCGCTACTCTTGACGGAGCCGAAGACCGCTGGTTGTCGTGCGCGCTCGTGAAAACGAGCGAATGCGACCGAAGTCTTGCGAAAGCAAGGGCCCGCGCAGGTGTGACGAAGACTTTCCGAGAGATCGGGCCGAGCTCCGCGCAACTGCGCCGGAGCTTTTTTCTTTCTCCCCATTGCTTCCAGCGCTCCAGGCCGTGCATCGCCTCCGCGATGCGCGTTGAGTACACAAGGAGTGGCCATGGCGAACAAGGAAGCCTCGGTTGCCGAACTCACGAACCTGTTCGAGAGCTCGGCCGCCGTTCTGCTGACCGAATACCGCGGCCTGACGGTTGCACAGCTCAAGCAGCTGCGCAACACCATCCGTCAGGACGCGAACTACGCCGTGGTGAAGAACACGCTGACCAAGATCGCCGCCAACAAGGCCGGCATCTCGACGCTGGACGAAAGCCTCACCGGCCCGTCCGCCGTCGCCTTCGTGCACGGTGACTTCGTCGCCACTGCCAAGGCCGTGCGTGACTTCGCCAAGGCGAACCCGAACCTTGTGATCAAGGGCGGCGTTTTCGAGGGCAAGACCCTCGACGCCGACGAGGTCAACAAGTACGCCTCGCTCGAGAGCCGCGAGGTTCTGCTTGCGAAGGCTGCGGGCATGATGAAGGCGACGATGGGCAAGGCTGCCGCCACCATCGACGCGCTTCGCGAAAAGCTGGAGACCGCCGAGGCCGCGTAAGCGCCCGACGGACTCGTTACAACCCCATCTATTAGGAGATACATCATGGCGAAGCTCACCACCGAAGAGCTGCTCGAGCAGTTCGCAGGTCTCACGCTTGTCGAGCTCAGCGAGTTCGTGAAGGCGTTCGAGGAGAAGTTCGAGGTCACCGCGGCCGCTCCCGTCGCCGTTGCCGGCGCTGCCGGTGGCGCGGGCGCTGCTGAAGAGGCTGAGGAGAAGGACTCCTTCGACGTCATCCTCGAGGCTGCCGGCGACAAGAAGATCCAGGTCATCAAGACCGTCCGCGAGCTCACCTCGCTCGGCCTCGGCGAGGCCAAGGCCGTCGTCGACGGTGCTCCCAAGGCCGTGCTCGAGGGCGCGAACAAGGAGACCGCCGAGAAGGCGAAGGCCGCCCTCGAGGAGGCCGGCGCGACCGTCACCCTCAAGTAATTCGCGCCCGCGCGAGCGGGTTCGAAGCTTGAGGTGACCTGCGTCACCTGAACGACACGGATGCCCCGTGGCCCACGGCCACGGGGCATCCGTCGTTCTCGGGGCGCCGCGCCGCGCCGCGCACCATTTCCTGAAACGGTGCCGGGTCGCAAATTGGATAGCTCAGCTATATAGTTGAGCTATGCAATCTTCCGGCCACGCCGACCTCACCGACCTCATCGGGGGCCTGGTCTCGGTGAACCACCGACTCACCCGCCTCGCCGCCGCCTCGACCTCGTCGACCGAGTCGCCCGCCGTCTGGCGCACCCTCGCGGTGCTGCGCGACCTCGGCCCCATGCGCCTCGGCGAGCTCGCCCGCGTCAGCCGGGTCAGCCAGCCCACCATGACGAAGCTCGTGCACGCGCTCGACGACCGCGGCTGGGTCCGCCGCATCGCCGATGCCGGCGACGCACGCGCCTGGCTCATCTCGGCCGACCCGCGCGGCCTCGCGGCGCTCGACGCGTGGCGCGACGAGCTCGTCGGGGCCATGGCGCCCTACTTCGACGACCTCTCGCACGACGAGCGCGAGACGCTCGCGAGCGCCGTCGCCCTCATCCGCACACGCATCGAGCGGGCCGACGACGCCGCGCGCACCGGGGCGATCGCGTGACCGCGCACGCCCACGAGACCTCCGCGTCGATCCTGAAGCAGCCGAAGGCCGTCTGGGCGGTCGCCTTCTCGTGCGTGATCGCGTTCATGGGCATCGGCCTCGTCGACCCGATCCTCCCCGCGATCGCCGAGAGCCTCGAGGCGACGCCGACCGAGACCGAGATGCTCTTCACGAGCTACCTGCTCGTCACGGGACTCGCGATGCTCGGCACCAGCTGGATCTCGAGCCGCATCGGCGCGAAGAAGACGCTGCTCATCGGCCTCGGCATCATCGTGGTGTTCGCGGCGGCCGCCGGACTCTCGCAGAACGTCGAGTCGATCATCGGCTTCCGCGCCGGCTGGGGCCTCGGCAACGCCCTGTTCATCTCGACCGCGCTCGCGACGATCGTCGGCGCCGCGGCGGGCGGCTCGGGTTCGGCGATCATCCTCTACGAGGCCGCGCTCGGTCTCGGCATCGCCGTCGGGCCGCTGCTCGGCGGCCTCCTCGGCCACCTCAGCTGGCGCGGTCCGTTCTTCGGCACTGCGGCGCTCATGGCGATCGGCGTGATCGCGATCCTCGTGTTCCTGAAGGACGATGCGGATGCCCCGGGCACGCGACCCGAACCGACCCGGCTGTCGGCGCCGCTGCGCGCGCTGCGCCAGCCGGCGCTCGCCGTGCTCGCCGCCGCGGCGCTGTTCTACAACATCGGCTTCTTCGTGCTGCTGGCGTACTCGCCGTTCCCGCTCGGCTTCGATGCGCTCGGGCTCGGCTTCACCTTCTTCGGCTGGGGCGTCGCGCTCGCGATCACCTCGGTGTTCGTCGCGCCGCTGCTCACGGCGAGGATGCCGCGCACCCGCGTGCTGTGGATCGCGCTGCCGCTGCTCTCGCTCGACCTCGTCGCCGCAGGCCTCCTCATCGAGGACTCGACCGCGCTCGTCGTCTGCATCGTCGTCGGCGGGCTCGTGCTGGGCGTGCTCAACACGGTGCTCACCGAGTGCGTGATGGAGGCGACCGACCTCCAGCGCTCCGTGGCGTCGAGCGCGTACTCTGCGGTGCGGTTCCTGGGCGGCGCCCTCGCCCCGCCTGCCGCGGCCGAGCTCGCGCACCTCATCTCGCCGTCGGCGCCGTACTACGCGGCCGCGGGCTCGGTGCTCGTCGCGGCGCTCATCGTGGTGCTCGGGCACCGCGCGCTTCGCCGGGTCGACCGGGTGGAGGGCGACGCCGGGGCCTCCGAGGCGTCCGAGCGCGAGGCCGAGGCGATCACGGTGGGCGACGCCGCCTGAGACCACTCGCGAGCGCTCCTGCCGGGCGATGCCCGGCGGGGCGGCTCAGCCGCGCGGCGGTGCGGTCGTGCTCGAACGCACCACGAGCCGGGTCGGCAGCGGCGCGCCCGAGTCGGGCAGGGGGTCGGCGACCTCGCCGTCGCCGAGCAGGCGCAGCACCGCGTCGACCGCGAGGCGCCCCTGCTCGCCCGGCGCCTGCTCGATCGTGGTGAGGCCGAACATCTCGGCGTACTCGTGCCCGTCGACCCCGATCACCGAGAGCTCGCCTGGCACCGCGATGCCGAGTCGCTCGGCGGCGATCATCGCACCGAACGCCATCTCGTCGGAGGCGGCGAACAGGGCGGTCGGGCGGGGCCCGGGCTGGCCGAGCAGCTGCAGCGCCCCGGTGCATCCGGCCGGCATCGTCGTGTCGGCCTCGACGACGTGGCCCTCGCCGGGGACGAGCCCTGCGGCGGCGAGCGCGTCGAGGTAGCCACGCAGCCGCTCGCCCTGCACACTGCCCGGCTCGGCGGCCGCGTCGGGCCCCGCGAGGTGCGCGATGCGGGTGTGGCCGAGGCGCAGCAGGTGCTCGGTCGCGAGCGTACCCACGGCGCGGTCGTCGATCGCGAGCCGGGCGTCGACGGCGCCTCGCCCGCCGAGGCACACCAGGGGCTTCTCGCTGCGTGCGAGCCCGGCGGCCTCGTGCTCGGCGAGGTCGACCCCGACCGCGATGACCGCGTCGACGCGCTTGCGCGCGAGGAAGAACTCGAACACCCGGTCGCGCTCGGGGCCGTCGTCGCCCACGTTGTAGAGGGTGAGGTCGTAGCCGGCCGAGAGCAGCGCGCGCTCGATGCCCTCGAGCACCTCGCCGAAGAACCAGCGGTTGACGATCGGGATCACCACGCCGACGTTCATCGTGCGGCCGGTGACGAGGCTCGCGGCCGCGGGCGAGGCGATGTAGCCGATCTCGGATGCCGCAGCCTCGACCCTGCGACGGGTCTCGTCGGCGACGTGGCCGCCCCCGGAGAGCGCTCGGGAGGCGGTGGCCTTCGAGACCCCCGCCAGGCGCGCGACATCGCCGATGGCCGCCATGCGCAACCCCCTCCGTCGGGCAGTTCCGGAGCCGAGCCTAGCGGCAGACCGACCGAGGATGGAACCGGTTCCGGCGGATTCGCGGCGCGAATCGTGGGAGCGCTCTCCGACCGCGAACCCGGCTGCCCGCTTCGGTGACTGATTCGTGACCCGGGCTCCCTTGTGGTCGCCCGCACCGCTGGCCTACCGTGGGGTCTGGAACCGGTTCCCGGCTCCGCCCTGCACCACACTCAACGAGGAGATGACATGAGATTCACACGGCATCGCCGTCTGATGGCCCCCGTCGTGGTGGCCGCAGCGGTCGGTCTCACACTCACGGCCTGCACGGGCGACATCGCGAACGAGGAGTCCGCCACCGGCGACTGCGGGCCCTACGAGAGCTACGGCAGCTTCGAAGACGGCACCGAGGTCGATGTCTACGGCACCATCCTCGACCCCGAGGCCGAACTGCTGAACCAGTCCTGGGCCGACTTCGAGAACTGCACGGGCATCGACATCGTGTACGAGGGCTCCGACCAGTACGAAGAGCAGCTGAACGTGCGCATCGAGGGCGGCAACCCGCCCGACCTCGGCATCACCCCGCAGCCGGGCCTCATCGCCCGCCTCGCCCAGCAGGGCGACCTCCTCGAGGCGCCGCAGGCGGTCGCCGACAACGTGGCCGAGTACTGGTCGGAGGACTGGGCGGCCTACGGCACCGTCGACGGCACCCTGTACGGCGCCCCGCTGATGGCGAACATCAAGGGGTGGATCTGGTACTCGCCCGCGATGTTCGAGGAGAACGGCTGGGAGGTCCCCGAGACGCTCGACGACCTCGCGACGCTCACCACCGAGGTGCGCGAGTCGGGTGCGGTCGACAAGCCCTGGTGCGTCGGCTTCGCCTCGGGCGCGGCCACCGGCTGGCCCGGCACCGACTGGGTGGAGGACATGGTGCTCCGCCAGTCGGGCGCTGACGTCTACGACCAGTGGACGACGCACGAGATCCCGTTCAACGACCCGGCGATCGCCGAGGCGTTCGACGCGGTCGACGGCTTCATCCGCGACGACGCCAACGTGAACGGCGGGCTGGGCGACGTTCGCTCGATCGCCACGACCGACTTCGGCGACGCCGGACTGCCGATCATGGACGGCGCGTGCGCGATGCACCACCAGGCCTCGTTCTACGAGGGCTTCTGGCCCGAGGGCACGACGGTCGCCGAGGACGGCGACGTGTGGGCGTTCATGATGCCCGGCACCGAGGCCGGCGCCAACGCGGTCACGGGCGGCGGTGAGATCGTCGCGGCGTTCTCCGACGCCGACGAGGTCGTCGCGGTGCAGACCTACCTGTCGAGCCCCGAATGGGCCAACTCGCGGGTGAGCCTCGGCGGCGTGATCAGCGCGAACACCGGACTCGACCCCGAGAACGCCGGCAGCGAGCTGCTGAAGGCGTCGGTGGAGCTCCTCCAGGACCCGAACACGACCTTCCGCTTCGACGGCTCCGACGTGATGCCGGCCGCGGTGGGCTCGGGCACGTTCTGGACGGGCATGGTCGACTGGATCGGCGGCAAGAGCACCGCCGACACGCTCGACTTCATCGAGGCGAGCTGGCCTCAGGAGTGACGGATGCCCCGGGGCCGCGCCGCGCGCGGCCCCGGGGTCTCCCATCCCACCTCGCCGCGCGGTGTGCCGGCTCATCTGATTCCGCCTGCGATCGGAGGCCCTCGACGTGACCACAGCCGACCTGATCGGCAAGATCTTCCAGATCCTGCTCGGGCTCGCGGTCTTCGCGGCCGTCATCGGGCTGATCCTGTTCCTCATCGATCGCGCCCCCAAGCGCGGTCGCGACTGGTATCAGCTCGTGCTCTTCCTCGCCCCCGCGTGCCTCCTGCTCGCGGTGGGCCTGCTGTATCCCGCGGTGCGCACCGCGTTCACCTCGTTCACCAACCGCGCCGGCGACTTCGTCGGCGTCGACAACTACGTCTGGATGTTCACGCAGCCCGAGGCGCTGCTGACCCTCGGCAACACGATCCTCTGGGTCGTGCTCGTGCCGACGGTGTCGACGGGCATCGGCCTCGCCTACGCCGTGTTCATCGACCGCTCCCGCGGTGAGCGCATCTACAAGTCGCTCGTGTTCATGCCCGTCGCGATCTCGTTCGTGGGCGCCGGCATCATCTGGAAGTTCATCTACGAGTACCGCCCGTCGAGTCGCCCGCAGATCGGCCTGCTGAACCAGGTCGTGATCTGGTTCGGCGGCGAGCCGGTGCTGTGGCTCCAGGAGCCGTTCGTCAACACGCTCCTGCTCATCATCGTGATGATCTGGGTGCAGACCGGCTTCGCGGTCGTGGTGCTGTCGGCCTCGATCAAGGGCATCCCGGCCGAGCAGCTCGAGGCGGCCGAGCTCGACGGGGCGACGAACTGGCAGCGGTTCAGGAACGTGACGCTGCCGGGCATCCGAGGCGGGCTCGTGGTGGTCGTCACGACCATCACGATCGCGACGCTCAAGGTCTTCGACATCGTGCGCGTCATGACGGGCGGCAACTTCAACACGAGCGTCATCGCGAACGAGATGTACACCCAGGCGTTCCGCGCGGCGGAGCCGGGTCGTGGCGCGGCACTCGCGCTCGTGCTGTTCCTGCTCGTCGTGCCGGTCGTCGTCTACAACATCCGAGTGCTTCGAAAGCAGAAGGAGATTCGATGAGTCAGACCACCGGATCGACCGACAAGGCGATCGTGAAGGAGCTCGACTCCGCCGCCCGCCGTGGCTACAACCTCGACGGCACGAAGGCGCAGCGGGTGAAGCGCCGGCTGACCTCGCGCCCGGCGACGGTGTTCGCCATCCTCATCACCGTGCTCTGGACGCTGCCGACCTTCGGCCTGCTGGTCTCGTCGTTCCGCCCGGCCGAGCTCATCAACACCACCGGCTGGTGGACGGCCTTCGAGAACTGGGGCTGGACCCTCGACAACTACAGCGAAGTGCTGCTGTCGGCGTCCTCCTCGGCCCCGCAGCTCGGCTCGTACTTCGTGAACTCGCTCGCGATCACGATCCCGGTCGTCGTCTTCGCGACGGTGCTCGCCGCCATGGCGGCCTACGCGCTCGCCTGGATCAAGTTCCCGTTCGCGGAGTGGGTGTTCATCATCATCTTCGCGCTGCAGATCGTGCCCCTGCAGATGGCGCTCATCCCGCTGCTGCAGATCTTCACCTCGACGTTGAAGCCGGCGCAGGAGTGGCTGCACGACATCATCCCGATCATCCCCGACGAGACCTACGTGCAGGTGTGGATCGCGCACACGATCTTCGGGCTCCCGCTCGCGATCTTCCTGCTGCACAACTTCATCTCCGAGATCCCGCGCGAGTTGATGGAGGCCGCGCGGGTCGACGGGGCGACCCACGGCCAGATCTTCCTCCGCATCGTCGTGCCGCTCTCGGTGCCGATCCTCGCGTCGTTCGCGATCTTCCAGTTCCTCTGGGTGTGGAACGACCTGCTCGTGGCCCTGGTGTTCTCGGGCGGCACCGCCGACGTCGCGCCGCTCACGCAGCGGCTCGCCGAGCTCGCGGGCCAGCGGGGCCAGACCTGGCAGCGCCTCACGGCCGCGGCGTTCATCTCGCTCGTCGTGCCGCTCATCGTGTTCTTCAGCCTGCAGCGCTACTTCGTGCGCGGCCTGCTCGCAGGCTCGACCAAGGGCTGACCCAGGGCGGGCGGGGGAGCCGGATGCCGCGTGGCCGGCCACGCGGCATCCATGCTGCTCGCTCGTGGCGCGCTCGCCCGCGGCTGCGCCGGGGGCGAACGGCGCCGACCGCGGGAGGCGGCGGTCGTAGGGTGAAAACATGAGCATGCACGGCGGGGGTGGCGGAGGAGCGCAGGTCGGCCGGTACGGCAAGGCGCGCACGCGCATCGCCTCGTCCGACGAGTCGGCGCAGCGGGCGGCCAATGCCGAGGCGCCCAAGATCCCGCACCTCCTGCGGCGCATCGCCGAGCTGTTCGCCCCTCACCGGACGGCGCTCATCACGACGGTCGTGCTCGTGCTCGTCGGTGCGGCGCTCAGCGTGATCCCGCCGCTGCTCACCCAGCGCGCCTTCGACGACGGGCTCTTCCCGACCGGCGCGGGCGGCGAGGCATCCCCGCCGAACGTGCCGGTGCTCACGGCGCTCGTGCTCGCGATGATCGCGGTCTTCGTGGTGTCGGCGCTGCTCGGCGTCTGGCAGACGTGGCTCACCGCGACGATCGGCAACAAGGTGATGGGCTCGCTCAGGGTGCGGCTGTTCAGCCACCTGCAGGCGATGGAGCTGAGCTTCTTCACCCGCACGAAGACGGGCGTCATCCAGTCGCGCCTCCAGAACGACGTGGGCGGCGTCGCGGGCGTGCTCACGAACACCGTGTCGAGCGTGCTCGGCAACACGGTCACGGTCATCTCGGCGTTCATCGCCATGCTCCTGCTGAACTGGCAGCTGACCCTCATCGCCCTCGTGCTGATGCCGTTCATGGTGATCGCGCAGCGCAGGGTCGGGCAGGTGCGGGCGCGCATCGCCGGCAAGACGCAGGAGTCGCTGTCGGAGATGACGGCGATCACGCAGGAGACGCTGAGCGTGTCGGGGATCCTGCTGTCGAAGAGCTTCACGCGGCAGCAGAGCGAGATCGAGCGCTACGCCGACGAGAACCGCAACCAGATCCGGCTGCAGGTCAAGCAGCAGATGACCGGGCAGTGGTTCTTCGCGATGGTGAACATCTTCATGTCGTCGATCCCGGCGATCGTGTACCTCGTGGCGGGCTGGCTCATCGCGGGCGGCACCGCGGGGCTCACCGCCGGCACCATCGTCGCGTTCACGACCGTGCAGGCGCGGCTGCTGTTCCCGCTCATGGGGCTCATGCGCGTCGCCCTCGACCTGCAGACCTCGCGCGCGCTGTTCGCCCGCATCTTCGAGTACCTCGACCTGCGCCCGACGATCACGGATGCGCCCGACGCGCGCGAGGTGCCGGTCGAGCTGGGCGACGCGCCCGACGCGGACGGCAGCGTCGAGGTGCCCGCGGGCGGGGCGCTCGGCCGGGTCGAGTTCGACGAGGTGTCGTTCCGCTATCCCGATGCCGACGACGAGTCGCGCCCGACGCTCGACGGGGTCAGCTTCACCATCGAGCCCGGCCGCTTCGCGGCCTTCGTCGGGCCGAGCGGGGCCGGCAAGACGACGGTGTCGTACCTCGTGCCGCGCCTCTACGAGGCGACGAGCGGCACCGTGCGCTTCGCCGGCGTCGACGTGCGCGACCTGAAGCAGGAGTCGCTGATGTCGCACATCGGCATCGTCAGCCAGGAGACCTACCTGTTCCACGCGTCGATCGCCGAGAACCTCCGCTACGCGAAGCCGGGCGCCACCGACGCCGAGCTCGAGGCGGCCGCGCGCGCCGCCAACATCCACGACACGATCGCCTCCTTCCCCGACGGCTACGACACGGTCGTGGGCGAACGCGGCTATCGCCTCTCGGGCGGCGAGAAGCAGCGCATCGCGATCGCCCGGGTCCTCCTGAAGGACCCGGCGGTGCTCGTGCTCGACGAGGCGACGAGCGCGCTCGACACGATCTCCGAGCGGGTGGTGCAGCAGGCCCTCGACGACGCGGCGCGCGGGCGCACCACGATCGCGATCGCGCACCGGCTCTCGACCGTGGTCGCCGCCGACGTCATCTTCGTGGTGGTCGCCGGGCGCATCGTCGAGCGCGGCACGCACGCCGACCTCGTCGACGCGGGCGGCGTGTACGCCTCGCTCTACCGCCAGCAGGAGGAGCGCCCGGTCGAGGGCGCGGGCGTGCTCGAGCCCTGATCCGACTCGAATCGGCGGCGGGCGCCGGCGGTCGAATGACGCCCCCGCCGGTGGTCGGGTCGCGGACGAAGGAGCGTGTCGAGACCTCGTGACGAGGGCTCGATACGCTTCGCTACTCGACCGCGGGAGCGGCGGCGCGTTCCTCGAGCATCGACTCCATGAGCTCGATCTCGCTCGTCTGGCTGTCGACGATCGACTGCGCGAGCGCGACGACCACCTCGGTCGAGGAGCGGTCGAGCACGGCCTCGGCCATGTCGACGGCCCCCTGGTGGTGGGCGATCATGAGCTCGAGGAACCGCACCTCGGCCTCGACTCCGGAGAGCGTACGGAGTTCGGCGACCTGCTCGGGCGTCGCGAGCCCGGGCATGGGTGCGCCGGGCTCATGCGCGGCGGCGCCGTCGGTGCCCCCGTGCGTGCCGTGCGCGTCGTCGCCGGGCGCGGCACGGGTCATCCACGTCATCGACGGTTCGCGGCCCGCCTGCGGAAGCCCCCAGCTCGCGAGCCAGCCGTACATCTGCCCGGCCTGCTGCGCCTGCGTCGTCGCGATGTCGTAGGCCAGCAGTCGCACCTCGTCGTCGGAGGTCGCGTCGCGCACGATCATCGCGAGCTCGACGCCCTGCTGGTGGTGCACCTGCATGTCGCGGGCGAAGCCGGCCTCGGCGCTCGTCGTGGTCGGCGTCGGCTCGGCGAGCGTCGAGAGGCGGCCGATCGAGAAGGCGGCGATCGCCACGACGACGACGCCGAGCACGGCCACGACCGCGACCGCGAGGCGACCGCCGCGGCCGCGCCGGGGCGGTTGCGACGGCGTCGCAGCGGTCGGCGCGGGCGAGGAGCCCGTCGCGGTGTCGAGTGCGGTCACGACACCTTGCCGGGTGCGTCGAACGCGCCGGTGCACAGTGCGCCCGGCTCGGGGACGTTCCGGCTCTGCCAGTACTCCTCGAAGAAGTCGGCGATGCGCGGGTCGTCGGCGTCGTCGAGCTTGAGCTGGGTGTTCCAGCCGCTCAGCACGATGGGGGAGGGCAGCCCCTCGAACGGCGACAGCACGACGTAGCTCGACGGCAGCTTCGACTTCAGCGTCGCGAGCTCGTCGTCCGAGAGCTTCGCGGCGTCGTAGGTGACCCAGATCGCGCCGTGCTCGAGGGAGTGGACGGCGTTCTCGTTCGGCACGGGCTGCTCGTAGACGCCGCAGTTCAGCCACACCTGGTTGTGCTCGCCGCCGGCGGGCGGGGTCTGCGCGTAGTCGACGACGCCCTCGACGTGGCCCGCGCCGTTCTCGAACGTCTCGACGCCCTCGATCGAGGCGCCGTCGCCGCCCGCGCCGTAACTGGCCGGCTGGGGGGTGAGCACGATCGCGGTGACCAGCAGCGCGATCACGGCGACGCCGCCGGTGATGCTCGACCACAGCACGATCTTGCGATTGCGCTTGGCCCGCGCCTCCTTCTTGCGGAACTCCTCGAGCTTGCGCTGGCGCTCGGCGGCGCGCTGCTCCTTGATGCTCTGCTGCTTCGCCTGCTGCTTCGCCTTCGGGGGGATGGGCGGGGTCGCGCTCACGCGGGCCTCTCTCGGTTCGGGACGCCGACGGCGGGGAGAATCGCGTCGACGTCGAGGGGACGTCAGAACCATACGAACGCATGCGGCTGGGAGAACGCCGCATCGCGTGCGGGATGCGGCACGGGGCATCCGGCCCGCGCCATCGTCATCGTGACAGGCCGAGCGCCGCCGGGCTAGAGTTGACCTCGTGATCCTCTCGCTGTGTTGTCGCTGACGCCGACGTCTCCCGACCCCACGCACGCACCCTCGCCCAGATCTCTCGCCGCCCACTCCGCCGGCCGAGCAGCCGCGGCCGACACGCAAGGACACCCATGAAGTACGCAGAATCCATCGTCGACCTCGTCGGCGACACCCCCCTCGTCAAGCTCCAGCACGTCACGAAGGGCGTGACGGAGGCCACGGTGCTCGTCAAGCTCGAGTACCTGAACCCCGGCGGCTCCTCGAAGGACCGCATCGCGGGCCGCATCATCGACGCCGCCGAGCGCGACGGCCTGCTGAAGCCGGGCGGCACGATCGTCGAGCCGACGAGCGGCAACACCGGGGTGGGCCTGGCGCTCGTCGCGCAGCAGCGCGGCTACCGCTGCGTGTTCGTGTGCCCCGACAAGGTGGGTGAGGACAAGCGCAACGTGCTCACCGCCTACGGCGCCGAGGTGGTCGTCACGCCGACCGCGGTCGCGCCCGACAGCCCCGAGTCGTACTACGGGGTCTCCGACCGGCTCGCCCGCGAGATTCCGGGGGCGTTCAAGCCCGACCAGTACTCGAACCCGAACGGGCCGCGCTCGCACTACGAGACCACCGGACCCGAGATCTGGCGCGACACCGACGGGCGCGTGACGCACTTCGTCGCGGGCGTCGGCACGGGCGGCACGATCACGGGAACCGGGCGGTACCTGCGCGAGGTGTCCGATGACGGGGTGCGCATCATCGGCGCCGACCCCGAGGGCTCGGTCTACTCGGGCGGCACCGGCCGCCCCTACTTCGTCGAGGGCGTCGGCGAGGACTTCTGGCCGACGGCCTACGACCCCACGGTGCCGCACGAGATCATCGCCGTGAGCGACGCCGACTCGTTCGCGATGACCCGGCGGCTCGCGCGCGAGGAGGGCATCCTCGTGGGCGGCTCGAGCGGCATGGCGGTCGTGGCGGCGCTCGAGGCGGCGGCGGCCCCCGGCGTCACGGCCGACGACGTGTTCGTCGTGCTGCTGCCCGACGGCGGACGCGGCTACCTCGGCAAGATCTTCAACGACAAGTGGATGCGCGCCTACGGCTTCGGCAACGCGCCCGCCGGGCACACGATCGCCGAGCTGCTCGCGGCGAAGGCCGACCGCACCGCACCGCTCGTCTACGTGCACCCGAACGACACGGTGAAGGAGGCGATCGACCGCATGACCGAGACGGGCGTCTCGCAGCTCGTCGTGCTGTCGGCCGAGCCGCCCGTCGTCCTCGGCGAGGTGCTCGGCGCCCTGCACGAGGAGGTGCTGCTCGACCAGGTGTTCTCGGGGGTGGTGAAGCTCACCGACGAGGTGAGCACCGTCGTCGGCGAGCCGCTGCCCCTCATCGGCGTGACCGAGCCCGTCGCCGCCGCCCGCCAGGCCTTCGCCGGCGCGCCCGCCATGCTCGTCACCGACGGCGGCAAGGCGCTCGGCGTGATCACCCGCACCGACCTGCTCGGCTACCTCTCCCACTAGACCCCTCACCGATTCAGGAGAAGGCACGCTGCTCAGGACGATTCCGGCCGAATCGTCCTGAGGAGCTTCCGAGTTCCTGAAACATCCTGCGAAAGGCACCTCCTCATGCACCACGACGCACGCTTCGACACCCGCGCGATCCACGCCGGCCAGGCCTTCGACCCCACGACGGGCGCGGTGATCCCGCCGATCTACCAGACCTCGACCTACGTGCAGGACGGGATCGGCGGGCTCCGCGGCGGCTACGAGTACTCGCGCGGCGGCAACCCCACGCGCACCGCGCTCGAGACGCAGCTCGCGGCGCTCGAGGGCGGCGCGCACGGCCTCTCGTTCGCCTCGGGCCTCGCCGCCGAGGACGCGCTGCTGCGCACCGTCGTGAAGCCGGGCGACCACGTGGTCATCGGCAACGACGTGTACGGCGGCACCCACCGGCTCATCCGCCGCGTCTTCGGCGACTGGGGCGTGCGCCACTCGACGGTCGACACGAGCGACGTCGACGCGGTGCGCGCCGCGATCGAGCCGGGCGCCACGAAGGTGCTCTGGATCGAGACCCCCTCGAACCCCCTCATGAAGGTGTCGGATGTCACGGCGCTCGCCGAGCTCGGGCACGAGGCCGGCCTCGTCGTGGTCGTCGACAACACCTTCGCGTCGCCCGCGCTGCAGCAGCCCCTCGCCCTCGGCGCCGACGTGGTCGTGCACTCGACGACGAAGTACCTCGGCGGCCACTCCGACGTGGTCGGCGGCGCGCTCGTCTTCGGTGCCGGCGAGCGCCTCGACGAGGTGCACGAGCGGGTGAAGTTCACGCAGTTCGCCGCGGGCGCCGTGTCCGGTCCGTTCGACGCGTTCCTCACCTCGCGGGGCATCAAGACCCTCGGGGTCCGCATGCAGCGTCACAGCCAGAACGCGCTCGCGATCGCACGCCGGCTCGACGAGCACGCCGGCGTCGAGCGGGTCTACTACCCGGGGCTCGAGTCGCACCCGGGCCACGAGCTCGCGGGCCGCCAGATGTCGGGCTTCGGCGGCATGCTCTCGATCGCGCTCGCCGGGGGCGGCGAGGCGGCCCGCCGCTTCGCGGAGTCGACCGAGCTGTTCCAGCTGGCCGAGTCGCTCGGCGGCGTCGAGTCGCTCGTGAACTACCCCTCGGAGATGACGCACGCCTCGGTCAAGGGCACCGAGGCCGAGGTGCCCGAGTCGGTGGTGCGCCTCTCGGTGGGCATCGAGGACGTCGACGACCTGCTCGCCGACATCGACCAGACGCTCGCACGGCTGTAACCGCCTCGGCCGGTCGTTCCCCGACAGGGGGGGGGCGGCCGCCGTCTCCGGTGCGACAATGGAGGTGACGGCGCGCGGCCCGTCACCGGCGCCGCTGGAGATGAGTCCCATGGTCTGGCTCTGGATCACCCTGATCGTCGTCGTCATCCTCGCGATCGTGCTGTTCTTCATGTCGGTGAAGATCGTGAAGCAGTACGAGCGCGGCGTCGTGCTGCGGTTCGGCCGGCTGCACGGCGTCCGCGATCCCGGCATCCGCTTCATCATCCCGATCGTCGACGTGATGACGAAGGTCTCGCTGCGGGTCGTCACGCTGCCGATCCAATCGCAGGGCATCATCACGCGCGACAACGTCAGCGTCGGCGTCTCGGCGGTCGCGTACTACCGCGTGACCGATGCCGTGAAGTCGGTCATCGTGATCGAGAACGTGAAGTCCGCCATCGACCAGATCGCGCAGACCACGCTGCGCAAGGTGATCGGGCAGCACCACCTCGACGAGGCGCTCTCCGACACCGCGGTCCTCAACGTGAACATCCGCGAGATCCTCGACGTGACGACCGCCGAGTGGGGCGTGCAGGTGACGCTCGTCGAGCTCAAGGACATCCTCCTGCCCGACGCCATGAAGCGGGCGATGGCCCGCCAGGCCGAGGCGGAGCGCGAGAAGCGGGCGAAGATCATCGCCGCCGAGGGCGAGGCGCTCGCCGCCGCGCAGCTCGGCGTCGCGAGCGACACGATGATGTCGCATCCGCTCGCCCTGCAGCTGCGCACCCTGCAGACGCTCGTCGAGGTCGGCGTCGACAAGAACACCCTGGTGGTCGTGCCGGCGCCGCTCCTCGGCTCGATCGGCGAGCTGACCTCGTTCATCGACCGGGAGGCGGCGGTGGCGCAGGTGCGCGGGCACTGAGCGAGGTGTGTGGCAGAAAATCGACGAAGAGTGCCGATCCAGCCATCGCGTCGTGCGCGCCGGGTGCCCCAGAATGATCGGGTGACTTCGAACGACACCGCCTCCGCGAGCGCTGCGAGCGCCGCGAACGGCGAGCACCACGGCAGCCTCGGGCTCGGCCAGGGCACGGCCCTGTACATCGCGAGCGTGCTCGGCACCGGCATCCTCGTACTGCCGGGCCTCGCCGCGAAGGCCGCCGGCCCCGCCTCGATCGTCGCCGTGGCGGCCGTGCTCGTGCTCTCCATCCCGCTCGCCGGCACCTTCGCCGCGCTCGCCGCGCGCTACCCCGACGCCGGCGGCGTCGCGAGCTACGTGCGCCGGGCGCTCGGCGACACCGCGGCCCGCATGGCGGGCTACTGGTTCTACTTCGGCGTGTGCGTCGGCGCCCCGGTGCTCGCGGTGCTCGGCGGCGAGTACGTCGTGGCGGTGCTCGGCGTCGACCGCTCGGCCGTGCCGATCATCGGGCTCGCGGTGTTCGTGCCGCCCTTCATCGCGAACTGGTTCGGCGTGCGCGTCGCGGGCTGGGTGCAGTTCGTGCTCTCGGGGCTGCTCGTCACCGTCGTCGTCGGCGTGGTGGCCGTGACCTTCCCCGCCGCGGAGATGTCGAACTTCCAGCCGTTCCTGCCGAACGGCTGGGCCGGCGTCGGCGTCGCCATCAGCCTCTTCGTCTGGGCCTTCGCCGGCTGGGAGGTCGGCACCCACATCGCGGGCGAGTTCAAGAACCCGCGCCGCACCATCCCGATCGCGACGGCGATCGCGGTCGTCGTCGTCGGCGCCGGCTACCTCGCTCTCCAGTTCGTCACCGTCGCGGTGCTCGGCGACCGGGCGGGCGACGGGCAGGTGCCGCTGCTCGACCTCGTCGAGACCACCGCCCCCGGCATCGGCCCCGTGCTCGTCGCGATCATCGCGGCCATCGTCACCGTCGGCGTGATGAACGCCTACCTGCCCGCCTTCGGCAAGCTCGGCGCCGCACTCGGCCGTGACGGCGACCTGCCCCGCTTCCTCGCGAAGGGCGCCGCCGACGGCGAGATCCCGCGACGGGCGCTCGCGGTGACGGGGGTGCTCATCCTCGCCTACTACGGGCTCATGCTCGCGAACGACCTCGACCTGTCGGGCTTCATCCTGGTCCACACGAGCAACATGGTCGCGATCTACGCCGCCGGCATGCTCGCGGCGACCCTGCTCCTGCGGCGCTGGTCGTTCGGCTGGTGGCTCGCCGTGGTCGCGACCGTCATGACCGTCGGCCTGCTCGTGCTCGCCTGGTCGAACCTGCTCGTGCCCGCGGTGCTCGCGCTCGCCGCGGTCGCGGTGACCGTCGTGCGCCGGTGGCGGTCGCGGCGCGCCTCGAGGGCCGGGGCGGGACCGGCGGGCGCTCCGGGCGCCACCGACCAACCCGCGTCGAACGAGCCCGCAGCATCATCCGACCGCATCCCCGAGGAGCAGCACGCATGACCGAGTACCGCGCCCACTTCGACGCCGAGATCGACTTCGTCAACGGGGGAGGGCTGCGTGCCGAGGGGTTCCGCCTCGACCTGCCCTCGCCCGAGCTCGGCGAGGCCGAGATCGGCGCGCTGCTCGTGCGGCACCTCGGACTCGCCCTCGTCGGCCGGGTCGCGCTCTCGAACCTCGAGATCGTCGCCGAGCCGCACCGCGGATCGCGGGGCGTCGACGCGAGCGGCGCTGAGCCCGGGGCATCCGCCGCCGACCGCACCGAGCGCGGGGCGCTCGTCGACCTCAGCCACCCCATCTCGGCCGGTCTCGTCACCTACCCCGGGCTGCCCGCCCCGACCATCACGCCGCACCTCACGCGCGAGGCGTCGCGCGAGCACTACGCACCCGGCACCGAGTTCGCGCTCGACGTCATCACGATGATCGGCAACACCGGCACCTACCTCGACAGCCCGTTCCACCGCTACGCCGACGGCGGCGACCTCGCGAGCCTGCCGCTCGAGACGCTGGTCGGCCTCCGGGCCGAGGTGTTCAGGCTGACGGATGCCACGGGGCGCGGCATTCCCGCCGAGGTCTTCCTCGATCGCGAGCTGGCCGGCACCGCCGTGCTGCTGCACACCGGGTGGAGCCGTCACTTCGGGCGGCCCGAGTACGCGACGGGCGCGCCCTTCCTCACCGAGGCCGGGGCGCGACACCTCGTCGCGGCCGGGGTCGCGGCCGTCGGCATCGACTCGCTCAACATCGACGACGCCGAGTCGGCCGGTCAGCGGCCCGCGCACTCCATCCTGCTCGAGGCGGGGGTGCACGTGATCGAGCACCTGACCGCGCTCGACCGCGTGCCCGTCCACGGCGCCCGGTTCACGGCGGTGCCCCCGCGGGTGGAGGGCTTCGGCACCTTCCCGGTGCGCGCGTTCGCCGAGCTCCCGGCCTGAGCGTCGCCGCGGCGGCGTCGCGGCCGGGACGCGGTGGCGCAGGGGGGCCGCGTGCGTGAGTATTGAGGGATGAGCGTTCCCGCCTATTCCCTTCGCGACGGCAACTCCATTCCCGCGATCGGGCTCGGCACCTACGGGCTGAACGACCAGCTCGGCATCGCGGCGATCACCTCGGCCATCGACGAGGGCTATCGCCTGATCGACACCGCCTACAACTACGGCAACGAGGAGGCGGTGGGCGAGGCCATCGAGCGCACCGACGTCGACCGCAGCGACCTCGTCATCACGACCAAGCTGCCCGGGCGCCATCACGGCTTCGACGAGACCATCGCGAGCTTCGAGGAGTCGCGGAAGCGGCTGGGCCTCGAGTGGGTCGACCTGTACCTCATCCACTGGCCGCTGCCGCGCATCGACAAGTTCGTCGACAGCTGGCGCGCGATGATCTCGCTGCGCGAGAAGGGACTCGTGCGGGCGCTCGGCGTCTCGAACTTCACGCCCGCCATGCTCGAGCGGCTCATCGACGAGACGGGCGTGGTGCCGGTCGTCAACCAGGTGGAGCTCCACCCGTACTTCCCGCAGGAGGAGCTGCGCGCCTTCCATGACGAGCACGACATCCGCACCGAGAGCTGGAGCCCGCTCGCGCGCCGCACCGAACTGCTGCGCGAGCCGGTGGTGGTCGAGCTCGCGGAGGCGCACGGCGTGAGCCCCGCACAGCTCGTGCTGCGCTGGCACGTCGAGCTCGAGTCGGTGCCGATCCCGAAGTCGTCCGACCCCGAGCGGCGCCGCGAGAACCTCGACGTGTTCGGCTTCTCGCTCACCTCCGAAGAGGTCGCGGCGATCTCGGCGCTCGCGCGGGGGCGCATCTGGGGTGCGGACCCCGACACGCACGAGGAGTTCTGAGGCGCGAGGCCCGCTCGGCCGGTCCCGGACGCAGCGAACCGGGCCGGCCCCTGATGGGCCGACCCGGTTCGCGCCGGCCGATTCGACCGGCCGGGTGACGGACCGGCTCCCGCTCGACCGGTTCGCGCCACCCCGACACGGTCCGGCCCGGTGCGTCCTGTTCGGACGCACCGGGCCGGAGGGTCACCCGCGGCTCACCAGAGCAGCACCGGCACCGGGAAGGTGGCCGAGTCCGCGTAGCCGCCGGCGCCCGCGAACTCGCCGCGCACGAAGTGGAGCCCGGCCCCGAGCTTCGGCAGCTTGATGCTCACGCTGCCGTCGTCGGCCGCGGTCACCGGCACCTCGGCGAGCACCGTGTCGCCCTCGTACACCCGGAAGGTGCCGACCGGCGAGCTGCCGTCCAGCGCGACGACCCCACCGACGAACCGGATCGCCGAACCCGACTTCGCGAGCAGCTTGTTCGGTCCGCCGAGGGCGAGCGTCAGGACCTCGGTGGTCGACCCGGTGACCGTCAGCTTCGCCTGGGCGCTGAGCCCCGACGTCGCGCCCTCGGCGATCAGCGTGTGCTCGCCGAGTGCGACGGATGCGGGGATCGTCACCTCGGTCGAGAACGAGCCGTCGGCGTCGGTCGTGACCTCGGCGAGCCGGACGGGCTCGGAGTGGAGCGTGATCGCGACGATCTCGCCCGCGCCGAATCCGGTGCCCGTGAGCTCGAGCTTGCCGCCCTGCGCCACGCTGTCGTCGCCGAGCACGAGCTCGGCATCCACCACCGGGGCGTCGCCGACCTCGATCGAGAACGGCTCCGAGACCGAGGCCAGGTAGGCCGCGGGGTCGTCGGGCGTGAAGTGCGCCGTGTAGGTGTGGACCCCCGAGGTCTCCACGCGCACGTCCACCGTCGCGGTGCCCGCGGTGACGGTCGCCGTGCCGACCACGGTGTCGCCCTCGCGGATCTCCACCTGGCCCGCGGCCGCCGCGGGTGCGACGGTCGCGCTCAGCGCGAGGAGGTCGCCGGCCACGGGAGCCTCGGCCTCCGAGCCGAGGACGACCGTGGTGGCCGTCGCCGGGGTGAGCACGGTGAGCGTCGTGGACGCCTCGACCGCCGAGACGGCACCGAGCGCGGTCACCGGGTACTCGCCGTCGGCCGCGTCGCCCGGGACAGCGATCTCGGCATCGATCTCGCCGTCGCCGTTCGCCGTCGTGCCGACCGGCTCGCCGTCGCCGAACCGGAGCTCGACCGCCTCGTCGGCGGCGAACCCGTCGCCGGTCACGCGGACGGCGCCGCCCGGGGCGACCACGGCCGGGTCGACCGCGATCTCGGGCGTGTACACCGGAGCGGGCTCGTCGACGACGATCTCGAGCGTGGTCGAGGCCGACCGGACGCCGTCGTCGACCGTGACCGAGACGGTGTAGGTGCCCGCGACGGCGTAGGTGTGGCCGCCGACCACGGCGCCGTCGGTCACCGGCAGTGCCGACACCGGCGTGCCGTCGCCCCAGTTGACGATGGCGGACTGCTCGGGTGCACCGCCGGCGGCCGTGGCGAGCGTCGCCTCGAACGCCTGCGCGGCGACCTGGGCCTCGACGGCCTGCGGCTGCACCTCGAGCGCCGAGGCGGCCGAGCGGTCGCCGTCGGAGGCGACGGCGAACACGTGCACGCGTCCGTCGCCGAGGGTGCCCGCCTCGGTCGGCATCGTCAGCGCCTCGACGACCTTCGGGGCACCGGCGTCGTCGGTGTCGATCGTGATCGGCGCCGTCGCGTAGATCGCGGTGTTCTTGACCGAGGACTCGGCCGCGGTGCCGGAGAGTCGACCCTCCGAGATCGCGAGTACGGTGTTGCCGTACGCCGGGTTGCCGGAGGCCCCGACCCAGTCGCCGAACGAGATCTTCACCGTCTGCGAGCTGCCGTCGGTGAAGTGGAGCACCGCCTCGGGCTGGCGCCCGCTCTCGGTCGCCGCGCCGACGAAGGCGAGCCGGCTCGCCCCCGCGCCGAGGTCGAGGCGCACCGTCTGCCCCTCGCCGGTGAGGTTGTCGGGCTTGCCGGCCGGCACTGCGGGCAGGTCGAAGCTCAGCTCGGTGGCGGGGATCGCGATGGTCGTGCCCTGGACGAATCCGTCGGCGGCGAGCTTGTCGCGGAAGTACCCGTGGCCCTGGCTGTCGCAGTTCGCGGCGGTCGTGCCGAGGTCGCCGATGCAGACGGAGCCGAACGAGCCGACGAGCGTCTCGTCACGGGTGACCGAGATGTTCGACGACGCCGAGGCGAGGGCCCCGGTCGAGTCCTGCGCGATGACGTCGGCGGTGTACACGCCCGGCGCCGCGAAGGTGTGCGGCGCGGTCACGCGCCAGCCTCCGAGGTCGTCGCGCTTCAGCACCGCCGCGACCGCACCGGTGCCGTCGCCGTAGTCGACGGAGACCTGGTAGCCGTCGGCCGAGGTCTCGGTGCCGACGATGGTCGCGATCGAGCCCGAGAACTCGGTGTCGACCGCGACGGACTGCGCCGGCGCCGGGTTGACCGAGAGCCCGTCGGCGCTGCCCGCCGAGGCGAACAGCTCCACCTCGGACAGCGCGAGCGGCCCGCCCGCCGACTCGACCGTGAGGCGCAGGCTCGTGTAGATGCCGTCGCCGTCGCCGTCGCCGTCGATCGAGAACGGACGCGTCTGCGTCGGCCAGTCGAAGGACTCGCCGTCACGGTGGTCGAGCTCGGTCCAGTTCTCACCGTCGGTCGAACCCGAGAGGGTCCATGCCGCCGGCGCCGTGGCGAGCGCGGCACCCGTCAGGGTGTACTGGCCCACCGTCACCGGCCCGGACTGCGAGGTCCAGGTCAGCTCGGCGGCGCCCGCGTCGAACGTCGCGGTCGAGTTCATGCTGTCGTCGACGAGCGCCGCCGTCGAGGCGCCGTCGCCCGCCGTGAGGGTGCCGCGGCCGGGCTTCGTGGCGTCGACGAGCGTGCGCGGAACCTCGAGCCCCTCGCCGAGGTCCTTCGCGCCCCACGTGCTCGGCTCGTCGCTCATCGTGAACGAGAGCTCGCCGCCCTCGCGCAGCAGGTCGCCGTCGAGGGTGGTGACGTCGACGGACTCGCCGTTCAGCTCGACGCCCGAGACGTAGGTCTTGCCCTCCGAGGCTCCGGGTGCCGAGATCACGAGCTCGCGGTCGCCGATGGTCAGCGTCGCCCGGTCGAACAGCGGCGTGCCGATCGTGTAGTCGCCGGAGCCCACCTCGAGCGGGTAGAGGCCGAGCGCGGAGAACACGTACCAGGCCGAGAACTCGCCGTTGTCCTCGTCGCCCGGGTAGCCCTGGCCGATGTCGGAGCCCACGAAGAGCCGCTGCTGGATGTCGCGGATCAGCGCCTGCGCCGATGCCGGGTCGCCCGCCTCGGCGAGGACGTACGGGATGTGGTGCGCGACCTGGTTCGACATGCCGAGCATGCCGAGTCGGACGTCGCGCGCCTCCCGCGCCTCGTGGATGCCGGAGTAGTCGGCCTTCTCGCGGACGGTGAGGAACTCGTCGAGCTCGTCGATGAGGCCCTGTCGCCCGCCGTAGAGCGCGGCGAGCCCCGCGACGTCGTGCGGCGCGTGGAACCCGAAGGTCTTCGCGCTCGCCTCGGTGAACGCGCCGCCCCAGGCCTTCTGGTCGAAGTCGGCGCCCACCGGCCAGCTGCCGTCCGCGTTGCGGGCGGTGAAGGTGCCGGCCTCGGGGTTGAACATCTCGGCGTAGTGGCTCGCGCGGGCCTGGAAGTACTCGGCCTCCTCGAGGAGCCGGTCGACGCGGTCGGCCGGCGTGTTCGGGTCGTCGGCGAGCGCCGTCGCCATCTCGCCGATGCCGAAGTCGTTGATGAAGCCCTCGAGGCCCCACGACGCGCTCTCGTGCGTGCTCTCCTCGGTGTAGCCGAGGAAGATCGACTGCGCGAGGCCCTTCCGGCCGACGGCGTTCGACGCGGGGAGCACGGTGGCGTTCTTCACTGCGGCGTCGTAGGCCTCGAGCGCGGTCTCGGTGTCGAGTGCGCCGGCGAGGTACGCCTCGGCGAAGGCGACGTCCGAGCTCGTGCCGGTCATGAGGTCGGCGTAGCCGGGCGACGACCAGCGGGCGATCCAGCCGCCGTCGCGGTACTGCTGCACGAAACCGTCGACGAGCTCCTCGGTGATGTCGGGGTAGAGCAGCGTGTAGAGCGGCCACGCCGTCCGGTACGTGTCCCAGAAGCCGTTGTTGACGTAGATCTTCCCGTCGACGATCTTCGCGTTGGTCGTGGTGTCGGTCGAGGATCCGCTGGTGGCCGAGACGGGGCTCGCGTACTTGAACTCGGGGTCGCCGGCCGTGCCGACGTTCTCGAACTGCGAGTTCGGGTAGAGGTTCAGGCGGTACAGGCTGGAGTAGAGGGTCACCAGCTGCGTCTCCGTCGCGCCCTGCACGTCGTGCACCACGCCGAGACGGTCGTTCCAGGCCTCCTGCGCGGCCGCATGGGCGTCGTCGAACGAGACGCCGGCGAGCTCGAGCCCGTGGTTGCGCTGCGCCTGCTCCTGCGAGATGAACGAGGACGCGATGCGGAGCTCGACCGTGCGGTCGCCCGAGGTGTCGAACGCGGCGAAGCGTGCGCTGCCGTTGCGGTTGCCCTGCGTCGTCGCCCCGGCCTTCGTCGGCTGGGCGTCGAAGGTGCCGTAGACGAACATGCGGGTGCGGCCCGGCCAGCCGGAGCCGCCGTCGACCCAGCCGCTGACCGTGTCGCCCGTGATCGTGAGCTTCGACGAGTTCACGAGCTGGTCGACGATCACGGAGCTCTGGTCTCCGGTGAAGCCGAAGCGGTAGATCGCCCCGTGGTCGGTCGCGGTGACCTCGGTCGTGATGCCGTTGTCGAACTCGACCCCGTAGACGTCGGGCCGCGCCACCTCGTTCTCGTGGTGGAAGGTGAGGCGCCGGTCGTCGAGCGTCGAGGTCGGGTTCGCGCCCACCGCGGGGAGGACGGCGAGCTGGTTGCGGTCGCCCATCCAGATGCTCGGCTGGTGCGAGAAGCCGATGCCCTCGAGCGCCGGCAGGTTCTGCGACGTGTTGGCGCCCTGGTACTGGTAGATCGTTCCGGTGTTGTCGGCGTTCGTCATCGGGGTGATGAAGTTGAAGCCGTTCGGCACGCCGACCGCGGGGATGTTGTTGCCGCGCGAGAAGCCGCCGGTGGAGTTCGTGCCGCGACGGGTGTCGACGTACGAGACGAGTCCGTCGGAGTCGTCGAGCGGCTCCGCCTGCTCGATGGCGATGTCGTCGAGCCATCCGAGCACGGTCGTGCCCGCGGCCGGCGTCTCGACGCCCGTGACGCCGTCGCCCGGGTGGTCGTAGTCGAGGAGGACGTCCGTGACCGTGCGGCCGGCGAGCGAGCCGAGGTCGACCGTCACCTTGTTCCACTGGTCGGGCCAGAGCACGTTCGCGAGACCCTGCGAACGCGCGTCGGCGCCGTAGCCGTAGGAATCGGTCAGCTCGTGCGTCGAGAGGGTCGTGCCGTCGTCGAGCACGAGGTCGACCGAGACGAAGGTCGACGCGTACGTCTGCCCCGCGTCGAGCACGGGGAAGACGGTGTACGAGAGACGGCTGTCCTCCTGGACGGCGATGTCGAGGTCCTCGTAGATCACCGAGGTCGAGGCGGCGGGCCCGTCTCCGAGGTGGCTGCCCGCGTAGCGGAGCGCGTGGGTGCCCGAGAACCCGACGTTCGTCTTCGCGGTGTACGAGCTCGACGGACCGGAGTCGACCTCGAGGGCCAGGTCGGTGGGCGTCGGCACGGCGTCGGCATCGGAGATCGGCTCCCAGCCGGCGAGCTGGATGAGGCCGCCCGAGTGGTTCGCGGTGATGTCGAGGCGGTAGTAGCGGTAGGCCGCGCTCGGCGCGGCGAGCGTGAAGGTCCGGGTCTGCCCGCGCGCCGAGAACGACTCGCCGCTGCGGGTGTCGACGACGGCCCAGTCGGTGCCGTCGTTCGAACCGAGGATGCGGAAGTCGCGGGGGTCGCGCTCGGGCGCGTCGTTGCCCGAGGTGAGCGTGTACGCCTCGACGGGCGTCGCCTCGGCGAGCTCGTACTGCGCCCAGCCGGTCGAGGCGAACGTCAGCCACTTCGAGCCGGGGTTGCCGTCGGCGAGGTTGCCCGCCACTTCGTTCGGCGGGTTCTCGGCCGAGGCCGTGACCTTCGTCACGTGCGGCAGCACGCTGCCCGGCACGTTGCGGTCGCCGCTGAGGTTGACCGATGCGCCGGTGCCCGCGAGGGCAGGCACCGCGTCGCCCGCCTCGAAGGACGACTCGAACGTCACCTCCCCGGCGGCCGCCGCGGCCGAGATCGGCGTCAACGCCGCCGCGGCCATCGCCATCGTGATCACTGCTGTTGCGGTCGCCCGCGTTCGGCGGGCGCTGCCCGACCGGTTGAAGTGCTTCACCGTCGCTCCCTGTCGCTTCACTGCGAAACCTATGACACCGCTGTCATCGGCTTTTGGACGCTACCACGTCGCCGACGGATGCGGAAGAGCGGGACCTGCCGCGCTCGGCCGGGCCGTCGCGCCGCGGTGCGTCCGCACGTCGAGCCGGCCGCGGGACTTGAGTTCAAGCGCCCTTGAGGTCGTAGGCTCGATCGGGTGAGTGAGCCGACCGCCGAGACCCCGATTCCGACCCGCGACGCCGTGGAGATCGAGACCGAGACGGCCGAGGAGCCCGAGGCTCGCAGCCCGCTCTCGCGGCCGTACCGCTGGCTGTCGATCGGCATGTTCTCGCTCATCTTCCTCGCGGCGTTCGAGGCGATGGCGGTCACGACGGTGATGCCGATCGTCGCGCGCGACCTCGACGGGGTCGCCCTCTTCGCGCTCGCGTTCGCCGTGCCGCTCGCCGCGGGCATCATCGGCATGGTGATCGCCGGCAACTGGACCGACCGCTCCGGGCCGCTTCCCTCGCTGATCACGGCGGCGGTGCTGTTCGTCGTCGGCCTGCTCATCGCCGGCACCGCCACCGACATGACGGTGCTCATCGTCGGCCGCTTCGTGCACGGACTCTCGGGCGCGGCGGTGATCGTGCCGCTCTACGTCATCGTGGCGCGCGTCTACCCCGAAGCGCTGCGCGCCCGGGTGTTCGCGGGGTTCGCGGCGGCGTGGGTGATCCCCTCGATCATCGGGCCGGCGGTCGCCGGCGCGATCGCCGAGGTGTTCAGCTGGCACTGGGTGTTCCTCGGCGTCATCGTGCTCGTCGCCCCCGCGGCGGCGATGGTCGTGCCGCCGATCCTCCGGGTGCGCGAGAAGATCCAGGGCGACCCGTCGGTCGCCTGGAGCCTCGGCCGGATGGGCTGGGCGGTGCTCACGGCCGCCGCCGCACTCGCACTGTCGCTGTCGAAGGAGTTCGCCGACCCGTGGCGCTGGGTGGTGGCCGCCGCGGCGATCGCGCTCGTCGTCGTCGCCGCACGCCCGCTGCTGCCGGTCGGCACCCTGCGCGCCGCGCGGGGGCTGCCGGCGACCGTGCTGCTCCGCCTGATCGTGGCCGGCGCCTTCTTCGGCAGCGAGATCTACCTGCCGTACCTCTTCATGGAGCGCTACGAGTTCTCGGCGAGCCTCGCGGGCGCCGTGCTCACCGGCGCGGGCGTGAGCTGGGCGATCGCCTCGTGGCTGCAGGGGCGCCTGGGCGACCGCGTCTCGAACGCGCAGGCCGTCATGCTCGGCTCCGTGCTGCTCACGCTCTCGCTCCTCGGGGTGCTCGCGGTGGCGGCGTTCACCCTGCATCCGGCGATCGCGTTCGTCGCGTGGACCTTCGCCGGTGCGGCGATGGGATTCATGTACCCGCGCCACTCGGTCGCGGTGCTCGGCCTCTCGCCGGTCTCGGCGCAGGGCTTCAACAGTGCGGCGCTGTCGATCGGCGAGTCGCTCGGGGCGTCGTCGGCGCTCGCCATCACCGCGCTCGTCTCGAGCGCGGTCGCCGCCTCCGCGTTCACCGCCGACTTCGCGGTCACGGTCGTCATCGCACTCGTGGCGGTCGTGCTGGCTCCCCGCGTCCGCCCGCGCGCCTGACACCGGCTCCGGCGCGTTCGTGCCGGACGGGATCGCGCGGCCCGGCTCGCGCCGCGCCCGCTCGCGCCCGGTCGCGCCCGGTCGCGCCCGGTCGCGCCCGCTCGCGCCCGGCGGCGTCGCGCGAGCCGCGCGTGGAGCCGCGCATCGGTCGCGCGGGACCGCCGGCGGGACGGTCGAATCGCCCGCGATCGGTCGAATCGAATCGACCCCGCGATGTGACTGTCACATGGCGACGTTGTGCGATCGCGCCCGACGTGCATAATGGAAGCACCTTCGATGTGAACGTGCACATCGACGTCGATCGGTCTGGCAGTGAATCCTGATTCTCCCAAGGGGCGGGCGCCCAGCATCCGCGATGTCGCGCGCCTCGCCGAGGTCTCCCACCAGACCGTCTCGAGGGTGCTGAACGACCACCCGAGCATCCGGCCCGAGACGCGCGATCGCGTGATCGCCGCGATGGAGACGCTGCAGTACCGGCCGAACCGCGCCGCCCGCGCGCTCGTCACGAGCCGCTCGCACACGATCGGCGTGCTCGCCGCCCGCAGCACCGAGTACGGCCCGGCGACGGCCATCGCCGCGATCGAGGACGCGGCGCGCGAGCACGGCTACTACGTCAACACCGCGAACATCGCCGACCCCTCGCCCGAGGGCATCGCCGACGCGCTCGAGCACCTGATGCTGCAGGCGATCGAGGGGCTCGTCGTCATCGCCCCGCAGGTGCGCGTGTTCGAGGTGCTCGCAGGCGCCCCGGTCGGCGTGCCGTTCGTGAGCCTGCAGTCGACGGGGCGCAGCGACCACCTCGCGCTCTCGGTCGACCAGGTCACCGGGGCCCGGCGCGCGACCCAGCACCTGATCAACCTCGGCCACCGCGAGATCGTGCACCTCGCCGGACCGCAGGACTGGATCGAGGCCGAGGCGCGCATGCGCGGGTTCCTCGACGCGATCGGCGACGCGGAGCTCGACCTCCACCCGCCGATCCTCGGCGACTGGAGCGCCGACTTCGGCTACTTCGCCGGCCGTGAGCTGCTGCGCCACCGGGACTTCACCGCGGTGTTCGCGGCGAACGACCAGATGGCGATCGGGCTCATGCACGCCTTCCGAGACGGCGGCGTCGACGTGCCCGGCGAGATCAGCGTCGTCGGCTTCGACGACATCCCGGTCGCGCAGCACGTCTGGCCGCCGCTCACGACCGTGTACCAGGACCACCGCGAGAGCGGCAGGCGTGCGGTCGCGCTGCTCCTGAACCAGCTCCACGGCGAGCAGGTGCTCGAGGTCGAGCAGATCGTGCCGCGTCTCGTGGTGCGCGGCACGACCGCCGAGGCGCCGGTGCGCAAGCCGCTCGCACGGGCCTGACACGGGCCGTCTTGCGGCCCCCGCTTGACAGCGGCGCATGTCGGATGCACCATAGGTCTCGATGTGAACGGTCACACGCGTCACATCGAGTCCCCGAACCACAGACACCGAGGTCGCGAATGTACCCGTCGATGATGACCGCAGCTCCGAGAGGCCGCCGATGAGCGCGCCGCCGATCCTCGAGATGCGCTCCATCACCAAGGAGTTCCCGGGTGTGAAGGCCCTGTCCGAGGTCTCGCTCACGGTGATGCCCGCCGAGGTCCACGCGATCTGCGGCGAGAACGGCGCCGGCAAGTCGACGCTCATGAAGGTGCTCTCCGGCGTCTACCCGTACGGCACCTACACGGGCGACATCATCTTCCGCGGCGAAGAGGTGCAGTTCCGCGACATCCGTGCCAGCGAACAGGCCGGCATCGCGATCATCCACCAGGAGCTCGCCCTCATCCCCGAGCTCTCGATCACCGAGAACATCTTCCTCGGCAACGAGATCGCCCGGGGCGGCCGCATCGACTGGGCGGCGGCCAAGCTCCGCGCCATCGACCTGCTCGCCCGGGTCGGCCTGTCCGAAGACCCCGACACGCAGATCAAGCACCTCGGCGTCGGCAAGCAGCAGCTCGTCGAGATCGCGAAGGCGCTCGCGAAGGACGTGAAGCTCCTCATCCTCGACGAGCCCACCGCGGCGCTCAACGAGGACGACTCGGAGCACCTGCTCGACCTGATCCGCGGCCTCAAGGGCAAGGGGATCACGTCGATCATCATCTCCCACAAGCTCAACGAGATCGAGGAGATCGCCGACGAGATCACGATCATCCGCGACGGCCACACGATCGAGACGCTCGACGTGAAGGCCGGCGGGGTCGACGAGGACCGCATCATCCGCGGCATGGTCGGCCGTTCGCTCGAGAGCCGCTTCCCCGACCGCACCCCGCACATCGGCGAGGTGTTCTTCGAGGTGAAGGACTGGACGATCCAGCACCCGCAGGTGCCCGAGCGGCTCGTCGTGAAGGGCTCGAGCTTCAACGTGCGCCGCGGTGAGATCGTCGGCATCGCGGGGCTCATGGGCGCCGGGCGCACCGAGCTCGCGATGAGCGTCTTCGGCCGCTCGTACGGCAACTACCTCTCGGGCACGATCGTGAAGGACGGCAAGGAGATCGTCCTCAAGGACGTCGAGTCGGCCATCAGCCACGGCCTCGCCTACGTGAGCGAGGACCGCAAGCAGCTCGGCCTCAACCTCCTCGACACGATCAAGCGCTCGATCGTCGCGGCGAAGCTCTCGAAGATCGCGAAGCGCGGCGTCATCGACGACTCGCGCGAGTTCGGCATCGCCGAGGACTACCGCAAGCAGCTCCGCATCAAGACGCCGAGCGTCGAGGCGGGCGTCTCGAAGCTCTCGGGCGGCAACCAGCAGAAGGTCGTGCTGGCGAAGTGGATGTTCACCGACCCCGACCTGCTCATCCTCGACGAGCCGACCCGCGGCATCGACGTGGGCGCGAAGTACGAGATCTACACGATCATCCAGTCGCTCGCGGCGCAGGGCAAGGGCGTCATCCTCATCTCGAGCGAGCTGCCCGAACTGCTCGGCATCGCCGACCGCATCTACACGGTCTTCGAAGGCCAGATCACCGACAACATCCCCGCATCAGAGGCGAACCCCGAGGCGCTCATGCGCAGCATGACCTCGGCGAAGAAGAAGGCGAACGCATGACCACGGCGAGCACCCCCGCGAGCACCCCTCCGAAGAAGGGCGGCCTCGCCGACATCCGCAAGGTCTTCGGCGGCGGGCAGTCGAGCCTCCGCCAGTTCGGCATCCTCGGCAGCCTCATCGTCATCATCGTGATCTTCCAGATCTGGACGGACGGGCTCACGCTCTCGCCGACGAACCTGATCAACGTCGTCAACCAGTACTCGTACATCCTGATCCTCGCGATCGGCATGGTGATGGTCATCATCATGGGTCACATCGACCTCTCGGTCGGCTCGGTGGCCGCGTTCACGGGCATCATCGTCGCGAAGTCGATGGCGGAGTGGAACTTCCCGTGGCCGCTCGCGATCGTGCTCGGCGTCGCCGTCGGCGCCGCGATCGGTGCCTGGCAGGGCTTCTGGGTCGCGTTCGTCGGCGTGCCGGCGTTCATCGTGACGCTGGCCGGCATGCTCATCTTCCGCGGCGGCAACCAGCTGATCGGCCAGTCGACCACGACGCCCGTGCCCCAGGAGTTCGGCGTCATCGGCGCCGGCTACCTGCCCGAGCTCGCGCTGCCGCTCCCGTTCAACGTGCTCACCATGCTGCTCGGCGTGGTCGGCGCCGGCTGGATCGTCTGGAACGAGTTCCACCTGCGTCGCACCCAGAAGAAGCTGGGCTCCGAGATGGCGCCGGTCTGGGTGAGCGTCGTCAAGGTGGTCGTGCTCGCCGGCGTGATCCTCTGGGCCGCCTGGCTGTTCGCCACCGGCCGCCCCGGCACGAGCTTCCCGATCTCGGGCATCATCCTCGTCGTCCTCGTGATCGTCTACTCGTTCATCACGAACAACACGATCTTCGGCCGTCACATCTACGCGGTCGGCGGCAACCGCCTCGCCGCGACGCTGTCGGGCGTGAAGGACCGCCGGGTCGACTTCTTCGTGATGATGAACATGTCGGTGCTCGCCGCCCTCGCGGGCATGATCTTCGTCGCCCGTTCGACGGCCTCGGGCCCGCAGGACGGCAACGGCTGGGAGCTCGACGCGATCGCGGCCGTGTTCATCGGCGGCGCCGCGGTCTCGGGCGGCATCGGCACCGTGATCGGCTCGATCGTCGGTGGTCTGGTGATGGCGTTCCTCAACAACGGCCTCCAGCTCATCGGCGCCGGCGCCGACGTCGTGCAGATCATCAAGGGCCTCGTGCTCCTCCTCGCTGTGGCCGTCGACGTGTGGTCGAAGC
Source organism: Agromyces sp. NPDC058064 (assembly GCF_042885275.1). Classification (NCBI taxonomy): domain Bacteria; kingdom Bacillati; phylum Actinomycetota; class Actinomycetes; order Micrococcales; family Microbacteriaceae; genus Agromyces; species Agromyces sp. NPDC058064. Next base: position 675,981 of record NZ_JBHVSE010000001.1, on the reverse strand, counting down.
GCCAGGGCGGCCCGTCGATCTTCGGAATCTGGTCGAACCGCCGCAAGGCGAAGCTCGAGTCCGAGGGCCCCGTCGAGCCCCCGGCCGTCGCTCCGACCGTCGCGTCCAACGAGTCCTCCCAGCCGAGCGATATCCGCCCCCGCTGAGCGAGAACGGATGCCTCGGCGTCGACGCCGCGGCATCCACCCACCCTTCCCCTCCAAGAGAAGTCAGCAATCCCAAACAAGAAAGTGAATGATCAATGAAGAAGCTCACTCTTGCGGCCGCAGCGGTCGCAGCGGTCGCAGCACTCGCGCTCGCGGGCTGCTCGTCCGACCGCGGCGGTTCGACCGGCGGCGACGAGACCGGTTCGGCCGGTTTCGCGGCCGACTCGACGATCGGCATCGCGCTTCCCGACAAGACCAGCGAGAACTGGGTGCTCGCGGGCGGCCTCTTCGAGGACGGCCTCAAGGACGCCGGCTTCAAGGGCGACGTGCAGTACGCGCCGGCCTCGAACACCGTCGCCGAGCAGCAGAACCAGATCTCGGCCATGGTCACCAACGGCGCGAAGGTCATCGTCATCGGCGCGAAGGACGGCAAGCAGCTCGGCACGCAGCTCCAGCAGGCCGCCGACGCCGGCGTCAAGATCATCGCGTACGACCGCCTGATCGAGAACACGCCGAACGTCGACTACTACGTGGCGTTCGACAACTTCGAGGTCGGCAAGCTCCAGGGCCAGGCGCTGCTCGACGGCCTCGCCGCGCGTTCGGGTCACGAGGCTCCGTGGAACATCGAGCTGTTCTCGGGCTCGCCCGACGACGCGAACTCGGCCGTGTTCTTCAACGGCGCCATGGAGGTCCTGCAGCCGAAGATCGACGACGGCACGCTCGTCGTCGTCTCGGGCCAGACCGACATCGCGCAGACCGCGACCCAGGGCTGGGAGGCCGAGAACGCGCAGAGCCGCATGGACTCGCTGCTCGCCGCGAACTACGCGGACAAGGACGTCGACGGCGTGCTCTCGCCGAACGACAACCTCGCCCGTGCGATCATCACCTCGGCCAAGCAGGCCGGCAAGGACATCTCGAAGGTGACCGTCACCGGTCAGGACTCCGAGGTCGAGTCGGTGAAGTCGATCATGGCCGGTGAGCAGTACTCGACCATCAACAAGGACACCAACCTCCTCGTCGAGCAGACGATCAAGATGATCCAGCAGCTCCAGAAGGGCGAAGAGGTCGACGTCAACGACACCGAGCAGTACGACAACGGCGTGAAGGTCGTCCCGGCGTACCTGCTCGCCCCGGTCATCGTGACCAAGGAGAACGCGGCCGAGGCGTACGCCAACAACCCGAACCTCCTCGACATCGTGAACCAGGCGGGCTAGTCCCACTCGCCTCACGGCACGACGGCCCCCGCTCCTCGGAGCGGGGGCCGTCGTCGTCGTCGGCCTCCCGCTCGGTCCGCCGCGGCGCCGGCGCGAGCCGGGGCGCAGGGCGTCGTGCCCATCCGGACGGAAATCGTCCGGATGCTTGTGGACGATGGGGGCAGGGGGTCAGATGGTGCGGACCGTCCGCCCAGCGCCCTACGAGAGAAGGCTGATCATGGACTGGAAGATCGAACTCATCTTCGTGCCCGTCACCGACGTCGATCGGGCGAAGGAGTTCTACGTCGAGAAGCTCGGGTTCAACGCAGACCACGACCAGACGGTGATGGAGGGGCTGCGCTTCGTGCAGCTCACCCCGCCCGGCTCGGCCTGCTCGATCGCGATCGGGCAGGGTCTCGGCAGCGCGATCCAGCCGGGCACGCTCGACGTGATCCAGGTGGTGATCCCCGACGCCGACGCGGCGCTCGCCGAGCTGCGGGCCAAGGGCGTCGAGGCCGAGGGCGTCGACGAGCAGGCCTGGGGTCGGTTCGTCAGCCTGAAGGATCCCGACGGCAACCGCTGGACCCTGCAGGAGCTGCCCGACTACTCGCAGCAGGCGTAGCCGGCGCGCGCGGCTCACCGCCCGCGTCCCGCGAGCCGTGGCCGCGAGCGCGCACCGGTGCGAGGATGGAACGCATGGCACTGCACATCACGGGGGACCAGGCGGCCGACGAGCTGCTCTCGAACGACGCGTTCGCGCTGCTCACCGGCATGCTGCTCGACCAGCAGGTCGCGATGGAGACGGCGTTCGCCGGCCCGGCGAAGATCGTCGAACGGCTCGGCACGATCGATCCCGGTGCGGTCGCCGCGACCGATCCCGAGCGCTTCGCCGAGCTGTTCGCGCAGACGCCGGCGGTGCACCGCTTCCCGGGGTCGATGGCGGGCCGGGTGCAGTCGCTCGCCGGCGCCGTGCGCGACGACTGGGGCGGCGACGCCGCCGCGATCTGGACGCAGGGCGACCCGTCCGGCGCCGAGGTGCTCAAGCGGCTGAAGGCGCTGCCCGGCTTCGGCGAGCAGAAGGCGAAGATCTTCCTCGCGCTGCTCGGCAAGCAGTGCGGGCTCGCGGCGCCCGGATGGCGCGAGGCGGCCGGCGCCTACGGCGACGAGGGCTCGTTCGCCTCGGTCGCCGACATCGTGAGCCCCGAGTCCCTCGCGAAGGTGCGCGCGACGAAGCAGGCGGCGAAGGCGGCCGCGAAGGCCGCGAAGGCCTGATCGATCCACCACGGCGGATGCCACGGGGCCGGCCCCGCGGCATCCGCCGTTCTGCTGCCGTCGCGGGCGCGGCGACACGCTCGCGCGGTGCCCGCCGATGTCGGTGGGTGGTGGCATGGTGGGGGCTACAACACCATATGTAGGGGTGGCGGCATCCGAGGGCCCCCAAGTGTCGTGCATCGCGACACGCCGGGGCGTTCATCCACAACCGTGCGATCTCGAAATCTTCGGCCTGTGGATAACCGCGGGGCGCCCCTGCAAACAGGCCGATCATCGCGACATCCGTTGTTCACAACCGGTGGAAAACCCCGTGGATAACTACATGAATGTAACTACATCATGTTGTGGCGGTTCAGTTCGGCAGGCACTAGATGTAGTATTGAAGTGTCAATCAGCAACATGGGGGATGGGCCTTGAAAAGCCCGAGAACGAGGGGAAAACCATGACGGTCACGGTCTACACGAAGCCTTCCTGCGTCCAGTGCAACGCGACGTATCGCGCCCTCGACAGCAAGGGCATCGAGTACGAGGTGCTCGACCTCTCGGTCGACGAGAACGCGCTCGCCCAGGTCAAGGAGCTCGGCTACCTGCAGGCCCCCGTCGTGATCACCGACGAAGACCACTGGTCGGGCTTCCGCCCCGACAAGATCGACGAGCTCGCCTCGCGCCTGGCGTAATCGCCGCCGGTGAGCTCGGGGGAGTGAACCGGAACGCGAAGGAGACGATCATGACGAACCTGGTCTACTTCTCGAGCGTCTCGGGCAACACCAAGCGCTTCATCGAGAAGCTCGGCCGGCCGGCGGCGCGCATTCCGCTGCACGCCCGTGAGCCGGCACTCGAGGTCGACGAGCCGTTCGTGCTCGTCGTGCCGACCTACGGCGGAGGCGACGGCAAAGGCGCCGTGCCGAAGCAGGTCATCAAGTTTCTCAACGACGAGCGCAATCGCGCACTCATCCGAGGCGTGATCAGCGCAGGCAACACCAACTTCGGGTCGGCCTTCGGTCTGGCCGGCGACATCATCGCCGCGAAGACCGGGGTGCCGCACCTCTACCGCTTCGAAGTATTCGGAACCCCAGACGACGTTCGCGCCGTCGACGATGGATTGGACGCATTTTGGCGAAGTCAGCAGCAGCAACGGACGGCGTAGCCCTCATGGAGGCGCCGCGCACCGCGATGGATTACCACTCGCTCAACGCGATGCTCAACCTCTACGGCGCCGACGGCAAGATCCAGTTCGAGAAGGACCGCGAGGCGGCGCGCGAGTACTTCCTCCAGCACGTCAACCAGAACACCGTCTTCTTCCACTCGCTGAAGGAGCGGCTCGACTACCTCGTCGAGAAGGAGTACTACGAGCCCGAGGTCATCGCCCAGTACTCGTTCGAGTTCATCCAGAAGCTCAACGACCTGGCCTACTCGAAGAAGTTCCGCTTTGAGACATTCCTCGGCGCGTTCAAGTACTACACGAGCTACACGCTGAAGACCTTCGACGGCAAGCGCTACCTCGAGCGCTTCGAAGACCGCGTGGTCATGACCGCGCTCGGCCTCGCGCAGGGCGACGAGCAGCTCGCGATCGACCTCGTCGAAGAGATCATCGGCGGCCGCTTCCAGCCGGCGACCCCCACCTTCCTCAACACGGGCAAGGCGCAGCGCGGCGAGCTCGTCTCCTGCTTCCTGCTCCGCATCGAAGACAACATGGAGTCGATCGCCCGCGGCATCAACTCGGCGCTGCAGCTCTCGAAGCGCGGCGGCGGCGTGGCCCTGCTGCTCTCGAACGTGCGCGAGTCGGGCGCCCCGATCAAGCAGATCGAGAACCAGTCGTCGGGCATCATCCCCGTGATGAAGCTGCTCGAGGACTCGTTCAGCTACGCCAACCAGCTCGGTGCCCGCCAGGGCGCCGGCGCGGTGTACCTCTCGGCCCACCACCCCGACATCATGCGGTTCCTCGACACCAAGCGCGAGAACGCCGACGAGAAGATCCGCATCAAGACGCTCTCGCTCGGCGTCGTCGTGCCCGACATCACCTTCGAGCTCGCGAAGAACAACGAGGACATGTACCTGTTCTCGCCGTACGACGTCGAGAAGGTCTACGGCAAGCCGTTCGGCGACGTGCCGATCACCGAGCACTACCGCGAGATGGTCGACAACCCGCGCATCAAGAAGACGAAGATCAACGCGCGCGAGTTCTTCCAGACGATCGCCGAGATCCAGTTCGAGTCGGGCTACCCGTACATCGTGTTCGAGGACACGGTGAACAAGGCGAACCCGATCAAGGGCCGCATCAACATGTCGAACCTCTGCAGCGAGATCCTGCAGGTGAACACGCCGACCACGTACAACGAAGACCTGTCCTACGACCAGATCGGCAAGGACATCAGCTGCAACCTCGGTTCGCTGAACATCGCCCTCACGATGGACTCGCCCGATTTCGGCAAGACCGTCGAGACCGCGATCCGCGGCCTCACCTCGGTGTCGAACCAGAGCCACATCGCCTCGGTCCGCTCCATCGAAGACGGCAACGACAAGTCGCACGCCATCGGCCTCGGCCAGATGAACCTGCACGGCTACCTCGCCCGCGAGCGCATCTTCTACGGCAGCGAAGAGGGCATCGACTTCACGAACATCTACTTCTACACGGTGCTGTTCCACGCGCTGCGCGCGTCGAACAAGATCTCGATCGAGCGCGGCGAGACCTTCGACGGCTTCGCCGACTCGAAGTACGCGTCGGGCGAGTTCTTCGACAAGTACACGGATGCCGCGTGGGTGCCCGAGACCGCGAAGGTCACGCAGCTCTTCGCCGACGCCGGCGTGCACATCCCGACGCAGCAGGACTGGCAGGAGCTGAAGGCCTCCATCCAGGAGCACGGCATCTACAACCAGAACCTGCAGGCGGTGCCGCCGACCGGCTCGATCTCGTACATCAACAACTCGACGGCGTCGATCCACCCGATCGCCTCGAAGATCGAGATCCGCAAGGAGGGCAAGCTCGGTCGCGTGTACTACCCGGCGGCGTTCATGACGAACGACAACCTCGAGTACTACCAGGACGCGTACGAGATCGGCTACGAGAAGGTCATCGACACCTACGCCGCGGCGACGCAGCACGTCGACCAGGGCCTCTCGCTCACCCTCTTCTTCAAGGACACGGCGACGACCCGCGACATCAACCGCGCGCAGATCTACGCGTGGAAGAAGGGCATCAAGACGATCTACTACATCCGGCTGCGCCAGCTCGCGCTCGAAGGCACCGAGCTGGAGATGTGCGTCAGCTGCGCGCTGTAACCCACCCATGATCGAGACCATCCAATGGAGGCCGGAGCTCGGGGAAGGTTCCCCGATGCTCGGGATCGTCTATGGATTCCGCGTCAAGGCGACCGGTGAGTACCGGTACGTCGGGCAGACGACCAAGTCGCTGTCCCGGCGTACCGGGCAGCACCTGACCGTCGCGCGACGCGGGCGAAAGACGCCGTTCTACGACTGGCTGAGGAAGACTCCCCGTGAGGAGTACGAAGTCGTCATTCTCGAGCGGATCTGCACGAGTCGTGAAGACCTCGGGCTCGCGGAGATCGGCTGGATCACGCTCTATCGGGAGCTCGGCGATCGTCTGCTCAACCTCTCCGAGGGCGGTCTCGGACCGACGGGTGTCGAGTGGTCGCCCGAGCGGAGGCAGGCTGCCAGCGAACGCAATCGCGGCAGGGTCGGCGTCGCGATGCCGGGGCAGGCGAACCCGATGTGGGGACGCACACACAGCGAGGAACAGAAGGCCCGCTGGTCTGCAGAACGTAAGGGCAGGAACGCCGGCGAGCGGAACCCGAACTACGGCAAGTTCGGTTCGGATCACCCGGGCTTCGGCCACTCCATGTCGGAGGAATCGCGCCAGCAGCTCTCGGAGACGCGTAGGGGCGAGGGCAACCCGAACTTCGGTAAGTCGGCCTCCGCTGAGACGCGAGCGAAGATGTCGGCAGCGAGGAAGGGCCGCCCGATGCCGTCGAGCGTTCGGAGCGCCCACACCCGCTACCACACGAATAAGGGCGTCTCGAAGCCCGAATGTCGATTCTGCGTCGAGGACGCAGCGAAGAACACAGCACGCGAGAGCGAGTAAGGAACACGATGACCCTCACCGACCCGGTCAACTCGGCCAGCAACGACCCGGCGCACGTCGGCGGCAAGCTGAAGCTCGTCGACCACGTCAACGCGATCAACTGGAATCGGATCCAGGACGACAAGGACCTCGAGGTCTGGAACCGCCTGGTGAACAACTTCTGGCTGCCCGAGAAGGTGCCGCTGTCGAACGACATTCAGTCGTGGAACACGCTCACCCCCGAAGAGCAGACCCTCACGATGCGCGTGTTCACGGGCCTCACCCTGCTCGACACGATCCAGGGCACGGTCGGTGCGGTCTCGCTCATCCCCGACGCGATCACTCCGCACGAAGAGGCTGTCTACACGAACATCGCGTTCATGGAGTCGGTGCACGCGAAGAGCTACTCGTCGATCTTCTCGACGCTGTGCTCGACGAAGGACATCGACGACGCCTTCCGCTGGTCGGTCGAGAACCCGAACCTTCAGAAGAAGGCCGCGATCGTCATGGAGTACTACCAGGGCGACTCCCCGCTGAAGCGCAAGGTCGCCTCGACCCTGCTCGAGAGCTTCCTCTTCTATTCGGGCTTCTACCTGCCGATGCACTGGTCGAGCCGGGCGAAGCTCACCAACACGGCCGACCTGATCCGCCTCATCATCCGCGACGAGGCCGTGCACGGGTACTACATCGGCTACAAGTTCCAGAAGGGCCTCGAGCGCATCTCGCAGGCCGAGCGCGACGAGCTGAAGGACTACACCTTCTCGCTGCTCTACGAGCTCTACGACAACGAGGTGCAGTACACGCAGGACCTCTACGACGGCGTCGGCCTCACCGAGGACGTCAAGAAGTTCCTGCACTACAACGCCAACAAGGCCCTCATGAACCTCGGCTACGAGCCGATGTTCCCGAAGACCGTGACCGACGTGAACCCGGCGATCCTCTCGGCGCTCTCGCCGAACGCCGACGAGAACCACGACTTCTTCTCGGGGTCCGGGAGCTCGTACGTGATCGGCAAGGCCGTGGTGACGGAGGACGAGGACTGGGACTTCTGACGCGTCGGCGCCATGCCGAAGTCACGACGTCGCCGTAGACGGCCGACGAAGAGCGGAGCGAGCGGTGCTCGACGCGAGCGAGCGAGCCGTTCCAGGATCCAGTTGATCTACAGGGGCGACCTCGCTCGAACGATCTACAACCTCTCGGGTGCGGTGTTCCTCGTCGGGCTCGCGCTCGTCCTCCTGGAGATCATCGTCTTCGGCGTCCTCCTCGGCGCACCCGATTGGGTGTACCCGCCGATGTGGGCGACGTTCGTGGTCTGGGGCCTCGGCACCCTGACCATGTGCACCCTGATGATCGTCGAGGTGATCCTTCGGCTGCGGGGCAAGCCGGCCACGTTCGGAATCGCCACGCGAGGCGGACGCTCCATCGGTGATCTGCGCCGAGCAGACGATCGGTCGCTCGAGCCGCCGACGCGCCGTCGCTGATCAGGCCGCAGGACCGTCGGCGTCCGACGGAGGCCCGGGGTGCTCGAGCTGCGCCGTGACCGCGCGATCGACGTTGCCGTGGATGCGGTCGGGGCCGAGCCGTTCGAGCGCGCCGTCTCGCGCGAGCGTCGCGCGCACGGCCTGCTTCACGCGGGCGAGGCGGAGGGTGACGCCGGAGGCCTGTGCCATCTCCACGATGTCGTTGAACTTCGCGCATCCCTGCGAGTCGATGAAGTTGATGCCGCCGCAGTCGAGCACGATCCCGGTGAGGTCGGGCGTCGAGTGGATGATCTCGCGGATGCGGTCTTCGAGGGCGTCGGAGGTCGCGAAGAACAGGCCGCCGTCCATGCGGATGACGACGACCCCGGGAACGCGCTCGTCGTCGGGGTGCTCGTTCACGTCCCGGAACACCTGGGTGCCCCGCTCGCGCGCGAGGGTCGCGATGTTCGGGTGCGTGGCGACGCCGATGAGCCAGACGATCGACAGCCCGATGCCGATCATGACCCCGGCGAGCACGCCGAACGCCAGCGTGCCCACGATGGCGGCGACCGCGATCCAGAAGTCGAACGGCTGCACCCGGAGGAGGCGGCGCATCTCGGGGAGGTTGATCATGCCCATCACGACGGCCTCGATGATGAGCGCGGCGAGCACCGGCTTGGGCAGGCCCGAGAAGAGCGGCGCCAGGATCAGCAGCGTCAGGAGCACGGTGACGCCAGACGTGAGCGACGCCAGCCCGGTGCGCGCGCCGGAGTGGTCGTTCAGCGAGCTCGCGGACAGGCTGGTCGAGACCGGCATGCCCTGGAAGAGCCCGGCGCCGGCGTTGGCCATGCCCTGCGCGATCGACTCCTGGTCGATGTCGACCTGGTAGCGGTGCTTCGCGGCGAACATCCTCGCGTCGCCGGCGGTCTGCGAGAAGCCGATCAGCACGAGCGCGACCGCCGCGATCCCGACCGTCGCCGCGTTGTCCCACATCAGCCCGAGGTCGGGGAGGGCGAACGCCGGCAGCCCGCGCGGCACGTCGCCGACGAGGGCGACCCCGCGCTCGCCGAGATCCAGGAGCCAGGAGGCCAGGAGGCCGCCGACCACGAGCACCAGCGCGCCGGGCAGGCGGGGCGCGACCCGGCCGACGCCGAAGACCACGACGAGCGAGACGGCGCCGACGATGAGCGTGGTCGGGTGCGTCTCGCCGAGGGTGCCGAACCACGACCACAGCTCCTGGATCGCGTTCGAGCCGTCGGTCTCGGTGCCGGTGAGCTTCGGCAGCTCGGAGATGACCACGTCGACGGCGGCGCCGAACAGGAACCCGGTCACCACCGCGCGGGAGAGGAACTGCGCGATCCAGCCCGCCTTGAGCACGTACAGGAGCAGGAAGAGCACTCCGGAGGCGAGGGTGATGCCCGCGACGAACGACGCGACGTCGGCCTGGTCGGTGAGCCCGGTCGCGATGACGGCGCTGGCGGCGACCGCGGCGAGCGCCGAGCTCGGGCCCATGGAGATCTGGCGACTCGTGCCGAAGATCCCGTAGAGGAGCGCGCCCGCCGCCGCGGCGTAGAGCCCGTTCTGCAGCGGGATTCCGGCGATGCCCGCGTAGCCGAGGTTCTTCGGCACGATCAGCGCCGCGACCGTCACCCCGGCGATCAGGTCGCCGCGAAGCCAGCGACGATCGTAGCCGCGGAGCCAGCCCGCGATCGGAACCAGTCCGGCGGCCGTGCGCCGCCGCTTCATGTCGCCAGTCGGTTGCTCGCCCATGCGACCCTCCCCGTTCGAGGCAGTCTGGCACACGCGCGCCGCCGTGGGCGAGCGTCGGATCGCCGGGAGCGGTCAGGCCCCGCCCGGGCCCTCGCGAGCCGCTCGGCGCAGCGCGGGCGACGGATCGTCGGCCCAGCGGGCGAGCACGCCCTCGGCGCGGCGGCGGGCGCCACCGCCGAGCCCGCCGATGAGCGGTCGCAGCACATCGGCGATGAGCGGGTCGACGAGGGCGTCGGCGGATGCCTCGCGGAGGAACCCCTCGATGCGGGTGAGGTCGCCGTTGCCGAGCATCCGCACGTTGCGCTGCAGCAGCACGACGGCGGCGAGGCGCCGCTCGAAGACCGGCACCGACCAGAGCTCCGAGGCGAGTGCCGTGATCGCATCGTGGTCGAGCCCGCGGTACCGGTTGCCCAGGTCGCGGATCGTGCCGCGCACGGCGCCGACCGAGGCCCCGTAGGAGTCGAGCCCGAGGCGCTCGCGCACGTCGTCGGCACGGTACTCGTCGCCCTCGTTCCGCAAGGTGCGGTCGACGAAGTCGGCGGGTTCGGTCACCGTCCCATTCTCCGCGTTCCGCGTCCGACGCGAATGCGCGACCCGGGCGATGCAACGGGCGGATGCACGCGGCATCCGGCCGTCACGAAAATGCGCATCGCGCGCCTCTTGTCCGCATCCTCCGCCCGGTGGTAGGAACAGCGCATGGGGGAAACGGTGGAGGTCGCCGGCTCCGCCGCGACGGTTGCGGCCAAGCGCGCGGCGCTCGCCGCGCTGATCGCGACGTGCGTGTCGGCGCTGGTGGTCAACGCGAACACGTCGGCGGTGTCGATCCTGATCCCGGCGATCTCGGCCGACACGGGAACGCCGACCGACACGCTGCAATGGGCGGTCACGGGCTACTCGCTCGTGGGTGCGGCGGTGATCGTCACGTCGGGGTCGCTCGGCGACGTGTTCGGCAGGCGACGGATCTTCTTCTGGGGCCTGGTGCTCTTCATCGCCTCGTGCGTGCTCATCGCCCTCTCGCAGGAGGGCATCGGGGTCATCGCCGGGCGGTGCATCCAGGGTGCGGCCGGGGCGACGATCCTCGCCTGCGGCATGAGCCTCCTCTCCGCGGCGAACACCGGCAAGGAGCAGCTGCGCGCGGTCACGCTGTGGGGCGCGGCATCCGCGGTCGGCGCGGCCGCGGGCCCGCTCGTCGGCGGCCTGCTCGCCTCGACGCTCGGCTGGCAGGGCCTGTTCTGGATCGACGCGGCCATCGCCGCGATCTGCATCCCGATCACCCTGATGGGCGTGCAGGAGTCCTCCGACCCGTCGAAGCCGCGCTCGATCGACGTCGTCGGCTCCGTGCTCATCGCCGCCACCCTGGCGCCCCTCATCTTCGCGCTCACCAACGGCACCGCATGGGGCTGGCTCTCCTGGCAGACGATCGGATGCTTCGCCGTGACCGTCGGCGCAGCCATCGGGTTCGTACTGGTCGAACGCCGCGTCGCCGCACCGCTGCTCGACCTGAAGCTGCTGCGCAACACGGTCCTCGTCGGCGCGACGCTCTCGATCCTGCTCGGCTCGGGCACCGTGAACGGCATCATGTACGTCGTCAGCCTCTACTTCCAGAACCCCGTCGCGCTCGAGATGGACGCCTTCCAGACGGGGCTCGCGACGCTGCCGGTCGCGGCCACCGCCGTGGTGCTCTCACCGCTCATCACGCCGATCGTGGGTCGCATCGGCGTTCGCGTCACGATCGTGCTCGGCTTCGTGCTCATGTCGGCCTCGTTCGCCGTGCTCGCGTTCGTCACCGAGTCGTGGGGGTACGGCATGTTCGTGCTGCCGCTCATCGGCGTCGCCGCGGGCATGAGCCTCCAGAACGGTCCGTGCTCGTCGCTGTCGACCTCCAGCGTCGAACCGCGCGAGGTCGGCGCTGCATCGGGTGTGTCGAACATGGCGCGCTACGTGGGTGCGGCGGTGATGACGGCGATCGTCGCGTCGGTCTACAGCGGCGTCAACGCCCGCCAGCTCGCCGGCGGTGCGTCGGATTCGGCGGCCCTCGCGCAGGCGTTCTCGTGGTCGTCGATCTCGATGGGCATCTGGTGCGTGCTCGGCATCGGGCTCGTGCTCCTCGTCGCGCGTCGCGTGCGCCGCAACTCGGCTCAGTTCGAGGCCGCGGCGGCGGCGGCGTCCTTCTCGCACACGATCGTGCCGCCGGAGCCGCCGGCGGCGGAGGCGGCGAGCGGCGCCGCGCGCTGACCGTCCGGGTCGTCGCGGGCCGCTGCCGCACAAGTCGGAAGCGACGCTCGCCCGTGGGCGTCGGGCGACTGAGCCGTACGAGCCGTCAGTCCATCTCGGGCCCCGGCGCCTCCCCGGTGTACGCTGCGTACGTGCGGTCGGCCGCCCCCTTCGCGGCGTCGGCGGCGACCCCGTCGCGCTCGTGCGCGGCGGCCCACGCGTCGGCCGAGCGACGCATGAACGACTTGCCCTCGTCGGTCGCGACCCAGGCGGCGGCTTCCTCGGGTGCGATGCCGTCGTCCCCGCCGCTGAAGTGCAGCGCGAGACCGAGCAGTCCCTGGTCCCAGCCGATGCCGGTCGCGGAGGGGCCGAACTGCTCCCACATCCCGTCGGGCAGGCTCGCCGCCGTGGCGACGTTCTCGAGCTCGAACCGCGTGTGCGAGGCATCCACCTCGACGAGGCGCACGCTCACGATGGCCGGTTCGCCGGAGCCCATGCCCCACGTGACCGAGTAGCCGGCCGCGCCGTCGCGCGGCGGCTCGCAACGGCGGATCTCGCCGCCGGCGTTGCCCTCGAACTGGTAGTGGCCGCCGAGGCGGAGGTCGCCCGAGATCGGCAGGAACCAGCGGGGGATCCGTTCGGCGCTCGTCACCGCGTCCCAGACGTCGTCGATGGGGGAGGGGTAGGTCTGGGTGAGCTGCTGCACGTAGGTGCGCTCGCCGTCGACCTCCTTCGTCTCGATGCTGCGGGTGACGGCGTCGAGCTGGGCGTTCACGTCGACCATGTCGGTACTCCTTCGTTCACTCGTCGTGGGTTTCGGTGCCGGCGTCGTGGTGCGGCGATGTCGTCGTCGACGAGGATGCCTCGGGCGAGGGATCGTCGACCGGTGCCGCCTCGGCGGCCTTGCGCTGCGCGAGCCGGCCGCGCGCGAGCTCGGTGCCGAGGGCGTCGAGCTTCGGCGACCAGAACCGGCGGAAGCCGTCGAACCAGGCGTCGGCCTGCGCGAGCGGCGCGGGGTCGACGGCGTACAGCCGTCGGGCGCCTTCGGGCCGCACGGTGACGAACCCCGATTCGCGCAGCACGCGCAGGTGCTGCGAGACCGCCGGCTGCGAGATGCCGAACTCGGCCTGGATCACGCCGCCGACCTCGCCGGCGGACGACTCGCCATCGGCGATCAGCTCGAGGATGCGGCGTCGAACCGGATCCCCGAGGACATCGAGCGCGTGCACGACCTCATACTTGCATCATGACTTATATAAGTCAAGAGTTATTCTTGTCATCTGCCGCGGAGACCGCGAAGGGGCCCCGCCGATGGCGGGACCCCTTCGTGCACGGGCGTGTCAGGCGCGAGGGCCCGCCTCCGTCGAGGGTTCGTCGGCCCGGCCGTCCTGGAGCGCCTCGCCCACGTGGAGCACCTCGCGATCGGCCGCATTGAGCGCGGCCTCGCCCTCCTCGCCCTCGGCGATGACCTCGTCCTCCTCGAACGACATCCGCAGGTTGCGGGTGAAGAAGCGGGTGATCGAGAGCAGCACCACGACGCCGACCGCGAGCCAGATGAGACCGTAGATCATCGCGTCGATGTTGAGGTTGACCCACAGCAGCACCGTCAGCGCGATGCCGATGGCCGGCAGCACGATGTTGCGGAAGACCTGCGAGAAGCCCTTCACCTGCTTGTTGCGCACCGCGAAGTGCAGGATCACGGTCACGTTCACGATCGTGAAGGCGATGAGGGCACCGAAGTTGATGAGCGTGAAGATGAAGTCGAGGTCGGCGACCGCCGCACCGAGCGACACGACGCCGACGAAGATCACGGCGATCGCGGGCGTGCGGTACTTCGGGTGCACGTACGAGAAGAAGCGCGAGATCGGCCCCGTGCCGTTGCGGCCCATCACGTAGATCATGCGCGAGACGCTCGCGTGCGACGCGAGGCTCGACGCGACGGCCGCGGCGACCGCCGCCGAGACGAAGAAGATCTGGAAGATGATGCCGCCGACCGAGTACGCGATCTCGGGGAGCGCGGTGCCCTCGAAGCCCGCGTCGGTCGGGAACAGCGCCTGCGCGAACCAGCCGGCCGTGAAGAAGATGAGGCCGCCGAAGAGCAGCGCGAGCACGATCGCCTTGGGCACGACGCTCGCGTCCTTCGCCTCCTCGGTGTACATGGTGATCGCGTCGAAGCCGATGAACGAGAAGCACACGATCGTCGCGGCGCTCACGACCGCCATGACCTGCACGTTCGCGTTCCAGAACGGCTCGAGGGTGAACGGCGTGCCGTCGCCGGCGCCCTGCGCCAGGGCGACCCAGGCGAGCACGATGAAGACGCCGATGAGCACGACCTGGAAGATGAGCAGCGTCGCGTTCACGCGCGAGGTCGAGGTGATGCTCCACAGGTTGAGCAGCGTGATCACGGCCACGTAGGCGATGACCCACACCCAGCCCGACACCTCGGGGAAGAACGACTCGAGGTACTGGCGCACGAGCAGTGCGTTGACGAGCGGCAGCAGCAGGTAGTCGAGGAGCGCCGTCCATCCGACGATCCAGCCGAAGTTCGGGTGGATCGTCTCCGACGCGTAGGTGTACGCCGAACCCGCCGAGGGGTAGACGCGGGTCATGCGGCCGTAGCTGATGGCGGTGAAGATCATGACGACGAGCGCGAAGACGTACGCGAGCGGCACGACGCCCCCGCTCTCCTCCGAGACGTAGCCGAACGTGTCGAACACGGTCATGGGGGTCATGTAGCCGAGGCCGAGGGCGACGATCGCCCACAGGCCGAGCGACCGCTTCAGCGTCGGGTGCGACGGAGTGGCGGTTCGGGTCATCATCGATCCTCTCCCGGAGCGCCGATCGCTCGGCGCGCAGTGAAGTGTCCAATCGGAGCGCCGCCGTCGACGCCCCGCCACGACCGGCGGGCTCGCGCGGTCGACTTACAGTACTCGAAATGTGCGGAATCGGTTGTCAAAGCAGACAATTGGCTTCGAATCTGGTCGTGTTCTCGCGTGTTCACGGGCGGAAAGCGAAGAATACGAACCGAGCCCACTCCCCGTCGAGGTCGTAGTCTGAAGCGATCATGAGCGATGAGATCCGGAGGATCCGCGAGGCGATCGCCGCCGATCCCGAGAACGCGCAGTTCACGGCGCTCGGCCGGCAGCCGGTCTTCGCCGCGGCGTCCGAGTCGCGCATCCTGCTCATCGGGCAGGCGCCCGGTCGCCGGGCCCAGGAGTCGGGCGTCCCGTGGAGCGACGCGAGCGGCGACACCCTCGTCCGCTGGCTCGGCGTCGACCGCGAGACCTTCCACGACCCGAGCGCGTTCGCGATCGTGCCGATGGACTTCTACTTCCCGGGCAAGGCGGCGTCGGGCGACCTGCCGCCCCGGCGGGGCGTCGCGGCCACGTGGCATCCGCTGCTCTTCTCGCAGCTCGCGGATGTACGGCTGACCGTGCTCGTCGGGGCGCACGCCCAGCGCGCCTACCTGCCCGCCCGGCGGCCGACGCTGACCGAGACCGTCCGCCACTGGCGCGACTACGGTCCTGCGGCGTTCCCCGTCGTGCACCCGTCTCCGCGCAACATCGGCTGGCAGCAGCGCAACCCGTGGTTCGAGGCCGAGACGGTGCCGGCGCTGCGCGGCGCAGTCGCGAGGGCGCTGGCGGGCGCGTAGCGCACGCTCGATCGCGACCGAGTCGAGTCAGCCCAGCAGTCCGTACGCGCCGGCCGTCGCGACGAGGTTCGATGCCGCGTGCACGACGATCGAAGGGGCGGTACGGCGGGTCGCCATCGCGAGCGTTCCGAAGACGATGCCGGCGAAGAAGGTGGACGCGGCGAGGCTCACCCCGTTGACGCCGCCGATGATCTGCGGGAGATGGAGCGAGCAGAAGATCACCGCCGTGATGAGGACCGCGCCGTTCGTCGCCCGCACGCTGCGGTCGGGGTCGGGCCACTCGCCGTCGAACCATCGCTTCAGGGAGGGCTGCAGCATGCCGCGGAACACGACCTCCTCGATGAACGGGGCAGCGACCACCGCCAGGACGAGCTCGGGCAGCCACACCATCGGCTCGGGGGAGACGACCACGTTCGTCTCGAGACCGCCGGGGTCGCCGAAGATCAGCAGGGCGGTGAACACGACGACCGGCTCGAGATACCAGATCGCCGCGAAGGCGACCGGGATGCCGAGCAGGTCGATCCAGCGGAAGCTCAGCCCGTAGTCGCGGATGAGGTTGCCGGTGCCCCACCTCCGGGACACGGAGACGATCCATCCGGTGACGAGCACCGGCATGGCGAGCGCGGACGCCAGCCAGACCGGGTAGTTCCACGACTCGGCGGGGATGAGGGCCGGGAGGAAGTTGCACGCGACGAAGATCCCGACGCCGACGAAGGCATGCAGGAGACCCCATCGGGTGGCTGCTGGGGTCGCTCGAGCGCGGGTGTCGACGGCGTCTACATCGACGAACGTAGCGCAGGCGGCGGCACGATGACGATGCCGGGTGTCGGCGGCACTCGATACCGTACGGCCATGACCTCGACGGACTTCGACTTCCTCCTCGGCAGTTGGACGGTGCGCCACCGGCGGCTGACCGACGCGCTCGATCCGGCCTGCGACACCTGGGTCGAGTTCGACTCGGTCGCCGAGGTCGAGAGCATCCTCGGCGGACTCGGCACGGCCGACCAGACTCGTGGCACGCTGGCCGACGGCACCGCCTTCGACGGCTACTCGTTGCGCCTCTACGTGCCCGAGACCGACGAGTGGGCGATCTGGTGGGCGTCGGCCTCGCGACCGGGGGTGCTCGACGACCCGGTGCGCGGCCGCTTCGACGACGGCATCGGCACGTTCATCGGCCCGGCCGAGTACCGGGGCGTCCACTTCCTCGCCCGATTCCGCTGGCTCGACACCGACGGTCCGCACCCCGTCTGGGAGCAGGACTTCTCGTTCGACGACGGCGCCAGTTGGGCGCCCGTCAACTGGCGGATGGTGCACACGCGGCGCACGCCCGCCTGAGCCGCCCGGGCCCTCAGCCCGCGACCGACTCCTTCGGCGGGTTGTGCATGAACTCGAAGCGGATGCCGTTGTCGTCCTCGACGAACGACGCGTAGTAGCGCTCGTTGAAGCGCGGGTACGGCTTCGGGTCGCGCACGGCCGTCCACCCGGCGTCGACGGCGATGGCGTGCAGGCGGTCGACTTCGTCGCGCGAGGCGACCGGGAACGCGAGATGCTGCCAGCCGACCCGGCCGTGGCGGTGCGGGCCCGATCCGTCGCGTGCCGGGAACAGGATCAGCTCCTCCTCGCCCAGGTACCACGAGACTCCGTTGTCGGCGTCCTGCCGGGTGCAGCCGAGCGCCTGCATCACGGGGTCGAACTGGGCGATCGAGCGGGGCAGGTCGTCGACGCTGAGCCCGAGGTGGTCGAAAAGCGGCATCCGGTCATACTTCCGTGCGGGTTTCGGTCGCGTCAAGGTGACACGCGACGGGCCGGATGCCTCGCCCGCACGCGATGGCGTGGGCTGCGGCATCCGGCCCATCGGTGGAGGGCCGACCGGATCAGATCGCGGCCGTGACCGCGAACTCGACGAAGTAGTCGGGGGTGGCGAGCTTCGCCTCGACGGTGGCGCGCGCGGGAGCGTTGTCGCCGTCGACCCACGCGTCCCAGACCGAGTTCATGTCGGCGAAGCTCGCGATGTCGGCGAGGTAGATCGTCACGCTGAGCAGCTTCGACTTGTCGCTGCCGACGCTCGCGAGCAGCTCGTCGACGCGCTGGAGGGCGGCGCGGCTCTGCTCGACGACCGTCGCGCCCTCGGCCACCTGGCCGGCGAGGTAGACGGTGTCGCCGTGGACGACGGCCTGGCTCATGCGGGGGCCGGGCTGGATGCGCTGGATGGTCACGTGGAACTCCTCGAGGTGGGGGCGGTGCGAATGGTCGAGGCGGCAGGATCGTCGCGCGCTCGTCGCCTGCACAGGCTATCGAGTGCGCGGGACGTGCGACGCCGGGATCAGTTGATGATCTCGCCCCGTTCGTCGGCGCGGAGCGCGGCCAGCCGCTCCCGCCACTCCTGCAGCGCCTCGGGCGTGAGCCGCGTCCACTCGGCGACCTCGCCGAGCACCCGCAGCGGGGAGGCGCTGCGGTAGGAGCGGGTGGGGTTGCCCGGGAACTTCTTGTCGGTCACGTTCGGGTCGTCCTCGAACGGCCCGGTCGGCTCGACGAGGTAGACGCGCGGGTCGCCGTCGCCGGCCGCGAGCTCGGCGGCGAGGCCGGCCCCGTCGCGCAGGGCGGTGAAGTAGATGTGGTTCATCACGACGTCGGGGCGGTAGTTCGACCGGAAGCCCGCCGTCAGCAGGTCGCCGCTCCGCAGCTCGGCTTTCGTGCCGTGGAAGAACGGCCCCTCGTCCAGCGCTCGGCTCACGCCGACAGCCTAGGCGAGCGCGCGCGGTCGGGCGAGGGGGCCGCTCGCCATCGGTGCCACTCCGCGCCAGACTTGGTTCCATGACGATCTCCGATGCCGATCTCGTCCATCTCCGCCGTGCGGTCGCGCTCGCCGAGGAGGCGCTCGCGGGCGGCGACGGCCCGTTCGGCTCGGTGCTCGTCGACGCCGACGGTCGCGAGCGCTTCGCCGACCGCAACCGCGAGGAGAGCACGGGCGATGCGACGCGGCATCCCGAGTTCGAGATCGCCCGGTGGGCCGCGACGAACCTCAGCGCCGACGAGCGGGCGGCGGCGACCGTCTACACCTCGGGCGAGCACTGCCCGATGTGCTCGGCGGCGCACGCCTGGGTCGGCCTCGGCCGGGTCGTCTACGTCGCCTCAGCGGAGCAGATCTCGGGATGACGGCGCGAGCTCGGCGCCGCATCGTCACCGGTCGCGGCGCTGCCGATCACGTTGGTGGCACCGGGCCTGCCCGTCGAGGGGCCGGTCGACGAACTCGTTCCCGAGGTGCGGGTGCTGATCGAGCGGGCGGTGCGGTCGGGCGAGTGATGGTCTGACGGTCCCCCGACAGGGGGACGACCTTGGAGCTCTCGCACAATCGCGGGGCGACTTAATCAAGAAATCCTCAACTTTGCCGCCAAGGTTGGTGCGGCCGGCCGGCGAGAGGGCTACAACGTCCTCAATCGGATACAGCTGCATCGAACCGTGGGGGGTCTCATGCGTTGGGTATGGTTCAGGATCGCCGTCGCCGGCATCGCGAGCTCGGGCGTCATCGCCGGGCTCCTGGTCAACATCGACCGTGCGATGCGCACCGGCGAGGATCGCAGTGACGTGCTGGCGAACTACTTCAGCCTGTTCACGATCGTGTCGTCGATCCTCAGCGTCGTCGTGCTCGCGATCGCGGCCCGGTGGAGCCTGCGGCACCCCGCGCCCTCGCGCGAGCCGATCGGCATCGCGCTCGCGCTCGCCGCAGTCACCGGACCGGTCATCCTGCTCGGCATCGTGTTCAACGTGCTGCTGCGCGGCGACCCGGCGCCGATCGCCGCCACCGACCCCGGCTGGGTCTCGTTCATGGACCAGTGGGCCACCGAGACGCTGCACGTGGTGCTGCCGATCGCATTCGTGATCGACCTGCTGTTCGCCAGTCGGCGCCGGGCGCTGCCGTGGTGGTCGCTCGCCGTCATCGTCAGCTACCCGCTCGGGTGGGCCGTCTACACGATGGTCCGCGGGGAGCGCGTGGCCAACCCGGACGGCAGCGCGGCGTGGTGGTACCCCTACGGCTTCCTCGACCCGCACATCGCCGGGTACGGCTCGGCCCTCGGCTACATCGCCGGCATCCTGGCCGCGTTCGTGCTGCTCGGCGTCGCCATCATCGGCATCGGCCGGGCTCGCGAGCGCCGAGGATGACGGGAGCCGGACCGTGCTCGACACCGCGTCCCTCCGGCTTCCAGCACCGCCCACCACGAGACGGGTGCGCCGGCTCGGCTTCGTGTCGTACTGGCGCTCGAAGCTCTGGGGCCTGATCCTCTCGATCGTCACCGACGGCGTCACGACGATCCCGGCCGGGCGCCGCTCCGACCAGATCCCGCTCGCGCAGCGGCCGCCCCTTCCGGCCGGCCCGCTGGTCGTGGTCGCCAACCACTCCTCCCACGCCGACACCGCCGTGCTGCTCGCGACCCTCGGCCGGAGCAGGCCGGTCACGTTCGTCGCCGCGGCCGACTACTGGTTCGGCAGCACGCGAAACCGGCTCATCGCGAGATGGCTGGTCGGCATCTGGCCGATCCGGCGCGATCGCCGGGGGATGGCGGACCTGCTGGCCGCAGCGCCGGCCGTCGCCGCGGGCGTCGTGTTCGTCGTGTTCCCCGAGGGCAGTCGCCGTCGCACGCCGGAGCTCGCCGGCTTCAAGCGCGGCGCGTTCGAGCTCGCGGCCGCGTCGCGCGCGACCGTCCTGCCCGTGGGCCTCGTCGGCACCGGTGATCTCCTCCCGGCCGAGCGACGGCTCATCCGACGCCGGCCCGTCGAAGTGCGGTGGGGCGAACCGTTCACGGTCGAGTCGGGGCGTGCCGAGCAGTCCGCGGCAGCGGCGCTCGGCGTCATCGACGAGCTCATCCGGGAGCCCGCCCGCCAGCGCCCCGGCCGGGCGTGGGCCAGGATCCGCCGCATGGCGTTCGCCGCGACGGGCATGGCCCTCGTCACCGCGTGGGCATTCGCGGAGGGCATCGTCTGGCCGCTCGTCGCGGAGCTGCCGCTCCTGCTGTTCGTCTGCACCGTCGGGCGCTCCTGGCGCGGCCCGCTCATGATCGGGGCGACCGCGATCGCCTCAGCCGCGGGCATCCTCGCCACCTGGTGGCTCGTCTCGCAGGGCGTGCCGGTTCCGACCCCGTTGACCACGCCGCGCATGCACGAGACGGCCCTCGACCAGCTCACGACCGATCCGGCGGGCGCGTTCGCGAGCCAGATGTTCAACGGCATCCCCGTGAAGGTCTACGCGCACGGCGCGGGTGAACTGGGGCTGGACTTCGCCGACGTCGTCGCCGCGATGCTGCCGCGCCTCGGCCGGATCGCGATCGTCGGGGGGATGGGCTGGATCGTCGGCGGCCTGCTCTCGCGTTACCTGAAGCCGTGCCTCGGTGCCGTGCAGGCCGTGTGCCTGGCGCTGTTCCCCCTCGGCCTCGGCTTCGTGATCCGGTGGTGGTCGTGATGCGCGGCCTGTACGCGGCGAAGCCGTGGTTCACCCGGCGCCTCGAGGGACTCGTCGGCATCGCGGTCCGGCGCGGGTGGTCGCCCGACGCCTTCACCGCCGTCGGGGTCGCCTTCGCCGCCGTGGCCGCCGCCGGGTTGCTCATCGGATGGTGGCCGGTGGTGCTCGTCGGACTCGTCGGGAGGCTCGCCGGTGCGAATCTCGACGGCGCCGTGGCTCGGGACAGAGGGGTGAGCCGCCCGTTCGGATTCCTCCTCAACGAGATCGGCGACCGCGTCTCCGACCTGCTGCCGCTGGCCGCGATCGGCATCCTCGCCTGGCAGACGGGCGCCGCACCGGCGCTCGCGGCCGCCCTCGTGGCGATGACCGCCGCGTCGTGGCCGACCTTCGTCTCGCTCGCCGCCGCGGCCGCCGGTGCACCGCGGCTCAACGGCGGACCGCTCGGCAAAACCGAACGCACGCTCGTCGTGTTCCTCATGTCGCTCGCGTTCATCTGGGTGCCCGTCGACGCGGTGATCGTCGTCGGCTCGGCGGTGATCGTCGTCGGCTCGACGGTGACGGCCGCGATCCGGGTCCGAGCGGCGCGGCGCGCCCTCCGAACGGTCGACGCATGAGCTGGTTCGGACTCAGCGCTCCTGCGACCGTCGGGCTCGTCCTGCTCGTGGCCACCGCGCTGCCCGTGCTGGCCTTCGGCAACCCGACCATCCGCAGCAGGTGGCTGACGTGGGCGGTCATCGGGGTGATCGTCGGCGTCGCCGAGGCGATCGGGGTCGCCGGCGCGGTCGTCGTGGCGATCGCGGTCAGCGTGGTGTGCATCGTCGAGTACGTGCGGCTGGCAGGCCTCAGCACCGCCGACCGCTGGGTCCTGATCGCCGCCGGCGTCAGCGCCCCGGTGCTGGCGGCGGTGAACCCCGCCGCCGTCGGTGCGTGGCTGCCGTTCGCGCTGCTGGCTGCGGCGGTGCTTCCCGTGCTCAGCCAGGACCCCGAGGCCGCGCTCCCGCGCGCCACCGCCGCGGCCTTCGGGATGCTGTGGCTGGTGTGGGCGCCGGCGCAGCTCGTGATCATCCACGAGGAGCTGACGCTCCTGATCCTGACCGTCGCGGTCACCGACGTGGCCAGCTGGGCTGTCGGGAAGAGCCTCGGTCGGCTGCCCGGGGCGCGGCTGCGCCCCTTCGCGGTGTCGCCGAACAAGACGATCGCCGGACTGCTGGGCGGCGCGCTCGCCGCGGCCGGAGTCCTGGCCGTCACCCGGGAGTTCAGCTGGGTGCTGCTGCTCGCCGCAGCGATCGGCGCCCCGCTCGGCGACATCATCGCCTCGATGGTGAAACGGCACGCCGGAGTCAAGGACGCGGGCGCGTGGCTCCCGGGATTCGGCGGGCTGCTCGACCGGGCCGACTCGCTCCTCGTGGTGGCGCCGCTCTTCGCGGCCGCCGCCGCCGCGAACTAGCTCGCGGCGGCGGCCGACCGCGGTCGCTACTCGACGAGCTTGCCCACCGTCGACACCTCGCGCATGAGCGCCGCGATCTCCTCGGGGATCGGCGGGATCGACTCGCGCGTCACCCCCGTCGCGGGCGACCAGACGAGGTTCACCTGCAGCGACTCGTCGATCGAGGGGTAGTCGCTGCGGTTGTGGCAGCCGCGGGTCTCGCGACGTTCGAGCGCCGCCTCGAGCGTCGCGCGGGCCGCGAGCGCGGCCGACTTGAGGTCGAAGGCGTGCGCGAGGTCCTGGTAGCCGGCGATGTCGGGGTGCACGCCGAGGTCGCCCATGCGCGCCTCGATCGCGTCGAGCTCGGCGAGCCCCGTCAGGAGGCCCTGCTCGTCGCGCACGACGCCGGCGTGCTCGGTCATCGTGTTGCGGATGGCGCGCTGGAGGGCGCGAACGTTCTCGGTGCCGTCGGTTCCGAGCAGCGCGGCGATCTCGTCGCGCGCGGTCTGCACCGCGGCGGCCGAGCGGCGCTGCGCGTCGAGCGACGCGGAGTAGGCCGCGGCCGCGCGGCCGACGATGCGCCCGAAGACCAGCAGCTCGATGAGCGAGTTGCCGCCCAGCCGGTTCGCGCCGTGCAGCCCGCTGGATGCCTCGCCGATGGCGTAGAGCCCGGGCACGTCGGTGCCGTGGTCGTCGGGGCGCACCCAGACGCCGCCCATCGAGTAGTGCGCGGTCGGCGCGATCTCGATCGGCTGCCTTGTGATGTCGAGCATCTGCAGCTCGAGCATGGTCTGGTAGACGCGGGGGAGGCGCTGCATGATCGTCTCGCGGGGGAGGTGCGAGACATCCAGCCAGACACCGCCGTTGGGGGTGCCGCGCCCCTCCTTGATCTCGGTGTAGCAGGCGAGGGCGACGCGGTCGCGCGTCGAGAGCTCGAGCCGCTCGGGGTCGTACTCGTGCATGAATCGCTCGCCGAGGCCGTTGGTGAGGATGCCGCCCTCGCCGCGCGCCGCCTCGGAGATGAGGGTGCCGGCGGCGTTCTCGGGCTCGATGATGCCCGAGGGGTGGAACTGCACGAGCTCGGGGTCGCGTACGCGACCGCCCGCCTCGACGGCCAGGCGCCACGAGTCGCCGGTGTTCTCGTCGCGGCGCGAGGAGGTGCGACGCCAGATGCGGTTGTGGCCGCCGGCGGCGAGGATGACGGCGTCGGCGTGGATGAGGTAGCGCGTGCCGTCGTCGAGGTCGAAGCCGTAGGCGCCGAACACCGCGCCGTCGTCGTTCACGAGGATGCGGGTGACGTAGACGGTGTCGAGGATCGGGATGTCGAGCTGCGCGGCGCGGTTGACGAGCGTGCGCTGGATCTCGAGTCCGGTGTAGTCGCCCGCGAAGGCGGTGCGGCGGTAGGTGTGCGCGCCGAAGAAGCGCTGCGAGATGCGGCCGTCGGCCTCGCGGGCGAAGGGCATGCCGTAGCGCTCGAGGTCGTCGATGCCCTGGGCGGCGCCCTTCGTCACCGTCTCGACCGTGCGGGGGTCGGCGAGCAGGTAGCTCTCCTTCAGGGTGTCGGCGGCGTGCTGCTGCCAGCTGTCGTCGGCGTCCATGGTGGCGAGGGCGGCGTTGATGCCGCCGGCGGCGAGCGAGGTGTGAGCGTCGGACTTGGGGCGCTTGCCGAGCGCGAGCACGTCGACGCCGGCTTCGGCGAGCTCGATGGCGGCACGCAGCCCCGAGCCGCCCGTGCCGATGACGAGCACGGTGGTGGAGATCTGCCGCTCGGCGGGAAGGCTGGCTGAAGTGGTCATGCGCTCCACGCTAGGTTCGTGCTTTCGATTACTCCAATGCATCTTCGAACTACCGACGATGCGCATAGGCTATTGATATGAATCTCGAGCAGCTGCGCAGCTTCGTCGAGGTTGCCCGGTTCGGCAACTTCACCCGGGCGGCCGAAGAGCTCTACCTGGCGCAGCCCTCCCTCAGCCGCCAGATCGCCGCCCTCGAGCAGGACCTCGGCGCTGAGCTCTTCCATCGCGCGCGCGGCGGCAGCACGCTGACCGTCGCGGGCGAGTCGCTGCTGCCGCTCGCTCGCCGCATGCTCGCCGACGCCGAGTCGGTCCGACGCGAGCTCGCCGAGCTCGCCGGCCTCGAGCGGGGCCGGGTGCGCCTCGGCGCCACCCCGACCCTCTGCATCAGCCTCGTCGCCGAGGTGCTGAGCGCGTTCCACGCGGAGCATCCCGGCATCGAGCTGCACCTCTCGGAGCAGGGATCGCGCCGCCTCCTCGACGAGCTCGCCGGCGGCGAGCTCGACCTCGCCCTCATCACCACGACGGATGCCTCCTCGGCCGAGCGATTCACCGTGGCGCCCCTGCTCGTCGAGGAGCTGGTCGTGATCTCGTCGGCCGGGGCACCGCCCATCACGACGGGGGATCGGATCGGGCTGGGAGAGGTCGCCGCGCTGCCGCAGATCGTGTTCAGCTCGAGCTACGACCTCCGCGCGGCGACGGATGCCGCCTTCGCCGCGGCCGGGCTGACGCCCGAGGTCGTGCTCGAGGGCGCCGAGATGGACGCGGTGCTGCGGTTCGTCGAGCGCGGGCTCGGGGTCGCGATCGTGCCGGCGATGGTGCTCATCGACCGCCCGGGCCTGCGCTCGGCACGGCTCGACGCCGCCGGGCTCGCCCGCACGATCAGCCTCGCGCGCCCGGTGGGCGTCGCACCGACCGCGGCGGTGGAGGTCATGCAGCGCACGATCGCGGCGACGGCGACGGCGTTCGCCGCCCGTGCGGGAGCGACGATGCGCGTCGCCGACATCGAGCCGGTGCAGGGGTAACCGGTCGAGGCGGGGGGTCGACACCGCCCCAGGGGGTCGTGTCGGGTGCGCGCGACGGGCCCGACACCCCATGAGGAGGTGCCGGGCCCGGTTTGTTCGCGTGGGAGCGTTACGCGGTGATCGCGGGGTCGTTCCACGACCAGATGTCGTCGCCCCGCAGCGTGGCGTCGGCGCCGCCGTCGCAGTAGATCGTCTGCCCGGCCATGTGCGTGTTCTGCTCGCTCGTGAGCCAGACGAGCAGGTTCGCGATCGACTCGGCCGGCTGGTGGTAGTTGAGCGGCATCGGCACGGCCGCGTCGACCATGGCGAGGCCCTCGGGGTTGTCGCGCAGGCCCGCGGTCATCGGGGTGATGACCGTGCCGGGGCCGACCGCGTTGAGCGGGATGCCCGCGCCCGCCCAGGCCTCGGTGATCGACTCGCGGCGCACCCAGCGCGACAGCGCGCGCTTCGACGACGGGTACGAGAGGTACCCGAGCTCGGGGCCCTGCTCGGCGAGCGCGGCGGCGGCGGCGAGTGCGCCGGGCTCGTCGCCCGCGAGCGCGGCGTCGACGATCGCGGGTGCGACGGGCTGCAGCGAGGCCATCGACGAGACGACGGCGGCGCGCGGAGCCGAGGAGGCGCGCAGCGCCGGCAGCAGCCCCTCGAGCACGGCGGTGACGCCGAAGAAGTTGACCGAGACCGTGATCGGGGCGGGCGCCGCGATGCCGGCGCAGGCGATGACCCCGTCGACGACGCCGCCGGAGAGCTCGAGCACGCGTGCGACCGCCGCCTCGCGCCCCTCGGCGGTCGACAGGTCGGCCTCGACGTCGGCGTCGCGGAGGTCGACGCCGATCACGGTCGCGCCCTGCTCGAGGAGCGCGCGCTTCGTCGCGGCGCCGATGCCCGAGGCGGAGCCGGTGACGACGTACTTGCGGGTCATGGTGTGTTTCCTTCCGATTCGAGGAGCGAAGACTATATTTGACACACTACGTCAAAATACTCGGAGGCGGCTGTGGAACCCTTGTCGAACGGTGATGCCCCCGCGCGAGGCCGCGGACGCCCGACCATCGTCGACGGCGACGCGGTCGCCGAAGCGGCGTTCGCCCTCTGGTCCGAGCGCGGCTACGCGGCGACCGGCTGGAAGGAGCTCGCCGACGCCACCGGGGTGAGCACGCGAACCCTCATGCGGCACTTCGGCACCCGCGATCGCATCGCGTGGGCCGAGGTCGAGTCGGCGAACGACCGGCTCGCGCGATCGATCGCCGAGATGAGCCCGGGCACGCCGGTCGGCGAAGCGGTGCGCCGCGCGATCGTCGCCTCGGTCTCGCACGACCCGCACGTGCGGCGCAGCGCCGCCGCCTGGTTCCGCCTGATCGCGAGCGAGCCCGAGCTCGCCGCCACCGCGGCGGCCGCCGACCGCGCCTGGACCGGCCGGCTCGCCGCCTTCCTCGGGAGCCGGCTGCCCGGCGCCTCGGCGGGCACCTGCCGCGCGCTCGCCGCGGCCATGCAGGCGGCGACGTTCGCCGCGCTCACGAGCTGGGTCGAGGCGGGGGGCGAGGGAGACCCCGCCGAGGCCGTCGACCGCACACTGGCCTGGATCGAACTCGCGGAACCCCCGGTCGGTTCCGACTGACCGGCGGGCTGCGGCTGGTAGCGTCTGGCCCACACGCCGGTGCACGCCGGCCCGCGCCGTGTCCGCCGGCGCGCACCCGCCCACCGAGGAGGCCGCATGACCGGGGAGCCCGCCGGGCCGCGCCGCCCCGTGCAGGAGCGCGGGCTCCGCACCCGGGCCGCGATCCTCGATGCCGCCGTGCGCGTGCTCGCCGAGGAGGGCTACGCCGCGGCGACCACCGTGCGGGTGCAGGAGCGCGCCGGGGTCTCGCGAGGTCGGCTGCTGCACCACTTCCCCTCGCGCGACGAGCTCTTCGTCGCGGCCGTGCATCACCTCGCGGCCACGAGGCTCGGCGCGCAGCTCGGCGAGCTCGAGCTGCCTGACGAGCCCGGCGCCCGCATCGACGCCGCGATCACGGCGATGTGGGCGTCGAACGGGCAGCCCGAGTTCCTCGCCTCGCTCGAGCTGTGGCTCGCGGCGCGGCACGACGAGGCGCTCCGTGCCGCCCTCCTGCCGACCGAACGTCGGATGGGCGGCATCCTGCTCGACACGCAGCGCCGGCTCTTCGGCGACGAACTGGCCGCGCGGGCCGAGTTCGCCCCGCTCATGGAGCTCCTCGTCACGAGCATGCGCGGCACCGCGATGACGTACGCGATCACGGACGCCGACGCGGCGAGCGAGCCGAATCTCGTGCTCTGGCGCCGGCTCGCCCGCGCGCAGCTGCTCGGCGAGTGACGGGTCCGTCGCGTCGTCGCGACACCGGGCGATAAAAGTCAGCCTTGACGGTTTTTGCGAACGTCGCCAGAATTGCGGCGTGCCGGTGGATGCCTCCGGCCTGATCCCGAGGGAGTGGTCAGCGCGTGAATGCCGACATCCGAACGGCCGAGCCGGGCGAGGCGAGCGCGTGCGCCGTCGGCCCGACCGACCACGCGACCGACCCCACGGCCGAGTCCGGCGCGCGGGGCCCGCTCCGCGGCATCCGCGTCGTCGAGTTCGCCGGGCTCGGCCCGGCCCCCTTCGCCGCGATGCTGCTCGCCGACCTCGGCGCCGACGTCGTGCGGATCGACCGCCCGTCGCCCGGCGGCGGCGCGCCCGCGATCGATCCGTTCGACACCACGCTGCGCTCCCGCACGATCGTCGCCGCCGACCTCAAGGACGAGGGCGCGCGCGATCGGGTGCGCGCGATCGTCGACCGCGCCGACGTGCTCGTCGAGGGGTTCCGCCCGGGCGTCATGGAGCGGCTCGGCCTCGGCCCCGAGGAGCTCGCCGCCCGCAACCCGCGCCTCGTCTACGGGCGCATGACGGGCTGGGGCCAGGAGGGGCCCTGGGCCGGGCGGGTCGGGCACGACCTCAACTACCTCTCGATCACCGGCATGCTGCACGCCATCGGCCAGGCCGATCGGCCGTCGGTTCCGCTCAACCTCGTCGCAGACTACGGCGGCGGCGCGATGTTCCTCGTCGCGGGCGTGCTCGCCGCGCTCGTCGAACGGGGGGTCTCGGGGCGCGGGCAGGTCGTCGACGCCGCGATGGTCGACGGCGTCGGGCAGCTCGGGCACGTGCACCGGGCGATGCTCGGCGCGGGCGCGTGGCGCGACGAGCGCGCGGCCAACCTCATCGACGGCGGCGCGCCGTTCTACGACGTCTACGCGTGCGCCGACGGGCGCCACGTCGCGGTCGCCGCCCTCGAGCCCGCCTTCTACTCGGCGCTCGTCGACGGGCTCGGCGACGCACTCGATCCGGCCGCCGCGAGACTCGACGAGCGCGAACGGCAGGATCGCGCGAACTGGCCCGCGCTGAGGTCGGCGCTCACCGCCGCCTTCGCGCGCCGGAGCCGCGACGAGTGGGCCGCGCACTTCGACGGCACCGACGCGTGCGTCACGCCGGTGCTCGATCTCGGCGAGGCCGCGGGGCATCCGCACCTCGTCGCACGCGGCTGGACCGGATCGTGGGGCGGGCACGAGGCGCCGGCGCCCGCGCCGCGCCTCGACCGCTCGGGTGCCGCGACGCCCGTGTTCCCGCCGCGCCTCGAGGGCTCCCTCGACGAGGCGATCGCGCGGTGGGATGCCACGGCTGCGCCCCGCCCCGCGGCCGCACCCGATCCCGCGGCCCGTACCGAGCCCGCCGCCCGCGCCGGCTCTGACGCCCGCCCCGACCCCGCCGCCCGGCCCGACGAGAGGACCGCCCGATGACGCTGCGCCACGAACCCGACGGGCGCGACGTCGTCGCGACCGACGCCGAGGCATCCGCGCTCGCCGCGCCGCCGCTGCTCGTGCTCGACCGCGTCGCCCGCTACCTCGACGAGCAGCGCCTCGGCGAGGGGCCGATCGCCTGGTCGCGCGTCGGCGAGGGGCAGTCGAACGCGACCTTCCTGCTGCGCCGCGGCGAGACCGAGCTCGTGCTGCGGCGCGGGCCGCGACCTCCGCTGCCGAGATCGGCGCACGACATGCTGCGCGAGGCGCGGGTGCAGGGGATGCTCCGCGACGCGGACTTCCCGGTGCCGCGGATCCTCGCGGTGTGCGACGACGAGCGGCTGCTCGGGGTGCCCTTCTACGTCATGGAGTACCTCCGGGGCGACGTGATCACCGAGACGCTGCCGGCGCGGTTCGACGAGCCCGCGCCGCGCCGGGCCGTCGCCGAGGCGGCGGTCGAGGCGCTCGCACGACTGCACGCGATCGACGTCGCGAGCGGGCCGCTCGCCGGGCTCGGCCGGCCCGACGGCTACCTCGAGCGGCAGCTGGCCCGCTTCGGCGGGCTGTGGGAGCAGGTGTCGCGCCGACGTCTCCCCGAGGTCGACGGCGTGGCCCGGCGGCTCGCCGAGCGGGTGCCGCCGACCCCGCGCGCGGCCGTCGTGCACGGCGACTTCCGGCTCGGCAACCTCATGTTCGCGCCCGGCGCCCGGCCCGAGGTGTCGGCGGTGCTCGACTGGGAGATGGCGACCCTCGGCGACCCGCTCGCCGACGTCGGCTACTTCACCGCCACGTGGAGCGAACCGGGATCGCCCGGCACCACCATGGAGCTCTCGCCCGTCACCCGCCTCGACGGTTTCCCCGACCGTGCCGGCCTGGCCGCGCGGTACGCCGAGCTGACCGGCGCCGACCTCGACGCGATCCGCTGGTACCAGTCGCTCGCGCTCTGGAAGTCGGCGGTGTTCAGCGAGGCGATCTACACCCGCTGGCTCGCGGGCGAGCGGCCCGACGACACCGTCTTCGCGCCCCGCCTCGAGCACGGCGTTCCCCAGCTGCTCGCCCTCGCCGATGAGCTCGCGACGGCCGGCTGAAGGCCGTCCCTTGTGGCGGATCGCACCAGACCCTAGAGTGAACCCGCATTCACTTCAGGCTCCAGTTCATTCAACGAGGAAGGGACGGCCATGACGCTCATCGCCGACGACCACACGGATTCGCAACTCGTCTCGACCGACCCCCGCGACGGGTCGCCGGTCGGCAGCTGGCCCATCGACGGCCCGGCGCAGGTCGACGCCGCGATCGCCGCAGCACGGGGCGCCGCCGAGTGGTGGCGCGCCCAGGGCTTCGCCGGTCGCCGCAAGCACCTGCAGGCGTGGAAGACCGAGATCGCCGAGGGCGCGCGCGAGCTCGCCGCGGTCATCTCCCAGGAGACCGGAAAGCCCGAGGGCGACGCGCTGCTCGAGGTCGTGCTCACGCTCACCCACCTCGACTGGGCCTCGAAGCGCGCCGGCAAGGTGCTCTCGCGGCGCAAGGTGGCCTCGGGGCTCGCGAGCTACAACCAGTCGGCCAGCGTCGGATACGAGCCCTACGGCGTGGTCGGCGTGATCGGCCCGTGGAACTACCCGTTCTACACGCCGATGGGGTCGATCTCGTACGCGCTCGCCGCGGGCAACGCCATCGTCTTCAAGCCGAGCGAGCTCGCACCGGCGACCGCCAAGTGGATCGAGGCGGCCTGGAACCGGGCGGTGCCCGGCCACGCCGTCTTCGGCGTCGTCGTCGGCGACGGCGCGACGACCGGCGCCGCGCTCGTCGCCGCGGGCGTCGACAAGCTCGCGTTCACGGGCTCGGCCGCGACGGCCAAGCGCGTGATGGCCGCCGCCGCCGAACGGCTCACCCCCGTCGTGATCGAGGGCGGCGGCAAGGACGCGATGATCGTCGCAGCCGACGCCGACCTCGACGCCGCGGCCGGGTTCGCCGTGTTCGGCGGCATGGGCAACGCCGGCCAGACCTGCGCCGGCGTCGAGCGCGTCTACGTCGAGGAGGGGGTCGCCGAGGCCTTCGTCGCGAAGCTCGTCGCGGCGGTCGCGAAGCTGCACCCCGGGCCCGAGGCATCCGACAGCTACGGACCGATGACCCTCGCGCGCCAGTCCGAGATCGTGGCCCGGCACGTCGGCGAGGCGCTCGATCGCGGCGCGGTCGCGGTCGTCGGCGGACGCGAGTCGATCGCGGGCGGCTACGTGCAGCCGATCGTGCTGCGCGACGTCCCCGAGGACTGCGCCGTCGTCACCGAGGAGACCTTCGGGCCCGTGCTCGTCGTGAACCCCGTGCGCGATCTCGACGAGGCGGTCGCCCGCGCGAACGCCACCGACTACGGCCTCGGCGCCTCGATCTTCACGAAGGACCTGCGCAAGGGCCGCGCGCTCGCCGAGCGGCTCCGCGCCGGCGCGGTGACGGTCAACTCGGTGCTCGGCTTCGCCGGCATCCCGGGACTGCCCTTCGGCGGCCGCGGCGAATCGGGCTTCGGGCGCATCCACGGCGCCGACGGCCTGCGCGAGTTCAGCGTGGTGAAGTCGGTCGCGGTGCAGACCATGAAGCCGATGCTCGACCTGCTCACCATGGAGCGCTCCGCGAAGGACATGCACCTCGCCGAGCGGATGCTGCACATGATGCACGGGCGGCGCGGCAAGCGCTGAGCCGCGGCCGGGGGCGGGCGCGCGGTCAGGCGCTCGGGGTCGGTCCGTACGTCGGGCCGACCCCGAGGGCCGAGCGCACGAGGGCCGACACGACCGCCCGGTTCGACTCCGACGGCGCGAAGTGCAGCAGCCGCCCGATGTCGACGACCACGTTGAGCCCTGCGTGCACGCGGAACCGCGCCTCCGCGGCCGAGAGCTCGGGGCGCACCGCCCGCAGCAGGGCCGTCCACTCGTCGACGTGGTTGCGCTGCAGCGTGCGCAGCCGCTCCTGCTCGGCGAGCGGCAGCGCTCCGGCGTCGGAGAAGTACACGCTCATCAGATCGTGGTTCGTGAAGCTGTGGGCGACGTACGCGTCGACGAGCCGGTCGAGCCCGATCGCGGGGGAGTCGGAGCGCCCGAGGGCGTCGGCGGTGGTGGCGACGAGGCGCTCGCTCGCACGAAGGCACGCCTCGAGCAGCAGGTCGGACTTGCTCGCGAAGTGCCGGTAGAAGCCGGAGGTCGTGAGGCCGACGGCGGCGCTCAGGTCTTCGATGCCGGTGTCGTGGTAGCCGCGGCGGTGGAAGAGCACGAGCGCCTCGCGGACGATGAGCTCGCGCTTCGAGGTGCTCGGCAGCCCGGCCGGGTCGGCGGCGGGGGCGTCGACGCGCGCGGGCAGCACGGTCTCGGCGACGTCGTGCGAGGCGGTCAGCAGCAGCTCGGCGAGCGGTCGCCGGGGAAGGCTCGTGTGGTGGGCGGTGATGCTCGCGACGACGCTCAGCACGCCCGCGGCGAGCAGCATGCCGTCGTCGTGCGCGACGGGCCGCCCCTCGGCGCGGCGCATGGGCTCGAGCGCCCGGGCGACGCGGGCGGTGAGCTCGACGAAGTCGTCGCGGATGCGGGATCGGTCGTCGGGCTCGAGGTAGCGCCCCTCCCAGCGGTACAGGCCGCCGGTGCGGCGGTTCTCGATGGTGACCGCCGTGACCGCCGCGACGATCTCGTCGAAGCGGGCGCGCGCGGCGTCGCTCGCGTCGGTCGCCTGCGTCGCGTGCCCGCGGTGGTCGGGGTGGTCGGGGTCGGATGCCCCGCCCGCGCCGGGTGCCGCGTCGATGCCCTCGGTCGCATCGAGGAGCCCGTGCGCGAGGCGTTCGGCGGCGTCGACGAAGAGGGCGTACTTGTTGGGGAAGTGGCGGTAGAGCGCCGGCGCCGAGATGCCCACGGCCGCGGCGACGTCGCCCATGCTCACCTGGTGGTAGCCGCGCTCGGAGAAGGCCTCGGCGGCCGCCATCGCGATCTTCTGCCGCCGGTCCTTCGGCCTGGTGCGGCCGGGAACGGTGGTCGCTTCGATCGCACTCATCGCCTCAGGCTATCGCAGGCGATCCGAGATAGGTGAATCGTGATTAACAAAAAGCGTGACATCCTGCGCCGCGCGTTGCATACTGGCTTCACCTCGCCCGCCGACCCGACCGGCGGACGTACAGCGACGTACGAAAGGGACCCCCGACATGAGCACCGCCGCCCAGACCATCCCGCCGGCCGTCCGCCGCAACCACTGGATGGCGCAGGTCGCGACCCACGCGACCAACCGGCCCGAGGCGACCGCCTTCAAGTACCTCGGCCGCACGACGAGCTGGCGCGAGGTGCACGAGCGCGTGACGCACCTCGCCGCCGCGCTCCGGCGCCGCGGCGTCGCCGAGGGCGACCGGGTACTGCTGCTCACCCTCAACAGCCCCGAGGTCGTCGAGGCCGTCTTCGCCGTCAACACCCTCGGCGCGATCGCCGTGCCGATCAACGTGCGCCTGACGCCGCCCGAGATCGCCTACATCGTCGACGACGCCGATGCCTCGGTCATCATCGTCGACGCGCCGCTCGCCCCGCTCGTCGGCGTCGTCTCGGGCATCACGCAGCGCCTCACCCGCGTGCTCGTGCTCGGCGAGGCCGGCGAGGGCCAGGAGTCGGTGCCCGAGCTCATCGGCGAGCCGCTCGACGGCTTCGAGGCGCCCGACGTCGCCGAGGACGCGACGGCCCTCATCATGTACACCTCCGGCACGACCGGGCGCCCGAAGGGCGCCATGCTCGACCACCTCAACCTCGCCGCGCAGGCGCTCACCTGCATCCGCGCGAACGCCGTGGTCGACGAGAGCGACATCTCGTTCATGACCGCGCCGCTCTTCCACATCGCCGGGCTCGGCTCGATCGCGCCGAACTTCATCATCGGCATCCCGACCGTCATCCACCCGCTCGGCGCCTTCGACCCGGCCGCGATCGTCGACGCCTGGGAGGCCGAGCGCGCGACCATCGTGTTCAACGTCCCGCAGCAGTGGCAGGCGATCTGCGCGCTGCCCGGCATCCGCGAACGCGACCTCGCCCTCCGCATCATCAGCTGGGGCGCCGCCCCCGCCTCCGACACGCTCCTGCGCCAGATGGAGGACTGCTTCCCGAACGCGATGAACGTCGCCGTCTTCGGCCAGACCGAGATGTCGCCGATCACCTGCGTACTGCGCGGGCCCGACTCGCTGCGCAAGCTCGGCTCGGTGGGCCGGCCGATCCCCACGATCCAGTCCCGCGTCGTCGACGACGAGATGAACGACGTGGCGACCGGCGAGGTCGGCGAGATCGTGTACCGGGGCCCGACCATGATGAAGGGGTACTGGCGCAAGCCCGTCGAGACCGCCGAGGCCTTCGAGGGCGGCTGGTTCCATTCGGGCGACCTCGTCCGGCAGGACGACGAGGGCTTCGTCTGGGTCGTCGACCGCAAGAAGGACATGATCATCTCCGGCGGCGAGAACGTGTACTGCGCCGAGGTCGAGAACGTGCTCGCCGCGCACCCCGAGATCCTCGACGTCGCCGTGTACGGTCGCGCCGACGAGCGCTGGGGCGAGGTGCCGGTCGCCGCGCTCGTGGTCGCGCCGGGGGCGCAGGTCACCGCCGAGAGCCTGGCCGGGTTCCTCGCCGACCGGCTCGCCCGCTTCAAGCAGCCCAAGCACGTCGTCGTGCTCGAGGTGCTGCCGCGCAACGCCGGCGGCAAGGTGAACAAGGTCGCGCTCCGGGCGGCCGATCGCGAACTCACCCCGGCGTGACCATGACGGCGGCGGTGGCGGCGCTCGTGCGCGAGGCCGGCGGCGGGCCCGCGCTCGCCGAGGTGTCGCTCGCCGAGCCCGGCGAACACGAGATCGTGGTGCGGGTGCGCGCCTCGGGGGTCTGCCCGACCGACCTGTTCGGCATCGACGGCGGGGCGGGCGACCGCTTCCCGGCGGTGTTCGGGCACGAGGGCGCCGGGCTCGTCGAGGCCGTCGGCCGTTCGGTCACCGCCTTCGCGCCCGGCGACCGCGTCGCCCTCGGATTCGCTTCGTGCGGCGCCTGCGCCGCCTGCCGCGACGGCCACCCCGCCTACTGCGACCGCTTCGCCGCGCTCAACTACGCCGCGCGGGCGGGGGCGGCCGGTGCCGCCGGCGAGCCGGTGACGACGGGGTGGATGGGTCAGTCCGCCTGGGCCACGCACGTCGTCGTCGACGAGGGCAGCGCGGTCGCGATCGGCGAGGATGTCCCGTGGCCGGTCGCCGCGGCGCTCGGCTGCGGCGTGCTCACCGGAGCGGGAGCGGTGTTCAACGTGCTGCGCCCCGGCCCCGCCGACGCGCTCCTCGTGATCGGAGCGGGCACGACGGGGCTCGCCGCCGTCATGGCCGCGGCGCACCGCGGCGTCGCGCGCGTCGTCGTGAGCGACCCGCTCGCCGAGCGCCGCGCGCTCGCACTCGAGCTCGGCGCGAGCGAGGCCGTCGCACCGGGCGACCTCGCCGCGCTGCTTCCCGGCGCGCCGTTCACGCACGCGCTCGACACCGTCGGGTCCGAGCCGGCGATCGACGCCGCACTGACGGCGATCGCGTCGCGCGGCGTCGTCGCGACGGTCGCGCTGAAGCCGGGCTCCAACCGCGTCGCGGTCTCGCAGACGCGGCTGCTGTGGGGCCGCACGCTCACGGGCGTCATCGAGGGCGATGCCGCGGTCGCCCGCGACGTGCCGATGCTCGCTGCGCTGTGGCGGGCGGGGCGGCTGCCCGTCGAGCAGCTCATCACCACCTACGCCTTCGACGACGTCGAGACGGCGGTCGCCGACGCCCGCGGCGGCCGCGTCGTCAAGCCCGTGCTCGAGATGCCCGGCGGCCACCGATCGGCGGCGGCCGGCTCGTCGACGGCCGGCTCCGCGACGTCGCGCTCGGCGGACGACGCCCGTGACGCGGGCGCCCACGAACCCGCTCGGTCGGTGACACAGCCCCGGCCGGGCGAACTGCTCGCGGCCCTCGCCGAAGGCCGGGTCGCCCCCGACGACCTGCCCCGCATCTGGCGCTCGCTGCCCGCGGTCGATCCCGCCGAGCTGCGCGGGCTCTGGCGCGGCACCGGCCTCAGCACGCTGCATCCCGCTCATCGCCTGCTCTCGAAGAGCCGCTGGTACGGCAAGCTGTTCCGCTCGGCCGACGACGTGGCGCCGATCGTGCGCGAGACCGACGACGGATCGCTCGTCATCGACGCCGCGCTCGCTCGCGGCGGGGCCAGCCTCTCGCGGGCCGAGCACGACGGCGTGCTGACGGCGGCGATGTCGTACGACGGCCAGCCGATCGTCGACCTGTTCGTGCGGATCGGCCCCGGCGCCGTGCTCGGGGTCATGACCGGCCGCCGCGCGCTCGATGACGGGCGCGCCTACTACTTCGTGCTCGAGCACGCCGCCGACCGCGAGGTGCGCGACGAGGCCGGCGAACGGTAGCGGCAGCGGCACGAGCACGGGTGGTGCCGGCCGCCCGACGCGACCGCGCCGTGGCACGGGCCAGTGCTCGGCTCCCGGGCGGGAGCGACCGCCCTCACGGCCTCACGCTCCCCGGAGTCCGCCCTGGGCCCGGTGCACTGCGATCGTCGGCACCGCCGCGTTGCGGGAGAGGCGGGTGAGCGAGACCGCGAGC
The DNA here is from genome assembly GCF_042885275.1 of Agromyces sp. NPDC058064. Classification (NCBI taxonomy): domain Bacteria; kingdom Bacillati; phylum Actinomycetota; class Actinomycetes; order Micrococcales; family Microbacteriaceae; genus Agromyces; species Agromyces sp. NPDC058064. Next base: position 639,106 of record NZ_JBHVSE010000001.1, on the reverse strand, counting down.
TCGGCGAGGTCGGTCGCCCGGATCATGTCGGCCGGGGCGATCTCGTCGTGCTTCCAGGCCGCCATGTCGGTGTCGACGTAGCCGGGGCAGAGGGCGGTCGCGCTGACGCCGGTCGCCGCCTCTTCCAGGCAGATCGACTCGCAGAGCGAGACCACGGCGGCCTTCGTCGCGCTGTAGGCCGCGAGATCCGGCTCGGCCATGAGCCCGGCGAGCGACGCGAGGGCGATGACGCGTGCGCCGCGCGGCTCGCCGACCGCCGTGCGCCTGAGCAGGGGGAGCGCGGCCGCGACCATCGCGAAGGTGCCGCGCAGGTTCAGCGCGTAGTGCTTGTCGACGCGGCGCAGCGGCGTCTCGGCGATGGGGCTCGCGAAGCCCATCCCCGCGTTGAGCACGAGCGCGTCGAGCCGCCCCCAGGCCTTCTCGTGGTGGGCGACGAGCCGATCGATCGCCTCGGGATCGGCGGCGTCGGCCTCGACGGCGACCACGCGGGCGCCGCGGGCCGCGAGCGCGGCGGAGGCCGCGTCGAGCGCGTCGCGCGAACGCGCGGCGATCGTGAGGGAGAAGCCCTCGGCGGCGAGCCGTTCGGCGATCGCGAGCCCGATGCCGCGCGAACCGCCGGTCACGAGCGCGGCTCGGCGCGGTGCGCTCGCCGCGGCGGGCGAAGGCACGTCGGCGGCGTCAGCGGCGGCGTCAGCGGCGTCGTCGGCGCCGTCGGCGTGGGTGCGGTCAGCGGGCGAGGTCATGGCGGAGTCCCTTCCGGTGGAGGCGCGCGGCGCGCTTCGCGATCGACCAGCGATGCGTCTCGCTGGATCCGTCGTAGATGCGGAACGGGCGCACCTCGCGCCAGTACCGCGCGAGCAGCAGCTCCTCCGAGACGCCCTGGCCGCCGGCGAGCTGCATGCTGCGGTCGACGACGCGGCCCACCGCCTCGGCGACGAAGGTCTTCGCGATCGAGGATGCCGCGCCCGGGTCGGCGGCGCCGAGGTCGGCGCCGGGCGCGACCGCGGCGGGCGACTCCGCGGCATCCAGTACGCGAGCCGTCTCGCGCACGAGCGCCCGGGCCGCCGCGAGGTCGATCTCGTTGTCGGCGAGGTGCTGCTGGGCGAGGCCGAGATCGGCGATCGGCGAGCCGAAGGCGCGGCGGTCGACGACGTGCGCGAGCGCGAGGTCGTGGGCGCGGGCCGCGAGCCCGAGCCAGCGCATGCAGTGCGTGAGGCGTGCGGGGGCGAGCCGCACCTGCGCCGCCTCGAATCCCCGATCGACCTCGCCGAGCACGGCCGAGTCGGGCACGAGGCATCCGTCGAATCGAACGACGCTGTGGCCGCCGTAGAGTCCCGCGTCGAGCGTGCGCACGTCGCGGACGACCGTCATGCCGGGGGTTCCGCCTGCGACGAGGAACATCGTCGCGCCCCCCGCGTCGCCGGGCTCGCCCGAGGTGCGCGCGAGGCAGATGACGAGGCCGGCCTCGCGGGCGCCCGTGATGAACCACTTCTCGCCGGTGATGCGCCAGCCGCCCGCGACGCGCTCGGCGCGCGTCGTGAGCGCCCGAGGGTCGCTGCCCGCGCCGGGCGGCGGCTCGGTCATGGCGAACGCCGAGTGGAGGTCGCCGGCGGCGAGCGGGCGGAGCCAGCGTTCGCGCTGCTCGTCGGAGGCCGCCTCGAGGAGGAGGTGCATGTTGCCCTCGTCGGGGGCCGCGATGTTGAGTGCGATCGGCCCGAAGAGCGAGTACCCCGCGGCCTCGAAGACGGCGGCGCGCTCGAGGTGCCCGAGTCCGCGGCCGCCCCAGGCGGGCGGCAACTGCGGCACGAGCAGGCCCGCCGCGCGCGCGGCGGCCTGGAGCTCGCGGCGGAGTGCGCGCTCGCCGGCATCGATGCCGCCGCCACGATCGGCGCCCCCGGTGCTCCCCGCGCCCGCGCCGTGGGCGTCCTCGTGGGCCCGGTGCAGCACGCCCTGCTCGGCGATCTCGACGGGGATGACCTCGTCGCGCACGAAGTCGCGCACCCGGCGCACGAGCGCGTCGGCGGTCGGTTCGGTCTCGTGCACTGCGCATCCTCGCGTCGGCTCGGCGGTCGCGGCCGCATCGCGGCTACGTCTTCGCATCGGGATTCGAAAACCCGATGAGCCGATTCTGCGAGACAGCAAGCCGGACGGCAAGAGGATCGGCGAAGATTTTCTAATCCAATATAGAAAATGCTCGAAGTTCGTCGTAGAGTCGTCGCAGGCCGGGGCGTCGACCCCGATGATCGAGGGAGATCGAGCACATGCCCCAGACGACGCTCGCCGCGGCGGACCGAGTCCGCACCGTCTACGACGAGGAGCACGAGCAGTTCCGCGCGCTCGTGAGGGAGTTCGTCGACACCCACGCGGCCCCCCACGCCGATCGCTGGGAGGCCGAGGGCCGCGTCGACCGCGAACTGTTCACCAGGGCCGCCGAGGCGGGACTGCTCGGCTTCACCATCCCCGAGGAGTACGGCGGCGGCGGCACCGACGACTTCCGCTTCAACGCGGTCATGGGCGAGGAGCTCGCCCGCAACCCCGTGACGAGCGGCATGGCGGGCATCGCCCTGTCGAACGACATCGTCATCCCGTACTTCCTCGAGCTCACGAACGACGAGCAGAAGGCGCGCTGGCTGCCCGGCATCGCGGCGGGCGAGCTCGTCACGGCCGTGGCCATGACCGAGCCGGGCACCGGCAGCGACCTCGCCGGCATCCGCACCTCCGCGGTGCGCGACGGCGACGACTACGTCGTCAACGGCACGAAGATCTTCATCTCGAACGGGCAGAACGCCGACCTCGTCGTCACCGCCGTGCGCACGAGCGACGACCCGCACCAGGGGCTCAGCCTCCTCGTCATCCCGACCGAGCTGCCGGGCTTCTCGCGCGGACGCAACCTCGAGAAGATCGGGCTGCACGCGCAGGACACCTCCGAGCTCGTCTTCGTCGACGTGCGGGTGCCCGTCGCGAACCTGCTCGGCGCCGAGGGGCAGGGCTTCCTCGGGCTGATGCGCAACCTGCCGCAGGAGCGGCTCTCGATCGCGGCCGCCGCCGTCGCCTCGAGCGAGGGCGTCGTCGAGCGCACGCTCGCCTACGTGAAGGAGCGCCAGGCGTTCGGCACCTCGATCGGCTCGTTCCAGAACACCCGCTTCGAGCTCGCCGAGATGCACACGGCCGTGCAGGTGAGCCGGGCGTACATCGACCAGTGCATCGTGCGCCACGCGAACGGCGAGCTCTCGGCCGAAGACGCCGCAGCGGCGAAGTTCTGGACGACCGAGCAGTACGTGCAGATCGTCGGCCGCTGCCTGCAGCTGCACGGCGGCTACGGCTACATGCGCGAGTACCGCATCGCGCGCGACTACGAGGACGCGCGCATCACGACCATCTACGGCGGCACCACCGAGATCATGAAGCAGATCGTCGGCCGGGGCTTGGGACTCTGAGGGAGCATCGCATGGGCGAGGCATACATCTACGACGCCGTGCGCACGCCGCGCGGCAGGAACCGCGGCGGCGCGCTCCGCGGCACCAAGCCGGTCGACCTCGTCGTCGGCCTCATCGACGCCGTCGTCGAGCGCAACCCCGGGCTCGATCCGAACGCGATCGACGACCTCGTGCTCGGCGTCGTCTCGCCGATCGGCGAGCAGGGCGGCGACATCGCCCGCACCGCGGCGCTCGTCGCAGGTCTCCCCGAGACCGTCGCGGGCGTGCAGCTCAACCGCTTCTGCGCCTCGGGCCTCGAGGCGGTGAACGTCGCCGCGCAGAAGGTCGCCTCGGGCTTCGAGGACCTGGTGATCGCGGGCGGCGTCGAGTCGATGTCGCGGGTGCCCATCGGCTCCGACGGGGGCGCCTACGCGCAGGACCCGACGACGAACTACGACCTCCACTTCGTGCCGCAGGGCATCGGCGCCGACCTCATCGCGACCATCGACGGCTTCTCCCGCGACGACGTCGACGCCTACGCGGCCGAGTCGCAGCGCCGCGCCGAACAGGCCTGGAGCAACGGCTGGTTCGACCGCTCGGTCGTGCCGGTGCGCGACCAGAACGGCGTCACCCTGCTCGAGACCGACGAGCACCGCCGCCCCGGCACCACCACCGCGACCCTCGGCGAGCTGCCGGCCTCGTTCGCCGCGCTCGGCGAGAACGCCGGCTTCGACGCGGTCGCCCTGCAGAAGTACCACGCCCTCGAGCGCGTCTCGCACGTGCACACGGCCGGCAACTCCTCGGGCATCGTCGACGGCGCCGCGCTCGTCGTCGTCGGCAGCCGCGAGATCGGCGAGCGCTTCGGCCTGACCCCGCGCGCCCGCATCGTCGCGACGGCTGTCACGGGCTCCGAGCCGACGATCATGCTCACCGGTCCGACCCCCGCGACGCGCAAGGTGCTCGACCGGGCCGGGCTCACCGTCGACGACATCGATCTCTTCGAGCTCAACGAGGCCTTCGCGGCGGTCGTCATGCGCTGGATGGGCGACCTCGACATCCCCCACGAGAAGGTCAACGTCAACGGCGGCGCGATCGCCATGGGGCATCCCCTCGGCGCCACCGGCGCGATGATCCTCGGCACCCTGCTCGACGAGCTCGAGCGCCGAGACCTCCGGCGCGGGCTCGCGACGCTCTGCGTCGGCGCCGGAATGGGCATCGCGACCGTCATCGAGCGGGTCTGACCACCGCGCACCCGCGGAACGAACTGAGAAGAGGCATCCATGACCAGCACCATCGAGGACGTCCGCGTGGCCGAGGGCTACGACTGGCAGCAGCACGACGACGGCATCGTCGTCATCACCCTCGACGACCCCGACAGCGTCGTCAACACCATGAACGCGCACTTCGTCGCCTCGCTGCGCGCGACCGTCGACCGGCTCGAGGCCGAGCGCGAGGGCATCACCGGGGTGATCCTCGTCTCGGCCAAGCGCAGCTGGTTCGCCGGCGGCGACCTCAACCTGCTGCGCGCGGCCGACCCGGCGAACTCGGCGGCCGAGACCGCCCACATCGACGCCGTCAAGCACGACATGCGGCGCCTCGAACTGCTCGGCCTGCCCGTCGTCGCGGCCATGAACGGCACCGCGCTCGGCGGCGGCCTCGAGGTCGCCCTCGCCTGCCACCGCCGCATCGCGGTCGACGCGAAGGGCGCGCAGTTCGGCGTGCCCGAGGTGACCCTCGGCCTGCTGCCGGGCGGCGGCGGCATCACCCGCCTCGTGCGCATGCTGGGGCTCCAGCGGGCGCTCGCCGAGGTGATCCTGCCCGGCACGAAGTTCGGCCCGCGCGACGCGCTGGCCGTCGGCATCGTCGACGAGCTGGTCGCCTCCGACGCCGAGCTCATGCCGGCCGCGAAGGCGTGGATCGCCGCGCACCCGACGGCGGCGAAGCCGTGGGACGAGCCCGGGTTCACGATCCCGGGCGGTGCGCCGAACTCGCCCTCCGTGGCCTCCATGCTGCCCGCGATGCCCGCGCTGCTGCGCAAGCAGCTCAAGGGCTCGCCCATGCCCGCACCTCGGGCCGCGATGGCCGCCGCGGTCGAGGGCGCCTACGTCGACTTCGACACCGCCTCGAAGATCGAGACCCGCTACCTCGTCTCGCTCACGCACACGCAGGTCGCGAAGAACATGATCAAGGCCTTCTTCTTCGACCTCCAGCACATCAACGCGGGAGGCAGCCGCCCCGACGGGTTCCCGAAGCACACGGCCCGCAAGGTCGGCGTCATCGGCGCCGGCATGATGGGCGCGGCGATCGCGTACGTCTCGGCCAGGGCCGGCATCGAGGTCGTCCTGAAGGATGTCTCGACCGACGCCGCCGAGCGAGGCAAGGACTACTCGCGTGGACTCGAGGAGCGCGCGCTCGCCCGCGGCACGACCACGCCCGAGCGCTCGGCCGAACTCCTCGCCCGCATCACGCCGACCGGCGACGCGGCCGACTTCGCGGGCGTCGACTTCGTGATCGAGGCCGTGTTCGAGTCGGTGCCCGTCAAGCAGGGCGTGTTCCACGAGATCCAGCACGTCGTCGAGCCCGACGCCGTGCTCGGCTCGAACACCTCGACGCTGCCGATCTCGCTGCTCGCCGAGGGCGTCGAACGCAGCGACGACTTCATCGGCATCCACTTCTTCTCGCCCGTCGACAAGATGCCGCTCGTCGAGATCGTGCGCGGCGAGCGCACGAGCGACGCGGTGCTCGCGAAGACCTTCGACTTCGTGCAGCAGATCCGCAAGACCCCGATCGTCGTGAACGACGCCCGCGGCTTCTTCACCTCGCGCGTCATCGGCGAGTTCATCGCCGAGGCCGTCGCCGCGGTCGGGGAGGGGGTCGAGCCCGCGTCGATCGAGCAGGCCGCCCTCCAGGCCGGCTACCCGGCCGGGGCGCTGCAGCTGCTCGACGAGCTCACTCTCTCGCTCACGCAGAAGATCCGTCGCGAGACGCAGGAGGCCGTCGTCGCCGAGGGCGGCGAGTGGACCGAGCACGCCTCGCACGCCGTCGTCGACTGGATGATCGACGTCGAGGGCCGGACCGGCCGCAAGGCGGGGCGCGGCTTCTACGACTACGACGCCGACGGCCGGCGCCTCGGCATCTGGCCGGGCCTGCGCGAGCACTTCGGCTCGGGCCGCACCGTGCTGCCGCTCGTCGACCTCCAGGAGCGCATGCTCTTCGCCGAGGCGATCGACGCGATCCGCTGCCTCGACGACGGCGTGCTCACGAGCGTCGCCGACGCCAACATCGGCTCGATCTACGGCATCGGGTTCCCCGCCTGGACGGGTGGAGTGCTGCAGTACGTCAACCAGTACGACGGCGGACCGCAGGGTTTCGTCGACCGGGCCCGCGAGCTCGCGGCGGCGTACGGCGATCGGTTCCTGCCCCCGGCGTCGCTCGTCGAGCGCGCCGCCGCAGGCGAGACCTACGAATAGGAGAGACGGATGCTCACCACGCGATTCACCGAGGCGCTCGGCATCGAGCACCCCGTCGTGCAGGGCGGCATGATGTGGGTCGGCCGCGCCGAGCTCGCGGCCGCCGTCTCCGAGGCCGGCGGCCTCGGCATCATCACCGCGCTCACCCAGCCGACGCCCGCCGACCTGGTGCGCGAGGTCGAGCGGGCGCGCACGATGACCGACAAGCCGATCGGCGTGAACCTCACGATCCTGCCGTCGATCAACCCGCCGCCGTACGACGAGTACCGCAGGGCGATCATCGACTCGGGGGTCACGATCGTCGAGACCGCCGGGTCGAACCCCGAGCCGCACGTCGAGGCGTTCGCGCCGCACGGCATCCGCGTGATCCACAAGTGCACGAGCGTGCGGCACGCGCTGAAGGCCGAGCGCGTGGGCGTCACGGCGGTCTCGATCGACGGCTTCGAGTGCGCCGGTCACCCCGGCGAGGACGACGTGCCCGGGCTCGTGCTCATCCCGGCTGCGGCCGACGCGCTCTCGATCCCCTTCATCGCCTCGGGCGGCATCGCCGACGGGCGCGGCCTCGCGGCCGCCCTCGCGCTCGGCGCCGACGGTGTCAACATGGGCTCGCGGTTCATGTGCACGGTCGAGTCGCCGATCTCCCGGGTGGTGAAGGAGCGGATCGTCGCGGCATCCGAGCTCGACACCAACCTCATCTTCCGGAGCCTGCGCAACACCGCTCGTGTCGCGAAGAACGCGGTGAGCGACGAGGTCGTCGAGATCCTCGCGCAGGGCGGCGAGTTCGCCGACATCCGCGAGCTCGTCGCCGGTGCGCGCGGCCGGAAGGTCTTCGAGGACGGCGAGCTCGACGCCGGCATCTGGACGGTCGGGCTCGTGCAGGGGCTCATCCGCGACATCCCCCGCGCGGGCGAGGTGGTGCGGCGCGTCGTCGCCGACGCCGAGGAGGTGCTGCGCGCCCGGATCGCGCAGTTCGGGGTGCCGGTCACGGCGTGACCCCGTCACCTCATGGGCCGGTGCCGTGTCCCTCCCCGACGCGGTGCCGGCCGGTCCCGGCGGCGGCTACCGCTGCGGCAGCGCCATGCCGTAGCGCACCATGTCCTGCGTGGCGCCGATGAGGTCCTCGAGGGTGCGGTGGCGCGGGTTCCACCACTCGGCCGCCCAGTTCATCGCCCCGAGCAGCAGCAGCCGCGACACCGAGATGTCGAGGTCGGGACGCAGCTGTCCCGCGTCCATCGCGTCGTTCAGCAGGTCGCGCCAGAGCTTCGCGTAGACGGCCTCCTCGGCCGCCGCCTTCGCGCGCAGGCCTTCGGGCACCTGGTTCGCGTTGCGGATCGAGGCGGTCGTGTAGTCGGAGATCAGCAGCTCGTAGCGCAGGTGCGCCTCGACGGCGGTGAGGATGCGATCGAGGGGCGTCGTCTCGGCGGGCAGCGCAGCGAGCTCGTCGACGACGTGCAGGTGCACCCGCGCTGCGCCGACCCACATGACCTCTTCGATGAGCTCGTCGCGCGAGGCGAAGTGGTAGTAGATCGTCGGGGCCTGCAGGTTCGCGTGCGCGGCGACGTCGACGAGTCGGGTTCCCGCGTAGCCCTTGCGGCTCAGCACGTGCGCGGCGGAGTCGAGGATGCGCTCGCGCGTGCGCGCCGACTTGCTCGCCGTCCTGCCCGCGAGCGTCTTCGTCGGTGCAGCTGCGTCGTCGACCGGATTCGCCATGATTTCGAATCATAGTTAGATTTCGTGGCGCGGGGGAGGGGCGGCAGGCGGTCGCGGTCGCCGCACCCGTGCGAGACTGCCCGGATGACCGACATCGAGCTCGCCCGCATCGAGGCGGGCAGCGTGACCCTGCACGACGCCCGTCGCAAGGTGCGCCGGAACGTCGAACTCGAGCCGTTCGAGATCGGGGTGTACCCGGTCACCCAGGCGCAGCTCGGCGAGCTGCTCGGCGAGACCGCCGCGCATCCGCGGAGGCCGGCCGGCGACGTCAGCTGGCTCCGCGCCGTGCGGTTCTGCAACGCGGCCTCCGAGTGGGAGGGCCTCGACCCGGCGTACTCGTTCGACGGCGAGGAGGTCTCGTGGCACGTCGACTCCGACGGCTACCGGCTGCCCACCGAGGCGGAGTGGGAGTTCGCCTGTCGTGCCGGCTCGACCGGTCCGCACTACGGGCCGCTCGCCGAGGTCGCATGGACCGCGGCGGACGGCGTGACCACGCCCCAGCCGATCGGGGGGCGGCTGCCGAACCTCAACGGCCTCTTCGACACGCTCGGCAACGTGTGGGAGTGGTGCTGGGACCTGCTGGACCCCGCCCGCTACGACGACTACCGCGTCTTCCGCGGCGGCGGCTTCGCCGACGACGCCTGGAGCGTGCGCGCGTCGACCCGCCGGGGCGGGGCACCGCGCATGCACCACGAGGACCTCGGGTTCCGCGTCGCCCGCGGCGGCTTCGACTCGGAGGATGCCGCGCAGGGCTGGTCTGCGGCCGCCGATCGCGAGCGCGCCGACGTCGACGGGCCGCTGCCGCCCGGATGGACGCCGCGGCGCTGAGCATCCTGGCGGCCTCGCGGACCATCGCACGCCGAACGCCGGAAGGCCCGGCACCTCGATCGAGGTGCCGGGCCTTCCGCGTTCGAGCCGTCGCGTGCGGTCAGACGCGAACCCCGCGCGCCACCGCGTCGCCGAGCGCGTCGGCGTCGAGGGCGAAGAGGTCGCGCGAACCGGCCGTCGCCGCGCCGACGAGACCGGCGGCCTGCGGCAGCAGCTGCTCGGCGTAGAAGCGGGCGAGCGGCAGCTGCGTCTCGGCGATGCCGTCGGCGTCGAGGCCGCGGGCGGCCAGCGCCGACTTCGCGAGCAGCCAGCCGCCGATGACGAGGCCCCAGATGCGCTGGTACGGGCTCGAGCCCGAGAGCACCGCGTTCGGGTCGGTCGCGCCGGTGCGGAGCATCCACGCGGTGGTCTGCTCGAGGGCGTCGAGCTGGGCGTTCAGGTTGCTGCGGATCGAGGCGAACTCCTCGCCCGCGGCGGCCAGCTCGGCGTCGAGCCCGCGCATGCTCGCGATGAACTCGAGGGCGCTCGCGCCGTCGCGCACCGGGAGCTTGCGGGCCACGAGGTCGGCGGCCTGGATGCCGTTGGTGCCCTCGTAGATCGCGGCGATGCGCACGTCGCGGTAGTGCTGGGCGGCCCCGGTCTCCTCGATGAAGCCCATGCCGCCGTGGATCTGCAGCGCGAGCGAGGTGAGCTCGTTGCCGAGGTCGGTGCCGAACGACTTGCAGATCGGGGTGAGCAGGCCGACGATCTCGTTGGCGCGGGCGCGCACGGCGGGGTCGGGGTTGTTCGTCGACTGGTCGGTGTACGTCGCGTTCAGCAGCATCATGCGGCGCATCGCGGCGATGTACGCCTTCTGCGTCATGAGCATGCGTCGCACGTCGGGGAAGTCGATGATGGGGGAGTCGCTCGTCGCGCCGACCGCGCGGCCCTGGATGCGCTCCTGCGCGTAGTCGAGCGACTGCTGGTAGGCGCGCTCGGCGACGGCGAGGCCCTGCGTGCCGACCGAGAGGCGGGCGCTGTTCATCATGACGAACATGATGCGCATGCCGATGTTCTCCTCGCCGATGAGGTAGCCGGTCGCGTCCTCGTAGGAGAGCACGCAGGTGGGCGAACCGTGGATGCCCATCTTGTGCTCGACGCCGACGGTGTGCACGCCGTTGCGCTCGCCGAGCGAGCCGTCGTCGTTCATGAGGAACTTCGGCACGATGAAGATCGAGATGCCGCGGGTGCCGGCGGGCGCGTCGGGCGTGCGGGCCAGCACGAGGTGCACGATCTGCTCGCTCATGTCGTGGTCGCCGAAGGTGATGAAGATCTTCTGGCCGGTGATGCCGTAGCTGCCGTCGGCCCGCTTGACGGCCTTCGTCGTGAGCGCGCCCACGTCGCTGCCGGCGTGCGGCTCGGTGAGGTTCATGGTGCCCGACCACTCGCCCGAGACCATCTTCGGCAGCCACTGCTGCTTCTGCTCGTCGCTGCCGTAGTGCAGGAGGGCCTCGATCGCGCCCTGCGTGAGCAGCGGGGCCAGCGAGAACGCCATGTTGGAGGTCATCATGAGCTCCTGGATGGCGAGGCCCACCGAGCGCGGGAAGTTGCCGCCGCCGTACTCCTCGGGCAGCGGGACCGAACCCCAGCCGGCGTCGACGTAGGCGGCGTAGGCCTCCTTGAAGCCGGTGGCCGTGGTGACGGTGCCGTCGGGGTTCAGCGTCGAACCCTCGAGGTCTCCGGCGCGGTTGGTCGGGGCCACCACCTCGGCCATGAAGCTGCCGACCTCGTCGAGGATCTCGGACACCGTCTCCATGTCGGCGTGCTCGAATCCGGGCAGCTGTGCGACGGCGTCGTAGTCGACGACGTGCTCGAGGGCGAAGGCGATGTCTGCAACAGGGGGTCGGAATCCGCTCATGCCCGCAGCGTAACCCCGGCACGCCGCGCGCCGGCCGGGAACTGTGGGGGTTCCACGAGGCATCCGTCGCCCGCTCCGACGGCTTTGGCGATACGCCACAAAAGAGTGCCGTATCCAGGCAAGCAAGTGCTTGGTTAGGATGGAGCGACTCGCGTGCACAAGGGAGCGGAATGAAGATCGTCGTCCTGGTCAAGGAGGTCCCCGACACCTACGGGGACCGCAAGCTGAACCTGCAGACCGGCCTCGCCGATCGTGCGGCGAGCGACACGGTGCTCGACGAGATCGGCGAGCGCGCCCTCGAGGTCGCGCTGTCGTACGCCGACGCGAACGCCGGCACCGAGGTGGTCGTGCTCTCGATGTCGCCCGAATCGGCGGCGGCGACGGTGCGGAAGGGCCTCGCCATGGGCGCGTCCTCGGCCGTGCAGCTCGTCGACGAGGCGCTCGTCGGCGCCGACCTCGGGCTCACCGCCGAAGCGCTCGCCGCGACGCTGCAGCACATCGGGTACGACCTGGTGATCGCGGGCAACGAGTCGACCGACGGCTCGGGCGGCGTGCTGCCGGCGATGATCGCCGAACTCCTCGACGTGCCGAACGCGACGAGCCTGAACACGGTCGAGATCGCCGACGGCGAGGTGCGCGGCGAGCGCGCCAGCGACCACGGCACGATGCAGGTCACGGCGTCGCTCCCCGCGGTGGTCTCGATCACCGAACGCCTGCCCGACGCCAGGTTCCCGAACTTCAAGGGCATCATGGCCGCGAAGAAGAAGCCGTTCGAGACCCTCTCGCTCGCCGAGGTCGGCGTCGACGCCGACACCGTCGAGGCGTCGCGCTCGATCATGATCTCTCTCGCCGAGAAGCCGCCGCGCACGGCGGGCACCAAGATCGTCGACGAGGGCGACGCCGGTGAGCGCCTCGCCGAGTACCTCGTCCAGAACCGGCTCGCGTAAGGAATCGACGATGACTGACTACAAGGCCGACTCGATCCTCGTCCTCCTCGACCTCCTGCCCTCGGGCGGGCTCGCCAAGAGCGCCGCCGGGCTCCTCGGCGCCGCGGCCGGCGTCGGCACCCCCGTCGCCCTGCTCCTCGCCGCGGCCGGCGAGGGCGAGCAGGCCGCGACGGATGCCGCCGCGCTCGGCGCGGCCCACGTGCTCGTGGCCGAGCACGCCGAGGCCGGTGCGCAGCTGACCGTGCCCGCCGCCGACGCCCTCGCCGCGGCGGCCGACGTCGTGCGGCCCGATGCCGTGCTCGTCTCGAACTCCATCGAGGGGCGCGAGGCCGCGGCGCGCTTCGCGGCGCGTTCGCGCTCGGGCCTCGCCGTCGACGCCGTCGGGGTCTCCCGCGACGCCGAGGGCGTCGTCGCCCACCACTCCGTCTACGGCGGGGCCTACAACGTCGACTCCGCCGTCACCTGGGGCGCCCCCGTCATCACCGTTCGCGAGGGCGCGGTCGACGCCCGCGCGGAGGCGCGGCCCGCCTCGATCGAGCGGCTCGCGGTCGAGGCATCCGGCCGTCGTGCCGCGGTGATCGGCAGCGTCGAGGAGGCCGTCGTCACCTCGTCGCGCCCCGAGCTGCGCGGCGCGGCGAAGGTCGTCTCGGGCGGCCGGGGTCTCGGGTCGGAGGAGCAGTTCGCACTCGTCGACCAGCTCGCCGACGTGCTCGGCGCCGCGGTCGGCGCCTCGCGCGCGGCCGTCGACGCGGGCTACGTGCCGCAGTCGTACCAGGTCGGCCAGACCGGCGTCTCGGTCTCGCCGCAGCTCTACATCGCCCTCGGCATCTCGGGAGCAATCCAGCACCGGGCCGGCATGCAGACGGCGAAGACGATCGTCGCGATCAACAAGGACGCGGACGCCCCGATCTTCGAGATCGCGGACTTCGGCATCGTGGGCGACCTGTTCACGGTCGTGCCGCAGCTGATCGCCGCGCTCGAGGCGCGGAAGGCGTAGCCCCCGATGGCGACGTACGGGCGAACGACGCGGCAGGGCCTGCCCCGCGTGGCGGGCGGCGACCCCTGGCCGCCGGTGACCGAGCTCTCGGCGGAGGCGGTTCCCGCCGAGGCGCCGTCGGGCTCGGCCGCCACGGCGACGGCGGACGTCGCGCCCGCCGTGGCGGCGCCGGCGCCGGTTGCGGCCGAACCCGTCGCGGCTGCGGCCACCACCGTCGCGACGGCGCGCACGCTGCGCCGCGGACTTCCGCGCACGCCGGGCGGCGAGCCCTGGCCGCCCGCCGCCGCGGCACCCGCGGCGGCGAGCGCCGCCGACCTCGCGGCTCCGGCCGCCGCGGCCGTCGCCGCCCCCGCCGAGGCCGCCCCGGGCGGAGCCCCCGCGGCCGCGTCAGCCACGGCACCCGCAACGGCGCAGCCCGCCGCGACCGCCGTCGCCGGGGGAGTCGCCCTGCGTCGCGGACTTCCGCGCACGCCCGACGGCGAGCCCTGGCCCCCGGCAGGCACGGCCCCCGTGCGACCCGAGCGGGTCGTTGCGGCACCGGTCGAGGCCCCGCAGGCGGTCGAGCCCGAGCCCGTCGCGGCGCCGGCACCCGCTGCGCCGGCGGCTGCGGCCGCCGTGACGCCCGCGCCCGCGCCGGCGCCCCGGCCCACCCCGGCACCGCAGCCGCGGCGTGCGGCGGTCGCCGTGGCATCCGCGCGCCCTGAAGCAGAGCCGTGGCCGAAGCGCTACGGACCGTACACCCGGGCCGAGTGGGCCGGTGGCCTCGCCATCGGCGGCTTCGGCCTGCTGCTCGCCGCGACCGGGGTCGTCGTGGTGGTCAACTGGCTGCTCGCCCTCGCGCCGATGCAGGACTTCATCGCCACGTACCCGGGGGAGTACCACCTGCCCGAGTCGGCGCCCGTCGGCATCCCCGCGTGGATCGGCTGGCAGCACTTCTTCAACGTGTTCCTGATCGTGCTCATCATCCGCTCGGGCCTCCAGGTCCGCACGCAGAAGCGGCCGACCGCGTTCTGGTCGCCGCGGTGGAACGCGAAGCGCAAGATCAGCCTGTCGCTGTGGTTCCACCAGTCCCTCGACATCCTGTGGCTCGTCAACGGCCTCGTCTTCGTCGTGCTGCTCTTCGCGACCGGGCAGTGGATGCGGATCGTGCCGACGAGCTGGGAGGTCTTCCCGAACGCGATCTCGGCGCTGCTCCAGTACCTGTCGCTCGACTGGCCGACCGAGAACGGCTGGGTGAACTACAACAGCCTGCAGCAGATCGCCTACTTCGTCACCGTCTTCGTTGCGGCGCCGCTCGCGGTGATCACCGGCGTGCGGATGTCGGGCCTCTGGCCGAAGAACGCGAAGACGCTGAACCGCATCTACCCGGTCGAGTGGGCCCGGGCCGTGCACTTCCCGGTCATGCTCTACTTCGTGCTCTTCATCATCGTGCACGTCGGGCTCGTGTTCGCGACCGGCGCCCTGCGCAACCTCAACCACATGTACGCCAGCCAGGACGTCGTGAACTGGACGGGGTTCTGGATCTTCGTCGGCTCGCTCGCGGTGATCGCCGCCGCGTGGGTCGCGGCGCGACCGCTCGTGCTCGCACCCATCGCACGGCTGTTCGGCAAGGTCAGCGGGCGCTGACGTGGGCGACGCACCGGGCCGGCGCGACGAGATCCTCGCGATCGCGACGAGGCAGATCGCCTCGCGCGGCTACTCGTCGACGACCGTCCGCGACATCGCCGACGAGGCCGGCATCCTCTCGGGCAGCCTCTACCACCACTTCTCGTCGAAGGAGGCGGTGCTGCAGGAGATCCTGCGCACCTTCATGGGCGACACCCTCGCCCATTTCGAGCGGATCGTCGCGAGCGAGGGCAGCCACCGCGAGCACCTCGACCAGCTCGTCGAGCACGCCTTCCTCACGATCGAGGAGCGCCCCGACGAGGTGAGCATCTACCAGAACGAGACCGGGTTCCTGATGACCCAGCCCGGCTTCGAGTTCCTCGTCGACGGAGCCGCACGCATCGAGGAGCTCTGGCTCGAGCAGATCACGGCGGGCCAGCGCGACGGCGTCTTCCGGGAGTCGATCGACCCCCGCCTCGCCTTCCGCTTCATCCGCGACGCCGTCTGGTCGACGGTGCGCTGGTACCGGCCCGGGGGAAGCCACACGGCGGCGAGCGTGAGCGCGAACTACCTCGAGCTGCTGCACTCGGGGTTGCTCACGAGCTGAGCGCCAGAAGCCGCCGGGCGATGATCATGCGCATGACCTCGTTCGTGCCCTCGAGGATCTGGTGCACGCGCAGGTCCCGCACGACGCGTTCGATGCCGTACTCGGAGAGGTAGCCGTACCCGCCGTGCAGCTGCAGGGCGGTGTTCGCGACGGCGAAGGCGGCATCGGTCGCGAACCGCTTGGCCATCGCGCACCTCGCGGAGGCGTCGGAGTCGCGAGCGTCGATCGCGGCGGCCGCGTCATGCACGAGCAGGCGCGCGGCGTGCAGCTCGGTCGCCATGTCGGCGAGCGCGAACCCGACCGACTGGTGCTCGGCGAGGGGGTGCCCGAAGGTCTCGCGCTCGCGCACGTAGCGCAGCGTGCGGTCGAGCGCCCACTGGGCGCCGCCGAGCGAGCAGGCCGCGATGTTCACCCGGCCGCCGTCGAGCCCCGACATCGCGATCGCGAAGCCGTCGCCCTCCTCGCCGAGACGGTTGCCGACCGGTACGCGCACGTCGTCGAGCACGACCTGGCGCGTCGGCTGGGCGTTCCAGCCCATCTTCTTCTCCTCGGCCCCGAACGAGAGGCCGGACGCCTCGCCCGGGACGACGATCGCGCTGATCCCGTGCGAGCCCGCGCCGCCGGTGCGCGCGAAGACGAGGTAGACCGCCGACGAGCCCGCGCCCGAGATGAACTGCTTCACCCCGTTCAGCACGTACTCGTCGCCCTCGCGCCGCGCGGAGGTGGTCACGGCGGCGGCGTCGGACCCGGCGGACGGCTCGGTGAGGCAGTAGCTGCCGCGATCGACGAGCGAGCTCATGCCCGGAAGCCACCGCTGGCGCTGCGCCTCGTCGCCGTAGCGGTCGATCATCCACGCCACCATGTTGTGGATGGACAGGTACGCGGCGATGGCGGTGTCGCCCTTGGCGAGCTCCTCGAACACGAGGGCGGCGGTGAACCTGCCCAGCGCCGACCCGCCGACGTCCTCGGCGACGTAGATGCCGCCGAGTCCGAGTCTCCCGGCCAGTTCGAGGGTGTCGACCGGGAAGTGCTTCGTCTGGTCGCGCTCGTTCGCGAAGGGGGCGAGCTCGGCCGTCGTGAACTCGCGGACCGCGGCCACGATCGCGAGCTGATCTTCGGAGAGTGCGTTCGACATGGCTCGCATCAGCCCTTCCTCGGTGCCCGCGAGGCCGAGCCTAGTCGGGCGGGCGGTGATTCACGAGGAGGCCGACTGGCACGATCTGGGCGCAGGATCCGCGAAGGGCGCGTACTGTGGATGCGGGGTCGTCGCCGTCGCGCTCGAACGAGCGACCACGGTCGGCCCCGCGGGCACCCTGAACCAACGCCCGAACGGAGCAACGATGTCCTGGGACGACGATTTCGACGCCGACGATGCCGGCGAGCGCCGTCCAGCCCGCACGCCGGGCGGCTGGCGGAAGGCGATCGGCCGCGTCGCGATGTACGTGGGCGCGACGGTCGGCGTCGTCGCGCTCGTCGCCGGCGTCGTCGTGGCCGTGAACCTCATCGGCACGGCACGCAACCCCGGCGGCTTCGCCGCGCCGGCCGCGTACGGCTCGTACGTGGCGCTGCCGCCGACCACCGCGCAGCCCGACGAGCTCGACCGGGCCGAGGGCGACCCGTCGGCCGACGGCGGCACGGCGGCGCCCGAGGATCCCGCCGGCGTGTCGGGCTCGGGCCCCGGGCGGCTGCCGATGCCGGTGGTCGACGGCGAGTGGCTCGAGGCCGTGGCCGACGCCACCGGCATCCCGGTGCGGGCGCTCGCCGCCTACACGCTCGCCCACGTCGCCGTGGCCCAGGAGGAGCCGGAGTGCGGGGTCGACTGGGCGACGATCGCCGCGATCGGGTCGATCGAGTCGGATCACGGCCGCCACGGCGACTCGTCGCTCGGCGAGTCGGGCGACGTCCGTCCGCCGATCATCGGCCGGGCGCTCGACGGCGACGGGGTCGCCACGATCCACGACACCGACGACGGCGTCCTCGACGGCGACACCACGTGGGATCGCGCCGTCGGCCCGATGCAGTTCATCCCCTCGACCTGGGACCGGTGGGCGAGCGACGCGAACGGCGACGACGTGGCCGACCCCCATCAGATCGACGACGCCGCCCTCACGACGGCGCGCTACCTGTGCGCGGCGGGTCCGATGACGAGCCCCGAGGGCTGGCGCACGGCGGTGTACTCGTACAACCACGACAACGACTACGTCGACAAGGTGGCGCGGGTCGCGCAGGAGTACGCGGACGCGGTCGGCTGACCGCGCAGGTCGGCTCGGTCACTGCTCGGCGGCACGCCCCGCGTCAGCGGTCGGCGTCGTACGCCTCGCGGGCGTCGAGGATGTCGGTGCGATGGGCGGCGGCCCATCGGGCGAGCTCGATCACGGGCTCGGAGAGCGAGCGTCCGAGCGGGGTCGCCGCGTACTCGACGCGGGGCGGGATCTCGGGGTAGCTCGTGCGCGTCACGAGGCCGTCGCGCTCGAGGCTGCGCAGCGTCTGCGTGAGCATGCGGTGCGAGATGCCGTCGATCTTGCGCTGGAGCTCGGTGAAGCGCAGGGGGCCGTCGTGCAGCACGCCGATGACGAGCATGCTCCACTTGTCGCCGACACGGGCGAGGATCTCGCGGATGAGCCCGCTCGCCGGGTTGTCGACGCTGCACGCGGCGGTGCCCTCGTGCCCGAACGGGGCGTCGACGGGCGGGGTGAGCAGGGGACGCGGGGACGGACTCGGCATGCACGGCTCCTTTCGCAGGGCCCGATACGCACCTCGAGGTGCGCGACGCACGGAGAAGTGCCGGGCGCTCGAGGAATACGATACCCGATCGTGCGTTACGAACTGTTCGTAACCGAGAAGGGAACCCCCATGATCATCGCCCTCTGGATCGTCACCGCCGTGCTCGCCCTCGCCTTCGTGATGGCCGGCACCATGAAGGTCGTCACCCCGTACGAGCGCGTCGGGGAGAACGAGCGGATGGCCTGGGTCGAGACCGTGAACCCGGCCCAGCTCAAGGGCATCGGCGCGCTCGAGGTGATCGGCGCGCTCGGCCTGGTGCTGCCCGCCGCGACCGGCATCGCACCCTGGCTCACGCCCGTCGCGGCCTTCGCGCTCGCCGGCATGATGGCCGTGGCCGTCGGCCTCCACCTCCGTCGGCGCGAGCCCTTCGTCCCGAGCCTCGTGCTCGGCGTCGTCGCGGTCGCGATCGGCACCGGCTGGCTCGTCTTCGCCTGAGCCGGGCAGGCCTCACCGTCGATCCGGAGCGCGGGGAGGGGTGGTCGCCCCGGTCGCGGTCCCGGTCGCGGTCGCCAGGTCGGCTGCGGCCTCGACGAGGATGTCCCGGAGGCGTGCGAGCGCCGGCGGCTGCCCGTCGCCACGGGTGACGAAGGCGAGACGCCGCATCCCGAGCTCCTGCACCGACGGGCGCGCGACCACGCCGAACCCCGGCACGAGCGTCGACGGAACCGTGAGCGCGACGGCGAGATCGGCCGCGACGAGGCCGTGGATCATGTTGAGGTCGTCGGTACGGGTGAACACGTGCAGCTCCTGGCCGAGCGCGGCGCTCGCCCGGCGGAGCACCCGCTGGGACGCCTCGTCGTCGTTGCGGCTGCCGATCCAGCTGCGACCGAGCTCGGCGAGGTCGAGCTCGCCCAGCCGGGCCAGCGGACTCCGCTCCCCGACGAGGACCTGGAACGGCTCGGACATGAGCAGGGTCGACGCGAGATCGGGCGCGTCGAACGCCGGATCGCCTTCGAGGTCGTAGATGAGCGCCGCATGGAGGGCGCCCTCCCCGAGCATGCGCACGAGCTCGGTCGGCTCGCCCTCGACGAGCTCGACCTCGACGTGCATCGACGCCCGGAGCACCCGGATCGCCTCGGGCAGGAGCCGGGAGCCGATCGAGGGGAAGGTGCCGACGACGAGCGTCATCGCGCCGGCGTCGCGGTAGGTGGCGACGAGCCGCTCGGCGTGCGCGACCCGCGCGAGGATCTGCTCGCCCTCCTCGGCGAGCAGCTCGCCGATCGGGGTCAGTCGCGCGCCCCGCGGCGTGCGCTCGACGAGTCGCGCGCCGAGGCGGGCCTCGAGGGCATCGAGGTGGTGGGTGACGGTCGGGACGCCGTAGTGGAGGGCGCTCGCCGCCTTCGTGAGGCTGCCGTTCGTGCGCACGGCGAGGATGACGCGGAGCTGCTGCAACGAGATCACTCATAGAGCGTATGTCGCTGCGGCACAGATTCACCCACTTCTCATGTCGCCCGAGGCTTCCTAGCCTGAACCTCATGTTCCACGCCGCACCGACGCAGCTCCCCACGCAGACCGAGGTCCCGTACGCCGACGCGCTCCGCGCGCTCGCCGCCGGCGACTGGCAGCACATCCACGTGCCCGCCCACCACGGCCACGCCGAGAACGCGCCCGGGATCGCCTCGTTCATCGGCGAGCAGGCGCTGCGCATGGACAAGCCGATGCTGTTCAGCGGCATCGACCAGGACAGCTGGCGCATGATCAACCCCGCGAAGCCGACGCCGCTCGCCCGCTCGCTCGAGCTCGCGGCCGACGCCTGGGGCGCCCGCCGCGCCTGGTTCCTCACCAACGGGGCGTCCCAGGGCAACCACATCGCGACGATGGTCGCCCGCGCGCTCGGCCGCGAGCTCGTCGTGCAGCGCGGCGTGCACTCGAGCGTCATCGACGGCATCGCCCACGGCGGCATCGACGCGCACTTCGTGCAGGGGGCGGTCGACAGCGCCCTCGGCTCCTCGCACGGGCTGACGGCCGAGCAGGTCGACGCCGCCCTCACCGCCCACCCCGCGAGCGGGGCGGTCTACCTCACGAGTCCCAGCTACTTCGGCGCCGTCTCCGACATCGCCGCGATCGCGGGCGTGGCCCATGCGCACGGCGTGCCGCTCATCGTCGACGAGGCGTGGGGCGCGCACTTCGGCTTCCACCCCGGACTGCCCACGAACGCCGCCAGGCTCGGCGCCGACCTCGTCGTCTCGAGCACGCACAAGGGAGGCGGCTCGCTCACGCAGTCGGCCATGCTCTTCCTCGGGGAGGGGCCGTTCGGCCGACGCCTCGAAGGCCTCGTCGACCGGGTGCACCGCTCCTACCAGTCGACCTCCTCGAGCGCGCTGCTCATGGCCTCGCTCGACGAGGCCCGGCGCCGCCTCGTCGTCGACGGCGAGCGCTCCATCGGCGAGACGCTGGCCGCAGCCGAGGCGATCCGCCGCGGCATCCGCGAGGGCGGGCGCTTCCGCGACGCGAGCGACGACATCCGCGAGAGCGCGGGCACCGTCGACCTCGACCCCTTCAAGATCGTCATCGACACCCGCGCCGGCGGCATCTCGGGCGGCGAGGCGCACCACCGCCTCATCCGCGATCACGGGGTCGTCGTCGAGCTCTCGACGCACTCGGCGATCCTGCTGCTGCTCGGCGCGACGAGCCGGGTCGACGTCGACCGCTTCCTCGCCGCGCTGCACGCGCTGCCCGTGGTCGCCGAGAGCCTCAGCGACCCCCGTCCGCTGCCGCCCGTCGCGCCGCTCGCGATGAGCGTGCAGGACGCGTTCCTCAGCGAGACCGAGGTGATCCCGTGGCAGGAGAGCGTCGGCCGAGTTTCCGCCGACGCCCTCGCCGCGTATCCTCCTGGTATCCCCAATGTGCTTCCCGGTGAACCGTTCACCCGCGAAGTGCTCGATTTCCTCCGCGCCACCGCTGCCGATGCCTCGGGTTACGTGCGCGGCAGCGTCGATCCCCGGCTCGACCGCGTGCGCGTCGTCGCCCGAGCCTGAGCCGGGCGCCGAGCCCGGGTCCAGACGCCCGGCGCATGGTCTCGAGCACCCCCGCCCCGATCCGCACAGACGAAGGAGTCCCCCTATGACCGAAGCGGTATCGCCCCCCAGACCGACCGGCGCCTCGAGCGAGGCCCCGCCCGCCGAGCTCGAACGCGGGCTGAAGAACCGGCACCTCCAGCTGATCGCGATCGGCGGCGCCATCGGCACCGGCCTGTTCCTCGGCTCGGGCACCGTCATCAGCCTCACCGGCCCGTCGATCATCTTCGTGTACATGATCATCGGCGTCTTCGTGTTCTTCATCATGCGGGCGCTCGGCGAGCTGCTGCTGTCGAACCTGCACTACAAGACGTTCGGCGACATCGCGAAGGACATGCTGGGCCCGTGGGCCGGGTTCTTCGTCTCGTGGACCTACTGGTTCTCGTGGGTGGTCGCCTGCGTCGCCGACATCGTGGCGATCACCGCGTACACGCAGTACTTCGCCCCCGACCTGCCCGTCTGGGTGCCCGCGCTGCTCACGGCGATCGGTCTCACGATCCTCAACCTGCAGCCGGTGAAGTGGTTCGGCGAGACCGAGTTCTGGTTCGCGATCGTGAAGATCGTCGCGATCCTCGGGCTCATCGCGGTCGGCATCGTGCTCATCGTGACGGGCTACACGAGCCCCGACGGCGTGCAGGCCTCGGTGACGAACCTGTGGGAGCACGGCGGGCTGTTCCCGCTCGGCGCCTCGGGCTTCATCATGGGCTTCCAGATGGGCGTGTTCGCCTTCATCGGCGTCGAGCTCGTCGGCACCGCCGCCGCCGAGACGCAGAACCCGCGCCGCAACCTGCCGAAGGCGATCAACTCGATCGTCGTGCGCATCATCGTCTTCTACGTGGGAGCGATGGTCGTCATCATGAGCATCACGCCCTGGGACCAGATCGAGGCGGGGACGAGCCCGTTCACCTCGACCCTGCTGCTCGCGGGGTTCGGGGCGGCGGCTTTCGCCATCAACCTCGTCGTGCTGACCTCCGCGGCGTCGAGCGCGAACTCGGGGCTGTATTCCGGTACGCGCATGTTGTTCGGCCTCGCGAAGGACGGCCACGCGGCGCGCGTCTTCGCGAAGGTCGACCGGCGGTTCATCCCGCGCAACGCCGTCTTCTTCACCTGCGTGTTCCTGTTCGCGGCGATCCCGCTGCTCTACGCCGGCGACGGCGTCGTGCAGGCGTTCACCTTCGTGAGCTCGGTGTGCGCGAGCCTCGTGCTCTTCACCTGGGGCTCGATCGTCGCGAGCCACCTCGTGTAC
This sequence comes from Agromyces sp. NPDC058064, assembly GCF_042885275.1. Taxonomy (NCBI): domain Bacteria; kingdom Bacillati; phylum Actinomycetota; class Actinomycetes; order Micrococcales; family Microbacteriaceae; genus Agromyces; species Agromyces sp. NPDC058064. Next base: position 616,582 of record NZ_JBHVSE010000001.1, on the reverse strand, counting down.
CAGCGCCGCCACCCCGAGAAGCACGCGGCCTCGGCGTTCCGCATGCCGTTCGCGAAGGTCACGCCGTGGCTCGTGTTCGCCTTCTTCGCGTTCATCATCGTGACGCTGCTGCTCGGCGAGAGCACGCGCCCCGCGCTCCTCGCGGCCCCCGTGTGGTTCGTCGTGCTCGCGTTCCTGTGGATGCTCCGCCGTCGCCGCCTGCTCCGCGAGGGGCTGCCGCTGACCGGCGCGATCCCGACCACCACCCATCCGCTCGACGAGGTCGACGCGGAGCACTGAGCCGGGCCTGCGACCTCCTTCGGGAAACGGGGGGAGGATGGTCGCAGGCCCCTTCGCGGCCGCCCGGCGGGACGGGCGGCCGAGGGGCGAGCACGACGCGGGGGAGGGGCACGGCATGGCGATGAGCCGGCGCGCGAGGGGGCGCCTCGTCGCGGCGCTCGTCTGGGTCGGCGGATGGGCGCTCGCGCTCGCATTCGTGCGCATCTCGCTCGACTGGTCGGACGCGCAGCCCTACGAGGGCGAGACGACCGAGCTGCGCTACGTCGTCCTCGCGACCATCGCCGGGTCGGTGATGATCGGCAGCGCCGTCACCGCCGTCGTCGTCTGGTGGCGCGCAGGGCGCGCCTCGCGCGGCCGAGGCCGGGAAGGCGGCTGACGCCGGGGACGCCGCGAGGCAGCCGAGGCCCGGAGACCGCGGGCGGCTCAGCGCAGCCAGACCGTCGTCGCGCCGGGCAGCGTGCCGTCGCCGGGCAGCGCGCCGCTCGCGACGAGCACCTCGCCGTCGGGCAACGACACGGCCTCGTCGCCGAAGTTCGTCACCGAACGCCATCCGCCCGGCCGGGCGAAGGCGAGCGCCGTCGGCCCGGGGGCCTCCAGCCACTCGAGCGTCTCGGCGCCCTGCAGCTCGCGACGCAGCCGCAGCGCGTCGCGGTAGAGCTCGAGCGTCGATCCGGGCACCCCCGCCTCGACGTCGACGGCGTAGCGGGCGAACCACTCGGGCTGCGGCAGGTGCGGGGCCGCGCCGCCTGCGGGGCCGAACCCGAAGGAGGGGCCCTCCGCCGTCCAGGGCAGCGGCACGCGGCATCCGTCGCGACCGACCTCGACGCCCGTGTTGCGGAAGAACACCGGGTCCTGCCGCTCGACGTCGGGGATCTCGCCGACCTCGGGCAGGCCGAGCTCCTCGCCCTGGTAGAGGTACGCCGAGCCCGGCAGCGCGAGCATGAGCAGCGTCGCCGCGCGAGCGCGACGGAGGCCGAGCTCGGCGTCGACGAACTCGGGGTCGCCGCCCGCGAGCAGCCACGCCTTGCCCTCCGCGCCGGTCGGCGTGCCGCCCACGGCGCCCGACTCGTCGGTCAGGCCGTAGCGTGTCGCATGCCGCACGACGTCGTGGTTCGAGAACACCCAGGTCGACGAGGCGCCCGTCGCGGCCGCCTCGGCGAGGTTCTTCGCGATCACCTCGCGGAAGCCCTCCGCCTCGAAGCCCGCCTGGAGCAGGTCGAAGTTGAACGCCTGGCCGAGCCCCTCGGGCGAGGCGTAGCGGGCGCGCCGGTCGGCGTGCACCCACGCCTCGGCGACCGCCGTGCGCGGCGGGTCGTACTCGTCGAACACGCGCCGCCACTCGGCGTAGACCTCGTGCACGTCGTCGCGGTCCCAGAGGGGGTGGGATCCGTCGGCGAAGAGGTCGGCGCGGTGGATCGTCGCGAGGTCGTCGTGCGCGCCGTCCAGGTCCTTCTTGAGTCCGTGGGCGACGTCGACGCGGAAGCCGTCGACGCCCCGGTCGCTCCAGAACCGCAGCGTCCGCCGGAAGTCCTCGTGCACCTCCGGCAGCTCCCAGTTGAGGTCGGGCTGCTCCTTCGCGAAGAGGTGGAAGTACCACTGGCCCGGGGTGCCGTCGGGCTCGGTGACGCGCTCCCAGGCGCTGCCGCCGAAGATCGAGGGCCACGCGTTCGGCGGCAGATCGCCGTTCGGGCCGCGCCCGTCGCGGAAGAGGTACCGCTCGCGCTCGGGCGAGCCGGGGCCGGCGGCGAGCGCCGCGCGGAACCACCCGTGCCGGTCGGAGCTGTGGTTCGGCACGATGTCGACGACCACCTTGATGCCCGCACCGTGCAGCGCGGCGACCATCTCGTCGAACTCGGCGAGGGTGCCGATCTTCGGGTCGACGTCGCGGTAGTCGTCGACGTCGTAGCCGCCGTCGGCGAGGGCGGAGGGGTAGAACGGGCTGAGCCACACCGCGTCGACGCCGAGCTCGGCGAGGTAGGGCACCCGCGAGGTGATGCCGACGAGGTCGCCGATGCCGTCGCCGTTGCGGTCGGCGAAGCTGCGCGGGTAGATCTGGTAGACGGCCGCCTGGCGCCACCAGTCCGGGTCGGATGCCACGTGCTCGGCCTCGTTCGTCATGCGGTCCTCTCGGCGCGGCGTTCGCCGCGCATCCCGCCATTCTTCACGAGGCGGTGCCGACGGGCTACGCCTCGTTCGGGGCGAGTCGCACCGTGACGCCGTAGCGGTGCTCGCCGACGACGGTGCCCACGATCTTCGGGCCGTGGCGGTCGTACTTGCGGTGGTAGTCGGCGTCGAGCGGCGCGTTCGCCGCGGCGTCGCCCGGTTCGAACCGCACCTCGCGCTCGATGCCGCCGGCGCGGATGCGGCCGCGGCCGCTCGCGAGGGCGTGCCGGTACCAGGCGGCGTCGGGGCCGTACGCCGACCGGGTGTACAGCTCGTCGCCGGCCCTCGCGACCCACATCACGACGTACGGGCGGAGCGTGCCGTCGGCCCGGTACGAGGCGAGGCTCAGCTCCTCCGCGTCGCCGATGCGGTCGAGCTCGTCGGGGGTCCAGGCGGTCATGCTGTTGCTCCTTCGATCGCGGTCAGGATCGTTCCATCCTGAACCCGGCGAGCACCGCGCGCCAGCGCGCTCGCTACGGGCGAACCGCACGTCGTCGAACGCCCTGTCGGCGGGCGGTGAAGGCGCCTACCCTCGAAACATGGTCCAGGTCCGCGTGCTCGGCATCGCGCTCGACGCCGCGCAGCAGCACCTCGTGCTGCTGAAGCCGCTCGACGGCCTCGAGCCCGGCGCCCCCCGGGTGCTGCCGATCTGGATCGGCTCGCAGGAGGCGACCTCGATCCTCGTCGCGCTCGAGGGAGAGCGGCCGCCCCGCCCGCTCTCGCACGACCTCATCACGACGCTCTTCGCGACGCTCGACTCGCGGGTCGAGCGGGTCGACGTGACCCGCATCGAGAACGGCACCTTCTACGCCGAGCTCACGATCACCACCCCGAGCGGGCGGCAGGTCGTCGATGCGCGGCCGTCGGACGCGGTGGCCCTCGCGCTGCGGGCCGCGGCGCCGATCTTCGTCGCCGACGAGGTGCTCGACGAGGCGGCCGTCCCCGCCGCGTTCGCCGGGGAGGACGACGAGGCCGCCGAGGGCGGCTCGGGCGACGAGGGGCGAGACGACGAGGTCGAGCTCGCCGAGTTCAAGCGCTTCCTCGACGACGTCGACCCCGAGGACTTCCAGGGCTGAGCCGGCGGCCGGGGCCGGAGTTCGGCCGGCGTGGTGCGCGAGGCATCCGCAACCGGGAGAATGGCCGACATGGATGCCTCGCTTCCGCAGCTGACCGCGATGCCCGCCCCGCAGTTCGTGATGACCGCGGAGGGGCGGCGCATCGCGACGTACTCCTGGGGCGACGAGTCGGCGCCGACCGTGCTCGCGGTGCACGGCTTCGCGTCGAGCTGCCGCGACAACTGGGTCAACACCGGCTGGGTGCGCGACCTGCTGAACGCCGGGTACCGGGTGCTCGGCGTCGACCAGCTCGGGCACGGCGCGAGCGACAAGCCGCGCGAGGCGTCCGAGTACGCGATGTCGGCGCTCGTGCAGGACCTCGTGACCGTGCTCGACACCTATCTCCTCGACACCGTGCGCTATGCGGGCTACTCGCTCGGTGCGCGCGTGGGCTGGCAGCTCGCCGTGCAGGCCCCCGAGCACGTCGACTGCGCCGTGCTCGGCGGCATCCCCGACGGCCGGCCCCTCGCCCGCCTCGACATCGCGCAGGCGCGCGAGTACGCCCTGCACGGCACCCCCGTCGACGACCCCGTGACCCGCAACTACGCGACCCTCGCCGAACGTGTGGAGGGCAACGACCTGCTCGCGCTGATCGCACTCGCCGAGGGCATGCGGCACGGCGGCGACGCCGATCCCGACGTGTCGAGGCCGCCGCGGCAGCGGATCCTCTTCGCCACCGGCACGAAGGACGCGATCATCGAGGAGTCGCGCCTCCTCGCCGCGGCGACACCGCGGGGCGAGTTCGTCGAACTGCCCGGGCGCCACCACTTCAACGCGCCGGGGTCGCGGGTGTTCCGCGAGGCGGCGATCGGGTTCTTCGGCGCGCAGGGCTGAGCTCGCCGCCGCCGGGGCCGGGGAGTCCGGGCCTGTACCCCGTGGCGCGGGTCCGCTACGGTGAAACCGTGCGCACGCCGGGGGGAACGGGCCATGTGATCAGCGCGACGGCATCACCGTCGCCCCAGCCCTGTGCGCGATCGAGGGACGGCCGAGCATGACCGGGCGGCGGCGGAGGGGCGCGGCGGCGATCGCCGTCGCACTGCTCGCAGCCGTCCTCGTGCCGCTCGGCGCCGCGGGGCCCGCCGCGGCCGCGACGCTGTCGCCGTCGGGGCTCCAGACCGGCATGGTCGTCAACGGCACGACGACCCCGGCCTCCCCGCCGAACACGTTCAACTGGGGCGACTTCATCACCGACGTGCAGCCCGATGGCAGCTTCACCTTCGCCCCGACCGGCGCGTACACGACCGCCCAGGGGCTCCAGTCGAGCGGCATCATCCAGGCGGCCTTCGACTGGGACAACAACGCCGAGACGGCGGCGTGCGCGGTCGGAGCCGAGCCCACCGGCGCGCCGCCGAGCCAGAGCCCGAACACGAACCCGTGGCTGCCCGGCTCGGCCAAGCCGAACGAGAAGGGCGACCTCTGCTCGACCGGCTACGGCCTCGAGGTCGTCGTCGCCGCCGACGGCACCCGGCACGCGATCCTCTACGGCTACTGGACGAGGTACGCGGGCAACGGCGAGGTGAGCATCTTCCAGGACCTCGAGGGGCCTGCCTCCGGCCGGTGCGACGACGTGCTCATCGAGTTCGACTACGCCTCGTCGGGCACGACCGCCCGCGTGCTGCGCTGGGTGCCGAGCGCGGGCGACGCGTGCGCGAACCCGCTCGGCGCCGGAACCTGGCAGGCGCAGCCGGGCACGGCCGACATCGCCTGGTCGACGGGAGTGCGGCAGGAGGGGCCGCCGCTCACGAACCAGCCGCTCGACACCTTCGGCGAGTTCGCGATCGACCTGAACACCGCGGGCATCTTCGCGCCGACGCAGTGCAGCACGTTCGAGGTGTCCGAGATGTTCACGCGCACCGGCAACTCGCCGCAGGCGAACATCCAGGACTTCGCCGAGCACACGCCCGACCCGATGAGCATCTCGAACTGCGGCGCCCTCACGGTGACGAAGGAGACCGTGCCCGACGGGGTCGTGGCCGACGACGACTTCGGCTTCACCATCGCGCGCGATGGGGGCGTGGTGATCCCCGGTCCTCCCCCCGTCGACACGATCGACGACACCGTCGCGGCGGGGGAGACGAAGACCTACCCCGACGTGCTCGCCGGATCCGACTACCGCCTGGACGAGACGGCCATCCCCGCTCCATGGTCGCTGCAGTCGGTGGTCTGCACCGCGATCCCGCTCGCCGGCGGCCCTCCGCAGCAGTTCGTCCTCGACGATCCGGCCGACCGATTCGTCGTCTCGCCCGAGAACACGACCGACTGCGTGATCACGAACTCCGCCGCGGTGATCACCGTCGTGAAGCAGATCGAGCCCGACGGCTCCACCGCCGACTTCGGGTTCGAGGCCACCGGGCAGGCGACGTTCCGGCTCAGCGACGGCGGCAGTCGCTCCTTCGCGGTGCCGGTCGGCGAGCCCGTCTCGATCGCCGAGGCGCCCGCCGACGGCTGGCTGCCGCCGGGCATCAGCTGCGACGCCGAGGCCGAGACGGGCGAGCGCTCGGTCACCGTCACCCCGGAGGCCGGGCAGAACATCACCTGCACGTTCACGAACACCCAGCTCGGCACCGTCATCGTCTCCAAGGAGGCCCACGGCGTCGACGGCCGCACCTTCGACTTCACGAGCGACCTGCCCGGCGGCGAGGAGTTCAGCATCGCCGTGCCGAACGGCGACGGCACCCTCTACGAGGAGGTCTTCACGGGGGTCGCGCCGGGCGACTACACGATCACCGAGGCCACCGACGAGGGGGACCCGGCGACCCGGCTGGCCGACCTCTCGTGCACCTACGGCGGCAGCGACAACACGGGCGACCTCGAGCTGCGCACGATCGACCTCACGGTGCTGCCGGGCGAGACGGTGCGGTGCTTCTTCACGAACAGCCTCCCGGGCTCGATCGCGGTCATCAAGCGCACCGTGCCGGTGGAGTACGACCAGCAGTTCGCGTTCCTCTTCACCCCGCCCGACGACGAGCCGACCGCGTTCGCACTCAACGGCAGCTCGACGCCGCCGAACGTCGCCCTGGCCTCGTTCGGCGGGCTGGAGCCCGGCAGCTACACGATCACCGAGCCCGCCGACGTCGACGGATGGTCGCTCGACGGCCTCGACTGCAACGGCGCGGAATGGACGCCGAGCGCCGACGGGCGCGGCGTCGTCGTCGAGCTCGCCGACACCGAGGCGGCGGTCTGCTTCTTCACCAACCGCGCGGAGCCGGCGTCGCTGTCGGTCGAGAAGTCGGTCGCCGGCACCGACCCCGGGCTGGCGTGGTCGTTCGACTTCGAGCTCGTCGCCCCGGGCGGCGGCGTCGAGGGCCGCACCGCGACCGACGGGGCGCCCGTGGTCGAGTGGGGCGAGCTCACGCCGGGCGCCACCTACACGGTGCGCGAGGCCGGGGCCGCCCAGTCCGGCTGGACCCGCGGCGAGCTCGTCTGCGAGGGGGTCGCCGACCTCGACCCCGCCGTGCCCGGCGTGCAGTTCGCGCCCGCACCCGGCCAGGCGATCTCCTGCTCGGTCGAGAACACGGCGGCGACGTCGTCGATCACGGTGGCCAAGATCTCCAGCGGCATCGCCTCGGACTTCGAGTGGTCGTTCGACCTGTCGATCGCGCCGGTGCCCGAGGGCGAGACGGACCCCAAGACCGTGAGCGGCGTCGGGCAGTCGGCCCAGAGCGTGAGCTGGTCGGGTCTCGTGCCCGGTCGGAGCTACTCCATCACCGAGGACGTGCCCGGCGGCTGGAACGGCACCGTGGGCTGCGACGGCCTCGTCGACGAACAGCCCGAGACGCCCGGCCTGCAGTTCACGGCCCCGGTCGGGCAGGGGCTCGCCTGCACGTTCACGAACCAGGCCGTGGCGGGCACCGGCACGCTCACCAAGACCTCGCTCGGCGGTGACGGCACGTTCGAGTTCGTGCTGATGGATCTCGACCACGAGGTCGACCCGGTGACCGTGGGCGCCGTGACCGAGGGAGGCACCGTGAGCATCCCCCTGCCCGTGATCGTCCCGGGCGTCCGATACTCGTTCGCCGAGGTCGACCGCCCCGAGTGGATCGAGGGTTCGCTCAGCTGCACGATCACGCCGGGCGACGGGAGTGCGCCGTTCGTGATCGACGACCTCTCGGAGTTCTCGGTCGGCCCCGGCGACGTGGGCGACTGCCGTGCCGTGAACACGGCGCCGGGGCGCATCGTCATCGCGAAGGCGGTCGACGGTGCCGACGGCGCCTTCTCGTTCACCGGCGACTGGCTCGACCCGCCCGAGTTCACCATCACCACGAGCGACGGCACGGGGGCCGCGATCTTCGACGCGATCCCGCCGGGGAGCTACGCGGTCGCGGAGTCCGACGAGGACGGCTACGACACGACCGACCTCAGCTGCGTCGACGGCGACGCGGAGGGCACCGCGTCGACGGTCGTCGACCTCGTCGGCTCGATCGAGCTCGACCCGGGCGAGACGGTCACCTGCACGTTCACCAACGTGGAGTGGGGTGTGCTCGTCGTCGACAAGACGACCGACCCGAGCGGCTCGCCGCAGGAGTTCGGCTTCGAATGGGGCGCTTCGGGCGAACCGGGCGAGGGCTTCACGCTGGCGGATGCCTCGCCGCCGTTCTCGACCGCGCCGCTCGCGCCGGGCGAGTACGTCGTCACCGAGCTCGGCACCGACGGGTGGGAGCTCGCGGGGATCACGTGCACGGGGGCGAGCGACGGGGTCGAGGTCGAGGGCTCGAGCGCGATCGTCGGCCTCGGGCTCGGCGACACGGCCGTCTGCACCTTCGCGAACGAGCAGACCTCGCCGCCCGGGCCCACGCCCGGGCCGAGTCCCGGTCCGCCGGCCCCGTCCGGCCCGGGTGCGCTCTCCGACACGGGATTCGAGGGAGCGGGCTGGGGGCTGCTCGCGTTCGTCGCGGTGCTGCTCGGCGCGGCGGCCGTCGTGCTCGCCCGGTCGCAGGGGCGCCGGGCGCGAGTGCGCGCCGACGACTGACGGCGGATCCGCCGGACCGGCTCGTGGAGCTCTGCGCGTGCGGGGCCGGGCCCGATGTCGTCGTGACCGCGTACGATGAATGCCGGACGAACGGGTAGGAGCGAGGCGAGCACGATGAGCGACGAGGGTCCCATGAGCGGCACGGGGCAGGTCGCGCACACGCCGACCGAGTGCCCCGAGTGCTTCGTCGAGGTGCGGCACGACGGCCACTGGTGGATGGCGCGGCCCGAGGGCTCGCGACTCGTCGGCCTCGTCGTCGCGCGCGACGACATGCCGCCGATCCTCGAGCAGCGCCAGGACCTGCTCGCGTTCGGGGTCGCCATCCTCGATTTCCGCTACCCCGCGCCCGAGAACCTCGGCGAGTCGTGGGAGCAGCGGCTCGCCCGATTCTTCGGCACCCTGCACGACGGCGACGTGCTCGTCGTGGCGAACGTGCACGCCCTCGGCCGCGACCTCGACGAAGAGGTGCGCACGCTCGGCGAGCTGCGGCGGCGCGGGGTCGTCGTCAAGGTGCTGAGCCATGGCGCCCGGCACCTCGCCGACACCGCGATCGAGCAGGGCGCCGGCGAACCGGGCTGAGCCTCACCGCCAGTCGTCGCCGGGGCCGAGCAGCACCCGCCACAGCCACTCGGCCGCCGTCTCGACGGGTGGGCGGGGGTCTCGCGCGAGCCAGGCCTCGATGACCCCGAGCGCGGAGCCCGCGATGCCCGCGCCGACGATGTCGAGGGGCAGCCCGTCGAACACGCGGGCGCCCGAGGCCTCGATGCCGTCGCGCACGATGCCCTCGATCTTCGCGCGCAGGCGTGCGGTGACGAGCGCCGAGCCCTGCGCGCCGAGCACGCGGCGGTAGACCTCGGCGTTGGCGTCGAAGTGCCGGAGGTAGTCGAAGAGCGCCTGCGGCGGCGCCGGCAGCGGCTCGCTGATCCGGGGGAGCGAGGCGCCCGCCGCCTCCGCCGCGGCGTCGAGGGCGTCGGCGAGCAGGGTCTCCTTGTCGGCGTAGTGCTGGTAGAAGCTCGATCGGTTGACCCCGGCGTGCTGCGCGATGTCGGCCACGGTGAGGTCCTCGAGCGGGCGCTCCCTGGCGAGCTCGAACAGCGCCGCCTGCAGCGCGCGGCGGGTGCGTTCGACGCGGACATCCATACCGTGATTCTGTCAGCCGGATGCCTCGGCCGGGCCAAGCGTCCGACAGATGTCGGATATCCGACAGGTGTCGGTTATTCTCGGACCGGCCCGACGACGCGCCGCCGTATCCGCGACTCGAAAGGGCAGTACCGCCATGGCCGAACTCCTCTACCGCCTCGGGCGGTTCGCCGCGCACCGACCCTGGCGCGTCATCACCGGCTGGGTGCTGGCCCTCGCGCTCGCCGTGGGCGGTTTCCTCGCGTTCGGCGGCACGCTGACCTCGAGCATGAGCATCCCCGGCACCGAGACCGACCGAGTGACCGCCGAGCTCCAGGGCGAGCTCGACGACCTCGGCGGAGCGACGGGCACGGTCGTGTTCCAGACCGACGACGGCGCGGCGTTCACGGACGAGCAGCAGGCCGCGATCGGCGAGCTGCTCGCCGGCATCGGCGAGCTCGACGGCGTCGCCGACGTCGTCGACCCCTTCGAGGCCGACGCCCAGCGCACCGACGCGCAGGCGCAGCTCGACGACGGCGCCGCGCAGCTCGACGCAGCCGAGCAGCAGCTCGACGACGGCCGGGCGCAGCTCGACGCCGCCGAGCAGCAGCTCGACGCAGGCCAGGCCCAGCTCGACGCGGCCGTCGAGCAGGCGAAGGCCGCCGGCGCGTACGACGCGGCCGCCGCGCAGTTCGCGGCGCAGCAGGCGCAGCTCGACGCCGGGCAGGCCGAGCTCGAGGCGAAGCGCGCCGAGCTCGAGTCGGGCGCCGAGGAGCTCGCCACCCAGCGCGTCCAGTTCGACGCAGGCGTGCGGCTCGCCGACGCCGCCTCCGAGATCAGCACCGTCTCCGACGACGGGGCCACCGCACTCGGGGCCGTCATGTTCGAGGAGGACCTCTTCAGCCTGCCCGACGAGCAGAAGTCGGCCGTCGCCGCCGAGCTCGACGGCGCCGACATCGACGGCGTCGCGATCGACTACTCCTCCGAGATCGCGGCCTCGATCGACGGGCTCATCGGCGCAGGCGAGATCATCGGCGTGGTGCTCGCGCTGCTCGTGCTCATCATCATGTTCCGGGCGCTGCTGCCCGCCGTGCTGCCGATCCTCTCGTCGCTCGTGGGCGTCGGGGTGGGCGTCGCCGGCTCGCTCGCCTTCTCGGGCGTCGTCGACATGTCGTCGGTCACGCCGGTGCTCGGCGTCATGCTCGGCCTCGCGGTCGGCATCGACTACGCGCTGTTCATCTTCAACCGCCACCGCCGCCAGCTGCTCGCCGGCATGGAGCTCGACGAGTCGATCGCGCTGGCGAACGGCACCTCGGGCAACGCCGTCGTGTTCGCGGGCTCGACGGTGCTCGTCGCGCTGCTCGCGCTGAACGTGACCGGCATCCCGTTCCTCGGCGTCATGGGCACGGTCGGCGCGGTGTGCGTGCTCATCGCGGTGATCGTCGCCGTGACGCTGAGCCCCGCGCTCCTCGGGCTCATCGGCCCGCGGGTGCTGAGCCGTCGCGCCCGGGCGCAGATCGGGCACGCCGAGCACGCGCAGCCCGAGCTGAAGCCCATGAAGACCTCGCGGGCCCTGCTGCGCGCGGGCATCGCGATCGTCGCGCTGCTCGTCGTCGCCATCCCCGCGCTGTCGATGCGCCTGGGCCTGCCCGACGGCTCCTCGGAGGCCGCCGACTCGACCCAGTACCGCGCCTACACGGCGGTCGCCGACGCGTTCGGCGCGGGCCAGAACGGCACGCTCCTCGTCACGGTCTCGCTGCCCGAGGGTCTCGACGAGGACGGCGTCGTGCCGGCGCAGGCCGAGCTCGCCGAACTGCTGCACGGCCAGCCCGGCGTCGTCGCCGTGGCCCCCGTCGGCGTCTCGGACGACCGCGACTTCCTCGCGTTCCAGGTGGTGCCCGAAGACGGGCCCTCGAGCGTGTCGACCGAAGAGCTCGTGCACGAGTTGCGGTCGCTCTCGCCGCTCGGCGCCGCCGATGCGGGCCTCGACGGCACGGGCGAGCTCGCCCTCGGCGTCGCCGGCCAGGCGAGCGGCAACATCGACATCTCCGAGAAGCTCGCGAACGTGCTGCCGCTCTACCTCGGCCTCGTCGTCGGCCTCTCGATGATCATCCTGATCCTCGTGTTCCGCTCGATCCTCGTGCCGCTCATCGCGACCGCGGGCTTCGTGCTCTCGCTGTTCGCGGCGTTCGGCGCAGTCGTCGCGATCTTCCAGTGGGGATGGCTCGGACCGCTGTTCGACGTGCACGACCCCGGGCCCGTGCTGAACTTCGCGCCGATCATCATCATGGGCGTGCTGTTCGGGCTCGCGATGGACTACCAGCTGTTCCTGGTGTCGGGCATGCGCGAGGCGTGGGTGCACGGCGTGCCCGCCCGCACGGCGGTCGTCGCCGGGCTCAGGGGCGGCCGCGCGGTCGTGACCGCCGCCGCGATCATCATGGCGGCGGTGTTCGGCGGCTTCGTGTTCTCGCACCTCACGATGGTGCGACCGCTCGGCTTCGGCCTCGCGGCGGGCGTGCTGCTCGACGCCTTCGTCGTGCGCATGCTGCTCATCCCCGCGATCATGCACCTGCTCGGCGAGAAGGCGTGGTGGCTGCCGAAGTGGCTCGACCGCCTCCTGCCCGACGTCGACGTCGAGGGCGCCGCGCTCGAGCGGACGCACCCCGTGCACGGGGCGGCTCCCGCCGCACCCGGGCTCGAGCCGGACGACGTGGAGCCGGCACCCGCCGGCGCCGGGCGGGACTGAGCGGAGCCGAGCCGGATCACGCGAGCGCGCGAACCATGAGCTCGCGCAGCTCGGGGGCGAGGGTCGGTGCGGTCGCGAGCTCGACCTCGCGAGCGAGCGCCGGCCCCTCGACCTCGACGACGACCAGGTCGTCGCGGCCGGCGGGCACCGCGAGCTCGGGCACGAAGGCAAGGCCGAGCCCCGCGGCGACGTATTCGACGACGACGCGGTAGTCGTCGCTGCGGGGCCCGAGCAGCGGCTCGAAGCCGGCCTGCACCGCGGCCGAGCGGAAGGCGGCGTCGACCGGGTCGTCGTCGAGCGTGCCGACCACCCAGCGTTCGCCGGCGAGCTCGGCGAGTCGCACTGCGCCGGCACCGGCGAGGCGATGTGTCGCCGGCGTCACGAGCGAGAAGCGCTCGGTGAAGAGCGGGGTCCGCTGCACGCCGGCGCTCGAACGGCGGACGCCGTGCCTGGGCGCACCGGGGGCCGAGTAGACGACGGCGGCGTCGAGCTCGAGCCGATCGAGCGCCGAGGCGAGCACGTCGAGCTCGGCCTCGGTGATCTCGGGCACGAGCCCCGCGGCGTCGAACGCCGCGACGAGGCCCGGAAGCAGCCGTGCCGCCGCCGTCGGGAAGACGCCGAGGCGCACCGTGCGACGCCCGGACTCGAGCGTCGCCGCGACCTCGAGCAGCGCGCGGTCGGCGCGGTCGACCACGGCGGAGGCGTGCGGGAGCCAGAGCCGACCCGCCGTGGTGAGGGTCGTGCCCCCCGCCGAGCTCTCGATCACGTCGGTGCCCGTGGCGCGGCCGAGTCCGGCGAGGTGGTGCGACACGGTCGGCTGGCTCCAGCCGAGGGCGCGGGCCGCGGCGGCCACGGAGCCGTGCTCGGCGATCGCGCGCAGTGCACGGAACTGACGCAGGTCGAGCATCGACTCTCTCCTTTCCTACTCCATATTCAGTATGGAGCATTCCAGAAACAACGGTATTCCGTATCGATGTGAGATCGGGGAGGCTTGAACCATGCCCACTCCCTACGCCGACGCCGTCGCCCGTTACGCCGACACCGACCGTGCCCGTGTCTACGTGCCCGGCCACGCGGCCGACCCCGACGCGGCGCCCGCGCTCACCGAGTTCTTCGGGGCGGCGCTGCTGCGGCGCGACGTTCCGCCGCTCCTCGCCGGCATCGACAAGGGGCCCGGCAACCCGCTCGCCGAGGCGCTGACGCTCGCCGCCGAGGCCTGGAGCGCGCGGCGTACCTGGTTCGTGACCAACGGCGCCTCGCAGGCGAACCGCATCGCCGCGCTCGCGCTCGGCGCGTTCCGCGGGGCCGGCGATCCCGTGGTCGGGCAGCGCAGCGCCCACTCCTCGTTCATCGACGGGGTGATCCTCGCCGGGCTCTCGCCGAGCTTCGTCGCACCCGCGATCGACCCGGTCCTCGGCATCAACCACGGGGTCTCGCCCGACGCACTCCGCGCCGCGCTCGCCCGGGTCGATCGCCCGAAGGGCGTCTACCTCATCTCGCCGAGCTACTTCGGCGCCGTCGCCGACATCGCGGCGCTCGCCGAGGTCGCGCACGCCGCGGGCGCCCCGCTCGTCGTCGACGCCGCCTGGGGCGCGCACTTCGGGTTCCATCCCGAACTCCCCGAGAACCCGGTGCGCCTGGGCGCCGACCTCGTCATCTCGAGCACCCACAAGCTCGGCGGCAGCCTGACCCAGTCGGCGATGCTCCACCTCGCCGACGGGCCGTTCGCCGACGAGCTCGAACCGCTCGTCGACCGCGGCTTCACGCTCACCCAGTCGACGAGCGCGAGCGCGCTGCTGCTCGCCTCGCTCGACCTCGCGCGCGAGACCCTGCAGACGGGCGAGGCGCGCATCACCGCGTCGATCGCGGCCGCCGACCGCCTGCGCGACGAGATCCGCAGCCGTGGTCGCTTCGGCATCGTGAGCGACGGCTTCGGCGACTTCGCCGACATCGTCGACGCCGACCCCCTGCGCGTCTCGATCGACGTCGCCCGCGGCGGGCTGCACGGCCACACCGTGCGCGATCGGCTCGAGCGCGACGGCGTCTCCTTCGAGATCGCGACCGACTCGGCCGTCGTGGCGGTGCTCGGCGCGGGGGTCGTGCCCGACGTCGACCGCATCGTCGAGGCCCTGCACGCGCTCGCGCCCGACGACGCCGTGGGCGAGGCATCCGGATCGACGGGGATCGCCCGCGCGGCGTCGGTCGCGCTGCCCGAGCCCGGGCCGCTCGCGATGCTGCCGCGCGACGCGTTCTTCGCCTCCGGCGCGCAGGTGCCCATCGAGGAGGCGATCGGGCGGGTGTCGACCGATGCCCTCGCCGCGTACCCGCCCGGCATCCCCAACGTGCTGCCCGGCGAGGTCGTCACCGCCGAGGTCGTCGAGTTCCTGCAGCGCATCGCCGCCACCCCCGGGGGTTACGTGCGGGGGGCCGTCGACCCGACGCTCGCGACGCTCCGGGTCGTGCGGGCGGGCTCGCCGGGGGCGCCGGCGAGCGCGTCGGACGCCCGTCGCGACGCCAGCTCGGAGGGGGTTCCGGGCCGAATTCTGCAGGGGTGTTGACGGAAAAAAACGGGCTCCTTAGCGTGAGGCGCGATTCCCTGCATCTCGACGAGGAGACCTCATGCCCCGCAGATTCCGACTCGCCGCGGCCGCACTCGCCGCCGCCCTGATCGTGCCGGCGGCGCCGTTCGCGGCGGCCGCCGCCGACGAGCCCGATGGCGGCCCGACCGCGCTTCGCGCGGCGATGCCCGCGAACCTCGCGCTCGACGCCGTCGCGACGGCGTCGTCGACCGAGCTCGACGACGCGCGTTTCGTGCCGGCGCACGTCAACGACGGCGACACCTCGACCCGCTGGTCGTCGAAGTACGTCGACGCGAGCTGGGTGCAGCTCGAGCTCGCCGAGCCGGCAGCGGTCGCGACGGTCGTGCTCGAGTGGCCGAACGCCTGCGCCCGCGCCTACCGGATCCAGACCTCCGTCGACGGCGTCGAGTGGACGACGCAGGCCGAACGGGCCGCGCAGGCCACCTGCCCGCGCATCGACGAACTGAGCCTCGACGTCGACGAGCCGGTCGGGTTCGTGCGGATGCAGGGCATCACCCGCTGGTCGAGCTGGGGGTACTCGCTCTCCGAGTTCCGGGTCTACGACGCGCCCCTGCCCGAGCCCGAGCCGCAGCTGCCGCTCGTACCCGCCCCCGTCTCGCTCGAGCGCGGCGACGGCGCGCTCATCCTCACGGACGGGGTCGAGATCGAGGCATCCGGCGACGCCCTCGCGGCCGCCGAGTACCTCGCCGACGTCATGCGGCCGTCGACCGGCTTCGACCTTCCGATCGTCGACGAGGCCGACGACGACGGCCCGGTCATCGAGGTCTCGGTCGCCGAGGGCAGCGCGCCCGCCGGCCACGAGGCCGAGGGCTACACGCTCGAGGTCGACGCCGGCGGCATCGAGCTCGCCGCCGACACCGAGGCGGGGGCGCTGAACGGCGTCCAGACGCTCCGCCAGCTGCTGCCGGCCTGGGTCGAGTCGGCGCAGCGCACCGACGTCGAATGGGCGGTGCCGTTCGTCTCGATCAGCGACTACCCGCGCTTCGAGCACCGCGGGCTCATGGTCGACACCGCCCGCAGCTTCTACACGGTCGACGAGGTCAAGCGACTCATCGACAGCGCCGCCCCGCTGAAGCTCAACCGGCTGCACCTGCACCTGACCGACGACCAGGGCTGGCGCATCGCCATGGACACCCCGGCCGAGAACCCCTCCGGCATCGACTACGCCGACCTCACCGCGATCAGCGGCGCGACCGCGATGACCTACAACCGGGCGGGCCAGCTCATGGGCACCGAGCTCGGCCGGACGGGCTTCTACACGAAGGACGACTACCGCGAGATCGTCGCGTACGCCGGCCGCAACGGCATGACCGTGATCCCCGAGATCGACCTGCCGGGCCACACCAACGCGGCGCTCCACGCCATTCCGCAGCTGAACTCGGCGGGGTCGAACCCCAAGCCGCTGCCCGGCGAGGACACCGCGCCGCACCAGGGCACGGGCGACGTGGGCATCTCGACGTTCGACGCGGACAACGAGCACACCTACGCCTTCATCACCGAGGTGCTGGGCCAGCTCGCCGAGCTCACGCCGGGCGAGTACCTCCACATCGGCGGCGACGAGGCGCACAGCACCTCGCACGCGGACTACCTCAGGATGGTGGACTTCGCGAACGAGACCGTCGCCGACCTGGGCAAGACCGTCGTCGGCTGGAACGAGTACGCGAGCTCGGCACTGCCGCAGGACGACGCGGTCGTGCAGTACTGGAACGGGAACGGCGCATCGACCCGCGACGCGGTGAGCGAGCGAGGCGCGAAGGTGATCCTCTCGCCCGCGAACAAGACCTACATGCCGCAGAAGCAGGACGGCCGGCAGCCGCTCGGCGGCACGTGGGCCTGCGGCGGCCCGTGCACGCTCGAGAACGCCTACAGCTGGAACCCCGCGACCCACATCTCCGGCATCCCCGAGAGCGCGATCCTCGGCGTCGAGGCCGCATTCTGGGGCGAGTTCATCCGGGGCGTCGACCAGGCGCAGTTCTACACCTTCCCGCGGCTGCTCGCGACCGCCGAGGCCGGCTGGACGCCGCAGTCGGGCAAGGTGCTCGCCGAGTTCATCGACCGGGCCGGACAGCTCGGCACCCGCATGACGGTGCAGGGCGTGAACTTCTTCCCGACCGCGACCGTCGACTGGCGGGTCGATGCGGCGCCGAGCGTGACGCGCGTGCCCGTCACCGCGACCCCCGCCGCCGCCGGCGATGCGCCGATGTCGTCGAAGGTCGAGATCGACTGGCGGGTGATCGCGCCGGACTCCGTTCCGGCGGCAGTCACGGCCGAGCTCGTCTGGAGCGACGGCCTGCGCCAGAGCGTCGCGCTCACGAGCACCGCCGCGGTCGACATCGTCGCGATGACGCAGAACTCGCCGTACGCGGGCAGCTCGAGCCGCAACTTCCACACCTCCGGTGTGCACACCGGGCAGCTCGAGGTCACGGTCGGCGGCGCCGAGCCGGTGGTAGCCGGAACGGTCCAGGTGACGGTGCCCGGCAAGCGCTGACGGGCGGGCTCACGGGCCCCGCGCGGGGCCCGCGGCGATGAGGACGGGCGCGATGGTCGACGACCATCGCGCCCGTTCGTCGTCGTGCCGAGGCATCCGGCGCATGGGCTCGGAGCGCCATTCGTCCGGTGGATGTCGGATTTCGAAGCGAATTATGTCGGTGTGTTGACGGAAAAAATCGGCCCTCTTAGCGTGTCCGTGTGACCTTGCCCAGCGGAGTGCACGCACTCGTCAGACGGACCCATGAAGACCGGGTCCTCCAGGTGCTGCGCGAGCACGGCGCGATGACCCGCGGCGAGCTCGCCGCGCGCATCGGCCTCTCGCGCACCACGCTCTCGGAGATCACCTCGCAGCTGCTCGAGCGGGGCGTGATCTCGGTCTCGGACGACGAGACCCCCCGCCTCGGGCGCGGCCGGCCCGCCGAGAAGCTCACGCTCGACCCCGCCGCCGGGCAGTACCTCGGCGTCGACTTCGGCCGGCGCCGGGTGCGCATCGTGGTCGCGAACGCGGCCCACGACCTCATCGCCTCCGACGTCGTCGCCTACGACGCGACGGCGTCGTGGCAGGAGCGCATCGACGCGGCGTTCGACCTCGTCGACCGCATGGGCGCCGATCGCGGGCTGCACTTCGACGGCGTGCTCGGCGTCGGCATCGGATTCCCCGGCCCGTTCTCGCCGCGGGTGCCGCACGAGCCCTCCGAGCCGGTCGCCGAGGCGCGCAGGGCGGGAGCGGTGCTCATGCGCACCGCGTTCGCCGAACGCTTCGCCGCCCCCGTGCTGCTCGACAACAACACCCGCCTCGCCGGGCTCGCGGAGGCGACCTGGGACAGCGCCGCCGAGGCCGAGCACCTGCTCTACCTGCGCCTGTCCGACGGCATCGGCGGCGGGCTCGTCGTCGGCGGGCGACTCGTCACCGGGGCCTCCGGCCTCGCCGGTGAGTTCGGCCACATCAGTCTCGGCGGGCACGGCGAGCTCTGCCGTTGCGGCAAGCGCGGCTGCCTCGAGACGGTCGCCTCGATCGGCGCGATCCTCCGGCGCTCCGCCGAGGCCGGCGCGCCGATGGGCTCGCTCGAGGCCCTCGCCGAGGCGGCGGCCAAGGGCGACCCCCTCGTCGTCGGCGTGCTGCGCGACGCCGGTGAGGCCGTGGGCCGCGTGATCGGCTCGCTCGCGGTCGCGCTGAACCCCTCCGAGATCGTCGTCGGCGGCGAGGTCGCCCAGATCTCCGAGGTCATCCTCGAGCAGGCCGCGGCGACGACCGCCTACGAGCTGCTGCCCGTCGGCGAGTACTCGCCCCGCATCCGCGGCGCCGCGCTCGGCGACGAGGGCGGCGCCATCGGCGGCATCATCGCCATCTTCCAGAACTCCCCCCTGCTCGCCGGCTACCAGTCGGCGACGAACGTCGCCCCCGCGGCCACCCGATTGCGAAGGAGCACCACCTGATGTCCCCCCTGAACCGAGGAGGCCGCGCATGGTCGCGCTGACCGATGCCACCGTGAAGCGCCGCGACGCCTCCGAACGCGCGAAGGCGACGGCGAAGGCGAAGGATGCCTCGCCCCGCCGCCGCATGCTCGCGCTGAACCTCATCAGCGTCGCCGCGGGCATCCTGCTGTGGTGGGCCCTCTCGGCCGCCGGCCTGCGGCTGCCCTCGCCCGTCGAGGTCGCCGTGCGCGGCTGGGAGCTGCTCGTCGACGGCACACTGCTCTCCGACACCGTCGCGAGCCTCACCCGCGTGCTGATCGGCTTCGCGCTCGGCACCCTCGTCGCGATCCCGGTCGGCTTCCTCATGGGCTGGTACGCGTGGGCGCGCGGGCTCGTCGAACCGTGGATCCAGTTCTTCCGCACCATCCCGCCGCTCGCCATCATCCCCCTCGCGATCGTCCTCCTCGGCATCGGCGAGGAGCCGAAGATCCTCGTGATCTTCCTCGCGGCGTTCTTCGCCTGCGTGATCTCGACGTTCCAGGGCGTCGTGAACATCGACCGCACCCTGATCAACGCGGCGCGAGTGCTCGGCACGAAGGACGCCGGCATCTTCCTCCGCGTCGTCGTGCCCGCCTCCGTGCCGTTCATCCTCGTCGGCATGCGCGTCGGCCTCGGTGCGGCCTGGGCGACCCTCGTCGCGGCCGAGCTCATCGCCGCGCAGGCCGGCCTCGGCTACCGCATGCAGCAGGCCCAGCTCTACTACGACCTCCCGACGATCTTCGTCGGGCTGATCGTGATCGGCATCCTCGGACTCCTCATGGACCGGGTGCTGCTCTACGCCGAGACGAAGCTCACCGGATGGCAGGAACGACGATGACCACCACGACCCTCACCGACGCCCGCATCTCGGTGCGCGACGTCACCAAGACCTTCGAGCTCAAGGGCGAGGAGTTCACCGCCCTCGGCGGCGTCTCGCTCGACGTGGCCGACAACGAGTTCATCACCGTCGTCGGACCGTCGGGCTGCGGCAAGTCGACGCTCATGAACATCCTCGCCGGGCTCGACCGGCCGAGCTCGGGCGAGGCGCTCGTCGACGGACGCGCGGTCGACGGCCCGGGCCCCGAGCGCGGCGTCATCTTCCAGCAGTACGCGCTCTTCCCCTGGCTGACCGTGCGCAAGAACGTCGAGTTCGGGCTCAGGACCGCCGGGCTCGGGGCGAAGGAACGGCGTGAGAAGGCCGAGCACTTCATCGAGCTCGTCGGGCTCACGGAGTTCGCCGACGCCCTGCCGAAGATGCTCTCGGGCGGCATGAAGCAGCGCTGCGCGATCGCGCGGGCCTACGCGGTGAACCCCAGCATCCTGCTCATGGACGAGCCGTTCGGCGCGCTGGACGCGCTCACCCGGGTGACGCTGCAGGACCAGCTGCTCGAGACGTGGAACCGCGACAAGCGCACCGTCGTCTTCATCACGCACGACGTCGACGAGGCCGTGTACCTCGCCAACCGCGTCATCGTGATGGCGGCACGACCCGGGCGCATCTTCGACATCGTCGACGTCGACCTGCCCTACCCCCGCACCGAGGAGATGCGGCTCAGCCCCGAGTTCGCGGCGCTCCGCAACCGCGTCTGGAACGCGGTCTACCACCAGAACCCCGGCACGACCCCCACCGCTGTCGACTGACAGCACGACATCAAGGAAGATCCATGACCAACACCCTCCGCACGCGCGGCCTCTTCGCCGCAGCTGCCGCAGTCGTCGCCCTCGCCCTGGCGGGCTGCTCCAGCAGCGCCGCAGGCGACTCGGGCTCGGGCGCCCCCGCCGAGCTCGAGAAGGTGCGCTTCGGCTACATCGCCGACTTCAACGGCGCGAGCCTGCTCGCCATCGCCGACGACCAGGGCCTCTGGGAGAAGCACGGCATCGACGTCGAGACCCCGGTCTTCACCAACGGGCCCCTCCAGATCCAGGCGCTCGGCACCGACGACCTCGACTTCGGCTACATCGGCCCGGGTGCGATGTGGCTGCCCGCCTCCGGCCAGGCGAAGGTCGCCGCCATCAACAGCCTCGGCAACGCCGACCGCGTCATCGCGCAGGCCGGCATCACCTCCATCGAGGAGCTGAAGGGCAAGAAGGTCGCGGTGCCCGAAGGCACCTCGGGCGACATGATCCTCACCATGGCGCTGCGCGAGGCCGGCATGACCATCGACGACGTCGAGAAGGTCGCGATGGACCCGGCGACGGTCGTGTCGGCCTTCGCCTCGAAGCAGGTCGACGCCGCGGGCATCTGGTACCCGCTCATCGACACCATCCAGGAGCAGGTGCCCGACCTCGAGATCCTCGCGGAGAACGAGGACTTCATCGACGAGGTCGCCTTCCCGAGCGCCTTCGTCGCGAGCCCGTCGTTCGTCGACGAGCAGCCCGAGGCGACCGCCAAGGTGCTCGCCGTGCTGCGCGAGGCCATGGACTACCGGGTCGAGAACCTCGACGAGACGATCGAGCTGACCTCGGCGATGCTGAAGATCGAGGCCGACGCGCTCGCCGTCGAGGCCGAGAACGCGAAGTACATGACCGCCGCCGAGGTCGACGCCCTGACCGACGACGGCACGGTCGTCACCTGGCTCGGCGCACTCAACGAGTACTTCGTCACGGCCGGCAAGGTCACCGACCCGCTCGACCCCGCCGAGTACTACCTCGGCGAGCAGTTCGTGGCGGCCGGCGAAGAGTAACCCGCCGCCGTCCGCACCCCTGTCGCACGGCGGAGCGCCTGCTCCGCCGTGCGGCCCCGTCGGCAGCGGATGCCTCGCCCTGCCTGCTTCTCGACAGACGAATGAGATCGATGAGTTCCACCGAACGCCGCCCGAACATCCTGCTGATCCTCACCGACGACCATGCCTCGCACGCCATCGGCGCGTACGGCTCGGTCGTGAACCGCACGCCGCGCATCGACGAGATCGCCGCCGCCGGCGTGCGCGTCGACAACTGCTTCTGCACGAACGCGCTGTGCACGCCGAGCCGGGCGTCGATCCTGACCGGCACCTACAGCCACGTCAACGGGGTCACCACCCTCGAGACGCCGATCGACGCGAGCCAGCCGACGTTCGTCTCGCAGCTGCGCGAGTCGGGCTACCGCACCGCGATCATCGGCAAGTGGCACATGGGCGAGGGCCCGGGCCACGACCCCGAGGGCTTCGACCACTGGGCCGTGCTCCGCGACCAGGGCGAGTACTTCGACCCTCAGATCCTCACCGCTGACGGGGTGCGGATCGTCGACGGCTACGCGACCGACGTCATCACCGACCTCTCGCTCGCCTGGCTCGACTCGCTCGAGGGCGACGAGCCGTGGTGCCTCCTCATCCACCACAAGGCCCCGCACCGGCCGTGGGAGCCCGACGAGAAGCACCGGGGCATGTACGCCGAGCCGATCCCGGTGCCCGCGACGTTCACCGACGACTACCGCACCCGATCGTCGGCCGCGCACCGTGCGGCGATGCGCATCGCCGACCACCTGACGCTCACCGACCTCAAGCAGGCGCCGCCCGAGGGCCTCGACTACGAACAGGCCGCCCTCTGGAAGTACCAGCGCTACATGGAGGACTACCTCGCCTGCGTGGCCTCCGTCGACGACAACGTCGGCCGGGTGGTCGACTGGCTCCGCGACCGCGGCCAGTTCGACGACACCCTCACGATGTACACGTCCGACCAGGGCTTCTTCCTCGGCGACCACGGCTGGTTCGACAAGCGCTTCATGTACGACGAGTCGCTGCGAATGCCGCTCGTGATCAGCTGCCCGTCGCGGATCCCGCACCGCGACGAGCCGCTCGAGCAGATCGTCACCAACGTCGACTTCGCCCAGACGATCCTCGAGAGCGCCGGCGTCGCGCCGCACGGGCGGATGCAGGGCCAGAGCTTCTGGCCGCAGCTCACGGTCGAGCCCGAACGGCCCACCCGGCCCGCCATGTACTACCGCTACTTCGAGAACGACGACGCGAATCACCACGCCTTCGCCCATTACGGGGTGCGCACCGAGCGGCACAAGCTCATCTACTTCTACAACGACGGGCTCGGGCTGCCGGGGTCGTCGGCCCACAGCTATCCGCCCGAGTGGGAGCTCTACGACCTCGTCGAGGACCCCGACGAGGTGAACAACGTCTACCTCGACCCGGCGTACGCGGAGCTCCGCGAGGAGTTGAAGGTCGTGCTGTGGGAGCTGCAGGCCGAGCTCCTCGACACCCCGCACCCGTCGCAGCCGCGGCCCGAGCGGCTCGGCGTCGAGGTCGAGGCGGTCGCGCTGGGCGGCTGAGGCGTCGCGCACGAGGGCGGGCGGATGCCGCGT
This sequence comes from Agromyces sp. NPDC058064, assembly GCF_042885275.1. Classification (NCBI taxonomy): domain Bacteria; kingdom Bacillati; phylum Actinomycetota; class Actinomycetes; order Micrococcales; family Microbacteriaceae; genus Agromyces; species Agromyces sp. NPDC058064. The sequence continues at coordinate 593,355 of NZ_JBHVSE010000001.1, read as the reverse complement.
GGCATCCGCCCGCCCTCGGCCGTCGTCAGCGCGTCTCGAAGTAGAGGTGCGTGTGCAGCCGACAGCGCTCGTTGAAGCGCGACGCGCACGCGGGGCAGGCGTCGGCGACGAGGTAGGCCTCGATCGTCAGCTCGGTGCGGCAGACGCCGCAGAGCACCGCCTCGCGCCCGCGCTCGGCGAGCGGCCACTGCTCGGCCGGGTGGTCGGCCGCCTCCTCGTGGCAGGCGTGGCAGGGGTAGTACTCGCCGCAGCAGGCGAAGCGGATCGCGACGACGTCGACCTCGGTGCGGTAGTGCACGCACCGGGTCTCGTCGTCGACGGTCGCCCCGAGCACGCGCGGCGCGCGCGGGGCATCCGTCTCGGTCATGTCGTCGACGACGCTCGCCCGCTCAGGCCTCGAGGACCGCGGCGAGGCTCTCGCGCACGATCGCGAGGCCGCGACGCAGCTCGTCCTCGCCGATGGTGAGGGCGGGCAGGAACTTCAGCACCTCGTCGTGGGCGCCCGAGGTCTCGATCACGAGGCCGCGCGCGAAGGCCGCCTTCGAGATGCGGCCGGCGAGCGTCGGGTCGCCGTCGCAGACGAGGCCGTACATGAGGCCGCGTCCGCGCACCGTGAGGCCGAGCGCGGGGTTCGCCGCGGCGATCTCCTCGAGCTCGGCGGCGAGCACCGACGAGGTGCGTGCGATCGCGTCGACGAACTCGTCGTCGGCCCAGTAGTTCTCGAGCGCGACGCGCGCCGAGACGAAGGCGAGGTTGTTGCCGCGGAAGGTGCCCGTGTGGGCGCCCGGCTTCCACACGTCGACCTCGGGGCGCAGCAGCACGAGCGACATCGGCAGGCCCGAGCCCGAGATCGACTTCGAGACGGTGACGAGGTCGGGCACGATGCCCGCGGCCTCGAACGCGAAGAACGCGCCGGTGCGGCCGACGCCCGCCTGGATCTCGTCGAGGATGAGCAGGATGCCGCGCTCGGCCGTGATCGCGCGGAGGCGCTGGAGCCACGGCACGCTCGCGACGTTGATGCCGCCCTCGCCCTGCACCGCCTCGACGATGACGGCGGCCGGGAGGTCGAGGCCCGATCCGGGGTCGCCGAGCATCTTCTCGAACAGGTCGAGCGTGTCGACGCCGTCGCCGAGGTAGCCGTCGTAGGGGAGGCGCACGATGTCGCCCAGCGAGACGCCGGCGGCCTCGCGGTAGTGGCTGTTGCCGGTCGCGGCGAGGGCGCCGAGGCTGAGCCCGTGGAACGCGTTCGTGAACGCCACGACGGTCGAGCGGCCGGTCGCCTGGCGGGCGACCTTCAGCGCGGCCTCGACGGCGTTCGCGCCGGTCGGTCCGGTGAACTGCAGCTTGTGGTCGAGGCCGCGCGGCTCGAGGATGTGGCGCTCGAACGCCTCGATGAACGCCTGCTTGGCCGAGGTCGCCATGTCGAGCCCGTGGATGATGCCGTCGCGCTCGAGGTACTCGATGAGGGCGCGCGTGAACAGCGGGTTGTTGTGCCCGTAGTTCAGGACGCCCGCGCCGGCGAAGAAGTCGAGGTACTCGGTGCCGTCGGCGCCGACGAGGGTCGAGCCCGTCGCACGGTCGAAGACGGTCGGGAACGAGCGCACGTAGCCGCGCACCTCGGACTCGCGGCGGTTGAAGACGTCAAGGTTCGCGGCGTCGCTCATGGCAGGCGGACTCCTCTGCAGTTCGGGGGTTGCGGTGCCATCGAGCCTACGGCCTCGAACGGTGAGTCGGCTGCGAGCGGATGCCCCGGGGCCGCTCAGCTCCGGGACGTCGAGTCGCGGACCACGAGGAGGCTCTCGGGATCCATGAGGGACCAGTCGACGGGCTCGCCCTCGAGCACCCGGATCAGCGACTCGACGGCCAGCCGTGCCGTCTCGACGGGGCGCATGTCGAGGGCGGTGATCGTGGGCGTCGAGGTGCGGGTCACGACCGCGTCGGAGCCGGCGGCGACGAGGAGGTCGTCGGGGACCCGGAGGCCGAGCTCGCCCGCCCCGGCGACGAGTCCGGCCGCGTGCCGGCCGGTGAGGCAGTACACGCCGTCGGGCCGCTGCGGGCCGGCGAGCAGCTCGTGCGCGATCGCCCGGCCGCCCTCGACGCCGCTCGTCTCGTCGAGCGAGCGGATCTCGGGCTCGATGCTGTGGCGGGCCGTCCAGGCCTCGTAGCCGCGTCGCGCGAGGGTGTTCCACGAGTTCTCGTCGGTGCCCGTCACGAGCGCGATGCGCTCCGCCCCGGCCGCGCGCAGATGGTCGAGCACGACGAACGTGTCGCGCTCGGTCTGCTGGGCGATCGCGGGGAAGGCGTCGGGCCGCGCCGGGTCGACGCCGATGGCCACGAACGGGATGCGCTTGCGGTCGAGGAGGGTGAGCGCGGGGTCGTTGCGGATCGGGGCCTCGACGAGGCATCCGTCGGCGGCGAGCGACGACGACGGGGCCCCGGGCTTCGCGGGGTCGGTGATGAGCATGAGCGAGTAGCCGTGGTCCATCGCGGCGAGGGCGGCCGACCCGGCGAAGCGGAGGAAGTAGTCGACGCCCTCGGGCAGCGCGGTGTCGAGCGACTCGAGCGGCCGGATGAGCAGCGAGATCACCCCGAGCTTCGACTGGCGGAGGCCCCGCGCCACGGCGTTCGGCTCGTAGCCGAGCTCGTCGGCGACCCGCTTGACCCGCTCGATGGTCTCGGCGCCGATCGTGCCCTTGCCGTTGAGCGCGTTCGAGACCGTAGTGCGGGACACGCCGGCGCGTTCGGCCACGTCGTTGATGGTCGGTCTGGCGGCTTCGATGGACACCCGCACAGCGTAGCAAGCGGATCGCGCAGTCCACGAGAAGAAGAATCGATTCAGGGAATCGATTTACAAGAATCGATTTTCCTAGTACCGTCGCCGTAGCTCATCGCATCGACGGCGAGGGATTCAACGAAGAAGCTCAGGAGGACACAGTGAAAACCGCATTGACGAGGGCATCGATCGCGCTGCTCGCGGTCGCGAGCCTGGGGCTCGCAGGCTGCACGGCGGATCGGGGCAACGACGCCGGCCCGGCGCTGGAGGACGGCGAGCTCCTGCAGGTCACGCCCGCGGCCACCGGTGAGATCGACACGGTCACGTGGAACTCGACCTACGGCGAGCTCGCGACGCTCGACCCGATCAAGGCCTTCAACTACCCCGAGAACACGATCATCTCGAACCTCTGCGAGTCGCTGTTCCAGATGCAGCCCGACTTCTCGGTCGAGCCGAACCTCGCCTCCGGCTTCGAGGTGCTCGACGACAGCACGCGCTACGTCTTCCAGATCCGCGACGACGTCACCTTCTGGGACGGCACGCCGATGACCGCCGACGACGTCGTCTACAGCCTCAACCGCCACCTCGACCCCGCCGAGGGCAGCTACCTCGCCTCGAGCTTCGCCGACGTCACGGGCATCGAGAAGACCGGCGAGTGGGAGGTGACGCTGACCCTCTCGGAGCCGAACGCCATCCTCGACGAGGAGCTCGCGACGAACCTCGGCGCCGTCGTGCAGCAGAAGCAGCGCGAGGCCGCCGGCGAGAACTACGGCAACCCCGAGGCCGGCGTCATGTGCACGGGGCCGTTCCAGCTCGGCGAGTGGAAGCAGGGTCAGTCGATCTCGCTCGACCGCTACGACGGCTACTGGAACGCCGAGAAGCGCGCCAAGGCGAAGGAGGTCGTGATCGGCTTCGTCGTCGACCCCACCGCCATCGCGACCGGACTCTCGACCGGCGAGATCCAGGGCTCCTACGACGTGCCGCTGCCCGCACTCGGGCAGCTCTCGACGAGCAGCACCGGTTCGCTCTCGTACGGGCAGGGCATGCAGATCATGGCCATCATCTCCACCGGCAACGGCGCCTTCGGCGACCCGGCCGTGCGCCGCGCGCTCACTCGCGCCACGGACCGCCAGGCGATCGCCGACACCGTCTACGAGGGCACCGGCACCCCGTCGCGCTCGGTCGTCCCGCAGGGTCCGTGGAACCGCTATCCCGAGGTCGCCGCGCAGCGCGACGCCGAGCTGCCCGACCTCGGCCACGACCTCGAGGCCGCCAAGGCGGAGCTGGAGGCGGCGACCGTCGACCTCTCGCAGCCGATCAAGATCGCCTACCCGAGCGAGCGCGCGTTCTACGCCGACATCCTCAACGAGATGGCCAACGGCGCGAAGGAACTCGGCCTGACCCTCGAGCCGACGGGCGTGCCGAGCGCGCAGTTCGGCGCGTTCTTCTCCGACCCCGAGGCGCGCAAGGGCTACGACGGCTTCGTCACCACGAACTACCTGTCGAGCCCGTCGCCGCTCGCGCACCTCGACAACGTCGCCTACACCGGCAGCCAGCAGAACTACTCGGGCTTCTCCGACCCGGCGATCGACGCCGCGATCGACGCCGCGTTCGCCGAGAGCGACCCCGAGAAGCGGGCCGAGCTCACGGTCGACGCCGAGGCGCTGGTCATGCAGCAGCAGCCGTGGGTGCCGATCAACGACCTCGCCGTGCGCCTCTACCTCGACAAGGCGGTGACCGGCGTGCCCGCGTCGTTCGTCTACCTGTACTACCCCTGGGCCGCCGACCTCGGCTCCGCCGAGTAACCGGTGCTCACGGGAAGGGATCGTCCATGCTCTACGTACTGAAACGCATCGTCGCACTGGCGCTGGTGCTGCTCGTCTCCAGCTTCATCGTGTTCAGCGGGATGTACCTCGCGCCGGGGAGCCCCGAGCAGTTCCTCGTCCAGGGCCGCACGGTGACCCCCGAGGTGCTCGAGGCCATCCGGGCGCAGTACGGGCTGGACGATCCCTTCCTGGTCCGCTACTGGAACTGGCTCGTCGACGTGCTGCACGGCGACTTCGGCCGGTCGCTGATCACGCAGCAGGATGTCTCGACGCTCGTCGAGTCGCGGCTGCCCACCACGCTCTTCCTCGCCGCGTACGCCGCGATCCTCATCGTGCTCTTCGGCGTCGGCCTCGGAGTGCTCGCCGCCACCCGCTCGGGCGTCTTCGAGAAGGTCGTGGTGTTCGGCTCGAACCTCGGCTTCGCGGTGCCGACCTTCTTCGCCGCGCTCCTCCTGATGGCGCTGTTCGGCGCGAACCTCGGGTGGTTCCCGGTCTCGGGCTCGGGCGAGGGGTTCACCGACCGGGTCTGGCACCTCACGCTGCCCGCGATCGCCCTCGCGTTCCCGGCCATCGCGGTCGTCGCCCGCATCACGCGCACGGCCGTCCGCGAGGAGCAGGGGTCGGAGCACGTCGTCATGGCGATCGCCCGCGGCGTGCCGAAGCGGATCGTGCTGGCCCGCCACACGATCCGCAACTCGATGCTGCCGGTCACGACCGTGATCGGCACCAACATCGCAGGCCTGCTCGCGAGCGCCTTCGTGATCGAGTACGCGTTCACCCTCGACGGCATCGGCTCCCTGCTCGTGAACTCCGTGCAGAAGAAGGACTTCGCCGTCGTGCAGGCGATCGCGCTCATCATGGTGCTCGCGTTCGGCCTCATCAATCTCATCGTCGACCTGCTCTACGCCGTGATCGATCCGCGGGTGCGACTGGCCAGGGAGGTGTCGGCATGACCGGCCGGACCAGTACGGAACCGCCGGCGAACACCGTCGGCCAGGACACCGTCGCGGTGCAGGCGGTGCGCCGCCGGCGCCTCGACGGCCCGGTGACCGGGTGGGGCCTCGTGCGCCGCCGGCTCGGGACGCTCGGCCTCGTCTGCGCCGGGGTGCTCGGGCTCGTGCTGCTCACGGCGATCTTCGCGCCGCTCCTCGCACCGTACGACCCGTACCAGGGCTCGGTCGTGGACCGGCACCTGCCGCCGAGCCCCGAGCACTGGTTCGGCACCGACCAGTCGGGCCGCGACATCCTCTCGCGCATCATCTGGGGTGCGCGCACGAGCCTGATCGGACCGACGATCGTCGTGCTCGTCGCGGCCGCCGCCGCCGTGACGCTCGCGCTGACCGCGGTGTGGTTCGGCGGGCGGGTCGACGCGTTCATCGGTCGCGTGCTCGACATCCTGTTCGCCTTCCCGAACATGCTGCTCGCGATCCTCGCCGTCGCCATCTTCGGGCCGTCGCTGCTCACCGCCTCGATCGCGCTCGCCATCGGCTTCACGCCGTACTCGGCCCGGGTGATCCGCTCGGTGGCGCTGCGCGAGCGCAACCTGCCGTACGTCGCCTCGGCGCAGCTGCAGGGCATCTCGGGATTCCTCATCACCGTGCGGCACATCCTCCCGAACGTGCGCACCCAGATCCTCACGGGCATGACCATCAACTTCGGCTACGCGATGATCGACCTCGCCGCGCTCTCGTTCCTCGGGCTCGGCGTGCAGCCGCCCACGCCCGACTGGGGCCTCATGGTCTCCAACGGCCAGTCGTCGCTCCTGCAGGGCTACTGGGAGCAGAGCGTCTTCGCCGGACTCGCGATCGTGATCACCGTGGCCGCCCTCGGCTACGTCGGAGAGCAGCTCGGCGGTCGCCGTGCTGCGGGGAGGATGCGCTGATGCTGAACGTCGAAGGCCTGACGCTGCGCGTCACCGATCCCGACACGGGCGACGAGACCGAGATCCTGCGGGGCAACTCGTTCTCGCTCGGCCAGGGCGAAGCCCTCGGGCTCGTCGGCGAGTCGGGCTCGGGCAAGTCCATGACCCTCAAGTGCCTGCTCGGCATCGAGCCGGCCGGCGCGAAGGTCGGCGGCTCGATCGAGTTCGCCGGCACCGACCTGCTCTCGGCGAGCGGCGAAGGGCTGCGGAGGATCCGGGCGAACGAGCTCGCCCTCATCGCGCAGAACCCGCACGGCGCGCTCAACCCCGTGCTCCACGTCGAGCGCTTCCTCATCGAGGGCATGGCCGACGCCCGGGGGCTCCCGAAGGCGGAGGCGAAGGCGCGGGCGGCAGGGCTCCTGCGGCAGGTCGGCATCAGCGACACCGAGCGGGTGCTGCGCTCCTACCCGCACCAGCTGTCGGGCGGCATGCTGCAGCGCGTCGTGATCGCCGGCGCCATCTCGGGCGAGCCGCGGCTGCTGCTCGCCGACGAGCCCACGACGGCGCTCGACGTGACGACGCAGGCCGAGGTCGTCGCGATCCTCGACGAGAAGCGCCGCGAACACGGCCTCTCGATGATCTTCGTCACCCACGACCTCGACCTCGCCGCCGCGGTGTGCGACCGGCTCGCGGTCATGAAGGACGGCGCGATCCTCGAGATCGGCACTCCCGAGGAGATCCGCGACCGGCCGAAGACCGCATACACCCGCGCGCTCATGGACGCGCGGCCGCTGCTGCACCCGGGGGACCGTGCGCCGGTGGTCCCGAACGGAACGGAGGCGCACGCATGAGCGCGGACCTCATCCTGGAGGCCGAGGGCCTCCGCCGCACCTTCCACCTCGGCCGACGATCGAGCGTCACCGCGCTCGACGACGTCTCCTGCGTGCTGCGGCGCGGCACCTGCCTCGCCGTCGTCGGCGAGTCGGGGTCGGGCAAGTCGACCCTCGCGCGCGTGATCGTCGGCCTCGAGACGGCCGACGCCGGCACGGTCGCGATCGACGGCGTCGAGGTGCGGCCGACCACCTCGCGGTCGCGCCTGCGGGCGCGCGCCAAGCTCGTGCAGATGGTCTTCCAGGATCCGCAGGGCTCGCTGAACCGCTCGCTCCCGGTGGCGGCGACCATCGACGAGATGCTGCGCGTGCACCGGCCCGACCTCGACCGGACGGGGCGACGGGCCCGAGTGCTCGAGCTCTTCGCCGAGGTCGGCCTCACCGAGCGGCACGCCGACGCGAAGCCCTCGGCGCTCTCGGGCGGCCAGAAGCAGCGCGTCGCGATCGCCCGCGCACTCGCGGCCGAGCCCGAGATCATCGTGCTCGACGAGGCGGTCTCGGCCCTCGACGTGTCGGTGCAGGCGCAAGTGCTCGACCTGCTCGACCGGCTCCGCGGCGAGAAGGGCCTCACCTACCTGTTCATCACGCACGACCTCTCGGTCGTGCGCGCCGTCGCCGACGACGTGATCGTCATGCGGCGCGGGCGTATCGTCGAGCGGGGGACGGTCGACGAGATCCTCGACCACCCCTCGCATCCGTACACCAAGCTGCTGCTCGAGTGCGCACCCCAGCCGGGCTGGGTCCCACGCCGCGGGGTCATCGACGAGCTCGCCCGGCAGGCATGATCCCCGGCGACGGCGGCTCCGCCGCACCGGCGGCATCGCCGACCGACGTACCACTGCACATCCGAAGGAACGATCCATTGCACAGCATCACCGACCGCCTGCACGTCGTCGCGAACGGCAGCGAGCCCCTCGAACGCGGACGCGAGCGGGGCAGCCGGCTGCGCGACGCCCTGCCGGCCGGGCTGCAGACCTACCTCGAGCTCTTCGCGAAGTACGCGCTCGACGAGGCCGAGGTGCGCACGCTCGCGCTCCGCTGCGCCGACGCGGTCGGCGAGTGGCGCCCGGCCCGCCTCGCCGAGATGGACGGCATCGCCGCCGGGGCCGGCGTCGAGCCGTGGCACGTCTACGCGCTCAACGCCCGCACCGAGATCCTGTCGCAGGGCCTCGGCGCCGCGCCGGGCGAGTGCTCGACGATCGGTCGCCGGGTCGAGCTCGACGACGGCACGGTGCGCACCTTCGGCCTGCAGACCTGGGACTGGCACCACCAGCTCGACGGCGAGTGGCACACGCACGAGACGCGGGGCGGCAGGTACGACTTCGCGGGGCTCACCGAGCACGGCATGCTCGGCAAGATCGGCGTGAACAGCGCCGGACTCGCGGTGCACTTCAACATCCTCGGGCACCGCACCGACGGCGCCGGCGGGGTGCCCGTGCACGTGCTGTCGGCCACGGTGCTCGAGGAGGCGGCCTCGGTGGACGAGGCCGTCGAGCTCGTGCGGGACGCGCCCCGCAGCGCATCGAGCTCGTTCACGCTGCTCGACGCCGAGCGTGTCGTGACGACCGACATCACGCCCGTCGGGGTGTTCGTCGTCGAGCCCGTCGACGGCACGGTGGTGCGCACGAACCACTTCCTCAGCCCCGAGGCGCAGGCCGACGAGAAGACCGAGGTCTACCAGCCCGACTCCGACGAGCGGTACGGACTCATCGCGAGCCGCTTCGCCGACTATCCCGAGCCGCGCACCGACGAGGAGCTGCTCGCGTTCCTCTACTCCGACCCGGGCCAGCCGCTGCTCTGCCACCGTCCCGACCCGGCCCTGCCGTTCGGCGAGCGCTGGGCGACGCTCGCGACCGTGCAGCTCGACCCGGCCGCGCGCACCGCGCGCATCGCGAACGGCTCGCCGATCGACGCGCGCGGGGGCGACTGGCGGACGCTGGTCGCGTAGGCCTCCGTCGATCTCCGTCGTGCGACGGATCCGCGGTGCGGCGCGGCTCGGTAGCGTGGGCCGGGTGAGCGACCAGACCGAGACCCGAGCCGCCGCCGACGCCGAGACGCGGCCCGAGGTGCGCGCGACGGTCCCCTGGGTGCCGGTCGGCGTCTTCGCGGTCGTGTCGTGCGGGCTCGCCTGGCTCGTCGCCTCGCCGCTGTGGGCGCGCGGCCAGGGCCTCGCCGACCCGCTGCTGCCGCTCATCGCGATGGCGATGATGCTGACCCCGGCCGTGGCGACGTTCGTCGCGATCGTGGTCGAGGGGAGGCTCAATGGCCGGCGCCCGGCGCGAGACATCCTGCGCGGACTCGGCATGTGGCCGCTGCGGCCCGTCGGTCGCACGATCGGCACGAGCGTCGTGATGATCTTCGCGATGCCGCTCGTGGTGGGCGCCGGACTCGTCGTGGTCGGCCTGCTCGGGCTCGCGGTGTTCGACCCCGTCGGCTTCTCGGGCTTCACCGAGCTGATCGCCGGGCAGCTGCCGCCCGGCCAGCCCCTGCCGCCGATGGGGCTCGTGGTCGCGGCGCAGCTCATGATGATCCCGGTCGGCGCGATCGTCAACGCCCCGCTCGCGTTCGGCGAGGAGGTCGGCTGGCGCGGCTGGCTGCTCCCCGCGCTGCGCCCGCTCGGCGTCTGGCCCGCCCTGCTCGTCTCGGGGGCGTTCTGGGGCTTCTGGCACAGCCCGCTCATTCTGCTCGGCTACAACTACGGCCTCACCGACGTCACCGGGGTGCTGCTCATGGTGCTCGCGTGCACCCTCTTCGGCGTGCTGCTCGGCTGGACGAGGTTGCGCACCGGCTCGGTCTGGCCCGCGGTGTTCGGGCACGGCGCGTTCAACGCCTCGGCCGGGCTCGGCGCCCTCGTCGTCGCCGCGGGGTCACCGGTGCCCGAGGCCTGGCTCGCGAGCCCGCTCGGGCTCATCAGCTGCGGGGTGTTCGCGGTGGTGATCGTGCTGCTCGTCGCGGCCGGGCAGTTCCGCGGCGCGAAGGTCTCGGCCCGGCTCGCCTGAGCGGCGCGCCTCGCCTGAGCCGCGTCAGCCGTTCGGGTTCGTCGCCCGGCCGTCGAGCCAGAGCGTGTCGGTCGCGTCGCGGTGGACGCCGTCGGTGCCGACGTGCTTGGTGCTGATCTGCGGGCCCTTCGTGATGACGTGCACGAGCGCCATCGCGTGGCCCTGCCCGAGCCCGTAGTCCTCCTTCAGCCAGGCGACGATCGGGGTCGCCTTCGTCGAGGCGTCGAAGCCGCGCTCGTACGCGAGCTCGATGAACTGGCGCGGCGTGAGGCCGGTCTTCGCCTCGATGTTGTCGAGATATGCCTGGAACGACATGGATGCTCCCTCGCTCTTCGTCGGTGGATCGATGGATCGGGTGGATCGGCGGATTCGGGCGGTGCCCGGGCCTACTCGGCCCAGGTCTGGACGATGGTCTCGGCGGCGTGGATGCCGATGAGCTGCAGCCGGCCCTCGCCGGCGTTCTTGAAACCGTGCCACACTCCGGCGGGTGCGGTCGCGGTGTCGCCGGCGCGGGCGACGAGCTCGGTGTCGCCGACCGTGATGCGCGCGACGCCCTCGAGCACGATCCAGGTCTCGGCGTACGGGTGCCAGTGCAGGTCGGGCCCCTCTCCCGGGGCGTTGTCGACGAAGAAGTACGAGATGCGGGCGCCGTGCTCGAGCCCGACGAAGCGGCGGGTGCCGCCGGTGCCGATGCGGAGCTCCTCGGCGGAGACGACCCTCGGGGTCGTGGGCGGCGTCATGGTGGGGGAGAGGGTGATCTCGGCGGCGTTCACGGCGGCTCCTTCGTTCGGTTCTGCAGTCCGGATGCCTCGGCACGGCCCCGGTACGATCTGGGAACAGCCTCCGCCCGTGGCATCCCCGAGCGTTAGAGTTTCGATGTGAATCGAAACTTCGTGGAGTTCGGGCTCGCCCAGGGCGACATCTCGGCGATCCGATTCGGCATCTCGCCCGGCCACGAGCTCTGCCACGCGGTGCGCGTGCTGCAGCGCCCGGCCGAGCACCCCTTGCAGTGGGGCTGGTTGCGAGCCGTCCGCGGGCGGCTGCCGCGCGAGTCCTTCGAGCTCCTCGCCGTGCTCATCGGGGTCGACGGCTACATGCCCGACTTCCTCACCTCCGAGCCCGGGTGGGACCTCGAACCCGACGAGGAGGTCGCGCGGCTCCGCGTCGCGTCCGTCGAGCCGATGCTCGTCGACCTGCACAAGATGGTGCTGCGGTCGAGCGGCTCGAGGCAGCAGGCGATCCGGCGCATGATCGCCGAGCCCGAGCGGGCGCGGGCGATGATCGCCGACGCCTGGGTGGAGGTGTGGGCGGCCGTGCTGGCACCCGTGTGGACCCAGCTCGAACGGATGCTGCGCGCCGACATCGCCGTGCGGTCGCGCCGCGTGGCGACCGACGGCATCGCCGCGATGGCCGGCGAGCTGCACCCCTCGATCAGCTGGCACGACGACGCCGTGCGCGTCGGGCTCCGCCTCCATCACGAGGTGCTCGACTGCCGCGGCAGCGGGCTCGTGCTCGTGCCCTCGGTCATGTCGTCGTACGGGTGCATGGTGCTGACCGAACCGCCCGCGCAGCCCACCGTGTTCTATCCCGCGCAGGGCGTGACCGAGACGTGGGCGCGCGATCCCGGCGAGACCGCGTCGGCGCTCGGGGCGCTCATCGGCCCGGCGCGCGCGGCAATCCTGCTCGCGGCGCACCGCTCGCGCACGACCTCGCAGGTCGCCGCCGAGCACGGCATCGCGGTGTCGACGGCGTCGCACCACCTGTCGGTGCTGCGCGACGGCGGCTTGGTCGCCTCGACGCGCGACGGGGCGAGGATGCTCCACCTGCGCACGCCGCTCGGCGAGGCGCTCGTCGGCGCGATGCTCTGATCAGCCGGCCGGGGCGAACCGCAGCGGGTCGCCGCTCCGGCGGGCCGCGACCCCCGCGAGGACGAGGGCGAACGCCGCGACGGCGATGAGCAGGAGCAGGCCGAACGCGCCCCAGAGGGCTGCCGACGCGTCGGCGTCGGCGTCGGCGAGCGTCGCGGTGAGCAGTTGCAGCGCCGGTGCGGTCGGCGCGAGCTGCGCCGCCGTCGCGATGAACGGGGGGACCGTCGACGAGAGGCCCGCGGTCAGCGCGACGAGGGCGACGAACACCGCGATGAGTCGCCCGGCACCGCCGAACGCGGCGGCGAGGCCCTGGTTCGCGATCGCGCCGACCGCGCCGACCACGATGCTCGCCACGGTGAAGGCGGCGCCCTGCGCGGGCGTCACGGCGATCCCGGCGAGCACGACCACGCCGACGACGACGCCCTGCAAGGCGCCGAGGCCGAGACCCGGCAGCACCGCCCGCCATGCGATCGACCGCGACGGATCGGCGGCGGAGAGCCGCTCGACCGGCACCGCCCGGCGGGCGAGCGCGAGGGCGAAGCCGCCGAGCCAGAGCGCGACCACGCCGTAGAGGGGGACCGAGAGCACGCCGGGGGTGTCCGTGTCCTGGTCGGCGACGACCGGTTGCGAGACGACCGTCGAGAGGGTCGTGATGTCGTCGGCGGTGTAGCTCGGGATCTGCTCGCTCGCCTGCGCCAGCCCCTCGGCGAGCTGCGCCGCCCCCTCGTCGAGCGAGCTCGCGCCGCTCGCGAGCCGGTCGGCACCGCTCGCGAGGTCGGCCCCGCCCGCGCTCGCGTCCCCGGCGCCGCTCGCGAGGTCGCCGGCCCCCGTCGCGGCGGCGTCGAGGCCGTCGACGAGCCCCGTCATCGCCTCGGCGAGGTCGGCATCGCCGGCCGCCACGCCGTCGGCGCCCCGGGCGAGCGCGTCGATCTTCGCGTCGAGGCGGCGCAGGTTCTCGAGCGCGGTCGTCGCACGCGTGCACACGGGGCCCGGTGTCGCGCACACGCGGTCGACGACCGCGGCGAACTCGGCGGTCGCGCCCGCGAGATCGCTCGCGAGCGCATCGACGCCGACCGCGACGTCGGCCGCCCCGTCGGCGAGCAGCCTCGAGGCGGCGGGCAGCGGGGCGGCCGCGGCATCCAGCTCGGAGACCCCCGCCGAGAGGCCGTCGGCGCCGGTCTCGAGCGCCGCGAGCCCCTCGGCGAGCGAGGCGGCGCCGTCGGCGAGCTGCGCCGCACCGGCGTCGAGCGAGGCGGCGCCCTCGGCGAGCTGGGCGGCGCCGCTCGCGGCCTCGCCGATCTGCTCGTCGATCGTGTTGAGGCCCTGGTACACCTGTGCGAGGTACTGCTCGGTGAGCTGCCGGTTGAGCGCATCGACCGCGGCCTGCGTCACCGCCTGGGTGAGCGCCGGGTCGAGGAACGCCGAGGCCGGGGTCGTCGCGACCTCGATGACGGCCTGTCGTGCCTGGCTCGCTGCTCCGCTGAAGGAGGTGGCCGCGGCCGAGAACGACGCCGGGATCGTGACGACGGCCGCGTAGCGGCCGGTCGCGAGCCCGTCGGCGGCCTCGTCGGCGTTCGTCAGCACCCAGTCGAAGTTCGTCGGGGTCTCGACGGGCGTCGCCGCGGCGGGCGAGGGGAGCGGGGTCGGCTCGGGGCTCCCCGGCGTGCTCGCCGTCGGGCTCGCGCCGGCCGCGGGCTCGGCAGCGACGCTCGCGGCAGGTTCGGCTGAGGCGCTCGCCGACGGAGCCCCGGTCTGCGTCGCACCCGGGCTCGGCGTCGCGCTCGCCGTCGCCCCGCCCTCCATCAGCCCCGCCGCAAACTGCCGCCCGAGCGGCACGGTGCGGCCGTCGATCGTGACGGGCGCGTCGTCGTTCACGATGGCCGCGGTCATCCGGTCGAGGTGCGCGGTCGGCGTCGCGAGCGCCCAGCTCAGCACCCCGCCGATGAGGAGCGGCAGCACCACGAGTCCGAGCATCGCGAGCCGGCCGAGCCGCTCCGAACCCGAGGTCGCCGAGAAGGTGCGCGACGCCATGTCAGCCCACCGCCGACAGCGCCGCGCCGGCGCCGGCCGCGGCCGGTGCCGCCGGTTCCACGAGATGGGCGTGCACTGCGGGGGCGCCGTCGGGCAGCATCCGCTCGGCGGCGTCGGCGTCGCGCGCCGCGACGACCACGCCGAGCACCGGGCCGCGCCGCCCGGAGCCCGAGGCGGCGTCGGCGCCCGCCTCGGCGAGGAGGGCCCTGACGTCGTGCACGACGCGCGGGTCGCCCACCTCCTCGACGGCATCGAGCAGCAGCAGCCGCGGTCGCGCGACGAGGGCGCTGCGGACGCGTTCGAGCGCGGTCGCCGAGTCGGTGAACCGCACGACCGCCGAGCGCGCCCGCACGGCGGCAGCCCGCGGCGGCACGACGAAGCCGGCCACTTTCAGTCGTCCGGCCGCCACCGGGGCGCGCCCCCCGAGTGCGAGCAGCAGCCGACGGCGCTCGACGTCGGTGCCGCCGAGCAGCACGAGGTGCGCGTCGCGGGGCACCATCGCGTCGAGGTGCGGCGAGACGTCCTCATCGTCGTCGCGGCCGGGCACGGCGGCGCGCACCCCGTCGGCGGCCACGGCGAGCCGGGTGCCGGGCTCGGGCCAGTCGGCGAGGGCGAACTCCTCGGCGAGTCCCTCGCCCTCGATGTCGAAGTGCGGGAGCGCCCGGTCGAGGCTCCGCGGCATCCACCACGCCCGCGCGCCGAACAGCACGAGCACGGCGGGGATCAGGCTCATCCGCACGATGAACGCGTCGATCGCGACGCCCACCGCGAGGCCGAAGGCGATGGGCTGGATCGACGCGTCGCCCTCGGGTACGAACGCCGCGAACACGGCGAACATGATGATCGCCGCCGCGGTCACGACGCGCGCCGAGCTCAGGAAGCCGTTGTCGACCGCCGACTCGGCGTCGCCCCGGTGCACGTAGTCCTCGCGCATCCGGCTCACGAGGAACACCTCGTAGTCCATCGCGAGCCCGAAGAGCACGCCCATGAGGATGATGGGCATGAAGCTGATCACGGTGCCGACGTCGGCGACGTTCAGCGGCTCGGCGAACACGCCGTCGACGAAGACGGCGCTCGTGAGCCCGAACGCCGCCCCGATCGAGAGGGCGTAACCGAGCGCCGCCGTCACGGGAACCACGATCGAGCGGAACACCATCGCGAGCAGCACGAGCGAGAGCCCGACGACCAGCAGCCCGAACGGCAGCAGCGCGTCGGCGAGCTGCGCCGAGATGTCGATGCCCGCGGCCGTGTAGCCCGTCACCGAGAGGTCGACGCCGTACTGCTGCTGCCAGTCGTCGTGCATCGCGCGCAGCTCCGCCACGAGGGCCTTCGTCGCCTCCGAGTCGGGCGAGCCCTCGGGGATCACCTGCACGATGCCGGTGTCGCCCGTCTCGTTCGGCGTCGCGAGCGGCACCGACGCCACCCCGTCGACCGCGGCGACCGAGACCGCGAGGTCGTCCATGAGCGCGACGGGGTCGGTGCTCTCGATGATCGTGCCCGTCACGATGAGCGGGCCGTTGTAGCCCGGTCCGAAGTGCTCCGCGATGAGGTCGTAGGCGATGCGGCCCGGGGCGTCCTCCTCGAGCGAGCCCGCATCGGGCAGGGCCAGCCGCAGGTGCGCCGCCGGCAGGGCCGCGAGGCCGAGCAGGCCCACGATCACGACGATCGTCACGACGGGCCAGCGGGTCACGGTGCGCACCCAGCCCCAGAAGAAGCCGCGACGGGCGGGCGAGTGCACGTCGTCGTCGTCGATCGAGCGCGCGGCCTCCTCGGCCGGCTCCTCCGCGAGGGCGGCCGCGAGCTCATCGCCCGCGGCGGGTTCGCGAGGCGTGGATGCCACGACCGCGTCGTCGTCCGGTGCCTCCCCTGAGGCATCCGCATGCTCGCCGGACTCGGGCGGGGCAGCATCGGCGCCGCCGGGGCGGAATCGCCTCGCGACCACCCGCCACCCTGCGAAGCCGAGCAGCGCGGGGGTGAGCGTGAGCGAGATGAGCACGGCGACCGCGACGGCGAGCGCCGCCGCCACGCCCATCGTCGTGAGGAACGGGATGCCCGCGACCGTCAGGCCGAGGAGCGCGATGATCACCGTGGTCGCCGCGAACACGACCGCCGAGCCCGAGGTCGCGACGGCCCTCGCAGCCGACTCGGCGGGGTCGAGGCCGTGCTTCAGCTGGTCCTGGTGGCGCGAGACGATGAAGAGCGCGTAGTCGATGCCCACCGCGAGGCCCAGCATGAGGGCCAGCAGCGGCGTCGTCGAGGTGATCGTCATGAAGCCCGTGCCGGCGAGCACGATCGAGAGGGACGCCGCGACGCCGAGCAGCGCGGTGACGAGCGGAAGGCCCGCCGCGATGAGCGAACCGAAGGTGATGAGGAGCACGACGTACGCGATCGCGATGCCGAGCAGCTCGGTGACGCTGATGCCCGTCGAGGTCTGCGCGAAGAGCTGGCCGCCGACCGCGACCTCCGAGCCGTCGGGCAGCGCGGCCTCGAGCGAACGGCCGGCCTCCTGCAGCGCGTCGGCCGTCGAAGGGAGCACCTGGCTCGTGCTCACCGAGAGCTGGATCGGCACGAGGACGGCCGAGTCGTCGCTCGCGATGTTCGCCGCCCCGCTCGTCGCCGACGAGTACGGCGAGGTCGCCGAGGCGACCTGCGGCAGCGCGGCGATCGCGGTCACGGCGTCGTCGACGGCCGACTCGAAGCCGGCGGCGGTGACCGAGTCGCCGTCGGGCGCGACCGCGATGAGCTGAGCCGAACTGCCGCTCACCTGCGGAAAGGTGCGCGCGAGCGCGTCGAGCGCCTCCTGCGACTCGGTGCCCGGGATCGCGTAGCTGTTCTCGGTGCCCTCGCTGAGCAGCGCCGCCCCTGCGAACAGCACCGCCAGCACGGCGACCCAGATGAGGAGCATCGCGCGACGCGCCCGGAATGCCCAGCGGCCCAGGGCGTACAACGCTGAAGACATGCGGTCACCGTTCCGGAGCGGATTCGGAGGACCTCGCGGTCTGGCGGGGTGCATTTCAGGGTAGGACCGGGGGACAAGCGCGGCAAGACACCGGTACAGGGGGTGTCGGGTCGGGGCGGCTCAGGCCGCGGCGGCGTCGACCCAGCGCAGCACCCGCAGCGCGCGGAGCGTGTTCCACCGGCTCGGCTCGCCCTCGGCGGCGTCGAGCGCGAAATAGGTCTCGCCGTGCCACGGCCGACCGGCGGCCCAGCGACCGTCATCGGCTCGCTGCTCAAGCAGCAGGTCGATCGCGGGGGCGATGCGGGCGTCGGGTGCGGCGCCCGCATCCCGGAAGTGGTCGAGCGCCCGCAGCACGTCGTAGAACCAGTACGACGGGAACGCGAAGTTCGCATAGCGGGGCAGCACGATCTCGCCCGTAGTGCGCCGGCGGAACAGGTTGCGCTCGAGCAGGTACTCCTCGCCCCGACGGCGCGCGGCTGCGACCGTCGAGGCGTCGCCGTTCGAGGCGTCGTCGCCGACCGCCCGTTCGTAGGCGAGTAGGCCCTCGAGCACGCAGACGGTCGAGTCGAACGAGGAGCGCTCCGACTCCTCGCGGGGTTCGCAGTTCCAGCCGCCGTCGGGCAGCTGCTCGTCGAGGAGGCGGGCGACGATGCGGTCGCTGCCGGTGCCGAGCACGCCGAAGTACGAGGCGAGCGCGAGCACACCGCCGTTCACGCACTCCTCGACCTCGCCGTCGAAGAACGGCAGGTCGCCGTGGTGGCGCCACACGACGCCGTCGCGGACCCGGGCGATCGCCGAGCGCACGACGGATGCCTCGGGGTCGACGCCGAGCCGGCGCAGCGACTGCAGCGACCAGATGGTGCTGCGGCGGTCGCCGTCCTCGCCGTACTCCTGCCCGCTCCAATAGCCGTCGTCGCCCTGGAGGGCGAGGAGCCCCGCGCCCCAGCCCTCATGCGCGACGCGGGCGCGCTCGGAGGCGGCGCCGTCGGCGTCGTCGTGCAGGTCGAGGAGCACCTGCCAGCGGATCGCGGGATCGGCGTCGAGCAACCACTCGGTGAGGTCCATTCCGCCATGCTCGTGCATCGGCCCGGCGGCCGCCAGCCACCCGCGCCCGGTCGGGCGGGATCGGGGTGCCGTGCTGGCGCCGTCGTGGCTCACACGTCGGCGAGCCACGCCCGCACGACGGCGATGATGCGCGCCCTGGTCTCGTCGTCGGCGCCCGACGCGCCCCCGGGTGCAGGGAGGCTCGCCCGGATGTTCGAGTGCCAGGTGAGGAGCCCCGAGGGGTCGCCCGAGAAGCTCGGCGCGGCGCTGCGGTCTTCGGCGCGTGCAACGCCGAAGTGCAGGATGAGCCGGACGGGGCCGCGCCCCGCGGCGTTGATCGTCAGCCGGTCGACGCCCTCGAGGGTGTAGTCGGGCGAGTTCCACTTGACGATCTCGACGAGCCGGGGTTCGGCCTCGTGCACGAGCTCGCGCAGCACCTCGACCTCGGCACGTCGCTCGGGTGCCTGCGCCGCGAGGAACTCGTCGACGGTGCGGTACCGCTCGGCCATGGTGCGCTCTTCGCTCTCTCGTCGCGATCGTCGGCGTCAGCGCAGCGGGCGATTGCTGCGGATCAACCCGTCGGGGTCGAGGCGCTGCTTCACCGCCTCGAGTCGCTCGAGCACCTCGGGGCCGTACGCGTCGGCGAGGCTCGTGCGCGCCCCGAGGAAACTCGGCACCATGCCCTCGGCCGGGTACCTCGCGGCGAGTTCGCGCAGCGGCGCGAGGGCGGCCTCGGGGTCGACCGAGGGACCGAGCAGCAGGACGCCCGAGCTGAGCAGGCCGGGTGCGTGCACCGCGCCGATGACCGAGAGCTCGGCGCCGAGCTCGTCGGCGATCGCGCCCCCCATCGCCCGGATGCTGCACCGGGTCAGCCCTCGGTCGGCACCGCGGACGAAGGCCTCGACGAAGTCGCGCGCGAAATCATGGTCGAGCGGGCCGACCGCGGCGCCGAAGTCGGCGGTGGGCATCGGGTCGACCGGTTCGGCGGCGACCGCCGCGAGCTCGCCGATCGTGAAGGCGGTGAGCGCGTTCGCGATCGGTTCGGCGACGGCGACCAGCCGGTCGGCGAACGCCTGCCCGGTCGCCTCGTCGCCGACGTGCACCAGGCCGACGGTGGCGACGACGCGCCCGCGCAGGTGGGGCGGGAAGACCGGGGCGTCGGGGAAGCGCATCATTCCGATGTCGAGCCCGAGTTCGGGCTCGTCGCGTGCGAGCGAGAAGGCGGCCGAGAGCACGTCGGTCGCCGACTCGGCGGGGAACACGAGGCCGCCGCCGTAGAGGGCGTCGCCCGGGTGCAGCGCGAGCTCGATCGCGGTGATCACGCCGAACAGCCCGCCGCCGCCGCGGAGCGCCCAGAGCAGCTCGCCGTCGTCGGCGTCGGTCACCCGGCGGACCTCGCCCGCGGCATCGACCAGTTCGACCGCGATGATCGAGCGCGCCGTGAGTCCGTAGCGGCGACTGAACATCGACTGGCCGCCGGCGATCGCGAGCGCGACGACGTTGACCTCGGGGTTCGATCCGGCGAGCCCGATGAGACCCGTTCCTTCGAGCGCCGCCAGCGCGCGACCCCAGTTGACGCCGGCACCTGCGCGCAGCACCCGCGCCTCGACGTCGACGTGCAGCTCGTCGAGCCGGCGCGGGCGCACCAGCACCACACCGTCGAGACCGTCGGATGCGCCGTGCCCGTTCGGCTGCGTGGTGACGCCGAGCCCCGCGTCGCGCGCGGCGAGCACGATCGCGCGCACGTCGTCGACGTCGGCGGGCTCGGCGATCGCGGCCGGGCGCTGCTCGACCGAGAGGTTCCACGGGGCGCGTGCGGCGTCGTAGCCGTCGTCGCCGGGCAGCAGCAGCGCGCCCCGGAGTTCGGCGCGGAGCCGCTCGATCGGGGCGAGGTCGTGCGAGGCGGAGTCGTGCGAGGCGGTCATCGGTGTCCCTTCGTCGGGGCCAAAGCTAACGTGCCCCGCCGACACAGAGGATGCCCCGGGCTCGCGCCCGGGGCATCCTCGCCGACGATCTCGCGGTGCGGCTCAGTCGGCCTTGCCGAGCTCGCGCATCGGCTTGCCGTTCTTCGGGTTCGCGGGCTTGACCTTGCGCCGCTGCCCGTCGACGACGACCGTGACGTTCGACATGTTCGGTGCCCGGTCGGCGACGACGTCGTACGAGACGACCTCGCCGTCCTTCCACTCGCAGCTCACCTTGTAGCCGCCGCGGGCACGCAGGCCCGTGAACGAGCCCGAGGCGGCCCAGTCGGCGGGCAGTGCCGGCAGGAGGCGGATCGTGCCGTCGTGGCTCTGCAGCAGCATCTCGGCGATGGCGCCCGTGATGCCGAAGTTGCCGTCGAGCTGGAACGGCGGGTGGTTGCACCACAGGTTCGACAGCGTGTTGTACGTGAGCAGGCCGCGCACCATGATGCCGGCGCGCTCGGCGTCGCCCAGGCGGGCGAACAGCGCGGTGCGCCACGGCCACGTCCACGACCGGCGGCTGTCGCCCGAGACGGTGCCCGCGGTGAACGGCACGCCCTCCTTCTCGCCGCAGCGCGCCTTGAGCGACACGAGCGCGGCCGCCGCGAACTCGGGCGAGGACGGCGTGATCTGCCGGCCCGGGTAGACCGCGAAGAGGTGCGAGGTGTGCCGGTGGATGTCGGTGGCGCTGTCGCGGTCGGCCTGCCACTCCTGGAGCTGGCCCCAGCTGCCGATCTTGTTGGGCGCGAGCCGCGACTGCAGGTCGGCGATCGTCGCCCGGTACTCGACGTCGGCGCCGAGCTCCTCGTCGCCGAGCGCGTCGGCGCAGTCGAGGTAGTTCTGGAACAGGTCCCAGATGATCTGCTGGTCGTACATGACGCCGTCCTCGCGGGGCCCGTGCTCGGGCGACCAGCCGTCGGGCGCGACGAGGGTGCCGTCGGGCAGCTCCTTGAGCCGGTCCTCCCAGAACTGGCAGATCTCCTTGATCATCGGGTAGGCGACGTCGCGCAGGTACTTCTTGTCTTGCGTGAAGGCCCAGTGCTCGTACACGTGCTGCATGTACCAGGCGCTCGCGACGGTGTTCCACTCCCACGAGTTGCCGCCGAAGATGCTCTGCGAGGTGCGCGCCGTCCAGCCGCGGGTGCTCTCGCCGAAGGCGTTCCGGGTCGCGACGCGGCTCGGTACGGCGACCTGCTGCACGAAGGCGACGAGCGCCTCGTGCGCCTCGGGCAGGTCGGTGGTCTCGGCGCCCCAGTAGTTCATCTGGACGTTGATGTTCGTGTGGTAATCGCTCGCCCACGCCGGCTGGTTGCTGTTGTTCCAGAGGCCCTGCAGGTTGGCGGGCAGCCCGCCGGGTCGCGACGAGCTCAGCAGCAGGTACCGGCCGAAGTCGTACATCGACTGCTCGAGCGTCGGGTCGGACTCGCCGGCGCCGTAGCGCGCGAGGCGCGCGGTCGTGGGCAGCGCCAGCACCGAGGCCTCCGTCTCGCCCCACTCGACCGCCGCGCGCGACATGAGCTCGGAGACCTGCGCGACGTGCTCGTCGAGCAGCTCGTCGAAGTCGCGCGCGCTCGCCGCGTCGAGCGCCGCGTCGATGCCGGGCTGCGGGGCGGCGCCGCGCCAGCCGTCGGCCGCGCTCAGCTTGTAGTCGGTGCGCGCGTCGAGGATCAGCGTGATGGTCGACGCCCCGGTCACGCGGAGGCCCGCGCCGTCGGCGGCGACCTCCCCGTCGGTGTCGGCGATGCGCACCGTCGCCGCGTGGCTGAGGTCGTTGGCCATCGTGCCGGCGAAGCCGAGCCGCCGGCCCGCGGCGTCGACCGTCGTGGGCGAGTTCTCCTGCTCGGAGACGAGCCCGATCGTGCCCGTCAGCGCGCCCGCCGTGTCGCTCGTGTAGCGCAGCACCACGACGTCGGCCTCGCGGCTCGCGAAGGCCTCGCGCAGCACCGCGCCCGCGACGGTCGCGAAGTGCGCGGTATGCACGCCGATCGCGGGGTCGAGCGCCCTGCGGTAGCCGACCACGTTGCGCTGGCCGCGGGTCGTGTAGCCGCTGCCCGTGAGCGCGACGCCCGCGAGGCGGAACGCCCCCGGCGCGGTGAAGGTCAGCCGGTAGCGCGAGTACGTGGTCGAGTTCGCGAACGAGAAGCTCTTCGCCTCGCCGCGCCCGGCGAACGCGACGCCCGCCCGGGTGTCGAGGGTCTTCCAGGTGACGCCGTCGTTCGAGGCGGCGAGCACCCAGTCGCGAGGGTCGGCCTCGGGCGCGTCGGGCGCGCTCGTCAGCACGTAGCCGGTGAGCGCGCGCTTCGCGGTGAGCTCGAGCTGCCACGCGGCGCCCGACCCGGCGTCGTCGACCTGCCAGACGGTGGACGCCTCGCCGTCGATGCTGCCGACGAGCGAGTCGGCGTGCCCCGTGGGCGACGAGACGTAGACGCTGCCGCCCTGCGCGAGCTCGATGCCGCCGAGCCCGATCTCGGAGAGCTGGAAGTGGCTCACGCCCGCCTTCGGCACGAAGTCGATGCGGTAGAACCGGTAGGCGGTCGCGTTCTGGAACTCGTAGGTCTTCGTCTGGAAGCGCTGCTCGAACGGCGCACCGGTGCGCGAGTCGAGCGTCGTCCAGGCGCTGCCGTCGTTCGAGCCGAGCACGCGCCACTCCTGCGGGTCGCGCGCCGGCACGTCGTTCGCGCTCGTGAGGCTGTACGACGCGACGACCGCGGCCGAGGGCAGCTCGACCTGCCAGAGCACGTGCGCGGGCGGTCCGTCGATGCACCACTTCGTCTGGCTGTTGCCGTCGTAGCTCTTGTCGACGTCTTCGGCGCCCCAGATCTTGTACGGGCCGCCGGGGGCGGTGACCTTGGGCTTCGCACCGAAGGCGATCGTCAGCGTGCCGAAGTCGCGGTACGAGCCGAAGCCCGTCACGCTCGTGTCGTAGGCGCCGTCTGGCTTGCCCGCGAGGGCGTTGTCGTAGTCGTTGAGCCCGCCCCAGAGGCTCTGCTCGTTGAACTGCACGACCTCCTCGTCGGGGTTGCCGAAGAGCATCGCGCCGAGGCGGCCGTTGCCGATGGGCAGCGCCTGCGTCTCCCAGTCGGTCGCGGGGGTGCCGTACCAGAGCGCCTTCGGCGAGAGCTCGGGGATCGGGATGCCTCCGCCGGCGGCAGCGGCGGCGCGGCCCCCGACGAGAGCGGCGGCGGGCCGGGCGGCGAGGAACTGGGGCACGAGCGGTGCCAGGGCGACGAGCCCGCCGAGCTGCAGGGCGCGGCGGCGCGGAATCTCGCGGTGAAGCATGCGGGGGAACCTCCGGAGCATCATTGATCTGGTGTTTCGGTGCGGAATCATCGCGATTCGTCGGGAATCTGCGACCACGGCTCATCCTGCCCGATTAAAGATCGGATGTATAGCCCGAGGCTCGAGTCGGTCGATTACCCGAGGTCGAGCCGCATCAGCACGCGCGGAAACCCGTTGATCACCGAATCGGTGTCGGCCGCCTTCGTGAAGCCGCCCTGCTCGAACAGTCGCCGCGTGCCGACGTACGCCATCGTGAGGTCGACCTTCGCACCCTCGTTGTCGACCGGGTAGCCCTCGATCGCGGGCGCGCCGTTCGCCCGGGCGAACTCGACCGCCCCCGCGAGCAGGCGGTGCGAGATGCCCTCCCCGCGGTGACCGGGCCGCACGCGGATGCACCACACCGACCACACGTCGAGGTCGTCGACGTGCGGGATCTTGCGGCTGGTCGCGAAGGCGGTGTCGGCACGCGGATGCACCGCAGCCCAGCCGACGGGCTCGTCGCCGTCGTAGGCGAGCACACCGGGCGGGGGAGTCTGGGCGCACAGCTCGCGCACGCGCTCGCCGCGCGCCGGACCGACGAGGGCCAGGTTCTCCTTCGAGGAGCGCAGCCGGTAGCTCAGGCAGAAGCACACGTTCGACGTCGGCCGCTTCGGTCCGATCACCGCCGCCGTGTCGTCGAACTCCGTCGCCGGTCGCACGTCGATCGCCATGCGCCCAGCATGCCACCTGCCACCGTCAACCCGGGCCGCCCGGGCCCCGAGAATCCGCTCGTGACAAGGGTCGTCCCGTCCACGAGACTGTCTCTCACCGTCATCACGAAGGAGTGATCACCACATGGGTCCATTGACCACGATCGGGCTGCCCGTCGCGCTCGGCATCATCATGTTCGGCCTCGGGCTCTCGCTCACCCCGCGAGACTTCGCCCGGGTCGCGAAGCAGCCGAAAGCGGTGCTCGTCGCACTCGCCTGCCAGCTCGTCCTGCTGCCGCTGATCTGCTTCGGGCTCGTCCTCCTGTTCCAGCTGCCGCCGGTGCTCGCGGTGGGCATGATGCTGCTCGCGGCATCCCCCGGCGGCACGACCGCGAACCTCTACAGCCACCTGTTCCGCGGCGACGTCGCGCTGAACATCTCGCTCACCGCCGTGAACTCGGTGCTCGCCGTGTTCACGCTGCCGCTCATCACGAACCTCGCGATCACCTGCTTCCTTCCGGGCGACGACGCCCTCGGGCTGCAGTTCGCCAAGACGATCGAGGTGTTCGCGATCGTGCTCGGGCCGGTCGTGCTCGGCATGCTCGTGCGCTGGTGGAAGCCGGCGTTCGCCGACCGCATGGACAAGCCCGTGCGCATCGCGTCTGTGGTCATCCTCGTCGTCGTCATCGCGGGCGCGATCGCGACGAACCTCGAGCTGCTCCTCGCCAACGCGGGCACGCTCGCACTCATCACCGTGCTCTTCTGCGTGCTGAGCCTCGCCGTCGGCTTCGCGGTGCCGCGCCTGCTGCGCGTCGGGCGCGCGCAGTCGGTCGCGAGCTCGTTCGAGATCGGCATCCACAACGCGACGCTCGCGATCGTCATCGCGCAGACGGTGATCGGCAGCGTCGAGATGAGCCTGCCCGCCGCCGTGTACGGCGTGCTGATGTTCTTTGTCGCGCTCGCGTTCGGGTTCCTCATCCGCGAGCGGAAGCCCGCGGAGGTCGCAGTGCCCGCCTGAGCGCGCGGGCGCGCCGGACGCGTTCCGGTGCGCCCGGTGCGGTCGGCTCAGACCGGCCCGAGCTCGGGACCGTGCGTATCCATGATGTGGACCCGCAGCGCCTCGGCGAAGCCCGAGGGGTCGTCGGCCCGCAGCGCCTCGAGGAGGGCGAGGTGCTCGGCGATCGTCTCGTCGACGCGATCGAAGAGCGTGTCGCGGTGGGCGCTGAGCAGCAGCCGCTGCCGGTCGGCGAGCCGGTCGCCGATCTCGACGAGCACGGCATTGCCGGATGCCTCGACGAACGAGCGGTGGAAGGCGATCGTCAGCTCGACGAAGCGGTCGAGGTCGTGGGCGACGAGCGCCGCCCGCTGGTCGACGAGCTGCGGCTCGAGCCGGTCGGCGAGGGCGCGGCGCACCGCGCTCGTCGCCCGCTGCACGCCCATCGCCTCGAGGATGAGGCGGGCGTCGGCAAGGTCGGCGATCTCGCGCGGGCCGAGCTCGCGCACGAGCGCGCCGCGCTTCGGGTAGATCGTGATCCACCCCTCGTCCTGCAGGCGCGCCAGCGCCGCACGCACCGGGGTGCGGCTCATGCCGAGCCGCCCGGCGAGCTCGTTCTCGCTCAGCATGGTGCCCGGGCGATGGGTGCCGTCGAGGATCGCCGCTCGGGTCGCGGCGTAGGCGCGCAGTGCTGCGCTGTCGATGGTCGGCACCCGCCCATCATGGCCGCTCCCGGGGTTGGTCGCATCCATCGGTGCCGGTTCGTGACTCACGGGGCCGGTGCCCCGGACTCCGGCTGCGCCGACCCGGCGCCGTCGACCGGGGCGGCACGCTGCGCGACCGCGGCGGACCGTCGCGCGACCCGGCGGTGCAGCAGCCACACCGCCACGAGGATCGCGACCGCGATCGCGACGAAGACGAGGTCGGGCACCCCTGCGGTGAGCCGCAGCGCGCTCGACTCGATCGCGAACTGCTGCGATGCGCCCAGCAGCCCGGTGAGCCCGGCGGTGCCGTCGGTGGCGATGAGCAGCACGCCGAGGCCGATGCCGAGGAGACCGGCGACGAGCTGCGTCCACGTGTTCGACCACCGGCCGATGCGGATCGTCCGGGGGCGCACGATCCGGCGGATCCACGGCGACCGCGACCAGGCGAACGCGAGCACGAAGAGGGGCACCGTCATGCCGAGGGCGAAGACCGCGAGGGCGAGCCCGCCGTAGAGGGGGCTGCCGCCGAGCGCGGCGAGGGTGAGCACCGAGCCGAGCACCGGCCCGGCGCAGATCCCGGCGAGTCCGTAGACGGTGCCGAGCAGGTACACGGATGCCACGGAGCCGGCGTCGCCCGCCCCGTCGCCCGCGCCCGTGTCGCGGGTGAACCAGGGCAGCGGGATCCCGAGTGCCTGCACGAGCCCCAGCGCGATGACGACCACCGCGGCGATCGTGACGAGCAGGGTGCGGTTGGCGCTGACGAACGCCCCGACCGTGCCCGAGAGCACGCCGATCGGCACGAGGGTGGTCATGAGGCCGAGCGCGAAGACCCCGGTGCGGGCGACGAGCCGCGTCGGCGAGGTGAACGCGTAGGCGAAGAAGGCGGGCAGCAGCATCACCGAGCACGGGCTCAGCAGGGTGAGGATGCCGCCGATGAACGCGCCGGCGAAGCCGAGGTCCACGACCCGCTAGCCGGCGGTCGGCAGCTCGGCGGCGTCGATGCCGGCGGCGAGCAACTGCTCGTCGAGGAACGCCCGCACGGCGTCGAGCGGCTGCGCGCCCGAGAGCGCCTGGTCGCCGACGACGAAGAACGGCACGCCGCTCACGCCGAGCTGCTGCGCCTGCGCGGTGCTCGCGGCGACCGCCTCGCGGAGGTCGGCTCGATCGAGGTCGGCCTCGAACGTCGCGAGGTCGGGGACGCCCGCCTCCTTCGCGAAGCCGACGAGCTTCTCGCGCGGCATATCGGGGTGGCCCTGCTCGGGGGCGGCGGCGTAGAGCACCTCGAGGTACTCGGGGAAGCGGCCCTGCTCGCCCGCGGCGCGGGCCGCGACCGCGGCGGCGGTCGAGTCGTCGCCGAAGAAGGCGACGTCGCGGAACTCGTACCGCACGAGCCCCGTCTCGACGTACTCGTCGAGGATGACGGGGAGGGTCTGGTTGGTGAAGACGGCGCAGAAGGGGCAGCGGAAGTCGGCCCACTCGACGAGCACCACGGGGGCGTCGACGTCGCCGATGGCGAGCGGGTCGTCGGGATCGCGGAGCGCGATCGCCGGGTTCTCGGCCGCTGCGCTCGGCCGGGCGGATGCCTCGGGCCCGGTGCCCGCGGCCGGCGCCGCCGCACTCGTCGTCTGCGGGAACGCCTGGGCGATGGCGATCACGAGGAGGAACGCGGTCGCCACGCCGAGCACGACGTTGAGCGTGCGCGCGCGGCGCAGCCGTCGTTCGAGGCCGGCGGCGTGCGCCGTCGCGTGCCCCGGTCGGTCGGTCGCGGTGGTCGGTTCGCCGGGGGTCGGGGTCGTCTGCTTGCTGCCCATGCCCGAAGGATACAACTTGTATCCAAGTGTTGACTGAACGTCAGCGCGCCTCGGCGCCGTCGAAGACGAGCGCGCGGAGCAGCACCTCGAGCGAGGCCTGCACGCGTTCGTCGGTCCAGGCCGCGGGGTCCTCCACCGCCTTGACCTCGTAGCCGCGGCAGTACAGGTAGAGGATGTCGGCGATGTGCGCGGCGGCCACGCGGTCGACCGGCTCGCCGCTCGCCACGATGTGCTCGGCGCCCGCGAGGAACTTGCCGTAGGTGGCATCCGTCACGCCCCTGACGACCTCGTAGGCGCGCCGGTTCGCGCCGCGCACGTCGGCGATGACCTCGATCCAGAGGCTGCGCAGCACGTTCTCCTCGGGAGAGGACGAGCACATCCAGCGAGTGAGCTCGGCGAGGCGCTCGACGCCCACGAGGTCGCCGAGGTGGGCGGCGCGCGACTCGTCCCACTGGGCGCGGGCGTGGTCGAGGGCGTTCGCCATGAGCAGCGCGCGCGACGGCACGAAGTTCGTGATGTACGCGGTCGAGCGGTCGAGGCGCTCGGCGACGGCGCGCAGCGTCACAGCACGCGTGCCGCGCTCGCGTGCGACCTCGACCGTCGCGCGGGCGATGTCGGCGAGGCGCTCGTCGGGGTCGACCTCGATCGGCACTGGCCCTCCCTCCGCTCCGTCTTCGCTTCGTCGTTTGACAGCCTGACACGTCGAGGGTACGTTTCAAAACACTGTTGTACAACACGCCGATTTCTCCGCTTCGATCCGGATGCCTCGGCGACGTGCCGCTCGCGGCCGAAACCCCTCGACGAAGATGGAGAACACCCCGCATGACGGTGAACGGCGGCGTCTCGTTCTGGCTGCAGCAGGTCGGCGTGCCGACCCCGAGGCCCGCACTGCCGGGAGATCTCGACGTCGACGTCGCGATCGTCGGCGGCGGCTACACGGGCCTGTGGGCCGCCTACTACCTGAAGCGCGACCAGCCCGACCTGCGCGTCGCGGTGCTCGAGCGCCGGTTCGCCGGCTACGGGGCGTCGGGCCGCAACGGCGGCTGGCTCACGAACTCGGTCACGGGCGGTCGCGCCCAGTACGTGAAGACGCACGGCCGCGAGGCCGCGATCGCGCAGCAGCGGGCGCTCAACGCGACGGTCGACGAGGTCATCGCGATCGCCGCGGCCGAGGGTATCGACGCCGACATCCGCAAGGGCGGCGAGTTCGAGGTCGCCCTGAACCCCGCACAGCTCGCCCGCCTCACGGCCGCGGCCGCGTCGGAGCAGTCGTGGCCCGCGACCGACGTCGAGGTGCTCGACGCGAAGGCCGCCGCAGCCCGCATCAACGTCGCCGGCGTGCAGGGCGGCATCTGGCACCCGCACGCCGCGCGCATCCACCCCGCGAAGCTCGCGCTCGGCCTCGCGCAGGCCGTCGAGCGCCTCGGCGTCGCGATCTACGAGGGCACGACCGTCACCGAGATCGTGCCCGGCGAGGCCCGCACCGACCACGGCACCGTGCGCGCGGCGCACGTGCTGCGCGCGACCGAGGGCTTCACGCCCGACCTCAAGGGCCTGCACCGCACCTGGCTGCCGATGAACTCCTCGCTCATCGTGACCGAACCGCTCGCACCCGCCGTCTGGGACGAGATCGGCTGGAACGGCCGCGAGGTCCTCGGCGACTTCGCCCACGTCTACATGTACGCGCAGCGCACCGCCGACGACCGCATCGCGTTCGGCGGCCGCGGCGTGCCCTACAGATACGGCTCGCACGTCGACCAGGACGGGCAGACGCAGCAGCGCACGATCGAGAGCCTCACCGCCCTCCTCAACCGCTTCTTCCCGTCGACCCGGCGCGCCGCGATCGACCACGCCTGGTCGGGCGTGCTCGGCGTGCCCCGCGACTGGGCTGCCACCGTCGGCCACGACCGGACGACCGGGCTCGGCTGGGCCGGCGGTTACGTCGGCACGGGCGTCACCGCGACGAACCTCGCCGGCCGCACGCTGCGCGACCTCGTGCTCGGGCAGGACACCGAGTTCACCCGCCTGCCCTGGGTTGGCCACCGGGCCCGCAACTGGGAGGTGGAGCCGCTGCGCTGGCTCGCCGTCCAGGCGATCTACACGGCCTACCACGCCGCCGACCGGGGCGAGCAGCGCGGCCGCGCGACGACCTCGCCCATCGCGAAGGTCGCCGACCTCGTCGCCGGCCGCTGAGCCGCGTCGCGGCTTCCGCAGGAGATCTGCACTGAGACACCCGAATATCGACCCATCGCGACCGATTTCCTGCAGAAGCCGCTCTGCGGGAGGCGCTGACCCCGGAGGAGACCATGACCGACCAGCCCGACGCGGCGACCGTCGCCGCGCTCGACCCGCTCGCACGCGACCTCGGCCCCTTCGCCCCGAAGCCGACCGCGCTCGAGGAGGGGGTGCTCGAGGCATCCGACTCGCTCTGGAGCGTTCCCGGCGTGGACGCCGGGTACTGGGAGTGCACGCCGGGCCGCTTCGCCGCCACCCGTGAGGGCTACGCCGAGGTCTGCCAGTTCCTCTCGGGGCGGGTGACGATCGAGGTCGAGGGCGAGGAGCCCGTGACCTTCGGCGCCGGCGACACCCTCGTGACGCCGAGCGGCTGGCGCGGCGTGTGGCACGTGCACGAGACCGTGCGCAAGCTCTACGTGATCATCGACGACGCCGCGACGGGGGAGTAGCAACGACGGGGCCGCCCGCCGTGTGAGAGCGTGGTCGGGTGACCCTCACCACGATCGAGACCCCGAACGCCGCCTACACCCTGCGCCGCGCCCGCCGCGACGACGTCGACGCGCTCGTCGCGCTCATGGCCGCCGACCGGCTGCGCTCGGCCGAGTTCGCCTTCGACGACGAGACGCTCGCCGGGTACCGTCGCGCGTTCGACGTCATCGATGCGGATGCCGCGCAGCTGCTGGTCGCGCTCGAAGCCGTCGACGGGCGGATCGTCGGCACCATGCAGCTCACCTTCATCCCGGGCCTCTCGCGCGGCGGCGCGACGCGGATGCAGATCGAGGCGGTCCGCGTCGCCGAAGACCTGCGGGGCGGCGGCGTCGGATCGGCGATGATCGGCTGGGCCGTCGAGCACGCGCGTGCCGGCGGGGCGCGACTCGTGCAGCTCACGAGCGACGCGCGACGCGACGACGCGCACCGCTTCTACGAGCGGCTCGGCTTCGAGGCATCCCACGTGGGGTTCAAGCAGTACCTCTGAGCGGAGCGCCCGCGTCAGCCGATCGCGACGAGCAGGCTCAGCAGCGCGAGCGCCGCGCTGACGGGCGCCATGGTGAGGCGCTCGGGGCGGCTGCGCGAGATCGCGTTGAGCGCGATGCCGAGCACGAAGTAGCCGAACACGATCCACATCGCGACGGTCGAGACCGGGTCGGGCACGACGTCGATGAGGCCGGCCCGGTCGAGGGCGATCGCGCCGATGAGCGCGTAGATCACGATCGACACCGCACTGCCGATGCGCAGGCGCGTCGGGAGCACCTCGTGCTGCCCGCCCCAGGCGAATCGCCCGATCGGGGCGCCGAGGATCAGGGCGAGCTGGAACACGGCGAGCAGGCCGAGGACGACGCAGAGCAGGACCGCGGCAAGGGGCATGCGGCGAGCCTAACCGACCGCGTCTATCGATTGACAATCGATCGATAATGAACGAGAGTCGATTCATGTTGAAGATCGACCAGGTCATCGTGCCCCTCAAGGTGCTGCTCGTGCTGGTGTTCGCCGGGCTCCTCGTGGCGCAGCTGCTCAGCCTGCCGGGGCAGTTCTCGCACATGGCGGCCGAGCATCCCGAGCGCGGCGCGCTTCCGTGGCTCATGCTCGCAGTCGCCGTGCTCGAGGCCGCGTGCTTCCAGGTCGTCATCGTCTGCATCTGGCGCCTGCTCGACCTCGTGCGCGACGACCGCATCTTCAGCGAGCGGGCCTTCCGCTGGGTCGACGCGATCGTCTGGGCGATGGTCGTCGGCTGGCTGCTGCTCGCCGGCCTCGCCGCCACGCTCGTCACCGTCATCTACGTCACCCCCGAACTGCGCGACCCCGGGCTGCCGATCCTGCTCACGGGTATGGTGCTGGTCGGTGCCGTCGTCGTGCTCACGATGGTCGTCATGCGCGTGCTGCTGCGCCGTGCCACGGTGCTGCGCAGCGACCTCGACGAGGTGATCTGATGCCCATCGTCGTGCGCATCGACGTCGAGCTCGCCCGCCGCAAGATGAGCGTCGGCGAGTTCGCCGAGCGCATCGGGCTCACGCCGGCGAACGTCGGCGTGCTGAAGAACGGGCGGGCGAAGGCCGTGCGCTTCTCGACGCTCGACGCCATGTGCCGGGTGCTCGAGTGCCAGCCCGGCGACCTGCTCGAGTGGGTGCCCGACGACGCCGGGGTGCCGGCGATCGAGTAGCGGAGGCTCAGGCGTTCTCGAGCTCCGAGATCACGACCTTCTTCTGCCGCATCATGACCTGGATCTGCTCGGGCCGCCGGGTCAGCTCGTCCATGTTCGCCGGGATGACCTGCCAGCTGACCCCGAAGCGGTCCTTGCACCAGCCGCACTGCTCCGACTCGGGCACGTGGGAGAGCGCGGCCCAGTAGCGGTCGATCTCGGCCTGGTCGGCGCACGAGACGACGAACGAGATCGACTCGTTGAACGTGAACAGCGGGCCGCCGTCGAGGCAGACGAAGTCGACCCCGTTCAGGGTGAACTGCCCGTTGAGCACCTTCCCGCTCATGCCCGCGAAGTGCTCGTCGAGCGACTCGTCGGGGTACTCGTCGATGCGGTTGATGCGCGAGTCGGGGAACACGCCGACGTAGTACTCCATCGCCTCGCGGGCCTGATCGTCGAACCACAGGCACGGCTGGATGGGTGAGAGCTCGGCCATCGGTGACCCCCTTGTTCGGCCATTCGCTTCGGCGGCCACGATACGCCGCCGGGCGACGGCGGTCGAGGGGAGGGTGCAGGGGCGTGCGCCGCGTGCGCCGGGTGGGTCGCAGGATGCCGCTGTGTAGACTGCCCCACTGTGAATCGTGCTGAGCTGCCCGCCATCGTGCGCGGGCGTGAGGGGGTCGCGGGCGCCTCGTGCGCCGCGATGAGGTGACCCCGCCCCAGGCCGGCGGCGTTCGACGCCGCGGGCCGCGGTCGGTCGCGCCTGCGACCGGTCACCCCCACGTCAGCGTGCCGCCCGTCTCGGCGGCGAACAGAACAGGTTCAGATTCATGCTCCCCATCACCGACGCGCAGATCCGCGCATCGTTCATCAACGCCAGCGTGCGCGAGCGCGCCGCCCTCAGCCTGCCGGCCGACTTCGCCGAGCTCGACTGGGAGCGCCGCGACTTCCTCGGCTGGCGCGACCGCAAGCTGCCGAACGTCGCCTACGTCGTGGCGTCCGTCGGCGGCGAGCTCGTCGGCGTCATGCTGAGGCGCGCCGAGGGCCGGCTGCGCTCGCGGCCGCAGTGCTCGTGGTGCGAGGACGTGCACCTGCCGAACGACGTGCTCTTCTTCGTGGCGCGGCGGGCCGGAGCGGCGGGCCGCAAGGGCGACACCGTCGGCACGCTCGTGTGCGCCGACTTCCAGTGCTCGGCGAACGCGCGCAAGCGCCCGCCCGTCGCCTACCTCGGCTTCGACGTCGAGGCGGCCCGCGACCGCCGCGTCGAGGCGCTGCGCGATCACGTGGTCGGCTTCATCCGCGAGGTGGCCGAGTAGGCGTTCGGGGCCGGGCACGCAGCGGTCGTGCTCAGCGTGCCGCCGCGCGCAGCTGCAGCCAGGCGGCGAGCCGGTCGTCGGGCTCAGCGCGCCGCCGCGCGCAGCTGCAGCCAGGCGGCGAGCCGGTCGTCGGCGTGCTCGAGGCGGAGGCCGTGCACCTCGGCGGCGCGACGCAGGCGGTGGCGCACGGTGTTCTCGTGCACGCCGAGCCGGTCGGCGGTCTGGGCGACGTTGCCGAAGCACTCGAGCCAGGCGAGCACGGTCTCGGCGACGGTCGCCGTCGCCTCGTGCTCGGCGAGTGCGTCGATCGCCGGGTCGCGCAGCTCGGGCGCCGTCGCGAGCAGCTCGGCGGCGCGCTCGACCACGAGCTGGGGCCGCAGCTCGGCGGCCGTCACGATGCGCCGGGCGCGGGGGTCGCCCGCGCGTGCCGCCGTCTCGAGCAGCCGGTCGGCGAGCTCGCGCGCGCCCGCGACGTCGCCCGAGCGGTGCGCGGGCCCCGAGACCGCGATGCGGATGCCGTCGCCCACGAGGCGGTCGACGAGCGGCAGCAGCGGCTCCGCCGAGCGCACGGCCTCATCGACGGAGCCGGCCGCGAAGAGGGCGTAGACGCGACCGCGGTGCGCGACGGCGACGGCGTCGGGCCGATGCAGCACGAGGTGGCGGATGACGGTCGAGCGGAGCTGCGCGACCGCCGTCGGGCCCGCGCCCGGCACCTCGACGGCGAGGAGGGCGGCGCCGCGCTCCTCCTCGATGCCGAGCTCGGCGAACTCGGTGCCGGTGAGCTCGATGCCGGTGAGGAGGGTGCGCAGGCGGTCCTCGCGGGGACGCTGGTTGGTCGCGTGCGCGCGGAGGTCGTCGAGCAGGTGGGCTCCCGCGAGGGCGCTCGCCCGCCGCATCCGCTCCTCCTGCTCGGGCGTGGTCGGGCCCTCGCCCGAGGCGTCGATCGCCCAGATCGAGCCGAGCGGCAGCGCGCCCGCGCGGATCGCGAATGCGACCCGCGGCTCCTCGTCGCCGAGGCGCGGGTACTTGATGGGGCGGTCGCTGCGCAGCACCGTGCGGTACTGGTCGTCGTTGTAGGGGGAGGCGGGGACCTGCCGCGCGAGGATGCCGTGGGTGCGGAGCGCGTCGATGACCTGCCCCGGCACCGAGGAGTACGCGAGGATGTTGCGGCTGAGGTCTTCGATGGCGACGGAGCCGCCGAAGAACCCGGCGAGCTCGTTCGCGATCGCGAACAACGGCTCGGCGCCACGGTCCTGCGGGCCGGCGAGCGGCGCGTCGGCCTCGCCGAGCAGGTGGGTGAGCTGCGCGTCGAGCAGCCGCCAGCTGATGCGGTCGGCGACCCGCACGATCGGCAGTCCGGTCGCGT
Source organism: Agromyces sp. NPDC058064 (assembly GCF_042885275.1). NCBI lineage: Bacteria > Bacillati > Actinomycetota > Actinomycetes > Micrococcales > Microbacteriaceae > Agromyces > Agromyces sp. NPDC058064. The sequence continues at coordinate 558,612 of NZ_JBHVSE010000001.1, read as the reverse complement.
CGGCGATCGCCGCGAGGGCGGGCACGCGCTCGGCGCTGCACTTCACGGCCAGTCCGGCGGCCCCCTGCTCGGCCGCGGCGGCGGCGATGGCGGCGAGCCGGGCGGTCGAGAGCGACGCGGTCGACGGCGCGAGCAGCAGCGTGCCCGGGGCATCCGTCAGTTCGTCGACGATGTCGATGAACTCCGTGCCGGTCACGGCGATTCCCGGGCCGAGCGCCCCGATCGGCGTCGCGGTGCGCGGGCCGAGCTGCTCGACGAGCTCTGAGAGCGTCACGCGTGGACCCGACGATCGCAGCACGCCGCTTGGAGAAATCCCTGCATCCATGTGGTGAATCTATCCGAGATCGACAATCACACGGTGAGGCGATCTTTCTAGGCTGGCCAGCGCGACGGCGAAGGCGCCGCCCACGAGGAGGACAGCATGACCACGGACCGGCCCGCACCCGACGGCACTCGCCTCGGCGAGCTCTGGCGGATCCTGCCCGAGGAGGCGACCGCGAACGCCGACGGCGTGCTCGAGATCGGCGGCGTCGCCGTCACCGAGCTCGCCGAGCGCTTCGGCACCCCGCTGCACGTCTACGACGAGACCGGGCTGCGCCGCCAGATCCGCCGGTTCATCGACGGGCTCCGCGAGCGCTGGCCGAACTCCGACGTGCTCTTCGCCTCGAAGTCGCTGCCGGCCGTCGGCATGTACCGGCTCGCCCAGGAGGAGGGGCTCGCGGTCGACATCGCGGGCGGCGGCGAGCTGCGGCTCGCGCTCGCCGCGGGCGTGGACCCCGAACGCCTCTACTTCCACGGCAACGCGAAGACCGACGCCGAGCTGCGGATGGCGCTCGACGCCGGCATCGGCGCGATCATCGTCGACAACGACGACGAGCTCGACCGGCTCGAGCGCCTGCTCGACCGGCCCCAGCGCCTGCTGCTGCGCGTCATCCCCGGCGTCGAGGCGAAGACGCACGCCTCGCAGGCGACGGGCGGCCAGAACTCGAAGTTCGGCCTGCCGATCGACCAGGCCGCCCGGGCGATCGCCCGCATGCAGGCCCACCCCCTGATGCGCTTCGAGGGCGTGCACCTCCACATCGGCTCGCAGATCCTGGATGTCGCGCAGTTCGCCGAGGCCGTCGAGAAGATCTCGGGCGTCGGCACCTTCGGCACCTACGACGTCGGCGGCGGACTCGGGATCGCGTACACCTACGCGGAGGAGGCGCCCGAGGTCGGCGCCTACCTCGACGCGGTCGTCGCGGCCGCGCGAGCCCACCTGCCGGCCGACGCGAAGCTCATGATCGAGCCCGGGCGCTCGGTCGTCGCGCGCGCCGGCGTCACCCTCTACCGGGTCACGACGGTCAAGCGCACCGGCCGCACCTTCGTCGCGGTCGACGGCGGCCTCGCCGACCAGATGGACATCGCGCTCACCCAGCAGCGCTACGAGGCGATCCTCGCCGACCGGCTCCACGAGCCGTGGACCGAGTCGGTGCAGCTCGTCGGCCGACAGTGCGAGTCGGGCGACCTGCTCGTCGACGGCGCCCCCATGCCGTCGGCGCGCGTCGGCGACCTCGTCGTCATGGCCGCGACCGGCGCGTACGCCTACACGATGTCGAACAACTACAACGGCGCCCTGAAGCCCGCGATCGTCTTCGCCCGCGAGGGCGACGCCCGGCTCGTCGCCCGTCGTGAGAGCTACGACGACCTGCTCGCCACGCACGCTCCGGCGATGGCCGGAGCCGAGGCGCTCGCCTGAGGCATCCGGCCCGCAGCGCCCGGCCGACCCCCTCACCGCCCACCCTCACCGTCCCACCACCCCGTCCCACCAGTCCCACCCATGACAAGGAAGTCACGATGAACGCACGCACCACCACCCTCGTCGGCGCGACCGCCGCCGCGGCCGCCCTCGCCCTCGCGCTGACCGGCTGCTCGGGCTCCGGCTCGGGCGCCGAGGCCGCCCAGGGCCCCGATCAGCCGACGGGCGACGAGGTCTCGACGACCGTCGACGCGAAGCTCACCGCGCTGCTGCCCGAGGAGATCGTCGAGAAGGGCCGGCTCGACATCGCCCTCGACATCCCGTTCCCGCCGATGGCGATGTACGACGAGACGAACCGCGCCGTCGGCTTCGACCCCGAGCTCGGGCGGCTCCTCGGTCAGAAGCTCGGCATCGACGTGTCGCTCAACAAGCAGGCCTTCGACTCCGTGATCCCGTCGCTCCAGGCGAACAAGAACGACCTCATCATGAGCGGCATGAACGACACCCCCGAGCGACAGGAGACGGTGAGCTTCGTCGACTACACGCACGGCGGCTTCGCGATCCTCGTGCAGGCCGGCAACGAGGTCGGCGTCACCACCCAGCAGGACCTCTGCGGCAAGACCGTCGCCGTGCAGAAGGCGACCGTGCAGGGCGAGCTGCTGCGGGCGATGGACTGCGACGGCGATCCCGTGACCGTGACCGAGCTGCCGAGCGACCTCGACGCGCAGACGGCCCTGCGCGCGGGCAAGAGCGACGCCTACGTCGCCGACGCGGTCGTGGCCGAGTACGTCGCCGCGACGACCGACGACGGTGAGGCGTTCGACGTCGTGCGAGACCCCGAGAACCCGGCCGGATTCAACCCGGTCTACAGCGGCATCGGCATCCTCAAGGACGAGACCGAGCTCGTCGAGGCGGTGCGCCAGGCCCTGCAGGCGCTCATCGACGAGGGCGCCTACCAGGCGGTGCTCGAGCGCAACAACATCGCCGCCTACGCCGTCGAGTCGGCCGAGGTGAACCAGGGGGCGGCGGAATGACGACCGCACCGACGGCGCCCGCCGGGCGGGCGGCCGCATTCGCGACGGATGCCACGGACGACGACGTGCGGGCGATCCCGCTGCGCCGCCCGTGGCGGTGGATCAGCGCCGCCGCGGTGCTGCTCCTCGCCGCCGGGTTCGTGAGCTCGGTGCTGACGAACCCCAACATCGACTTCGCGGCCATCGGGCAGTTCCTCGTCGACCCGCGCATCATCGACGGCGTCGTGCTGACGCTCGTGATCACGCTCATCGCGATGGTGGTCTCGACGCTGCTCGCGATCGTCATCGCCGCGATGCGGCTCTCGTCGAACCCGGTGCTCTCGACGGTCGCCTGGTTCTACGTGTGGGCGTTCCGCGGCACGCCGCTGCTCGTGCAGATCGTGCTGTGGGGCTACCTCGGGCTGCTGTACGAGCAGCTCACCATCGGCATCCCCTTCACCGACGTCGTGTTCTGGCAGATCGACACGAACGTGCTGATCACGGCGATGGTCGCGGGCCTGCTCGCGCTGACGCTCAACCAGGCCGCGTACTCGTCGGAGATCGTGCGCGCCGGCATGGTGTCGGTCGACGAGGGGCAGCGCGAGGCCGCGTTCTCCCTCGGGATGTCGCCGCTCTACACCTTCCGGCGGGTGCTGCTGCCGCAGGCGATGCGGGTGATCATCCCGCCGATGGGCAACGAGACCATCTCGATGCTGAAGAACACCTCGCTGCTCTCGGTCATCGCGGTGCTCGAGATCTACACGCAGGCGACCGTGATCTCGTCGCAGAACCTCAAGCAGGTCGAGCTGCTCATCGTCGCGAGCCTCTGGTACCTGCTGATGACGAGCATCCTCTCGATCCCGCAGTACTACCTCGAACGCCGGTTCGGGCGCGGCTCGAGCCGCACCCTGCCGCCGACGCCGCTGCAGCGGCTGCGGGCGACGTTCACCACGCGCCGTGCCGTCGAGCCCGCGCCCGAGACGAAGGCGGTCAGCGCCGTATGAACACCATCGCCCCCACCGCCGGCCCGGTCGCCGCTGTCGAGGCCGAGGTCCGGCCCCTCGTCGAGATCCGCCGGGTGCGCAAGAGCTTCGGCGCCCACCAGGTGCTGCGCGACGTCTCGCTCGCCGTGCCCGAGGGGACCGTGACCGTGCTGCTCGGCCCCTCGGGCTCGGGCAAGTCGACGCTGCTGCGCTGCATCAACCACCTCGAGTCGATCGACGGAGGCCGCATCATCGTCGACGGCGAGCTCATCGGCTACCGGCAGGCGGGCCACGACATCCACGAGATGACGCCGCGGCAGATCGCCAGGCAGCGTCGCGACATCGGCATGGTGTTCCAGAAGTTCAACCTCTTCCCGCACCTCACGGCGCTCGAGAACATCACCGAGGCCCCCGTCGGCATCGCCGGGGTGCCGCGCGCGAAGGCGAAGGCGCGCGCGCTCGAGCTGCTCGACCGCGTCGGCCTCGCCGACTTCGCCGGGCACTACCCGTCGCAGCTCTCGGGCGGCCAGCAGCAGCGCGTCGCGATCGCCCGCGCGCTCGCCATGGACCCGAAGCTGATGCTCTTCGACGAGCCGACCTCGGCGCTCGATCCCGAGCTCGTCGGCGACGTGCTCGACGTGATGCGCGAGCTGGCGAACGACGGCATGACCATGATCGTCGTCACCCACGAGATCGGCTTCGCCCGGGGCGTGGCCGACCAGGTGGTGTTCATGGACGGCGGCGTCGTCGTGGAGGCGGGAAGGCCCGAGGAGGTGCTCGACCGTCCGCAGCGGCAGCGCACCCGCGACTTCCTCGAGAGCGTGCGCTGAGGGGGCGCGAAGAACCGGGGGGAGATCGGGGGGAGCGGCGGGCCCGGCGACGTGACGCGTCGCCGGGCCCGCCGCGGTGGCGACGGGTGTCAGCGCGCCTCGGCGACCCTGCGACGCTCGAGCCCCTCGAGCAGCAGGTCGAGCCCGAACTCGAACTCGGTCTGGTCGTCGCACCAGCCGAGCGTCGAGTCGGGGTCGTCGTGCGCGACGTCGGCGAGCATCGCCGCGAGGTGCGGGGCGAGGGCGGCGAACTGCGCCGGGTCGGCGGGAGGGTCGGCGGCGTTGTCGTCGTTGAGCTCCTGCACGTAGCCGTACATACGGCTGCCGATCGCGTGCAATCCGTGGTGGATGAGATCGTGCGAGAGCCCGCCGCCGCGCATGATGCCGACGACGCCGTCGGCGTAGGCGATCGCGAGGGTGCCGGGGGTGCCGCGCACGTTCATGAGCGCCGGGGCCCACGGATGCCGCAGCAGCACCCGGCGCGCCCCGAGGATGCGCGAGCGCAGCGCGTCCGACCAGCTCGTGGCATCCGTCGGGGGCGGTGCGAAGCCGCCCGTCTCGGCCGCGATCTCGGCGAAGACCTGCTCGATGAGCCCGTCGAGGATCGCCGGCTTGTTGGGCAGGTGGTAGTAGATCGACATCGCCTCGACGCCGAGCTCGTCGGCGAGGGCGCGCATCGTCAGCCGGTCGAGGCCGTCGCGGTCGGCGAGCCGCAGGGCCGTCTGCAGCACGCGTTCGCGACTGAGCGGGGTGCGCTCGGCGGTTCTCGGCATGGTCTCACCGTACAACGTCAGGTATCTCGGCGGGGGTCTGGACAACGCTCGCCCCACGGCGTATCTTACGACGTAAGACTTACGACGTAAGGGAGCCTCGCATGTCCATCGGATCGCACCCCGAGACCAGGCGGCCGCGCCGCGACGACGAGCTCGTCGGCGAGCCGGGCCGCGACCGTCGCGATCGGCGGCCCGACGAGCTGCCCGCCACCATGCGCGCCGCACGCATCGAGCGATTCGGGCCGCCCGAGGTCGTGCGGCTCGTCGAGCTGCCCCGCCCCGAGCCGGGCCCCGGCGAACTGCTCGTCCGCGTCAGGGCGTCGACCGTGAGCGTCGCCGACGAGCGGATGCGCGCGCGCCGGCTGCCGCGCGGCTTCGGCCTGATGGTCGCGCCGACGGTCGGGCTGTTCCGGCCGAAGGTGCGCGTGCTCGGCATGGACGCCGCCGGCGTCGTCGCGGCGGTCGGCGACGGCGTCGAGCGCTTCGCCGTCGGCGACGAGGTCATCGTGATGCGCGGCTCGCGCATGGGCTGCCATGCCGAGTACGTGACGATCGCCGCCGACGGCCAGGTCGCGCGCAAGCCCGCGAACCTCTCGTTCGAGGAGGCCGCGGCGATCGTCTTCGGCGGGCACACGGCGCTGCGCTACCTCGATCGCGTCGACATCGGCCCCGGCAGCGAGGTGCTCGTGAACGGCGCCTCGGGCGCGGTCGGCTCGGCGGCGGTGCAGCTCGCCGCGGCGCGCGGCGCGCGGGTGACGGCGGTCACGAGCGCCCGCAACGCCGAGCTCGTGCGCTCGCTCGGCGCCGCGCACGTCATCGACCACACCCGCGAGGACTTCGCGACGCCGGTGGCCGGCTCGCCGGGTGCGGCTGCTCGCTACGACGTCATCGTCGAGTGCGTCGGCAACGCCCCCTTCGAGCGGGTGGAGCACCTCCTCCGGCCGGGCGGCGCGCTGCTCCTCGTGATCCTCGACCTGCACGGGCTCCTCCTCGCAAAGCGGCAGTCGCGTCGCAGCGGGCTCGTCGTCGACCACGAGGGCGGCCGCATGGATGCCGCGGGCATGGAGCGGCTCGCCGCGCTCGCCGAGACCGGGGTGCTGCGACCGGTGATCGATCGCGTCGTCGCCTTCGACGAGGTGGTCGAGGCGCACCGGTACGTCGACGGCGGCCACAAGCGCGGGAGCGTCGTCCTGCGGATGACTGAGTAAATGCAACCAAAGGGTTGCGTCCCGATCGGTGGTATGCAACTATCGAGTTGCAGGTGATCGAACGATCGCCGAGACATCCACCACGGCATTCGCCGGAAGGAGCGCGATCATGGTGAGCATGACCCGCAACGAAGCATCCGTCATCGATGAAGGGGCCTTCACGGTGCGACGCACGATCCGCATCGCCGCACCCCGCGACAAGGTGTGGCGAGCCGTCACCGAACCCGAGCACATCTCGCGCTGGTTCGGCGAGACCGTGCTCGACGGGGCCGGCGCCGGCGCCACCGGCACGATGACGTTCGACGGGTACGGAGTGATCCCGCTGCGCGTCGAGGCGGTCGACGCCCCGCGCTCGGTCTCGTACCGCTGGGGCAACGACGACGCGCAGGCCCGGCGACCCGAGGGCATCGACGAGGCGACGACGACCGTCTTCACGTTCACCCTCGACGAGGTCGACGGCGGAACCGAGCTCACGGTCGTCGAGACCGGGTTCGACCGCACGAGCGACCCGAAGTTCAACATGACCGAGCACGCCGACGGCTGGGTCTCCGAACTCGACAAGCTCGTCGCCCTGCTCGAGGGCGACGCATGAGCTCAGCGACGCTGGTTCCCGTGTTCGCCGCCCTGGGTGACGAGACGCGGTGGAGCATCCTCGCGGCGCTCGGCGAGGGGGATGCCTCGGCATCGGCCCTCGCCGAGCGGCTGCCCGTGACCCGCCAGGCGATCGCGAAGCACCTCGCGGTGCTCGCCGAGGTCGGCCTCGTCGAACCCGTGCGGGTCGGCCGCGAGGTGCGCTACCGCGTGCTCGGCTCGTCGCTGAGCGCGACCGCGGCACGGCTCGACGCCATCGGCCGCGAATGGGAGCGCCGACTGGCCGCGATCAAGGAGATCGCGGAGGGGCTGTGACCGGGGCGAGGCTCCCGAGCTCGTCGAGCAGGGCGTTCGCCGCGACATCCCGGTTGATCGCCTCGCCGAGGCGGGCCGCGGCCAGCCGGTACCGGTCGTGCGCGAGCACCTTCTCGATGGCCGCGGCGATCTCGTCGGCCGGCGCGCGCCGCGGCACCGCGACGCCCGCGCCCCGCTTCACGACGCGGGCGGCGTTGTCGGCCTGATCGCGGCCGTGGTGCAGCACCACGAGCGGCAGGCCGGCGGCGAGCGCCTTCATGACCGTGCCGTGCCCGCCGTGCGTCACGACGACGCTCGCGTGGCGCATCGCCTCGCGATGGGGCGCGGATGCCACGACGGCCGTGTTGCCGGGCGCGTCGATCAGCTCCGGCGGAATGGCGGGCCCGGTCGTCATGTACCCGCGCACCGGCAGGGCGCGCAGCGCGTCGGCGATGCGCTGCAGGCAGTCGGCGTGGTTCTGGAACGTTGACGAGAGCGCCACGAGCACGAGCGGCGCATCGCCGTCGGGCGGTGCGAAGTGCTCGGCGACGGCCCATGCGGGGTCGTCGAGCACCGGGCCGACGAAGCGCACGTTCGCGGGGTAGTCGCCCGGGAACTCGAACTCGGCGGTGGTGAGCACGAGCTCGCGGCGCGCGCGGTGCAGCTGGTCCCAGGTGTGCTCGATCGGCCCGAGGCCGTTGCGCGCCCGGACCCGGTTCAGCGGTTCCACCGTGTAGCGGTCGAGCAGCCTCGTGGTCGCGGAACCCGCCATGCGATCGCGCACCCTCCCGAGCGGGCCCCGCATCGGGCGCATCCCGGCTCCGCCGGGCGGGCGGCCCGGGACCGGAGCGATGTAGACGTTGGGCATGAGCACGTCGAACGGCACCGACCGGGCCTCCGCCGCGATCATCGCTCCGAGGGTGAAGAAGGTCGTCACGACGAGATCGGGGCGTGCGGAGTCGATGGCGGCGAGCGTGTCGGCCGAGTGGCCGGGCGCCGGACCGGCGAGGTAGTGCTCCGACATGCTCTTCGCGAGCTCGAGCGGGTTCCGGATCGCCCAGTCGCGGAACTCGGTGCTCGGGCGGGCGCTCCAGAGGTGCACCGCGGCGCCGGTGGCCCGGCTCGGCCCGGCCATCGACTCGTCGACGAGCGCGGTCACCCGGTGACCGCGATCCACGAGCCGGCGCGCGACGCCGAGCTCGGCGGGCACGGTGCCGCCCCCGTCGGCGAGCGCGACGAGATAGTGGTGCGACGGCGTGCCGCTCATGGGGGCAGCGTAGGTGCGGCGCGGATGCGGAGCATCCGTGCTGGCGCGGAGATGCCGACGGCGCGCAACGGGCCCGGCGACGACGTCGCCGGGCCCGCGAAGCCGACGCGATCAGCTGCCGAAGACGCCGAGCTCCCAGATCGAGTACCCGTACTTCGTGGTGCGCTCGGTGCAATGCACCCGCACGTATCTGGCGCTCGTCGGCGTGAACGACGCCGTGTCGAGCCCGCCGTCTCCCGTGGTGGTCGACCAGACCGTGCGCCAGTTCTGCCCGTCGTCGGAGAGCTGCACCTCGTACGCCTTCGCGGCCGAGCGCTCCCACGTCACGGTCACGCGGCTGAGCGGACGGGACTCGCCGAGGTCGACGCGCAGCCACTGCGGGCTCGTGCCCCAGTTGCCGCTCGCCCAGCGGGTGTCGGCCCTGCCGTCGACCGCCCGGCCGGGCGCGAAGCTCGTGAACGGGTTCCACTCGTTCGAGCTCGACGTCGCGGCCTTGCCGGTCGCGAGGTTCTGCGCGCTCTCGTGGCCGCGCGTCGCCTCCCAGGTCTGCAGGTACGACTCGGCGCCCAACATCAGGTCGTCGACGAGCTCGTCGCCGCCGCCCGCGAGCCGGAGCTGCTCGATGTAGTCGGGCGCGAGGCCCGAGTGGGCGAATCCGTCGGTGTTGATGTCGAAGGTGCGCTGCCCGCTGACCTGGCGGTCGACGACGGTGCTGCCGTCGGCCGCCGTGAACGGGTACGACACGGCGACGGGAGCGGTGCCGCCGGCGGGGTGGCTGCCGACGCCGTTGAAGTCGAGGCCGAAGCCGTAGCCCTTGCCGTACTCCGCGCGGAGCGCCGCGGTGTCGCGCCACTCGTCGAGGAAGCCCTCGGCGTCGTGCGGGTAGCCGGTCTTGAACCCGCCGAGCCGGTACAGGCGCTCCGACCAGTTCGAGTCCATCCAGCTGTGGCTCGAGAGCACGCCGGGGTAGCCGTCGGCCTCGAGGATGTCGAGGGCGCGTCCCGCGGCCTTCACGCTCATGTGGTCGAGCTCGACCATCATGTTGCGCGACATCACCGCCCGCAGGGCGTACTCGCCGAGCGAGGTGAGCCCGCGCGTGTTGCACTGCGCACCCGAGGGGTAGGTCGGCGGGTCGGCGCCCGGCAGCTCCTCGGGCACCTCCGCGTTGCCGATCGGGTTGTCGTGCTGCGGCCCGGTGCACGCCTCGGTCTGCCAGTACGTGCCGGTCGAGTAGAACTGGCCGACGTTGATGATCGTGCCCTGGGTGCCGGTGTCGAACCGCACGCCGCAGAGGGCGTTGTCGAACTTGTGGCAGAGGAACATGCTCGAGATGCCGAGCGCCTCGAACTCGTCGAGCCCGCGGTCGATGTCGGCCTTGGAGCACTGGGCGACGTCGAGGATCATCTTGCAGCCGAACGGCTCGCTCATCTCGACGCCGAGCACGACGGCGAGCTTGCCGTCCTCGATCACGTCGCGTGCCTGCTCGGGCGTCGTGACGATGCGGAAGAAGCCCTTGCCCGCCCCGCCGTAGATGCCGTCGATGTACGCCTCCATCTCGCGCGCCTTCTGCGCCTCGAGTCGGATCGCGGTCATCTCGTCGCACGAGCGGTCCTTCGGCATGATCGGCAGCGAGCAGATGACGCCGTTCGTGACGAGGTCGTTGACGAGCACCCGCTGGCCGGCGCGCCAGGAGCGTTCGACCCAGGCGTAGTACGAGGCCTGGTGGCTCATCGACGTGGTCTTCGGCCAGTCGGCGAAGGTCGGCCAGCCGACGGGGTCGTGGTGCCCGTCGGGGTCGCTCGTGAGGTTCTCGAACAGGGCGCCGCTGCCGTCGGGGTAGTGCTCTGGGCAGTCCTTCAGGGCGTCGGCGACGCCGTTCGGCGAGAACGGGGCACCGCAGATCATGCGGCCGCCGAAGCCCTCGTTCGAGTTGAGGTGCGTGTGCGAGTCGATGAATCCCCGCACCTCGCCGCCGGGCGCGCCCGTGATCGGGGCCCCCGTGACGTTGAGCTCGACGTCGACGGCCGGGCGGTTCGGGGCGTCCCACCAGTTCTCGGCGGCGGACGCCGGGGCGACGGGAATGGTGAGGAGCAGAGCGCCGATCGCGGCGATGCCGAGGATGGAGCGGATGGAGCGTCGTCGCCGACCTTCGGCGAGCGGTGTTGCGGCGGATCTCGAGTGAACGTGGTGCGCCATGTGAGCCTCCTTGCTCGATGGCTCGCAGCGTATTGTGGGACGCGCGTCCCAGTCAAGCGTCCCAAAAGATCCGTGCGTCCGGATCGAACGCCTCAGATGGGCAGCGGCCGGTCGTCGACGATGGTCTTCATGACGAGCGTGGATTCGACGCGTCGCACGCCCGGAAGCGCCGAGAGGCGCTCGTCCCACAGGCGCTGGTACGCCGCGAGGTCGGGCACGGCGACGCGAAGGAGGTAGTCGGGGTCGCCGAAGAGCCGCAGCGCCTGGATGACCTCGGGGATCTCGGCCACGGCCGCGTCGAACGCGGGCACGGTCGCGCGATTCGCCTGGTCCATGGTGATGAACACGAGTGCGCCGAAGCCGAGGCCGACCCGCTCGGGGTCGATGACCGCCCGGTAGCCGGTGATCGCGCCCGCCTCCTCGAGCGCGCGCAGGCGGCGGTGGGTCGGCGACATGCTGAGCTGCACGCGTTCGGCCAGCTCGGTGAGGCTCAGGCGTCCGTCCTGCTGCAGTTCGGCAAGGATTCTCCGATCAGTGGCATCCATGTGGTGAATTCTTCCACGCAGGCGGTTCGCAGAGGTGGAATTCGGCAGCGGCTTCCCCCGCGATTCGCCTACCTTCGAGGAGTCCGGAACGAAGGAGGCCCGCCATGGACGTGCAGCTGCTGCTCGCATGCTCGGTCATGATGACGCTCATGGTGCTGCTGCCGGGCCCCGACTGGGCCTACCTCATCGCGGCGGGCGCGAGCGGGCGGAGCATCGTGCCCCCGCTCGCCGGCGTCCTCCTCGGCTACCTCGCGATCGTCGCCGCCGTCGCGGTCGGCGTCGGCGCGGCGGTCGCGGCGGTGCCCGCGGTGATCGTCGCGCTCACCTTCGCGGCGGCCGCGTACCTGATCCACCTCGGCGTGCGGGTGCTGCGCGACCCGCCGGTCGTCGTCGCGCCGGCGGGCGCTGCGGGCCCGGCAGCGGGCGGCGACGACGGGCGGCTGCCCGCCGTGGCATCCGATCGCCCGTGGCGTCGACTCGCGCAGGGCGCGGGCGTCAGCGGGCTCAACCCGAAGGGGCTGCTCGTGCTCGTGGTGCTGCTGCCCCAGTTCACGGATGCCGCGGGGTCGTGGCCGATCCCGGTGCAGCTGGCCGTGCTCGGCCTGCTCTTCGTCGGCTGCTGCGCGCTCGTCTACACGGGCGTCGGCCTCGGTGCGCGGGCGGTGCTGCGCCTGCGGCCCTCGGCGATGCGCATCGTCTCGCGGGTGTCGGGCGCCGCCATGATCGTGCTCGCCGTCGTGCTCGTCGCCGAGCAGGTGTCGCACCTGGCCGGGTGGCCGTGAGTCATCAGCGACCCGGGCGGTCTCGTCCGAGCGCGGGCGCTCGCCCGAGCCGTCGACGCGGGGGTCACGGCACGTAGGCGCCGGCCAGCATGGCGATGGTCGCGTCGGCCGCGTCCTGCCAGGCGACGCCGTCGAGCAGGTCGTCGGTCGCGAGCGCGGCGACGCCGTGCACCGCGGCGAAGACGACGAGCGCCTGCCGTTCGACGTCGCCCTCGCGGATCTCGCCCCGCGCCTGCGCCTCGGCGACGAGCGCGATCACCGCCGTCATGCTGGCGCGGCTCAGCTCGACGAGCTCGGCGGAGGCCTCGGGATGGTGCTTCGCCTTGTACATGAGGTCGAGGATCGCGGGGTGCTCGACCGCGAAGCCGACGTAGGCGAGGCCCGCCGCGCGGAGCCGGCCCGCGAATGCCGGTTCGCTCGCGACGGCTGCCGCGAGCGTCTCGTTCATGCGGGCGAACCCGGCGACGGCGATCGCGTCGAGCAGCGCGGTGCGGTCGGTGAAATGGCGCGCGGATGCCCCGTGGCTGACGCCCACCTCGCGCGCGAGTCGTCGGAGCGAGAGGGCGTCGAGCCCCTCGGCGTCGATCGTCTCCCAGGCGCGGGCGAGCAGCGCCTGGCGCAGGTTGCCGTGGTGGTAGGCGCGTTCGGTCACCCGAGCACCCTATCGCGAAGTAGGCATTGACAACAATGCTGTCAGTGTCTACATTTGCGGGCATGACCATCGACTTCACCGCCACCGCCGCACTCATCACCGGCGCGAGCTCGGGGCTCGGCACCGAGTTCGCGCTGCAGCTCGCACGACGCGGGGCCGACGTCGTGCTCGTCGCCCGCCGCGAAGACCGGCTGCGCGAGCTCGCCGAGCGCATCGAGCGCGAGCACGGTGTGCGCGCCACCCCGATCGCGCTCGACCTCGCGCGGCCCGGTGCCGCGGCGATGCTGCGGGCCGAGCTCGACGAGCGGGGCATCCGCATCCAGACCCTCGTCAACAACGCCGGCTTCGGCATGAAGGGCGCGTTCGTCGACGCCGATGCGGCACGCGTCGACGAGCTCGTGCAGCTCAACGTCGCCGCGCTCGTCTCGATCACGCGCGCGTTCCTCCCCGATCTCGTGGAGGACGGGCGCGGCGCTCTCGTGAACATCGCGAGCACCGGGGCGTACCAGCCCTGCCCGAACATGGCGATCTACGGCGCATCGAAGGCCTTCGTGCTGAGTTTCACCGAGGCGATCGCCTACGAGACCCGCGAATCGGGATTGCGCGTGCTGACCCTCAGCCCGGGGGCGACGCGCACCGAGTTCTTCGACGTCGTCGGCACCGAGGACGCGGCGGTCGGCCGGTTCCGTACGACCGAACAGGTCGTGTCGCTCGCACTCGACCGGCTCGATCGGCGGCGAACCCCCGCGAGCGTCGTCTCTGGCCGGGCGAACTCGCTCATGAGCAGGCTCGTCGGCGTGATGCCGCGCCGGCTCGTGCTGGCGGCCAGCGGGCGGGTGCTCGCAGACTCGGCGGGGTGAGCTCCGTGGCCGTGAGCGGCCGGCTGCGCCCGGTGCCGGTGCCGGTGCCGGCGCCGTGTCAGCGCGTCGCGGTGCGCGGCGCGAGGCCGTCGACGAGGATCGTCGCGAGCGAGTCGATGCCCGCGGCCGGGTCGTCGATGCGGGCCAGGATCCGATAGAGCGCGACGCCGAAGACCGCATCGGCCACGGCCTCGAGGTCGGCGTCGGTGCGCACCTCGCCGCGGTCGCGCCCGGCCTCGAGCACCTCGACGAGCAGGCGGCGGGTCGGGCCGGTGAAGCGTTCGTACAGTCGTGCGGCGTCGTCGTCGTCATCGGCGGCGGCCGCGGCGAGGGCGCGCACGGTGGCGGCGTTCGCGGGGGACTCGAGGCTCGCCGCGAGGCGGCGCATCCACTCGTGGAGTCCACCCGGCTCATCGGATGCCTCGCGGGGCTCGGCGGCCTCGGCGCCGACGCCAGGGTCCGCACCGGCGACGGCGACGGCCGCGATTCCGCTCGGTGCCAGGACCCCCGCGAGCACGGCGCCGGCGACGAGGTGCGACTTCGAGCTCCAGCGCCGGTAGACGGTCTGCTTCGCCACCCCGGCGCGCTCGGCCACCGCGGCGAGGTTGAGGGCGTCGTAGCCGCCCTCGAGCAGGAGGTCGCGCGCCGCCTCGAGGATCGACCGGTCGGCGTCGGTGCTGCGCGGGCGGCCGCGCTTGGAGGGTTCCACGTGTCGATGGTATTCGGTGTCGAATCGAATTAGGCTACTTGGAGTCTCGTTAATCGACGGGCACCCGCACACAGGAGGTCAGTACATGTCGAAGGACGTCGCCGTCGTCATCGGAGTCGGCGGAATGGGGCAGGCCATCGCCCGCCGGATCGGCAGCGGGCGCATCGTCGTGCTCGCCGACTTCAACCGGGCCACCCTCGATCAGGTCGCCGACGAGCTGCGCGGCGCCGGCCACGAGGTGCACGCCCACCTCGTCGACGTGAGCAAGCGCGACTCGGTCGCCGCACTCGCCGACGACGCCGCGGCGCTCGGCCCGGTCACCCACGTCGCGCACACCGCCGGACTCTCACCGACCCAGGCCTCGACCGAGGCGATCCTCGCGGTCGACCTCCTCGGCGTCGCCGTCGTGCTCGACGAGTTCGCCAGGGTGATCGCGCCGGGCGGTGCCGGCGTCGTGATCGCGAGCATGGCCGGTCACTTCGCCGCCGGTCAGTTGCCCGCCGAGCTGCAGCAGGCGTTCGCTGCGACGCCGAGCGACGAGCTTCTCGCGCTGCCGTTCCTCGGCGCGCTCCCCGACCCCGGAGCCGCGTACTCGATCGCGAAGCGCGCCAACCACCTCCGCGTCCAGCGCGCCTCCGTCGCCTGGGGCGAGCGCGGCGCCCGCATCAACTCCATCAGCCCCGGCGTCATCTCGACGCCCATGGGCCAGCAGGAGCTCGCCGGCGACTCGGGCGCGCAGATGCGCGGCATGGTGCAGGCCTCCGCAGCGAAGCGGCTCGGCACCCCCGATGACATCGCCGAGGCGGCCGCGTTCCTGCTCGACGCCACCCGCGCGAGCTTCGTGAGCGGCACCGACCTGCTGGTCGACGGCGGCACCGTCGCCGGTGTCAGCGCCTCGGGCATGCTCGGCTGAGATCGAGTGCGGCGAGGCGGCCGGATGCGTCCGGTCGCCTCAGCCGTCGACCCACGACGGGTCGGCGAAGAGCGCTTCGAGCTCGCCGACCAGCCGGGCCGTGTGGAACCCGTCGGCCGAGGCGTGGTGGATCTGCACCGCGAGGGGGAGCAGGGTGCTCCCCGCGCGCTCGACGTAGCGGCCGAGCGTGAAGATCGGCGCGAAGTGGTTCGAGCCGCCGTCGATCTGCAGGGTGAAGCCCGTGAAGCTCGCCCACGGGATGCTCGACACGTCGAAGCCGTTCGCCGGCAGGCCGCCCTGGGGGAACATCTCGCTCGCGGCCGACGCCTCCGCGAGCACCTCGGTCGCCGCCTCGTGGAACCGCCCGAAGTCGGCGTCGTACGGCACCGAGACCGCGGCGAAGGTCTCGCGCTCGGGGTTGAACACCGTGAAGGCCGGGTGCACGACCGGCCACGTCGCCGGCAGGCCGTCGTCGGTGAGCGTCATGCGGAACTCGGGGTGCCGGTTGACGACGTTCGCGATCGCCCAGATCTGCGTCGGGTAGGTCTTGCGCGACGAGGCGCGCAGCGCCGCGACGAACGCCGTGACGTCGAGCTCGACCGTCATCGCGTAGGTGCACGGGACGCGGTGCCGGTAGTGCTCGAAGGTCTCGCGGCGCGGCCAGGTCGCGAGGTCGAACGGCGTGGGCTGGGTCGCATTCGAGGCGGGCATGCGTTCGATCCTCGCATTCCGCATCGGCGTGAGCCGTGACATCCGGGCGGAGAACCGGAATGCTGGGCGAATGGCAGGCGACGCGGGCGGACGGGCGCTCCCGCCGCGGCATGGCGTGATCGCCCGGGTGCTGCACTGGCTCACGGTGCTCGCCCTGCTGTCGCAGTACCTCGTCGGCTACGCGATGATCGGCGCCGAGGGGCTGCTCGAACCGGTGGTCGAGGAGCTCTACGACGGCGACGAAGACCTGCTGCTGCCGGTGCACGTGGTCATCGGCTGCAGCATCCTCGCGCTGACCGTGCTGCGATTCGCCTGGCGTCGGGTCGTGACGCTGCCGGCGTGGCCCGCGACCGTGACGCGGGCGGAGCAGAAGCTCGCCTCCACCACCGAGCGCGCCCTCTACGCACTGCTCGTGCTGACGCCGTCGAGCGGTCTTGCGCTCGTGTTGATCTCGGGCGAGGACTGGGAGATCGCAGACCGTGCCGACTGGACCGCACCGCTCGACCTCGTCGACGACGACCTGCTCGTCGGCGTGCACGTGACGCTGCAGATCCTCCTGCTCGTCGCCGTCGCACTGCACCTCGGCTTCGTGCTGAAGCACCAGTTCGTCGATCGCGACCGCTTCCTGCGCCGCATGGTCTGATCGGCTCGGCCACCCACCCGGCGCGCAGGCGCCGTCGATAGACTCGACGCCGGCTCGAGGCATCCGTCTCGCCGACTCTCGCCCCCTGCGCAACGCACCGCACCCCGAAACCGAGGACGCCCGTGAGCCTGATCCGCCTGAACGACGTGAGCATCGACATCGAGGGACGGCCGGTGCTGAAGGAGGCGTTCCTCAAGCTCAAGCGGGGCGACCGGGTCGGCCTCATCGGCAAGAACGGCACGGGCAAGACGACGCTGCTCGAGGTCGTGCTCGGCCGCCGCGAACCCTCGGGCGGCACGCGGGATGTCACGCTCGGCACCACGATCGGGTACTTCTCGCAGTTCTCGGAGCTCGACGGCGAGCAGAGCATCCAGCAGACGCTGAGCGCCCACTTCGCCGACGTGCACGAGACGCAGGCCCGCCTCGACGAGATCGGCCTCGCGCTCGCCGAGCCCATGGCCGACGACGAGATGACGCGACTGCTCACCGAGCAGGGCGAGCTGTTCGAACGCATGGACCACATCGGCGGCTGGACCTACGAGACGACGATCGACACCGTGCTCACCCGGCTCGGCTTCGACGCCGAGCGCCGAGCCCTGCCGGTCGACCGGCTCTCGGGCGGCTGGCGCAACCGGGCCGCGCTCGCGCAGATCCTCGTGCAGGCGCCCGATGTGCTGCTGCTCGACGAGCCGACGAACTTCCTCGACCTCGACGGCGTGAAGTGGATCGAGAACTGGCTGCAGTCGTTCGCGGGCGCCGTGCTCGTCGTCTCGCACGATCGCCAGTTCCTCGACGGCGTGGTCGACCGCATCATCGAGGTCGAGAACTACCGCCTCCAGGAGTACGAGGGCGACTACTCGGCGTACGTGCACGCGAAGCAGTCGCGGCTCAAGATGCTCGAGAAGCAGTTCGCCCACGAGGAGGAGCTGCTCGCCTACGAGCAGGCCGCGTCGACTGCGCGTCGCGAGGCCGCCCGCAACCCGTCGAACGCCGTCGCCCGACGCCTCGCCGACATCAAGAAGCGGCAGGCGCCGCGCCCGATCGACCAGATCATCACCTCGATCTACGACGGGCTCAAGGTCTCGAACGACCTGCTCACGGTGACGGGGCTCTCGAAGGGCTTCGGCGGCGAGCCGCTCTTCGACGGCGTCTCGTTCGACCTCCAGCGCGGCGACCGCGTCGCGGTGATCGGCTCGAACGGCTCGGGCAAGTCGACGCTGCTCGACGTGCTCACCGGCGAGACCGAACCCGACTCGGGCAGCGTGCGCTGGGCGAAGGGCGCCCGCTTCGTCTCGTACAACCGCGTGTACGCCGAGCTCGACCTCACCGACACCGTCGGGCACGCGGTGAACGCCTACCCCGACTCGCTCGCGTTCACCGCCACGAAGAAGAGCGTCGGCCGGTTCCTCGCGATGCTCCAGTTCTCCGAGGACGACCTGAAGCAGAAGATCGGCACCCTCTCGGGCGGCCAGCGGGCGCGCGTGGCGATCGCCCAGTGCCTGCTCTCGGGGGCGGCGGTGATCGTGCTCGACGAGCCGACGAACCACCTCGACATCACCTCGACGCAGGTCATGGAGCGGGCGCTCACCCACTTCCCCGGCGCGGTCGTCGTGGTGTCGCACGACCGCTTCTTCGTCGACAAGCTCGCCGATCGCCTGCTCGTGTTCGAGGGCGGCGGGCGGGTCGTCGAGAAGCCTGCGACCGGGGCGCTCTAGCGGGATCCGGCGCGAGGCATCCTCTCGCCCCGTACAGGCGGGGCGCTGGTCTCGCCGAGTCGTCGCCAATACGCTGCAATGGTGCTCATCGACCGCGACATCGCCCGATGGCGGCTGCGCTCGCAGCTGCTCGCCGCTCCCGTCGACACCGCCGAGCAGGTGGTGCGGTCGCTCCTCGCGGTGCAGGCCGAGAACCCGTCGCAGTCGGCGTGGGCCGTCGCGACGCGCACCGGCTCGGCAGCGGCGGAGGACCTGGCCGCTGCGCTCGCCGAGGGGCGGGTGCTGCGGATCCACGTGCTGCGATCGACGTGGCACTACGTGCACGCCGACGACGCGCAATGGCTGCAGGAGCTCACGGCGCCCCGGGTGATGCCGGTGTTCGAGCAGCAGTTGCAACCGCTCGGCGACCGCGTCGGCGCGCTCGGCGACGCCGTGGTGGCGACGCTCGGCGAATCGCCCGACCGCACCAGGGGCGAACTCGCCGAGGCGCTCGCCGTCCGTGGCGAGCAGCTCACCGGCCAGCAGCTCATGCTGCTGCTCGGGCGCCTCGAGGTGCTCGGACTGGTGTGCAGCGGTGTGCCGCGCGACGGCGAGCACAGCTACGCGCTGTTCGCCGATCGGGTGCCCAGCCCGCGGCGCCTCGATCGCGACGAGGCGCTCGCCGAGCTCGCGCTGCGCTACTTCACGTCGCACGGCCCGGCCACCGACCGCGACCTCGCCTATTGGGCGACGCTCACCGTGACCGACGTGCGCCGCGGCCTCGCCGCGGTCGCCGACCGGCTCGACTCCTTCGAGCACGACGGGCGCACCTTCTGGCACGCGCCGGGCGGGCCGCCGAGCTCCGTCGAGCCGCGGGGTCACCTGCTGCAGGTGCTCGACGAGATGTACCGCGGGTATCAGGACTCGCGGTGGGTGCTCGACGGCGAGGGCATCGTGCCCCGCACCAGGGAGACGGCGATCGGCATGGCGCTGGTCGACGCGCAGCTGCTCGGGGCGATGAAGCGGACGGTGACGGCGAAGGCCGTGACGTTCGCGGTGCGACCGTACCGCGCGCTCGCACGGGGGGAGCGGGCCGCCCTCGACGACGCGGCGGCACGGTACGCCGCCTACCTCGGCCTCGAGCCGCGCGTGGAGCTCGCCGCGGCCGATCGTCCGTGACATCCCGGCGCCCGAGGCGCATGCTGGGGCGATGGGCAACGTGACGATCTCATTCGAAATGACGCTCGACGGGGCATTCGACCAGATGGAGCACTGGTTCGACGAGAACGACCCCGGCCTGCAGCGGGCGAGCGACGAGCTCGTGTTCGGCGCCGACGCCGTGCTGCTCGGACGCCGAAGCTACGAGTTCTTCCGCGAGTACTGGCCGGCGCAGACCGACGAACGCGGCTTCGCGGCGTACTACAACGCACTGCCGAAGTTCGTCGCCTCGACGACGCTGACCGGCCCCCTCGACTGGAACTGCACCCTCATCGAGGGCGACCTCGCCGAGTACGTGCGCGGGCTTCTCGAGCGGTACGACTCGATCATCTCGCACGGGTACGGCGGGGTCGCGGCCGCGCTCGTCGACGCCGGCCTCGTCGACGAGGTGCACGCGGGCATCCACCCCTTCATCGTCGGCAACGCCGAGGACCGGCTGCGCTCGCCGCATCCGGTCGGGTTGCGGCTGCTCGATGCGCAGGTCTCCGACTCGGGCATCATCGCGGCGAAGTACGCGCCGCTGCGCTGAGCGCGGCGGGTCGGGGCCGCGAGCGGCAGAATGGGCGGATGCCCCTGCACGACGACGAGCTGCACATCGACGAGGCACTCGTCGCCCGGCTGCTGCGCCGCGACCGCCCTGAGTGGGCGGAGCTGCCGATCGCCGAGGCCGGTGGCGGCACCGACAATCGCATGTTCCGGCTGGGCGACGAACTCCTCGTCCGGATGCCGCGCACCACCGCCTCGGCCGCGTCGCTGCGCAAGGAACGGGAGTGGGTGCCGCGGCTGGCACCGCAGCTGACGCTCCGCGTGCCGACGACCGAGTTCGCTGGTGCACCGAGCCCGGAGTATCCCGCCGAGTGGGCCATCGTCCGGTGGATCGACGGGGACGTTCCCGACACGGGCAACGTCGAGGGCTGGTCGGCGTTCGGCCATGACCTCGCGGCCTTCGTGCGCGAACTGCACGCGATCGAGCTCATGAGGGCGACCCGCGACGGCGGGCTCAGCTGGTACCGCGGCGGCAGCCTTCGCGACGCCGACGAGTGGATCGCCCCGTACTTCGACGGCTGCCGACCGCTCGTTGGCGACGAGCTCGACATCGGCACCCTCGAACGCTGGTGGCGCGAGGCGGTGGAGCTGCCCGACTCGACCGCCGGCCCGGTCTGGCTGCACGGAGACCTGCGACCGGGCAACCTGCTCGTGCGCGACGGCCGTCTGCACGCGGTGATCGACTTCGGTGCGCTGTCGATCGGCGCGCCCGACGCCGAGCACGCCCCGGTGTGGGATCTGCCTGCTGCGGCTCGCGACGCGTACTTCGCGGCGGCGCGACTCGACGACGCCACCTGGCTGCGCGCCCGTGCCTGGGCGATCGGCGTCGCGGTCTCGGGCATCGCGTACTACTGGGAGACGTTCCCCGAGTTCGTGACGGAGTGCCGGGCACGACTCCGCGCTGTGCTCACGACAGCCGACCCAGCGGAATCGGTGCGGTGAAGGCATGGGTGGACTGCCGCTCATCGGTGCGAAGACGATTCACCTCGACAAGAACACGTTCATGTGGGTGCAGACCACTCATTTCGGTTCCCCACCCGCCGACGATCGATCGGCTCTCGCAGCGCTGATCGCGAGTCCGGGGTATGCGTTCGACTACGCCGTCCCGTATCCGTTGGAAGAACTGCTCGAAGAAGAGCTCGAACGCGATCGGGAGCGGCTTCCCAGTTCACCTCCGGTGCACGGGCGCTGGTGGCTGAGCGAGATCCGCGAGAGCAGCTTCCGATCGACCACCGCCGGGGAAGCCGAGGCACGGATTCGATCGTGGGCAGACGATCAGGACTGGGCCGACCCGGGTTACCGGCAGCCTCCCGAAGTTCATGAACGACTTCAGTGGGTTCATAACCTGTTGAGGCTCGGGACCGTCTACACCCTGAACAATCCGGGCGACGAGGGAATGCACGACTACGGGTTCACGCCCGGAGAGCTGGGATTCCACGAGTTCGTCGTGGTCGACCGCCGCAGCAATGCCGTGCACCTCATCGTCGCGTCCGACGACTAGGAGACATCGCCGAGAATGCCATGCCGGTTCCGCCTCATCGTGAGGCGAAACTGGCAGAGCTCGAACGAGGCACCTGTCGCCTGATGCGACGCGGGCAGCGGCATCCGGAGGCGGCGCGGAGCGCGGAACGCAGAGTCGACGGTGCGAACGCGATGGCCGCGCAGGAGAGTGCCCTCCAGCCCGTAGGGGAGCGGGAGGGCACCGGTCAGAGCCGCCTCACTTCGCCGCGTAGATGCCGAACTCCCAGATCGAGTAGCCCCACGTGGTCTTGCGGTCGATGCCCTGCATGCGCACGTACTGCACCGGGTCGGCCTCGTCGAAGGTGAAGAGGTCGAGCCCGCAGGTCGAGTCGTCGACCGTGCGGATCGTCGTCCAGGTCACCCCGTCGGTCGAGGTCTGCAGCTCGTAGGCGTTCGCGCAGGCCGACTCCCAGTTGAGGGTGACCCCGCGCACGACCGTCGGCTCGGCGAGCTTCACCTGCACCCACGAGTCGTCGCTGTAGCCCGAGGCCCAGCGGGTCGACGGCTTGTCGTCGTTGACGTTCGCGGCGCCGAACTGCGGCACCTCGACGCTCGACGCGGTCGCCGTGCCCTTCGGCGCGACGTTCACGACGTCACCGGCGTCCCACATGGCGAGCGTGAACCCGATGCGGCCGTGGAACACGTCGAGCACGCCGTCGGCGATGCGCACCTTCGCCTTGCCCCACGTGTTGTCGGGCGGGTCGACGACCACCGCGGCGGCCTGCGCCGCGGTCGCCTTGGCCGAGGCCGCGAGCTCCTCGGAACCCGCCTCGTCGCCGTCGAGGCGCGCCTGCACCGCGTCGAGCAGTTCGACGGTCGATTCGCCCCAGAGTGCCGTCGCGTCGAGCCACGGGCTCGCGTCGGAGAGGAAGGCGGGGTCGGTCGGGCCGCTGCGGATCGCGTCGGGCGCCTCGCCGATGGCGACGGCGTACTCGCGGAGCTCGGCGACGGCGCCGGCCTTGTCGCCGGCCTCCCAGCTCTCCCAGAACGCCGTGATGCGGGCGTTCAGCTCGGGCGACTGCGGCTGCCACGGCGCCCCGAAGCTCGGGGCGAGGTGGTTCAGGTCGGCGAAGACGCGCAGCGAAGCGGCCGTCGAGGCATCCCCGTTCGCGATGTAGCGCAGCGCCTGCGACCAGTTCTCGCCGGCGTCGTACGCCTCGTCGTTCCAGGTGAAGTCGGCGACGCCGAAGATCGCGATCTTGCTGGCGGCGGCCTGGTTCATCGGGTTCGAGACGATGCCCGAGAGGTACTCGCCGAGGCCGGCCTCGCGCTTGTCGTACGGCGCGAGCAGCAGGCGGCCCGAGGTCTGGCCGTAGTCGTTCACCGGGTAGTTGTCCCAGAGGAAGGTCGGGCCGCCGAAGACGGTCGCGGCCTTCTGCGCCTGCGCGACGGTGACCTCCTGCGGCACGACGCCCTCGCCGGTCCACATCACGACGACGTCCTCGTCCATGCCGCGGAGCGCGGTCTTGTAGCCCGAGTCGGTCGTGTTGTAGTACTCGGTCGGCACCATCTGCAGGGGGTAGGCGCCCTCGTGCGTCTCGATGAACTCCTTCTGCACGCGGTCGAGGAACGAGGCCTGCGCGATGCCCGCCGTGCGCCCGCTCGGGGCGCCGAACGCGGTGCGGTCGCCGTCGCAGTGCCAGCGCGCGTAGTCGATGTCGTCGAGCGGGATGTTGAAGGCCCGCACGCCGAGGTCGTACATCTGCTGCAGCTTGCCCGTGAGTGCCTCGTAGTCGGCGTCGCTCGAGTAGCAGACGGTGTTGCCGGGCGAGAGGGCGAAGGTGAAGCGCACGTGGTTCGCCGTCGCGGCCTGCACGAGGTCGCCGAGCTCGGCGAGCTTGTCGGCGGGATACGGGTCGCGCCACTTGTCGCGGTGGTACGGGTCGTCCTTCGGCGCGTAGATGTAGGTGTTCGCCTTGACGTCGCCGTAGAACTCGAGCTGGTCGAGTCGTTCGTCGTGCGACCAGGGCTCGCCGTAGAAGCCCTCGATCGTTCCGCGCAGCGGCATCGAGGGGAAGTCGCTCACCGCGGCGCCGGCGATGCGGTACCCGCCGTCGTCCTTCGGCACGAACAGCTGCTCGAGCGTCTTCACGGCGTAGTACTGCCCGGCCGCGTCGACGCCGCCGAGCGCGACGGTGCCGAGCGGGCCCGTGGAGGCATCGGCCCGGATCGCGTAGCCCTCGGCGTGGGTCGGCACCTCCGTCTCGCCGAGCACCGATCGGATGTCGCTGCGGGACGCCGCACCCAGCCCGATCGTGAGCGGGGCCCGGCCCGAGCGCGTGTCGCGCTCGTCGATGCGGTCGACGCCGTGCTCGGTGAGGGTCTCGCGCAGCGCGGCCAGCGCGGCGGGGTCGGTGCCGTCGTCGACGACGAGCTCGACGCGACCCGGCACGTTGAGGTCGGAGCCCGCGCGGTCGATCGACTGCGGGGTCGGGCTCACGGCGGGCAGCGGTCCCGTCGGCGGGGCCGCAGCGGCGGGGAGCGGCACGAGCACCCCGGCCAGGGCGACGGCGCAGACTCCTGCCGTGGCCAGCGTCTTGCGAATTGATTGCATCATTGCCTCCAACTTCTCGACGATCGTCGTGTCGCCCGAGGCACGGAGTCGTCGCCGCGTCCGACGGCGCGCAGCACCGCGGATCGGCGGTAGGGCGCGCTGAGGAGCGGGGGAGTCCCGCGGCCAATCCCCGACCGCGGGACCCGTGCGACGGAGGAAATCCGTGCATCCGGCCCACTTTGTTGACTTAGTAAACTAAGTTGGGTCGAACCTATGCGATCGCTGTGGAGGCGTCAAGGGGCAAGATGTTCTCGTGCCCGGCAGCGCGGCCGCCGGCGACCGTTTCGCCCGACCGAGGAGACGATGACCGTGAGCACCGCCAGCCCGCAGCGCAGATCCGCTCTCCTGCGCCGATTCGCGAGCACCGGGCTGCCCGACGCCCAGACGGTGATCCGCCGCGACAACCTGCTCCGGGCGCTCGCACTCATCGCGCGCGAACCCGCCCCCGTGACCCGGGCCGTGATCGCCCGGCGCACCGGCCTCACCTCGGCGACCGCGTCGTCGCTCGTCGCCGAGCTCATCGAGGTCGGCCTCGTCACCGAGACCGGCCCCGCCGAGAGCACCGGCGGCAAGCGCGCGACCCGCCTCGAGATCGACGGCGACACCCACCTCATCGTCGTCGCGGTCGTGCGCACCCGTGCAGTCGACACCGCGCTCGTCGACCTCGCCGGTCGCACGGTCGCGAGCCGTCGGGTCGACCACCCCGCCGGGGTGGAGGTCGACGCGGTCGTCGATGCGGTCCGCGAGATCACGCGGGGCGTCGAGTCGCGGGTGCTCGCCGCATGCGTGCAGGTGCCCGGCGTCACGGCCGGCGGGGTCGTCGTCGACAGCGTGCAGCTCGGCTGGTACGGGTTGCCGCTCGCGAGCCTGCTGGAGGAGGCGATCGGCGCCCCGACCTCGGTCGTCAACGACGTCGACGCCGAGGCGCTCACCGAGGCCGCCGACGCCGGGGAGGGCGTGATCCGGCTCGTCGTGCACCTCGGCGAGGGCGTCGGCGCAGCAGTCACCAACGGCGGCACGCTCATGTCGGGTGCGACCGGGCGGGCCGGCGAGATCGGCCACGTGCGCGTGGTCTTCGAGGGCGACCGCGCGACGTGCCGGTGCGGCCTGTCGGGATGCCTCGAATCGGCGGCCTCGATGAGCGCGATGCTCGGGGACGCCTACACCGACGAGCTCGACGGGCACGACACGAGCCTGCTCGCCTCGACCGCCGACTCCCGCGAGCGCATGGCCGTCGGCGCCCGCGCGCTGTCGCGGGCCCTGCGCATCATGGCGGCCCTCCTCGACCCGCAGGAGGTCGTCATCGCCGGCGCCGCCCCGGCGCTCGGGCCCCACTTCCTCGGCACCCTGCGCGACGAGTACGAGATGTACCCGGCGAAGGGCACGGCGCCGGTGCCGATCCGCTACGGGCGGGCCGAACTCGGCCGGTACCTCGGTCCGGCACGATCGGCGCTCGCGCCGATCCTCGGCGATGCCCTGCCGCTCACCGGGCCGGCACCCGAGCCGGCGCCCGGGCCGGCACCCGAGCCGGCCGCGCCCGTGCCGCCCGCCCTCGTACAGTGAGGGGATGGACGCCTGCGCCGCCCTCGCCGACTCGATCGCCCGCCTCGCCGACCGCGGCTACTCGAACGGGCGGTTCCTCAAGGAGCTCGGCCGGATCGCCGGAGTCCGACGCGGACCGCTGTGGGTGTTCGACGCGGCGAGCGGCGGCCGTAACCGCCTGAGCGGCCGCGGCTTCCGCAGGCCGGTCGACGATCAGACCGACGGCCAGGCGCGGCACTTCGCCGGCACCGTGGCGGTCACGGCCCGCATCGGCGGCCGGCTCACGAGGTGGCTCACCGTCGCCGTGCTGCGCGACGGTCCCGACACGGCCGACGGCCGGCTGAGCGAGGAGGCCATCGAGTTCGCGTGTGCCATCCGCTCGGGCGAGCTCGAGCAGGCGGATGCCTCGGGCTGGGTGCGTCGCCGTCTGTGCCACGCCGCGGCGTGAGTGCTGGGCTCAGTCGGGTGGAAGATCCAGCGATCCGCCCTTCAAGAGCGTTTCATCCGGGAGGTGGTAGATCTTCACGTCCAGTGTGTGACGGCCTGCCGATTCGAGGTCGGGCGCCCAGATGTACGCGGTGCCGCCGTCGTGCTCCTTCGTCGGCGTGAAGCGGACGCCCAAGCGGTCGGACGTCCAGGCGCTCGCGTCGTCGCTGCGCACCGACCAGGTCAGGACCAGTGGTTCGCCGGCGAGCCAGTCGAGCTGGTAGTCCACCCTCACGCGGTATCCGTGCGGATTCAACCTGCCGCCCTCCTCCGAGGACTCGACCTCCTCGAACGCTGCCGCCAACTGCGTCGCCGCATCGTCGGCGGAGAGCGCATCGCCGCTCGGGTCGCGGAGATCGATGTTCTCGGCGATCGCACGCATCACCGCCTTCACTTCATCGTCGGTCGGATCCCACTTGTCGAGCACGGGATTCTGCGCGACCTCGTTGAGCACGTCGGTGTTCGGCACGGCGTCGAAGCGGCGGGTCGAGGCCGAGGGCGAGTCGCTCACGTCGGGTGTCGTCGAGGGAGTCGGCGCCACCGTCGGCATGTCGGTCGGGTCTTCGGCCGGGTCAGTGGGGTCACCCGTCTCGGGAGCATCGGTGGAATCGTCGGTCACCTCGTCGGTCCCGCCATCCGTCACCTCGTCGGTCGAGCCCCCGGTCACCTTGTCGGGCGCGGGCGACGGCACTGCCACGACCGTCAGTTCGACGCTCGCCTGCCCGGGTCCCATCTCCTCGACCGCGGGTCCCGATGCCGAGGTCAAGCCCCGGCTCGCCTCGTCGAAGTCGAAGTCGTGCAGCTTCTGGTCTTCGAGCTGCTCGAGCTCGAGGCTCACCTGCTCGCCTTCGTCGGGGCTGAAGAAGAGGTTCCACACACCGACGACGGCGAGGATCGCGCCGGCGAGACCGCCGGCCGTCAGCACGAGCGCCTTGACCTGCTGCCAGCGGGACTTGGGTTCAGTTTCGGCAGACATGGGCTGCCACCTCCAGCACCGGGCTCGACCGCCAGGGGGAAATCGTGAGGTCGAGAACCTCGCCCACGGCCGGTGCCCGTCCTCGAACGCTCGCGCGACCCGGGGCGCGCGTCAACAGGGCTGGTACTGAACTCCGGCCGGGATCCTCAGGCCGCCGAGGGCTCGCCCGACGGATCGGACGTCGTACGGTGTGCGCCCGCCGGGGTCTCGGAGCGGTAGGAGTGCCCCAGCTGCGCCCCGAGTCCGAAGTAGTGCCGGAAGTTGTAGATCAGCGGACTCCACCTGCCCGGGTCGAGGTGATTCGTGCCGGGCACCACGATGTCTGAGGCGGCGTGGACCATGCTCACGGCGACCTCGACGATCATGAACCCGCCCGCCGATCCGGCGCGCAGGCTGACGGCCGTCCCCTCGAGTTGCAACGGGCATTCGGCCACCCGCGGCGGCCCGACGGTCGTCGACCGCATCGGCGTCAGGCCGGCTGCCGCGAACTTGTCGGGCTCGAACCGCATCCCCGCCGGCTTGGACGGCGGCACCGGAAACCGGCCCGTCAGCGGCGCGAGCCGTTCGACCTGCTCCCACGACTCGGGCGACGGCACGTTCACGACCAGTTCGGGCCGTTCGAGGAGGTTGGCCGCCGAGCGGCCGTCCGAGCCCAGGCCGAGCACGAGGGTCTGGCCGAGCGCCCAGGCCGACGAGATCGGAGCGAGGTTGCACGTGTCGTCGGGGTTCGTCGTCGTGATCAGCACGACCGGAGTGCCGAAGTAGAGGATGCTCGGCTCGATGGCCAGGTGCTCGCCGTGGGTCGCGGCCGAATCGATGTCAGGTGATGAAGAGGTCACCGCACGACGATATGGTCGCTTCGTTTCGCTCGAGGTCGAAACATCGATGCCGGGGATGTCACACGCCCGCGCCGGCCGGTGTCTTCATGTGCGACGGGATGATCCCGGGAACCGAACCCCGGACCGTCGACGATCGCAGGAGGACACGATGACCACCCAGACCCGCATCCCGCCGACCGAGCTCACGGGCGTCTTCGGCACGGTCGTGAAGGTCGCAGCGAAGCGCATGATCGGCCGGGTGCCCGACTCGATGGGCGTGCTCGCGCACCACCCCGCGCTCATGCGGGCGTCGATGGGCATCGGCCGCAAGATCGAGGCGCTCGACGAGCTCGACCAGAACCTGGCGAGCTACGCCGTGATGGCGACGGCGGCGTACATCGGCTGCAGCTGGTGCCTCGACTTCAACTACTACAAGGCGCACAACGAGGGCCTCGACGAGGCGAAGGCCCGTCAGGTGCCGGTGTGGCGCGAGGCATCCGTCTTCTCGCCCCTCGAACGCAACGTCATGGAGTACGCCGAGGCGATGAGCCAGACCCCGCCCGCCGTCACCGACGAGCTCTCGGCGGCGCTCCTCGACGAGCTCGGCCCGGCCGCGCTCATCGAGCTCACCGCGAAGGTCGCGTTCATGAACATGAGCTCGCGCATGAACGTCGCTCTCGGCATCCACTCGGAGGGCTACGCCGACGCGTGCGAGCTGCCGCCGATCGCGACGCGCGCGTCGGCGGGTGCCTCCACCGAGGTCGTAGGCTCGGCATCATGACCGACGACCCGTTCGTCACCCACCGCGCACTGCTCTTCACCGTCGCCTACGAGATGCTCGGCTCGGCGGCCGACGCCGAGGACGTGCTGCAGGAGTCGTGGCTGCGCTGGAACACCGTCGACCGTACGGAGGTGCGCGACGAGCGCGCCTACCTCGTGCGGATCGTCACGCGCCAGGCGCTGAACCAGCTGCGCACGAGGTCGCGCCGCCGTGAGTCGTACGTGGGGCAGTGGCTGCCCGAGCCCCTGCTCACGAGCCCCGACGTGGCCGACGACGTCGAGTTCGCCGAGAGCGTCTCGATCGCGATGCTGACGGTGCTCGAGACGCTCGGGCCGACCGAGCGGGCGGTGTTCGTGCTGCGCGAGGTGTTCGACGTGTCGTACGACGAGATCGCCGACGCGGTGGGCAAGTCGCCCGCCGCGGTGCGCCAGATCGCGCACCGCGCGAAGGAGCACGTCGCGGCGCGGCGGCCGCGTATCGCGGTCGACCGGGCAGAGCAGGAGGCCGTCGTCGCGCGATTCGTCGCGGCCGTGAACTCGGGCGACCTGCAGGGCCTCATGGACGTGCTCGCGCCCGACGTCGTCTCGGTCGCCGACGGCGGCGGCTTCGTGAAGGGCGCGGCGCCCCGCCCGATCGTCGGTGCCGACAAGATCGCCCGCTACCTGCTCGGCGGCCTCGCGAAGCTCGGCCTGCCGTTCGAGGCGCGCCCGACGTGGGTCAACGGGCATCCCGCGATCCGCGGCGAGGTCGACGGCGCGCTGGCAGGCTCGATCAGCTTCGAGATCGAGGGAGGGCGGATCACGCGCATCTTCTCGATCGCGAACCCGTACAAGCTCGGCCACCTCGACGA
Organism: Agromyces sp. NPDC058064; assembly: GCF_042885275.1. NCBI lineage: Bacteria > Bacillati > Actinomycetota > Actinomycetes > Micrococcales > Microbacteriaceae > Agromyces > Agromyces sp. NPDC058064. Next base: position 528,918 of record NZ_JBHVSE010000001.1, on the reverse strand, counting down.
GGAGGCCGAGCTCACCCGGTAGCGATCCCTGCGATTCCGCGTCGACGGCAGCGTGCGAGGACGGCGGCTCTCTACGATGAACGGGTGGACTTCTCCTTCGCCTTCACCCCCGACCTGATCGCCGTCTTCATCACGCTGTTCGTGCTCGAGATCGTGCTCGGCGTCGACAACGTGATCTTCATCTCGATCCTCGCGTCGAAGCTGCCGAAGGAGCAGCAGGCGAAGGCCCGCAACCTCGGCCTGACGCTCGCGATGGTGATCCGGGTGATCCTCGTGTTCTTCGCCGGATGGATCATCACGCTGAAGGAGGACGTGGTCGTCTGGTTCGGCATGGGCTTCTCGGTGAAGGACTTCATCCTCATCGCCGGCGGTCTCTTCCTCGTCTACAAGGCGGTCACCGAGATCCACCACAAGCTCGAGGGCGCCGAGGAGGAGCACGGCGGCGCACCCCGGCGCATCACCTTCGGCTCGGTGCTCGCGCAGATCCTCGCGCTCGACATCGTGTTCTCGCTCGACTCGGTCATCACCGCGGTCGGCATGACCGAGAACCTCGTCGTCATCGTCACCGTCGTCGTGCTCTCGTTCGCGATCATGCTCTTCGCCGCGCGCTTCATCTTCACCTTCGTGAACCGCCACCCCACGGTGAAGATGCTCGCCCTGTCGTTCCTGCTCCTGATCGGCGTGTTCCTCATCGCCGAAGGCTTCGGCGTGCACATCGACAAGGCGCTCATCTACGCCCCGATGGCCTTCGCGATCCTCGTGGAGGCGCTCAACCTCATCGCCGCGTCGCGCAAGGCGAAGCGCGAGCAGCGCCGCCGCACGCCGGTGCAGCTGCGCCCCCAGTACCCCGACGTCGACGAGTCGGTCGCGGTGTCTGCGGCGCTGTCGAAGGGCGAGCCGGGCGCGGGTTCGGTGGGCCTGTCGAACCGCCCGGTCGAGGGCGAGCGGGATGCCTCGGAGGATCGCGCCGGGCTCGGGTGATCCCGAGCCGCGCGCTGGAGTCAGCCGAGCCGTTCGGCGAGCGCCAGCACGATGCCGGCGGGGCCTCGGAGGTAGCAGAGCCGGTAGACGTTCTCGTAGTTCGCGATCTCGCCGAGGAGCTCGGCGCCGTGCCCGCGCAGGCGCGCGACGGTGTCGTCGATGTCGTCGACGGCGAACATCACGCGGTGCAGGCCGAGGGTGTTCGGCGGCGGGTTCGCCGGTGACATCTCGGATGCCACGGGCTCGAGGTACGTCGCGAGCTCGAGCCGGCCGTGGCCGTCGGGGGTGACGAGCACCGCGATCTCGCTGCGGACGCCGTCGAGGCCGACGGTCTGGTCGGCCCACGTGCCTTCGATCGGGGCTCGGCCCTCGACGGCCATGCCCAGCTCGACGAAGAAGGCGACCGCGGCGTCGAGGTCGTCGACGACGATGCCGACGTTGTCCATCCGTTGAATGGTCATGGGGGTGAGCCTACGCCCGGGCGTGCGGGCCCGGGCGAAGCCGAGTCGTGCCGTCAGGCGACGGCGGCCGCCTTGCCGGGCTGCGAGAGCATGACCGCGAGCACGATGAGCCCGGCGATCGGCACGAGCAGCCAGAAGACGTGGCCCCAGCCCTGGCCGGTGTCGCGCAGGCGCCGCACGATCACGGCGAGCGTCGGCAGCAGCATGGCGATGCCCCAGAGGCTCGACAGCACGGCGCCGAGGCTCGACGCGTCGCCGAGCGGGATCACGTTGAACACGCCGAGCGCCGCCGCCACGAGGGCGTAGAAGAGGATCCACCACCAGAACTCGGGGCGGCCCGCCCGGCCGTTGAAGTCGGCGTACTTGCGCAGCACGGTCGTGATCGATTCGCCGAACGACATGGGCGTCCTCTCCGCGGTGGGGTCAGGGACATCCTATTCAGCGGGGAGGATGCGCCCGCGACCGAACGGCAGCGCGGGCGCCCGGTAGACGAGCGCAGCCGAATGCCCCGGCTCGAGGGCGAACTCGGCCGCGCCGAAGCGCCACAGCCGATTGAAGAGGTACGCGCCGATGACGGCGCGCTCGTCGGCGCGCAGCTGCCACGTTCCGACGCCCCACTGGCTCGGCTGGCCGCGGCCGTCGATGACGAGGGTCGGCCTGACGCCCCAGTAGAGCGCGAACCAGGGCTTGTGCAATGTCAGCTCGATGCGACGGGTGGCGGGGGCGTCGGTCACCCGGCGAGTCTAGGCAATCCGGGTGCCGGTCGAGCGAATCGGCGGGATGATTGAGGTGGAGCAGTCTTCGCCACCGGAAGGAGGCGATCGCATGTCATTCGACACGCGGAGCGGCACCCGTGGTGCGCGGCAGCCGGCGCGCAACCGGTTCGAGCGGTGGGCCAATCTCCGGATGGCCGAACGCATCCGTCGCAAGGGCGACCGTCGCGGCACGAAGCTCGCGCTCGTGACGATCGGCCACCGCACGGGGCTCGAGCGGGTGACCCCGGTGCGCTGGTTCCCGGCCGGGGGCGGCGCGCGGTACATCGTGGCCTCGGCGAACGGAGCGGCCCGGAACCCCGCCTGGTACTACAACCTCGCCGCGAACCCCGATCGGGTGCGCATCGAGTTCGCCGGAAAGCACCTCGACGTCGTCGCCGAGCAGCTGCACGGCGCTGAACGGGCGGCGGCCTGGGCGCAGATCACGGCGACGGCGCGGGGCTTCGCGAAGTACGAGCGGCTCACCGACCGCGAGATCCCGGTGATCGTCCTGCGGTCGCGCCCGCCGGGCCGGCATGCCGTCTCCCCGAACGGAGGATGACCGGGTCGTCGCGCATCCGATTTGCAATCAAAAGGTTGCATTTCTCTCTCGCGTTGTGCAACCCTTGAGTTGCACAAGCGGACGAAGGAGGGCTCGACATGCTGCTCGAGAACAAGGTGGCCGTGATCCACGGCGGTGGCGGTTCGATCGGGAGCGCGGCGGCGCGGGTGTTCGCCCGCGAGGGCGCGCGGGTGTTCCTCGCGGGGCGGTCGCTGCCGCGGCTCGAGCTCGCGGCATCCCGGGCGAGGGCCGAGGGGGCGGAGGTCTCGGTCGCCGTCGTCGACGCCATGGACCAGGCCGCGGTCGACCGGCACGTCGACGAGGTGGCGCAGACGGCGGGGCGCATCGACGTCGCCCTCAACGCCGTCGGCTTCGACCATGTGCAGGGCCTCCCGATCGCCGAGACCTCGCTCGACGACTACCTGCACCCCGTCGTCGGGTACCTGCAGACGAACTTCGTGACCGCGAAGGCGGCGTCGCGGCACATGATCGCGCAGCACGACGGCGTCATCCTCACCATCTCGACGCCGGGCGCCCGGCTCACCGGCCGCGGGCTCATCGGCAACGCCGCCCAGTCGGCCGGGCTCGAGGGGTTCTCGCGGGCGCTCGCCGGCGAGCTCGGGCCCGACGGGGTGCGCGTCGTCTGCGTTCGCCCGCACGCCATGTCGGACGCGCTGGCGACCTCGTACACGGGCGAGATGTTCGGCCGCATCGCCGACGCCGGCGGCGTCGCGATGGACGAGTGGATCACGGGGCTCAGCGGCATGACGCTGCTCGGTCGGCTGCCGAAGCTCGAGGATGTCGCGGAGTACCTCGCATTCGCGGCATCCGACCGTGCGCACTCGATGACCGGTGCGATCGCGAACCTGTCAGCCGGAGCACTCGTCGACTGAGGCGTCGGAGCGCGTCGCAGCGACGCGCTCACTCGGGCCGATTGCCCGCGTCGCCGTTGATCGTGAACGGGGTCGTCACGCCCTCGTACATGAGGTGGGCGATGAGCCCGTCGACGGCGTGCGGGAGGGTGTGGCAGTGGTCGCTCCAGATGCCGGGGTTGTCGGCGACGAAGGCGATGTCGTACGACTCGCCGGGGTGCACGTCGAGCGAGTCGACGACCCACGGGCTGCCCGACGCCGCGACGCCGTCGCGCGAGAGCACCACGACGTGGTGGCCGTGCAGGTGCATCGGGTGCACGTCGCCCGAGTCGTTGCGGAGGTGCATCACCACGACGTCGCCCTCGGCCACCGCGAACATCGGCACGTCGGGGAACATGCGCCCGTTGATCGTCCAGAAGTTGCCGGGCCGGCCGTCGATGATGCCGAAGCGGCGGGCGATGCCGTACTCGTAGGAGCGGTCGGGCGAATCGGGGTCGAAGGCGAGCGGGGCGGGGGTGCCGTAGGCGAGCAGGTCGAGGGTCTCGGCCGGCTGCCGCACCCGGGGAGCGGCCTCGGCCTCCGGGGCCGGGCCGATGAGCACGCTCCGGGCGCCGCCCACGTGCAGGCGCGCTGCGCCGCTCGCGGGCACGGTCACGGTGACGTCCGCCCGACCTCCGGCGGGGATGAGCAGCCGCTGCCCGTCGACCTCGCCGGGACGGTTCACCTCGTGGCCGTCGGTCGCGACGACGCGGAACGGGGCGCCCGACCACACCGCCGCGGTGCCCTGGTCGGTGTTGATGACGCGCACCCGCACCGTCGAGCCGGGCGCCGCGGTGACGCGCTCGTCGCCGACGCGACCGTTGAGCGTGTGCTGGCCGCCGTAGACGTGCAGCAGCGCGGTGACGTCGAGCGCCGCGGCCGGCGTCGTCGCCTCGGCGGTCGAGACGGTCGCCGGCTCGATCACGATCGCCCCGAGCAGCCCGCCGACGACCTGCTCGTGCGAGACCTGGTGCGAGTGGTACCAGTAGGTGCCGGCATCCGTCGCCTCGAAGCGGTAGACGTGCCGGCCGCCGACGGGCACGGCGTCCTGCGTGATGCCCGCGACGCCGTCGGCCGCGTTCGGCACGTCGATGCCGTGCCAGTGCAGCGTCGCACCGGCGGTCACCGACTCGTTCACGAGCTCGACCTCGACGAGGTCGCCCTGCCGTGCCCGGATCCTGGGGCCGGGCGACGTGCCGTTGACCGTGTAGCCCTCGACGTCGCGGCCGCCGGGCACCTCGACGGTGCCCTGCCGGGCGACGAGCTCGACGCGCACGTCGGCCGGGCGGTCGGGGGCGGTGAGCGCGGTCACGCTCAGCCCGCCGGGGGGTGCGGATGCCTCGGTGCCGTCGCCTCCGACCGCCCCGCCCGAGGCGTGGCCGGCGTCGCCGCCGTGGCCGGCGTGCCCCTCGCCCGAGCCCATGTCCATCACCGAGTACTCGCCGAGCAGCGTGGAGCTCCACGCGAGCGCACCGGCGCCGAGCGCGGTCGCGACCGCGACGCCGACGACGGCGCACCGCAGGAGCTCACGCCGCGACGGCATCGCTCGTCGCCTCCTCCGGGCGTTCCGCCGCGGCGTCCGCCCGTCGTGCCCGGCGCACGCGGAGGGCGGCGACCGCCCCGGCGACGACGATCGCGAGCGCGTTCGCGCCGTGGATGATGCCGAGGTAGGGCGACCCGACGATCGAGAACCCGAGCGTCACCTGCAGCACCACGAGCCCGAGGGTGATCGCGGCCCACAGCTTCGCCCCGCGCACGCGGACGAAGAACGACACGATGAGCAGCGCGACCGCGACGAGCGGGATCAGCACGCCGCCGACGAGGCCGTGGACGAGGAAGCCGAGCTCGCCGACCCCCGCGGCCTGGAAGCTCTCGAGCAGCGCCTTGTCGACGACGCCGCCCTCGGCGATGAGGTTGAGCATGCCGCCGAACGCGAACGCGATCGCGGCGGCCTGGACGACGACGGCGCCCGACACGGTCCAGGCGAGGCCCGAGTACAGCTTGCGCATGATGCCTTCTCCTTCGTGCGGCGCCGGTGCGTGGCATCCGCTCGTGTTCACGCTGCTCGCTGCCCGCCCGCGCCGGAACGCGGCGGGCCGGATGCCGCATGGCAGCCGCCCCCGCGCGCCATGGGGGCCAGCCGCTAAGGGACGGCCGGGGAAGGCCCCCTCCCGCCGAGCGCCGGAGAGGAGGACGATGGAAGCGTGGAACGCAGGTGGGTGTGCCTCGCGACGCTCGGCCCGATCGGGGTCGCGGCCCTGGTCTACATCGTCGTCGTGCGCGGATTCATCGAGGGCCAGGCCGATCACACCCTGGCCTGGCCGATGATCGGCATCCTGCCGTTGTTCGTGTTCGGCATGTGGCTGCTCACGGTCACGGCGTCGCGCATGGCCGTGCTGATCGCGCTCGCCTCCACGGCCATGCTCGTCAGCTCGGCGTACGAGACCTTCGTGCTGTTGAACCCGGAGGTCGCCGCCGAGCCGTGGTTCCCCCTCTTCAATGCGATCGGGCTCACCGCCGACGGCACGGCGACGGCGGCGTTCCTCATGGTGTTCGCGACCTTCCCCGAGGGCACCGCCGAGCACCGCTGGCAGCGGATCGCGGTCGTCTTCCTCTGGACGCCCATGCTCGCGGGGCCGCTGACACTGCTCACGACCCCGCACGTGGTGATGTCGCCCTACATCGGCCTCAGCGGCGACGCGATCCCGAACCCGTACGCGGTGCCATGGCTCGAGTGGGCGGCGCCCGCGGTGCAGTACCTCATCGTGCAGCCGGCGCCGGCCGTCGTGGTCGGGCTGACGGTGCTCGGAACCCGCGCGCTGTTCGGCACGCCCGAAGTGCGCGCACGCACGCGCGTCATGGCCCTCGTCGTGGCGGCCGCCCTGGTCGCATTCGCGCTCTGGACGTTCTTCGACCACTGGATCATCCAGCTGTTCGTCTACGCGTCGCTCATCACGATCCCCATCGCGGCGATCCACGGCATTCTTCGGTACGGCGCGTTCGACATCGCGCCGGTCGATCGCGGGCCATTGGTCGCGCGGTCGTCGAACCTGCTGATCACCGTGCTCTACGCGGCAGCCGTCGCGACGCCCGCGGTGCTGCTCGCGCCGCCGCTGCGGGTCGTGCCCGCGATCCTGCTCACGACCCTGCTCGCGGTCGCGCTGCTTCCGCTCCGGAGCTGGCTGCAGCGTCGGCTCCACCGCACCCTCTTCGGCGACCGCGAACGGCAGTTCGAGATGCTCGGCGAGCTCGGCGCGCGGCTCGAGCAGGCGGTCGAGCCGCGCGAGCTGCTCACGCGCCTCGCTGAGGCGGTGCGCGAGGGGCTTGATGCCTCGTGGGTGCGCATCGAGCTCGTCGGCGTCGACGGCGCGATCGCCCCGGCGCCGGTCGGGTTCGCGAGCGCCGATGCGGCGGCGACCGCCGCCGCGGCCGGCGAGGCCGCCGTCGACGTCTGCGACCTCGTGCACGGCGACGAGACGCTCGGGCGCATCGAGCTCGGGCCGAGGCGCCGCGGCGAGTACGGCGAGGCCGAGCGGATGCTGCTGCGCACGGTCGCGGGCCAGGCCGCGGCGTCCGTGGCGAACGTGCGCCTGACGGCGCAGCTGGCCGAGCAGCTCGACGAGCTCACGGCCTCGCGCGAGCGGCTCGTCGCCGCGCAGGACGACGAGCGCCGGCGCCTCGAGCGAGACCTGCACGACGGCATCCAGCAGGACGTGGTGGCGCAGATCGCGGGGCTCCGCCTCGCGCGCAACCGTCTCCAGCGCGGCGAGCTCACCGCCCCCGAGCTCGCCGCGCTGCAGGAGCAGGCCCGCGACACCCTGCGCGAGCTGCGCGAGCTCGCACGGGGCATCCACCCGCCGGTGCTGAGCGACAACGGGCTCGTCGCCGCCGTCGAGTCGGGGGTCGCCCGGTACCCCATCCCGCTCGAGGTGTCGGCCGACGCGGCGCTGCGCGCCACCCGCTTCCCCGACGACGTCGAGACGACCGCCTACTACGTCGTGCGCGAGGCGCTCGCGAACACGGCGAAGCACGCGAACGCGACGCACGCCTCGGTCGGGCTCGCCCGCAGCGACGGGCACCTGCGCATCGCGATCAGCGACGACGGGTGCGGGATAGGGGAGGTGCCCGGATCGACCGGAGCGACACCCATGTCGCACGGCGGGCTCGCGAACATCCGCGACCGCGTCGCCGCCCTGCGCGGCACCGTGCGCGTCGGGCCGAACGACCCGTCCGGCACGACGCTGGTCGTGGAGCTGCCGGTCGACACGGCCGCGCCGGCGGCGGGGCAGGAGGCGCCCGTTGGATGACCCGGGAGTGCTGCGCGTCGTCGTCGCCGAGGACAACTACCTCGTGCGCGAGGGCGTGCGGCGCCTGCTCGAGGACTCGGGCGAGGTCGACGTCGTCGCCTCGGTCGGCAACGGGGCCGAGCTGCTCGACGCGGTGCGGCGGCTCGCGCCGCACGCCGTGCTCACCGACATCAGGATGCCGCCGGGCCATCACATGGAGGGCATCGAGGCTGCGCACGCGATCCGCGCGTCGTCGCCGTCGACCGGGGTCGTGGTGCTGTCGCAGCACGCCGACGAGAGCTATGCGCTCGCGCTCTTCGCCGACGGTTCGGCGGGCCTCGGCTACCTGCTGAAGGACCGCATCGGCGACCTCGAGGACCTCGTGCACGCGCTGCGCGAGGTCCGCGCCGGCGGCTCGGTGATCGACCCGCAGATCGTCGACACGCTCGTGCGGCGGCGGAGCGCGGGGTCCGCGAGCCCGCTCGCGACGCTGTCGCCGCGCGAGCTCGAGGTGCTGCGCCAGATGGCCGCGGGCAAGACGAACGCCGGAATCGAGCAGGCGCTGTTCCTGTCGACCTCGACGGTCGAGAAGCACGTGAACGCCATCTTCACGAAGCTGCGGCTGCCCGAGTCGGGCGTGCACCGGAGGGTGGCGGCGGTGCTGGCGTTCCTCCAGAACGACGGGGGCGCGGGGCATCCGGCCCGGGGGCTCACGGACTGATTCCGCTGAGAGCGAGCGCCGGCCGGACGGTCTCCGCGAGCGAGCAGAATTGCCGCATGGTCGAGATCTCCGACGACGACTTCGAGCGCATGGTGAGCGAGGTCTACGACGCGCTGCCCGACGACATGGTGCGCGGCCTCGAGAACGTGGCGGTGCTGATCGCCGACCAGCCGCCGGGGGAGCGGCCGCGGCTCTACGGGCTCTACAGCGGGCGGCCGCTCAAGACCCGCGGCGTCTACGGCTACGGCGAGCTGCCCGACCGCATCACGCTCTTCAAGAACAACATGCAGGCGCACAGCGCCGACCTCGACGCACTGCGCACGCGGGTGCGCATCACGCTCGTGCACGAGATCGGCCACTACTTCGGGCTCGACGACGCCCGGCTGCGCGAGCTCGGCTGGGCGTAGGGCCGCGGCGTCGCGCGCGAGCCGGTACTTCCGTCCCGATCGAATGGTGACATTCGACCCTGCCGTCGCGGGTCGGCGGTTCGTAGCGTCGACCGCATGAACACGACCACTCGAAACCTACCGCCGAACACGACCGCCGATCATGTTGCGGCGAACGCCCCCACGTCTGGACGTCGACGAGTGCGCAGGGCCGCGGCCGTCGCCGTGGCGATCCTGCTGCCACTCCTCGTCGGCCTTGTCGCGACCGCGCTCTTCGGACTCGATCTGATCGTGGGCGCGGGTCCGACGGCGCAGACCGTCACCGCCGCGTCGATCGTCGTCGCGGGGTTCGTCGGGGGCTCCGCCGCATGGGGCGTCCTCGCGCTCCTCGAACGGTTCGTACTGCATGCCCACCGCATCTTCGCCGTCGTCGGATGGACGCTGCTCGGCCTTTCGCTGCTCGGCCCGATCGGCGCGGGCGCGTCAGGAGGGGTGCTGATCGCACTCATCGCGATGCATCTGACCACCGGTGCCGCACTCCTCGTCGGCCTGCCGCTCGCGGCACGGCCGCACGGTGCAGGAAGGCGCTGAGTAGATTGGCTGGCGGACGAGCACCGGATTCGGAGCCCAGGATGCGTGACGTGACCACGATCGACGAACAGCAGCCCGCACCGCGAACCGCGGCGTGGCTCGCCTACCGCCCGGGTCCGTGGCTGGCGCTGATCGCGGCGCCGGTGCTGCTGGTCGCCCCGCTCGTCGCCGCGATCGCCGCGGGCGACCCAGCGAGAATCGCGTACGTCGTGCTGATCGGCGTCGCCTTCGGGGTCGCGGTTTCGCGACCGTTCGGGGCTGGGCGTCGCCCCAGCGCGCTGACGGAGATCGTCTTCGTCGCGCTGCTCGCGCTCTGCGCCGGGTACCTCGTGCTCTGGCACTCGGATCAGGCGCTGCTCTTCCCGCTGCTGGCGGTCGCCGCCTCGCTCGCGATCCGACGACGGTGGGCGATGGGCATCGTCGGTTCGGTGGCGGTGACCGGCGCGCTCGCCGTGGGGTTCGAGACGTTGTCGCTCGGCGCGGCGGTCCTCGTCGGTTTCGCCGCCTTCGCGGGCGGCGCGGGCAACTACCTGGTGCAGTACTACGTGGCACTCGCCCACGAGCTCGACCGCACGCGCGAGCGACTCGCCGCCGCGGCGGTCGCCGAGGAACGGCTGCGCTTCTCGCGCGACCTGCATGACCTGCTGGGTCACTCCTTCTCGGTGATCGCGGTGAAGACCGAGGCGGCACGCCGACTCATGACCCCGGACCCGGATGCCGCGGCCGCCCACATCTCGGACGTCGAGACGATCGCACGCGAGGCGCTCAGCGAAGTGCGATCGATGGTCGCCGGCTCGCGTGCCATGAGTCTCGGCCCGGAGATCGTGAACGCGCGCCGCACCCTCGAGGATGCCGGGGTCGCGACCTCGGTCGTCCTGCCTCAGGAGCCGATGCCGGTCGCGGTCGATGCGCTGCTCGGCTGGGTGGTGCGCGAGGCGGCGACGAACGTGCTCCGCCACTCCGTGGCCCGCGAGTGTGCGATCGAGATCTCGATCGCCGATCAGCGGGTGACGATCGACTTCTCCGACGACGGGCCGAGTCGCACTCGGGCATCGCAGCCATCGGCCGCCGACGGCAGCGGGCTTCGGGGGCTTCGCGAGCGGGTCGAGGCCATGGGCGGTGAGTTCGCCGTCGAGGTCGGGCGGCGGTTCCGCGTCACCGCGGTCGTGCCTCTTCAGGGGTCGGCGCGATGAGCGAATCGACCACGATCCTCATCGCCGAGGACCAGCGCATGATGCGCTCGGCGCTCGCCACCCTGCTCGAGCTCGAGCCCGATCTCACGGTCGTCGGTTCGGTCGAGCGGGGTGATGAGGTGGTCGCCGCCGCCGCGCGGCTGCAGCCCGAGATCGTGCTGCTCGACATCGAGCTGCCCGGCGCCAGCGGACTGGACGTGATCGAACCGCTGCTCGCCGCTGCGCCGGGCAGTCGCGTCGTCGTGGTGACGACCTTCGGCCGGCCCGGCTACCTGGCGCGCGCGCTCGCCGCCGGGGCGAGCGGGTTCCTCGTGAAGGACGATCCGGTCGAGCAGCTCGCCGGGGCGATCCGGCGAGTGCGCGGGGGCGAGCGGGTCGTCGACCCGACGCTCGCGGCGGAGGCCCTCGGTACCCGCGAGAGTCCGCTGACCGCGCGCGAGGCCGAGGTGCTGCGTGCGTCGACGGCCGGTGCGACGATCCACGACATCGCCGAGCAGCTGTTCCTCTCGACGAGCACCGTGCGCAACTACCTCTCGAACGCGATCGGCAAGCTCGGCGCGCGCAATCGCCTCGAGGCACTCACGATCGCACGCGACCGCGGCTGGTTGTGAGGCGTCGACCCGGTCGAATGCGTCACCCTGCCGGTTCGAAGAACTGCGCCTGCAGCTCGTCGGGCCAGTCGGCGCCGCGCCGCGTGCGGGCGTCGACGTACGCCACGATCATGAGGCACGTCGCGGCGGTCGTGCCCGAGGCATCCGTCATCGTGCACTCGATGATCGCGTCGTGCCCGCGGAACTCGCGCACGAAGGAGGTGATCGTCACCGCCTGGTCGCCGTCGATCGGCCGCAGGAAGTCGATCTCCATGCGCCGCACCCACGTCATGAAGCCGAGCGTGCCGAGCGTCGGGAGGTTCCAGCCCGCGTATCTCGCGAGTCCCTCCATGCGATGGTCGGTGAAGTACCTCGCGTAGTTGCCGGTGCTCAGGTGCTGGAAGGGGTCGAGCTCGGAGAAGCCCACCTGGTGCGCGGTCTCGTAGATGATCGGTGCCCTCGCCATGGCGACCTCCTCGTGCAGCACGGCGTCCGGCGCTCACGCTACTCCCATCGCGTCGGCGCGGCGGGGTCGCCGACCACGCCCGAACTGGGGTCAGCGCCGAACCCCGGCACGGTCGAGAATGGCGCTCATGGGGGCACAGCGCGCGTCGCTGCACACGGAGGCGGGTCCGTCGTCGGACGCCCACCTCGTCAAGACCTACATCTACCTGCGGGTCTCGCTCATCGCCGCCGTCCTGCTCGTGTTCGCGGCGCTGGTCTTCGAGACCTTCGGCACGGGTGAACTGCTCAACTCGATCAGCGCGTACTACTACACGCCCGTCAGGAGCGTCTTCGTCGGCGCACTCGTCGGCATGGGGTTCGCGCTCATCGTGCTGGTGGGCCGGCCCGGGCCCGAGGACGCGGCGCTCAACCTCGCGGGCATGCTCGCACCCGTCGTCGCGTTCGTGCCGACCCCGGTGCCCGAGCCCTGCCCGATCGAGGGCGAGCGGTGCATCCCCGAGGCGTACCTGCCGGGCGTCGTGAACAACATGGCGGCGCTCTTCGCCGTCGGCTTCCTCGCGCTCGTCTTCACCGCGCTGTCCATCCGCCGGCTGCAGCGCGGCGACCGGTGGTCGCTCTGGGGCTTCGTCGTCGCGGCGGTCGTCTGGCTCGGTGCACTCCTCTGGTTCGGCTTCACCGACGACTGGCCGCTGCGCGCGTCGTTCCTCTCGTTCGCGCACTACGGCGCGGCCGTGCCGATGTTCGTGCTCATCATCGTCGTGGTGTTCGTCAACGGCTTCAGCACGGAGACGCCGCTCGTCACGATCCGCGATCGCGAGGTGACGTACCGGCCCGTCTACCAGGCGATCGCCTGGGTGATGGCGGCGACCGTGGCGGTCGGCCTCGTGGCCTGGTTCATGACGCGAACCGACGAGCGCCCGCCGCCCGTGATCTTCTGGGTCGAGGCCACCGTGCTGCTCTTCTTCGGCATCTTCTGGGGCCTGCAGACGTGGGAGCTCCGGCGGCAGGGGCCCCCGCCGGCGTCGGATGCCGCCGCTGCCCCTGCCCCTGCCCCTGCTTCGCGAGGGAGCTCGCAGCCCGTCGGGTGAGTCTCGCCCGGGGCCCGGGCCCGGGGCGCGAGCGCGGGCGCGCTGGAGGGCGGAGGGTTCTCCACCGGGAATCGGTGGTGGAGCAGAGTTGCAGAGCGTTCCGCCGGCGGCACCCCTCGCGCGCACGGGGCTGCGCGAAGCCCGCCGTCTACCGGGTGATGTCGATCTCCACGAACCCGAACGTGAACGGGATCGAGAACGGCTCGCCCGGGCTCGGCGGGTCGAGCGGGATGGCGAGGAACGAGATCATCGTGAGCGCCGCCCAGGCCAACGTGCCCGCGATGATCACGATCACCGCGCGGTCGATGACCTTCAGGGCGGATGCCTCGGTCCGCCCCGTGCGCAGCACGAGGGTGAGCGCGACGATGACCGTCACCGCGATCGAGGTGTACACGATCGGGCTCGGGTGCAGGGTGAGGTCCACGCAGGTCGGGGCGACTTCGGTCGGTTGGCCGTGCCCGTCGACGAAGCCGCCATCCGTGACGCCGCCTTGGCAGCCACCCTTGCTGGCCGTGCCGACCATCGAGTAGACGAACCCCGTGCCCAGCGCGGCGAAGATCATCCGGCGGATGCGGCGGATGATCGTCGCGCCGGGCAGCGTCGAGAGCGATGCAGCGGGCGGGCGGTCGAGCGTCTCGCGCATCGGGTCTCCTGTCACGTCGGCGTACTGGCATCGTGGCAGGCGGATGCGCCCCTCCGCCACCTCAGGGCGTCGTCGGCGCCTGCCCGATGCTCAGCCACTCGTCGGGCCCTTCGCGGTGCTGCTGCGTGCGAGCCGCGCTCGAGTCATCCCCCTTCATCGCCTGCAGCTGCCGGTCGACCTCGGCCTTCGCCGACAGCGTCGCGAGCTGCCGCTCGATGTCGGCGTCGGGCGCGGCGGTGAGGTCTTTGAGCGCGCCGCTGGCGAGCAGCTCGTCGGTCGCGGCGGCCCGGGCCTGCATCTGCGTGACGCGGTCGCGTGCGCGATCGAGGCTGGCGCCCACGTCGTTGATGCTCGACCCGATGCCGGCGACGGCCTCGTTCGCCTTCACCTGCGCCTCGGAGGCGGTGTAGGTCGCCTTGATCGTCTCCTTCTCGACGCGGAACGCGGCGACCTGCTCGGAGAGCTGGCGCTCTCGCTGCTGCAGCTGCGCGGTCTGCTGCTGCATCGAGGCGTACTGGTCCTGCAGCTTGGCGACCTGCGACTCGAGCAGCGCGCGGCGCTCGAGGGCGGCGCGGGCGAGGTCCTCGCGGCCCTGCGCCATCGCCTCACGGGCCTGCTCGCCGAGTCGCTGGTACCGGGTGCCCATCTCCTGCCCCTGGAGGTCGACGCGCTTCTTCGCCGTCGCGACGTCGGCGACCGCCTGGCGCACCTGCTGCAGCAGCTTCACCTGCTGCTCGTAGCTGTCGTCGAGCGTTTCGCGCGGGTCCTCCATCTTGTCGAGGGCCTTCTTCGTCTTGCTGCGGAAGATGGTGCGGACGCGCGAGGTGTTGTCGCTCATGGTCGGGTCTCCTTCAGGTCGTACGTCGGACTGGGGCGGCGCGCGGCGCTCGCGGATCGGGCGGGAGCCCGGGTCGAGGGTCGTGCCGGCGCGACGTATTCGTCGCGGCGGTTGAGGCGCTGCAGCTCCTGCACCCCGGCGGCGAGTGCGGCGACCTCGCGCTCCATCTCGGAGTGGAGGATGCCGAGCGTGTCGTCGGTGGAGCCGGCGAGGCCGGTCGACACCGCCGCGCGCAGGCGGCGCACGAGCGCGGTCACCTGGTCGACGCGGTCCTCGGCCAAGGGCAGCTCGCCCGCGAACACCGGCCGATCGATCTCGCTCTCGAGCAGCCGCAGCTGCAGGTCGAGCGCGTCGCCCTCGGTCTTGATGCGCGCGAACAGCCGGGGGAGCTCGCCGTGCGCGCCGCCGCTCTGCGCGGCGAGGTCGATCGCGGCCTGCCCGCTGTCGAGCGCCTCGGCCAGTCGCACGCGGAGCGCGAGCACCTTGCGCCGCGGGCCCCGGCTGAACCCGGCCTTGGTGCGCAGCGCCGTCGTCGCGACCGCACGGTTGCGCCGGATGCGCCGATAGACCGCGCGCGCCACGAGCACGACCGTGGTGATCGAGACGATCACGAAGACGAGGAATGCGATGACTATGCCGAGCAGCACCTCCACGGCGCCCACCTCCCGTCGGCGCGCTCGACGGTGTCGAGCCCACTCCGTCGTTGTTCGAGATTCAGGTTCATGTGTCCGCCTTCGTCGAGCCGAGACGTGGCCCCCTCGCCACGCCTGAAACGCGATATAACGCAATCTACGCTTGCTCCGGCCGAAGCCCTAGCGCTCCCTGCGAATTCGAAGCGAAGCGAACTGGGGGAGTGCGCTGCTGCCCGGCCACTCGGGCGATCGCCCTATCATGGACAGCACCGTACGAGATCGTCGATCGTCCGCGAAGAGGAGTCACCTTGGCCGCTCCCGCCACGCCTGCCAAGCGCGCGGATGCCCGCCGCAACATCGAGGCGATCCTCGATGCCGCGACCCGGCTGCTCGCGACGGACCCCGACGCGAGCGTGCAGGACATCGCCAAGGCCGCGGGCGTCGGCCGAGTCACGCTGTACGGGCACTTCGACTCCCGCACGGCGCTCGTCGCCCAGGTCGCCACGCGCGCGATCGACGAGACCGAGCTCGCGCTGCGCGAGGTCGACATCGACGGCGAACCGCGGGCGGCGCTCGCACGGCTGCTCGAGGCGAGCTGGTACCTCACGCACCGGTTCGGCGGCATCGTGATCGCCGCCGGGCAGGCGCTGCCCGCCGAGCAGATGCAACGCGCGCACGAGAGCCCCGCTCAGCGAGTGCGCGCCCTGCTCGAGCGCGGGCGGCAGCAGGGCGTGTTCCGCGCGGACATGCCGGTCGACTGGCAGATCATCACCATCCAGGCGGTGCTGCACGCCGCGTCGGGTGCGGTGCACCGCGAGGAGCTCGCCGTCGCGGACGCGCCGCGCCTCGTGGTCGAGACGGCGCTCGCCGTCGTGGCCGCGCAGGGCTGAGCCCTCCCCGAGGCGGTCGTCCACCTCACCGTTGTCGAACACTCATGTTCATGTTATCGTGCGAACTCGTACACACGAGTTCGACTTGAGATGAGGGCGGCACATGTCCGAGCAACGACCGAACACCGAGACCGGCAACACCCCGCAGCTGTACCAGCGGCGATGGCGCATGCTCGCACTGCTCGGCGTCGCGCAGCTCATGCTCATCGTCGACGTCACGGTGGTGGCGCTGGCCCTGCCGCAGATGGGGGCCGAGCTCGAGCTCAGCCGCGGCGAGCTCACCTGGGTGGTGAGCATCTACGCGCTCATGTTCGGCGGCCTGATGCTGCTCGGCGGCAAGGCGGCCGACGTCTTCGGCTCGCGCCGCGTCGTGCTCGCAGGGCTCGCGGTCTTCACGCTGGCCTCGCTGCTCACCGGCTTCGCCGCCGACCCGACGACACTGCTCATCGGCCGGGCGTTCCAGGGCGTCGGCGCGGCCGCGATGTCGCCCGCGGCGCTCTCGACGATCGCCCGCACCTTCCAGGGCGCCGAGCTCGCCAAGGCGCTCGGCGTCTGGTCGGCCCTGGGCGGCGCCGGCGCCGCGGTCGGGGTGCTGCTCGGCGGGCTGCTGACGTCGGGCCCGGGCTGGTCGTGGGTGTTCTGGGTGAACGTGCCCGTGGGCGTGCTGCTGCTCATCGCGCTCGTGCGCATCCTGCCGAGCTTCCAGGGCTCGGGCGGGCGCCTCGACCTCATCGGCGCCGTGCTCGTGACGCTCGCGACGGCGAGCGTGATCGTCGCACTGGTGAACGCGGGCGACGCGGGCTGGCTCAGCCTCGCCGTGCTCCTGCCGCTCCTCGGCGGAGCGGTCGGCTACACGCTCTTCGTCTGGCGCCAGCGCACCGCTCGTACGCCGCTGCTCGACCTCGGCATGCTCGCACGCCGCCCGGTCGCCTCGGGCCTCGGGCTCATCTTCACCGCCACCGCGCTCATGATCGCCGTGTTCTTCCTCGGCTCGTTCACCTTCCAGCAGGTGCACGGCTTCTCGGCGCTCGACACCGGGCTCGTCTTCATTCCCGTCGCACTCGGCACCATCGGCGGAGCCCAGTTCGGCGCCCGCGCCCTCGGCCGCTTCGGCGCGCGCACGACCGCCGTCGTCGGCCTGTTCGTCGCGGCGATCGGCATGGCGGCGGCCGCCGGCATCGCGAGCATGACCGTACTCGTGATCGCGATGACCGTCGCCGCACTCGGCATCGGCGCGACCTTCGTCGCGTCGTCGACGAGCCTGTTCTCGGCGGTCGCCCCGCACGAGGCCGGCATCGGATCGGGCGTGCTCAGCACCTTCCACGAGTTCGGCGCCGCGACCGGGGTCTCGGCCGTCTCGAGCATCGCGGCGGCTGCCCTCGTCGGCGACGCGATCACCGCCTTCGACGGCGGCTACTGGTTCGGCGCCGTCGTCGCGGCGATCGCCGCGCTGCTCGCCATCGCCGTCATGCCGGGGCGCGCAGCGCCGTCGTCGCGCACGCAGCAGGGCGGCGAGCGCACCGCCGAGGCGTGACCAGCGGCTACGCCGAGTGGCCGTCCGCGACGGCGGGCGGCCACACCACGCTGAAGCGCTCGAACACGACCTCGTGCTGCTCGGTCCACTCGAGGCCGATCGCCGCCGCGGTGCGGTGCCAGTAGCGGGAGTGGTTCTCGCGCCACGACTCGAGCGAGCGGTCGTCCTCGCCCTCGTCGTACGCGAAGGCGGCGTCGACGCTCGTGAACGGGCCGACGCGCAGCTCGGTGCTGCGCAGCACGACGCGGGGTGCGCCGGTCGAGTCGCAGGCGATCCAGTGGCTGCCGACGCGGGGGAGCGCCTGCTCCTCGGCCGCGAACTCGGCGACGAGGGTCGCGGTCGCGCGCTTCGTGCCGTCGAGCACGAGTCCCAGCAGCTCGTCGGTCAGCTCGGGGTGGTCGCCGAACCGCTCGACCGAGGGCGGCTCGGCGTCGGTCGCGATCTCCGGATGCGCGGCGCGGTACTCGGCCCACATCGTGAGCGCGGCGTCGTGGTCGATCGGGGCGTTCGGCATGAGGCCAGTCTGACAGTGCTTCGCGAGCGGCGTGATTCGTAGACTCGCAGCATGGGTGCCGTCGTCGATCGCACGCCGCACCGCCGCGGCGCGCGGGCGTTCGCGGTCGTGATCTCGGTGGCCGCCGGTGTCGGGCTCGCCGCGTGCTCGCCGTCGGGCGGTTCGGGGCCGCAGGGCGCCACCGGGCCGGCCGAGACATCCCCCTCGACCGATGCGACCGCGCCGAGCGCCGCGACGACGAGCTTCGCCGTCGTCGGCGACTCGATCACCGACGCGAACAGCCCCGACCTCGCGGGCGGCGAGCTCGGCAGCGAGTCGTGGGTGACCTCCGCGGTCGAGGCAGGCCTCGACTTCGCCGGCGGATGGGCCGAGTGGGGCGCAACGACGGCGTTCATGGCCGACTCGGTCAGCGCGTACGACGCCGACGTGCTCGTCGTGCTCGCGGGCACGAACGACCTCGCGTTCGGGGTTCCGTTCGACGCATCGGCGGCGAACCTCGACCGCATCGTCGAGCGGGTCGGCATCGCCGACGTGGTGGTCTCGTCGATTCCGCCGGCCGACGCGTTTCCGGCCGCGGCCGTCGAGTACAACGAACGGCTCGGCGCACTCGCCGACGATCGCGGCTGGCGGTTCGTGGATGCCTCGGCCGACCTCCGCACGGTCGACGGCAGGTTCGCCGACGGGATGTCGTACGACGGGCTGCACCCGTCGGAGCAGGGCGCCCGTGCGCTCGGCGAGGCGATCGCGGCGGAGCTGCTCGCCGGCCGCTGAGCGTCAGCGGGTCACGCGCTCCCGTCGCGCGGCCGCTTGCCGTCGACGAGCAGGCGGATGCCGAAGCGCGCCGCCATGAGCACGACGATCAGCAGGGTGACCGAGGAGAACCCGCCGAGCTGCACGGCGTCGCCGAAGAGCAGGTCGGTGAGCCACAGGATGAGGAACTTGCTGCCCGCGCCGAGCACCATGAGCAGCGCGGTGTTCATCGCCTTGCGGGCGGGGGTTCGCGCCGACCGCACCCGGTCGATGATGCGCGACTTGAGCCAGGCGATGACCTCGAGCGCGAGCTTGAACAGCACCGCGGTGAGCAGCGAGACGAGGAACGACTCGGTGATGACCGCGGGGAAGAACTGCGTGAACAGCCCCAGCACGACCAGGTAGACGAAGACATCGACGATGTCGACGGCACGAAGTCGCACGGGCGCTCCTCGAAGGCATGGTTCCGATGCATCGAGGCCCGATGCAGCGGTGAGACTCCGACACTGAGTCGCCTGGCGACTCAGCGTCGGAGTGCGCTCGCAGGCTACACCGGGGGAGCGTCGGCGAGCTCGTGCGCCTGCGCCGCGAGCGCGTGGGAGAGGGCTGTGACCTCGTCGGCGAGGCCAGTCCAGTCGTCGTCGGCCTCGCCGAGGTAGCCGGCACGGGCGCGCTCGAGGAGCGCCCGGTCGTTCGGCGGCAACGTCTCGGCCACAGCTGCGGCCGCGACATCCTTGGGCACGATCTCGCCGGTGCGCAGCGTCGTCACGATGCGGGCGAACGCGAGCAGCGTGTTGCGCTCGTCGCCCACGATCTCGCCGAGGATGTCGTCGATGCTCGCGAGCATCGCCTCGCGAAGTTCGCCGGGGGCGACCGGGTCGACGACCTCTGCGAGCGGATGCCCCCGCAGCACCCGGTGCGCGGTGTGCGCGGTCGCGAGCAGGATCGGCACGTCGGGGTCGAGGGTCGGCTGCGGCGTCTGCCCGCCCTCGAGGTCGGCGCGCAGCCACTCGCCGTACTGGAAGTCGTGCTCGGCAGGCTCGGGCCACCGGCGGCGCTCGTCGACGACCACGCACGTGAGCTCGAGCGGACGGCCCGCGGCGCCGTCGGAGAACGCGAGCGGGTGCGCGGACCCGCTCGAGGCATCGAGCAGCACTCGCGTCAGTGCCTCGCGCTCGCCGGGAGTGAGCGAGCGTCGCGTCAGCACGAGCACGTCGAGATCGCTGTCGGGACGGAGCCCTCCCGACGTGGCCGAGCCGTAGAGGTAGACGCCGACGATCTCGCCGGGGTCGGCGAGGTCGAGGTGGTCGAGGACGGGTGCGAGCTGCTCCTCCATGCGGTCACGCTAGCAAGCGCTGAGCCCGACCGGTCGAGTGCTCCGAAGAGGTCGGAGGCCGCAGGCGATCCGTCGCTCGAGGCTCAGACGTGCCCGATGCCGAAGTTCCACGGCGCGAACACCCGGTTCGAGGCGCCTTGCCACTCCCACGTGTTCACCGCGACCGAGTACGCGTTCTCATAGTCGTGGCCGGCCTGCTGCGGCCCGATGGGCTCACCGGTCTCGACGCGCACCTGGTCGTAGCCGTTGTCGAGCCACGGCTCGCCGAGTTCGGCCGCGAGCGCCTCGGCGTCACCACCGGGCTGGAAGCCGTCGACCGTGCGGACGACGACTCCGTCGCCGAGCGTCGCGGCGCCGAAGTTCACGCTCACGTTCATGTCGATCGGCCCGTAGCCGCCGAGACCGTTGTCGGAGATCTCCTCCTCGTGGTCGTCGCTGAGGATGACGCCGGGCCACGTGTAGTCGGTGCGCGGCGGCGTCTCCATGCTGGCGGGGTGCTCGGCCTGCTCGGGCTCGGCGCCCGTGATCGTCGAGAGCGCCACGACGAACTCGGCCGCCTCGGCGTCGTACGAGAGCGAATGGACGACGGCACCGGAGGCATCCACGAACTCGAGCTGCTCGGGTCGCACCACGATCGCGGCCGTGGTGGTGATCGGGTCGACCGGCACGGCCTCGGCAGATGGCGTCGGCTCGGCGGACGGCTCGGTCTCCGTGGTCGCCGTCGGCGCCCCAAAGCACCCGGTGAGCGCGAGGACGACGGCGAGTGCGGCTGCGGATGCGGCGGAAGCGCTGCGGAGTACATCGCTCATTGAGACCCCCGATTCTCGACGGGATGAGGCGTTCGCTCAGTGTACGAGCGGGGTGCCGGTTCATCGCCAGAGGCGCGGAAGACGATCTCGCAACGAAGCCGACGATTCGATCGTCGACGGATTCTCCGCCGCACGGGGGAGGTGGGAGGCGCTGCCGGCCTGCATACTCCGAGATATGAGCGACACCATCTTCACCCCCGGAGCCGAGGTCATCACACCGCACGGGCGCGGCGCGATCGTCGACGTCAGGGCGACTCCCTCGGGCAAGTTCGTCTTCGGCGTCGAGGACGCCGACGGCGAGGTGAGCTACTTCACCGAGAAGGCGCTGCGGCTCGTGCAGGGTTAGCGGCGGATGTCGCGGCCGGCTCGGGCGCCGAGGCAGACCGATCCACGCGTCGCCGACCCGGCGCGTTCGCGATGAACACCCCCGCCACGAGCACCAGCCCGCCGACGGTCTCCCACAGGTTCGGGATCTGGCCGAGCAGCAGTGCGGCCGAGGCCATCGCCACGACCGGCGCGAGCAGCACCCACGGCACGACCGAGGCCGAACGGTTGCGGGCGAGCAGTCCGTTGAAGATCGCGTAGCCGATGAGGGTGCAGAGACCGGCTGTGTAGAGCGTCGAGACGATCGGGCGCCAGCCGAAGGCGGCGAGGCCCGCGGCGATCGCGTCGGGGCCCTCGATGAGCGCCGACAGGCCGAGTGCCGGCAGCGGTACGACGAGCGACGACCACACCGTC
Organism: Agromyces sp. NPDC058064; assembly: GCF_042885275.1. NCBI lineage: Bacteria > Bacillati > Actinomycetota > Actinomycetes > Micrococcales > Microbacteriaceae > Agromyces > Agromyces sp. NPDC058064. Next base: position 507,247 of record NZ_JBHVSE010000001.1, on the reverse strand, counting down.
AGCGAGAGTGCGCCGAAGCGCTTCGCCGGGGCGACCGGGCCGGCCTTGCGCGAGATGACGTTGCCGATCGCCCACGAGAGCGCGGCGAGCAGGCACAGCACGACGGCGAGCGCCGGCGCATCGCCGCCGCGGCCGAACGCGACGACCCCGAGCCCGACGGTGCCGACGAGCACGCCGACGGTCTGCAGGCGGCTCGGGCGCTCGCGCAGCGCGAGCGCCGCGACGACGATCGTGAGCACGACCTGCGCCTGCAGCAGGAGGGCCGCGATGCCGGGCTGCAGGCCGAGCGCGATCGAGGTGTAGAGCAGCGCGAACTGGCCGAGGCTCATGAAGAGGCCGACGCCGACGACGGTCTTCCAGCTCGCGAGGGGGCGGGGCACGACGACCACGGCGAGGGCGACGACGGCGAAGCGCACGGCGACGAAGAACAGGGGCGGGATGCCCTCCATGCCCCAGTCGATCACGACGAAGTTGAACCCCCACAGCGTCGCCACCAGGGCAGCCAGCAGCATGTCGCGTCTCGTCATGGTTCTACTTCAGCGCGAGGCATCCGGAAACACCAGCGATCATTTCTGTGCCTGATTCGGTAGCATTCGTACATGATCGATCTCGAAGCCGTGGTCGCGCTGCGCGCGGTGGCCACGAACGGAAGCGTCGCGGCGGCGGCCGACGCGCTCGGCTTCACGCCGTCGGCGGTGTCGCAGCAGATCAAGCGCCTCGAACGCGGCACGCGCGTCGCGCTGCTCGAGCGGGCCGGCCGCGGCGTCGTGCTCACCGACGCCGGTCGTCACCTCGTCACGTCGTCGGCGACCGTGCTCGCCGACCTCGAGCGCCTCGAGGCCGACCTGCACCTGGCCGGCGGCGCGGCGGGGCCCGAGGGTGCAGGCAGCCGTCCGGTCACGGGCGAGGTGCGCGTCGGCGCGTTCTCGACGGCGGTGCGCGGCATCCTCGTCGACGTGCTGCCGCGCCTGCGCGCGGAGCATCCCGAACTGCGGGTGCCGACGCGCGAGAGCGAGCCGTGGGAGACGATCGCGCTCGTCGCGTCGGGGCAGCGCGACCTCGGCATCGTGCACCGGTGGGGTGCGGTCGCGCTCGCGATGCCCGATCACCTCATCGAGACGCCCCTGTTCACGGATGTCGCGGACGTGATCTTGCGGCGGGATCATCCGCTCGCAGACCGCACCGAACTGGAGCCTGTCGATCTCGCCGACGAGGAGTGGATCGCGACGTTCGACTCGACGATCTGCCGGCAGTGGCTGCGGCGCCTGTTCGACGGCGTCTCGAACGCGCCGCGCATCGTGCACGAGTCGATGGAGTTCGAGAACCACCTCGAGCTCGTGCGCGCGGGACTCGGGGTCGCGCTCGTGCCGCGGATGGGGCGGCCCGTGCTGCACCCGGAGCTGGTGGCGATTCCGACGGTGCGACCGGCGTCGACGCGCGGGGTGTCGGCGGTGCATCGGCGCAGTCAGGCGGACTCGCCGGCGCTGCAGGTGGTGCTGGATGCGGTTCGCCAAGCGGCGACCCAAGGTGCAGTGGCTGCGGGGGAGAGCACGAGGCGGGTGGCGCCGGTCTCTTAGCCGAAGGACGAGCGGGTGTACTCGGAGGATCCGTGCTTCGTCGGCACCTCGACGGTGAAGACTCCGTCGGGATGGTCGAGGCCGTCGTAGAAGTCCCCGTAGACGAGGAGCGCCTCGGCCGCGAGTCGCTCGGCGGCGCGTCGTTCCTCCTCGTCGACGAACCGGTATCCGGAGGTGCCGGCCTGTTCCGCGGCGAGCATGCTCGTGCCGAAGCCGATGACATGACCGACGAAGCGCCTGCCGGCTTTCGTGGCGACGGGTTCGAGGTCGTACTCGAAGGGGATCACCCGCCCGCCCCACTCGAGCTTCATCAGCCGGATCGCCTCGTACGCGCGCATGCCGAGGGGGACGAGCGCGGCATCTCGTTCTCGATCGACGACGCGGCGCTTCCGAGGCCGCGCAGGATCCGATTCGATCACGAACACGGGCGCACTCCGTTCACTCGTCGACGATGTGAGCCTATCGACGCGGTTCTCATGCCCCCGTTCTCCCTCGCCGGGCTGATCCTCGAGCGTGCCCAAGAGGTCCGCGATGCGGCCGCGCGCAGGCGGTGCTGGATGCGGTGCGGGCCGCCGTGGCGGGTCGCGCGGTGTGATCGCCGGCTCGTTCTCGTCTCCGAGCGCGAGACGAGAATCGCTCTGCCAGTTGCGCCTCATCGATGAGGCGCAACTGGCAGAGCCTCGTCGAGACAGCGCCTCCCTGCCGCCCGGCGCGCGGGTCAGTGGTTGACCGCTCGGCTGGTCACCCCACGGCGCTTCGCAGGGCTGGTGCACGGCATCGGCCTGGTACGCGCGTGGAGGATGAGCATCCACGCGCCGCACGCTCACGTGGCGAGAGCCGCCTTCGCCTGTGTTCGCACCCATGCATCGAACGACTCTGCATCGTGCCGCTGCATCGGTGTCGAGCGCTCGAGCAGGGACGCCAGACGTTCGTCGAGTTCCTCACTCGGACCCTGATCCATGAGGAGGAGTGCTTCTGCGCTTTCGAAGAGCGAAGGAAGGGTCGACCGCTTGGAGAAGCCGAGATCGCCGTCGGCCAGCCGCCCGCGCATGCCGTCGCGGGACAATAGGGAGTCGAGCAGTGGCCACCCCACCCGTTCGAGCCGAGAGGTCATGTCGGCCACCATCGCGGAAGTGGTGGGCGCATCCTCGGCTTCCCACCAGACATCGAGTCCAGCGGGCGCACCGGTTGGACGGAGACGTTCGCGGTAGAGCCCATGCGCGTCAGAGACGGATTTCGGTGCGCGAGCGCCGAGCCGGTGCCGCGTCCAACGCAGCCACGGCTCCGGCACGGCCGCGATGTTGACCGTGCACCTGATGCTCTCAGCGGTGTTCCACGACGAGGACTGAACGTTGACCACGACCCAGTCGCCTTTCGCGTTCGACTTCCGCCACGTCGGTGCCGAACCGCGGTAGCCGTGCCTCCGGGCTGCGGGCCCGAGCTGATCTCGGAGTTCAGCCTTGAGCACTGCCTGCAGGGTCACGATCAGGTGCTCCTTTCCCAAGCTCGGCAACGGGCCACGCGCGGACCTCTCGCAAAGCTAGCGGGACCGGCATCCAGGACGAAAGTGGCATGCGGCGGCGGCGGGACGGGCCAGAAGTCAGCCCGGCCGCCGTGGAGGACCCAGCGTCAGGCGGGGTCGATACGCAGCACGGGCGCCGATTCGCCGACGGTGAGGTCGTCGACGATGCGGATGTCTCGGGCGAGGTCATCGATCGCACCGATGACGGTGCCGAATCGCTCGCGGTCGCTGCAGACGGCCGTGACGGTCACGAGGTGCGTGCCGAGATCCCACGTGTAGGTGGCGAACGGCGGCCGGCCGGCCGGCGGCAGCGGCATGACGAGCTTCTCGCCCATGCCGAGGTAGGTGCCGCGGAACTCTTCGGTGTCGTCGTATTCGATCGGCATCGAGGCCCGCGCGATGCGGATGTCGGGGGTCGCCGTCTGCACCTGGGCCATCACGACGAGCAGGTCGGGCTCCGCCTTCCAGACCCAGACGAGCACGCGCCCCGCCGCCTTGCGCATCAGGAACGGCACGGCCTGACTCATCGCCCAGGCGCTGAAGCCGCCGCCGCGCTTCGCGGGCTCGGCGTTCGGCCCCTTCGCCTGCGACAGGAGCATGCCGATCGCCTGCTTGCGGGCGCGGCGGCCGCGGAAACCGAGGGAGTCGGTGACGGGCACCCACTTGGTGCGATCGGGTTCTGCGTGGAGTCGGGGCACGCTCCCAGCCTACGAGGCGACGCCTGTGCGGCGGCCGGTGGCAGCGGGTCATATCGTGGTCGTCATGAGCGAGCCGGTCGAGGGCGAGCAGTTCTTCGCCCATGACGAGAAGGCGCGCGCGATCTATCGTGCGTTCGCCCGACCGTTGGTGCGTCTCGACGGGGTGTCGGTGCGCGTCTCGAAGAGCCAGGTCGCGCTGCGCGCCCGACGCGGGTTCGCCTACGCCTGGGCGCCGAAGCAGTACCTCGCCTCAGGCGTGCCCGTGGTGGTGTCGATCGCGCTGCCGCACCGGCTGGAATCGGAGCGGTTCAAGGAGATCGCGCATCCGACGACAGCGACATGGATGCATCACGTCGAGCTTCGGCTGGTCAAGGACGTCGACCGCGAGCTGATCGGCTGGGCGAAGCAGGCGTGGCAGCACGCCCGCTGAATCCGGCGAAGGGGATGCCTCGCGCGAGCCCCGCTCCGAGTGTCGAGCTGGGCCCGCACACCGCCGCATCAGCTCGGTCTAGCGGCCGATGAGAGCGCTCCACTACGGTGTTTGCCATCGCGGAATCACCGGCTTCGGGCATGAGGGGGCGTGGCGGCATGAAGGATGTGGCTGCATGAGGCTGACGCGCATCGGCGGCCCGACCGTGCTCGTCGAGCTCGACGGATGGCGCCTGCTCGTCGACCCCACGTTCGACCCTGCGGGTCGGCAGTACTCGTTCGGCTGGGGCACCGGATCGACGAAGACGGCCGACCCGGCGGTCGGGGTCGACGAGCTCGGACCGATCGACGTCGCCCTCGTCAGCCACGACCACCACGCCGACAACCTCGACGACGCGGGCCGCGCGATGCTGCCCGCGGTCGGCGCCGTCGTCACCACGGCGAGCGGCGCCCGCCGCCTCGCGACGGGCGGGCCCGGTGGCGCGGTGTCCGCCGAGCGGCTGCACGGGCTCGAAGCGGGAGAGACGGTCACGCTGCCCGGCCCGCGCCCCGGCCTGCCGACGCTCGTGATCACCGCGACGCCGTGCCGGCACGGGCCGCCCCTGACGCGCCCCATCGTCGGCGACGTCATCGGGTTCGCCGTGCGTCGACAGGGCGAAGAACTGATCGCGATCTGGATCACCGGCGACACGGTGCTCTTCGCCCCGCTGCGCCGGGCCGCCGAGGAGCTGCCGATCGACGTGATGCTCGCCAACGTCGGCGGGGTGCGCTTCGGCGCGACGGGACCGCTGCGGTTCACGATGACCGGTCGTCAGGCCGTCGAGCTCGTCGGCATCGCCGCGCCGCGCGTCGCGACGTTCGCGCACTACGACGGCTGGTCGCACTTCGTCGACGGCGAGCAGGGGCTGCGGGATGCGCTCGATGCGTCGGCGGCGTCGGTGCACGACCGCGCCGTCTGGCTCGTCGACGGGATCGCGGTCGAGGTCTGATCGGGGCTTTTGCCCGTCGCTACATCATCGACTGCAGCAGCCGTGTGGCCTGCTGGTTGTCATCCGTCGCGAGCACGACCCGGTTTCGGGATGCCACGTAGACGAGCGAGATGTTGATTCCCGCCTCGGCGAGGGCGCGAGCCATCCCACCGAACACGCCTGGCGTGTCCAGGTCGGGCTCGGGCAGCGCCGGACTGACGATGACGTCGGTCTCGGCATCGACCGCGATACCGGCCTTCTCGAGCGCGGCCCTGGCGCCCGCGACGTCTTCGACGAGGATGTGGACGGCGCCCCGCCCGCCCTCCATGAGCGCGCAGAGGCCCTCGATGTTGACGCCTGCATTGCCGAGCGCTTCGCCGAGTCGGGCCCCCTCGCCGGGCTGATCCTCGAGGGTGACCAAGAGATCCTTCGCCATGACGGCACCTCCTTCTCGGGCTGCCTCAGGTCTACGCCGGTGGGCGGGGTGCGTCAATGGCGCGTAGAGGAGACAAAGTAGGAGTACCGCACCACCCCCAATTTGGGGTCGTGTCGCCAGAGGCTGCTGCCGGATTGCCCCATATCGTCAGAGATAACGAAAGGAACCAATGAATTGGCGACGTACACGATGGCTCCCTACGCCCTTTGGCTGCATCCGAGGTACCAGCGCGGGGGCGAACGAAGGCCAATCGGGGACGTTGACGGCTCGGGCGGCACGCTTCGTGAAGTAATAGACGGTGCGCTGGCCAGACTCGAGGGTCCGAGCCTCGTCCCGCTGGACGGCGACGATGATGACTCCAGGACTCTTCGCGTCCGCACCCTGTACCCATATGCCAACTTCACGTTGGTCGAGTTTGGTGTCGGTCGTTCGGGTATCGCGGGCACGCTTCATCAGCGAAATGGGAATCAAGTCCCATTCGAAGCTGACGAGTCGAACGAGACGGTCGTTCGCTCGATGTTTGTATACCCGCCCGATGGTCATGAGGCTTACTGGCTGAACGAGCGCGCGAGTCTGGCCACCGCGTTTAGCACACTTCAAGGTCACCTGGTGAATGCGATTCGTTCCCGATTCGGCGACCTTACAGTGAAGCTCGGCCCGGTTGCGGAGTGGTCCGCTGTTACTGCCTGGGCGAACCAAGTTCAGGTACAGGAGCTGAGATTCGACGCGCCAAAGCGACCCGGAGCTTCGACGCAAGCGATCGAGGTGAATGGAGTTCACGCGGATGTGAGAATCGTGGTGAAGCCGCGCGGCAGCCTTACGTTGAATCGACTGATTGGTAACGATGGGCCAGACCGTGCGACCGTGTTCGGCTTCCTGTCGAATGCCCCCCTCGTTGAAGATTCGGGGGTTACCGGTGGGCAAGCGATGAACAATGGGTGGACGGCAACCGTCGCGTTCAAGACGAGAGGAGGCCGCCAACGTTCGTTCGGGGTCGCTGTCGACGATTCCGCACCCACGCTCATCTACCCGTTCGGTGCGAATGCTGGGGCCACAAGCGCGTATCGGCCCACCGACCGCGAGTTCGCCGAAGCCTGCGCTGAGTTTCTGCAGGACGCTCAACAGCGACTCCCAATCAACGCGTCGGTGGGCGCTGAGATACTGTCCACCCTCACGTAGAAGGGCTGGGACAGATGAATGGAGTATCGCTCCTCCAGATCGTTCGAGAGCAGTTCTTTTCCGAGGCCCCTCCAGCAATCGCCAAGCCCGGAATCGCATGGCTCCAGTTGTTTTGGCTGCTCGCCGCAGCGATCGTGGGAGGGATCTACGCAACGTCCGCCTCGCTCGCTGGAGACGAGGCTGGGACGGGTGACCCTGGTGCCGCAGTACTCGCCGCCAATGCCGTGTTTACGGCACTGAGCGTGACTATGGCAATGTTCTTTTGGCCTCGCGCTATCAACCTGAAGAATGACCCGAAGTTCTCAAAAACGGACGAGCGTTGGCACGTCTACCGGCTGACGACGCAACTCTTCTGGACCGTGTTAGTTGGGATTCTTGCGACGGGTCTAGCGGTACTCCAGCTTGCGATACCCGCCACCCTTGGTGCGTTCGCGACCGGAATCGACCTCCCGGGGAATCTTGACACGCTCAGAACCTCGATCGAAGCCGTGTCTATTGCCCTCACTTCCTATCAGGTCCTTCTCCTGGGGCAGTCGGTGTTCAGGCTGTACGCCGCGACGTACTGGATGCCGCGAGCGTAGGCCCTCCGCGAGAGATTAGCCCTTCGAGGCAAGGGACCATTGCGCACGGCCTGTTGCACGGGAATACAGACGTCTCCTGGGCGTTGAACTTGAGCGAACCACACTCAACTTCAACCAGGAGGCCAGGTGCCCAACGACTTCAACGAGGCAGGCGCGAGCTCGTTCGACGAGTTCCTCGCCCGATACCTCGCGGGTGAGCAGGCGCGACAGGCGCGGTCGATCGACCTCAGCCGGTTCCTTACCGCGCGTACCCAGAGCATTCTTCAGCAGGCGGGGCGGTTCGCCCTCGAGCGCGGGCAGACCGAGCTCGACGCCCTGCACATCCTGCGCGTGATCGTCGAGGACGAGAGCGTGCAGCAGGCGATCCGCCGCATCGGGGCGAGCCCCGAGCGGATCATCACCGCGACCGAGGCGCGTCTGCCCGCGGCATCCGAGATCGCCGACATCAATGCTGCGACGATCACGCCGTCGGCGAGCCGCGCGCTGTTCCACAGCTACCAGGTGGCGCGGTCGTCGGGTGCGACGTACATCGATCCGGAGCACCTGTTCTTCGCGTTGGTGCTGGGGCAGGATGCGCCTGCCGGGCAGGTATTGGCTCGGGCTGGGGTGACGGCTGAGGCGCTGACGCAGGGGATGCGTGAGGACTTCGAGGGACAGACCGAGGACCAAGACGGGTCTCGATACGGCGCTGGCGCGCCTACTCGACCGACGGAAGCAGAGTCCGAGACGCCGATGCTCGACAAGTTCGGCATGGACCTCACCGAGCGGGCCGCGAACGGCGAGCTCGACCCGGTGATCGGGCGCGCCGACGAGATCGAGCAGACCATCGAGATCCTGTCGCGCCGCACGAAGAACAACCCCGTGCTCGTCGGCGAGGCCGGCGTCGGCAAGACGGCGATCGTCGAGGGCCTCGCCCGCGCGATCGTCGAGGAGAACGTGCCCGAGGCCCTGCTCGGCAAGCGCGTCATCGCGCTCGACATGCCCGGCATGCTCGCCGGCACCCGCTACCGCGGCGACTTCGAGGAGCGCCTCACCAAGACGATGGAGGAGATCGCCGCCAATACGGGCGAGCTCATCGTCTTCATCGACGAGGTGCACACGGTCGTCGGCGCCGGTGGTGCGGGCGACGGCGGAATGGACGCGGGCAACATCCTCAAGCCGCGCCTCGCGCGGGGCGAGCTGCACCTCGTCGGTGCGACCACGCTCAACGAGTACCGCAAGATCGAGAAGGACCCGGCGCTCGAGCGCCGCTTCCAGCCGGTGCGCGTCGGCGAGCCGTCGATCGAGGACGCCGTGCAGATCCTCCACGGACTCAAGCCCGCGTACGAGCAGCACCACGGCGTCAGCTACACCGACGCCGCGCTGCGCGCCGCGGTCGAGCTCAGCGACCGCTACCTCAGCGACCGCGTGCTGCCCGACAAGGCGATCGACCTCATCGACCAGGCGGGGGCGCGGCTGCGCCTGAAGCTCGGCGTGAAGGTGGATGTCTCCGCGCTGCAGGCGCGCCTCGCCGAGCTCGAAGCGGAGAAGAACGCGGCCGTCGCGGCCGAGCACTACGAGGAGGCGTCGCGCCTGCGCGACGAGATGTCGAAGGTGCAGTCGAAGCTCGACGAGGCGACCGAGCAGGGTCGCGCCGCGGCATCCGACGCCTCGGTCATCGGCGAGGCCGAGATCGCGGGCGTGATCTCGCGGGCCACCGGCATCCCGGTGAACCGCCTCACCGAGACCGAGCGCGAGCGCCTCGGCGACCTCGAGGGCGAACTGCACGCGCGCGTCATCGGCCAGGACGACGCGGTCACCGCCGTCGCGAAGGCCGTGCGCCGCAGCCGCACCGGCATGGGCGACGCGCGTCGACCGGTCGGGTCGTTCCTCTTCCTCGGGCCGACGGGCGTCGGCAAGACCGAGCTGGCGCGGGCCCTCGCGGCGAGCCTGTTCGACGACGAGGCATCCGTCATTCGCTTCGACATGTCGGAGTTCGGCGAACGCCACACCGTCTCGCGACTCGTCGGCGCCCCTCCCGGATACGTCGGCTACGACGAGGCCGGCCAGCTCACCGAGCGCGTGCGGCGCAACCCGTACTCGATCGTGCTCTTCGACGAGATCGAGAAGGCGCACCCCGACGTGTTCAACCTGCTGCTCCAGGTGCTCGACGACGGACGCCTCACCGACGGCCAGGGCCGCACGGTCGACTTCCGCAACACGGTCATCGTGATGACGTCGAACCTCGGCAGCGAGTTCCTCGCGTCGCGGTCGGGTGCGCTCGGCTTCGTCGCAGGCTCGGATGCCTCGGGCTTCGCGTCGGCCGACGACGTGCGCCAGCGCGTCATGGGCAAGGTGCGCGAGGCCATGCGGCCCGAGTTCCTGAACCGCATCGACGAGATCGTGCTGTTCCAGAAGCTCGACCAGCCGCAGCTCGCGCAGATCGTTCGCCTGATGCTCGGCGCCACCGAGCACCGGCTCGCGGCGCGCGAGGTCGGCTTCGAGGCGAGCGATGCCGCGGTGGCGCTGCTCGCCGAGCGCGGGTCCGAGCCCGAGTACGGTGCGCGGCCGCTGCGCCGGGTCATCCAGCGCGAGATCGACGACCGCATCAGCGACCTGTTCGTGAGCGGTGCGCTGGGCGACGGGGGAGCGGTGCGGGTCGACGTGCGCGACGGGGAGTTCGTCGTGGGCGTCGCCGGGGTGATGCCGCTCGCGGCGTAACCCCGTCTCGGCCCACCGGTGGTCGAGTAGCGACGAAGGAGCGTATCGAGACCTGGTCACCGGGTCTCGATACGCTTCCACTTTCGTCGGGCGCTACGTGACCGCCGATGGTGCTCATTCGTCGGTCGCTACTCGACCGGCGGGGTGGTCACATAGCGGCGAAGTCGAGCACGAGCAGTACGAGGTAGATGACGGACTGCGCGAGCGAGGCGACGCCGAGGGCGATGCCCGCGCCGGCGTATGCCCGCGCTGTCGGCCGACGCAGCGCCGCCCTGCCGGTGATGATCGCGACCACTCCGAGCACGGCCGATGCGAGGCAGAGCAGCATCGGCAGCGTGAGATACGCGAACATGCCCGAGGACGGCCCCGGCGGCAGCCAGTCGGTCAGCGGCAACAAGTAGATGAGCGGGTTCGCCACGAGATACACCGCCGCGGCGAAGATCCCAGTCGCCAATGACGTCCGTGCGCGAGACGTGTCGGGCTCCGTCTGGGCGTCCGAGGTCTGGATCGTGTCCATGCGCACATTGTGTCGCCGCCGCGACGATGCCACGAGGTGCGTCAGCGCCCCAGTTCGGGTGGCGGTCTCCCGATCGCCTGACGCGAGTGCTGCGTCAGTGCGGCGACTGGAGTTGGTCGGCGGGCAGCAGGGCGGTCTCGGGTCGGCAGCCGAGCTCGCCCGGTTCGAGCAGGATCGACGGGGCGTGCACGACCTCGACGCCGGCCGCGGTGCGCTTCACGAGCAGGCACGAATGGCCCGAGCCCATCGCGAAGCCGATCTCGCCGTCGACGACGACCGCGGCGGGTTCGAACGCCACGTCGTAGGGGCCGGTGGGCCGGGGCATCCGCTCGGTCACCTCGGCGACGAGGTCGTCGGCCGTCGCGTTCGCCGGTGCCCCGGTGAGCACCTCGACGACGAGCGCCTCGGCGCCGTCGGGCACGACGTGCACGGGGTCGGTGTCGACCGGCGGGTCGATCGGCTGCGCGTCGGGCGGGCAGTCGAGGTCGTGGGCGATCGCGGCGTCGCTCGCGGTCGGGTCTGGCACGACGCCGTAGAGGTCGAACTCCGACCAGAAGCACGCGACGTGATCGTCGGTGCCGTAGCCCTCGCTCGGCACGACCACGCGGAACTCCAGCCGGCCGACGGGCGCGGCCTCGCTCTCGTCGTCGGCGTACGCCTCGTAGCCGATGAGCACCGGCCAGGCGTGCTCGGCCAGCGCCTCGTCGGCCTCGCGGGCGTAGTGCTCGATCGTGGTGTCGGATCCCTCGCCGTACAGCCCGCGCGAGAGCTCGGCCACCTCGCCGCGCGCGAAGGCGTGGGCGTCGGCGTCGATCGCCGCCGGCAGCAGCGCGCACCCCGACAGGCCCGTGACCGCCGCGGCCACGGCGAGCACGAACCCCGCCCCCCGGCGACGTTCGGGCGGTAGGGCCCCGAGACGACGCATGTCTTGAGTATCGGACGGTGGGTGGGATGCGGCAAGGGTCTCGAGGCCGGGTCGCCGGGTCTCGATACGCGTCCTCCTTCGTCGGGCGCTACTCGACCACCAGGCGGGGTCGGGCGCTCCTCGACCACCGGAGGGCGACTCAGCCGGCGGTGCTGAGCTGCTCGAGACGGGCGGTGCCGGTCTTCGTGTGGGCCTTCAGCCGCTCGAGCACCGAGTCGAGCTGCGTTGAGCGGGGCGTTCCGGGCGGGATGCGGGCCGGGTTCGTCGCCACCGTCGAGGCCCACTCGGCGATGTCGCGCTCCGCCCCGAACGCCGCCGCGTTGCGGCCGCCGACGGCGATCATGCGCGCCCACGCCGCCATCGAGTCGGGGTAGGGCGACGGCGGGGCCAGCCGGTTCTTGACCTCGTCGTCGTCGCGGGTCGCCTCGACGTAGCCCGCGATCGCGCCGCCGAACGATGGGAATCCCGCGCGGATCGGCTGGAGCGTGATCGCGCCGGGCGACCAGATCGGCACGAGCGGCCGGTACATGAGCCCGGAGCCGGCGCAGTGCACGACGAGGGCGTCGTCGGTGATCGCGACCGAGTCGCCGGCGAAGTCGAGCCGCCCCCGCGCCGCCCGCCGGATGTGGCCGAGCCGCACGACGTCGTCGACCGTGCGCAGCAGTTCGAGCTCCCACGTGCCGAGCGTGGGCGCCTTCGCCATGGTGGGCATCACCGAGCGGTCGATGCGCAGCATGACCCCGGCCTCCTCCAACCGGAGGAACAGCTGCTCGAGCGACTCCGAGTCGTCGGCCGACTCCATGATGTCGGCGACCATGCCGAGGAACACCTCGGGCAGCGGCTGCTGGGCGGCCCGGTTCACCATCCACGGGTCTCGGGGGCGCACCCAGGTGATGTCGCCCGCGTCGACGCCGCGGCCGAGCAGCCACACGATCGCGTCGGTCGCGGTCTTGCCAGACCCGGCGATCACGTACCGGTTCGGCGCCTCCTCGAGGTGCGCGAGCTCGTTGACCGGGATCACCCGGGCGTCGTCGTCGACCTCGAACGGCGGGGGCACCTCGGCGGGCACGCGCGGGGCGAGGTAGTGCGCGTCGACGACGCGGCAGTGCTCGGGCACGCTGAACTGCTCGCCCGAGACCCGCGACACGAAGGTATGGTCGCCGAGGTATTCGCAGCCCGGGAAGAACTCGACGCGGCCCGATTCGAGCATGCGGTCGGCCAGCACGCGCTCGAAGTACGCGCAGATCTCCGACTTCGTCGCCCGCTCCTGCAGCCCGGCCTCGGGCCCGCGGTGCTGCACGCGACCGCCGCCGAGCAGGGTCGAGGGCACGCCGTAGAGGGCGGAGGCCTGGTGCAGGCGCACGAACGGGTAGGCCTCGAGCCAGTGCCCGCCGACGCTGTGGCGCCGGTCGACGAGCGCGACCCGTACGTCGTCGGCGTGGTCGATGAGGGCGTCGGTGAACGCCATGCCCATGGCGCCGGCGCCGACCACGAGGTAGTCGGCCTCCACCGTGGTGGTCACGATCGACCCCGGCTACCCGACCCGGTCGGCATGACGGTGCACGACCCGCCAGCCGTCGCCGTTGCGGCGATAGACCTGGGTGGCGCGCAGCGTGAAGCTGCGCGGCTCGCCGTCGATCGAGGCGGCGACGCGTTCGTAACCCACGGTGTAGGCCATGTTGCCGAGCACCTCGAACGAGATCAGGTCGAACTCGTAGTCGGCGCAGTTCGAGAAGCTCGTCGAGAGCTCGTCGAACGCCTCGACGAGCTCGGCGTGGTTCGACACGTTGCGCCAGGCTCCGAGCACGGTGACCGGCTCCTGCTCGGCCCAGATCGCCCGGCGCGGACCGGCGTCGCCGTCGAACATCGCCCGCTCGGCCCGCACGAAGTCGCGCTGCAGCCAAATCAAGAAATCCTCACGATCGGTCATGATCTCAGCATCCTCCGGTCGGGCGCCGCGCACAACGACCCGGCACCCCCGTTCGTGGGCTCCCCGTTCGCGGGGCTGGCGGATCGGGCGCGACGGGTCGAGTGTTGGGTCAGTTCCGCGCCGAGCCCGACGGTCGCGGATCGACGGCGATGGTGCCGCCCGAGGAGGGCTCCATGTCCACTGCGTCTCACCCGCGCACTGCCGAAGCGACCCACCCGATCGCCCCGGCGATCCGGCTCGCGTTCGTGCTGTTCAGCGTCGTCGCGATGATCCTCGCGCTGGCGACCCCGTCGGTCGCCTTCGCCGTCGACAGCGAGACGCAGCTGCGCTACGCCTGCGCACAGAAGTCGAACGGCCTGCTGCGCGCGGCCGCGAGCCCGGGCGACTGCCGGCAGAAGCAGGAGACGGCGGTGGCAATCTGGCCCGGCCCGACCACGCTCTGCATCCAACCCGAGGGATCGGTGCGCCGCTTCACCTCGGCGAAGTCGTGCACCGGAACGAAGCCGGCGGGCACGATGCTCGTCGTGCCGAGTACGACCGGCCAGGTCGCGTACTTCTGCGCCCCGAGCTCGGGCGTGCTGCGCCGGGTGAGCTCGTCGACCGCATGCCTCAGCGGTGAGCGTCGGTACGTGATCGGCAACCAGAACCCGAGCGACCTCACGCTCTCGAACGACGACGTGCTCGAGAACGAACCCGCCGGCACCGTCGTCGGCACCCTCGGCCTCGTCGACGGCGACCCCGCGGCGACGCCCGCGTTCGCGCTCGTGAGCGGCGCCGGCAGCGACGACAACGCCTCGTTCACCATCACCGGCTCGACCCTGAAGACCGCCGCGAGCTTCGACTACGAGGCGAAGCAGAGCTACTCGATCCGGGTGCGCGGCACCGACGGGTATGGAGGCAGCCGCGAGGAGGTGTTCACGATCCACGTGGCCGACGTCGTCGAGGACGTGCCGCCGACCGCGGTCGCCGACACCGCGACGGTCGAGGAGGACAGCGGGCCCACCACCATCGACGTGCTCGCCAACGACACCGACCCCGACGGCGGACCGATCTCGATCGACCAGGTCGGCGACGCCGCACACGGCACGGTCGAGATCGCCGGCGACGAGGCATCCGTCACCTACGAACCCGACCCCGCGTACTGCAACGACCCGCCCGGCACCACGACCGACGAGTTCACCTACACGCTCGCACCCGGTGGATCGACCACGACGGTGAAGGTGACCGTCACCTGCGTCGACGACCTGCCCGACGCCGTCGACGACGAGGTCACGATCAGCGAGGATGCCTCCGCCACGGCGATCGACGTGCTGGCGAACGACCCCGATGCCGACGGCGGGCCACGCAGCATCACGAGCGTCGGGCAGCCCGCGCACGGCACGGTCGTCATCACGGGCGGCGGCACCGGGCTCACCTACGAGCCCCACACGGGGTACTGCAACACCCCGCCCGGTGATGCGCCCGACGTGTTCAGCTACACCCTCACCCCGGGCGGCGCGAACGCGCAGGTCTCGGTCGCGGTGACGTGCGTCGCCGACGCCCCGATCGCCGACGACGACTCCTTCGAGGGGCGCGACGCGGCGATCGGCAACACGACCTTCGTGATCGACGACCCGACCGACGGCGCCCCGACCGTCGCCGGCCCGCATCGTGTGGTGTCGGGCAGCGTGCTCTTCGGCGACACCGACGCCGACCCCGGCACGGTGCTCGCGCTCGTGCCCGGAACGTTCACGACTCAGTTCGGCGGGAGCGTCGTGATCGAGGCCGACGGCGACATCATCTACTCGCCGCCGGCCGGATGCGACATCGGGATCGACAGCTTCGACTACACCGTCACCGACCAGGGCGACGTGGCCCCGCTCACCGACGTCGGCACGGTGATCATCGGCATCACCGGTTGCGTCTGGTACGTCGACAACTCGGCCGACGGCGACGTCGGCACCTCCACCGCGCCGTTCGACACGATCGCGCAGGCCGCGACGGCGAGCAGCGCGGGCGACGACATCTTCGTCTTCAAGGGCGACGGCACCACGACCGGATACTCGATCGCGATCGCGCTCGACGACGACCAGCAACTCATCGGCGAGGCATCCGATCTCGTGGTCGACGGCCGCACCCTGCACCACGGCGACCCGGCGAAGCGGCCGACGATCACCATGGACTCGGGCACGTACGTCGTCGGACTCGGCGTCGGCAACCGCGTCGCCGGGCTCGAGGTGCACCCCGTCACCGCGGGCGGCGGCATCGGCGTCGTCGACATCGTCGGCGATCCGGCCGGTGACGTGACCGTCGACGACGTGCGCATCGTCGACGACGTCTCCGGTGGCATCGGGCTGGCGCTGCAGGGCGTGACCGGCACGAGCCGGATCGGCGACCTCGACGTCGACGTCGCCGGCTTCGGAGTGTTCGTCGACTCCACTGAGAAGGTCGTGTTCGACCCGGCGGCCAGCGTGAAGATCCAGACCCGGGGGACCGGGTGGGGATTCCTCGCGCGGCTGTCCAACCTCGAAGGCAGCCAGATCGACCGGGTCTTCGTCACCGGTGTGTCGAACGGCGGCGGCGTCAACCTGCAGCAGACGACGGGCGCCGTCGCGTTCGGCGATCTCTTCATCAGCACGAAGGACGCGAGCCAGGCGGGGTTCAGCCTCAACCTGACCGGTCCGGTGACCGTGCCGGCGAGCGCGAACGCGAGCATCTCCGCGACCAACGGGCCGGCGGTGCACGTCGGCGCGTCGGCGGGTTCGTCGCTCTCGTTCGACAATGTGACGTCGACGAAGAGCAGCGTGTACGGCATCAACATCGACCAGATCGGCACGGGCACGTTCTCGGCGGCGGCCGGTGAGCTCTCCGCGGGGCCCAGCGGGCTCACCCCGTTCCGGGTGCGCGGCGGCAGCGGCGACATCTCGTACGGCGGCTCGATCACCGACGGACCCGCGACCACGAGTGTCGACATCCAGAACCGCACTGGCGGCACCGTCACGCTCTCGGGGTCGATCACCGACGGCAGCGACGCGGGCGGCGGCGTCATCGTCGAGAACAACACCGGCGGCGCCACCGTGCTCTCGGGGGCGTCGAAGCATCTCGAGACGGGCGTCTATCCCGGCGTCAAGTTCGCCTCCTCCGGCGGGCACCGTCTCTCGATCACCGGCGGCGGCCTCGATGTCGCGACGACGAGCGGGGTACCCCTCGACGTCGCCCTCTCAGGAACCGTCGTCGTCACCGGCACGGGCAACCGGCTCACGAGCACGACCGGTACTGCGCTCTCGATCGCGCTGACCGGTATCGGGGCCGACGACGTCACGTTCGAGCGCATCTCCTCGAACGGGGCCCCCTCGGGCATTAGGCTGGCCGGCACGGGCACGGAGGGCGGCCTGCACGTCACGGGCGCCGGCAGCACGGTACAGGGCGGGGATGCCTCGGGCGGCACGATCTCGGCCGCCACGGGCAATGCGATCGACCTCACCAACACCGCGGATGTCTCGCTCCGCAACATGCGCATCGAGAACAGCGCCGGCAACGGTGTCGTGGGCACCGGTGTCGCCGGGTTCTCGTTCGTCTCCGGCACCATCACCGGGGCGGGCGACGCCGACGGCGAAGATGGCATCGCGTTCGACTCGGCGAACCTCACCAACCTCACGGGAGCCGTCCAGATCACGAACAGCGTGCTCGAGCTGAACGAGGCATCCGGTATCTCGATCGCGAACCGGGCCGGCACCATCTCGTCGGCGTCGATCGGAGGCAACCGCATCTCCGACGCCGGTGACGAGCTCACGCCCGGCTCGGCCATCGTCGTGTCGGCGACCGGCAGCTCGACCGGTGCGGCCGCGATCAACTCGGCGACCATCGTGGCGAACACCATCTCGGGCTTCCGTGCCGGGAACGGAATCCAGGTGATCGGCGGCAACACCTTCGGCGCCGTGCCGTCGACGCTCGGCGCACCGGGTGATCTGGCGAAGGTCGTCGCCGTGAACGCCAACAGCATGGACGGCGGCACAGGAGGGTTCGGCCACCAGCCCGATGCGTTCGCGGCCATCGACGTGTCCGGCGCCGCGCAGGGCAACTTCCAGGTGTCGGGCAACGGCGCCAGCGTCGGCGCCCCGATCCGGCACGTCGACTGCCGGGCGATCATCGTCTCGGCGAGCGGCGCAGCCGACGTGGCGGCGCAGATCAACGCCAACGTGATCGAGGCGGACAACGGTGCCGGGTGCCCGGGCATCGAGGCGCGCGCCGACTCGCTCAACGGCGTCGGGGCCTCGCTCACGGCGCAGGTCCTGGAAAACACCGTGAGCCAGACGAGCGGGTCGGGTGTGGCGGTGCGCGCGCTCGGCGCCGGCGACGTCGTGGCGCAGGTGAAGAACAACACCGTGAGTGCGCCGACCGGTGGCGACTTCTCGGGCATCTTCGCGCAGTCGGGGCGGCCGATCGACACCGCGTCAGAGCTGTGCCTGGCGATCGCCGGCAACAAGACGGCGGGCAGCTCGGTGTTCGGGCCGACCATGCCCGGGATCGACCTCGCGAAGACCTCTTCCGACCCCTCCGTGAACGACTTCGGCATCGAGGGGCTGGCGCTGGGGCAGACCGCGACGCCGGCCGTCGAGAACCACGTGAACAACTTCAACCCGCTGAGCGCGCCGAGCAACGGAGGCATCGGCATCGGCGGCACGCTGCTCTCGGAGGCGACGAGCGGATTCGAGACCTGCACGACCGGGCCGTGACGGCACCGTCTCGGATCAGCGCCTCGGCCGCAGCGATCCCGCGCATGCTCGGCGGGGCCGGGCGTGGCGGGGCGGGTCCGGGCCGGCGACGCGACCACGCGACCACATGACCACACGTCGCGCGACCACATGGCCACTTGACCACAGGTTGCGCGACCACATGGCCACATGACCACACCCGCTCCGGCCGCGAACCCCCCCCCAGCTCGCAGACGCTGGAGGGCTGTTCCGAGGTCTCTTGCCTCGGGCTCGCTCGCGAGTCAGATCGAGCGCAGGAGCGCCCAGAAGCCGACGCCCGCGGCGGCTCCAGTGCCGATCGCGACCTTCGGGCCCTTCGCCCGGCCGAGCTTGACGAGCCCGATCGCGGCGAGGGCGGCGAGCCCGAGCAGCAGGATCCACGCGATGGGGCGCAGCCCGACGAAGCGGCTCGCGCCGTTGAAGAGGCGCTCGCCGAGCCTCGGCCCAGGCTTCTCAGTGCCGGGCGCGTCGGGCGATTCGGGCGCGGCGGTTGCGGGCCCGTCCGCGGGCGCGGCGGTTGCGGGAGTCATCCGCGGTGCCGCCTTCGCTGCTGCGGTGGTCTGCGTGCCCGACGACGGCGCGGTCGTGGTCGCGGCCGATGCGCGTCGCGACGCGCGATCCACCGCGACCGACTCCTGGGTGAGGTAGCCCGCGATCTCCCGCAGCTGCTCGGCGTGCTTGAGCGCCGCGCCGTGGCCGCCCGGCACCCGTCGCTGCTGGTCGATCGCACGCCCCGAGATGTTCTCGAAGCCGTCGACCCCGGCGGTGCCGACGTCGGCGCTGCCGAGTCCGCGCAGCCACGAGCAGAGGATACCCACGGGCACGTCCCGGGTGGCGCGGTCGATGCGCACCTCGCCCGCCTCCCACCGGTCGCCGCGATGGCCGATCTGCTCGTTCTCGAACACGCGCTGCCAGTCGTAGCTCCGCGGCAGCACCGTGCCGGCGAGGTAGATGCGCCTGAACCGCATCGAGGGCACGCGATCGAGCGACTGCGCCATCATGTACGTGCCGTTCGAGTGGCCCGCGAAGACGAACCGCTCGGGATCGCGCGTCGCATACGCCTCGCCGTAGAGCCGTAGGAACTCGTGCACCTTGCGACGACGCGTGCCCGGCAGCGCGAACTCCAGCGCGCTGAAGTACCCGGTGTCGGGGTTGATGACGAGGGTCTCCTCGCCCTCCACCTGCTTCGTCGCCTCGGCGAAGTCGGCGCCCAGGTCTTCGACCCAGGTGCCGAGCGCCGAGGCACGGATGCCGTGCAGGACGAACGCCGTCGCGCCGGGGGTGCGGGGTCGCTCGTCGTCGACGGTCTCGTCGGGCCGGCCGAGGATGGCGTCCTTCAGCTGCCGGTAGCGACGGTTCGGATCGCGCGCCGCGTCGACGTCGATCAGCCCGACATGGTCGGCGTTCGGGATCTCGTAGACCTTCGCGTGCGGCATGAACTTCTGGTCGATCACGTCGGTGTGCGTCACGAGGGGGTCCGAAGTGCCGAGAATCTGGATGACCCGTGGCCGATCGCTCGTCGACCGGAACGCCTCGAGCCACCGCAGGCGCAGGTCGGTGATCCAGTAGCCGCCCGCCATCACCTTCTCGAAGGTGAAGTCGAAGAACGGGGTGGCGAGCGCGTAGGCGAGCCGCCAGCGCAGGGGAGTCTTGCGGGCGTTGACGCGGTACCCCGAGTTCGGGCTGCCGAGCAGCACGATGCGCTTCACGAGCCCGGTCCACGGGTGCGTCGCGTCGCGGGCGGCGGCGTGGGTCGCTGCTGCGGCCACCGTGCCGGTCTTCGTGTCGTCGGTCGTCGTCGGGTCGGCCCCGGCGCCGTCGGGCTTCGCCGCGTCGGGCACCTGGGCGTCGAGCAGGTAGGCGGCCCGCGCGAGGATGCCTCCGAAGCTGTGCCCCGCGAGGATGATGCCGTCGGGCGGCTCGACGTCGGTCGAGAGCTCGCCCGTCCAGTCGCGCAACTGCGCGGCGAGCCGCCGCACGACGTCGTCGAGGTCCTCGCGCGAGGTGGCCGTGAGCTCGTGCTCGAACACCTCCACCCGCCACGTCGGCTCGAGGTCGTTGCGCAGGCGGTCGACCAGCGTCTGCCACGGGGCCCGCGCCTTCAGGGTGCGCGGCGGCAGCCCCGGGATGAAGACGAAGAGCCCCCTCGACACCTCGCTGATGTCGGTGTACTCGGTCATGCGCAGCCCCCTGACGCTCGCTCGGGCGCGCTCAGGCTAGTGCGGCGCGGGCGTGCGCTCACCCGGGCCAGCACCGAATCTCGCCGGGCGGGCCGTCAGGCGGCTCCGTCGGGCGGCTCCGTCAGGCGGCGGGCTGCCGCTCGACCGCGAGCTTGACGGCGAAGCCGGCCAGCACGGTGCCCGACACCCACCGCTGCAGTCGCATCGCCAGGGGCCGCGCCCGCAGGAAGCCGGCGAGCCGGCCGGCGCTCAGGACGACGAGCCCGTTCACGGTGACGCCGACGACGATCTGCACGGCGCCGAGCACGAGGAACTGGGGCCACACCGGCTGCGAGGCGTCGATGAACTGCGGCAGGATCGCCGCGTAGAGCAGCGCGATCTTGGGGTTCAGGAGGTTCGTGACGAGGCCCATGCCGAACAGCCGCGCGGGCCGGATCGGGGCGACCTCGGCCGGGTCGAACGCCGATCGGCCGCCCGGCCGCAGCATCTGCCAGGCGAGCCAGCCGAGGTAGACCGCCCCGGCGATCTTCACCACGAGGAACGCTGCGGGCACCGCCGCGAACAGCGCCGCGAGGCCGAAGGCCGCGGCCGCGAGATAGACCACGAAGCCGACCGCCGTGCCCGACAGCGCGACCAGCCCGGCACGGGTGCCCTGGCTGATCGAGCGCGCCGCCAGGTGCACCATGTTCGGGCCGGGCGTCAGGGCCATCCCGAGCTCGACGAGCGCCACCGCGAATACCGCAGCCCAGCTCACCAGCATGTCTCTCCCGACGTCGACCGCGTTCAGCCTATTGGCCGCGGTGCGCCGAGCCGTGCGGCCGTGGGCCGCGGGTAGTCTGACGCGGTGACCAGCAGCGGCCTCAGCCATGTGACCTTCATCGTGCGCGACCTCGACCGCATGGAACGCATCCTCACCGCCGTGCTCGGCGCGGTGCGCGTCTACGACAGCGGCAGCGACACGTTCTCGCTCTCGGAGGAGCGCTTCTTCCTCGTCGGCGAGGGCGAAGCGGCGACCTGGGTGGCGACGATGCTCGGCGACGGCGGGCTGCCGCGCAGCTACAACCACGTCGCGTTCCAGGTCGAGCGGGCCGACCTGCCCGGGCTCCGCGCGACGGTCGCCGAGCTCGGCCTCGACCTCCGCCCGCCGCGCTCGCGCGTCGAGGGCGAGGGGGAATCGATCTACTTCTACGACGACGACGGGCACCTCTTCGAGCTGCACGCCGGCTCGCTGCGCGAGCGCCTCGCCGTGTACGTGCCGCCGGCACCCGCGGCCGAGTAGGGCCTCGACGATCGAGGAGCCCCGGTGGTCGAGTAGGGCCTCGACGATCGAGGAGCCCCGGGTCGAGTGGAGCCGCGACGATCGAGGAGCCCCGGTGGTCGAGTAGCGCCGGCGCGCAGCGACGACGCGTATCGAGACCCGGCGACGGTCCCCGTTCAGGCTGTGCCAGTTCCCCTCACGATGAGGCGGAACTGGCACAGCCCGAGCAGATTCCCGGCGACCGAGTCTCGAGACCGGCTCACGAGGTTTCGAGACGCGTGCTCCTTCGTCGCTCGCTCCTCAACCGGCGAAGGTGGGGCTCGACACCTCTTCGGTCGCGGGCCGGGCCAGCCCGGCGGCCAGCGCGCGCAGCCGTGCCGCGTAGATCGCGATCGCGAGCGTCGTGAACGCGTAGAGCACGATCGCCTGCAGCGCGTACGCGGGGTAGTCGATGATCCACAGCGGCGCCGACGGGTCGGTCGCGCTCGCCGGGTTGTCGTGCACGTAGGGCACCGCCTCTCCGGCGGCGTAGCCGATCGCCTGCCCTGCGCCGTAGACGACCACGAGGGCGCCGAGCGCCAGCCACGCCTGCCCGGCGCGACGGCGCCACACCTCGCGCGTCGCTCGCAGCGCGGTGCGCGGCTCCCAGCGGCCGGCGAGCGGTGCCGCCATCGCGTTGAGCACGGGCGCGAGCACGATCGCGGCGACGAGCAGGGTGAGGAGCAGTGGCATCCCGATCATGAGCAGCGACTCGCTGCCCGCGCGACTGCGCATGAGCTGGGGCGTGAGCATGAGGGCGAAGAGCGGCAGGCAGCCGACGGCGACGGCCGCCCACCCGCGCAGGAAGGTGACGAGAGACATGTCTCGAGCCAAGCGGATGCGCGCGGGTGGGCGGTATCGGGAGAACCCCCGGAACGAACGGTGGGCGTCGCCCCGTCGCCGTCAGGCCGCTGCGGCGCGCCCGTCGCGGCCGAACTCGGCGCCCAGCCGGCGGGCTTCGGCGAGGGCGGCGAGGCGGCCCGGCTCGGCATCGGCGATCGCGAGGTTCGGCCGGAACTCGATCGCGTCGATCTCGTCGACGCCCGCCCAGCGCAGCCAGCCGTCGAAGAACGGCTGCTGGAAGTCGGCGCCGAACGCCGGCGGCCGCCCCTCGCCGTAGACCGCGCTCGTGTAGACGACCGCGGCGCGCTTGCCCTCGAGCAGGCCCGAGTAACCGGTCTCGCCGTCGAAGCCGAACACCCAGCCGGGCTGGCTCACCACGTCGATGAACTGCTTCGCGATGTACGGCACGCCCGAGTTCCACATCGGCAGGCTGAACAGGTAGAGGTCGGCGGCGGCGAACCGCTCGAACGCGAGGCGGGCGCGGTGCCATGCGAGCTCCTCGGCGCCCTCGGGCTCGTCGCCCGCGAAGACCCGCATCTTCGCGCCGGCCCCGTCGGGGCCGAAGGCGGGCAGCGAACCGTCCCAGAGATCCCAGTGCTCGACGGATGCCGCGGGCGAGGTCGCCTCGAACGACTCGACGAATGCCCGGGCGATCTCGAGCGAGTGCGAGGCGTCGCCGCGCGGCGAGGCGGAGACGTGCAGGAGCGTGGTCATGAGCTCGATCCTTTCAAGTGTGTGCGGACGCACATAACTGAGGTGAGCGAGTCTGGCATATGTGTGCGCACGCACGCAACTGCTAGAGTCGAGGCATGTCGAGCGATGCCGAACGTGCCTGGGAGTCCCTGTTGCGCCTGCACGCGGCCGTGCTGCCCCGGCTCGAGCGTGCCGTCGCCGACGGGGGAGGGCTGCCGCTCAGCTGGTACGACGTGCTGCTCGAGCTCAACGACGCGGGTGGCCGGCTGACGATGGGGCAGCTCGCCGAGCGGGTGGTGCTCAGCCGCACCCGGGTGAGCCGACTCGTCGACGAGCTCGTCGCCGCGGGCCTCGTGGCCCGCGAGGTGAACCCCGACGACGGGCGATCGGCGTTCGCCGTGCTCACCGCCGACGGTCGCCGCCGGTTCCTCGCCGGAGCCAGGGCGTACCTGCCCGCGATCGACCGGGAGTTCGCTCCGGTCGGCGCCGACGGGGTGGGCGCGCTCGCCGAGGCGCTCGAGCAGGCGCTCGCGGCGATCGACCCCGAGGCGCCGATCCGCTCGCGGCGCTGACGCGCGCGGTTCGGGCGGGTCAGGAGCGGGCGCCCGACGCCGACGTGGAGGCCGCCGCCGCGGGCTCGCGCCGCTCGGGGATCGCGAGCTCGGCCGGGTCGCCGATCAGCGGCAGCGGGGACCGGGCCACCCAGATCACCGAGGCGAAGGTGAGCACCACCCCGAAGACGAGGCCGAGGCGCGTGCCGACGAGTTCGCCGACCACGCCGCCGAGTGCGGCGCCGAACGCGATCGTGCCGAACGAGACCCAGCGCATGCTCGCGTTCACCCGCCCCAGCATGTGGTCGGGGGTGCGCAGCTGGCGCACCGTCGTCAGGATCACGCTCGACATCGCCGACGCCGCGCCGCTCACCGCGAACACCGAGCCGAGCACGAGCACGGCGAGCGGGATGCCCCACGAGGCATCCACCACCGGAATCAGCATGAGCAGCGCGCAGTTCGCGATCGCGCAGCACATGATCACGGGGCCCGCCCTGAAGCGGCGGGTCGCCGGCCCCGCGAGCATCGAGCCGACGAGCGCACCCGCGGCGCCGATCGCGAGCACGAGGCCGAGCTGCGCGGCGTCGAAGCCCAGCGTGTCGACGGCGTGCAGGACGAAGAGCACCATGATCCATTGGCTGAACGGGTTGTAGAGGGCCGAGAACCCGAGGTTCGCGACGAGGAACTCGTCGCGCCTCACGAACGACAGCCCCTCGCGGAGTTCGGTCGTGAACCGGCCGCGCCGGGCCGACGGCGTCTCGGGTGCGCGGATGCCGGCGACCGACACCGCCGAGACGACGTACCCGACCGCGGTGGCGAGCAGGGCGAACGGGGCGGAGAGGAGGTGCACGAGCAGGCCGCCGAGACCCGGGCCGCCGACCTGCACGGCCGCGGCCGTCGCCGCGAGGCGCGAGTTCGCGCGCTCGAGCCCCGAGGGCGGCACGACGCTCGGCACGATCGACTGGTAGCTCACCTCGAACAGCACCGTGAAGCATCCGATCGCCGTCGCGAGCACGAGCAGCGCCGGCATCGTGAGCAGGCCGCCGATCGCGGCCACGATGATCGCGACGGTGAGCGCGGCGCGCCCCCAGTCGGCCGTGACGATCATCGGACGCCGCCGGTGCCGGTCGACGAGCACACCGAGGGGGAGGGCGAGCAGCAGGAAGGGCAGCCACCGCGCGACGCCGAGCAGCCCGAGCTCGAGCGCCGAGGCGTTCAGCACGAGCACCGCGAGCAGCGGCAGCGCGAGCTCGGCGACCTGGGCGGCGGCGACGCCGGCTCCCTGGGCGAGCCACAGTCGGGAGAAGTCTGCCGGCAGCGGCGCGCGCCGACTAATGGGAGATCGAACAAGCATGCGTTACACCTTGGCAGAGCGCACCGAATGCGTAAAGTCAGATTCATCCATTAGTCTCGATGCATGGCCGTCACCACCGCGCCGTACGTCAGGCGCGACACCTTCGCGCAGATCGGCGGCGCCGTCGCGCTCGACCTCGTCAACACGGTGTCGTGGCGCCTGAGCGACGAGCGCCTGCTCGAGCACCTGGGTCACTACGACGACGTGCGCCGATGGGCGCACCAGCTCGGCCTCATCGACGACGACGAGGCGGCCGCGCTCGACGCGCTCGCCGGGTCGCACCCGGCTGAGGCCGCGGCCGAGGCCGCCCACGTCGTCGAGCTGCGCGAGGCGCTCTTCGCGGCCTGCTACGAGGGCGGTTCGGCCGACCCGATCGCGACCGCCCATGCCGAGGCCGTCGGGGCCGGCCGGCTCGTGCGCGATGCCGACGCCGACGGCACCGGCACCGGCGCCGGCACGGGCGCCGGAGTTGGGTGGCGCTGGGCGTTCCCCGTCGACCTCGCGCTGCTGCGCCGGCGCATCGCGCTCGCGGCCGTCGAACTCCTGCAGCGCGACGACCTCGAACTGCTCGCGATCTGCTCCGACGCCGAATGCGGCTGGGTGTTCCTCGACCACTCGCCGCGGCACAACCGCCGATGGTGCGTCTCGGCCGACTGCGGCAACCGCAACCGGGTGCGCGAGTTCTACGCGCGGCGGCAGGCGTCGGCGGCCGGGCTTCCGACCGCTTAGGGGCTGGCTCGCCTCGCACGCGCGGGGTTGACGCCGACCGCACGCGCGGGAATCGTGTGCCACATGAACACCGACCAGGATCAGCTCACGTCGATCGGCTCGGTCACCCTCGAGGTCACAGACCCTGAGTCGGCCGCCCGCTTCTACGACGAGGCCTTCGGGCTCGGCGAACGGCTGCGGCTCAGGCAGACGGAGGTCCCGTCGAGCGGCTTCCGCGGATTCACGATGTCGCTCATCGTCGCCCAGCCGGCCGAGGTCGTGCACCTGCTCGACGCGGCGGTCGCCGCCGGCGCCACCGTGCTGAAGCCCGCCGAGAAGTCGCTCTGGGGCTTCGGCGGGGTCGTGCAGGCGCCCGACGGCACGGTCTGGCAGCTCGCGAGCGAGGCGAAGAAGGACACCGGGCCCGCGACGCATCGCATCGAGCACGTCGTGCTGCTGATCGGCGCCGACGACGTCGCCGCGAGCAAGCGCTTCTACAGCGACCGCGGGCTCACGGTCGCGAAGAGCATCGGCGGCTACGTCGACTTCGCGATCGACGGCAGCCCCATCGGACTCGGCCTCTACAAGCGCCGAGCCCTCGCGAAGACCGTGGGCGTCGCGGCCGACGGCAGCGGCTCGCACCGCGTCGAGATCAACGGGGATGCCGCGGCGTTCGTCGATCCCGACGGGTTCGCGTGGGCTCCGGCATCCGGCCCGGCGAGCAGCTGAGACGCACCCCGCACGATCGGAGATCGCCACGACTTCGGAGCCGCCCGACGGGTTCGGTCCGATACCGTGGCGATCTCCGAAGTCGTGGCGCGGGATCGTCGTGGCGAGCCCACCGCCGCACCCTCACCCGGGCAACCGCAAGTGCTCACCCCCGAAGCGCTCGCGCAGCAGCCGGTCGTGCGACACGAGCACGACCGCACCGGCGAAGGTCTCGAGTGCGGCCTCGAGGTCTTCGACGAGGTCGGGCGAGAGGTGGTTCGTCGGCTCGTCGAGCAGCAGCAGCTCGTGCGGCTCGCTCACGAGCAGCGCGAGCTCGAGCCGTCGGCGCTGGCCGTACGAGAGCGCGCCCACGGGCACCGCGAGGTCGCGCGGGTGGAAGAGCCCGAGCGGCATGAGCCGGCCTTCGGCCGTCACGAGATCCTCGCGGATGCCGGCGGCGTAGACCTCGAGCAGCGTTCGGCGGCTCGGCGGGATCACGCTGTGCTGGCGCAGCTGCCCGATGCGGGACGTCGCCGCCACCGTGCCCGCCTCGGGCCGGCGTTCGCCGGCGATCACCTGGAGCAGGCTCGTCTTGCCGATTCCGTTGGGCCCCGTGACGAGCAGGCGGCCGCCCGCCGACAGCTGCAGCTCCTCGACGGAGGCCCCGGCGACCCGCACCCCGGAGAGCACGAGCAGCGGGGCATCCGACTCGGCCGCGGCATTCGGCTCGCCGTTCGCAACCGGTGCCGCGTGCATGCCGACCGCCCGGAAGGCGAGCCGCTTCGGCGGCGGCGCGACCGGCTCGGCGAGCAGCCGCGACATCCGCGCCTTCGCGTTGCGGATGCGGCCCATCGCCCCGTGGTCGCGACCGCGGGGCTTGAAGGCGCCCACCCCCATGCCCGCCTTGTCGAGCTTGCGCGGGATCGCGGCGAGCCGGCCCGCGTTCGCCGCGACGAGCTCGCGGTTGCGGGCCAGCTCGAACTTCCAGTTCTCGTACGCGAGCCGGTGGCGCTCGCGCTCGTTCGCCTTCGCGACGAGGTAGCCGGGATAGCCGTCGCCGTATCGCGCGACCGAGGCGGCATCGACCTCCCAGATCACCTCGGTGAGCGCCTGCAGGAACGCGCGATCGTGCGTCACCGCCACGACCGTGCCGTCGTGCGCGCGCAGTCGCTCGACGAGCCAGCGCCAGGCCTCGTCGTCGAGATCGTTGCTCGGCTCGTCGAGCAGCAGCAGCTCGGGGTTGGCGGCGATCGTCGCGGCGAGGGCGACCCGCGAGCGCTCGCCGCCCGACAGGGTGCGCCACGCGCGGTCGCGATCGAGCCCGCCCACGCCGAGCGCCTCCAGCGATGCGTCGAGCCTGGCCGGGGCGCCGTACCCGTCGCGCGCCTCGAAGCGCGCGATGAGCGCCGAGTACTCGGCAAGGGCGTCGTCGAGCGCGGCGCCCTCGAGGCCGGCGAGTCGCTCCTCGGCGGCGTGCATCGCGCCCTCGAGCGCGCGCAGCTCGGTCGAGCAGGCGTCGACCGCGTCGCCGACGGTCGCCTCCTCGGGCAGCTCGAGAACCTGGTCGTGGATGCCGACGCCCCCGGCGAACCGCGTGACGAGCTCGCCCGCGTCGGGGAACAGGCCGCCGCCGATGAGGCGCAGCAGGGTCGTCTTGCCCGAACCGTTGTCGCCGATGACGCCGACGCGTTCGCCGGGTCGCAGCGACAGCTCGACGCGGTCGAGCACGACGCGCTCGCCGAAGCGCTTGGTCACGGCGTGCAGTGAGAGTTGGCTGGTGGGGTACACGGATGCTCCTTCCGCAGCCCGTCCGCGAAGGCGCGGATGCCGGTCGGGCTCGTCGGCGAACACCGTGGAAACGGTGCGCGCGAGCGTCGACGGCTGCGGGCCGGATGTTCAGTGGTCGGTTGCGCGTCGATCAGCGGAGCTCAGCGCTCGGCGCCGGCTGCGGTCGATGCGGAAGCCGTGGAGCAAGGCTCGACACGGCTCACCACTCAGGAGTAAATCAGCGTACCCATCGCGACGACGGTAGCAGTTCGGGGCGGATCAGGGAAGGGGCGGGGCGGGCCGCCCCCTCCGGTGTCATCGGCTCACGCCGCGGCGGGAACCTCGTCGAGCGAGTGGTACACCGGGATGCCGCGTCCGCGCGCGATCGCGACGTCCTGGTCGGCGCCGCGCGACTCGCCCGGCAGGCGGAGCACCGCATCGCAGTGCTGCAGCAGCCGCTCGGCCGTGGGGTACATGACCTCGGCGGCGAGCGGGTCACTCGGGCCGGTCGCTCCGGCGCTCGAGAGCACCGGCAGCGCCACCCACTCGCCGATCATCGGCACGTGGCCGGCGCGGAAGATCGGCCAGGCTGCCTCCTCGAGCCGCTGCAGGTTCTGCGCCATCAGTTCGGGGTCGCCGCCGGTGCCCGAGGCGTAGGGGCCGGCGATCAGGATCATCATGGGCTTGCTCATATCTGGCACAATAGTGCACAAACGTGAAAGAACAGGAAGGACCTCGAATGCTCGCCGCCGCGCGCAAGGACCTGCTCCTCGAACGACTCCGCCGCGACGGGCGCATCGTCGCCAAGGAGATCGCGATCGAGCTCGGGCTGTCGGAGGACAGCATCCGCCGCGACCTGCGCGAGCTCGACGCCGCCGGCCTCGCCGTGCGCGTGTACGGCGGCGCACTGCCCGCCTCGCCCGCCGTCGCCGACTACGCGAGCCGCACCGAGGTGGCCCCCGAGAGCAAGCGCCTCGTCGCCGCGGCCGCCGTCGCCCTCATCGAGCCGGGCGCCACGGTGATCATCGACGGCGGCACCACGGCCCTCGCCATGGTCGACGCGCTGCCGACGACCCTCGAGTGCACGGTCATCACGCACAGCCCGACGGTCGCAGCCGGCCTCCTGCACCACGCGGCCGAGGTGTTCCTGATCGGCGGCCGGCTCTTCAAGCACTCCGCCGTGGCGTGCGGTGCGGCCGCGGTCGAGGCCGCCGGCCTGGTCAGCGCCGACCTGTTCTTCCTCGGCGTCACCGGGGTGCACCCGACAGCGGGGCTGACGACCGGCGACGCCGAGGAGGCGGCCATGAAGCGCACCCTCGCCTCGCGCGCCGCCGAGACGTACGTGCTCGCCAGCGCCGAGAAGATCGGCACCGCCTCGCGCTACGCCGTCGTGCCGCTCGACGCGGTCGCCGGCGTCATCACCGACGGCGACCGGGGCGGGCAGGCGCTGGGCGAACTCGCCGCAGCGGGGGTGCCGCTCATCGGGGCCGGCGTGCACGGGAGGTGATGCCCGCGGCCGGCCGCCTCACCCCGCGACCGCGAGCTTCTCGAGGATCACCGACTCGCGACGCTCGTCGTGGACCGCCCTGGCGAGCTCGAGCGCCTCGCGAAGGAGGTCGCGGCGCTCGGACTCGGGCCCGCGCTCGGCCTGCATCAGGAGCGTGCGGATCCAGCAGCGGGCGTCGCCGAAACGCCGGAACTCGTGCGAGAGCTCGTCGAGTTCGAGCGCGGCGCCCGCCCCGCCGATGATCTGCTGCACCATCGCCGCGTGCGCGAGCTCGTGGTCGTTGTGCGAGGCGCGAGCGTAGTCGACGCACTCGGCGGCGAGCTCGGCGGCCCGATCGAGATCGAGCCCGGCCTCGGCCGCGGTGAGCGCGATCATGTACCGCGCGTTGTTCACGTGCATCGCGTCGCCCGCACGCCCGTAGTCGTGCATCGCCGCCGCGAAGTCGGCCATCGCCCACTCGGGCGAACTGCGCCGCAGGGCGACTCCGCGCATCTGCCGCGTCGCTGCGAGCTCCCAGCGGTCCTGGAGCGCGAGGGCGAGCTCCTCCGCCTCGCCGAGCCGCGCGAGGGCGATCGCCTCCTGGTCGAGGTACGCCGCGGCCATGCCGGCGAGGTGCAGCGCCGCGAGCCGTTCGCGGTCGTCGCCCGCGATCGCGAGGGCGCGTTCGGCGAGCTCGGCCACCGCGTCGAGATCGAGGAACGTCAAGGCGGTGCCGAGATCCAGGAGTTGCTGCGGCGTGGCCTCCCCGATGACCTCGGCGTCGTGCGCGACCGCCGCGAGCGTGCGCACGCTGTCGACGTCCGAACCGTACTGCTCGATGCCGACGCCGAGGGACGACGCCAGGCTGAGGGTGATCGGATGCCGCGTCGCGCGTGCCCAGCGCACGGCGGCATTCACCTCGGGGCAGAGGATCTCGGAGGCGTGCATCGCCTCGAGGCTGTCGTCGAGCCGCGCACGGCGGGCGAACGGCACCACGATCGCCTCGATGAACGTGGCGTGCCGCTCGAGCACCTCGCGGGCGAGATCCTCGTCGGTGCGGGCACGCACGAAGTCGCGTAGGACCTCGAGCAGCCGGAACCTGCGCGGCGAGCCGCCGATCGCGACGATCAGCGACTGGTCGAGCAGTCGCACGACCGTGCCGTCGGCGCCCGGGTGGGTGACCGCGCGGGCGAGGTCCATGTCGAAGGTGCGCGGCAGCGCGGCGAGGCGGCGCAGCACCTCCTGCTCGTCGGGGTCGAGCAGGTCCCAGCTCCACTCGAACGCGGTCTCGAGGGTGCGGTGCCGGCCGCCGGGCGCGGCGCGGTCGAGGGTCGCGAAGTCGTGTTCGAGGCGCTCGGCGAGTTCGGCGAGCGAGAGATGGCGGGCCACGGATGCCGCGAGCTCGATCGCGAGCGGAAGTCCGTCGAGCCGCGCGCAGATCCGGGCGGCCTGCTCGCGCTCGCCGTCGCGCGGCGGGTCGGCGACTGCGCCGGGGCCGAGTCGTTCGAGGAACATCGCGACGGCGGGGGAGTCGCCGCCCTCGGACGGCAGCGGCGCGAGGGCGACCACGTGCTCGCCCGCCTCGCCGATCGGGGTGCGCGAGGTCGTCAGCACCCGCAACCCGGGAGCGAGGGCGGTCGCCCGGGCGACGACCTCGCCGACCGCGCCGCCGACCCGGTCGACGTTGTCGAGCACGAGCAGATACTCGCGCGTCGAGAGCGAGGTGGCGACCGCGCCGAGCGCGTCGACGCCGGGAGCCGACTCGAGGTCGAGCGCCCGAGAGATGCGGGCCACGACGTCGACCGGCTCGGCGTGCTCGAGCTCGACGACGACCGGCACGCCCGCGAAGGTGCGCGCGAACTCGAGGGCGAGCCGGGTCTTGCCGACCCCGCCCGGCCCGGTCAGGGTGACCCAGTGCCGCGTCTCGACGGCCTCGCCGAGGCGATCGAGATCGGCGTCGCGCCCCACGAAGACGTCGTCGGGCACCCGCACCGAGGTCTCGCGCAGCCCGATCGACGCGGCGACCAGCTCGGCGCGCGTCTCGGCGTCGAGCTTGCGGCGCAGGCTCGCGACATGGCTCTCCACCGTGCGCACCGAGATGAACATCTCGCTCGCGATCTCGGGGTTGCTCAACCGCCGCTCGATGGCGGCGAGCACCGCACGTTCGCGCGGTGTCAGGCGGGGGTTCGACACGTTGACATGGTCGGCGCACGACCGGCGGGCGGCATCAGTGCTCACCCTGTACTGATGCCGCCCGCCGGTCGTGCGTGCCGTTGCCTCGCCCGTTCAGATCGCGGGGCGGGGGCCGCCCGTCGGCGGCCGGCCGAGGCCCAGCCGGTCGAGCAGGGTGCGGAGGGTGCCGGTGCCGGCCAGGCCCGGGTGGGGTGTCGCGCCGGACGGCGCGGGCGCGGAGGCATCCCGCCCTCGTCTCGTGGCCGACGCGACTCGCTCGTCGGCGAGCCGCTCGAGCGCGGCGCGGCGCTGCTCGAGCACGCGGGCGAGGTGCGCCTCGCGGGCCAGATGGATGGTGTGGACCTGGTGATGGTCGCTGAGATTCACGGTGGTTCCTTCATGCGGATCGGGTGCGCAGCCCGGCGGCTCAACGCCGGGTCGCGGTGACGAGCAGGTACTCCCACTCGAGGGCGCCGTTCGCGTCGCTCGCCAGCTGCTCGTCGCCGAGCACGGCGAGGGCGTCGTCGAGCGCACGCACGGCGTCGGCGTCGTCGGCGATGCGACGGTAGACGGCGATCGTCGGACCGTAGTGCGACTTGAAGTAGTCGCGGAACTCGGCGCCGCTCGCGAACTGCGTGATCGCGACGGTCTCGCGGACGGCGACGAAATCCTCGACCTCGTCGCCGAGCAGCCCGCGCACGTGCGCCTCGTCGCCCCAGCGCGGTGCCGGAGTCGCGCCCTCGGGCAGCGGCGGGGCGAACGGCTTCATCACGCCGAACATGCGGCCGATGAAGCCCTCGGGCGTCCAGCTCAGCAGGCCGATCCGGCCGCCGGGCCGCACGACCCGCAGCAGCTCGCTCGCCGCGGCCTCGTGGTGCGGCGCGAACATGATGCCGACGCACGAGATCGCCGCGTCGAACGCGGAGTCCTCGAACGGGAGGTCCTCGGCGTCGGCCTCGCGCCATTCGAGCGAGACGCCCGCCTCGGCCGCGTTGCGGCGCCCGACGGCGAACAGCTCGGGGGCGAGATCGCTCGCGACGACCGCGGCGCCGCGCTGGGCGGCCGGGATCGCGGCGTTGCCGCTGCCGGCGGCGATGTCGAGCACCCGGTCTCCGTCGTGGACCCCGGTGGCGGCGACGAGTCGCGGCCCGAGGCTCCAGATGAGGTCGGAGGCGAGTCTCGGGTAGTCGCCGGACGCCCACATGCTGCGGTGCCGGGCCTTGAGTTCGCGGTCGGCGTCGCTCGCCGTGATCGCGCTGGTGGTCATGTCGTGCTCCTTCGGTCGTGATGACGTTGGAGCGAGTGTCGCCCTGGGCGGTGCGTGCCGCATCCGTGCAGCGCACGGAGATCTGCACGGAGCGGAGACGTCCGGAGGCGGGGTGCCGCCGCAACCGTCTCGGCGATCGCCGCAGTTTCGGATGACTCGGCGCGAGCGCCCCGACGTTGTGGCGATCGCCGAACCCGTGGCGCCGCGCGGTTCTCGGGGAGGGCTCCGGCGTCGAGGTCAGGCGCCGGATGTCGCGGCGCCGCGCACGAGCGTCGCGTCGAGCCCCGCGATGAGTGCCTCGAGGCCCTGGTCGAAGGTGTCGAGGTCGCGCATGCCGGAGACCTCGGGCGGGGCGGTGCCCCCGGCGCCCGGGCGTTCGGCGGCGCGGCTTCGGGCCCACACCACGAGGAATCCCGTCGCGTAGGCGTCGACGATGCCGAGGATCTGGCGCGCCTCGGCTGCGTCGAGCCCGGCGCGTTCGAGGCTCGCGACGACGGCGACGAGGTGCGTCGCGACGGGGGAGGCGTCGTACGGCGCGAGCGCCAGCAGCTCGAAGCTGTGCGGCAGCCGCACCGCGAGGTCGCGGTACGAGCGCAGGGTGCGTCGCACCGTCTCCTGCCACGGTTCGCCGGGCACCTCGCGGAGCTCGAGCCGCTCGATGAGCCGGGCCACGATCGCGTCGACGAGGTCGTCGCGGTTGCGCACGTGCGTGTAGAGGCTCATCGGCGCGCGGTCGAGCTCGGCGGCCAGTCGGCGCATGGTCAGGGCGTCGAGCCCGTCGCGCTCGACGAGTGCGATCGCGGCCTCGATGAGGTCGTCGCGGCTCACCGTGCGGCGCGGTGCGGTCTTCTTGCGGGATGCCTCTTGACGGGACGCCATGGGTGCAAGAGTATCGTCCGTACAGTGTACGGATCCGTACGGCGTACGGAAGCGCGAAAGGCACCACCACATGGAACTGTTCCGGCTCACCGCCACCGAGGCATCCGAGCTCATGCGACGTCGCGAACTCTCGCCCGTCGACCTGCTCGAATCGGTCATCGCCCGCACCGAGGCGACCGAGCCCGTGATCAACGCGGTCACCGAGCAGTGGATCGACGAGGCCCGCGCGGCGGCCGTCGCGTCGGAGGCGCGCTTCGCCGGCGGCGAGGCGCTGCGCCCCCTCGAGGGCATTCCGCTGATGCTGAAGGACGAGCAGCCGATCGCGGGCCGCCTCCTCGAAGACGGATGCCTTCTCGAACGCGGCAACATCGCGGACGAGACCCACCCGATCGTCGAGCGCATCCAGGCCGCGGGCGCCGTCGTGCACGCGCGCACCACGACCCCCGAGTACTGCTGTGCCCCGGTCACGCACTCGAAGCTCTGGGGCGTCACCCGCAACCCGTGGAACCCCGACTTCACCCCCGGCGGCTCGTCGGGCGGCTCGGGCGCGGTGCTCGCGGCGGGCTCGACGCTGCTCGCGACGGGCTCCGACATCGGCGGCTCCATCCGCATTCCCGCCTCGTTCTGCGGCGTCGTCGGGTTCAAGCCGCCGTTCGCGCGCGTGCCGGGCATGGCCCCCTTCAACTCCGACACCTACTGCGCCGACGGGCCGATGGGCCGGAGCGTCGCCGATGTCGCGATGCTCCAGAACGTGATCTCGGGGCCGTGGGTCGGCGACGCCGCCTCGCTCCGCGAGATCGCCGCGGTCTCGGGCGAGGCCGGCTCGCTCGACGGCGTGCGCGTCGCGCTCTGCCTCGACCTCGGCGGCTACGAGGTCGATCCCGCCGTCGAGGCGAACACGCGGGCCGTCGGCGCCGCCCTCGTCGCTGCCGGCGCGACGGTCGACCTCGTCGAACTTCCCTGGGGCCCCCAGCGCACCCTCGAGACGGCGTGGCCGCACTTCGGCGCCGTCATGGGTCCGTTCATCGAGAGCATCGTCGAAGGCGATGCGGCTCGCGCCGAGCAGCTCATGCCGTACACCCGGGCGTTCGCGGCGCAGGCCGCGGCCGGCGGCGACTACGTCGGCGGGTTGGTGGCCGAGTCATCCTTCTACCGGCCGTTCGCCGAGCTGATGACCGGGTACGACGTGCTCGTCTGCCCGACCGTCGCGACCACCGGCCTCGCCGCCGACGAGCCAGCCACCGACAGCACCGCGATCTTCTCGCAGCTCATGACGCTGCCGTTCAACGTGATCGGCCGGGTTCCGGTGCTCGCCGTGCCGTCGGGCCTCGCGCCGAACGGCGTGCCGACGGGCGTGCAGATCGTCGGTCGCACGTACGACGACGCCGCGGTCTTCCGCGTGGGCGCTGCGCTCGAGCAGGAGCTCGCCCTCTGGACCGACGCCGCCTGGTGGCCCGCCGTGTAGCGCGCCGACCCGGTCCGTCGCGCCCGCCGCGACCCCCATCCCACCCCCTGCCGTCATCACCGTCGCTGACAAGGAGCAACCCGATGAGCTCGACCCCGCCCCCCGCCCCGACTCCCGCGCCAACCCGTACGCCGTCGTCCGACGACGCGCGCGGGCTGGCCCGCGGCCGGCTCGGCACCTTCGACATCTTCTTCTTCGTCGTCGCCGCGGCCGCGCCGCTCGCCGTCATGGCGGGGGCGGCCCCGCTCGCGTTCCGCCTCGGGGGCATCGGGGCGCCCGGCGCCTACGTGTTCAGCGGGGTCGTCTACCTCCTCTGCGCGGCCGGCTTCACCGCGTTCGCGAGATACGTGCGCAACGCCGGTGCCTTCTACGCCTTCATCGGGCGAGGGCTCGGCCGGTCGGCCGGCGGGGGTGCGGCCATCGTGGCGCTGCTCTCGTACGCGCTCATCTGCGGCGGGTTCTACGGCTTCTTCGGCTTCTACGCCGCGGCGACGTTCAACCCGATGCTCGGCCTCGAGGTGCACTGGTCGGTCTACGCGCTCGTCGCGCTCGCCGTGGTCGCCCTGCTCGGGTACCGGCAGGTCGACATCGGGGCACGCGTGCTCGCCGTGCTCATGATCCTCGAGGTCGCGATCCTCGTCGTCATCGCGGTCGCGGTGCTGGCGACCGAGGGCACCGCGAACTTCTCGGTCGAGCCCTTCGCCCCCGGCAACGTGTTCAACCTCGCGAGCGGCGGCATGTTCGTGCTCGCCCTCGGCGCGTTCATCGGCTTCGAGAGCACGGCCATCTACGCCGAGGAGGCGCGCCGCCCCGAGCGCACCGTGCCGCGCGCGACCTACCTCGCCGTCGGGTTCCTGGCACTGTTCTACGGGTTCATCGCGTGGATCGCGGTCGCCGCCCTCGGCGTCGACGGGCTCGTCGAGTACAGCCTCTTCGGCGTGTTCCAGGGGCTCTACTTCATGCTCGCCGAGTCGTACCTCGGGGCCTGGGCGAGCACGGTGATGGGCCTGCTCATCGTCACGAGCATCCTCGCGGCGACGATCGCGTTCCACAACGCGACGTCGCGCTACCTGTTCTCGCTCGGCCGCGACGGGCTGCTGCCCGCCCGCCTCGCACGCACGCATGCGAAGCACCGCTCGCCGGCGGTCGCGAGCCTCGTGACGACGATCTCGTCGCTCATGCTGATCTCGCTCACCCTCGTGCTGAACGGCGACCCGTACCTGCAGTTGCTGCTCTGGACGAACGGCGTCGGCATCATCGGCGTCGTCGCCCTCCAGTTGCTCTGCATGATCAGCGTCGTTCGGTTCTTCAGCCGAGACCGGCGGGGGCACGGCGTGTTCCGGGTCGTGATCGCGCCGCTGCTCGGCGCGGCCGGACTCGTCGCGGGACTCGTGCTCATGCTCACGAACCTCGACCTGCTCACCGGCCGCACCGACTGGGTCAACTGGGCGCTCATGGCGACGCTCGTCGTCGCGGCAGTCATGGGCGTGGTGCTGGCGCGCCGAGCCCCGGCGAGTGCGGAGGCCGCCGACACCGCCGAAACCGAATAGGCGGCGGGTGCGGTTGCGGCCGCGTCAGGCGGAGGGCTCGGGCGCTCCGCCGGCGCGGCCGGCGGGCGCCCCGCCGAGCGATGTCGGCGAGGCGAGCCCCGCCCGTGCCGCGGTCGCTCCGCCGCCGCCCGCTGCACTCCCTGCTCCGTCGCTGGCGAAGCGGTCGAAGCGGAACGGCTCGAGGTCGACCGCCGGCTCGACGCCCTCGGCGAGGTCGGCGAGCACGAGGCCCATGAGCGCCGAGAACTTGAAGCCCTCGCCCGAGTCGCCGCACGCGACCGTGACCCCGGGCAGGGGCGTGCCGATGACGAATCGGCCGTCGGGGGAGTCGGTCCAGGTGCACACCTTGGCGTCGACGACCTCGGCGTCGCGCATGCCGAGCTCGGTGCGCGCGTACTCGAGCAGCGCGGCCGTGCGGGCCGCGTCGGGCGTGCGGTCGTCGTCGACGCCCCAGTCGGCATCGCGCAGGGGCGCGTCGAGCCCCAGCTTGTAGCCGACCCCCGGCGTCGTCATGGCGTACAGCGTCGGGCGTTCGCCGCTCGCGATGTCGATGAGGTCGGGCAGCTCGTCGAACGGCAGCGCCGGGTCGGCGACGTGCACGACCTGCTCGAAGTGCGGCCGAAGGGGCACGTCGAGCCCCAGGCGCTCGAGCAGGGCGGATGCCCCGGGGCCGGCCGCGACGACGAGCGCGTCGGCCTCGAGCGTCTCGCCCCCGGCGAGGTGCACCCGGCGCGGGGCGTCGCCCGAAGCATCCGCCTCGAGGTCGACGACGTGCGCGATGCGCAGCGTGCCGCCCGCCTGCTCGAAGCGCCGCAGCTGCGCCCGCAGCGACACCTCGGCGAGCACGGGGCCCGCCTCGGAGGTGTAGATCGCGCCGCGTCCGTCGGGCACGAGCCCGGGGAAGCGGCGGCCGACCGCGTCGGCGTCGAGGCGCAGGTGGGGTATCCCCTCCATCGCGAGGGTCCACTCGAAGGCGTCGAGCGCCGCGGGGGAGTCGCGCCACACGAGCCCCCGGCGCAGGAACACGGGTTCGCCGGCGATCTCGGAGAGCCGTTCCATCGCCGCGAGGCTCTGCCGGGTCATCCGGATCTTCGCCGGGTCGGGGTCGGCGAGCCGCCAGATGCGGGTCGGCCCGTGCGACGACGACAGCGGGTTCGCGGGCCCGTACCGGTCGACGAGGGTCACCCGGTGGCCGCGTTCGGCGAGCTCGGCCGCCGCGGGCAGCCCCCACGCGCCGGCGCCGATGACGATGATCTGCATCCCTCCATCCTCCCTCGCGGGCGACGGGTGTTGCGTCGCGCGTCGCGCCGGCGTCAGTGCGCGCGGCGCTGCTCGTGCCGCCAGATCGCCAGTTCGACCCGGTTGCGCACGCCGAGCTTCGTCATGAGGCTCTCGACGTGCGTCTTCACGGTGCTCAGCGAGATGTGCAGCTCGCGGCCGATCTCGGCGTTGCCGAGGCCGCGCGCGACCGCGTCGAGCACCTCGGTCTCCCGCTCGGTGAGGGGCGTCGCAGGGGCGGCCGGCGGTGCCGGAGCCTCGCCCGCGAAGGCGGCGATGAGGCGCACCGTGACGTTCGGATCGATGAGCGCGTCGCCGCGGGCGGCCGCGTGCACCGCCTCGGCGAGCAGCACCGCTCCGGCGTTCTTCAGCAGGAACCCGCGCGCCCCCGCCCGCAGCGCGCCGTAGACGTACTCGTCGAGGTCGAAGGTCGTGATCACGACGACCGGGATCGGGTCGGCGACGTCGGGCCCCGCGAGCAGGCGGGTCGCCTCGAGCCCGTCGAGCACGGGCATCCTGATGTCGAGCAGGCAGACGTCGGGCCTGCTGCTGCGGGCGAGACGCACCGCCTCGGCGCCGTCGGCCGCCTCGGCGACGACCTCGATGCCGGGCTGGGCGTCGAGGATCATCCGCAGGCCGGTGCGCACGAGGTGCTGGTCGTCGGCGATCAGCACGCGCACGCTCACGTCGGCCACCCCGCGCGCGGGAGCACTGCGGTCACGGTCCAGCCGGCTCGGCCGCCGCCGGGGTCGCCCCCGTCGCCGGGCCCGGCCTCGCAGCGGCCGCCGAGCAGGGCGGCGCGTTCGGCCATGCCGGTGAGCCCGAAGCCGGGTCGGGCGGATGCCACGGCCTCGCCGTCGTCGCGGACCTCGAGCCGCACGCCGTCGCCGTCGACGCCGACCCGCACGTCGACGCGGGTCGCGCCGTGCGCGTGGCGGCGCGCGTTCGTCACCGCCTCCTGCGCGATGCGGAACACGGCGGCGCCGATCGCCGGCGGCACCGAGTCGGCGTCGCCGTCGACCGCGACCGTCACGGCGGGCCCACCGGGCGACGAGCTCGTGAGCCGCCCGAGATCGTCGAGGCCGGGCACCGGGGCCAGCTCGGGGGCATCCGATCGACGGAGCACCCGGACCATCGCCCGCATCTCGTCGAGAGTGCGCGAGGCCTCGCCCTCGATCACCCTGAGCGCCTCGGTCGCGGCGTCGGGGCGCTGCGCCGCGACGGCGGCGCCCGCCTGCGCCTGGATCGCGATCGCCGAGACGTGATGGGCGACGGTGTCGTGGAGCTCGCGGGCGAGCTGCTCGCGCTCGAGCAGCCGCATGCGCTCGAGCTCGCGGGCCCGGGCGCCCGCGCGCCAGCGGAACGCGAGACCGAGCGACCCCGTCGTGACGACGACCGCGAGCCCGCCGACGAGGTCGACCGGCGTGGTCGGCTCGAGCAGCAGCGGGGCGAGTGCGCCGGCGAGCACGAGCGTCGCGCCGCCGACCATCGCGCGCCCGCTGCCCCAGCGCAGCACCGCGTACACGAGCAGGAGGAAGTAGGCGGTCGTGAACAGCTGCGGGTCGCCGCCGACGACCAGCGAGACGAGCGTGCCGATGCTGAACGCGACCGCGAGCATCGTGAACGGGCGGGTGCGGCGCCACAGCAGGGTCGGCACGAGGGCGACGAGCACGACCGCCCAGCCCCAGCGCCACGGCACCTCGGGGCGCAGCGACGCCTCGAGCAGCACCAGCGGCGGCAGCACGCCGACGAGCACCCAATCGCGCCAGACCCGCCGCGGCGGAGGCGGCGTCGCGGCCGGCGAGCGCCACAGTGCGCGGACGGGGCTCGTCATGCCCTCATGATAGGTCGGCGCCCGCCGCCGGGGCAGGTGCGGTGGCAGGGGCGTCGGCGGTGCGTCCGGGGCGCTCCGTGCGTCCGGTGCGTCCGGGGCGTCCGGTGCGTCCGGTGCTTCCTCGTGCCGACCGGGCGCGACGGCGGATGACGATCTCGGCCACCACGAGGTTGATCACCCAGCCGGCGCCCATGAGCACCGCGTGCATCGCCTCGCCGGGCGCACCGAACACGAGCGTCCACGGCAGGAACGTGAACACCTGCGTGCCCGCGCCGAGCCCGATCGCGTACGCCCGCGTCATCCACGCGCTGTGGGTGCCGACGTCGCCCCGGCGGATCGCGAGGAACGCGACGACGATCGCCCCGGCCATCGCCGTGCCGAACCCGAGGCGCATCACCATCAGCGCCGGGCCGTTCACCGCCGGCATCTGGTAGGCGAGGGTCATCCAGAGCGCCGACATCGCCGAGAGGAGGCCCGCGGGCGCCACGATGCGCCCGGCGATCCGATGCCAGCGGCGACGCCGGAGCGACGGCGCGAACTGCAGTGCACCGAGCACGAGGAACACGCTCGACCCCACGATGTGGATGATCACGGGCACGGGGGAGTCGAAGAACCGGGCGTTCTCGGCGGTCACCGGCCCGCCGCCGCTGAGCTGGGTCAGCCGGAACGAGCCCGCGGCGATCGGCACGAGGCTGAGGGCGATGAGTCCGGCCGGAGCGAGCCACTCGCGGCGTCGAGGTGAATCGGTCATGACTCGATGCTCGTGCGCACCCGGGGCGTGCACATCGGTCGGCGGGCTCGAACCGCCTCGGCCGATCGGCCGATCCGCTCGCGCGAGGGCGAGGCTGCGCGACGGTGCGACGGCCCGACGGCGCGATTCGACTGCCGTCGTACACCGCCCGTTCACCCGCGCGTGGGCTCCGCGTCACCGCGGCCCGGTCGAGTGGCTCCCGACCCCCGCACCCGCCCGCGTCAGGAGCGCCCGCATGCCCGTGCAGCACCCGAATCCACCCGCAATCCGGCGTCGTCGCGTGCCCGCGATGCTCGCCGCGCTCGCCGTCGCAGCCTCGGGGCTCGCGGTCGCCGCGAGCCCGAGCCTCGCGACCGCCGCCGAAGCCGGCGTCGTCGTCAACGAGATCGTCTACGACGACGTCGTCGCCGGGGCGGTCGACGCGATCGAGCTGTTCAACGCCGGCGCATCCAGCGTGGATGTCTCGGGCTGGAAGGTCTTCGACGACAAGCGCGAGGAGGCGGGGGTGATCCCCGACGGCACGAGCCTCGCCGCAGGCGGGTTCCTCGTGCTCGAGAAGGACGGCGCGCCACTCGGGTTCCCGTTCGGCCTCGGCAAGGGTGACACGGTCACCCTCGTCGACGCGGCCGGCGCCGACGTCGACTCGTACGCCTACGCGGCCACCGCGCCGCTCGGCGACTGGTCGCGCTGCGCCGACGGCGGCGACTGGGCGCACGGCACGGCTCTCACCCTCGGCGCCCCGAACACCTGCGAGGCGCCGGCCGTCGACGGCCGCATCGTGCTGAACGAGGTCGACTCGGGTCCCGCCGACTGGATCGAGCTCGTCAACCCGGGCGACGCGGCCGTCGACCTCGCGGGCGTCGAGATCCGCGACAACTCCGACGACCACCGCTGGTTCTTCGCGGCCGGCGCGAGCCTCGCCGCGGGCGAGCGTTTCGTCGTCGACGCCGAGACGGAGGGTGTCGACGTGAACGGCGCCCCGCAGCAGTTCCAGGCCGCGATCGGCGTCGGCGGATCGGACTCGATCCGCGTGTTCGGCGCCGACGGGGCGCTGCTCGACGAGACGTCGTGGACGGGGCATCCCGCCATCGACGGCGACGAGGCGGCCGCGAGCTACGCGCGCTGCCCCGACACGACGGGCGCCTTCGGGCTCGCCCGCGTCACGCCGGGCGCCGCGAACGACTGCGTGCTGCCGGCCGTCGCGATCAACGAGGTCGAGTCGAACGGCGACGCGACCGACTGGGTCGAGGTCGTGAACACCGGCACCGCGCCGGTCGACCTCTCGGGCTGGACCCTCATGGACAGCGACCCCGCCGGCCACGCGGCCGATGTCACCCCCGTCGCCGCGGGCACCACGCTCGCGCCGGGCGCCTTCTTCGTCTTCGACGGTGCGAGCCACTTCACCTTCGGGCTCGGCGGCGCCGACGTCGCGACCGTGCGCAACGCGAGCGGCCTCACCGTCGCCGAGTACGCCTGGACCGAGCACGCGGCCGTCACGTGGGCGCGCTGCCCCGACGGCACGGGCGACTTCGCCGATGCGAAGACCGCGACGAAGGGCGCGACCAACTGCGGCGACGGCGGCGGCGAACCCGGCGGACCCGAGGAGCCGGTCGCGGCCGACTGGCCCGGCTCGCCCGAGGTGCGCGTGGTCGACGAGACCGCGATGTTCCTCGAGGACTCCTCCGGCCTCGACACGCAGGCGACCCCCGACGGCGCCGTGCTCTGGGCGGTCGACAACGGCACCGGCACCTTCTGGAAGCTCGACGTCGACGCTGCGGGCAACGCCTCCTTCGCCGAGGGTTGGGCCGAGGGCAAGCGCGCACGGTTCCAGCGCGACGCCGCGAACCCGGCCGCAGCCGGCCCCGACACCGAGGGCATCACGGTCGACGGCGACAGGCGCGTCTACCTCGCCTCCGAGCGCGACAACTCGAAGAAGGGCGTGAACCAGAACGTCGTGCTCGCGGTCGACCCCGACGCGGCCGGTCCCGACGTCGTCGCCTCCCAGGAGTGGGACCTCACCGCCTCACTTCCGCAGGTCGCCGCGAACACCGGCATCGAGGCCGTCGAATGGGTGTCGGATGCCTCGCTCGCGGGCCTGCTCGTCGACCGCAACACCGGCAAGCCCTACGAGCCGGCCGACTACCCCGGCCACGGCGACGGGCTCTTCTTCGTCGCCGTCGAGGACAACGGCTTCGTCTACGCCTACGCGCTCGGCACGGACGGCTCGATCACGCAGGTCGCGGAGATCGACCCGGGCCTCGGCGGGGTCATGGCGCTCGACTACGACACCGTGATCGGCGAGCTCTGGGCCGTCTGCGACGACGGCTGCGAGGGCCGCTCGGCCCGCATCGCGTTCACCGGCGGCGAGCCCGAGATCAGCTTCTTCGCCCGCCCCGCGAGCATGCCGAACCTCAACAACGAGGGCTTCGCGACGATGCCGGCGTCGATCGAGGCGGGCGCCGCGGTGCGCACGGCCGCGGCCGTCGTCGCGGCGGATGCCTCGGCCGAGCGGCCCGTGTGGTGGTTCGCCGACGGCGAGCAGCCCGCCGCCCTCCGTGCGGGCACGCTGCCCGCCGC
The DNA here is from genome assembly GCF_042885275.1 of Agromyces sp. NPDC058064. Lineage (NCBI taxonomy): Bacteria > Bacillati > Actinomycetota > Actinomycetes > Micrococcales > Microbacteriaceae > Agromyces > Agromyces sp. NPDC058064. The sequence continues at coordinate 463,692 of NZ_JBHVSE010000001.1, read as the reverse complement.
GGCGGGGGAGCCGGGTGGCGAGCCCGGACCCGGTGACGGCGACGGTGGCGGAGACGGTGGCACGGGCGGTGGCGACGGCGGCCAGACCGACGGCACCGGCTCGCAGCCGGCCGTGTCCGACGGCCTCGCCGAGACCGGCGTCGACTCGGGGCTGCTTGCGCTCGCGCCGCTCGGGGTGCTCATCGTGGGCGCGGGCATCACGCTCCTGATCGCGGCGCGCCGGCGCCACCGTGCCGGGACTCACGCGGCTCCCGCGGCCGAGTAGGACGACCGCTCCATCCCAGTGCGCGGCGCGGCCGGGCGACTCCACCTGGAGCGCCCGGCCGCGTCGCTACGTCACTGAGTCGCCCGGTGACTCAGTGACGGAGTGCGATGGCGGCGGCACGCGGGCAACACCACCGGTGTTCAGATGCGCTCGAACACCATCGTCGCCTGGATGCGATCGCCGCCTCCGAAACCGCCGCTGCCCGAAGAAGTCGTCGAGATCGTATGCAGCCGATATCCGAGTGCGGCCTGTTTGTTGATCACCTTCTCGAGCTCAGTGAGATTCCCCGATCCCGTCCCGAAGAACTTCTCCTTGAGCACGACCTGAAGCACGACGTAGCTCATGCCTGCTGGCGCGGGCCGTGGTTGGGCGCCGGCGACGGCGTCGGCTTGTGCCCGGCTGATCATGCCGTCGATCCCCGGTGCTTTCGGTGGAGGAGGTTGCACCGCATCGGTCCAGGCGGTGCCGTCCCACCATCTCATCGCCCCAGAACCGTCGTCGTACCAGCCTGCCTGCGTATCGGTCACGATGCCCTTCTCGTCCGAACCACCGTGGTTCCGACCATCGATCAGCTTCGAGGATGGTCGAGAACGTTCACGGACGACCCGCGGATGCGGACCGACCTTGTTCGCCGTGCGCCCGGCTAGGGCTGATTCAGCGGACGTTCCCGCGAAGCCCGTCGATCGGACGCTCGTCCCAGCTCGCGAACGGGTCGTTCCCGACCTCGGCCATGAGTGCGGGGCGTGCGGCCGCCGCGGCGTCTTCGGACTCCCAGAGTGCGATGCCCACCAGACGGCCGCTGCCGTCGTCCACGACGCCGGTCCACTCCAACCCGGGCTGCTCACGGGCGACTCGGCTGTAGCGCTGCATCGAGTCGAGCACCGCGCCGCGATGTTCGGGCTTCGGTGAATGCACGGAGACGACGGCGTACGTCATGTATTGCAGCCAATCACGTGGCGCGCGGAGAGGGAACTACCAGATGGTGCCGCCGCCGACCGAGATGCCGGCCCACGTGAGCGCGATGAAGATCGCCGCGAACACGACGGGTGCGATGCCCTTGCCGTTGCGTGCGAGCCCCTTGAAGAGGGCGATCACGGCGAGGATCGCGGCGACGATCGAGAGGCCGCCGCCGAGGATCAGCCCGATGAACAGCGGGATGGGCATGAGCACGAGGCCGGCCAGCGCGATCCAGAAGGCGGCCCAGGCAGCCGGATTGGACTGACGTTCGACGGAGGAAGACATGGTTCATTGTCTCGTATCCGCCGCCGGCGGGCCGCCTGCCGATTTAGAACGGGTCGCGGACGATGTGCACTCGATGCTTCACGGAGTGAATGTGGCGCATCGGAACGAACTCGGGTCTTGGCAGTGTGTTCTTCCCGCGTACTGGCAGGACCATTACCCGGTGCAGCACGACTGTGAGATTCAGGTCGAGCCAACCCAGTAATGTGCCGAGGCTGACGTGTGCAGTCCAGCCGAAGACGATCAGCCAAAGCACGGTACCCACTGGGATGAGGATCCAGAGCAGCAGCCCGCGTATCAGTAACAGGGCGAGCATCGTCATGTCGCCGAGTGCCTCGCGTGTGGCCCTGTCCATGACGTGAGCCTATTCGCAGACGGGGCCAGTAGGCCCCTGAGGGGGTCGTCGATCGATGGCATCGCTGACGGTTCGAGGTACGCCTCTCCGGCAACTCCACGGCACCTCGCTTTCGCGAGACCTCGATGATGAGGGGAGGATCGGAGCATGGACGACGGAGGCGGCGCGCGCGCGACGGCAGGCGCGAACGGATCAGCAGTCGGCATTCGACTGATCGTCGATGTCGCCAACGTCGTGGGCTCGCGGCCCGACGGCTGGTGGCGCGACCGGGCCGGCGCCGCGACGCGCCTGCTCGCCGCACTGCCGCCGCTCGTGGGGCGCGAGGTGCGCGGCCCCGATGGCGCCGCGTTGCGCATCGCCGAGCTCGTGGCCGTGATCGAGGGAGCCGCGAAGGCGGCCTCGCGGCCCGAGGGCATCACGGTGGTCGCCGCTCCGGCCGACGGTGACGGCAGCATCGTCGAGATCGCCGGCGACGAGGCATCCGATCACCCGACGCTCGTCGTGACCGCCGACCGCGGGCTGCGCGCCCGGCTCGCCGACGGGGTGCTCGTCGCCGGGCCGGGGTGGCTGAACGAGCTGCTCGGGCGCTGAGCGAGGTCGTCGTGACCGGTGGGGGTGGCGGCGGGGGAGTCGATGTGCTATACCCGGAGGGGGTATCAACCGAATGACTTCCGGAGCTTCGCGAGGAGGCGCAGCGATGAACCGAACCGACCATGCAGCCCCGGCCGCGACCGCCGGCGGCGCGGCCGCCACGACGGCACCGCCATCCATTCCGTTCATCGTGCTCGCGCTCGTCATCGGCGTCGCGAGCGGGTTCGGGCTGCTGTTCAGCGGCTACCCCGAGGCGCTCGGCCCGACCGTGCCGATGACCGCGCTCGGCATCGCCACGCTCTGCTATATCGCGGCGGCCGTCACGGGCCTGCGCTGGGTCGCCTGGCTCGTCGTCGGGGTCGGCACCTTGATGGTGTTCGGCGCCGAGTTGCTCGACCTGCCGCGGTGGGCGGCGCTCGCCGTGGCGGGGCTCGTGCTCCTCGTCGTCGGGCTCGTCAGACGTCCCCGGGCGACCACGCCGCAGGCGCTCGCGATGCTCGGCTTCTTCGGCGTCGCCGTCGGGGCGCTCGCACTCGACCCGCGACTCGGGCTCGCGCTCGCGGGTCTCGCGCTCGCCGCGCACGCCGGCTGGGACGTCGTGCACTACCGCCGCAACGCGGTCGTCGGTCGTTCGCTCGCGCTGTGGTGCATGGGGCTCGACCTGTTCCTCGGGCTCGTCTGCGTGGGCATCGCGATCGCCGGCTGAGCGCACGGCGGGCGCACGCGGTCGAACCGGCGCAGCAGACGAGCGCGACCTGCCCGGCGACCCGGCCTCAGAGCGTCGCGAGCAGCGCGTCGGCCGCGGCGCGCGTGCGCGTCATGCGGGTCGGGTCGAGGTCGAAGTCGCCGAGGAACACCGAGCCGAGGGCGCAGGTGAGCACGCCGTAGGCCGCGGTCGCGCAGGCGTCGCGCGGAGCGTCGGGGTGAGCGCGGCCGACGAGCTCGGCCAGCTGGACCCGGGTGGCGGTGTACGCGGTGGTGAGGACCTCGGCGATGTCGGGCGTCGAACGCGAGAGTTCGACGAGGCCGAGCACGACCGCGTTCTCGCGATCGGGTGAGGCGAACACCGGGCCGAAGAGGTAGTCGAGCGCGCTCTCGAGGTCGTCGATGCCGGCGGGCAGTATCGAGCCCACCTCGCCGCTCGGGCCGGCGAAGACGGCGACGGCCGTGTCGAGCAGCAGCTTGTCGCGATTGCCGACGAAGTGCCGCACGTGCCCGCGCGACATGCCGGTCGCCGTCGCGATGCGGTCGAGGGTCGTGCCGTGCACGCCGTGCTGGGCGATCGTCGCCATCGTGGCGTCGAGGATCTGCTCGCGGCGCTCGGTGGCAACGGAAGGGCGTGCCATCGGTCCTCTCCTCTCGTGTCGATGCCGGGCGCTGTCGTCCGGCCTCCTGGCCCGAGTGTATCGGCTGGATGAAATTAGTCTAGTCAGACTTGACTATTTACGAACGCCTCCGTAACGTGACCGTCACCGCGTCGCCAGACGCACCGTCTCGAAGGAGTGACATGCCCGACATCCTGCGTATCCCCCCGGCGCCCGAGAGCCCGCTCTCGTTCCCGGTGCGCGTCCGAATGCGCGACGGGGTACTGCTCGCGGGCGACGTCTACCTGCCCGGTGCGCCCGACGACGCCGACGAGACGCCCGGCGACACGATCCTCATCCGGCTGCCCTACGACAAGGCGGGCGTCTACTGCTTCATCCCGCAGATCGCCGAATACCTCATGGGGCACGGCTACCGGGTGGTCGCGCAGGACGTGCGGGGCAAGTTCCGCTCGGAGGGCGATGCACTGCTCTTCGTCAACGAGGTCGACGACGGCTACGACACGATCGACTGGATCACCCGCCAGCCCTGGTCGAACGGTCGCGTCGCGATGTGGGGCGACAGCTACTACGGCTACACGCAGTGGGCCGCGGCCGCGAGCGGGCATCCTGCACTCAAGGCGATCGCGCCGCGCGTGACGGGAACTGCGCTCGGCGAGCCGGTGCGGCGCGACCCGGCCCAGCGCATCCGGCCGGTCGAGTGGGGCGTCACCTACATGTACCCGCTCACCCAGTTCTTCGACAACGACATGCTGCAGTGGGAGCCCGACTGGTCGCGTCGCGACTTCGCCGCGCAGGCCGAGGAGTTCATGAGCCAGGTCGGCGCGCGCGGGCTGAGCTACGACCAGTGGTACCCGAACCCCGTGCTGCTCAGGCGCTTCCCGAACGGCGACCCGTTCGCCGGGCGCTCGGTGCCGGTGCTCCACACGATCGGCTGGTGGGACAACTGCGCCCCGCTCTCGTGGGCCGACGTCGCGCAGATCGCGCGGCGTCCCAACTGGGACGCGCACCACCACCTGCGCATCGAGTCGATCGACCACGAGAGCTTCCAGCTGCTCGAGGCCGACGGCGACCGGGTCGAAGACCGCAGCGACGAGCAGATCCGCGCTCTGCTGCCCCGCACGCTCGATCCCGCGCTCGCCTTCTTCGAGGTCTTCGTGCGCGGCAACGGCTCGGCATCGGGGCTGCCGCGCGTCAGCTGGAACCTCGCGGGCACCGAGGGCATGCGCGAGAGCGCGAGCTGGCCGCCGGGCGGCACCCGCCGCATCACCCGCCATGCGACGAGCGACGGAGGCCTGGTCGCCACGCCCACCGCCGACGCGGCCGAGCTCAGGTGGACGCACGACCCGGCCGACCTCGTGCCGTCGAGCGTGCCCGACGCGTTCTCCTTCCTGCTCCACCTCCCCGACGAGGCGGGCCTCGGCGACCGCGCCGACGTGCTGCGCTTCGACTCGGCGCCGCTCGAGGCCGACGTCGACCTCGCAGGCCCGGTCGGGGCCCGTGCGCGCATCTCGTCGGACGGCCCGGTCATGGACTGCTTCGTTCGTCTGCTCGACGTGGCACCCGACGGCACCGCGCTGCGCATCGCGCGCGGACAGGTGCAGCTGCTCGACGCGGACGGGGCGGGTGACGCCGCCGGCCACGCCGACGTCGAGATCGACCTCGGCCAGCTCGGGTACCGCCTACGGGCCGGGCACCGCCTGCGGGTGCACGTCTCGAGCAGCGACTACCCCGAGTTCCTGCCGCAGACCGGCACGGGCGCCGACCCGTGGACCTGGGGCGACACCCGCACCAACACCCAGTCGCTCGTCGTCGGCGGCCCCGGCGGCTTCGCCCTCACCCTCACCGTGCTCGAAGGAGAACTCCCGTGACCCCCACTGCCGCCGACGCCTGGCCCCGCCTCGAGTACGTCTTCGAGATCCGCGCCACGATCGACCCCGACTTCCACATCGGCCGCGGGCCCGACGAGAAGCTCTCGTTCACGCCGGTCTCGGGCGGCAGCGTCGCGGGACCCCGGCTGACCGGCGAGGTGCTCGCCGGCGGCGGGGACTGGGCGGTCGAGCGCTTCGGCACCGCCCAGCTCGAGGCGCGCTACCTGCTCAGGGCCGACGACGGCGCCGTGATCGACATCCTGAACCGCGGCTACTTCCGCGCGACCCCCGAGGTGCTCGAGCGGATGGACCGCGGCGAGCACGTGCCCGAGGACGAGCCGGGACTGTACTTCCGCACGGCGCCGGTCTTCCAGACCGACGCCCCCCAGCACCGCTGGCTGACCGAGCACCAGTTCGTCGGCCTCGCCCGCGACGAGGACGGCCAGGTCTGCGTCCGGGTGTTCCTCCTCGCCTGAACTTCGAGCGAGCCGACTCCGAGCGAGCCGCCGCAGATCGTCCCACCCCACCCCCGCACCACCGATCGAACGGACCGACACCATGAATCGAACCCGACTCGCAGCGGGCGCCGTCGCGTGCGCCGCACTGCTCGCCCTCACCGCGTGCACCCCGCGCGACAGCGCCGACGTCGATGCCGACGGCGGCGAGCTCACGATCGTCGACTCGCTGCCCGCGGGCACGAAGGCCGTCGACGAGGTCACCTGGGCGATCGCCGAGGGCGAGCCCGCGACCCTCAACCCGGCCGCCTCGGCGAACCTCATCATCCCGAACCTCTGCGACAACCTGCTGTCGCTGCAGCCCGACTTCTCGATCGAGCCCGGCATCGCGACGAGCGCCGAGTTCGTCGACCCCGTGACCTTCGTCATCGAGCTCCGCGACGACGTGACCTTCTGGGACGGCAGCCCCGTCACGGCCGACGATGTGGTCTACAGCCTGCAGCAGGGCATGAACCCCGAGTCGCAGTGGTACGGCGCCTTCGCGCTCGTGGTGCCCGACCCGGCGACCGGCATCGTCGCGACCGGGCCGAACGAGGTCACGGTGCACTTCGTCGCGCCCGACTCGACCTTCCGCGACGCGCTCGCCGGCCAGGGCGGTGCGGTCATGCAGAAGGCGTACGGCGAGGCGAACGGCCAGGCGGTCGGCACGCCCGACGGCGGCCTCATGTGCACCGGGCCCTACGTGCTCGCCGACGACGGCTGGAAGCCGGGCAGCGAGATCGTGACGACCGCGAACGCCGACTACTGGAACGGCGCGCCGCTCGTGCAGACCCTGAGGTACACCTTCGTGAACGACGGCTCGACGCTCGCCACCGCCCTCACCCAGGGCGAGATCGACGGCGCGATCAACGTCGCGCCGAGCTCGCGCGCGGTGTTCGAGGGCGACGGCGCCGGCACGCTGACGATCGGGCACTCGACCGCGTCGTACAGCTTCGGCCCGACCACGGCCACCGGGCCCGCGGCGAACCCGAAGATCCGCCAGGCGCTGAGCCTCGCGATCGACCGCGACCAGTACCTGCAGACCGTCGTCAACGGGCTCGGCTACGTGCAGAAGACCCTCGTGCCCGAGTTCTCGTTCCAGGCGATGGACGAGGCCGGCGTCTACCAGGCGGGCTACGACGCGCTCGCCGAGCCCGAAGTCGACCTCGAGCGGGCGAAGCAGCTCGTCGAGGAGAGCGGAGAGGACCTGAGCGAGCCGCTCGTCATCGCGGTGCCCGCCGGTGCCAAGGAGTTCGAGCAGACCGCGACGATCATGCAGGCGGCCGGCGCCGAGATCGGCCTCGACCTCGAGATCGAGGCGATGCAGGCCTCCGACTTCGGCGCGCTCTTCTACGACCCGGCGAAGCGCGAGGGCGTCGACTTCGTCGCCACCCAGGGCTACCTCGAGACCCCGGGCGTGCTCGGCTACCCCTCGCTGTTCGTGCTGCCGGCCGAGCAGGGCGGCATCTTCAACTGGAGCGGCTACGCCGACGCCGACGTGACGACGCACATGATGGCGGCGCGCAACGCGAGCGATGCCGCGACCGCCGCAGACGAGTTCGTCGCCGCGCAGGCGATCTACGCGCCCGACCAGCTGCAGGTCACCCTGGCCGGCACCTACCAGCTGACCTACCTGAACTCGGACCTCACCGGGGTCACGACCTCGGTCGCCGCGTACAGCAGCCCCTGGGCGCTGCACCTCGGCGGCAAGTAGTCGGGCCCGCGAGGAAGAGCGAAGAGCGCGAAGAGAGGATGCCACGGTGAATGCCCTGACCCGGATGTTGCTGGGAAGGCTCGGCGGCCTGCTGCTGACGCTCTTCCTCGCGAGCATCGTCATCTACTCGGCGGTGCTGCTGACCGGCGACCCGATCGCCGCGCTCGCCGGCGGCGCCAAGCCGACGCCCGAGCTCGTGGCCGAGATCCGGGCCGAGTACCACCTCGACGACCCGGTGTGGCAGCGCTACTGGGAGTGGCTCTCCGGCGCCGTCCAGGGCGACTTCGGCCGCTCGTTCGTGTACAAGACGGCGGTCACGACGCTCGTCGCGCCGCGATTCGCCATCACCCTGCAGCTCGTGCTGCTGACGGTGCTGCTGATCCTGGTCTTCGGCGTCGGCTCGGGCATCCTGGCCGCCACTCGGGGCCGCAGGGTCGACCGCGCGGTCGCGACGGCCACGTCACTCGGGATGGCGCTGCCGACGTTCGTCGTCGCGATCCTGCTCATCTGGATCTTCGCGAAGAGCCTCGGCTGGTTCCCCGTGTACGGCGAGGGCGAGGGCCTCTGGGACCGCCTGTGGCACCTGATCCTTCCGGCGATCTCGCTCGCGGTGCTCTTCATCGCCTACATCAGCCGGGTCACCCGCAGCTCGCTCGTCGCCCAGCTGCACTCCGAGCACGTCGACACGGCCCGCGTGCGCGGCATCCCGCGGGGGCGCGTCTTCGGCGCGCACGTGTTCCGCAACGCCTCGCCGCAGATCCTCGCGATCGCCGGCACGACGATCGCGGGCCTCTTCGCGGCCTCGGCGATCGCCGAGGTGGCGTTCGGCCTCGGCGGCATCGGCTCGCTGCTCGTGCAGGCGGCGGCGCGGGCCGACCTGCCGGTCGTGCAGATCGTGTCGCTCCTGCTGGTGACGGTCTTCGTCGTGCTCAACGCCGTCGCCGACCTGGTCAGCGCCCTGATCGACCCGTCGAGCGTCGAGGGGGGTGCCGTCGCATGAGCGTCGCGCAGCTCGCACAGGGGGCCGTGCCGGCCGCCGCGCGCCGCGCGGCGAAGCGCGACTGGACCTTCGTCGTCGCGCTCGCCGTGTTCGGCGTCATCGCCGTCGCGGCGCTGCTCGGCCCGTGGCTCGCGCCCTATCCGGCCGACCAGCTCTACGTCGGACCGGTCAACGGGGCGCCGAGCCCCGAGCACCTCTTCGGCACCGACGACGTCGGCCGCGACATCCTCTCGCGGGTGCTCGTCGGCGCCGGCGCGAGCGTCTTCGCCCCCATCGTGGTCGTGCTGCTCTCGACCCTGCTGGGCGTCGCGCTGGCGCTGACCGCGGCGTGGTTCGGCGGCTGGGTGTCGGGCGGGATCGCCCGGCTTGTCGACGTGATCTTCGCCATCCCGGGCCTCGTGATCGCCGTGCTCGCGGTGACGCTGTTCGGCAAGGGGCTCGTGGCGCCGGTCGTCGCGCTCTCGATCGCGTACATCCCCGTCGTCGCGCGGCTGACGCGCACGGCCGCGTCGCGCGAGCTCGGCAAGCCGTACATCGCCGCCCTCAGGGTGCAGGGGGTGTCGAGCCTCGCCATCTGCTTCCGGCACCTGGTGCCTGCGATGATCCCGATCGTCGCGGCGCAGATGGCCGTGGGGTTCGGCTACGCGATGCTCGACCTCGCCGCGATCTCGTTCCTCGGGCTCGGGCAGCAGCCGCCCGCGCCCGACTGGGGCTCGATGATCTCGAGCGGCCAGGCGAGCATCCTCGCGGGTGCGCCCGAGCAGTCGGTGTTCCCCGCGATCCTGGTCGTCATCACCGTGCTGGCCGTCGGCATCATCGGCGCCCGCGTCACCGTCTGGGCCGAGGAGAAGGAACGATGAACCAGCCCATTCCCGAGGCGCTCGCGCCCACGACGCCCGTGCTCGAGCTCGCGGGTCTCGACATCTTCGCGCCCGGCCCGGCCGGCCCCCGCCAGCTCGTCTTCGACAGCACCCTGTCGGTGGCTCGCGGCGAGGCCGTCGGACTCGTGGGCGAATCCGGCTCGGGCAAGACCCTCACGGTGCGCGCCGTCGCGGGCCTCCTGCCCGAGGGGTTCACGACGAGCGGTGCGATCCGCATCGACGGGCAGGAGCTCGGCGCGATGCGCCCGCGCGAGCTCCGCGCGCTGCGGGCACGCCGCATCGGCATGGTCTTCCAGACGCCGCGGGCGCACCTCAACCCGCTGCGCACCATCGGCGACTTCATGACCGAGGCGCTCGTGCACGTCAAGGGCGAGAAGCCGGATGCCGCCGCGAAGCGCGCCATGGACCTCCTCGACGAGGTCGGCATCACCGACCCGGGCCGGCGCCTGCGGCAGCATCCGGCCGAGCTCTCGGGCGGCCTGCTGCAGCGCGTCATGATCGCGGCGACGCTCGCGATGGACCCCGACCTCCTGCTCGCCGACGAGATCACCACGGCGCTCGACGTGACGACGCAGGAGGAGGTGATGGCGGTGATCGCCGACCTCCGTGCCCACCGCGAGCTGTCGCTGCTCTTCATCACGCACGACCTCGCGCTCGCCGGGGCGGTCTGCGACCGGGTGAACGTGATGCAGCACGGCCGCATCGTCGAGACGCTGCGAGCGGCGACCATGCGGCACGACGCGCGCGACGAGTACACGAAGGTGCTGATGTCGGCGTCGCTCGACGAGGCGCCGGCGATCGAGGCGGATGCCTCGGCAGCACGCCCGATCATGGCGCTCTCGCACCTCCGCAAGGCGTACCGCGTGCGCGGCGCGAGCGGCGGGAAGGAGACGCTCGTCGCCGTCGACGACGTGTCGATGGAGCTCGCGCCCGGCGGCTCGCTCGGCGTCGTCGGCGAGTCGGGCTCGGGCAAGTCGACGACCGCCCGGCTGCTGCTGGGGCTCGAGCGCGCCGACACGGGCACCATCACCGTCGACGGGCAGGACTGGAGCACGCCCGCCCGCAGCGGACGCGAACGGCGGCGGCGCGCGAAGATCGCGCAGATGGTCTTCCAGGATCCGTACCAGTCGCTCGATCGGCGGCAGACCGTGCGGCAGTGCCTCGTCGAGGCGGTGCGGGTGCATCGGCCGCACGCCGCGAGGGCCGAGGTCGAGGCCCGCGTCGTGGAGCTCGTGTCGCAGGTGCGCCTCGACGAGGCGCTGCTCGGCAGCCGGCCGCGCGCGCTCTCGGGCGGCCAGCGGCAGCGGGTTGCGATCGCCCGTGCGCTCGCCGCCGACCCGGTGCTGCTCGTGCTCGACGAGGCCGTCTCGGCGCTCGACGTGACGACGCAGGTCGAGATCCTCACGCTCCTCGACGCCATCCGTCGCGAGACGGGCGTCGCGCTGCTCATGATCACGCACGACCTCACGGTCATCCGCCGGCTCTGCGACCAGGTGGTCGTCATGCGGCAGGGTCGCATCGAGGAGCGCGGCACGGCCGCGCAGATCCTCGACGAGCCCTCGGCCGAGTACACGCGGCTGCTGCTCGACTCGATCCCGCGCGAGGGCTGGACGCCCAGACGGCGCAGACTGGGTCGTACGCAGTCGCTGCCGACCGTCACCCGGTCGAGCGCGATGATCGCCGATGCCTGATCCCCGAACGAACGGAGCCGCCCCGCCCATGCCGACCTCGCTGATGGAACCCGCCTTCGAGTACTGCTTCGAGCTGCGCTGCCAGGTCGACGACGAGTTGCCCCTCGGCGGCTCGACGCCGGGCGAAGGCCGGCACTTCGCCCGGGTCTCGGGCGGCACCTTCGACGGGCCGAGGCTCAGCGGTGTCGTGCTGAACAGCGGCGGCGACTGGTGGGTCGGCCGCGGCCTCACGGTCGAGCTCGACGCCCGCTACGTCATCGAGGCCTCGCTCGACTCGGGCCCGGCCGCGGTCGAGGTCGTCAACCGCGGCATCTGGCGCACCGACGAGGCGACCTGGGCGCGCATCGAGGCCGGCGAGGACGTCGCCGAGCAGGACCTCTACTACCGCACCGCGTTCCAGTTCCGCACCGACCACCCCGAACTGCAATGGCTCACCGAGTCGCAGTTCGTCGGCTACGCCCGGGCCGAGCCGGGCTTCGTGATCATCCGCGTCTTCCGTCTCGTGTGACGCAGCGCTCCGCACCGACCTCCACGACAGAATCGAGCCGACCCATGACCGAACCCGCCGACCTCGTCATCGTGAACGGCCGCGTCTTCGACGGCCGAGTGCGCACCGGGCACACCGCCGTCGCCGTCGCCGGCGACCGCATCGTGCGGGTGGGCTCCGACGCGCGGGTGCTCGAGCTGCGCGGCGACGCGACGGACGTCGTCGACGCCGGAGGCGGAGTCATCCACCCGGGCTTCGTCGACGCCCATGCGCACGCGGCGTTCGCCGGCGTCGAGCGCCTGAGCCTCGACCTCACCCCGGCGACGAGCGTCGAGGCGACGCTCGCGCTCATCCGCGACGCAGCCGAGCGCAGCGACGCCGAGTGGATCACCGGCGGCGGGTGGAGCCACGAGCTCTTCCCCGCCCCGACGCGCCACGAGCTCGACGCGATCGTGCGCGATCGCCCGGTCGCGCTGAGCGATGCGGGGCACCACACGCTGTGGGTGAACTCGAGGGCGCTCCAGCTCGCGGGCGTCGACCGCGACACGCCGCAGCCGCACAACGGACGGATCCACCTCGACGAGCACGGCGACCCGACCGGCTACCTCAACGAGACCGCCGCCGAACTGGTCGGCCGCGTGATCCCGCCGGCGACCGACGACGAGGTGCTCGCGGGGCTGCTGAACGCGCAGGAGCACCTCTGGTCGCTCGGCGTCACCGGGTGGCACGAGGCGATCCTCGGCGAGTACAACGGCAAGGCCGACTGCACGCCGGCGTACCTGCGGGCGATCGCCTCCGGCGAGCTGCGCAGCGAGGCCTCGGGAGCCCTCTGGGTCGCACCCGGCCTCGAGCTCGACGAGGTGCCCGCGCTGGTCGCCCGCTTCGTCGAGCTGCGCGCGCGCAACGCGGCCGCAGGCTTCGCCACGTCGACGGCGAAGGCGATGATCGACGGCGTGCCGCACGGCGAGACGGCGGCACTGCTCGAGCCGTACTGCAACCACGGCGACGGGTTCATGGGCGAACTGCACTTCGATGAGCCGACCATCGCGGCACTCGTGCGCGCCCTCGACGCCGAGGGGTTCGCGCTGCACCTGCACGTCATGGGCGACCGCGGCATCCGCGTCGCGCTCGACGCGATCGAGGCGGCGCGCGCGGCGAACGGCGCGGGGCGCCGGGAGGGACCGCGCCATCACATCGCGCACCTGTCGATGGTGCAGCCCGAGGATGCCGCGCGGTTCGGCCCGCTCGGCATCACCGCGAACATCCAGGGGCTGTGGGCCGCGCCCGACCCGTACGTCGTGCCGATGATCGGCGAGGAGCGGATGCAGCAGGGCTACCCGTTCCGCACCATGGCCGACGGCGGCGCCGAGCTCGCCATGGGCTCCGACTGGCCGGTGTCGCAGCCCGACCCCTGGCTCGCGATCCACGTGACGGTGAACCGCTGGGCGCCCCCGCCGCCCGGGGTCGAGGTGCCGCCGCTGCCCGAGGGGGTCGCACCGCCGACGCTCGACGCCCCGCACCAGGCCCTCACGCTCGAGCAGGCCTTCGGCGCCTACACCTCGGGATCGACCGAGCTCGTGCTCGGTCGCCCGGGTCGGCTGCGGGTCGGGGAGCGCGCCGACCTCGCGGTCGCCACCGCGGACCCGTTCGAATTGCCCGCCGAGGCGATCGCCTCGCTGCGAACGGCGGTCACGGTCGTCGCGGGGAAGGTCGTGCACCGGAGCTGAGGGTGCGGGCCGTGGGGCGAGCGTGGGCTCGCGAGCTCGCGGCCTTCCGCGCTCACCGGGCGGCGGCCGTCGCCCGCCAGAACGTCGGCAGGCCGCGACGGGCGATGAGCCACTCGGCGACGACGAGGTTCGGCAGCCAGCAGAGGAACGGCACCAGGGCGTACGCGTTCGCGAAGACGGCGTCGAAGTCGAACTCGCCGGTCGCGAAGGGCAGTTGCGCGACGATGAGCAGCGGCAGCCAGATGCGGAGCGCGACGGCCGCGTAGGTGAGGGCGAAGTTGCGCATCATCCAGGCGCGGTGGCTCGCGACATCCCGCCGGCGGATCGCGCGGTAGCCGAGCCAGCCGGTGACGAGCCACAGCACGCCGAGCGAGCCGAAGCCGACCAGGCCGACGAGCCCGGCGTCGTTCACCGGGGCGATCACGAGTCCGGCGACGCCGGCGAGGCCCACGGCGAGGAGGTAGCCGCGACCGGTCCAGCGATGCACGCGCGGATGCCTCGTGCGGAGGCCCTGCCAGAACTGCAACGGGCCGACGACCAGCGCGAACCCGCCCGCGACGATGTGCGCGTAGAACGCGAGCTGCACGGGCCACGGCTGCTCGGCGTAGTTGCCGGCCAGGCCGCCCGACGGCGTCTCGGCGAGCTCGCGCAGCGAGGCGGTCAGGTACGGCACGACGGCGAATGCGGCGATCCCGAGGGAGGAGAGGAGCACCCAGGTCCACCCGATGCGGCGGGCGGCGAGGCGGCGGCGGGCCGGCGCGGGCGGCGTGACGATGGCGGTGGCGGCGGAGGCACTGGCGGGGGAGCCGGCCGGAGCGGCGACGGGATCGGTGATGGAGGGCATGGCCGCACGCTACGAGCCGCCCCGCACGGCGGTTATCGGGTGAACCCCCGGATCGGGGCGGGGGTCGAGCGCGGAGCGGCGACGGATGACCGCACGGACGGGTGGCGGGCTCGCACTAGAGTCGGCAGGGCACGCGCCGGGCATCCGCCCGCCCAACACCGTGCGATCCCGGAGGCCCCCACGTGTCCGAACCCGCCTGGCATCGCGGCGGCGCCCCGTCGACCGGCCGGCCGGCCGTGCCCAGGACCGCGCTCCACTTCGCCGACCCGCTGCCCGGCCTCGCGGGCCTGCCGCGCGCGGTCGGCGACGCGTGCATCGGCCTGCTCCTCGGCGTCGTCGCGGTGTTCCTGCTCGGGCTGGTGATCGGCATCGTCGGCGAGGAGGCGCTCGGCGCGCTGAGCCGCGAGCTCGAGCTGGATGCCGCGATGCGCGGCTCTTTCGGCTCGGTCTTCGTCGTCGTCCCGGCGGCGGCCGCGCTGCTCGGCATCGCCGGCGGCGTCGAGCGGCTGCTCTGGCCGCGTGCGCTCGCACGACAGCGCCGTGACGACCCCGAGGCGGTGCCGCCGTCGCTCATCCGCCGGCGCGTGCGCACCTCGCCGGGCGTGCTGTTCGGACGGGTCGGGCTCGCACTCGGCATCGTCGGCCTCTGCGCCTCGCTCCTGATGCTCGGCGTCGCGACGACCGACTCGGGCGGCGCCGGCGATCCGGTGACGTGGTTCGTGCTGCTCGGCGGCCTCGTCGCGACGGCCGTCTGGCTGCTCGCCCGGCCGGCGTGGAAGGCCGTCGACCGGCGCTGGAACGAGCGCCTCGCCGCCGCGCGGGGCCCGCAGGGCGACGTGTCGCGCGCCCTCGACGCCGAACGGGCACGGCGCGAGCGCGCCCGGCCCGACGACGGACCGGCGATCCTCGATCCCGCGGTCGACCGGCGCCTCCGGCGGCTGACCGGGTTCGCGGCGATCCCGTTCGCCGTCGCGTGCGCGGCCTGGATGCTCTCGGTCTACGCCCGGCAGCAGTGCCGCACGTGCGATCCGGTGAGCTACGAGCAGCCCGTCGAGCAGTCGATCGACGGGCTCAGCCTCGCGAGCGGCATCGGAGTGCTGGTGACGACGGCAACGCTCGCCGCATGCGGGCTCGCCTGGCTCGTGCTCGCCGCACGGCGTCGCGGCGCCGCCGCCCGCTGGGTCGCCGACGGAGCGCCGCGCCGCACGCCGGTGGAGCGCCTCGAGCGGCTGCTCCTCGGCGACCCCGCTGCGGTCGGGTTCGCGCGGCTGCTCGCGGCGTTCGCCGCCCCGCCCCTCATGCTCGCGTTCACCGGCATCCCGCTCTTCGGCGTCGACCACTCGGTCCCGTGGATCGACGTGGACGCCTGCGTCCTCGCTGCGGGCGGGCTGCTCGTCGCCGCGATCATGGTCTCGCTCGTCGACGGTCCGCGTGCGGCGCGCAGCCGCAACCGGGTGCGCGCGGCGTGCTCGCCCGGCGACCCCGAGCTGATCCAGCGGGCCGGTCGCCCCGAGCCCGCCGGCGCGATCGGTGACGGCGGCGGCGGGAACGGCGGCGGCGACGCGGGCGCCTGAAACCGCCTCCTCAGATGACGACGTCGATCTCGTCGTCGGCGTGCGTGCCGACGTACTGCGCGTCGATGATGATCGGCAGGTGGTCGCTCGACCCGCGGGGAAGCGTCTCGACGCGGCGGATCTCGAAGTCGGCCGACGTCGCGAAGTCGAAGTGCCCGCGGAAGTACTTGTACCGCGTGTACGTGCGGCTGTCGCTGAGGGTGAGCTCGTAGCCCGCGTTGCGGACCTTCTCGGCCAGGTTGTCCTTGAAGACGGGGTAGTTGTAGTCGCCGACCATGAGGGTCGGCAGGTGGGGGCCCATGAGCTGCAGCGAGCCGAGCGCCGAGTGGATCTGGTGCCGTCGCAGCGAGTTGAGCGCGGTCAGCGGCGCCGCATGGAACGATGCGACGATCACCTCGCGGTCGTGCTGGAGGTCGACGAGCCGGGCACCGAGCAGGCGCTCGTGCGCCGGGCGCAGCACGCGGTCGTGCAGCGACTTCTTGAGCGCGAACGCGCGGATGTCGCGCGGCGTGAACCGGTCGGGCCGGTAGTAGAGCGCGAGACCGAGCCGGTTGCCCGTCGTCGAGTGCGCGAGCCGCAGCCGCCCGACCTCTTCGGCGAGGTCGGTCGTGTCGCACTCCTGGAGGCAGAACACGTCGGGGGAGTAGCGCTCATCGAGCGCCGCGAGTTCGGAGATCGCGCGGTGCTTGCGGAGGTTGTAGCTGATGACCAGCATCACCTCAGCCTAGGTGCTGAAGGTGAACGCCCGCCGTGGATGACGCGACGGGTCACACCCCGCGTCCCGACGGCGCCGCGAGCGCCGCGCGCACCTCCTCCTCGACGAGATCGGCGTTGATCGCCGCACCCGCCATGCTGCCCGCCGCCATCGCGTAGGGCACCGAGGATCGCGGGTCGGTGACGTTGCCCGCCGCCCACACGCCCGGCACGCTCGTGCGGCCCATCGCGTCGACGACGGCGAACTCGCCGCCCATCGGGTGCGCGGCCCGGTCGGCCGCGAGCGAGCGCAGCACCGGGTCGTTCGGTTCGGGCGCCGGGCCCGCGAAGATCGCGTCGGTCGCGACCTCCGTGCCGTCATCGAGGCGGATGCCGCGGAGCGCTCCCGCCTCGTCGGAGACCACCGCGGCCACGGCGCGGTCCTCGATGCCGATGCCGCGCGCGAGGAGGCCGGCGCGCGCCTCCTCGGGCAGCCCCGCGCCGTGCGCGAAGACCGTGACCCGGTCGGAGAGCTGCCGCATGAGCTGGGCCTGGTGCACCTGCGCGGCACTCGTGGCGAGCAGGGCGACGCGCCGGTCGCGCGCCTCCCAGCCGTCGCAGTACGGGCAGACGAACGCCCCTCGGCCCCACTGCTCGGCGAGGCCGGGAACGTCCGGCAGGACGTCGGTCAGGCCGCTCGCGACGAGGAGCCGCCTGGCGTGCAGCCGCTCGCCGTCGGCGAGATCGAGCGTGAAGGCGGGGGCGTGCGCGTCGGACGGGACGTCGTCGGCCGCCCGGGCGCCGACCGCGACGCCCGACCGCACCGTCACGCCGTCGTAGCGGCCGAGCTCGGCGCGCCCGTCGTCGAGGAGGGCGAGCGGTGAGCTGTGATCGCGGCCGAGCACGCCGTGCATGTGGCCCGCGAAGCGGTTGCGCGGCCGGCCCTCGTCGAGCACGAGGACCCGGCGGCGGGAGCGTCCGAGCATGAGCGCGGCGCTGAGGCCGGCGCTGCCGCCGCCGACGATGATGACGTCCCAGGTGGTCTGCTGCATGTTCCGATCTTCGATCGTTCATGATGGAATGGCAATCAAGTTTGCTGAAACAGCAAGGAGTCCCCGTGTCCGACGACGCTCCCGTGCCGCCCATCGACCGCATGCTCGACGGCGTCGCCGCGCGGCTGCGCGAACTCCGCACCCGCCGGGGGCTGACGCTCGCCGAACTGTCGGAGGAGACCGGCATCTCGGCGAGCACCCTGTCCCGGCTCGAGTCGGGCGGCCGGCGCCCGACGCTCGACCTGCTCATCCGGCTCGCCGCGGTGTACCGGGCGAGTCTCGACGACCTCGTCGGCGCACCGCAGATCGCCGACCCGCGAGTGCAGCCGAAGCCGTTCTACCGCGACGGCACGGCGATCATCCCGCTCACCCGCAGCAACCCCGACCTGCACGCCTTCAAGATGGTGCTGCCCGGGCACGCACCTGACGCGCCGGTCGAGCAGCGGGTGCACGAGGGCTACGACTGGATCTACGTGCTGAGCGGCCGGGTGCGGCTCGCCCTCGGCGACGAGGAGATCGTGCTCGAGCCGGGCGAGGCCGCGGAGTTCGACACCCGCATGCCCCACGGCACGGCGAGCGCCTCGCTCGAGCCCGCCGAGATCCTGAACCTCCTCAGCGCGCAGGGCGAGCGGGTGCACCTCCGGGCGACCCGCTGATCGCTCGCCGAAGGCGCTCGACCCATGCGCGGGCGGGGCCATAGGCTGGCGCGCATGCCGTTCGTGTTCACCATCCTGACGCTCGCCGCCCTGGTGTACGCGCTCGTCGACATCATCATGCGCGACGAGTCCGAGGTGAAGCACCTGCCGAAGTTCGGCTGGATCCTGCTCGTCGTGCTGCTGCCGCTCATCGGCACCGTGCTGTGGTTCACGCTCGGCCGCGACCACTCGTCGGCACCCCGCCCCCGACCCCGGTTCGCCGGGGCCGCCGGTGCGCAGGCCGCGCCCGCCGACTCGCAGGCGCTCGTGCCGCCGCGCTCGCCCGACGGCCGCACGACCGAGGAGCAGCTCGCCGACCTCGACCGCGAGATCGAGTACTACGAGAAGCGGGCCGAACTCGAGCGGCGCAGGCGAGAGCTCGGGCGGGACGCCGCCGAATAGCCGTCGCGATCGCGCATCGGTGCCACCCCTGAGGACGCGGGGGAAGCTGAGGTTCTATCATTCCGGCGGGTCGACTGCGCCGTCCCCGGCTGCACGGCCCGTCGGGAGGGACCGTGAACGCGATCGACGGCGGCGCGCTCGCCGAGGTGGCCGACACCTCCGACTGGGGCGCATTCCAATCGGGGATCCTCGCCCCCTTCGTCGACTTCGGCGTCGTCTGGGCGGTCGCCTGGCTCGTCTGCATCGTCGCCGCGCGCCTGCTCTCCGCCCTGCCGCAGTGGACGCGCTCCTCGGTCACACGCCGCTCGAGCATGAACGCGAAGTGGATCGGCGGCCTCATCACCGCGATCGCCGCCGCCGGGTTCGTGGCGGCCGGCGCCGCGACGAGCGCGGCCGGACCGTGGCTGCCGCTCGTCTGGCTCGGGGTCGGGCTCCTCGCCGTCGCCGGCGTGCTCGTGCTCGCCTTCGGCATGGCGACCACGCCGTGGCTGAAGATCGTCGTGGTCGGCTCGGGCGGGTCGACGAACGACGCCTGGGCCACCGAGGTCGCGGTGCGCATGCGCGAGCTCAACGCCGACAACCCGAGCGGCCGCGTCGAGCGGCCCGACGGCTCCGACCTCAACGAACTCGTCACGATCGCCGACCGCACCGAGAACTGGGCCGTCGCCCTCGTCGGCGGCGCGATGTCGATGCTGCTGAACCTCACGCCCTGGCGCCTCGAGGTCACCGTCTTCGACGCCGTATCGGGCGTCGCGCGGCTGCGCCGCAACGGGCGCATCGTCGAGGACGCCCCGCTCGACCTGCCCGCCGAGCCGGCGGACCGCGAGCATCCGGGCGAGCTGCTGGTGCTCTCCGCGGCGTTCGCCGCGACGACCGTGGCCGAGTGCTACCCCGACATCATCGGCTTCTACAACACGCGCGAGTGGCTCGGCCTCGGGCTCATCGGCATCGCCCGCCGCACCGCGGACGACGACCTGCGCGAGCAGTACATCGCCCGGGCCATCCAGGCCGATCCGCGGAGCATCCTCGTCGAGTTCGAGGACGTGTACGAGCGCTATCGCACCGCCACCGACCCGCAGAGCCTCCACGACCTGCTCGACCGCCTCGAGCCGATGATCCACGTCGCCGCCGTGCTCGCGGGGCGCACGGTCGACGCGGTCCACGACGCGAGGGTCCGCCCCTGGCACGTGCTCGACTGGGAGCCGAAGCGCGACACCGACGAGGCGCGCCGCCGCTGGCGGCGGGTCAGCACGCATCCCCAGCCGCAGCTGCTCCTGCTGCGACTGCTCACGTACTACACGATGACGGTGCGCAACTGGCTCATGTCGGGCGACGCGGCGCTCGCGAGCGACAGCGAGCGGCTCGCGTGCACCGAACGGGCGGTCGGCATCGTGGCGGAGTTCGTGGCGGTCCTCGACGAGATCCCCGCGCGCGAGCGGGCCGCCGCGGAGGAGGTGCTCGAGCGGATGGAGCAGCGGGCGGGACTGGGGCTGCTGCTGCTGCTCGACGACCTCGAGGGGCTTCGCGGAGGCGAGCCGGACGAGCGGTTCCGCGACCGCCGCGCGACGGCGGAGGCGTGGCGGAGGGCGGCGATGGACTCGCCGGAGGTCGAGGTGAAGTACTCGGTCGCCTGCTATCAGAGTCGCCGGATCGCCGCGGGGCGGGCCGAGCTCGACGCCGAGCTCGCCGACATCGTCGAACGGCTGAGCGGCGTCTGCTGGGTCGAGGAGTACCGCGACCTCGCGATCACCGACCCCGAGCTCATCCCGCTCGGGCGTGAGCCGGCGATGCGCGACGCGGTGCTGTTCGACATGCAGGACGGCTGGCAGATCGACCGCTTCAGGACGCCGCGCCTGCCGCTCGAATGGGCGGGCGTGCGCCGCCCCGAAGAACTGGCCGCGCCGGCCGTGCAGCATCGCGTCGTGCAGCGCTCGGGCCTCGACGAGTCGGAGGTCGCCGCCCTCGCGGACGCCGCCCGCATCCTGCGTGCGGCGCTCGAGGCCGAACTCGACTTCACCGGCGAGGGCGACGACGCCGAGGCGTCCGCGCGGCGCGCGCGGCGCGAGCGTTGGGCCCGGCTCCGGGCCGCCCGATGCCTGCTCGATGCCGAACGCCACAGCTCGCGGAGCCTCGTCGCCGAGCACGAGGACGACCCCGAGTCGATCGTCGACGATGTGGCCCGCGCGATGTTCTGGGTCGCGGACGACGACGAGCTGCGCGCGGTCGGCGACTACCTCGGCCGTCTCGTCGAGCTCGTGCGCGAGGAGATGCCGAGCGCACCTGCGGCGGCGGACGACGCGGCGGCGGCTGACAACGCGGCGGCGGCTGACGACGCGGGCGACCGGGGCGCCGGTCCCGATCGGCCCGCGCCGCAGGGCACACTGGTGGCATGAGCGAGACCCCGGCCGAGGCGACCGAGTTCCCGCGCACCATCGGCCGGGTGGCGACGCGCGAACTCGCGGCCCACGGCTACCGCACTCTCGCGCAGCTCGCCCGGTCCAGCGAGCGCGAGCTGCTCGCCATCCACGGCGTCGGGCCGAAGGCGACGCGCATCCTCGGCGAGGAGCTCGCGGCCAGGGGTCTCGCCTTCCGCGCCGACTGAGCGGGCCGAGCGCCCCGCGTCAGATCGTCCCGAGGTCGAGGCGCAGCTCGACGGTGTCGCCGAGGTCGAGCGATTCCGCCCTCCGCACCCAGCTCTTCACCGGCACGATGTAGCCGCCGTCCTTCGGCCACAGGGCGGTCGGCCACTCGCTGCGCCCGATCCGCACCGTCGCGGGCACCATGCCCCAGCCGTAGCTGACGAGCGGCGCGACCTCGGCGATGACCTCGCACTCCGCTTCGGGCACGGAGACGAAGTGCCACGGCGCCGGCCCCCGCCAGAACCACAGCTCACCGGCGAATGCGAGTTCCATCGGCTCAGGATACGGCGGGCCGGGTCGGTCGGCGCGATTCAGGCGCGACCGGTCGCCGGCGCGTTCCAGCGCCGGAGCTTCTCGGGGTTGCGCATGATCCAAACCTGCGAGATGCGGTCGCCGCGCACGGCGACCGACGCGACGGAGTCGATCTCGCCGCCCTCCCCGAACACGAGCACGAGGCCGTCGGCGGTCTCGTGCACCGACCACTCGAGCGCAGGGCCCCGGCGCTCGAGGATCCCCGCGACGTAGCGCGCCACGTGATCGGGCCCGAGCACCGGGCGACGCGCCGCCGAGGCGAGGCCGCCGCCGTCGGCGACCAGCACGACGTCGGGGTCGAGCAGGGCCACGAGCGCGTCGAGCCGTCCGCTTCCGGCGGCGGCGACGAAGGCGCGCACGACCTCGTCGTGGCGTTCCCGGCTCACCGTGCCCGCGCGCCCCTCGCGCACATGGCGCCGCGCCGAGGAGGCGAGCCGGCGGCAGGCGTCGGGCGTGCGCCCCACGACCTCGGCGATCTCGGCGAACGGCACGGCGAACACCTCGTGCAGCACGAACGCGACGCGCTCGGCCGGGGTGAGGGCCTCGAGCACGACGAGGAGCGCCGTCGACACCGACTCGTCGAGCATCGCGCGATCGAGCGGATCGTCGGCCGCCCGCACGGCGAAGCGCGCGACGTCGGCGGTCGGCAGCGGTTCGGGCAGCCACTCGCCGACGTACGACTCGCGCCGGGACCGCGCGGAACCGAGCAGGTCGAGGCAGATCCGGCTCGTGACCCGCATCAGCCACGCCCCGGGGTTCTCGATCTCCCGGCGCTCGGCCGGCGGCATCCGATACCAGCGCGCGTAGCCCTCCTGGACGGCGTCCTCCGCATCGGCGACCGAGCCGAGCAGGCGGTAGCCGAGCCCGAGCAGCCTCGGGCGCTCGGCCTCGAGCGTCGCGGCCTCCGGCGTGTCGTCGCGGGTCATGCGCCAAGCCTCTCATCCCCGGGGCGCGGCGACGGGCGATCGGAGTGCCCCCGTCCACCCCGGGTTCACCCGGGCGTCGCCGGCACGCAAGCCCTGCGACATCCCCGCTCGATTCGATGGCGGCGACCCCAGCGCACCGCCCCGGAAGGGGTGATCGGCGCGCACGCCCCGGCACGAAGGAACGAGATGACGACCGAGACGACACCGACCGGACGACGGGGGAGGCGAGCGGCCGCCGGAGCGGTGCTGCTGGCCCTCGTCGCCGCGGCGTTCGCGCTGCCCGCACAGGCCGCCGCGGCGCAGGACGCCGAGCCCACCCAGGTGGTCGGCCCCGACACGCAGTGGCACTACCTCGACGACGGCAGCGACCCCGTCGCCGAGGGGGAGCCGCTCCGCGCCTGGACGGCCGGCGGGTTCGACGACGCCGGCTGGAAGGGCGCGACCGGCAGCTTCGGCGCGAAGAACGGCAAGCTCGCCGCCGTCGGCCCGTACACCCCGAAGACGCTGCTCGCGCACTACCTCGACGGCACGGCGGCGCCGACGGTGCCGACGTACTTCTTCCGCACGACCTTCGAGCTGCCCGCGGGCGGCGCGACCGAGGTCGGCTCGGTCGTCGGCGACCTCGTGCACGACGACGCCGCCCAGGTGTGGATCAACGGCACCAAGGTCGGCGGGTTCGTCGACGGCCGGGTCTCCGGCACGAAGAACGTCGAGTACGCCGGCGACAGCAACGGCGACCCCGTCGCGAGCAGCTTCACCGCCGGGCCCGAGGTGCTCGTCGACGGCACCAACACGGTGGCGATCGCGCTCTACCAGGACCGCGAGACGAGCTCGGACATCTACCTCGACGTGCGATCGATCCGGCTCATGCCGATCGTCGACCCGGGTGAGACCGTGCCTGCGCCGCCGTCGCGGGTCATCCTCACCCCGACGGCCACGCCGACGACCTCGCAGTCGTTCTCGTGGCTCGCGGGCGACGCCACCCACGCGAGCGGCCAGGTGCAGATCCGCACCGCCGCCGGGGGCGAGGTGCGCACCGTCGACGCGTACGCGGCCGGCGTGGTGAACGCGAACCCCAAGCAGCACTTCTCGGCGACCGTCGACGGCCTCGCCCCGGCGACCCGCTACGCCTACCGGGTGGGCCTCGAGGGCGCGTGGAGCGGGTGGTTCGAGTTCTCGACCGCCGACCCGTCCGACCGCGACTTCCAGTTCGTGTACTACGGCGACGCGCAGATCGGCCTCGACTCCACCTGGCCGTCGGTCGTGCGGCAGGCCGAGGCCACCGCCCCCGACGCCATCGGCTCGGTGCACGCCGGCGACCTCATCAACACCGCGAGCAACGAGACCGAGTGGGTCAACTGGTTCGCGGGCATGGGCGCGTCGGCCGCGACGAAGAACGTCATGGCCGCTCCCGGCAACCACGAGTACTCGGGCGACAAGCTCATGAAGTCGTGGAAGGCGAACTTCGAGTACCCGCACAACAACCCCACGGTCGAGACGGTCGGCGCGCTCGCCGACCTCGCCGTCGGCGACGGCGACGTGGCGAAGCAGTACGCGGCGTACTTCGCCCACTGGGCCGCCTTCGCGACCGAGACGGTGTACTTCACGGACTACCAGGACGTCCGGTTCATCACGGTCAACGCCACCAGGGACACCACGTTCCTGACGCCCGACGTGCTGCCGGCCTGCTCGGGCACCGAGTGCCCGCAGGCGAAGGTCGCCGAGCTGTGGACGCAGTTCCAGGCCGCATGGCTCGACCACGTGCTCGAGGAGAGCCCGTCGAAGTGGAACGTCGTCACGTTCCACCAGCCGGTGTACTCGACGTCCGCCGGTCGTGACGAGCCCGTGCTCCGCAAGTACTGGGTGCCGGTGTTCCAGGAGCACGACATCGACCTCGTCATGATGGGCCACGACCACACCTACGCCCGCGGATACAACAACGACGACGTCACCGAGACGCCCGGCGTCACCGTCGGGCCCGTGTACATCGTCTCGAACTCGGGAGCCAAGCACTACGACCTCGAGAGCGACGAGAAGAACGTCTGGACGAACAACGACGCCACCCAGGTGCTCCGCGGCGCCGGCGTCACGACCTACCAGGTGATCGACGTCTCGAAGGACCGCCTCGTCTACCGCTCCTACCTCGCGGAGAAGACGGCGAACGCGACGACCGACCTCCCGGTCGGCGCGGTCTACGACGAGTTCACGGTCAGCAAGGCCGACGACGGTCGCAAGTGGGTCACGGAGGCCGGTGCCGAGCTGCCGGTCATCGAGCCCCAGCCGACCGACGACGCCGAGCTGACCGAGGCCAACCGGGGCGGCATCACCGTGCCGGCGACGATCGTCGCGGGCGAGCCGTTCACCGCGGGCATCGGCGCCGAGCGCGCGGGCACCGAGGTGCGCGCGTGGCTGCACTCCGAGCCGACGCTGCTCGGCGAGGCGACCGCCGACGAGGCGGGCGAGCTCGAGCTCGTCGCCCCCGCCGACATCGCCGAGGGCGAGCACAGGCTCGTCGTCCAGGCGGCCGACGGCAGCCTCATCGGCTGGGCGCCGGTCGAGGTCGTGGCCGCCGGCGAGCCGGGCGGCGAGCCGGGCGAGCAGCCCGGTGACGGGCAGGGCGGCGCCGGCGAGGCGGGTGCCGGCGAGGGCTCGTCGCTCGCGAGCACCGGTGCCCAGATCACCGCTCCGCTCGTCATCGGCCTCGTGCTCCTCGCGGGCGGCGCGGCCGTGATCGCGGTGCGCCGCTCGCGGCGCGCGAAGGCGGTCGACACCCTCGACTGACCTCCTCGTCCCTTCGGAGACGACGGACGCCCGGCTGCTGATCGCAGCCGGGCGTTCGCGTTCCGTCCGGCAGTCTCCCGATCTCGCGTCACATTCGGGCGGGCTGCGTCGTCGTCACGGTGAGGGGGCGAGCGGATGACTCGCCGGCGGCACCGGGCCGCACCCGGGAGAGGAGCAGCACCGTGAGGATCGCCGTCGCCGGAGGAACCGGCACCGTCGGACGCCACGTCGTGGACGTCGCCCGCGAACGCGGACACGAGGTCGTCGTCCTGGCCCGGTCGGCCGGGGTCGACCTGGTGTCGGGCGACGGGCTCGACGCGGCGCTCGCGGGGGTCGACGCGGTCATCGACACGGCCAACGTCGCGTCGATCGACCGCGAGGTCGCCGAGCGGTTCTTCACCACCACGTCGCGCACGCTGCTCGCGGCCGAGGAGCGGGCCGGCGTGCGGCACCACGTGCTGCTCTCCATCGTCGGCATCGACGACGTGCCGTACGGCTACTACGAGGCGAAGCTCGCGCAGGAGCGCGTCGTCGAGCAGGGCCCGGTGCCGTGGACCATCCTGCGGGCGACCCAGTTCCACGAGTTCGCGGGCCAGATGGCCGGGCGCCTGCGCATCGCGGGGGTGCAGCTCGCGCCGCGGATGCGGACGCAGCCGATCGCGGCCCGCGAGGTGGGAGAACACCTCGTGGCGCTCGCCGAAGGCCCCGCCGCGGGGCGCGCCGGGGAGCTCGCGGGCCCGCGCGAGGAGCAGCTCGCAGAGATGGTCCGCCGCCTCGTGCGGACCGAGGGACGGCGCGGGCCCGTGCTGCCCGTCTCGCTGCCGATGCGCGGCATGGCCGAGATGCGGCGCGGCGCGGTGCTGCCCGGCCCCGGGGCGGTGATCGGCCGGCAGAGCTTCGACGAGTGGCTCGTGGCGCGCGCGAGCTGACGCGTCACCCGCCCTCGCTAGGGTGGGTGGGCGCGCCCGAAGGCGTCGGGCGCCCGAAGGAGCCTCGTGAAGACCATCGACCTCGCCGGCAACGCGGCGCCCAACGTCGTGCTCGGACTCATGCGCATCGAGCAGATGAGCGACGAGGAGGTGCGCGGGCTCATCGCCACGGCGCGCGACTCGGGCATCGACTTCTTCGACCACGCCGACATCTACGGCGAGACGCTGCACGCCTGCGAGCGGCGCTTCGCCGAGGCGATGCAGCTCACGCCCTCCGAGCGCGAGCAGGTCACCCTGCAGTCGAAGGCCGGCATCGTGAAGGACGGGCCGTACTTCGACTTCTCGTACGAGCACCTCATCGAGTCGGTCGAGGGCTCGCTGCGCGCACTGCAGACCGACTACCTCGACATCCTGCTGCTGCACCGCCCCGATGCGCTCGTCGAGCCCGACGAGGTCGCCCGCGCGTTCGACGAGCTCGAGGCCGCGGGCAAGGTGCGCGCCTTCGGCGTCTCGAACCACACGCCGGGGCAGATCGAGCTGCTGAAGTCGTCGGTGCGCCAGCCGATCGTCGCCAACCAGCTGCAGCTCTCGATCACGCACGCGCCGATCATCGCCCAGGGCGTCGCGGCGAACATGCAGGGGCTCTCGCAGTCGACCATGCTCGACGGGGGCGTCGTCGACTACTGCCGCCTGCACGGCATCACGATCCAGGCCTGGTCGCCGCTCCAGGC
The DNA here is from genome assembly GCF_042885275.1 of Agromyces sp. NPDC058064. Classification (NCBI taxonomy): domain Bacteria; kingdom Bacillati; phylum Actinomycetota; class Actinomycetes; order Micrococcales; family Microbacteriaceae; genus Agromyces; species Agromyces sp. NPDC058064. Next base: position 436,477 of record NZ_JBHVSE010000001.1, on the reverse strand, counting down.
GGGCTTCTTCAACGGCGTCTTCCTCGGCTCGCCCGAGTACCCCGAGCTGAACGCGGTCGTCGACCGCCTCGCGGCGCAGTACGACGTGCCGCCGATCGCGATCGCCACCGCGTGGATCACGCGGCATCCCGCGAACATGCAGGTCGTGCTCGGCACGACGAACGCCGAGCGCGTCGCCGGGGCGGCGCTGGGTTCGGCGGTGCCCCTCACGCGTCCCGAGTGGTACGAGCTCTTCCGCGCGGCCGGCTACCAGGTGCCCTGAGCGCCCGTTCGCACGGTCGGCCGCCGAGGCTCGCCGACCGTGCTGCGGCCGCCCCGTGCCGTCGGACTCAGCCCTCGAGCGCGTCGACCTGCCCGAGCGCGTCGGCCGTTCCGAGCGCGTCGATCGCCGCGCGGAGGCGGCCGGGCTCGAGGCCCAGCGCCCACTCGCTCGTGTCGGTGACGAAACGCCAGTACGCGTCGGAGGCGAATGCGCCGGTGTTGTTCGCGTAGGCGCCGAAGCCGTCGATCGCGATGAAGATCCGCACGCACGCGCTGAACGCGTCGTCGGGGGCGAACGCACCGGCGGCGATGCCGTCGTCGATGAGCGCGGTGAGTCGGTCGCGGTCGATCGACTCCTGCTCCTCGAGCGCGTCGTCGAGCGCCGGGCGGAACCTGCTGAGGTGCCGTGCATTGAGCCAGAGGCGGGAGATCGGCCGCGCATCGTCGCTCTCGACACGTGCGACGAGGCGGGCCATACGCTCGAGCGGCTCGCCGCCCTCGGGAACGAGCGCCTCGCGCTCGTCGGAGACGGCGTGCACGAACGCCGCGATCACGAGATCGTCGGCGACGGGGAAGTAGTGGCTGATCAGGCCGGGCCGGACGTGGAGCCGGTCGGCGACCGCGCGCAGGGTGATTCCCTCGAGGCCGCCCTCCAGGGCGATGTCTGCGGCGGTGCGCACGATCTCGGCGCGCCGCTCGGCGGGCGGCTTGCGGGCTCGGGAGTCGGGCGCGCTTGACATCATGCCCATCATGTTATTGGATGAGCGACCAATAGCCCATTGGTCAGGTGACCAATAGCAGCGTCGCGATCGGCACCTCCGCGACGACGCCCCCCGTCCGCCGAGAGGATCCCCGTGTCATCCCAGACTCCCGCAGCGTCGCAGGACTTCGTCGATGCCCCCACCCACCCCGAGACCCGCGGCATCGAACACGTCGCCCCGAGTGAGCGACACGGCCGCGCCCGCGACCTCTTCGGCGTGTGGGCGGCGCCCAATGTGAGCGTGCTGAATCTCACGATCGGGGCGACCATGATCCTGCTGGGCCTCGAGATCTGGCAGGCCGTCGCCGTCATCGTCGCGGCGAACCTCCTGTGGGTCCTCCCGGGCCTGATCGCGATCGCCGGCCCCGCCGCCGGAACCTCGGGCTCGGTCATCAGCCGCGCCCTCTACGGCGTCATCGGCAACAAGGTCGTCGTCGCCTTCACGGGGTGGTTCATCTCGGCCGTCTTCCTCGCGCTCAACTGGCTCGCCTCGTCGTTCATGGGTGCCGACCTGCTCGCCCGATGGGGATTCGCCGACCCGGTGCTCGGTCCCGTCGTCGTGACGCTCGTCGTCTCGGCGATCACCGTGCTCGTCGCGGTCTACGGCCACGCGCTCATCATCAGGAGCTACACGGCGATCTCGATCGGCCTGCTCGTGATCTTCCTCGCCGTGACGGCGTTCGCGCTCCCGACCGTCGACTGGGGGTACCGGGCGCCCGAGGCGCTCTCGGGCGTGCCGCTCTGGTCGGCCGTCACGATCGGCTTCACGATCATCGCCTCGACGCCGCTCTCGTACATCAACAGCCCCGACATCGCCCGCTACCTTCCGCGCGAGACGAAGCCCTCGCACATCATCGCGGCGACGGCACTCGGCGGCGCGCTGCCGAGCATCTTCTTCACCGTCGTCGGCGCCCTCATCGTCACCGGGCTCGACGGCGCGGCCGTCGACGCGGGCATCGAGTCGGCGATCCTCGGACTGCTGCCGAGCTGGCTCGGACCGCTGCTCGTGCTCGGCGTCATGGTGAACACGGTCGCCCTCAACGGCATGACCACCTACACCTCGAGCATGGCGCTGCAGTCGGTCGGGGTGCCGATCCGGCGCATCCCGTCGGCGATCGTCGTCGGCGTCATCGGCACCGCGCTCACGCTCTACCTCGTGATGTCGACGAGCCTCCTCGACGCGGTCAACCTCATGCTGCAGTTCCTCGTGGTCGTCTCGGGCCCGGCCATCGCGGTCTTCGCGACCGACATCGTCCTGCGCCGCAACCGCTACGACGCGATCGACTTGTTCGACGAGGCGCGCGGCGGCAGGTACTGGTACACGGCGGGATGGAGCATCCCCGGCATGGCCGCGGTCCTCGTCGGCGGCGTGGCGGCCGCCGTCTGCCTCTCGACGGATGTCTGGACCGGACCGATCTCCGAGGCGATGGGCTGGATCGACCTCTCGGTGCCGGCCGGCATCATCGTCTCCGCCCTCGTCTACCTCGGCCTCTCGAGGACCGTTCTCGGCCGGTTCGACGAGACGCCCGCCGAGCCCGGCACGCGTGCCGGCAGGGTTGCTCCCGCGGCTACGGCGGCTCCGGCGCCTCCGGCGGCGAGCCCCGCCGCTCCGACCACCGAGCCCGCGGCATGATGGCCGCCATGAGCGACGCGTCCCTGCCGATCGATCCGCACGACCCCGCCGCGACCGGCCCCCACCCGCCGCGCTCACCGGGCGCACCGGCAGGTGTGCCGACGCTCGACACGTGGCAGGAGGCGCCGGGCAACCGGTGGGCGTTCGGCGAGCTCGGCGAACTCGTGCCGACCGCGACGATCTCGCGCACCCCGCCCGGCGCCCGCGCGGGCGCCACGGCGACCCTGCGGCTCGACGCGTTCGCCGCCGCGATGCCCGACCTCGAGCGCCGCCTCGAGTCCACGTACACCGACGCGTTCCTCGTGCTCCGAGGCGACGAGGTCGTCGCCCAGTACTGCAGGCCCGGCTTCGCACCCGAACAGCGGCACCTCCTCATGAGCGTCTCCAAGTCGATCTGCGGTCTCACCGTCGGCGCACTCGTCGACGCCGGCCGCATCGATCCGGCGAGGCCCGTCACCGACTACGTGCCCGAGCTCGCGGGCTCGGTCTACGACGGGCCGACCGTGCGCCACGTGCTCGACATGCAGATCGCGATCGACTACGACGAGAACTACGTCGATCCGGCCGCGGAGGTGCAGACCCACGACCGTTCGGCCGGCTGGCGGGTGCGCAGGCCCGACGACCCCGTCGACACCTACGCCTTCCTCACCACGCTCCGCGGCAGCGGCGCAGTGGGCGAGTTCCAGTACTGCTCGGCCAACACCGACGTGCTCGCCTGGGTCGTCGAGCGCGTCACCGGCAGCCGCTACCACGACGTCGTCTCGGACCTCGTGTGGTCGAAGCTCGGGGCCGACCGCGATGCGACGATCACGGTCGACCGCTCGGGCTTCGGCTTCGCCAACGGCGGCATCTCGTGCACGGCGCGCGACCTCGCACGCGTCGGCCGGCTCGTGCTCGACGGCGGCGTGGCGCCCGGCGGCCGGGTCGTCTCCGAAGCGTGGGCGCGAGGCATCCTCGCCGGGGGCGACCGCGACGCGATGACGTACGAGGGATTCACGGGCGCGTTCCCCGACGGCTCCTACACCGCGCAATGGTGGTGCATGGGGAACGCGCGCGGCAACGTGAGCGGCATCGGCATCCACGGTCAGAACCTCTGGCTCGACCCCGCGACCGATTCGGTGATCGTGAAGTTCTCGACCTGGCCCGACCCCGACACCGCGGAGTGGAACGCGCTCCAGACCGGACTGCTCCTCGACGTCTGCGCGGCGCTCGACCTGACGTGAGCGCCCGTCAGACCGTCGGGAGCGGCGAGGGCCGAGATGCTGCCGACGGCACCCCAGGGAACGCCGCGTCGAGCAGCTCGCGCCGGAGCCCGTTCGCGCGCTCGGCGAAACCGCGCTGCCGGCGCACGTACTCGGCCTTGCCCTCGGCCGTCTCGATGCGCACGGGCTCGCCGCCCCACGGCTCCATGTCGTACGGCGAGGCCTGCATGTCGAGGTAGCGGATGTCCCGGGCGAGCTCGAAGGCGTCGAGCAGCAGCTCGCCCGGGGCGAGCGGGCCCAGCTTGACCGCCCACTTGTAGACGTCCATGCCGGCGTGCAGGCAGCCGGGCTGCTCGAGCTCGGGCTGCGACTCGCGGGTCGGCGCGAAGCGGTTGCGCGGCGTCGCCTCGGGCGTGAAGAACCGGAACGCGTCGATGTGGGTGCAGCGCAGCTCGTGCGCCTCGACCACCTCGTCGGTCGCCGCCTGACCGAGCCGCAGCGGCACCGGATGGCGGTGCTCGCCCTGGCGGTAGACCATCGCCCACTCGTGCAGCCCGAAGCATCCGAACGCGCCGGGTCGCGACGCCGTGCGGCGGAGCATGCGCTCGACGAGGGCGAGCATCGCACCCTTCTCGGCGGTCATGGCGGCGCGATCGACGACGAGCGATCCGCGCTCCTCGCCGGGTGCGTACCAGCGCCACTCGGCGCGCGGGGTCGCCGCGGCGTCCTCGAGCTCGACGCCGGCGCCGGGGTGCCAGCGGCGCAGCAGGCTCGGCGAGTACGAGTAGTACGTGAAGAGGAAGTCCTCGATGGGATGCTTCTCGCGCGCGGCCGTGCGCGCGCGATGACCGGCCGTGAGGGCGTCGGCCCGTTCGGCGTGCGCCTCGGCGCGGGCGCGCCAGTCGTCGGCGGCGAGGTGCGTGGTCATCCCTCAAGGGTACGTTCGTCCGCTGGGCGGTCGCCCGCTCGCCGGGTTCGGCGGCTCCTCCATGTCCGAGGTCGGTGCGAGACTGGGCGGGTGCTGATCGACGAGCTCGTCACCACCTCCGCGGCCGTGGCCGCCACCCGCTCCCGCCTCGCGAAGGTGGAGGCGCTGGCCGAGCTGCTGCGCCGGCTCGAGCCCGACGAGATCGCGCCGGCCGTCGGGTTCCTCGTCGGCAAGCCGCGGCAGGGGCGCGTGGGCGTGGGGTGGCGCGGCCTGTCGGCCGCGATCGAGGCCACCGCCGCGGCCGAGACGCCCTCGATCACCGTCGCCGAGCTCGACACGACGCTCGACCGGCTCGCCGCCGCGGCGGGCACCGGTTCCTCGGGCGAGCGGGCGAGCGAACTGCGCGAGCTCCTCGCCCGCGCGACCGACGGCGAGCAGCACCTGATCGCGGGGGTGCTGCTCGGCGAGGTGCGCACGGGCGCCCTCGAGGGCGTGCTCGCCGACGCGATCGCCCGCGCGGCCGATCGCCCCGCCGCCGTGGTGCGCCGCGCCGCGATGCTCTCGGGCGACCTCGGCCAGACCGCCCGCGTCGCACTCACCGGCGCCGAGGGCGAGCTCGACGCCGTCGGCCTCGTCGTCGGCCGCCCCGTGCAGCCCATGCTCGCCGCGACCGCCGGAACGCCGACCGCGGCGCTCGAGCAGACCGGCGAGGCCTCCGTCGAGTACAAGCTCGACGGGGCACGCATCCAGGTGCACCGCGCCGGCGACGAGGTGCGGGTCTTCACGCGCAACCTCGCCGACATCACGCACCGGGTGCCCGAGGTCGTCGAGCTCGTGCGCGCGCTGCCCGTCGAGCGGGTCATCCTCGACGGCGAGACGCTGTCGCTCGGTGAGGACGGCGCACCGCGCCCGTTCCAGGAGACGATGTCGCGCTTCGGCGCCGAGACCGCGCGGGAGGCCGTGCTGCACCCCTGGTTCTTCGACGTGCTGCACGTCGACGGGCGAGACCTGATCGACGAGCCCCTCGCGGAGCGGCTCGCCGTGCTCGAGCGCATCGCCCCCGGCCATCGCATCCCCGGCGTGGTGACGGCCGACGCCGACGCCGCCGAGCGGGTCTCGCGCGAGGCGCTCGCCGCGGGGCACGAGGGGGTGGTCGTGAAGGCGATCGAGTCGCCCTACGCGGCGGGCCGGCGCGGCGCGAGCTGGGTCAAGGTGAAGCCGGTGCTCACCTACGACCTCGTCGTGCTCGCCTGCGAGTGGGGCTCGGGCCGGCGCACCGGCCTGCTCTCGAACCTGCACCTCGGCGCCCTCGACCCGCTGGGCGAGTTCGGCGAGCCCGGCGGCTTCGTCATGGTCGGCAAGACCTTCAAGGGGCTCACTGACGAGCTGCTGCGCTGGCAGACCGAGCGCTTCCCCGAGATCGAGGTGCGCCGCACCGCGAACACCGTCTTCGTCGAGCCGATCACCGTCGTCGAGATCGCGATCGACGGGGTGCAGCGGTCGAGCCGGTACCCCGGCGGCATCGCCCTGCGCTTCGCGCGCGTCAAGCGGTATCGCGACGACAAGGGCCCGGGCGAGGCCGACACGATCCAGACGCTGCGGGGGCTCCTGCGCGAGTGAGGGCGGGGCGATCGCCCCGGCCCGCGGCCTCGGCACCTGCCCGTGAAGCGCGTCGCCCGATACTGTGGCACCGTGAGCTGGCAGCTGCTGGTCGTGCTCCTCCTGCTCGTCGCATCGATCGTGATGTTCGCGATCAATCGCCCGCGCATGGACGTCGTCGCGGTGGGACTCCTGGTGGCCCTCCCGCTCACCGGCGTGCTGACCGTGCCCGAGACGCTGTCGGGGTTCTCCGACCCGAACGTCGTGCTCATCGCCGCGCTCTTCGTGATCGGCGAGGGACTCTCGCGGACCGGGCTCACGTACCGACTCGGCGACTGGCTGTCGGCGAGGGCCGGCACGAGCAGCGCCCGGCTCATCGTGCTGCTCATGCTCACCGTCGCGCTGCTCGGCGCGTTCATGAGCTCGACCGGGGTCGTCGCGATCTTCATCCCCGTCGTGCTGAGCATCGCGGCACGACTCGGCGTCTCGCCGCGCCAGCTCATGATGCCGCTGAGCTTCGCCGCGCTGATCAGCGGCATGCTGACCCTGATCGCGACCGCGCCCAACCTCGTGATCGATGCCGAGCTCGTGCGCGCGGGCGAGGCGGGGTTCGAGTTCTTCTCGATCACCCCGTTCGGGCTCGTGGTGCTCGCGCTCGGCATCGGCTACATGCTCGTCGCGCGCCGCTTCCTCGGCGCCGACCCCGCCGACGACGGCGGGCGGGCCGACCGCACCTACGGTCACCTCATCGGCGACTACCTGCTCGCCGACCGCGATCGGCGCGTGAAGGTCGGCCGTGGCTCGCCCCTCGTCGGGCAGCGCCTCGGCGAGGTCGAGCTGCTCCCGCACGGCATGCGCATCATCGCGGTCGAGCGCACGCGATGGCTTCAGCGCACCCTCGAGGTCACGGCCGGTGCGCCGGCGACGCAGCTCGCCAAGGGCGACGTGCTGCTCGTCGACGTCTTCGAACGGCGCGGCGATCTCGCCGAGCGACTGCGACGCCTGCGCCTCCGCCTGCTGCCCGACGGTGAGGGCTTCCTCGCCGAGCGATCCCGCGAGGTGGGGCTCGGCGAGGTGATGCCGCCGCCGGACTCGGCTGCACTCGGTCGCACGATCGGCGGGCTCCGCACCCGCGAGCTGTACCGGGTCGACGTGATCGGCCTTCGCCGCGGCGGCGAAGCCCTGGCCGGGTCGCTCGCTGCGGAGCGCGTGCGCCTCGGCGACACCCTGCTCGTCGTCGGAGCGTGGGACGACGTCCAGCGACTGACGGCGCGGAGCGCCGACTTCGTCGCCCTCGAGCTCCCCGCCGAGGTGCGCGAGCAGGCGCCCGCCGCGAACCGCGCGCCGTTCGCCCTGCTGAGCGTCGTCGTCATGGTCGTGCTCATGGTCACCGGCATCGTGCCGAACGTGATCGCCGCCCTCATCGCGTGCCTGATGATGGGACTGTTCGGCTGCATCGACATGCCGAGCGCGTACCGCTCGATCCACTGGCCGACGCTGCTGCTGATCGTCGGCATGCTCCCCTTCGCGCTCGCGCTCGAGCGCACGGGCGGCATCGACCTCGCGGTGACGGCGCTGACCTCGACGTTGGGGCAGGGGAGCCCGACCCTGCTGCTCGCCGGCCTGTTCGTCACGACGGCGGTGATCGGGCTGTTCGTGTCGAACACGGCGACGGCCGTGCTGATGGGCCCGGTCGCGATCGCGACCGCCGACGTGCTGGATGCCTCGCCCTACCCGTTCGCGATGGTCGTCATGCTCGCGGCCTCGGCCGCGTTCATGACCCCGGTGTCGTCACCCGTCAACACGCTCGTGCTCGGGCCGGGGCGGTACCGCTTCGCGGACTTCCTGCGGATCGGCGCGCCGTTCGCGCTCATCGTGATGGTCGTGGCGATCACGCTCGTGCCCTGGCTGCTGCCGCTCCACCCGGGCGGCTGACGGCGTAGCGCCGGGTCAGCGCGGCGTGATCGAGTCGACGAACGCGTACGCCTCCCGGGCGACCTCGCGCCAGCGGTCGACGCCCTCGGCTGCGGGGACGACCGCCCATTCCCGCATCGGGCGACCGCGCATGACCATGTTGTCGAGCTCGGACGCCGCGATGCGGTCGGCGTCGAGCTTCACGACGAGGTCGCCGTGCGAGGAGACGAAGGCGAAGAACTTGCCGCGGACCGAGAGTCCCTCCGAGCCGAACATCCGGCCGAACGCCACGCCGGGCTCGGCGAGCAGCTCGGGCGCGAACTCACCGAGGAGTGCGAAGCCGTCGTCACGGGTGCTCACGTCCTGCCTCCCTCCGCGCCGGCGCTCCCGACCCCGTCACTCCATCGAGATGCCGGTCACCGGCACCCCGACCCGGTCGTAGACGAGCCCGATCGCCCCGCTCGAGTACGAGCGGGCGGGCTGGACGAGCGCGAACGACGCCGGCTTCACGCCGTCGCGGAACATCCGCTTGCCGGTGCCGAAGGCGATCGGGTAGACGAACAGGGTCAGCCGGTCGACCAGGTCGTCGTCGAGCAGCGTCTGCAGCAGGTCGCCGCTGCCGATCATGTGGATCTCGTCGAATCGCTCCTTCACGGCGGGCAGCTCGGCCGCGGCGTCGCGCAGCACGGTGGTGCCGGCCCAGCCGGCGTCGCCGAGCGTGCGCGAGACGACGAACTTCGGCACCGCGTTGAACTTCTCGGCGATCGGGCCCGACTGCTGCGGCCAGTACGCGGCGAAGATGTCGTAGGTCTTGCGCCCGAGCAGCAGCGCGTCGAGCCGGTCGATGCCGGCCATGATGTCGGCGCCGTTCTCGTCGTCGAGGTAGGGCGCCTGCCAGCCGCCGTACGGGAACCCGTGCTCCTCGTCCTCCTCGGGCCCGCCGGGGGCCTGGTAGACCCCGTCGAGGGTGACGAACAGGTCTGCGGCGATGATGCCCATGGGTTCGCTCCTTCGCTCCCTCGGCCGGGCGACGGGGCCGCCGCGACTCGTCGGACGGTGCGGGCGCGGGCGCGTCTGCACCGTGCCCCATTGTTCGCCTTCGCACCGACGAATGGAACCCCCCCCCGCGGTCACGGTCGGTCGGCCGCCGTGCCGAACGCCTCGCCGAGTCGGACGCGCCAGACCACCGCGAACCCGATCGCGGCGACGACGGCGACTGTGGACGCCCCCAGCAGCACGCCCTGCACGCCCACGAGGCCCGCGCCGACGCCCGCGACGGCCGAGCCGAGCGGCAGCGCGCCCCAGCTGATCACGCGCGACGCCGCGTAGACCCGGCCGATCAGGCCCGCCGGGGTCGTCTGCTGGCGGATCACGGCCACGATGATGCGCCACACGCTCGACCCGGCGCCGGCGAGCACCGCGCCCGCGGCGACGACCCAGAGCGGTGCGCCGAATGCCGACGGCGCGACGAGCGCGATCGTGCCGAGGCAGTCGATGAAGAGCACGGCGCCGCTGCCGAGACGGCGTTGCAGTGCGCTCGTCACGAGCGACGCCCCGATGCCGCCGGCGGCCATCGCCGTGAGCAGCCATCCGTAGCCGGCGGGGGAGAGCCCGAGCGGACCAGGGGTGACGGCGTGCACGACGAACACGGCGAGCCACATGCCCCAGACGAGGTTCATGACCGCCGTGAGCACGGTGAGCGAGCGCTGCAGCGGATGCCGCCAGAGGAAGGCGAGGCCCTCGCGCACCCGGCCGGCCGTCGCCGTCTCCGGCGCGCCCGACCCGCCGGGTGAGGCCGACGGCGGCGGCGATGCCGCCGATGCCCGCGACGCCGCTCCGGCGGCATGGCGTCGTCGCCACCCCGACGAGAGCCCGACGGCGGCGAGGCCGGCGAGTGCGTAGAGGGCGCTGCCCGTCGCGGCCGACGCGGTCGACGAGACGGCGACGAGCCAGCCGGCCAGGGGCGGACCGACGAGCTGGTTGGCGATGTTCACCGTGGCCTCGAGCCGGGCGTTCGCCGGGGTGAGCGCGGCGGCCGGAACGACCTTCGGCACGGCGGCCACGAGCGCGGTGTCGACGAGCGTCTCGGCGAGCCCGTACACGAGGGCGGCCGCGGTCACCGCGGCGACGACCGGCCCGTCGATCGCGGCGAGGGCGGCCAGACCGGTGAACGCGACGACGCGCGCGGCGTTCACGGCGAGGAGCACGCGCGGCGCGGGCACGCGGTCGACGATCGAGCCCGCGTGCAGGCCGAACAGGGGCCACGCGACGGTCGCGACGGTCGCGACGAGCGCGATCTCGCCGGGCGATGCCCCTGCGGCGAGTGCGATGAGCGGGAGCGCGGTGAGCATGACGCCGTCGCCCAGGTTGGCGGCCCCTGCGCCGAACCAGAGCCATCCGAATGTCCTGCCCATCGCCACCTCACCGGTAAAACCCTTGATACCGGTGAGGCTACGTCGTCGAAATATAACCTGTCAATCCCTGTTCACCGGTGAGACAATGGGTGGGTGGAGTTCGAACACGTCGCCAATGCGCTCGCCCTCGAGCTCGTGAACTCGATCCCGGGTCGCGACTCGACCACCGATTGGCTCGCCGATCCCGAGGTCGCCTCGGCGTGGGCCGACTCGCTCGGCATGCCGCTCGACGAACCGCTCGACGAGACCGGGCGCGCCCGCCTCGCCGTGCTCCGCTCGGCGATCGCCGCGGTCTTCGGCTCGATCGCGGCCGGCGCTCCGGCCGACCCCGCGGCCGTGCGAGTCGTCACCGGGGCGCACGCGCGCGGACTCGAGCGATACGGGTACGTCGTCGACGCGGCATCCGTGCGCCGCGACTGGCCCGGTCGCTGGAGCGTGCCGGCCCTCGAGGCGCGGTTCGCCGAGTCGGCCGTCGAGGAGCTCACGGGCGACCGCCTCGGGCGTGTGAAGGAGTGCCCGAGCTGCGGCTGGCTCTTCGTCGACACGAGCCGCAACCACGCCCGGCGCTGGTGCTCGATGGAGATGTGCGGCAACCGCGACAAGGCGTATCGGCACTACCACCGCCGCCGTGCGGGCGAACCGGTGGAGGATGTCGTCGGCCCGGCGTAGCCTGTGCCGCGTGACCGGTCGCGATGCGGCGAACCGGCGACGAGCGAACGGAGCCGAGATGGCGAACCTGGTCGTGCACTTCGAGATCCACGCGAGCGAGCCGCAGCGGCTCGTCGATTTCTACACCCAACTCCTCGGGTGGCAGTTCACCCAGTTCGGCGACTATCCCTACTGGATGATCCAGACGGGCGAGGGGTCGATCGGCAACACCGAGGCGTCGCCCGGGCTCGGCATCAACGGCGGGCTGACGCAGCGCCAGGGGCCGCCGCCGGCCGGCGGGGCGCCGGTCAACGGGTGCAACATCGTGGTCGGCGTCGACGACGTCGACGCGACGTTCGCGCGTGCGCTCGAGCTCGGCGCGACCGAGGCGGTGCCGCTCGAAGACACCGAGGGCGTCGGGCGCACCGGGGCGCTCACCGACCCCGACGGCAACCTCTTCGGGCTCATCTCGCCGATGATGAGCGACGGTACGCGCGCGATGTGACGTCGTGCCGCCTCCGGTGGGCCGCGGGGAGCGCGGCTCCCTCTGCACTCCTCCGCGGCCCGCCCGGGGTGCCGGGCTCAGTCGTTCGCGAGGGACGCGGCGAGGCGGTCGAGCCCGGCGGGCCAGGCGGTGGACTCGAAGAAGTCGCGCAGCTCGGTCGTCGGGAACCCGGTCTGCTCCACCGACACGAGCGTGCCCGTGCCGGTCGGTGCGAAGGTCACCACGACGTGCGACTCGAGGGTCGGCATGGGCTCACCGCCCATGCTCGACTCGCTCACGAGGTCGGTGACCAGGCGGTGCGGACGCTCGATCTCGCGGTAGGTCTGCACGTCGTGCACGAGGAGCTGCGGGTTCGGGCGGAACCATGCCTCCCACCGGCCGCCGACCCGGAGGTCGACCGTGGTCTGCACGGCGCCGTCGTCGGGGCCGAGGGCCGAGAGCCAGCGCCGCTGCGCCTCGGCGCTCGTGTACGCGTCGAACACCTCCTCGGGGGTGCCGGGAAGCTCGCGCCGGAGTGCGAGCCCGAGGTCTGTGCGTGTGTCCATGACGACTCCTTCGTCGGGCGATACTACGTTCGTAGTAGGACTATGTTCATAGTAGACCCGATCGAGCGAGGTGACCATGCCCACGACCCGAGATCGCGCGCTCGATGCGGCGCTCGAACTGCTCGGCACCGAGGGGGTGCGCGCGCTCACCCACGCCCGGGTCGATTCCGCGGCCGGGCTGCCGCCGGGCAGCACCTCGAACTGGTTCCGCACCCGCAGGGCGCTCCTCGCGGGGTGCGTCGACCACCTCGCCGAGCAGGAGCGCGCCGAGTTCGACGCGTCGAACTCGGCCGCGGCGGCCCCGAGCACGCCCGGCGAGTTCGTCGAGGGTCTCTGCCGCGTCCTGGAGCTCGAGACCGGCCCGTACGCCGCGCGAACCCGGGCGAGGTACTCGCTGTGGCTCGAACTGGGCGGCGACCCCGAGCTCGGCGCACCGCTGCGGCGGCAGCGACTCGAATTCGAGCGCTGGACGGAGGCGTTGCTGGTCGGCATCGGCATGCCCCATCCGACGACCGCGACCAAGACCGTGATGGCGCTCGGCGACGGACTGGTCCTGCACCGGCTCACCGTGGACCCGCTCCTCGACCCGCGCCCGCTCCTCGAGCGAGCGGTGCGCGCACTCATGGCGGAGGCATAGCGGCCGCACAGCCGCCGGCGAGGCATCCGGGCGATGATCGCTGCAGACCTGAGGAGCCAGCCATGACCGACCGAACCACCGACCGCGCAGCGCGGCATCCCGACACCGCCCGCGACGTCGACCCCCGCTGGATCGACGCCGACGGCAACGAGATCGACGAGGACCACCGGGGCCTCGTCTACGACATCCGCACGCTGGTCGATCGCCGGCGCGCGCTGGGCATCTTCGGCGGCATCGGGCTGACCTCGCTGCTCGCGGCGTGCTCGGCCCCCGCGACGTCGAGCCCGAGCCCGACCGCTTCGGCCGGCTCGTCGTCGACCGCGACGCCGACCCCGTCGGCGTCCGCCGACGCCGCGGCATCCGGCCCGCTCGACGAGGTGCCCGACGAGACCGGCGGCCCCTACCCGGCCGACGGCTCGAACGGGGTCAACGTGCTCGACGACTCGGGCATCGTCCGCAGCGACATCCGTTCGTCGTTCGGCTCGTCGACCACGGTCGCCGAGGGCGTGCCGCTCGAGATCGCGCTCACCGTGCGCGACGCGGCGACCGGCAGCGCGCTCGTCGGCGCCGGCGTCTACCTCTGGCACTGCGACCGCGACGGCGACTACTCGCTGTACTCGCAGGGCGCCGCGGACGAGAACTACCTGCGCGGCGTGCAGGCGACCGACGAGACCGGCACCGTGCGGTTCACCTCGATCTACCCCGCCTGCTACTCGGGCCGCTGGCCGCACATCCACTTCGAGGTGTACTCCGACGTCGACAACGCCGTCGCCGCGGGTCCGATCGTGAAGACCTCCCAGATCGCCCTGCCCGAGGAGGCGAACGCCCTCGTCTACGCGACGGCCGGCTACGAGCGGAGCGTGCGCAACGCCTCGCAGGTGAGCCTCGCGGGCGACAACGTCTTCGGCGACGACGGGGGCATCCACCAGATCGCGAGCATGTCGGGGTCGGTCGCGAGCGGCTACACCGCCTCGCTCACGATCGGCGTCTGAGCGGTCCGACCGCGAGAACACGGATGCCCCGGGCTGCGCGTGCAGTCCGGGGCATCCTCGTTCAGGCGAGGCCGGCGCCGGCCGATCAGACCTTCCGGCGTCGCGCGACGACGATCAGCGCACCGGCGACGAGCAGTGCGAGCGCCGCGGCGATCATCGGCACGAGGCCGTCGACACCGGTCTCGGCCAGGTCGTCGGAGCCGTCGGGAGCGGGGGAGGGCGTCGGCGTCGGCACGACGGGCGAGGCCGTGTTCGTCACGACGACCCGGACGTTCGCACCGTCGGCGATCGTGACGGTGGTCGCGCTCAGCTCGGGCGTGCCCCACTCGACACCGTCGACGGCGGGCAGGTCGACCTCCTCGAAGGCGACGACGATGCCGTCGGGCAGGTCCTGGGGGCCGTCGACGACGGTGCCGTCTGCGGGCAGCCCGAGTTCGCCCGAGATCGTCTCGCCGTCGAGCTCGTACGAGTAGGCGAGGGTGAAGACCGTGTCGGCCGGCACGGCGTCGGCCGCATCGCCCTCCACCAGCTTCGACGCCGAGAAGCCGCCGACCGAGTCGATGCCGGTCGCCGTGCGGTTGGTGACCGTGACGAGGGTGTTCTCGCCCGAGCCGACCGTGACCTGCTCGGGGGTGATCACGGGCTCGCCCCACTCGACGCCGGGGATCACCGGAACGTCGACCTCCTCGAAGTCCACGACCGTGCCGACCGGCAGGTCCTGCGGGCCGTCGACGACCGTTCCGTCGGCGAGCAGCGCGAGCTCGCCCGTGACGGTCTCGCCGTCGAGCACGTAGGAGTACTGGAGCGTGAACTCGGTGTCGGCGTGAACGCTCGCCGCTTCCGGTCCGGTGACGGCCTTGGCGGCCGAGAAACCGCCGACCTCGTCCTCGTCGTCCCGGCAGTCGAACGGGCCGCCGCCCGTCCACGGGTAGTTGTGCTGCTCGTTGCCGACCCCGCTGGTCGTGAGGTCGCCGCCGACGTGCAGACGGCCGTTCGTCGAGGCGGTCACGGTGGCGTCTGCGGCGGGAGCGAGGATCGACCCCATCACCTGGCTCGAACCGCCGATCGTGAGCGAGGTCGCCTCGGTCACGTTCCACATGATCTGCGAGGCGGCGTTGCCGAAGTTCGGCGAGGAGAAGGCGTCGACGCGTTCGCCGTTGAGATCGAAGTAGCTCGGCGAGAAGGACGCCGTGCCGCCCGTCACGTTGACGAGGATCGGCGCGTGCTCGGGAATGCCCGCGAAGAACACCTCGCTGATCGACGCGAGCGAGGCCGCGTCGATCGTGAAGACCTGCATGCCGGCGCCGCCGCCCGTGAAGGTCGCGCGGATGCCCGAGACGTCGGTCGTGCCGGTCGCCGGGGTTGCGGCGAGCTCGGCCGAGGCGGCCACGATCACGTCCTGGAAGTCGGCGTAGGGGTCCATCGCCGAGGCCTGCCCGAGGCCGGTCAAATACTCGGCGCCGTTCGTCTGGACCTGGCCGGCGGCGCCGCCGGCGGGGCTGCCGGTCGCCCCGACATGCACCGCGCCGCCGCCGGGGACGTTCGCGCCGATGTCGACGCGGGTCGCACCGGTCGCCTCGAGCGTGCCGCCGACGGCGAGCATGGTGCTGCCACCGGGCGGCACGATGCCCGATCCGACGCCGACCGCACCGACGTTGAAGATGCCGCCGGCGTCCTTGTCGAACGTGGCGTCGCCGCGCACGAGCAGCAGGCCTTCGCTCTCGGCGGCGGCGCCCGTCGCGAGGTAGTCGCCGCCCGCGTAGACGGCGACGTTGGCGTCGGTGTAACTCGGGAGGTTGCCGATCGGGGGCATGCCGCCGTCGGGCGGGCAGATCGGCAGCGGTTCGGCGGCGTACGCGCGCTCGGCCGGAGCTGCCCCGGTGATCGCGACCGCGCCCACGAGGGCGAGTCCGGCGATGGCGAGCAGGCTGGTGAACGAGCGAAGGCGCGGGGGACGGGCAGCGCGAGTGTGCATGGGCGCGGTCTCCGTTTCGGGGGTGAACGGGAATGGGGAACGAGTGGATGTCGTGGGTCGCGACAGATTCACTCGATCAAGAGATGCGGGGAGCGCCGGATCATGATGCGACTTCGCTCGGATTCTCAGGATTCCTTTCGAACGTCGGTCGCGTCGAACCTCGGTCGCGAGCGCTGAGACGCGGGGTGTCCAGGCGCCCGTCGAGTATGTAAGGTAAGCATTACCTAACTCGCCCCGCAATCGAGGAGTCCCATGGCGATCAGCAACATCGCGGTCACCCACGCGCCGAGCGGCGTCGTCGAGGTGGAGGTCTCCGGCGCCGTCCGCATCTCCCCGCACTTCGTGCGCCTGACCGTCGCCGGCGACGAGCTCGCCGGCTGGCGGCACCTCGGCTTCGACCAGTGGTTCCGTCTCGCGGTGCCGACCGCGGGCGACACGCGCTTCGACAACCTCGCCGACACCTACGACATGGCGGGCTACCTGCGCTACCTCACGCTTCCGAAGGCCACCCGCCCGGTGATCCGCAACTACACGGTCCGCGAGTTCCGCCCCGACGCGCTCGAGCTCGACATCGACTTCGTCGTGCACGGCGACCACGGCGTCGCGGGACCGTGGGCGAGCGGCCTGCCGCTCGGGGCATCCGTCGCCCTCATCGACCAGGGCTGCGGCTACCGCCCCGTCGAGGCCGACCACACGCTGCTCGTCGGCGACGAGAGCGCGATGCCCGCGGTGCTCGGCATCCTCCGCGACCTCCCTCGCGACGCGCGCGGACAGGCGATCATCGAGCTGCCCGACCTCGCCGACCGGCAGCACGTCGACGCGCCCGACGGCGTCGACGTGCACTGGCTCGTGCGCCGGCCCGAGCAGCCCGCCGGTCGCGCCGCGCTCGACCACCTGCACGAGCTGCGGATCCCCGAGGGCCCGGTCTACGCCTTCGCCGCGGGGGAGTCGAAGCTCGCGACGGGCGCGCGCCGGTTCCTCGTCAACGAACGCGGCGTGCCCAAGCGCAACGTGACCTTCTGCGGCTACTGGCGCGCCCACTGACCCGGTCGGTCCGCGGCGCGTAGACTGCGGAAATGGAGGCTCCGGCCAGCACCACACTGGTCGTCGTCGGGGACGAGGCGACGAACGCCATCCATGCGCTCGAGCGGTTCGCGAACGTGCGAGCGGCGACGCTGCCCGACGCCAGCGATGCCGACGTCGCCAGGTGGTCGGCCGCCGGCGCGGCGCCCTACGTCGTGCACGACCACGACCCGCTGTCGCACGTCGCCGCCGCGTGGGTCGAGTTCTTCGACGACCTCTCGACGTACGGCGTGCTCGAGCTCGAGATCGCGAGGGCGCTCGAGGCGGCCGGTCGGCACGACCTGACGGTGCCCGACTACTACGTCGTCATCCACCCCGAGACCCTGCCGGTCACCTGGAAGCACTGGTGGCTCGGCGTGCTCGCGAGCGCATCGCCGAGCCGGGTCATCCCGTGGCCGGCCGCCGACGCCTCGCTCGCCCAACTGCTGCGCCGCCTGCCCGCCGCGCGCGCCTGGCCCGAGGTCGACGCGTGGCTGCCCGGGGTGGCGGCCGCGGTGCCCGACCGGGTCGGGCTCGGCTGAAGGGCTCACCCCCCGAAGCCCGAGCCCTCACCCCTCCGCGGCCCTGGCGTACCGCTCGGAGTACGTGCGCAGGACCGACCGCAGCTCGATCGGCGACTCGACGGTGAAGTCCATGCCGAGCATGCCGATGTAGGCCGCGATCGTGTCGAGCGAATCGGCACCGGTCACGAGCACCGAGGTCTCGTCGTCGACGGGCTCGACGACGCCGACCGCGGGGTTGATGCGGTCGAGCACGGCGCCCGCGGGCGCGGCGATGCGCAGCCGGGCGTGCACGATCCAGCCGGTCGCGGCGATCGCGCGCATGGCGAACGCCGTCGCGTCGCCGCCGGGGATCGGCTCGGGGTCGAACCGCCGCCGGGTGGGCATGCGCGGCTCGATCCAGTCGACCCGGTAGGTGCCCCACTCGTCGCGGCGGGGGTCGCGTGCGACGAGGTACCAGCGGCGCTGCCAGCTCAGCAGCCGGTACGGTTCGACGAGCACGGGCTCACCCCTGAAGTCGAACCGCAGCCACTCGACGTCGCGGATCGCCGATGCCACGGCCTGCAGCACCGCCGGATCGACCTCGGGGTCGGGCGCGTCGGTGCCGGTGTTCTCGGGCGCCCGGTCGACGGTGCCGTGCAGCGCCTCGACGGTCGGCCGGAGCCGCGAGGGCAGCACCTGTTCGAGCTTCGCGAGCGCGCGCCCGCTCGACTCCTCGATGCCGGCGATGCCCGTCGCCGCCCGTAGCCCGACCGCGACCGCGATCGCCTCCTCGTCGTCGAGGAGCAGGGGCGGCAGCTTGCCGCCGGCGCCGAGGCGGTAGCCGCCCGCGGTGCCCCGGGTCGCGTCGACGGGGTAGCCGAGCTCGCGCAGGCGATCGATGTCGTTGCGGACGGTGCGGGTGGTGACGCCGAGGCGCGCGGAGAGCTCGCCGCCCGTCCAATCGGGTCGGGACTGCAGGAGCGAGAGCACGGCGAGGAGTCGGGAGGCGGTCTCGGACATGTTTCGAGTCTCCTCTTCCATTAGGAACGAACTGTTCCTCTATCGACCGTACCGTCGGAGACATGAACACCACCACCGCTTCCACCGAGATCCGCCCCTTCCGCGTCGAGGTCGCCCAGGCCGAGCTCGACGACCTGATGGACCGACTGGCGCGCACCCGCCTGCCGCAGCCGTCGCCCGTCGACGACTGGGACGCCGGCACCCCGAACAGCTACCTCCGCGACGCCGTCGAGCGCTGGCGCGACGGCTACGACTGGCGTGCCGTGGAGGCGCGCATCAACGAGGTGCCGCACTTCGTCACCGAGGTCGACGGCCAGCCGATCCACTTCATCCACGTGCGCTCGCCGCACCCGGGCGCGACGCCCCTCGTGCTCGCGCACGCCTACCCCGGGTCCTCCGTCGACTACCTCGACCTCATCGGCCCGCTCACCGACCCGGTCGCGCACGGCGGCCGCGCCGAGGACGCGTTCGACGTCGTCGTCCCGGATGCCCCGGGCTTCGGATTCTCGAACCCCCTCGCCGGGTCGGGCTGGACCACCGCCCGTGTCGCCCGCGCGTACGACGAGCTCATGCGCCGTCTCGGGTACACCGAGTACGGCATCCACGGCTCCGACAACGGCGCGCTCGTCGCGCGCGAGCTCGGGCTGCTGAATCCCGAGGGCCTCCTGGGGCTCCACGTCCTCCAGCTCTTCTCGTTCCCGTCGGGCGACCCCGCCGAGTTCGAGCGGCTCGAACCGCAGGACTACGCCGGCCTCGAGCACATGCAGTGGTTCCAGTCGGTCGGCGGCTACAACGCGATGAACGCGAGCCGGCCGCAGACCGTCGCCGTGGGGCTCAGCGACTCGCCCGTGGGCCTCCTCGCCTACAGCGAGCTCTACAACTCGTTCGGCAACGGCACCTCGCTCGTGCCGCTCGACACGATCCTCACCGAGGTGAGCGTCAACTGGTTCGCGAACGCCGCCTCGGGCATGAGCCGCATGTACCTCGAGGACGCGCGCGCCGCCGCCGCGGCGGCGGCAGCGGGGGAGGAGCCCGCCGTGAATGCGGCACCGACGGGGGTCGCCGTCTTCGCCGACGACTTCCAGACCATCAGGGTGTTCGCCGAGCGCGACAACTCGAACATCGTGCACTGGAGCCGCTTCGACCGCGGCGGCCACTTCGCGGCGCTCGAGGTGCCCGAGCTCGTGATCGGCGACATCCGCGCGTTCTTCGCCGGGTTGCGCCGGGCGGTCTGAAACCGCTGCCACGACCTGGACCGGGTCGGACGCGGCGAAGGCGCGGACCCCTGGGGGTCCGCGCCTTCCGCGCGTCGTGCGAGCGGCCTCAGGCGGCCTGCGTCGCCTGCGCGTGCTCGGTCGCCCAGTCGAGCGCGTACTCGGCGACCTCCTCCCAGCCGTCCTGGCTGACGATGCGGTGCGTGCGACCCGCGAACTCGCGGAGCTCGACGATCGCCGGGCTGCCGGTCGAGGTGTACTTCTTCACGATCGCCCGGCCGATGGCCGGCGGCACGACGTGGTCGATCTCGCCCGTGATGACGAGCAGCGGCGCGCGATCGGCGCGGGCGTAGTCGACGTGGGTGACGCCGCCCTTCTCGTTGATCGTCGAGGCGACGCCCTCGAAGAACACCCGGTTGTACGAGTTCACCGCGAACTCCTCCCACAGGCGGTCGGATGCCTCGCGGCCGAGGTCGTTGCCGAAGGTGAAGTGGAAGTGCGCCTTCGAGAGGGGCTTGGCGCCGTTCTTGTCGAACGGGTTGGCGAGGATGGGGAAGCCGGTGCGAAGGGTCGACGGCGGCAGGGTCGTGATGCCGGCGGTCTGCCCCGGCTCGACGCCGACGTAGGCGGCACCGAGCCCGCGGTCGGCGAGCATCTGGGTGATCACGCCGCCGAAGGAGTGGCCCATGATGATCGGCTTCTCGGGGAGCGAGCGGATGATGCGCTCGTAGTGGTCGGCGATCTGCTTCAGGCCGACGCCCTTGAGCGACTCGGGGTTCGAGCGGATGTCGGCGACGTCGCGGTCGTCGATGCCGGGCCAGCCGGGGACGATCACCTCGTGGCCGCGGGCCCGGAAGTACTCGGCCCAGGTGTCCCAGCTCTTCGGGGTCATCCAGAGGCCGTGGACGAGGACGATGGTGGCCTTGCTGTTGTTCGCGCCGGTGGTGTTCATGATTCCTGCTCCTTCTGGTGGTGCGATCGGGATGACCGCTTCGTGATCCGTGAAGCAGAACGATCGTTCTATCTCTTTCTATTCCGAGACTGTATGCCCACGGCGGAACGGATGTCAAGCAAAAAGAGAAAGATCGTTCTATCATTTTCGGTATGGCTGCACGAACGACTCCCACCGGCGCCTCCGCGGCGCGCGAACGGCTGCTCCGGACGGCGACGGAGCTCTTCTACCGCGAGGGCATCCACGCCGTCGGGGTGGACCGCATCATCGCCGAGGCCGGCGTCACCCGCGCGACCTTCTACCGGCACTTCCCGAGCAAGGAGGACCTCGTCGAGGCGTACCTCGGCGTGGAGGACGCGAACATCCGCGGGGCGTTCGACGCGGCCGAGGCGTCGGGCGCCGAGCCGCGGCAACTCGTGGGGCTCGTCATCGAGGGCCTCGCCGACGACGTCGCCCGCAACCACACGCGCGGCTGCCCCTTCATCAACGCCGCAGCCGAGTACCCCGACCCCGACAGCGGCGTGCGCCGCACCGTCGGCGAGCACCGCGAGTGGTTCCGCTCGGAGCTCGAGACGGTGCTCGCCGCCGCAGAGGTCGAGGCGCCCGAGCAGGCCGCGGCGCAGCTCGTGCTGCTCCGCGACGCGGCCATGGTCGGCGGCTACCTCGACGGCTGGGAGCGCGTGCGCCCGGCGTTCATCGCCGCCGCCACGCGCACCGTCGGCCTCGACCGCTGACGGCCGCGCCGAGGCATCCCCCTGCTTCTGCAGGAGAATTGCGCTGAGCCGGGCTGTCAGCCGACCATGCCGACCAATCTCCTGCAGAAGCAACGGGGCGGCGAGGCGGCGAGGCGGCGACGCGGGGTGACAGCGGGGACGGGCCGCGGTAGCGTGCCGGGGTGGCACCCGGCGAACTGATCAGCCAGGACGCGGTCGACGAGCTCGGCCGCGAGCTGCTCGGGCGCGTGCGCGGCCGGGTGCTCGAGATCGGCGCGGGCGAGGGCGAGAACTTCGGCGCCTTCGAGCTCGGGGTCGAATGGATCGGCCTCGAACCCGACGCGCGGCGGCGCGCCGAGCTCGCCACACGCGGGCGCGAGTGGGGCCACCCGGCCGAGCCGCTCGACGCGGTCGCCGAACGCATCCCGCTGCCCGACCACTCCGTCGACGCGGTCGTCGGCACCTTCGTGCTCTGCTCGGTGACCGATCAGGCCGCCGCGCTCGCCGAGGTGCGTCGCGTGCTCGTCCCGGGCGGGCGGGTCGTCTTCGTCGACCACGTCGCCGCGCCCCCGGGCACGCTCAAGCGCGCGGTGCAGCGGGTCGCGACCCCGATGTCGAAGCGGTGGTGCCACGGATGCCACTGGGATCGCGAGACCGAGGCGGCCCTCCTCGCGGCGGGGTTCACGGGCACCGAGGTGTGCCGGGTGCGCGCGAGGTCGATGCCGTTCGGGCCCGTGCCCATCCTGCTCTTCGAGGGCCGCGCGCCCGCTGCTTCTGCAGGAGATGTGCACTGAGCCGGGCCCAGAGCAGGGGATGGGGCCTAATCTCCTGCAGAAGCAGCGGCAGCAGCAGCAGCAGCAGCGTCGATCGCTGAGCGGGCGAGCATCGTCGAGCCGGCCACCGCCGCGGGCATCGCGATCACCGCGCCGAGCGGCACCATGAAGCAGAGCTGCGTCGCGACGCCGAAGCCGAAGATCGAAGAGCGCCGGCCCCTGAGCATCCGTCGCCGATCGTCGCCGCGCAGCCCGCGGGCCGCGAACGCCCGCGAGACGAGCTCGGCGGCGAGCAGCCGCCCCGACAGCACCACGCCGAGCACTGGACCGACGACCGCGCCGACCAGGGGGACGAGCCCGACGAGGCCGACGCCGATCGCGATGAGCGCGCCCATGCCGATGAGGCCGAGCGAGTCGCCGACCGCGCGCCAGAACCCCGGGCCGTGCTCGGGCACTTCGCCGCCGAGCTCGGTCTCGACGGCGCGCCAGATCGCCTCGTAGAACGGGTCGCCGACCGTGAGCGTCACCGCGGTGAAGGTGACGGCCGCGAGCACGACCGCCGCTGCGAGGATCACCGCGCCGAGCGCGCCGCGCACGAGACCGGGCCAGGGCTCGACCCAGTCGTCGGCGAACGGCGTGAGCCAGTCGGTGAGCGACGGCAGCGAGAAGCCGAGCCCGACGAGGGCGGCGACGACGAGGAGGAACACGATCGCGGCCGGGATGAGCCCGAGCAGCATCACCCGAGGGCGCTTCGCCCAGAACGCGAAGCCGCGCAGCAGCATCCGCACGCCCAGCAGGAAGCCCTCGATCACCCGCCCAGCCTAGGCTGAACCAGCCGGCCGTCCGCCGGCGTCACGAAGGAGGCCCGCATGTCGATCACCCGCGAGGTGCGGCTCGCCGACGGACGCGTGCTGCGCGCCCACGACTCCGGCGAGGACGCCTCGGCGTCGCTCGCGCTCGTCTGGCACCACGGGTCGCCGCAGACCGGCGCCCCGCTCGACCCGGTCGCCGCCGCGGCGGCGGCGCGGGGTATCCGGCTCGTCTCGTACGCCCGGCCGGGCTACGGCGGCTCGACGCCGAACCCCGGGCGCGACGTCGCCTCGGCGGCCGACGACGTCATCGCGATCGCCGACGCGCTCGGCATCGGGCGGTTCGCCTCGATGGGTGCCTCGGGCGGCGGCCCGCACGCGCTCGCGGGGGCGGCCCGTCACCCAGACCGGGTGACCGGCGTCGCCGTGCTCGCCGGGATCGCGCCGTACACCGAGGCGTTCGACTGGTACGCGGGCATGCAGGCGCCCGGAGGCCTCCGGGCGGCACGCCGGGGCCGCGAGGCGCGGGCGCGTTTCACTGAGACCGATGAGTTCGACCCCGAGCAGTTCCTGCCGGTCGACGTCGCGGCGCTCGAGGGGCGATGGGCGTCGCTCGGCGCCGATGCGAGCCGCGCCGGGGCGCAGGGCCCCGAGGGGCTCATCGACGACGACGTCGCCTTCGCGAGTCCGTGGGGTTTCGCGCTCGCCGAGGTCGCCGCCCCCGTGCTGCTCGTGCAGGGCGAGGGCGACCGCGTGGTGCCCCGGCGGCACGCGTCGTGGATGCTCGCGCAGCTGCCGAAGGCCTCGCTCTGGATGCGCCTCGACGACGGGCACGTCTCGGTGCTCGACACCGTGCCCGACGCCATGGACTGGCTCCTCGCGCGAGCCGGCTGACGCCGATCAGGCGATCGAGTCGAGGGCGCCGCCGAGATCGTGCCAGAGGTCGTCGACCTGCTCGATGCCGACCGACAGCCGCACGAGGCCCTCGGGGATCGTCGGCTGCTCGGCGGGCCAGCGCCGGCGGCGCTCGAGCGTGGACTCGACCCCGCCGAGGCTCGTCGCGTGCACCCAGAGCCGGGTGCGGGCGGCGAGCTCGTCGGCCGGTGCGGCGCCGCCGCGCACGACGATCGACACGATCGCGCCGAACCCCGGGTAGCGCACCTCCTCGAGGGCGGCGTGCCCGTCGAGACGGCGCACGAGCTCCTGCGCATTGGCCTGCGCCCGGTCGAGCCGGACCGACAGCGTGCGCATCCCGCGCAGCGCGAGGAACGCCTCGAGCGGCGCCGGGATCGCGCCTGCCATGCTGCGTCGCTGCACGAGGGCGGCGGCGTGCTCGTCGCTCGAGGCGATCGCGGCCCCCATCACGACGTCGCTGTGCCCCGAGAGGTACTTCGTCGCCGAGTGCACGACGAGGTCGGCGCCGAGCTCGAGCGGGCGCTGCAGCAGGGGCGTCGCGAAGGTGTTGTCGACGGCGACGAGCGCACCGTGCTCGTGGGCGGCGGCCGAGATCGCGGCGATGTCGGCGAGCTCGAGCGCGGGATTCGTCGGCGTCTCGAACCAGACCAGCTCGGCGCCGGCGCACGCGGCGGCGACGGCGGCGGTGTCGGCGATGTCGACGAAGCGCACCTGCAGCCGGCCCTGCGCGGCCCGCTCCTCGAGCAGTGCGACCGTGCCGGTGTACGAGTGCCTGGGCGCGACGACGAGGCCGCCGGGCCCGACGAGGTCGAGCACGGCCGAGATGGCCGCCATGCCCGAGGCGAAGCTCACGCACCGACCGCCTTCGAGCGCCCCGAGCACGTCCTCGAAGGCCGTCCAGCTCGGGTTGCCGTACCGTCCGTACGCGACCTCACCGCCCGCCACGTACGTCGAGGTGAGGTGCACGGGCACGTTCATCGGAGCGTCGGACGCGTGCGCCGGGCGCCCGGCCACCACGGCGACGGTCTCGGGGCGGAGGGCGGTGGCGTCGTCACGGGAGTCGGGCATGCCGACAGGCTAGCCGAGCGCCTCGCGGGCCGCGGCCGCCTCGTCACGCGCCGACTCGGCGACCCTCGCCGCCCGGTCGCGCTCGCGCCCGAGCCGCCGCGACTCCCTGCCGTGCTCGCCGAGCCGGTCCTCGACCTCGCGCAGCTCGGCGTCGAGCTCCTCGCGTCGCGCGGTGTCGGCGGCGATCCGGTCGGCGAGCGCCGCGAGTTCGCGTTCGAGGGCGTCGAGGGCATCGGATGCCTCGGCCGCACGCGCGTCGGCCGCCTCCGCCTCCCGTTCCCGTTCCGCGCGCTCGCGCTCCGCCTGCTCCGCGCGCTCGCGCTCGCGTTCGCGCTCCGCGCCGTCGTCGGCCGATCCGCCGCCCCGACGGCTCGCCTTCGGGCGTGCCGAACGCGTCGGCGCCGCGGCGCCGCCCGGGCCGCTCGGGCCGCCCGCGACCGCGCCGTCGAGGTCGACCTCGAGGCCGACCGCCTCGAGGCCGCGCACGAGGCGCCCGCTGCGCACCGCGTCGGCGGCGGAGGCATCCACCATGCCGGCGTTGAGCGTCTGGGCGATCTCGTCGAGCACCGGCTGGCGCACCGGGGCGTCGAGCTCCTCGGCCAGTGCCCCGGCGTCGCGCGCGAGCGCCGCGACGAGCGCGCGGCGCTGCTTGGCGAGGCGGGCCATCGCCGGGGCGTCGAGCTCGGCCTGCGCGGCGCGCAGCTCTTCCCCGAGCCCGAGCAGCTGGTCGAGCTCGTCGCCGCGGTGGCGCACGAGCTGGTTCACGAGCCAGGCCGCCGGCGCGGGGCGGCGCAGTGCGAGCACGGCATCGGCCAGTTCGCGGTCGTCGTCGCGCAGTTCGCGGCCGCGGCCGTTCCGGGCCGCGGTGAACTCCTCGGGGCGCAGCGCGTACAGCGCCGCCGCCTCGTCGATGAGCGCATCGCCCCCCATAGGGCCATCCTGCAAGATCGCGCGCGATTCCGACAGCCGCCGCGACGTGGTCTCATGGAGGCATGCGGGTCGTCGTGCTGACCGGGGCCGGCATCTCGGCAGAGAGCGGGGTGCCGACGTTCCGCGACGCCGGCGGACTGTGGGAGGGGCATCGCGTCGAGGACGTCGCGACCCCCGAGGCCTTCGACCGCGACCCCGACACGGTGCAGCGCTTCTACGACGCGCGCCGCCACGCCGTCTCGCTCGCCGAGCCGAACCCCGCCCACGAGGCGCTCGCGCGGCTCGAGCTGGAGCTCGGCGACGACCTCCTCGTCGTCACCCAGAACATCGACGCGCTGCACGAGCGGGCGGGCTCCCGGCGCGTGCTGCACATGCACGGCGAGCTCGCGCTCGCCCTGTGCCTCGCCTGCGCCGAGCGTTCGCCGGTGCCCGGCGACCTCGTCGATCGCCCGGCGTGCCCGGCGTGCGGCGAGCGGATGCTGCGCCCCGACGTCGTCTGGTTCGGCGAGATGCCGTACGGGCTCGACGAGATCGAGTCCGCGCTCGCGTCGTGCGAGGTGTTCGCCGCGATCGGCACCTCGGGCGCCGTGTACCCGGCGGCCGGATTCGTCGTCACCGCGGCCGAGTACGGCGCC
This sequence comes from Agromyces sp. NPDC058064, assembly GCF_042885275.1. NCBI lineage: Bacteria > Bacillati > Actinomycetota > Actinomycetes > Micrococcales > Microbacteriaceae > Agromyces > Agromyces sp. NPDC058064. The sequence goes on along the minus strand of NZ_JBHVSE010000001.1, from coordinate 409,870 downwards.
CGCACGGTCGAGCTGAACCTCGCTGCGAGCGAGATCACGCCGCTCTTCGACGAGGTGCGGCACGGCCCCGCGAGCGTCGTGGTGCCGGCGTGGTGCGACGAGCTGCGCTCGACGGGCGGGTAGCGCCGCGCTCGTCGGCGAGCGGCGCGGCCGGCCTACACGGCCGACGGGTCGGGGGACTCGGCGATCCGCGCCTCCAGCGCATCGAGCACCTGCCGCTGGCCCTTCGTGACGAGGGAGCGCGCCTCGTCGATCGGCACCCAGCGGGCGTCGTCGACCTCGGGGAACGATCGCAGGCGCCCCGAGCGCGGAGGCCACTCGAGCTCGAAGAGGTTGCTCTCCACCCGGCCGACCTCGAACTCGGGCGCCTCGGCCGCGTAGACGCGGGTGAGCTTGCCGGTCGAGGAGCGGAACTCGCCGAGGTCGTCGTACTCGAGGTCGGGTGCGGCGACGCCGATCTCCTCGCCGAACTCGCGCCGCGCCGCGAGCAGGGGGTGCTCGGTCGCGGGGAGGTACTCGCCCTTCGGCACCGTCCAGGCGCCCTCGTGCCGCCGCTCCCAGTAGGGGCCGCCCATGTGCGCGATGAAGACCTCGAGCACGGTGCCGGCCGATTCGTCCGCCGCCGGCGCGCGGTACAGCAGGATGCCCGCGCTCGTCACCGGCATGTCGCCCACCCCGTCGCGCGCGACGACGCCGGGTAGCGTTGAACCCGAGAAGCGAAGGAGTTCCGCATGGCACGCATCGTACTCATCGGAGGTCACGGGAAGGTCGCACTGCGCCTCTCCCGCCTGCTCGCGGCGCGCGGCGACGAGGTCGACGCCGTGATCCGCAACCCCGACCACGCGGCCGAGGTCGCCGCGACCGGAGCGAACCCGGTCGTCGCCGACATCGAGACGCTCGACGCCGACGGCTTCGCCGAGCTCGTGCGCGGGCACGACGCCGTCGTCTGGTCGGCCGGCGCGGGCGGCGGCGATCCCCGGCGCACGTACGCGGTCGATCGCGACGCCGCGCTGCGCTCGATGGCGGCCGCCGAGGCGGCGGGCGTCCGGCGCTACGTGATGGTGTCGTACTTCCGCTCGCCCGACCACTCGGTTCCCGAGGCCGACCCGTTCCACGCCTACGCGGAGGCGAAGGCGGCGGCCGACGAGCACCTCGTGACGACGGCGCTCGACTGGACGATCCTCGGCCCGAGCCGGCTCACCGACGGCGAGGGCACGGGCCGCATCGACGCCGGGGCATCCGAGAGCCTGACCGTCGACCGCGCGGACGTGGCGGCCGTCGCGGCCGCCGTGCTCGAGGAGCCGTCGACCGTCGGCCGCACGATCCGGTTCAACGAGGGCTCGACGCCGATCGCCGACGCGATCCGCTGACCCGCGCGGGTCTGGGCGCCCGGGTCACTGCCCGCGCGGTCGTCGTATCAGCGCCCAGAGCGAGGCGAGCAGCAGCACGCCGCCCACCGCGCCGATCAAGCCCAGGATCGACCACAGCATCGTCTCCGTCGACATCGCCCACCTCCGTGTCCGTGGCTTCATCATGCCTGCGCGGCGGCGCGAACTCCAGCCTCGGATGCCGGGCCGTCGGCATCGGGCGCCTGCATGGCAGGATCTGAGCATGGCCGATCCGCGACTTCCGCTGTCGAGGCGCGTGGGCGCGGCCCCCGCGCCCACCGTGCCCGAGCACCCCGACGTCGACCGCTGGCGGCCGGCCGTGCCGGGCGACCTCGACGAGCTCCTCGCGTTCCACGCCGACGTGGCGCGCGTCGACCACCCGAACTGGGTCGAGTCGCGCGACGAGCTCCTCGAGACCTTCGAGCTCTCGCACGTCGATCCGCGCCGCGACACGCTGGTGGGCGTGGCGGAGGACGGCCGGATCCTCGCGAGCGGCGCCGTGTTCCTGCCGCCGGGGCAGGAGACCCTGGTCCGCTCGATCGTCGCGGGGGCGGTGCGGCCCGAGGTGCGGGGCCGCGGCATCGGGCGGCGCCTGCTCGGGTGGGAGCTCGCGCGGGCACGCGAGCAGCTCGCCGCGAGCGACAAGCCCCTGCCGGGCTGGATCATGGCGCACGCGGAGGAGGTCTCGCCCGACGCCCATGCGCTGCTCGAACGGGCCGGCCTCGAGCTGCGCCGTCACTTCTTCACCCTGGAGCGCGAGGCCGCCCGGCCCGTCGACCTCGGCTCCGCCGACGAGGAGGTCGCGATCGTGCCGTGGTCGGCCGAGTGGACCGAGTCGGCCAGGCTCGCGCGCAACGCCGCGTTCGTCGACCACTGGGGCAGCCAGTCGACCGACGAGGAGCGCTGGACGCGCTTCGTCGGGGGCGAGCAGTTCGCGCCCGGGCTCTCGTTCCTCGCGATCGCGCCGGTCGACGGCCGTGACGAGGTCGTCGGCTTCGTGCTCGCCCTGCGCAACGAGCAGGACTGGGCGGGCCAGGGGTTCAGCTCCTCGTACGTGCAGCTCGTCGGCGTCGTGCGCCCGTGGCGCGGCCGCGGCATCGCCCGGCACCTGCTCGCCCGGCACCTCGAGGCCTGCCGCGACGAGGGGCTCGAGAAGGCGACGCTCGACGTCGACGCCGAGAACCCGACCGGGGCGCTCGGCCTCTACACGGGGCTCGGGTTCGAGGTCGCCCACTCGCATCGGAGCTACGTGCTCGAGTTCTGAGCCACGGCCGCCCGTCGTGCCCGTCGCTGTCAAGCGGTTGACGGATGCCTCGGTCCGACGCACGCTCGGAGGACCGACGATCGAGACGAGGAGGGCGCGATGAGCGACGCGACGCACGACCGGAGGCGCCCCCGGGAACCCGGCCGGCCCGACGCGGAAGGCCGGCTCGACCGCGAGGGGGAGCCGGCGGAGGGCGGCCCCGACCGGGGCGACGATCCGAACGACGTGGAGGCCGACAACGCCGTCGAGGAGGACACGATCGAGACGGTGGATCCCGACAACGCCCCGGCGTGAACGTGCCCCGAGCACGGCGAGCCCGGCGCTGCGAAGGTAAGGCAATCCTCAGAAGAAAGTCGCACTGATCTGCGGAAAACCGTTCGGAGATTGCTGCGGGATCCTGACTGCGGGGTTAGCATCCAGATACCGGGCGGCCGTCTCGATGGGTCGCACCCACCACAGGAGGTCACCATGAGCATGACGCTCGACGAGTTGCCCGCGGTCGCCGAATGCTCGGTGTCCGGCTGCTCCTACAACGATCACTCGCACTGCCACGCCGCCGCCGTGACGATCGCCGGATCGGTCGGCGACGCCGAGTGCGCGACCTTCATCCCGCTGAGCAGCAAGGGCGGTCTCGACAAGGTGCTCACCCACGTCGGCGCCTGTCAGCGTTCCGAGTGCGTGCACAACTCGAAGCTCGAGTGCACCGCGGCCTCCGTGCGCATCGGCGCCGGGGTGGACGATGCGGACTGCCTGACGTACGAAGTCGCCTGACCGCAGACGAAACGGGCCTCACCGAATGATCGGTGGGGCCCGTTTTCTGTGGAGCGCGCGGCAGAATTCGGCGAGCTTCTGCATCTTCATGATCGATTGGGTCAGTTTCCAATCAACTCTTGACATCCATCGCTCACCTGCGACAGTGTGCTCAGCAACCACACACACGAACTCTGGAGAGTGCAATGTCGCGTTTCTTCACCAGTCCGCGCGAGAAGGTCGGAGCTGCCGCCGACCTCGAATCCGTGGCATCCGGCTTCACCCGCAGGAACCTGCTCGGCGGCGCCCTCGCCGGCGTCGCACTCGCGACCGCCGTGAGCTCGGGCGCGGCGACGGCCGCCGTGCCGGCACGCAAGCAGGGCTCGCGCTCGATGGCGAACGAGCCGTTCAACCAGGTCGACACCGTGAAGATCGGCCTGATCGGGCTCGGCAACCGCGGCATGGGCATGCTCGGCAGCTGGGTCAGCGTGCCGGGGGCGCAGGTCGTCGCCGTCTGCGACATCAGGGGCGACCGCGCGACGCGAGCGGCCGACCGCGTCGCGAACGCCGGCAAGCCGCGGCCCCGCGAGTACGGCGGCTCGGACGGCTCGTTCCAGAAGATGCTCGACACCGAGGAGCTCGACCTCGTCTACATCGCGACGCCGTGGGAGTTCCACCACGTGCAGGGCAAGGCCGCCCTGAAGGCGGGGGCGCACGTCGGCGTCGAGCTGCCGATCGCGACCGAGCTCGACGAGCTCTGGGACCTCGTCGACACGAGCGAGCAGACCCGCAAGCACCTGTTCCTCATGGAGAACTGCTCGTACGGCCGCAACGAGCTCGCGATGCTGAAGATGGCGCACGACGGCGTCTTCGGCGACATCACGAGCGGGCACGGGGGCTACCTGCACGACCTGCGCGCGCTGCTCTTCAACGACGGCTACTACACCGACGACTGGCGGCGCATCTGGCACACGAAGAGCGTCGCGAGCTTCTACCCGATGCACGGTCTCGCCCCGATCGCGGCCGCGATGGACATCAACCGCGGCGATCGGCTCACCACGCTCTCGGCGACGGCCTCCGCACCGAGGGGCCTCGCCGACTACCGCGAGCGCTTCGTGCCGCGCGACCACCGCTCGTGGAAGGAGGAGTACATCAACGGCGACCTCGTCACCTGCATGATCTCCACCGCGAACGGGCGCATGATCCGGGCCGAGCACAACGTGAGCCAGCCGCGCCCGTACAGCCGCATCAACACGATCGAGGGCAGCCGGGGCATCTTCGAGGACTACGTCGGCGGCGACGCGACGGGCGCCCGCATCTACGCCGAGCCGATCCACAGCGGCGACACCTGGCGGGGCGCGAGCGCGCTGCGCGCCGAGTACGACCACTGGCTCTGGAAGGACCTCGAGGGCCCGGCCGCCGGCGGCGGCCACGGCGGCATGGACTACATCCTGCAGTGGCGGATCGTCCAGCAGATGCGCACCGGCCAGGTGCCCGACATCGACGTGTACGACTCGGCGGCCTGGTGCGCACCCGTGCCGCTCAGCGTGAAGTCGATCGAGAAGGGCGGGCGCCCGGTCGAGGTGCCCGACTTCACCCGCGGCGAGTGGAAGAAGCTCCGACTCGGCCTCGACTCCGTCCGCACCACGATGCCCGCCGTCGTCTGACGCCCGAACGAGAGGAACCGCCATGACCATGAAGACCGTCCGCCGCGGCGCCATCGCGGCGCTCGCACTCGCCTCGACGCTCGCACTCGCTGCGCAGCCCGCATTCGGCAGCACGCCCGACGATCCGGCGCCCGGTGCGACGAGCACGCCGGCGCCGTCGCAGGAGCCCGGAACGACCGAGGCCCCGGCATCGGAGGCGCCCGACACCGACGCACCCGACACCGACGCACCCGAGACCGGGGCGCCCGAAACGGAGGCCCCTGCACCCGAGGCCTCGGCGGCCCCGGAGCGGAGGGCCGAGGCTGCCGGCGAGGCGCCTGCCGAGGAGGCCGAGATCGACGTCTCGATCTCCGAGATCAGCCTCGAAGGACCCGCGATCGTCGACGTCGAGGTGACGGTGGCGAACGACTCGGACACGGCGATGAGCAAGGTCGCCGTCTCGTTCACCGGCCCCGTCGGCTGGCAGGTCGCCGTCGTCGACGACGAGCTCGGTCGCATCGCCGCGGGTGACGAGGAGGTCGCCGTCTTCCAGCTCCGCGTCCCCGAGAAGCGACCCGGCTACGCGCTCCGCGTGTTCACCGCGACCGCCGACTACCGGGGCGGCGACGGCGCCGGGAGCGCGACCGGCACGCTCTCCGTCCCCACCATCCCGCCGCTGCCGAACCTCATCGACCAGACGCAGCTCTCGATCGCCGAGGTCTCGAGCGAGGAGACGGTCTCCGAGAACACGCCCGCCACCAAGGCGATCGACGGCGACCCGTACACCTTCTGGCACACGGCGTACCGCAACGGCGCCGTCCCGTATCCGCACCACGTCACCCTCGACCTCGGGGCGAGCTACGACGTGACGGGCCTCGAGTACCTGACGCGGCAGAACGCGGTCAACGGCCGGATGAAGGACTACCAGGTCTTCGTCTCGGCCGACGGGACGAGCTGGGGCGACCCCGTCGCGACGGGGTCGTTCACCGGCGACCTCGGGCCCCAACGCGTCGAGTTCGCTCCCGCGGCAGGCCGCTACGTGAAGCTGGTCGGACTGAACTCCGTGGCCGGCAACGCGTTCGGCGGCGCCGCGGAGATCAACGTCGGCGGGGTGCCCCGATGAGGGTGCTCGGGGCGTCCTGACGCGATGAGGCGCAGGCGGCGCGGGAGCGATCCCGCGCCGCCTTCGTCGTCGCTGCCGCCGTTCTGCTGTGAGCGGATCGGGCTGTCGCCCCTTCGGCGCCGCGGCTAGCCTCGTCGCATGGGCAAGGTCGTCGAGTTCCCGCGAGCACCGCGCACCGAGAAGCCGCTCTGGCGCAACGAGCTGGGGGAGGTGCTCCGCGGCGAGCGTCGCTCGCAGGAGCGCATCCTGACCGAGGTCGCCGCCACCGCCGGGGTCTCGCCCCAGTACCTCTCCGAGATCGAGCGCGGCCGCAAGGAGCCGTCGAGCGAGGTGCTCGGCTCGGTCGCCGGGGCGCTCGGCCTCGAGCTCGTCGAGGTCGTGCACCGCGTGGCCGCCTCGCTCGAGGCTCGGCGCGAGCTCGAACGGCGCGAGGCCGAGCGGCGCGAGCGCCTCGAGCGCGAGGTGTCGTTCGCCTTCCGCGCCGACCTGCCGGCGGGGCAACCCGCGCTCGGGATCGACGCTGCGCTCGAGATCGACGCCGTGCTCGACCTCGGCGGCGCGATCGCCGCGGGCGACGCGACGATCGCCGCGCCGCCCGGCGGCGTCTACCTGCTCGTCGCGTAGGCGGCGCCCGCGCCGACCGCGACCTGTGCGGTCAGCACGTGGTCGGCGAGGCCGTACTCGACGGCGGCGGTCGCCGAGAGGATGCGGTCGCGGTCGGTGTCGCGCCGCAGCGTGGCCGCGTCGTGCCCGGTGTCGGTGGCCAGGGCCGCCTCGAGCTCCGCACGCACGCGCACCACCTCGTCGGCGTGGATGATGAGGTCGGGGATGGAGCCCCGGCCCTGGGTCGAGGGCTGGTGGAGCACGACCCGCCCGTGCGGCAGGATCGCGCGCTGCCCCTTCGCCCCGCCCGCGAGGAGCACCGCGGCCGGCCCGGCCGCCTGGCCGACGCACGTGGTCGCGACATCCGGCCTGATGTGCTGCATCGTGTCGTAGACCGCGAGCGCCGCGCCGGGCGAGCCGCCGGGGGAGTTGAGGTAGAGGCTGATCGGGGTCTCGCTCGACTCGGAGGCGAGGTGGAGGAACTGCGCGATGAGCACGTTCGCGACGCCGTCGTCGATCTCGGTGCCGAGGTAGACGATCCGCTCGGAGAGCAGCCGGCTGTAGACGTCGAGCGAGCGCTCGGTGCTGCCGCGCTTCTCGACGACGTAGGGGATCGTGTAACTGGTCATGCGGGCACTCGCAATCCGGTCGGGGGCCGTACGGCCCGGGGGAACATCTCGTCGAAGCCGTCGGCGACGCGGTCGATGAAGCCGTAGTCGACGGCCTCCTCCGCGGTGTACCAGCGGTCGCGCAGGGAGTCCTCGGCGATCCGCTCGAGCGGCTGGCCCGTGTTCGCCGCGGTGATGCCGAGCACGGTGTCGCGCATGTGACGGAGGTCGTCGGCCTGCAGCTCGACGTCGACGGCGGTGCCGCCGATGCCCGCCGAGCCCTGGTGCATGAGGATGCGCGCGTGCGGGAGGGCGAAGCGCCGCCCGGGGGTGCCCGCGCTCAGCAGGAACTGCCCGGCGCTCGCCGCCATGCCGTAGGCGATCGTCGACACCTCGTTCGGGATCGAGCGCATCAGGTCGGCGATCGCGAGCATCGCCGACACCGAGCCGCCGGGCGAGTTGATCCAGAACCGGATGTCCCGGCGCGGGTCCTCGGCCGCGAGGGTGAGGAGTTGGGCGCAGAGGCGGTTGCCGCCCTGCTGGTCGAGCTCGTCGCCGAGCACGATGATGCGTTCGTGGAAGAGCCGGGCGGTGAGCTCGGCGTCGATCGGCTGGATCGCCGGGGTCTGTTCGCTCATGACCCCAGCCTGCGCCGCCCACGCGGAGCGCGGGGGCGGTGCTGCTCACGGCAGTGCTGCCGTCGGCAGCAGCGGCCGCCGTCAGCCCGCGAGCGTGCGGACGACCGGCCCCTCGCTGAACTGGCAGGAGGTCGCCGAGAGCCGCTCGTCGGGATCGAGCTTCGACAGCACCGCGCCCGCGATGGCGTAGAGCTGCTCGAGCTGCTCGGCGCTCAGCGCGTCGAACACGTTCGCGCGCACCGTGTCGACGTGGCCGGGCGCCGCGTCGGCCATGAGCTCGAGCCCGGCCTCGGTGATCGTCGCGTTCGTCGCGCGCCGGTCTTCGGGGCAGGGGAAGCGACGGATCAGCCCGCGCTCCTCGAGGCGGCGCGCGACGTGCGAGAGCCGGGGCAGGGTCGCGTTCGTGCGCGAGGCGAGCTCGGTCATGCGCATGGTGCGACCCGGCGCGTCGGCGAGGGCCATGAGGGCGACGTACTCGAAGTGGGTGAGGCCTGCGTCACGCAGGAGCTGGGCGTCGAGCGCTCCCGGCAGCAGTTCGGCGACGGCGATGAGGCGCACCCAGGCCGCCGATTCCTCGGGGGAGAGCCACTGCGTTTCGTCTGCCATGACTCGATTCTACCTCATTGGTTGACGGAACAACTGAATTGGTCTACAGTAATGGTTGTCGAAACAAGTAATCGCGTCGAACGGCGCGGAGAGGAATCGCAATGACGACCGTCAGCATCATCGGGAACGGCAACATGGGCAGCGCGATCGGCGGCATCGTCGCCGCGGGCGGCAACAGCGTCGAGGTGCTCGGCCGCGATCTCTCGCAGCCCGTCACCGGCGACATCGTCGTGCTCGCCGTGCCGCACTTCGCGATCGCCGAGATCGCCGAGGCCCGCCGCGCCGAGCTCGCCGGCAAGATCGTCGTCGACATCACCAACCCGCTGAACTTCGAGACCTTCGACTCGCTCGTTCCCGCGTCCGACAGCTCGAAGGCCGCCGAGCTCGCCGAGCTCCTGCCCGAGTCGCGCGTGCTCAAGGCCTTCAACACGAACTTCGCCGCGACCCTCGCCTCGAAGTCGGTCGGCGAAGAGGGCACCACGGTGCTCGTCGCCGGCGACGACGCGGTGGCCAAGCAGGCCCTCATCGACGTCGTGCGCGCCGGCGGCGTGAAGGCCATCGACGCGGGCGCCCTCAAGCGCGCCCGCGAGCTCGAGTCGATCGGGTTCCTCCAGCTCACCCTCGCCGTGCAGGAGAAGATCGGCTGGACGGGCGGCTTCGCCGTCGCCGCCTGACGCGCACCGCACCACGACGAATCGCCCGGCTTCGCATGAAGCCGGGCGATTCGTGCGTTTCGAGATCGGTTCAGGCCGAGCCGCGCAGGTAGCGCAGCTGCGCCCGAACGGATGCCTCCGCCGCGCCCCGCACCGAGGCATCCGTGTCGGCGTAGACGAGGTCGGTCACCTCGCCGACCGAGGCCTCGGCGCCGAGCCGCGCGAGCGCTCCGCGCATCTGCTCGAGCCGCTCGGCGCGGTGCGCGAGATAGGCGTCGCAGATCGCGGCGAGGTCGGGCAGCGCCGGGCCGTGCCCGGGCAGCACCGCGACCCGCTGCTCGGCTCCGAGGGCCCTGAGCGTCTCGAGCGACTCGAGATAGGGGCCGAGCGCGCCGTCGGGGTCGGCGATGATCGTCGTGCCGCGACCGAGGATCGTGTCGCCCGTGAGCACCGCGATCGGCGAAGCTGCCCCGGCGTCGGCCGCGCGCTCGCCGGATCCTCCGTCGCGTTCGCCCTCGCCCTCGTCCTCGCCCAGCAGCGCGAAGCAGACCGAGTCGGCCGTGTGCCCCGGCGTCGCGATCACCGTAAGCTCGATGCCGGCCGCGACGAGGCGCTCGCCGTCGGCGAGGGGCGCCGCACCGCGGCAGAACACGGGGTCGATGGCCCGCACCGGGGCTCCGGTCATCCGCGCGAAGGCGTCGATCGCCTCCGTGTGGTCGGCGTGGTGGTGCGTGATGAGCACGAGCTCGACCGGGCCGGCCGCCGCGAGCCGTTCGAGGTGGCCGGGGTCGGCCGGGCCGGGATCGACGACGACCGTCGAACGGGCGCCCGGCGCCTGCAGCACGTACGAGTTCGTGCCGTCGAGGGTCATCGGGCCGGCATTCGGGGCGAGCACCGTGCGGGCCAGTCGCGCCGGCCCGGCCGGGTCGACCCGCTGGTGCGCTGCGGCGTCGTCCATCCCGGCAGTGTATCGGCCCGCCCCGGTGCGAGCGCGGGCCGACCGGCTTAGTCTGAGGGGATGGACAGCGCGCCCGAGTCCCCGAGCTCACCCGTCGCCACCCGATCCGCCGCCACCGTCGTGCTGCTGCGCGACGGCGAGCTCGGACTCGAGGTGCTGCTCGCCGAGCGGCCGAGCGACCGCGGCACCTTCGCCGGCGCGTGGGTGTTCCCGGGCGGCGCGGTCGACCCGGCCGACGTCGCAGGCGACCCGCCCGAGAGCCTCGCCGCGGCCCGTCGTGCGGCCGTGCGCGAGGTCGAGGAGGAGGTCGGCCTCGTCGTCGACCCCGACGAGCTCGTGCCGTTCTCGCTGTGGACCCCGCCCGAGCGCTCGCCGAAGGCACTCACGACCGCGTTCTTCGCCGTGCGCGTGCCCGACGGCGAGCTGCGACTCGCGCCCGAGGAGCTCGTCGCCGCCGCGTGGCTGCGACCCGTGGACGCCCTCGACCGTCACGCCACGGGCAGCCTCACCCTGTGGCCGCCGACCTGGGTGACGCTGCACGGGCTGCTCGACGCGCCATCGGTCGACGCCGCGCTCGCCGCGTTCGCCGCCGGCGAGGTGCGGCCCTTCCGGGCCCGGCGCGACGAGGTGCGTCGCATGGTGCTGTGGCAGGAGGACGACGAGTACGACGCCGTGCTGAGCGGCGAGGGGCGCGGTCCGGCCGTGCCCGACGACGCCCCCGACGCGCAGGGCAACCGCCACCGACTCATGATGGACCGCCTGCCCTGGGTCTATCTCCGCACCTTCTGAGCATGGTCGACGTCACCGTCGTCGGATCGGGGCCCAACGGGCTCACCGCAGCCGTCGTCGCCGCCCGCGCCGGGCTCGCCGTGCGCGTGGTCGAGGCGGCGCCGACCCTCGGCGGGGGAGTCCGCACCGCCGAGCTCACCCTGCCCGGGTTCCGTCACGACGTCTGCTCGGCGGTGCATCCGGCGGCGCTCGCCTCGCCGGTGTTCCGCGAGCTGGGCCTCGTCGACGGCCCTCGCGCCCCCGAGTGGATCGTGCCCGAGGCCTCCTACGCGCACCCGCTGCCCGGCGGCCGCGCCGGCATCGCCTGGCGCGACCTCGACCGCACCGTCGACGGGCTCGGCGCCGACGGCCGCGCGTGGCGACGCCTCGTCGCGCCGCTCCTCGCCCGGCAGCGCGGCGTCGTCGACTTCACCGGTTCGCAGCTGCTGCGCGTGCCCCGCGACCCGATCGCGGCGTTCCGGTTCGGCCTCCGCGCGCTCGAGCAGGGCACCCGAGCCTGGGACCGGCGCTTCACGGGCGACGTCGCGCCCGCGCTCTTCACCGGGGTCGTCGCGCACGCGGCGGGCGGGATGCCGTCGCTCGCCTCGGCGGGCGCCGGGCTGCTCATCGCCATGCACGCGCACGGGGTCGGCTGGGCGCTCCCGCGCGGCGGGTCCCAGGCGATCGCCGACGCGCTCCTCGCCGAGCTGGCGGAGCACGGCGCCGAGATCGTGACGGATGCCCCGGTGCAGGCGCTCGACGAGGTGCGGGGCTCCCGTGCCGTGCTGCTCGACACCTCGCCCGAGCTCCTCTTCACGGCCGAGCTGCCGCACCGCTACGAGCGCGCCCTGCGCCGATACCGCTACGGCACCGGCATCGCGAAGGTCGACTTCGCGCTCGACGGGCCGGTGCCGTGGGCGAACCCGGCCGTCGGGCACGCGCCGACCGTGCACCTCGGCGGCAGCCGGCGCGAGATCGCCGCGGCCGAGAACGCCGTCGCACGCGGGCTGCAGCCCGGCGTCAACACGCGGGTCGCGGGCGACGGCGGCGCGCCGCGGCATCCGTACGTGCTCGTCTGCCAGCCGAGCGTCGTCGACCCGAGCCGCGCCCCTGCGGGCAAGCAGGTGCTCTGGGCGTACACGCACGTGCCCGCGGGCTCGACGCTCGACGCGACCGAGCTCGTGACGGCGGAGGTCGAGCGCTTCGCGCCCGGGTTCCGCGACGTCGTGCTCGCGAGCGCCGCGAGCTCGGCCCGCGAGGTCGGCGCGTACAACCGCAACTACGTCGACGGCGACATCTACTCGGGGGCCCTCGACCTCGCGCAGCTCGTGAAGCGCCCCGTGGTCTCGACGGCGCCGTGGCGCACGCCCGTCGACGGCGTGTACCTGTGCTCGAGCGCGACCCCGCCCGGGCCCGCCGTGCACGGCATGAACGGCTGGTACGCCGCGAAGCTCGCACTGAAGGAGCGATTCGGGCTCAGCGTCTGAGGCGCCTCGACGTGGTCGCGAGAAGGTCGCGGCGCTCCTCCTCGACCGACCGGGGCGGGCGTAGCGTGGAGGGGTGGACTGGACCGCCTGGTTCGACGCGCACGACTACGAGGTCGCCCGCCAGGTGCTGCAGCGCGGCGTCGGCGCGCTCGCCGTCGTCGCGTTCTGGTCGACGCTGAACCAGTTCCGCCCGCTGCTCGGCGAACACGGCCTGCTGCCGGTGCCCGCACTGCTGCGCCGCTCCACGCGACTGCGCGGCCCGAGCCTGTTCCGCTGGGGGTACAGCGACCGGCGGCTCGTGGCGGTCGCCGTGGCCGGGATCGTGTTCGGGGCATCCGTCGTGCTCGGACTGCCGCAGCTCGGGCCGCCGTGGCTGCCGATGCTCGCCTTCCTCGCCCTGTGGCTGCTGTACCTCTCGATCGTGAACGTCGGCCAGACCTTCTACGGCTTCGGCTGGGAGATGCTGCTCTGCGAGGCGCTGTTCACGGTGGCCTTTCTCGGCTCGAACGACCAGCCGCCGCCCATCGTGATCGTCGTCGCGATCTGGTGGCTCGTCTTCCGGCTCGAATTCGGCGCGGGCATGATCAAGATCCGCGGCGGGCGCGAGTGGCGCGACCTCACCGCGCTCATGTACCACCACGAGACCCAGCCGATGCCGGGCCCGCTCAGCCGGCGGGCGCACCTGCTGCCGCCGTGGTTCCACCGCGGCGAGGTGATCGGCAACCACTTCGCGCAGCTCGTCGTGCCGTTCCTGCTGTTCGTGCCGGGTCCGGTCGGCTCGGTCGCGGCGGCGATCGTCATCCTCACGCAGCTCTGGCTCATCGTCACCGGCAACTTCGCCTGGCTCAACTGGATCACGGTCGTGCTCGCGGCGTCGGCGGTCACCGACCCGGTCTGGCACCTGCTGATCCCGGCGATCCCCGAAGACCTGGGCACGGATGCCTCGGGCTCGCCGCCGTGGTGGGCCGTCGTCGTGCTCGCGGTCGGCCTGGTGATCGTCGTGCTCAGCTGGTGGCCGCTGCGCAACCTGTTCGCGCACCGCCAGCTCATGAACGCGAGCTTCAACCGCTGGATGCTCGTGAACGCGTACGGCGCCTTCGGCACGGTGACGAAGCGGCGCATCGAGATCGTCGTCGCGGGCACGCTCGACGACGTGCCCGACGACGGTGCGGCGTGGCGCGAGTACGGCTTCAAGGGCAAGCCCGGCGACGTGCGTGCGCTGCCGCGGCAGTGGGCGCCGTACCACCTGCGGCTCGACTGGCTGATGTGGTTCCTGCCGCTCGGGCGCATGTGGGAGCCGTGGTTCGAGGTCTTCCTCGAGCGCCTGCTCGCGGCCGACCCGCCGACGCTGGCGCTGCTCGCCCACGACCCGTTCGACGGTGCGCCGCCGAAGTGGATCCGCGTGCGGGCCTACCACTACCGCTTCGCGACGCGAGCCGAGCACCGGGCGACGGGTGACCGCTGGGTGCGGAGCCTCGAGGCCGAGGTCGTGCCGCCCGCCGCGCGCTGGGAGTGAGCGGCGCGAGGCGCCGTCCACTCGGCGCCGCGGTCGCCTCGCTCAGGCGGCGGTCGGCCCGCTCAGGCGGCGGTGGCCTCGACCGGGCGGTGCTCGATGTCGTCGACCTTCGCCCGCGGCATCACGAGCGCCGCGGCGACGGTGAGGATCGCCGCCACGGCGACCGCGAGGAACACCGTGGCCGAGGCCGCCTGGATCGCGACGGGCGAGTGGGCGCCGAGCCCCGAGCGGGCGATCACCCCGTTGGCGACCGCACCGAAGATCGCGACGCCGACCGCGCTGCCGACCGAGCGGAGGAACATGTTCGCGCCCGTCACGACGCCGCGCTCCTCCCACGGCACCGACGACTGGGCGGCGATGAGCGTGGGCGAGGCGACGAGCCCCAGGCCGAGGCCGACGATGAAGCACGCGATCGCCGTCGTCCACACGTTCGGCACGAACGAGGCGGCGAAGAGCGCTGCGCTGCCGAGCACCGCGATAGCCAGCCCGATGAGCGCGGTGGCGCGGAACCCGATCCGGAGGAACAGGTGCCCCGCGTTCGACGCGGCGATCGGCCAGCCCAGGGTGAGCGCGGCGACCGCGAGGCCCGAGACCAGCGGCGAGGCATCCGCCGTGATCTCGAGGAAGGTGGGCACGTAGGAGGTCAGCCCGATGAGCACGGCGCCGACGCCGAGCGAGATGAGCGAGGTCGTCACGATGAGGCGGCGCGAGAACACCCAGAGCGGCAGCACGGGCTCGGCCGCGCGGCGCTCGATGAGCACGAAGGCGACGAGCAGCAGCCCGCCGAGGCCGAAGGCGCCGATGCTCTGCCACGAGAGCCAGGCCCACGCCTGCCCGCCCTCGAGCACGGCGAGGATGACGAGGGTGAGCCCGAGGGTGAGCACCGTCGCTCCGGCGATGTCGATGCGATGCTTCTCGCGGCCGAGCGACTCGTGGTAGGCCCGCCAGAGCATGACGGCGGCGAGCACGCAGAGCGGGATGTTGACGAAGAAGATCCACCGCCACGAGAGGAACTCGGCGAACACGCCGCCGAGGGTCGGCCCGATGACCGAGGACGCCGCCCACACGCTCGCGATGTAGCCCTGCACCTTCGCGCGCTCGCGCACCGTGTAGATGTCGCCCGTGATGGTGATCGAGACGGGCAGCACGGCGCCGGCGCCGAGCCCCTGCACGGCGCGGAAGACGATGAGCGAGGTCATGTCCCAGGCCACGCCGCAGAGGATGGAGCCGAGGAGGAACAGCCCGATCCCGACGAGCATGATGGGCTTGCGGCCCACGGTGTCGGCGAGCTTCGAGTAGACGGGCACCGAGACGGCCTGGGCGAGCAGGTAGATCGAGAACAGCCACGGGAACTGCGAGAAGCCGCCGAGGTCGTCGACGATCGACGGCACGGCCGTCGCGAGGATCGTCGAGTCGATCGCGATGAGCCCGGTCGAGAGCATCACGGCGATGAGCACCGGCCCCCGCTCGGATCGGAATCCCACACCCGTCGTGTCCGCCATGCCCGCTCCTCGCCGGGGCGCACGGTGCCGCCCCGCAGAGGTGCAACGCCTCGGGTCGCGATTCATTCCGCCCGACGTGGCCTCCGCCTGATCGAACTCGCCGGGTCAAGGGGGTGCCTTCGGCCGGGCCGCGCATTACCGTCGAGGCATGCGAATCCGAACGAAGCGAGCCGTCGCACCGCAGCCGCCCGCGGCCCAGGTCACGAGCGACGGCGACGCGCGCGGCCCCGAGGTGAAGATCCGGGCCTTCCGCATCGGATTCATCGGGGCGCTCGGCGTGCTGCTGGCGCTCATGCTCGGCGGGATCATCGCCGAGCTCGGCACCGTCATCCTCTACGTCGCGCTCGCCCTCTTCCTCGCCCTCGGCCTCGATCCGGTGGTCAGCTGGCTGCAGCGCAGGGGGATGCCGCGGTGGGCCGCCATCCTCGGCGTCGTGATCGTCGTGGTCGGTCTCTTCGTGGGGCTCATCGCGACCATCGTGCCGATCGTCGTCGAACAGACGACGAACGTGATCGAGAACTGGCCCGACCTCGTCGAGAACGCGAAGAACAGCGACCTCGTGGCCTGGCTCAACAACCTGTCGGGCACCGGCCACGCCATCGAGGACGCGATCGAGGCGGCGGGCAAGTGGCTCGCCGACCCCGAGAACCTCGGCTCGCTCGGCGGCGGCATCCTCGCGGTCGGCGCCGGCATCGCCGGCGGCTTCACCGGCGCGACGATCGTGCTCATCCTCACGCTCTACTTCCTCGCCTCGCTCGACTCGATGAAGCGCTACGCGGCCCGCTTCGTGCCGGCCTCCTCGCGCCCCGGCTACCGCGACGTGTCGGAGGAGATCACCGGCTCGGTCGGCCGCTACGTCATGGGGCAGGTGAGCCTCGGCGCCGTGAACGGCGTGCTGAGCCTCATCTTCCTGACGATCATCGGGGCCCCGGCGCCGATCCTCCTGGCCTTCGTGGCGTTCCTCTGCTCGCTCGTGCCGCTCGTCGGCACCCTGACGGGCGCGGTGATCATCTCGCTCGTCTGCCTCGCCGCCTCGCCCGAGACGGCGCTCGCCGCCGCGATCTACTACCTCATCTACATGCAGGTCGAGGCGTACGTGCTGAGCCCGCGCATCATGAACCGCGCGGTCTCGGTGCCCGGCGCGCTCGTCGTGATCGCGGCGGTCGCCGGCGGCACGCTCGGCGGGGTGCTCGGCGCCCTCGTCGCGATCCCCGTCGCCGCCTCGCTCATCATCATCGTGCAGAAGGTCGTCTTCCCCAGGCAGGACTCGATCTGACCGGGGTGCCGGCCCGGGCAGAGCGCACCCCGATGCGTCGCATCGTCATCGCCCCCGACTCGTTCAAGGGCACCGCCACCGCAGCCGCCGCAGCCGGCGCGATCGCCCGCGGCTGGAGCTCGGTGCGACCGGGTGACGAACTGGTGCTGCGCCCGATGGCCGACGGCGGCGAGGGCACGATGGACGCCTTCGAGGCGGCGGTGCCTGCGGCGATGCGCATGCCCGTCACCGTCCCGGGCCCGCTCGGCGTGCCCGTCGCCGCGCACTGGCTCCTGCTGCCCGGCGAGCCGTCGACCGGGGTCGTCGAGCTCGCCGCGGCGAGCGGCATCACCCTGCTCGACCCCCTCGCCCCGCTCGACGCGCACACGCGCGGGTTCGGCGAAGCCATCGCCGCGGCGCTCGACCACGGCGTCGAGCGCCTGCTGCTCGCGCTCGGCGGAAGCGCCTCGACCGACGGGGGAGCGGGCGCGCTCGAGGCCCTCGGCGCGGTGCTGCTCGACGAGGCGGGTCGGCCCGTCCCGGCTGGTGGACGCGGGCTCGCCCGGCTCGCCGAGGCGCGACTCGGAGGCCTCCGCCGCCCGCCCTCGGCGGGGGCCCTGCTGCTCGTCGACGTCACGAACCCCCTGCTCGGGCCGAGCGGTGCGGCGTCGGTGTACGGCCCGCAGAAGGGCGCCTCGATCGCCGAGGTCGCCGAGCTCGAGGCCGGCCTGGCCCGACTCGCCGGGCTCCTGCCCGCGGTCGACCCCGGGGTCCCGGGCGCGGGTGCCGCGGGCGGCACCGGGTACGGCCTGCTCGCCTGGGGCGCGACGACCGCGCCCGGCGCGCGCACCGTCGCCGAGACGATCGGGCTGCCGGCCGCAGTGCGGGGCGCAGCGCTCGTGATCACGGGGGAGGGCCGCTTCGACGGGCAGTCGGCGGCCGGCAAGGTGCCGTCGGAGGTCGTGCGCCTCGCGGCGGACGCCGGGGTCGCCGCCGCACTCGTCGCGGGGGCGGTGGCCGCCGACCCCGAGCGCGCCGGGTTCGCGGCGAGCGCCTCGCTCACCGAGCTCGCCGGCGGCGGCGCCGCAGCCGTCACCGAGCCGCTGCGCTGGCTCGAACGGGCCGGCGCCGAGCTCGCGGCCCGGTATCCGGCCCCGGTCGGGTGACGCGGTCGTTCGGCGACCGGACGCCGCGGCTCAGAACCAGATGCTGAGGTGCGGCGTGCGGGGCGACGCGAAGAGCCGGTCGGCGAGCGCGAGCGAGCCCGGCGTCGTCTCGACGACACGACCCGCCCGTGCGAGCAGCGACGGCGCCACGTCGCCGAGGTAGATCGCCGAGAGCTCGGCGACGCCGAGGCGCAGCCCCAGCCCCTGAGCGGGTCGCGACCGGCGGGCGGCGCGGGCCGAGGCATCCGCCGCGCCGGGTTCGGTGCGCCGCACCTCGGCATGGCCCTTCGCCGAGAACTCGATCTCGAACCGGCCGGCCGCGTACCCCTGCGGGTCGTCGACATCGAGCACGAGCGATCCGCTGCCCGAGTACCGGCGCGCCTCGAGTGCGGCGACGGGGTCGAGGATGCGCAGCCACAGGTGGTCGGAGACCTCGCCGATGCCGATCGCGCGGCGGTCGGCGATCAGCCACGGCAGCGGCTCCTCGATCGAGCGGAGCCGGCCGCGGATCTTCGAGACGAGGTCGTGCTCGATGAGGAAGCGCCAGAGCGCCCGCTCGGCCTCGTCGGTCGCGGCCGCGAGGAAGTCGAACTCGAGGACGACCTCGTGCGTGGCCGCATCGGGTCGCAGGCGGAACACGACGAACCCCTGCGGCTGGTCGTGCCGGTCGTCGTAACGGGCGACCCGGATGCCGCGGGAGCGCTCGCTGTCGGGGTCGTGCGTGCCGAGCACCCGATCGAGGAGCCCGGGCCAGCGATCGATCTCGCCGGGCGTGCGGGCGACCGCACGGCGCGCGATCGCGGCCGCGGCCGTCCGCATGACGGCGGGCGCGACGAACTGCACGCGCCCGGGTTCGGCGGGCGCCGTCCACTCGACCCGGCGACGATCGACCTCGATCGTCGCGATGCGGGCGGCGGGTGCGTACCCGTAGCGCCCGTACAGCGTGGCCTCGGAGGCCGTGAGCATCGCGAGTGCAGCGCCCGCGGCCTGCGCGTTGCGGAGCTCGGCCTCCATCATCGCCCGCGCGATGCCGCGCCGACGATGGGTCGGGGCGACCGTCACCGACGCGACGGCCCAGGCGTCGACGCTGCGGCCGCCGGGCACGCTGAGTCCGCTCGGCCAGCAGGCCGCCGTCGCGACGGGCGTCCCGGGAGCGTCGAGCGTCGGGTCGTAGACGCCGATGACGCGGCGGTCTGCGATGACCGTCAGCTCGCGCGCGAGCTCTGCGGCGTGCGCGCGGCCCTCGTGGAAACCGCGGCGGTCGGCCTCGACCCACGCCTCGAGCGCCTCGCGGTCGTCGTGGTCGACGACGCGGTACTCGAGGCCCCGAGCCGCGAGCGCGGCCTCGGCCTTCGGGTCGAGCGGGATGTCTCGGAGATCGAAGGGCACCGATCCAGACTATCGACGCTGCCCGGATACCTGCCGCGTGTCGTGAACCGACTCTCGCGCCACGGCCGGAGGTGCGGTAATCTGGGTGCTTCGAATCGATTCGAGTCCGCCTTCGCGGCTCGTCTCAGCACGACGGCACCCACGCGGTGCCGTCGTCGTCGTTCCCGGCGTCCGATGGCGCGCGCCGAGGCCGCCGGTCGCGCCCGGCACCAGACCTCATCCGCCATCGAGCACGCCAGGATCGCATGTCCGCCACGAGCCCCATCCCCATCATCCGCCCCGACGACACCCGGTCGACCCCCGTCGTGTCGATGCATCCCGGTGACGCGCTGACGGCGCGCCAGCGCCTCGTGTACGTGCTCGTGCTCGGTGCGCTCACCGCGCTCGGGCCGTTCACCGTCGACCTCTACCTGCCCGCCTTCCCGGTGCTGCAGGACGAACTCGGCGTCTCAGCAGCAGCGGTGCAGATCACCCTGACCGGCACGATGATCGGCTTCGGATTCGGGCAGCTCATCGTCGGCCCGTGGAGCGACAAGGTCGGGCGCCGGCTCCCGCTGATGCTCGCGACCGCGCTGCACATCGCCGCCTCGGTCGGTGCGGCATTCGCGCCCGACATCGTCTGGCTCGCGGCGTTCCGCCTGCTCCAGGGCTTCGGCGCCGCCGCGGGCGGCGTCGTCGCGATGGCGATGGTGCGCGACCTGTTCGGCGGCAAGCCGCTCGTGAAGATGCTCTCCCGCCTCGCGCTCGTGAACGGCCTCGCCCCGGTGCTCGCGCCCGTCATCGGCTCGCAGCTGCTGCAGGTCATGGACTGGCGCGGCATCTTCTGGGTGCTCGCCGCCTACGGCGTGGTCGTGGTGCTCTGCGTCGCCTTCCTCATCGTCGAGACGCTGCCCCCGTCGCGCCGGCACGTCACCGGCCACTCGACGATGCGCGACCGCTACCGGGCCCTCTTCAGCGATCGCGTCTACCTCGGCGCGGCGCTCGTCGGCGGCATGGTGTTCACCGGGCTGTTCGGGTACCTGTCGACGTCGTCGTTCCTCTTCCAGGAGGTGTACGCGTTCACCGCACAGCAGTACGGCCTGCTGTTCGGCGTGAACTCGGTCGGCATCATCATCGGCGTGCAGACGAGCTCGCGACTCATGCGCGGGCGGGTGGCGCCGCAGTGGATCCTCTCGGTCACGACGGTCGTGCTCTTCGGCTCGGCCATCGCGATCGCGGTGCTCGACGTGACCGGTGCCGGGCTCTGGGGCACGATCGTGCCGCTGTTCCTGTTCATCACGGCGTGCGGGTTCTCGTTCCCCGCGGTGCAGATCCTCGCGCTCGCCTCGCACGGCAGCGAGGCGGGCACCGCGGCGTCGCTGCTCGGCGCGCTGAACTTCGGCCTCGCGGGGCTCATCTCGCCGCTCATCGGACTCATGGGCGTCGGCAGCGCGCTGCCGATGGCGATCGTGATGACGGCCGCCGCGGCGGTCGCGATCGTCGGACTCTGGGCACTCGTGCGCCCGAAGACCGTGCCGCCCCTCGCCGACTGAGGTCCTGCTGAGCCGTGGCGGCCCGGCGAGGCGGCCGGATGCCCGGCCGCCTCGCGTTAGCGTGGGGGGATGCAGCCGGCGAGCACCGTTGAGAAGAAGCAGGCGGCCGCCTCCGTCCCGACGGTGCGCCGGCGCGCGCCGCTCATCGGCGGCGTCGCCGCGGTCGTGACCGCGGCACTGCTCGGCTTCGTGATCATGGGCCGGCAGGGCGGACTGCCGTTCGAGGTCGACGAGGAGTGGGCCGAGGACGTGCTCACCTGGCGCGGGCCCGTCGGCGACGTCTTCTCGTACTTCATGAACGCGCTCGGTGGCGGCATCATCGCGGTCTTCGTGATCCCGGTCGGTGCCGCGATCGTGCTCCTGCTGCTGCGCCGGCCCTGGGCCGCGCTCTACTTCGTGCTCGCCTCCGCGGTCAGCGCGGGGGTCGTGCAGGTGTTGAAGACGCTCTTCGGCCGAGCCCGCCCCGAAGACATGATCGTCGTCTCCGACTACGGCTCATTCCCGTCGGGGCATGTCGCGAACGCGGCCACCATCGCCGTCGCGGTGGGCGTGATCGTGCCGCGCGTCTGGGTCTGGGTGCTCGGCGCCGTCTACACGGTGCTCATGGCGGTCAGCCGCACCTACCTGGGTGCGCACTGGTTCTCGGACACGGTCGGCGGCGCGCTGGTCGGCGCCGGGGTGGCCCTCGTGCTCTGGGCCGTGCTCGCGGTGCCGCTCGAGCGCGAACGCCTCGCCCGGCTCGCCGTCGTCTCCGCCCGGAACGCCGAGCTGGCGCAGGCCCACGTCACCCCGCCCCGCGTGCCGCGCCGGTAGCGCGCGCCGCACACTCCGCACTCCCGCGCCCCCACTCACTCGCGCCCGCGCCCGCACTTTGTGCCCGCCCTTCGCACTCGCACTCCCTTTGCACTCGCACGCCTGCACGCCCTGGCCAGCCGCCCTCGGCCCGCATCGTCGAAGTGACACGAATCGTCGCTCCGCTCCGCACCGACCCGACAACAGGTGTCAACTCGATGGCGAGCGGAGCGAGCAGGAGGGAGGCGAGCGGGAGAGAGGGGAGAGGGGCGGACAGAGGCAGACAGCGGTCGATCAGGCGGATGCCGCGGGGTGATCGCCGCCCGCGAGCTGGTCGAGCACGTGGTCGAGCACCTCGCCGAGCAGGCCGAGGCCGTCGCGCACACCGCCGCTCGAGCCGGGCAGGTTCACCACGAACGTCGACCCGGCGACGCCGGCGAGGCCCCGGGTCAGCAGCGCCGTCGGCGTGGTCGCCGCACCGCGACGACGCAGCTCCTCGGCGAAGCCGGGGAGCTCGCGGTCGAGCAGTGCGGCGGTGGCCTCGGGGGTGCCGTCGCCCGGCGCGAGCCCGGTTCCGCCGGTCGTCACGATGAGGGCGGGTGCGGCGGCCGCGGCCGCCTGCAGCGCGGTCGCGAACGCCACTCCGTCGGCGGCGACGAGCGGCCCCTGCACCGCGAAGCCGCGCTCGGTGAGCCACGCCGCGATCACCGGCCCGGTGCGGTCCTCGTAGGCGCCCGCCGCGGCACGCGTCGAGGCGACGAGCACGGTGGCGGCCCGTGGCATCCGGGCGCTCATGCCCGCGACCAGTCGCCGCTCTTGCCGCCCTCTTTCGCGAGCACCATGATCTCGCCGATCACGGCGCGGTTGTCGACGGCCTTGATCATGTCGTAGAGGGTGAGCGCGGCGACGCTCGCGGCGGTCAGGGCCTCCATCTCGACGCCGGTCACGCCCTTGGTCGTGGCGGTCGCCACGACGCGTACGCGATCGCCCTCGGCGGTGATGTCGACGTCGAGCTTCGTGAGGGGCAGCGGGTGGCAGAGCGGGATGAGGGTCGAGGTCTGCTTCGCGGCCATGATGCCCGCGATGCGCGCGGTGCCGATCGCCTCGCCCTTCGGCAGGGTGCCGTCGAGGATCGACGCGACCACCTCGGGGCGCGTGGTGAGCACCGCCTGCGCGCTCGCGGTACGCTTCGTGACCTGCTTGTCGGTGACGTCGACCATGTGCGCGGAGCCGTCGTCGCGCAGGTGGGTGAGCCGGGGCGGGGTGTCAGTCATCGATCCTCCAGACGTCGACGGCGGCGCCGGCCGGGAGCGCGTCGACCCCCACCGGCAGGTGCACGAGCACCGTCGCCTGAGCATACGCGTGCAGCAGGTGCGAGCTCGGCGCGCCGACCTCGACGGCGCCGGCGCCGTCGATCACGCCCCGCCGCACCTGGTGCTTCGCGCGCGGCGAGACGACGTCGTGCGCGAGCGGCAGGCGCGCGCGGTGCCGATCGGGGGCGAGGCCCTCGAGGCGTCGCAGCACGGGCCGCAGGAAGAGCTCGAACGAGACGAGCGCCGACACCGGGTTGCCGGGGAACGACACGACCGGCACCTCGACGGCGTCGTGGCCTCGGGCGTCCGCGCGGCCGGCGCCCGCCGGGCCGCCCGACCCGAGGCGCGCGGTGCCGAGGCCCTGCGGCCCGCCGGGCTGGATCGCGACCTTCACGAACTCGACGCCGAGCGGGGCGAGCGCCTCGCGCACGACCTCGAAGGCCCCGGCGCTGACGCCGCCGGTGGTCACGACGAGGTCGACGGCGGGGGCGGATGCCTCGAGCACGGCCCGCACCGAAGCGGCGTCGTCGGGGGCGAGGGCCTCGACGACCTCGACGCCGCACCCGCGCAGCGCCGCGCCGAGCATCGCCGTGTTGGCGTCGTGGATCCGCCCGGGGCGGAGCGGCGCGCCAGGCGCCTGCAGCTCGTGGCCGGTCGAGACGAGCAGCACCCGCAGCCGGCGCCGCACGGGCACCTCCGTCACTCCGGCCGAGGCGAGCGAGCCGAGTTGCGCCGGCCCGAGCCGCGTGCCGGCGGCGAGCAGCAGCGCGCCCGCGGCGATGTCGCTGCCGGCGCGCCGGATGAACGCGCCCGGCTCGACGGGCGCGGTGAACCCGACGACCGAGCCGGCGGGGGAGTCGTGGCGCCCTGCGCCGAGGCCGATGAAGGCCGACGGGTCGGCGGCCTCGATCGGGACGACCGCGTCGGCGCCGCCGGGGATCACGGCGCCGGTCATCACCGGCGATGCGGTGCCGGGGGCGAGGGCGAACGGCGCGTCGCCCGCGGCGCTCGTCGGCCCGACGGCCAGGTGCACCGGGCTGCCGGGGCGGGCCGCGGCGAGCTCGTGCGCGCGCACGGCGTAGCCGTCCATCTGCGAGTTGTCGAAGCCGGGGATCTCCGCGGGCGAGTGGACGTCGCGGGCGAGCACGCGCCCCGCGGCATCCTGGCCGCGGACGCCGCCCGTCGCGACCGCGACCGGACGGCCGCCGGATGCCTCGAGCCGGGCGGCGAGCGGGTCGAGCAGTTCGTGCACGGCGCGTTGGTGTTCGGCGTAGCTGCGCATTCCGGCCTCGTCTCCTGCGGTGGGGTGGTGCGGGATCCCGAGCTCGAGGACGCTCGGGGCGTGCTCGGCCCTAACCGCCGGCGAACGGCGGGAGGATGTCGACGGCGGCCCCGAGCGCGGTCGCGGGGTCGCGCTGCACGGTGCCGTCGACGAGGAATGATCCGTTCTGCAGCACGCGCTGCATCGCGGCACCGTAGCGTGCGGCGAGTTCGTCGCGGAGGTGGCCGACCGTGGCCCCGTCGGGGAGTTCGAGCCCCTCCTCCTCGGTGCCGGCCGCCTCGGCGGCCGCCGCGAAGTACCGCACGGTGACGATCGTCATGCCGTCGATGGTACCGGAGCACCGGTGCGCGGCCTCGCTCGGCGGCGCCCACCGTTCTCGGTGCGATCGTCCAGCGAGCATCGAGCCCACTCACAGGCTCGAGCCCTAGATTCATGAGTGGGACATCTGACCCACCCCCCAGTGGGTGTCCCACGATCGGCGCCCAGGGGTGGAGCCGTCTCGGACCCCCACGAGACCCTCCCAGTGCCCCCGGCGCCGATCGCTCTGTCGACTCGGACGTCGCGCGCGTCGGATCCAGGGCCCTATCCGGATCCGCCGCCGCGGCCGACCGCGCGCCCCGACGCCCGGCTCCCGCGTCAGGCCGGCGGATTACACTGGCCGCATGACCGAGCCGCTCGTCGAGCCCGGGCCGCCGCTGGCCCCGGCCAGGCTCGCGCGCTTCAGCCGGCAGCTCATGCTGCCCGGCTTCGGCGAGCTCGCCCAGCGCCGCCTGCAGGCCGCGCGCGTGCTCGTCGTCGGCGCCGGAGGTCTCGGCAGCGCGGTCGTGCCCGCGCTCGCCGGCTCGGGCATCGGCACGATCGGCATCGCCGACTTCGATGCGGTCGAGCTCAGCAACCTGCCCCGCCAGCTCAGCCACGGCATCGCCGACCTCGGCCGCCCGAAGGTCGACTCGCTCGCCGAGACCGTCGCCGCGAGCGACCCCGAGTGCCGGGTCGTCCGCCATCACGAGCGCCTGACCGCGGCGAACCTGCCGGGCATCCTCGACGACTACGACCTCGTCGTCGACGGCAGCGACAACTTCCCGACCCGGTACCTCACGAACGACGCCGCGCACCTCGCGGGCACGCCGCTCGTGTGGGGTGCCATCCTGCGGTTCCACGGGCAGCTCGGCGTGGCCTGGCGCGGTCACGGGCCCGGCTACCGCGACCTCTTCCCCGTGCCGCCGGCCCCGGGCGAGGTGCCGAGCTGCGAGCTCGGGGGAGTGCTGCCGACCTTGTGCCTCACGATCGGCGCGCTGATGGCGACCGAGGTCGTGAAGCTCGTCACGGGCGTCGGCGACCCCCTCCTCGGTCGCGTGCTCAGCTACGACGCGCTCACCGCGCGCACGCGCGAGATCGCCTACACGGCGATCGCGGGCGCCGAGGAGATCACCGGCCTCATCGACTACGAGCGGTTCTGCGGTCTCGACGCCGCGAGCGATGCGGATGCCTCGGCCGGCGACCCGCTCGCCGGCCCCGCCCCGATCTCGGCAGCCGAGCTGCTCACGCGGCTGCGCGCGGCCGCGCCCTTGCGCCTCATCGACGTGCGCGAGGCGAGCGAGGCCGCCCTCCTCCGCATCGACGGCAGCACCCTGCTGCCGCTCGGCGAGCTGCTCGCGGGCGCAGACCTGCCACCCGGCGACGAGCCGATCGTCGTCTACTGCGAGGTCGGGCTCCGCTCGCAGCGGGCCGCCCGCGAGCTCGCGCGCCGCGGGTACGCGGGGGTCGCCTCACTCGACGGCGGCATCCAGCGGTTCGCCGGCGTCGCCGCCGACCTCGTCACCCGCTGAGCGAGCGCCCGGCCCGGCCCGCGCCCGCCCCGCCCCCTCAGAGCTTCGTGAGCTTCTTCGGGTCGGGCGTCTGGATGCCCTCCCACCCGGGCCGCACCGGCCGCGAGCCGGGGCGCCGTGCGTCGTCGCGCGAGCGGTAGACGATGTACGGGCGGAACAGGTAGCCGACCGGCGCCGACCACACGTGCACGAGCCGGGTGAAGGGCCAGAGCGCGAACAGCACGTTCGCCGCGATCACGTGGATCTGGAACATGAGCGGCACGTCGACCATCAGCTCGGGCTGCGGTTGGAAGACGATCAGGCTCCGCAGCCACGGGCCGACCGTGCCGCGGTACTCGTAGCCGGGCCCGAGCAGCTGGTACATGACGGTGGCGATCGTGCCGAACAGCAGCACCGCACCGAGCACGACGTACATCAGCTTGTCCATGCGAGTGGTCGCGAGGAAGACCGGGCCGACCGTGCGCCGCCGATAGATCAGGATCGCGAGCCCCGCGAGGGTGAGCACCGCCGCGGCGGTGCCGAGCGCCGTCGCGCCGAGGTGGTACATGTGCTCGTCGATGCCGATGGCGTAGAGCCATTCGCGCGGGATGAGCAGCCCGACGACGTGCCCCGCGAGCACCATGAGGATGCCGAGGTGGAACATCGGCGATCCCCAGCGCAACAGGCGGTTCTCGTAGGTCTGGCTCGACCGGGTCGTCCAGCCGAACTTGTCGTAGCGGTAGCGCCAGATGTGCCCGACGACGAACACCGCGAACGCGGCGTACGGCATCGCGACCCACAGCAGGACGTCCCAGGCGGTCATGCGCGTGCCTCCTCGTGTGCGGCTCCGACGGGCTGGTACGGCGGGATGCTTCCGAGGAACGACAGCCCGACGGTCTCGGCGGGCGGCCCCTGGCTGACGAGTTCGAGGTAGCGCTCGCGCGTCGCCTCGTCGAGCTCGGGCAGCGAGCGGCAGACGGCGCGCACGAGGCCCGCCCACGGGCTCCGCTGCCTCTCGAGGGCCTCGCGCAGCACCTCGAGCCCGTCGCGGTGGGCCGCGAGCAGTTCCGAGGCCACGGGCGAGTCGCTGCGCGCCGAGAACTCGAGCACGGCGGGCAGGTAGTCGGGCAGCTCGTCGGCGTCGAACTCCCAGCCCGCGGCGCGGTACGCCTGGATGAAGGTCACGAGCGCCGTACCGCGCCGCCGGGTGTCGCCCGCGGCGTAGTAGCTCAGGTACATGCAGCACTTGCGCTTGAGGTCGAACGTCGCGACGTACTCGATCGCGAGGGCCTCGCGATCGCTCGCGGCGGCATGGTCGATGAAGTCGCGGAACTCGCCCGCGATCGCGGGCGGCAGCTCGCCGAGGGTGGCCTCGACCGCCTCGATACGGGCGTCGAAGCCCTCGTCGGGGTAGTCGAGCAGCAACGAGGCCGCGATGTGCGCGAGGCGCCGCGTGGCGTCGTCGAGGGCGAGCGGGGCGGTCGCCGGGCCGCGCGACGAGCGCGAGGCATCCGAGCCCGACCTTCTGAAGATGAGCGGGAAGTTCGCCATCATTCGCCGTCCTTCGGCGGGAACAGGCCGCTCGGCGCGCCGTTGCCGTCCCAGTTGAGCAGGTTCACCCGACCCGAGGTGGAGGGCCGGTCGGCGCTCTGCCGGTTCTTCAGCGCGTGGAAGTTCTCGACCGCGACCGGCACCTGCTGGCCGCTCGACGAGCCGAAGGGGCCGGCGCCGCCCATGCCGGGCCCGCCGTCGTAGTCGAGCGAGCAGGCGAGCTCGTCGAGCTCGCGCGCCTGCTCGGTGTGCGCGGCGGGAATGACGTAGCGCTCCTCGTACTTCGCGATCGCGAGCAGCCGGTACATCTCCTCCAGCGTCTCGCCCGTCATGCCGACCGCGTCGGCGATGCGTTCGTCCTTGCCCTCGCCGAGGTTGATGCCGCGCATGTACGAGCGCATCGCGGCGAGCTTGCGCAGCGACGCCTCGACCGGTCGCGTGTCGCCGGCGGTGAAGAGCCCCGCGAGGTACTCGAGCGGGATGCGGAGCTTCGCGATCGCGGAGAACAGCGTCTTCGCGTCCTCGCCGTCGTTGCCCGAGGAGGCGACGACGTCGACCACCGGCGAGAGCGGCGGGATGTACCAGACCATCGGCATCGTGCGGTACTCGGGGTGGAGCGGCAGCGCCACCTTGTACTCGTTGATGAGCCGGTGGATCGGCGAGCGCTGCGCGGCATCGATCCAGTCCTCGGGGATCCCGGCTTCGCGGGCCGCCTGGACGACGGCCGGGTCGTGCGGGTCGAGGAACACCTCGCGCTGCGCGTCGAGGAGCGCGTGCTCGTCCTCGATCGACGCGGCCGCGGCGACCCTGTCGGCGTCGTAGAGCACGAGGCCGAGGTAGCGGAGGCGCCCGACGCAGGTCTCGGAGCAGACCGTCGGCAGGCCCACCTCGAGGCGCGGGTAGCAGAGCGTGCACTTCTCGGCCTTGCCGGTCTTGTGGTTGAAGTAGACCTTCTTGTACGGGCAGCCCGACACGCACATGCGCCAGCCGCGGCACTGGTCCTGGTCGACGAGCACGATCCCGTCCTCCACCCGCTTGTACATCGCGCCCGACGGGCACGAGGCCACGCACGAGGGGTTCAGGCAGTGCTCGCAGATGCGCGGCAGGTAGAACATGTAGGTCTGCTCGTACTCGGATGCCACGTGCTCCGACATGTGCTGCAGGATCGGGTCGTCCGCCATCGTCTCGGCCGAGCCGCCGAGGTTGTCGTCCCAGTTGGCCGACCACGAGATCTTCATGTCCTCGCCGGTGAGCAGGCTCTTCGGCTTCGCGACCGGGGTGTGCTCGCCGGCCGGGGCGTTCAGGAGCATGTCGTACTCGTAGGTCCACGGCTCGTAGTAGTCGTGGATCTCGGGCAGCTTCGGGTTCGAGAAGATCGTGGCGAGCTTCTTCAGCCGCCCGCCCGAGCGCAGCTTCAGGCGCCCCGACTTCGTGCGCACCCAGCCGCCGCCCCATTTCTCCTGGTCCTCGTAGCGGCGCGGGTAGCCGATGCCCGGCCGGGTCTCGACGTTGTTGAACCACACGTACTCCACGCCCGAGCGGTTCGTCCACGCCTGCTTGCAGGTGACGCTGCACGTGTGGCAGCCGATGCACTTGTCGAGGTTCATGACCATCGACATCTGCGCCATGACCTTCATCAGTACTCGACCTCCTGGCTGCGGCGGCGGATCACCGTGACTTCGTCTCGCTGGTTGCCGGTCGGCCCCAGGTAGTTGAACGCGAACGCGAGCTGGGCGTAGCCGCCGATGAGGTGGCTGGGTTTCAGGAGCACGCGGGTGAGCGAGTTGTGGATGCCGCCGCGCTGCCCGCTCGTCTCGGTGCGCGGCACGTCGACCGTGCGGTCCTTCGCGTGGTACATGTACACCGTGCCCTCGGGCATGCGGTGCGAGACGATCGCGCGGGCCACGACGACGCCGTTGCGGTTGTACGACTCGATCCACTCGTTGTCGCGCACGCCGATCTTCTCGGCGTCCTGCGTCGACATCCAGATGGTCGGGCCGCCGCGCGAGAGCGAGAGCATGAAGAGGTTGTCCTGGTACTCGGAGTGGATCGACCACTTCGAGTGCGGCGTCAGGTAGCGCACCGCGACCTCGGCGTGCCCGGATGCCGCGGGGTCGCCGCTCGGCGCGGTCGAGCCGACGACCGGCGAATCGCCGAAGAGCCGCGCGAGGTCGAGCGGCGGCCGGTAGATCGGCAGGTTCTCGCCGAGCTCGCGCATCCAGTCGTGGTCGAGGAAGAAGTGCTGGCGACCGGTGAGGGTGTGCCACGGCTTCAGGTGCTCGACGTTGATCGCGAACGCCGTGTAGCGGCGGCCGCCGTGCTCGGAGCCCGACCACTCGGGGCTCGTGATGACCGAGACCGGCCGCGCCTGCACGTCCGCGAAGCGGATGCGTCCGCCCTCGTGGTCCTCGGCGAGCTGCGCGATGCGCTGGCCCGTGCGTTTCTCGAGCTGGCGGAAGCCCTGCACCGAGAGCCGGCCGTTCGTCGTGCCCGAGAGGGCGAGGATCGCCTCGCACACCTTCACGTCGGTGTCGAGCAGCGGCTGCCCGGCGCCCGCGCCGGCCGTCGCCAGCCCGTTGAGCCGTCCGAGCTCGGCGACCTCGGGGGTCGGGTCGAAGACGATGCCCTTCGTGACCATGCCCGCCTTCACCGCGAGCGGCCCGAGCGTCGCGAGCTTGTCGGCGATCGCCGTGTAGTCGCGTTCGACGACGACGAGCTTCGGCATCGTCACGCCCGGCACGAGCGGCAGGTCGTCCTCGACGGTGCCGTGCGGGGTCGCCATCGCGTCGGGGGTGTCGTGCATGAGCGGAGCGGCGACGAGGTCGCTGCGGGTGCCGAGGTGCGTGCGCGCGTACTCGGAGAACCGCTTCGCGATGAGGTGGAAGATCTCGAAGTCGGTCTTCGTCTGCCACGGCGGCGCGATCGCGGGGTTGAACGAGTGCACGAACGGGTGCATGTCGGTCGACGAGAGGTCGTGCTTCTCGTACCAGGTGGCCGCGGGCAGCACGACGTCGGAGAAGAGCGTCGTCGACGTCATGCGGAAGTCGGCCGTGACGAGCAGGTCGAGCTTGCCCTCGGGGGCGTCGTCGTGCCACGCGATCGACTCGGGGCGGCGCCCCGGGGGCGCCTCGGCGGCGCGCACCGACGAGTCGGTGCCGAGCAGGTGCTTCAGGAAGTACTCGTTGCCCTTGCCCGAGGAGCCGAGGATGTTCGCGCGCCAGACGTTCAGCACGCGCGGGAAGTTCTCGGGCGAGTCGGGATCCTCGCAGGCGTAGCGCAGCGAGCCGTCGTTCAGGGAGTCGACCACGTACTCGGCCGGTTCCTTGCCCGCGGCCCGCGCGTCGTCGACGAGGTCGAGCGGATTGCGGT
This sequence comes from Agromyces sp. NPDC058064, assembly GCF_042885275.1. Taxonomy (NCBI): domain Bacteria; kingdom Bacillati; phylum Actinomycetota; class Actinomycetes; order Micrococcales; family Microbacteriaceae; genus Agromyces; species Agromyces sp. NPDC058064. Next base: position 378,903 of record NZ_JBHVSE010000001.1, on the reverse strand, counting down.
CGAAGGTCGGGAAGCTCGGCATCCAGCCGCGCTTGGCCGACTCGACGAGGCAGTCGGCGGTCGTGCGGCCGGCGAAGAGCCCCTCGGCGAGCGGGGACGCGAGCTGGTCGGCCGGCAGGCCGTCGTAGCGCCACTGGTCGGTCGCGAGATACCAGAACGCGGTGCCGATCATCTGGCGGCCGGGCCGGGACCAGTCGCTCGCGGTGCCGTACTGCGAGTAGCCGGTGACGGGCCGCACCTTCTCCTGGCCGACGTAGTGCGCCCAGCCGCCGCCGTTGACGCCCTGGCAGCCGGTCATCGTCGTCAGGGCGAGGAAGGTGCGGTAGATCGTGTCGGAGTGGAACCAGTGGTTCGTGCCGGCGCCCATGAGGATCATCGAGCGCCCGCCCGAGCGCTCGGCGTTGTCGGCGAACTCGCGGCCGATGCGCTCGGCCTGCTCCGCGGGGACCCCGGTGATCTCCTCCTGCCAGGCGGGCGTGCCCGGCGTCGAGGCATCCGCATAGCCCGTCGGCCACTCGCCGGGCAGGCCCTCGCGCGCGACGCCGTACTGGGCGAGCAGCAGGTCGAAGACGGTCGTGACGAGCCGGCCGGCGACGCGCGCGACGGGCACGCCGCGGCGCACGACGCCGCTGCCGCCCTCGTGCTCGGCGCCCGCCTCGGGCGCGACGTCGAACCGGGGCAGCTCGAGCTCGGCGACCTCGCCGCCCCACGAGGCGCCGTCGCGGATCGAGAGCTGCGGGTCGACGCCCTCGAGGTCGAGGTTCCACTTGCCCTCGTCGGCGGCGCCGAAGCGGTGGCCGAGTGCGCCGTTCGGCACGACGACCGAGCCGTCCTGGTCGAGCAGCACGGTCTTGAACGCCGCGTTGTCGACCTGCGCCTCGGCCCCGCCGAGGTCGGCGGCCGTCAGGAACTTGCCCGGCACGTACGTGCGCCCGCCGTCGTTCGCCGCGCGCTCGTCGAGCGAGACCAGGTACGGGGCGTCGGAGTAGGTCTTGAGGTAGTGCTCGAAGCGCGGCACCCGCCGCTCGACGAGGAACTCGCTGAGGATCACGTGCCCCATCGACATCGCGAGCGCCGCGTCGGTGCCCGGGTGCGGCGAGAGCCACTCGTCGGCGAGCTTCGTGTTGTCGGCGTAGTCGGGCGAGACCGTGACGACCTTCTGGCCGCGGTAGCGGGCCTCGGTCATGAAGTGCGCGTCTGGCGTACGGGTGACCGGCACGTTCGAGCCCCACATCATGAGGTACGTCGAGTTCCACCAGTCGGCCGACTCGGGCACGTCGGTCTGGTCGCCGAACACCTGCGGGCTCGCGACCGGCAGGTCGGCGTACCAGTCGTAGAACGACTGCATGGTGCCGCCGATGAGGTTGATGAAGCGGGCGCCGGCGCCGTGCGAGACCATCGACATCGCCGGGATCGGCGAGAACCCGGCGACCCGGTCGGGCCCGTGCGCCTTGATCGTGTGCACGTGCGCGGCCGCGACGATCTCGAGCGTCTCGTCCCAGCTCGCCCGCACCAGCCCGCCCTTGCCGCGCGCCCGCTTGTACGCGCGGGATGCCACGGGGTCGGTGACGAGCGCCTCCCAGGCGAGCACGGGGTCGCCGCCGACGCGCTGCTTCGCCGCCCGGTAGTGCTCGAGCAGCACGCCGCGCAGGTACGGGTAGCGCACCCGGGTCGGCGAGTAGGTGTACCAGCTGAAGGCGGCGCCGCGCGGGCAGCCGCGGGGCTCGTACTCGGGGGAGTCGGGCCCGACCGAGGGATAGTCGGTCTCCTGCGTCTCCCACGTGATGATGCCGTCCTTGACGTACACCTTCCACGAGCACGAGCCGGTGCAGTTCACCCCGTGCGTCGAGCGCACGACCTTGTCGTGCGACCAGCGGTCGCGGTAGAAGACGTCGCCCTGCCGGCCGCCCTCGAGGGTGACCGTGCGGAGGTCGGGGGAGAACTCGCCGGGTCTCAGGAAGCGGCCGAACCTCAGGAGGGAATCGGCGAGCGGGCCGTCGGTCGCCGGCTCGCTCGCAGGTCGGGGCGTTCGGCTCATCGAAGCCTCCTCGTCTCGGCTGGTGCGTCGAAGCGGCCGAGGCCGCGATTCGACACGTCCTGTCCGCCATTCTGCTTGCTGCGCGATCGGATGGGAAGGAACCCGGGCCGGGCCCGCGCGTCGCCGGGGTGAATCGCCCGGGCGGGGTGCGTGCGCCCCGGAAGTGGGACCGGTACTGTCTGCCTCAGGACGAGTCACGATCTCCATCCGGCTGAAGGGGCAGCATGAACGCATCGTCGACGCAACCGGAATCCACGAAGCTGCGGGGGCAGCTCGCACAGGTGCTGCTCGCGACGCTCGCGTCGACCGTCGGCTTCTGGGCGTGGATGGTGATCGCCCCGCTGCAGAAGACGTACGCCACCGAGATGGGCCTCGACGAGGGGCAGATCTCGCTCATGCTCGCGACGCCCGTGCTCGTCGGTGCACTCGGGCGCATCCTCACCGGAGCACTCACCGACCGGTTCGGCGGGCGCACGATGTTCGTCGCCGTGCTGCTGCTCTCGGTGCCCGCCGTGCTGCTCGTCGCGCTGGCCGGCGAGATCAAGAGCTTCCCGCTGCTGATCGGCGCGGGCTTCTACCTCGGCGTCGCCGGCACGATCTTCGCGGTCGGCGTGCCGTTCTCGAGCGCCTGGTACGAACCGTCGCGACGCGGCTTCGCGACCGGCGTGTTCGGCATGGGCATGATCGGCACGGCCGTCTCGGCGTTCTTCACGCCGCGCCTGGCCGAGTGGATCGGCTACCTGCCGACCCACCTCCTGATCGCGGGGATCATGGCCGGCATGGCGGTGCTCGTCTGGCTGTTCCTCCGCGACTCGCCCGCGTGGGAGCCGAGCCGGCAGCCGCTCGTGCCCAAGGTCGTCGGGGCGCTGAAGCTCCGCATCACGTGGGAGATGGCGTTCCTCTACGGCATCGTCTTCGGCGGCTTCGTGGCGTTCTCGACCTTCCTGCCGAAGTACCTCACGACGATCTACCCCGATGACGTCGACCCCGTCGGCGCGGGCACCCGCACCGCGCTCTTCGCCGCGGCGGCCGTGGTCGCACGGCCGATCGGCGGCGCCCTCTCCGACCGGGTGGGGCCGAAGGTCATCTCGCTCATCTCGCTCGCGGGCATCGTCTCGCTCGCGTACGTCGTCGGGCAGCAGCCGCCCGAGGGCATCCTCACCGGCGTCACGTTCATCGCGATGGCCGCGGCGATGGGCCTCGGCATGGGTGCCGTGTTCGCCTGGGTCGGCCCGTCGACCCCGAAGGACAAGGTCGGCGCGGTGACGGGCGTCGTGGCCGCTGCGGGCGGTCTCGGAGGGTACTTCCCGCCGCTCGTGATGGGGGCGACCTACAACGCCGAGACGAACTCGTACGCGCTCGGGCTGTGGCTCCTCGTCATCGTCGGCGCGTTCGCGCTCGTCGTCGCGGGGATGCTGCGCGACGCCCGGCCGGGGGCGGCGGCGCCCGGGAAGTAGCCCGGCATCGCCGGCGACCTTCGGATGCGCGGGCGGCGCCCGCGGCAGGAGCACGCAACCGCACGGCATAGGATCGCCGCATGCCCGAACCGCACGCCGTCGTCTCCGATCACCCGCTCGACGAGGCCGCCGTGCGGCGCGCGGTCGAGTCCGACGCGAGCGGCGCCGTGGTCGTCTTCTGCGGGGTCGTCCGCGATCACGACGGCGGTCGAGCCGTGCGTTCGCTCGACTACCGGGCCCACCCCGAGGCCGAGCGGTTCCTCGCCGACTGCGTGCGTCGCATCTCGGCCGAGACGGGGCTCGCGGTCGCCGCGGCGCACCGTGTCGGCGAGCTGCGCATCGGCGACGTCGCGCTCGTCGCCGCGGCCGGAGCCGGCCATCGCGCCGAGGCCTTCGACGCGTGCGAGCGACTCGTCGAGCTGATCAAGCGCGAGGTGCCGATCTGGAAGCGCCAGCACTTCGCCGACGGCGTCTCGGAGTGGGTCGGCCTCTGAGGCGGCTCGCGATCCGCGAGCCCCGGCACGGTCACCCGCCGAGGTAGCTCATCTCGGCCTTCGGGCGCGCGGCCCGCAGCTCGGGCGTGAGGCTCGCACGCACCTCCGAGTAGCGGTCGTCGCGGGCGGCCCAGATCGACGCCATCGCCGTGGCGAGGCCCTCGTCGTCGACGCCGCCGCGGAGGAGCGCCCGCAGGTCGTGGCCCTCGCTCGCGAACAGGCACGTGAACAGCCGGCCTTCGGTCGAGATGCGCGCGCGGTTGCAGCTGCCGCAGAAGGTGTTGGTCACGCTCGAGATGAGCCCGATCTCACCGCCGCCGTCGAGGTAGCGCCAGCGGGTCGCCGTCTCGCCGGGCGCGGTCGCCCCGAGCGGCTCGAGCGGCAGCTCGGCGCCGATGCGATCGACGATCTCGGCCGAGGGCACGACCTCGTCGAGCTGCCAGCCGTTCGAGTTGCCGACGTCCATGTACTCGATGAAGCGGAGCGTGAACGGCGAGCCGTGGAAGTGCCGCGCCATCGGCAGGATCTCGTGCTCGTTGAGCCCGCGCTTGACGACCATGTTGATCTTGACCGGGCCGAGGCCCGCCGCGTGCGCGGCCTCGATGCCGTCGAGCACCCTGGCGACCGGGAAGCGGACGTCGTTCATCGCCTGGAACAGTTCGTCGTCGAGCGAGTCGAGCGACACGGTGACGCGCGTGAGTCCTGCGGCCTTCAGCGCGGCGGCCTTCATCGCGAGCGCCGAGCCGTTGGTCGTGAGCGCGATCTCGAGCGGACGGCCGTCGGGGGTGCGCAGCTCGGCGAGCTGCGCGACCAGCTCCTCGACGCCGCGGCGCAGCAGCGGCTCGCCGCCGGTCAGTCGCAGCTTCTCGACACCGTGGGCCGCGGCGATGCGGGCGATCCGGGTGATCTCCTCGAAGCTCAGCAGCTCGTCGCGGTCGAGGAACGCGTAGTCGCGACCGAACACCGTCTTCGGCATGCAGTACACGCAGCGGAAGTTGCAGCGATCGGTGATCGAGATGCGGAGGTCGCGCATCGGGCGGTCGCGGCGGTCGACGAGCGAGGCGTCGGCGCCCACGAGACCCGTCGACGGCAGCCGGCGCACGCCGATCGACGCACCCGCCCGCTCGGCGCGGGGCGCTCTCGTCGGAATCGCCGTGTCGCTCGTCGGTCACCCCCTGCTCGTGGTGCCACCGTAACACCGGCTCAGTCGCGCACCCGCACCGTGACCTCCTCGGACGCGACCCGGAAGGCGAACCGAGCGCCGGGCCGCAGGTCGAGCGCGACGGCCGCGGCGCCCGGGAGGTCGACCGCGAGCTCGGGATGCTCGACCGTCGTCAGTCGCACCCCGCCGGGCGCGGGCTGCAGCAGGGCGACGGTGCCGATCCACCGGTTCGGCACCACTGCGGCGGATGCCCCGGCGTCGGACTCGTCGGCGGGTGCGACGTGCACCGCGCCCGGGCTGAACACGGCGGAGGCGGGGCGACCCGTCGGCGCGCGCCGAGCGTCGACATCGGCCCGGTCGGCCGCACGCGCGCCGGCCGGCACGAGGGCGAGTCGCGCGCCGTCAGCGCCCTCGACCTCGACCCCGCCGTCGGGCCGCGTGACACCGAGTGCGAGGTTCACGCCCGCGAGGGCCGCGACGAACGGCGTGGCGGGGTGACCGAGCACTTCGGCGACGGGGCCGACCTGCGCGATCGTCCCGTCGTGGAGCACGGCCGCCCGCGCCGCGAGCACGATGGCGTCGAGCGGGTCGTGGGTGACGAGCACCGTGGGTGTCGCAGTCTCGGCGCAGAGCTCGCCGAGCAGCCGGCGCATCGCCGCGGCGGTCGGCACGTCGAGCGCCGCGAACGGCTCGTCGAGCAGCAGCAGCTCGGGCCGGGCGGCGAGGGTGCGTGCGATGGCGACGCGCTGCTGCTGGCCGCCCGAGAGCTGGGCCGGCCGGCGGGCGGCGAACTCGGCGCCGCCGACGCGCTCGAGCCAGCGCCGTGCCTCGGCCCGGGCGTCGGCGGCCCGCCGCCCCTGCGACCGCGGCCCGAAGGCCACGTTCTCGAGCACGCTCAGGTGGCGGAAGAGCAGCGGCTCCTGGCCGAGCAGGCCGATGCGCCGTCGGTCCATCGCCATCCCCGCGGGGCGTCGCCCCTCGGCCCCGGCGCGTGCGAGCTCGCGCTCGCCGAGTCGGACCGTGCCGCGGGTCGGGGCGATCAGGCCGGCGATGGTCGCGAGCAGGGTCGACTTGCCCGAGCCGTTCGGACCGAGCACCGCGAGCACCTCGCCGCGATCGACGCGGAGCGCCGCCTCGAGGCGGAACGCACCGCGTTCGCTCACGACCTCGGCGACGAGCGCGCCGGATGCCCCGTCGCCGGTCATCGCGGGGCATCCTCTCGCCAGCCGCGCATGACGAGGAGCACCGCGACCGCGACGGCGATGAGCATGAGCGAGAGCGCGATCGCCGTGTCCTCGCTGACCCCGGCCCCGTTGAACGCGGTGTAGATCGCGAGCGGCATGGTGCGGGTGACCCCGGCGGTGTTGCCGGCGAACAGCGCGGTGGCGCCGAACTCGCCGAGCGCGCGCGCGAAGCAGAGGACGGTGCCGGCGAGGACGCCGGGCAGCACGAGCGGCAGCGTGACCCGGCGGAACACCGTGAACGGCCGGGCGCCGAGCCCGGCGGCGACCGCCTCGAAGCGCGTGCCGACCGCGCGCAGCGAGCCCTCGACCGAGATCACGAGGAACGGCAGGGCGACGAACAACTGCGCGATCACGACGGCCGTCGTCGTGAACGGGATGCGGATGCCGAGGAGCGCGAGGCTCTCGCCGAAGAGCCCCGTGCGGCCGAGCAGCGCGAGCAGGGCGATGCCGCCGACGAGCGGCGGCAGCACGAGCGGCAGCGTGACGAGGGTGCGCAGCACCGCCGCGGCGGGGCGGGAGGCGCGCGCCATCACGAGGGCGAGCGGCACCCCGAGCACGAGGCAGCAGGCGGTCGCGATCGCGGCGGTGACGAGCGAGAGCGTCAGCGCCTCGACCGCGGCCGGCGAGGTGACGGCGGCCGGCACCGCGGCCCAGTCGAGGCGCAGCAGCAGCGCGGCGAGGGGCAGCACGAGCACCGCGGCGCCGAGGGCGGCGGGCACGAACAGGAGTCCCGGGATCCCGGTCGAACGGCGGGCGCCGGCGCGATCCCGCTGCGGCGAGGCGGCGGGCGCCGGGCCCAGGGCGAACGGCGACCCGGTCACCGGGACCTCACCAGCTCGTGGCGGCCCGTCGGGGTCATGGCGCCCCGAACCCGAACTCCGCGAGCACCTCGGCCCCCTCGGGCGAGCGCACGAACTCGACGAACGCCGCGGCGGCCTCGGGGTTGGCGGCCCCGGTGAGGGCGGCGATCGGGTAGCGGTTCGTCGCGGCATCCGCGCCGGCGATCGCGATGCCCTCGACGTCGCCGTCGGCAGCGCGCACGTCGGTGACGTACACGAGCCCGGCGTCCGCCTCGCCCGTCCGCACCTTCGTGAGCACCGCGCTCACGTTCTGCTCCTCGCTCGCGGGCGACAGCTCGACGCCGGCGTCGGCGAGCAGGGTCGCGGCGGCCCGACCGCACGGGACCTCGGCGGCGCAGACCACGACGACGGGCGGGGCCGAGCCGTCGGCGAGGTCGTCGAGGCCCTCGATGCCGAGCGGGTTGCCCGGCTGCACCGCGATCTCGAGCACGTTCGTGGCGAAGAGCTCGGGTTCGCCCGCGACGAGCCCTTCGTCCGCGACGCGGTCGAGGTTCGGCTCGTCTGCTGAGGCGAACACGTCGGCCGGCGCCCCCTCGATGAGCTGGGTCGCGAGCACCGAGGAGCCGTCGTACGTCACGGGGAGCACGTCGAGCGAGGGGTGCAACGTCTCGAATCGCGTCGCGAGCTCGTCGAAGACGCCGCCGAGCGAGGCGGCGGCGAAGATCGTGAGCTCGCCCGAGTGCTCGGCGCCGGCCGGGGCGGCAGGGGCGGAGGCGTCGGGGGTGGCCGAGGCATCCGCATCGCCCGAGGAGGCGCAGGCGGCGAGCAGTGCGAGCGCGACCGAGCCGACGGCGAACGCGGCGAGTGCGCGGCGGGCGCTCACGCGCCGACCTGCTCGGTCTCGACGACGACCATCGTGGCCTTCACGACGGCGACGCCCCGCGAGCCGACCTCGAGGCGCAGCTCGCGCGCCGCCTCCGACGACATGAGCGAGACGACGCGGTGCGGGCCGCACTGGAGCTCGACCTGCGCCATCAGGCCCTCGATCTCGACGCGGGTGACGAGCCCCACGAAGCGGTTGCGCGCGCTGCGGCGGACGCCCGTGCGGTCGTCGGCGGCCGAGGCGATCGCCTGCGCGCGCGCCGCGAGCTCGGCCCCCGGCACGACCTGGCGCCCCGAGTCGTCCTTCTCGACCGGGAGGAGCCCGTCGGCGATCCACCGCCGCACCGTGTCGTCGCTCACGCCGACGAGCTCGGCGGCCTCGCTGATCCGATAATGCGTCATGAATTCGAGGATAGCGCCGCAGATGCGGAATCACGGACGGCTGCCGGTCGATCATCCCCGCGCCGGCCGTCCAGACGACTGTTACTGTCGGGACGAAAGAGCAAGGATGCCAGCGATGAACCTCGGCCCGACTCCCGCAGACGCCACCGACGACGACACCGCCGCGCGGCTCGCGCAGGCCGTCGAGCTCGCGACCGACAACGTGCGCAACGCGGGCGGGCCGTTCGGCGCAATCGTCGTCACCGCCGACGGCCGCAGCTTCGACGGGGTCAACCGCGTCACCGCGAACCTCGACCCCACGGCCCACGCCGAGATCACGGCGATCCGCGCCGCCTGCCGCGGCATCGGCGACTTCGACCTGAGCGGCGGCACGCTCTACTCGAGCTGCGAGCCCTGCCCGATGTGCCTCGCCGCGGCGCTCTGGGCGCGTCTCGACCGGGTGGTCTACGCCGCGACCCGCGACGACGCCGCCGACGCCGGCTTCGACGACGCGCGCTTCTACCGGTACTTCGACGACGACGGCGAGGCGTCGCGCGCCATCATGCCGGTCGCCCGGCTCGAGCTCGGCGGCGAACGCCGGCTCGCGCCCTTCGCCGAGTGGAAGCGCACGGCCGACCGCATCGAGTACTGACGGCGCGGGGGCAGCCCGCGTCGAGTCGCTCAGCCGGCGTCGTCGCAGACCCGCGCCTGCTCGACGAGCTCGAGGATTCGCGCGGCGACGCTCACCGCGATCGTCGCCGGCGCCTTGCCGGCGACCTCGGGGATTCCGATCGGCGTCGAGACCCGGGCGAGGGCCGCGTCGTCGTGCCCCAGCTCGGCGAGCTTCACCCTGAAGCGCGCCCACTTCGAGCGCGAGCCGATGAGCCCGATCGAGGCGAGCCCCTCGCGCCGGAGCGCCCGGTCGACGATCGCGAGGTCCTCGACGTGGTCGTGCGTCATGACGAGCACGTGGGCGCCCGGCGGCAGCGCGTCGAGCCCCGCCTCGGGCACGGGCTCGTGATGCAGGTGCACGACGGCGACGGCATCGGCCAGCACGCCCGACTCGCCGGGCACGCCGACCCGCTCGGGTGCGAGCATCTCGGCCCGCGAGTCGACGAGGTGCAGCTCGAACTCCTGCCTGGCGAGGATGCGGGCGAGCTCGAGGCCCACGTGTCCGAGGCCGAAGACCGCGACCGCCGGCACCACCGGCACGGGTTCGAGCATGAACGTGACCTCTCCTCCGCAGCATTGCACGCCGTACTCCGTCGTGGCCTTGTCGCTCAGCTGGAGCGTGACCAGCTCGGGCTCGACCCCGCCCGAGGCGAGCAGCGCGCGGGCGCGGTCGATCGCCGTGGCCTCGAGGTTGCCGCCGCCGACCGTGCCGACGATCGCGCCGCGCGACACCACCATCTTCGCGCCGCCGTTGCGCGGCGCGTGCCCGCGCACGATCGCGAGGGTGACGATCACCGCGGGCTCGCGCGCGTCCCGCAGCCGCCGCAGCGCCTCGAGCCAGTCCATCGGCGCCTCGTCAGACCTCGCGCCGCGCTGTGACCGACTCGCGGCGGGGCGTCGACGGGGCGTCCGGCCCGAGGGATGCCCCGGGCGCGACCCCGGTGACCGCCGCGTGCTCTGCCGCGCCGGCCCGGGCCGCCTCGATCGCCCGGAACACCGCCTCGGGCGTCGCCGGAGACGCGAGCTCGACACTGCGCCGCGGTGCACCGAACGCGCCGACGGCGGCGCGCAGCGCCTCGCGGGCGCTGAAGGCGAGCATGAGCGGTGGTTCGCCGACCGCCTTCGAACCGTAGACGGCCCCGTCCTCGCGGGCGTTCTCGAACAGGTGCACGTTGAACACCTCCGGCATCTCCGAGAAGCTCGGCAGCTTGTAGGTCGAGGCCGACTGCGTGAGCAGGCGACCCCGGTTCGGGCCGTCGCTCGTGTCCCACCGGAGCTCCTCGAGCGTGAGCCATCCCACGCCCTGCACGTAGCCGCCCTCGATCTGCCCGAGGTCGACGAGCGGGGAGAGCGAGTCGCCGACGTCGTGCACGATGTCGACGCGGCGCAGGCGGTACTCGCCCGTGAACCCGTCGACCTCGACCTCGGCGGCCGCGGCTCCGTACGCGAAGTACTTGAAGGGCGAGCCCTGCATGCGCTCGAGATCCCACTCGAGGCCCTCGGTGCGGTAGTAGCCCGCCGCGAAGAGCTGCACGCGCTCGAGATAGGCGGCGGCGACGAGCTCGTCGAACCGCAGCTCGGGGCCGTCGGCGCCCGGACCGCGCACGAGTCCGCCGCCGAAGCGCACCTCGCCCGGTGCGACGCCGAGCCGGGGCGCGGCCACCTCGGCCAGGCGATCGCGGATCTGCTCGCAGGCGTGCTTCACCGCACCGCCGTTGAGGTCGGCGCCCGAGGAGGCCGCCGTCGCCGAGGTGTTCGGCACCTTGTCGGTGCGGGTCGGCGCCAGCCGCACCCGGTGCGCCTCGACGCCGAGCGCGGTGGCGGCGACCTGCAGCATCTTCGTGTGCAGGCCCTGGCCCATCTCGGTGCCGCCGTGGTTCACGAGCACCGAGCCGTCCTTGTAGACCTGCACGAGCGCGCCCGCCTGGTTGAAAGCGGTGAAGTTGAACGAGATGCCGAACTTGATCGGGGTGAGGGCGAGACCGCGCTTGACCTCGGCGTGCGCCCGGTTGAACGCCTCGACCTCGGCGCGGCGGGCGCCGTGGTCGCACTCGTCCTTCAGGCGGTTCCAGATCGCGGGCATGCGCTCGGCGTCCTTCACGAGCTGCCCGTAGGGCGTCGTCTGGCCGGGACGGTAGAAGTTCTGCTCGCGGAGCCGCTCGGGCTCGATGCCGAGGAGGGGCGCGGCGCGGCCGAGGACGTCCTCGACGAGGAACACCCCCTGCGGGCCCCCGAACCCGCGGAACGCCGTGTTCGAGGGCAGGTTCGTCTTCGCGACGCGGCCGTGGGCGCGCACGTTCGGGATCCAGTACGCGTTGTCGATGTGGCAGAGCGCGCGGGTCATCACCGGCTCGGAGAGGTCGAGGCTCCACCCGCCGTCGCTCGTCAGCGTCGCCTCGAGGGCCAGCAGATGGCCGTCGCCCGTGAACCCCGCCCGCCAGGCGATGTGGAACGGGTGGCGCTTGCCGGTCATCGTGAGGTCGTGCGTGCGGTCGAGCCGCAGCCGCACCGGGCGGCCCGTGAGCTTCGCGCCGAGCGCGGCGATCGCGGCGAAGCCGTGCGGCTGCATCTCCTTGCCGCCGAAGCCGCCGCCCATGCGGAGCTGCTGCACGGTGACCTCGTGCGACGGGATGCCGAGCACGTGCGCCACGATCTCCTGCGTCTCGCTCGGGTGCTGCGTCGAGCACTGCACGAGGTACTGGCCGTCGCCGTCGCGCACGGCGAACGAGGCGTGCGTCTCGAGGTAGAAGTGCTCCTGCCCGCCGAACTCGGAGACGCCCTCGACGACGAGCGCCGCGGTGCGCAGCGCCCCGGCCGCGTCGCCGCGCACGACCGTGCGGGGGATGCCCTGGAAGGAACCCGCGTCGATCGCCTCGCGCAGCGTGACGATGGAGGGCAGCGGCTCGGCCTCGACGCGCACGGCCGCGGCGCCGAGCCGGGCGGCCTCGGGCGTCTCGCCGAGCACCCACGCGAGGGCGTGCCCGTGGAACATCGCCTCGTCGGGGAAGAGCGGTTCGTCGTGCTTCACCCCGGCGTCGTTGACGCCGGGCACGTCGTCGGCCGTGAGCACCCTGACGACGCCGGGCACGTCGTACGCGGGCGCGACGTCGAGCGCGACACGGGCGTGCGCGAGCGTCGACTGCACGGGCCAGGCCGTGAGCACGCCCGCCGTGACGACGGCGAGGTCGTCGGTGTACTGCGCGCGACCCGACACGTGCAGGGCCGCGCTCTCGTGCGGGGCGACGCGGCCCACGACGGCGTCGGCCGGGCGATCGGCGAGCCCGCTCATGCCGGCGCTCCCGCCCGATCGGGCGCCGGCGCGGCGTCGCGGTGGAAGAGCTTCACCAACGCGTTGCCGAGCATGAGCGAGCGGTACTCGCTCGACGCGCGGTGGTCGGACATCGGCGTGCCCTCGCCCGCGAGCACCGCGGCGGCGCGGCGCACCGACTCGAGGTTCCACGGCTCGCCGATGAGCGCCGCCTCGGTCGCGTGCGCACGCAGGGGTGTGGCGGCGACGCCGCCGAGGCCGATGCGGGCTGCGGTCACGACGCCGTCGTCGACATCGAGCGCGAATCCGAGCGCGACGCTCGAGATGTCGTCGAACCGTCGCTTCGCGACCTTGTGGAAGGCCGTCAGCCTCGCGAGCGGCAGCGGGATGCGGACCGCGCGGATGAGCTCGCCGGGTGCGAGCACCGTCTCGCGGTAGCCGGTGAAGTAGTCGGCGACGCCGACCTCGCGCTCCCCGTCGCGCGAGACGAGCACGAGCCGGGCGTCGAGGGCGATGAGCGCGGGAGGCGCGTCGCCGATCGGGGAGCCGGTGCCGAGATTGCCGCCGAGGGTCGCGCGGTTGCGGATCAGCCGCGAGGCGAACTGCGGGATGAGCTGGGCGAGCAGCGGCACGCGGCCGTCGAGGCGGCGCTCGATCTCGGACAGGGGCAGGGCCGCGCCCAGCTCGACGGCGTCGTCGTCGATGCGGACGGCGCGCAGCCCGTCGAGGCGGTCGATCGCGACGAGCAGCGGATCGCGGCGACCGCGGAGGTTCACCTCGACGCCGAGGTCGGTCGACCCCGCCACGGCCACGGCCGAGGGCTCGTCGTGCAGCAGTCGTAGCGCCGCGTCGAGCGTCGCTGGACGTACGAACCTGGCGCCCCCGGCGCCGAGGTCGGTCGCGACCGGTGCCGGCGCCGGGTGCGAGCGCCGCTCGGCCAGCGGGTCGCCCTCGTCTGGCGCGTCCAGTGCGTAGGCGGCGTCGCGGATGGGGCGGTACCCGGTGCAGCGGCAGAGGTTGCCCCCGAGCGCATGCAGGTCGAAGCCGTTCGGTCCGTGCTCGGCGTCGGCCACGTCGGTGCCGTCGGCACGTCGGGGCGCGGCCGCCGCCGCCCCGACGGGGGCCCGGTCGGCGCGGTAGAACTCGGCCGCCATGCTGCAGACGAACCCGGGGGTGCAGTAGCCGCACTGCGAACCGCCCGCCTCGGCCATCCCGCGCTGCACCGGGTGCAGCGACTCGGGGTCGCCGAGGCCCTCGGCGGTGACGATCTCCTGGCCGTCGAGCGCCGCGACCGGCACGAGGCACGAGTTCACCGCCGTCCACGCGGTGCCGCCGTCGCCATCGGGGGTCGCGACGAGCACGGCGCAGGCACCGCACTCGCCCTCGGCGCAGCCCTCCTTCGCGCCCGTGAGCCCCGTCGAGCGCAGCCAGTCGAGCGCGGTCGTGTGCGCGGTGACGCCCGTCAGCGGGCGTCGCCGTGCGTTGACGGTGAGAACGGGTTCTTCCATGGGCCGGGCTCCTCCGGTGCGACGTTGCACCCCTCCTTCGGAGTCTACGCACCTCGGAGCCGCCCGGCGCCGTGCGCGAGACGGCAGGTTCGGGCCTCCGCCGCGGCCCCGGGTGTAGCCTCCGAGATACGCCGTCGTCGGTGCCGACGCTCGGCGCGGACGGAGGTGTTCGCATGGCCATCGGGGTCGTCCGCAACGCCTCGCGGAGGTGAGCGTGCCCGCCCGCCCGCGCACGGCGCTCACCGCCGCCGAGCTGACCCGTCTCGACGATCGGCTGGGCGACACCGACCGGCTGCTCGAGCGCGCCTACCCCGGTGACGACGGCGCGCGGCAGCCGGTGCACACCGTCTACGTGCCCGGTGATCGCTACACGCCCGAGCTGCCCGTCGAGTGGGGCCGGACCGCGCGCGAGGCCGCGGCCTCGGCCGGCGGCGCCGAGGCGCTCGGCCTCCGGGTCGGCTTCGAGGCGGCGATCGCGAAGGCGGTGGCCCCGCTCGTCGAGCGCAAGCTCGCGACCGAGCCGATCGAGGACCTGCGGATCGACTTCGAGGACGGCTACGGCGTGCGCGACGACGCCGCCGAGGACGCCGACGCCGTGCGTGCCGCCAAACGCGTGGCCGCCGCGACGGGAGCGCACTTCGCACCGCCGTTCATCGGCATCCGGTGCAAGTCGTTCGAGGCAGCGACGCGCGCCAGGGGCGTGCGCACACTCGACCTCTTCGTCACGGCGCTCGCCGATCACGGCGGGCTGCCCGACGGACTCCTGCTCACGCTCCCGAAGGTGTCGACCGTCGCACAGGTCGAGGTGATGGCCGAGGTGCTCGCGGCGCTCGAACGCGCCCACGGGCTGCCCGACGGACGGCTGCGCTTCGAAGTGCAGGTCGAGACGCCCCAGCTCGTCCTCGGCGCCGACGGCACCTCGCCCGTGGCGCGGCTCGCGCTCGCCGCACCCGGCCGCCTCGTCGGCCTCCACTTCGGCACCTACGACTACACGGCCGCGCTCGGCATCGCGGCGCCCTACCAGTCGCTCGAGCACCCGGCCGCCGATCACGCGAAGCACGTCATGCAGCTCGCCGTCGCGGGCACCGGCATCCGGCTCTCCGACGGCTCGTCGAACCTCCTGCCGGTCGGCGACCGCGCGCTGGAGGCGTGGC
Source organism: Agromyces sp. NPDC058064 (assembly GCF_042885275.1). Taxonomy (NCBI): domain Bacteria; kingdom Bacillati; phylum Actinomycetota; class Actinomycetes; order Micrococcales; family Microbacteriaceae; genus Agromyces; species Agromyces sp. NPDC058064. Next base: position 363,843 of record NZ_JBHVSE010000001.1, on the reverse strand, counting down.
GGGTGCACGCCCGCCTCGTGCGACGGGCGTTCGAGCGAGGATTCCCGCAGGGGTGGGACCTCCACCCGGCGCAGCTCCCGACCCGCTTCCTCGCGGCGTACGCCTACTACCGCGAGGGGTACCCCGAGGCATCCGCCCGCCTGCGCCACGTGCACGACGGCACCGAGGGCGCCGTGCTCGACGAGCCCGCCACGGTGCGCGCGCTCGCCGGGTTCGTGCGGCGAGGCGTGCAGTGCGGGGCGATCACGGCCGACGAGGCGGCCGCCGACACGGGCTTCGACGAGGGCGCGCTCGCCGGGCTCGCGAGCGCACGGCGCACGGCGGGATGAACGGACGCCGTCGGTGCACCGAGGACCATCACGAGGAGGCTCGATGAGCGACTACTTCACCCCCGAGGGCGGACTGCCCGCGCAGCGCGAGCTGCTCAGCGACCGCGCCGTCGTGACGACGGCGTACACGGTCATCCCGAAGGGGGTGCTGCGCGACATCGTGACGAGTCGCCTCCCCGGCTTCACCGACGCCCGCGCCTGGATCCTCGCCCGCCCCATCGCCGGCTTCGCGACGACGTTCTCGCAGCTCATCGTCGAGTTCGCGCCCGGCGGCGGCGCCGAGCGGCCCGAGGCCGAGCCGGGCGTCGAGGGCGTCGTGTTCGTCACCGCGGGCGCGCTCGCCCTGACCCTCGAGGGCCGGCGGCACCTGCTCGAGCCGGGCGGCTACGCGTACCTCGCCGCCGGCGCGAACTGGTCGATCGCGAACGCGGGCGGGCAGCGCGTGAGCTTCCAGTGGATCAGGAAGGCGTACGAGCGGGTCGAGGGCGTCGCGGCGCCCGAGTCGTTCGTCACCCGCGACCAGGACGTCGCACCGCAGCCGATGCCGGGCACCGACGGCGCGTGGGCGACGACCCGATTCGTCGACCCCGACGACCTCGCGCACGACATGCACGTCAACATCGTGACGTTCCGGCCCGGCGCGTCCATCCCGTTCGCCGAGACGCACGTGATGGAGCACGGGCTCTTCGTCCTCGAGGGCAAGGGCGTCTACCGGCTCAACGACGACTGGGTCGAGGTCGAGGCGGGCGACTTCATGTGGCTGCGCGCCTTCTGCCCGCAGGCCTGCTATGCGGGCGGCCCCGGGCCGTTCCGCTACCTGCTCTACAAGGACGTCAACCGGCAGGTGAGGCTCACCGCGTGAGCGACGAGCACCGCCGGGCGCCCGCCGGATCCGGGGCCGCCGCGGCATCCGGGTCGTTCGACCGGGTGCTGGTCGCCGGGCGCGCCCTCGTCGGCGGGGGGTTCGGCGCCGTCGAGCTCGGCGTGCGCGACGGCGTCGTCGCGGCGATCGCGCCGCTCGGCGCCGGGCTCGAGGGCATCGTCGTCGAGACGCTCGGCGACGACGAGGTGCTCCTACCCGGGCTCGTCGACACGCACGTGCACGTCGACGAGCCGGGTCGCACCGAATGGGAGGGCTTCGCCTCGGCGACGCGGGCCGCCGCGGCCGGCGGGGTCACGACGATCGTCGACATGCCGCTCAACAGCATCCCGCCGACGGTGTCGGTCGAGGCGCTCGCGGTGAAGCGCGCGGCGGCCGCGGGGCAGCTCGCCGTCGACGTCGGGTTCTGGGGCGGGCTCGTGCCCGGCAACCTCGACGAGATCGGGCCGCTCGTCGCCGCCGGGGTCTTCGGCTTCAAGTGCTTCCTGCTGCCGTCGGGGGTGCCCGAGTTCCCGCCGGTGAGTGCCGGCGAGATGGCGGCGGCGATGGAGCGGATCGCCGAGCTCGACTCGCTGCTCATCGTGCACGCCGAGGACGCCCGGCTGATCGAGGGCGCCCCGCATCCCGGCGGGCCCGCCTACGCCGACTTCCTCGCGTCGCGACCGCGCGCCGCCGAGGACACGGCGATCGCGGCGGTGATCGAAGCCGCCCGGCGCACCGGCGCCCGCGCGCACGTGCTGCACCTGAGCTCCGCCGACTCGCTCGGGCGCATCGCCGCCGCCCGGGCCGCCGGGGTCCGGCTGAGCGTCGAGACCTGCCCGCACTACCTCGCGCTCTGCGCCGAGGACGTGCCGGCCGGGGCGACCGCGTTCAAGTGCTGCCCGCCGATCCGCGAGGAGGCGAACCGCGACGCGCTCTGGCAGGGGCTCGTCGACGGCGTCATCGACCTCGTCGTCTCCGACCACTCGCCGGCGACGCCCGAGCTGAAGTTCGCGGGCGACGGCGACTTCGAGCTCGCCTGGGGCGGCATCGCCTCGCTGCAGCTCGGCCTGCCGCTCGTGTGGACGGAGGCGCGGCGGCGCGGCATCGGGCTCGAGCAGGTCGTCCGGTGGATGTCGGAACGCCCGGCCGAGCTCGTCGGCCTGCGCACGAAGGGGCGCCTCGCGGTCGGCGCCGACGCCGACCTCGTCGTGTTCGCGCCCGACGCCGGGTTCACCGTCGACGCCGCCGCGCTCCTGCACCGGCATCCCGTCTCGCCGTACGACGGCCGCGAGCTCTCCGGCGTCGTGCGGCGGACCCTGCTCGCGGGCGAGCCAGTCGATCGCGAGCGGCCTCGCGGGCGGATGCTCCGGCGCGAGCCGGTTCCCCTCGCGGGCGGGCGCCTGCACAATGAGACGATGACGCAGGCGAGCCCGCTCGAGCGGTTCAACGGCGCCGATCGCGAGGACGCGATCGCGTCGCTCCGGCCGTGCCTCGACGTCGCCCGCTGGTGCGAGGAGCTCGTCGACGGCCGCCCCTACGCGTCGGTCGACGAGCTCGTGCGCGCGGCCGTCGGGGCCGCCTCGCCGTTCACGGAGGCCGAGGTCGCGCAGGCGCTCGGCGACCACCCGCGGATCGGCGAGCGTGCGGCCGGAACGGGCGAATCGGCGGCGCTCTCGCGCGGCGAGCAGGCCGGGGTCGACCCCGCCGACGCCGAGCTCGCCCGCGCGCTCGCCGAGGGGAACGCCGCGTACGAGCGCCGCTTCGGGCGGGTGTTCCTCGTCCGGGCCGCGGGGCGCTCCGCGCGGGACATCCTCGACGCCCTCACCGACCGCCTCGGCAACGACGAGGTCGCGGAAGCGGCGGTCGTCGCCGAGCAGCTGCGCGAGATCGCCGTGCTGCGAGTGGAAGGACGCTTCTCATGAGCCGGTCGCAGATCACGACCCACGTGCTCGACGCCGCCCGCGGCACGCCCGCAGCGGGCGTCGCCGTCGAGCTCCTCCGGCGCGGCACGGGCGACGAGTGGACGAGCCTCGCGCGGGCCGCGACCGACGACGACGGACGGGTGAACGCGCTCGGCCCCGAGCGCGTCGCCGCGGGGGAGTACCGGCTGCGCTTCGACACGGGCGCCTACTTCGCCGCGGGGGGCACCCGCGGCTTCTACCCCGAGGTGCTCATCACCTTCACGGTCGACGAGGAGGGACGGCATCACCACGTGCCGATCCTGCTCAGCCCATTCGCGTACTCCACCTACCGAGGGAGCTAAGACGAGATGACCGACGGAGCGAACGGCGGGGGCGGCGGGACGGGCGGCGATATCGTGCTCGGCCCGAACCGCTACGGCAAGGCCGAGGTGCGTCTCGTGCGGGTGACGCGCGACCGGGCACGGCACGAGCTCGACGACCTCAGCGTCACCTCGCAGCTGAGCGGCGACTTCTCGGCGGCGCACCTCGTAGGCGACAACGCGCACGTCGTCGCCACCGACACCCAGAAGAACACGATCTTCGCCTTCGCCCGCGAGGGCGTCGGCGCGCCCGAGGCGTTCCTGCTGCGGCTGGCCGAGCACTTCACGGGCGGGTTCGAGTGGGTCACGGGCGGGCGATGGCTCGCCGAGCGGTTCGCCTGGGAGCGCATCGCGACCGACGGCGGGCCGCACGACCACGCCTTCGTGCGGGCCGGCCAGGAGGTGCGCACCGCGGCCGTCGTCGTCGACGGCGGAACCCGTCACGTGCTCGGCGGGCTGAAGGACCTCACCGTCATGAAGACGACGGGGTCGGGCTTCGAGGGGTTCCCGCGGGACCGCTACACGACCCTCCAGGAGACCGCCGACCGGATCCTCGCGACGAGCGTCGCCGTGCGCTGGCGCTTCGCCGCCGGCGCCCGGCCCGACTACGACGCGCTCTACTCGCGTGTCCGGGCGCGCCTGCTCGCGAGCTTCGCCGAGGGGTACTCGCCCGCGCTGCAGGCCACGCTGTACGAGATGGGCCGGGCGGTGCTCGAGCGCGAGGCCGAGCTCGATGAGATCCGGTTCTCGATGCCGAACCGGCACCACTTCGTCGTCGATCTCGCGCCGTTCGGCCTCGACAACCCGAACGAGGTGTTCTTCGCCGCCGACCGCCCGTACGGCCTGATCGAGGCGTCGGTCACCCGCGAGGGCGTCGAGCCGGCGCCCGCGGCGTGGGAGGGCGTCGGGGGCTTCTGCTGAGCCGCACGGGCACGGGTGCCGCGCCCCGCGGTCGGCTAGCCTCTGTTGGCATGGACCGTGACGTCGTGGAGGCCGCCGAAGCGCTCGCCGAGGCGGCGGAGCTGCGCTCGGGCGTCGTCACCCGCGAAGCCGCCGAACACGAGATCGCCGCGGTGCTCGAGCGGTTCGAGGCGACGTGGGGCGAGGGGCGCGGCCCCGACCACTCGATGATCCGGGCGCTCCTGCACGCCGGCGCGACGGTGCTCGTCGCGGTCGCCGACGACGAGGGCGGGGTGGATGCCTCGGCGACGCCGCCGTTCGCGAAGCCCGGCGCGCTGCTCGGCGCGACGCTCGGGTTCCTCGGCTGGAACGAGGGCCTGCACCTGCACTCGCACATGAACGCCGTCGCACCCGGGGCCCGCGGGCACGGCATCGGCGTCGCGCTGAAGCTCCGCCAGCGTGCGCTCGCGCTCGCGCACGGCGTCGACGAGATCCGCTGGACCTTCGACCCGCTCATCCGGCGCAACGCGCGCATGAACCTCGTGCGGCTCGGCGCCGAGGTCGCCGCCTACCTGCCCGAGTTCTACGGGGTGATCGGCGACGAGATCACCGGTGCCGACCGCAGCGACCGGTTCGAAGTGCGCTGGCGGCTCGACGCCCCGCGCGTCGAGCGGGCACTCGCAGGCGCCCCCGCGCCCGCGTGGTCGGGCGGTGAGCGGTTCGGGCTCGTCGCCGACTTCGAGTCGCTCCGGCGGGCCGACCCCGTCGAGGCCGCCCGCCTGCGCGAGGCGTCGGTCGCCGCGTTCACGCGGATGGCCCGCCAGGGGCTCCGCCCCGAGCTGGACGCGCACGGCGACTACGTCTTCACCGACGACGACCCCGACCGTCACGACGAGGAGACGAGATGAGCACGACGGCGAGCCGCATCGAGGCGATCGAGCTGCACCGGATCGAGGTGCCCCTCGTGCGGCCCTTCGAGACGAGCTTCGGGCGCGAGACCGTGCGCGAGGTGCTGCTGCTGCATGTGCGCACCGACGCCGGCGACGGCTGGGGCGAATGCGTGGCCGGGCGCGACCCGTTCTACTCGGCGGAGTACGTCGACGGCGCGGCATCCGTGATCGAACGCTACCTCGCGCCCGCGCTGCTCGAGGCACCTCGCGCGACGCAGCCGAGCGGCGAGGAGGGGCCGGGCCGCCGCGGGGCCTCGCTGCCGCTCGCCCGATCGGTCGCCGGCGCCCTCGGCTTCGTGGCCGGGCACCGCATGGCGAAGGGCGCGCTCGAGGCCGCCGTGCTCGACGCGGAGCTGCGGGCGCAGGGCCGCTCGATGGGCGAGGCGTTCGGCGCCGTGCGCGACTGGGTCGACTGCGGCGTCTCGGTCGGCATCGCGCCGACCCTCGAGGAGCTGCTCGACGAGGTCACGGGCTACCTCGAGGCGGGCTACCGGCGCATCAAGCTGAAGATCAAGCCCGGCTGGGACGTCGTGCCGGTGGCGGCCGTGCGCGAGCTGATGGGCCGCGGCGGGCTGCTCCAGGTCGACGCGAACACCGCGTACACGGCCGACGACATCCCGCTGCTCGCCACGCTCGACGCGTTCGAGCTGCTGCTCATCGAGCAGCCGTTCGCCGAGGAGGACCTCGCCACCCACGCCCGTCTGGCCGCCGCGTGCGAGACGCCGGTCTGCCTCGACGAGTCCATCCTCGACGCCGCGACCGCGGTCGATGCGATCGAGCGCGGCGCGACCTCGGTGGTGAACATCAAGCCCGGGCGCATGGGCGGCTACCTCGAGGCGCTGCGGGTGCACGACGCCTGCCGCGAGCTCGACGTGCCCGTCTGGTGCGGCGGCATGCTCGAGACCGGGCTCGGCAGGGCGGCGAACGTCGCGCTCGCGGCGCTGCCCGGGTTCCTCCTCCCCGGCGACACCTCCGCGTCGGACCGCTACTACGCCGACGACCTGACCGAGCCGTTCGTGCTCGGCGAGGGCGAACACCGCGGCCAGCTCAGGGTGCCGGATGCCCCGGGCACGGGCGTGACCGTGCGCCCCGAGCTCGTGCGCGACTGGGCGACCGGTCGCGCAGTCGTGCTCACGAGCTGAGGCGAGCGGCGGTCAGCCGAGGAGGCCGAGCGCGCGCTCGCCGATGCGGGCGACGCCGTCGGCGTGCACGGGATCGTCGTCGATCGAGAACCAGGTCGACGACAGCGCGCACCACGCGACGAGCCATCGGGCGAGGCGGTCGGGCTCGAGCGGTGCGCCGGCACGGGCGGTCGCGTCGAGCACGACGCCGAACTGCCGCTCGAGCCGGCCCGGCGCGAGGGCGCGTTCGTGCGAGGGATTGCAGAGCAGGTTGCAGTAGTCGAACCCGGTCTCGCCGACGAGCCCCTTCGGGTCGATCGCGAGCCAGCCGCGCTCGCCGAAGTCGAGCACGTTGCCGTGATGCAGGTCGCCGTGCAGCACCCGCTCGTCGCGGGGCGCGTCGAGCAGTTCCCGGGCGAGCTCGGCGCCGCGTCGGTGCAGCGGGTCGAGCCCGTCGGCATGGGCGAAGAGCTCGCGGAACCAGGTCGTGAGCGGCACGAGCAACGGCTCGCCCGACTCGGTGCGCGCGGCCGCGTCGGCGTCGACGGCGAGCGCGTCGCGGTCGTCCGGCGGTTCGAGCTCCGCGACCGCGAGGTGGAACCGGGCCGCCGCGTCGCAGAGCACGCGGGTCGCCTCGTCGTCGCGCCCGGCGAGCACGAGCCGCACGAGGTCGTTCGGTCCGGTCGCACGCTCGAGCAGCACGGCCGCCCCCTCGCGCATGAGCACCCGGGCGACGCCGCGTCCTCCCAGGCGCTCGAGCAGCTCGCCGCCGCGCTCCTCCTCGTCGATGCGGGCGATCTTCAGCATCGCGGCCACGCCCTCCTCGGTGCGGACCGGGATCAGGGTGCTCGAGGCGGTCGTCTGCACGTCGCCGTCGGCGCGGAGCCGCCAGTGGTGCAGCCATTCGAGGTCGGCCCCGTGGCCGGGGTCGACGGGTCCGAGGTCGCTCACGAGGTGCGGCCGTTCGGGCCGCCGGCGGGCGGGCCGGAGATCGCTCCGTCCGCGTCGCGGTACTTCGCCCACGGGTCGTAGTCGACCTCGAGCGGCTCCTGCGGCGGCCGGTCGCCCTCGGGCACGTGCTGGAGGTTCACCCTGATGCGGTACCAGAGCGAGGAGCTGCCGCGCATGCCGTCGACGAGCACGTCGGCCGGCTCGAGGAGCGCGACGGCCTCGGGATGCCGCGCCTTCCACCGCTCGAGGCCCTCGAGGGCCTCGTCCTTGGTCTTCGCCCGGGCGATCTCGATGAGCGGCATGGTCGACCGACGGCGCCCCGATCCGTCGGATCCGCGCGGCGCCTTCTCGGCCGGCCCGAGCTCCTCGGCGCGCCGGAGGAGCCCGTCGAGCCGCCCGACGGCGTCGTCGATGCCGGCCGCCGGGTCGCCGCGCTCGGCGAAGCGCTCGAGCACGGTCGCCACGGTGAAGCGCTCGGGGCGGCTGTCGGAGACCTCCGACCAGTCGAGCGGCGTCGACACGCGTGCGTCGGGCAGCGCCCTGACCGAGTAGGCCGAGGCGACCGTGCGGTCCTTCGCGTTCTGGTTGAAGTCGACGAACACGCTCTCGCCGCGCTCCTCCTTCCACCAGCGCGCGGAGGCGAGCCCCGGTGCCCGCAGCTCGACCTCGCGGGCGAGGGTCTCGGCGGCGAGGCGGACCTCGGCGAAGCTCCATTCGCGTTCGATGCGAACCGAGATGTGGATGCCCCGCGAGCCCGAGGTCTTCGGCCAGCCGACGAGCCCGTGGTCGTCGAGCACCTCGCGTGCGACGAACGCGACGTCGACGATCTGCGACCAGTCGACGCCCGGCATCGGGTCGAGGTCGACCCGGAGCTCGTCGGGGTGGTCGAGGTCGTCGGCCCTGACGGGGTGGGGGTTGAGGTCGATGCAGCCGAGGTTCACGACCCAGGCGAGCGCGGCGGAGTCCGTCACGACCACCTCTTCCGCGGAGTTCCCCGAGGCGTAGTGCAGGGTCGCGGTCTCGATCCAGTCGGGACGCTTGTCGGGGGCGCGCTTCTGGAAGAACGCCTCCTGGTCGATGCCCTTCACGAAGCGCTTCAGCACCATCGGCCGACCGGCGACGCCGCGCAGCGCCCCGTCGGCGACCGCGAGGTAGTACCGCACGAGATCGAGCTTCGTGAGGCCCGGCTCGGGGAAGACGAGCTTGTCGGGGTGGGAGATCCGCACCTCGCGGCCCCCCACGTCGATGACCTCTGCCGCACGCGCTGCCGGGCTCATCCCCTCACCCTAGGACGGGGCGCCCGCCCGGCGGAACCCTGCGGACCGGTCGCGATCGACCGCTCCTCCCCGGCCCCGGCCGCCCGCCGACCCGTCGGCCTGGTCCCGCCCGCGTCCGGACGGCATGGTGCCGCAGGGAAGAGTCGCCTTGTCGAGGGACCGGTACTCCGGTACTCCGGTACCGGCCATGCGAACAGGAACCATCCGTGCTGTCGAGGTACCGACACCGCCGAGCTGCCGACTCGTCCGCATGCGACGCGACGACGACCGACGAGATCGTGAGAGAGGAGCCGCCGGTGACGGAGAAGCCGGTGAAGGTGGATGCCGCGACGAACGAGCTCATCGACGAGTTCGCGTACTTCCTCGGCACGACGGAGAAGGCGATCGTGCGCGAGGCGATGCTCCTCGACGACGAGTACCGTGAGCATCCCGGTGCGCTCGCGCTCCTCGTCGAGACCGACGTCGCGATGGGCTCGGCGGCCGCACCGTTGCTCGCCGATCTCGCTCGACGAGTGCTCCACGCGCCCGGCGAGGTCGTCTCGGCGACCGCGCTGAGCCTGTGCAACCCCGAGGGACTGCGTCGGGCGATCGCCGAATCGCGTCCGCTCCGACCGGAGCGGTTCCCGGGTGCGTCAGTAGGATCAGCACATGTCGGACGACGCGGTGAAGCAGGCACAGGAGGCGGCGGCTGCGGCCGCAGCAGCGGCGAAGGCGCTGCAGGCGCAGGCGGAGGCCGCCATCAAGGCGGCGGAGGAGGCCGCAGCGCTCGCGCAGGCCGCGGCCGCCGCGGCGTCGGCGCAGTCCACTGCGGCCGAGCCCGCGGCCGCCGCGCCCGAGCCCGCATCCGGACCCGCGACCGGGTCGGCCGCAGGCGATTCCGCTGCCGCCGCCCCGGCCCAGGCGGCGCCCGCCGCACCGGCCGGCGCCGAGGCATCCGGACCGCTCGACCCCGACGCGATCGACGCCGTGCGCGCCGGGTACGCGTTCGAAGGGCCGGCGCTCGAGTTGGGGGCGCTCGTCAACGGCGAGGCGATGCCGGATGTCCCGGTGCGCATCCCGCTCGCGATGACCAACCGGCACGGCCTCGTCGCGGGCGCCACCGGCACCGGCAAGACCCGCACCCTGCAGGTGCTCGCCGAACAGCTCGCCGCGAACGGCGTCGCCGTGTTCGCCGCCGACATCAAGGGCGACCTCTCGGGCGTCGCGACCCCGGGCGAGGGCAACGAGAAGCTGCTGAAGCGCACCGAGGGCATCGGGCAGGCGTGGAGCGCGGCGAGCTTCCCCACGGAGTTCTTCTCGCTCGGCGGCGTCGGGCGCGGAGTGCCGATCCGCGCCACGATCTCGGGCTTCGGGCCGCTGCTGCTCTCGAAGGTGCTCGGCCTCAACGACACGCAGGAGTCGAGCCTCGGGCTCGTGTTCCACTACGCCAACAACAACGGGCTCGCACTCCTCGACCTCGACGACCTGCGCGCCGTGCTCGCGTACCTCGTGAGCGACGAGGGCAAGGCCGAGCTCGAGGGCCTCGGCGGCCTGTCGAAGGCGACCGTCGGCGTCATCCTCCGCGAGCTGATCACCTTCGCCGACCAGGGCGCCGACGTGTTCTTCGGCGAACCCGAGATCGACACCGCCGAGTTCCTGCGCACCGCCGCCGACGGCCGCGGGGTCATCAGCCTGCTCGAGGTGCCCGGCGTGGCCGACAAGCCGGCGCTCTACTCGACGTTCCTCATGTGGCTGCTCGCCGACCTCTACGCGGGCCTGCCCGAGGTCGGCGACCTCGACAAGCCCAAGCTCGTCTTCTTCTTCGACGAGGCGCACCTGCTGTTCAACGGCGCCTCGAAGGACTTCCTCGCCCAGGTCGTGCAGACGGTGCGGCTCATCCGCTCGAAGGGCGTCGGCGTCTTCTTCGTCACGCAGACCCCGAAGGACGTGCCGGGCGACGTGCTCGCCCAGCTCGGCTCGCGCGTGCAGCACCAGCTGCGCGCCTTCACGCCCGACGACGCGAAGGCGCTGCGGGCGACCGTCTCGACCTATCCCAAGTCGGGCTACGACCTCGAGGAGACGCTCACCGTGCTCGGCACGGGTGAGGCCGTCGTCACCGTCATGAACGAGAAGGGCGCGCCCTCACCCGTCGCGTGGACGCGACTGCGCGCACCCCAGGCGTCGATGTCGCCGAGCGCCGACGCCTCGATCGACGCCGCCGTCGCGGCCTCCCCGCTGATGGCGAAGTACGGCACCGCCATCGACCGCGAATCCGCCCATGAACTGCTCACCAAGCGCATGGCCGACGCCGCGGCGGCCGCCGACGCCGCCGAGGCGGCCGAGGCCAAGGCGAAGGCCGACGCCGAGTACGCGAAGATGCAGGCGAAGATCCAGGCCGACGCGGCGAAGGCCGACAAGAAGGCGCAGGCCGAGTACGACCGGCTGCTGAAGAAGACCTCGGGCTCGTCTCGTTCGAGCGGTTCGGGCTCGCGCTCGTCGCAGCGGTCGACGCTCGACCAGGTGCTCGGCTCGAAGACCACGCAGAAGGTGATCAGCCAGGTGCTCACCGGCCTCTTCGGCATGGCGAAGCGCCGCTGAGCCCCGACGCCGTCGCCCGCGTCGCGAATCGTCCCGAGACCGCTCGGGATCGGGAAGAATCGACTGGTGTTCGAGATCCGCCCGTACCGCCCTGACGACCGCGACGACGTCGCGCTGATCTGCCTGCGCACGGCCGCGGCCGGCGGCGACGCCACCGGGGTCTACTCCGACGACTCGCTCATGCCAGAGGTGTTCGCGCTGCCGTACGTCGAGTACGCGCCCGAGCTGGCGTTCGTCGTCGCCGACACCGACACCGGCCGTGCCTTCGGCTACGTGATGGCGATCGCCGACACCGCCGACTTCGTCGAGTGGTGGCGGCGCGAGTGGGCTCCCGGCTTCGCGGCGAGGCATCCGGTCGCGGGAGCACCCACCGTGCACGCACCCGACTTCACCGAACCCGACCTCATCGACGCCGGCCTCCACCCCGAGCGCATGCTCGTGCCCGAGCTCGCCGAGTACCCCGCGCACCTGCACATCGACCTGCTGCCCGAACTGCAGGGGCAGGGGTTCGGGCGCCGACTCATCGACACCGTCCGCGCCGAGCTCGCCGCCCGCGGCGTGCCCGCGCTGCACCTCGGCCTCGCGGCCGCGAACACGGGAGCACGGGCGTTCTACGACCGGCTGGGCTTCCACGAGCTGCCGTCGAGCACGCCGCAGTCGCCGCGGCTCGGCATCGCGACGAGCTGACTCGCCGGTGAGGTGGGCGCGTTGAGCGCCATCGGCTGAGCGCTCAGTGCTCAGCGCTCAGTGCTCAGTGCTCAGGGCTCAGCCGAGGAGCGAGCGCCGCTCGAACCAGTAGAGCAGCGTCGGATCGCTCCGGCGCAGTTCGGCGAGCGTGACCGGTTCGGTCCGCTCGGTCTCGTCGACCTCGAGCACCTGGGCGACGAGGCTCATGGTGTGCTCGTCCCAGAAGCGGCCGCGCATGCGGAAGCGCCCCCGCCCGCCGCGGCAGACGACGAACAGCTCGTCGGTCGTGTCGAGGCTGTTCGGACGGTACAGCGCGAGGCGCAGCACGCCCGCGACGTCGCGCGCCGCGATGACGGTCGTCGCGCCGAAGAAGCCGCGCTCGACGATCCCGTACTTGCTGACCGACACCCGGGCCCGTCGATAGGCGACCCAGGCGAGGCCGATGAGCACGCCGAGGACCGCCGCGGTCGCCGCGACGATGGGCCACGCGGTGGGCTGGTCGAGCAGCCACAACTCGGCGGCGAGCAACGGCACGACGAGCGCGGTGAGAGCGAGTCCGTAGTTCCACCCGAGAGTGCGACGAGGCCTCAGGGTGATCACCCTGAGGCCGTCGCCCCCTGCTGCCGCTGCGCTGGTGGAGGAGCCCCCTGCGTCCCCACTCCTCGTGTCCACCTGTGCTGCTGACATCCCTCATATGATGCGCCCGATCGGGGGACGCCGCTATTCCGCATTAATGAGGACACGGGGGCGAATCGCGCGTGCGAGGCCCGGAAACGCGGGGGCGTCACGCGGTTCAGGGCGGCGCATCGGGGGAGCCCGTGGGAAGCCGGCGCCGGCGTCGTGGGGTCAACGAGGCCGCCGTCGTCTTCGTCGACACCTCGGGCCCTCACGACCCGGCTCAGGACAGCATAGGCGCTTCCGGCGACGGTGCAATACGCCCTGGGAAGGAGACGCGCACGACCCCTCATCGATGGCGACGGGGAAGACGAGTCGCGGTGGAGGCGAGCCCCGTGTGCGGGTGCGGTGCGCGCACCCGGCTCGGGCATCTTGGCGGAGGAGAGGGGATTCGAGCCCCGTGTGCGGGTGCGGTGCGCGCACCCGGCTCGGGCATCTTGGCGGAGGATAGGGGATTCGAACCCCTGAGGGCTTTCACCCAACACGCTTTCCAAGCGTGCGCCATAGGCCACTAGGCGAATCCTCCAGAGACCCCCCACGCACCCGCCAGAGCCCGGTTACCCTTGCTGCGTTTCCGCCCTGGGGGAGTTGGCCTGGATGGCGCCACGTGGGGAGCCTCCGACAGTCTACCCGAGCGGAGGGGCCTCGAAGAACCAGCGTCGCTCGCGCCGCGCCCCCAGTACGTTTGGGGGATGCCTCGGACCACCCTCGACGCCGTGCACGCTCGGGTGATGTCGGTGCGGGCTGCGGCGGAGCGGCCGATCGTCGTCGGCGTCTCGGGCTTCTGCGGAGCGGGCAAGTCGACCCTCGCGCGGGCCCTCGTCGAGCGCGGCGGTGGCATCGCCCGCATCCGAGGCGACGACTTCCTCGATCCGGTGCGCTCGCACCTCCGCTCGAGCGACTGGAGCGGGGTCGAGCGCGGGCGTCTCGCCGTCGAGGTGCTGCGCCCGTTCCGCGAGGGGAGGCCGGGTGAGTACCGCCCGTACGACTGGGGCGCGCACCGCCTCGGCGAGCCGCGCCCGTTGCCGGACGCGGAGGTGCTCGTGGTCGACCTCATCGGCCTCTTCCACCCCGAGACGGTCGAGCTGCTCGACCTCCGTATCTGGGTCGATCTCGACCTCGAGATCGCAGCCCGGCGCGGCAAGGCGCGCGACGAGGCGCTGGGGCGCCGCCACGATCGCCTCTGGGACGAGGTCTGGGTGCCGAACGAGCGCGACTTCGCCGAGCGGTTCGACCCGCGCGAGGTGGCGCACCTCATCGTCGACACGCGCTGAGCCCGAGCACCGGCGCGTGCAGAACTCAGGATGTCCGGCGCGGCGCGCCCGCAGCCGGGATGCCGCGTGCGGCGTGTCGCACGGAGCATCCTGCATTCTGCACGCACCCGACCGTAGCCCTCGCCCACGTGGGCCCTCCCTCCCGCCGTGCCGTCGTCCTGAAGCGTGCATGCCCCCAGGTTGCGAGCGCGCCCTACGCGCCCGCCGCCCGTGCCGCGAGGTAGGCGTCGAACGCCTCGCGGCTCGTCTTCGCGGGGACGTAGCCCAGCTCCGACTTGAGCCGGGCGTTCGCGAGCACCGGCCGGTACCGCAGGAACCCGACGCGCTCGGGGCCGTGCACGGTGAGCCGCAGGGCGCGCCCCGCGCGCAGGGCGAACGCGAGCAGTGCGGGCGACAGCGTCAGCGTGCGCTTGTCGAGCGCTGCGGCGATCTCGTGCACGGTCACCCGGCCGTCGCCGGCGACGTTGAACGCCCCGGTGGCCTCGCCCGTCGCGGCCGTCGCGATCGCGCCGACCACGTCGTCGACCCAGACGAACACGAACGGGCTGTCGGAGCCGCGGATGGCGAGGATGCGCGGGCCGTCCCAGAGGGCGGTGATCTGGTTCGCGACGGTCGGCCCCAGGATGGTGCCGATGCGGAGCACGACCTGTTCGAGTGCGGGGTGGGCCTCGCGGTAGTCGGCGAGCATCTCCTCGACGAGGCGCTTGTGCCGGGAGTAGCTGAACTCCTCGTTGCCGCGGATCGCGTCGTCCTCGCGCAGCCACTCGGGGTTGTCGGCGTGGTACCCGTACGCGGCGCCCGACGACGAGACGACGATGCGGGAGACGCCGTACGCGACGGCCGCGTCGAGCACGTTGCGGGTGCCCTCGACGTCGACCAGGTACTCGATCTCCTCGTCGAGGGCGCCGGGGTTCACGATCGCGGCGAGGTGCACGATCGTGTCGATCCGGTGCTCCCGCACGACGGCGGCGACGGCCAGGGCGTCGGTCACGTCGCACGCCTCGACGACGACCCCGTCGGGCGTCGAGGCGGGCTCGCGCACGTCGCCCGAGACGACGAGCTCGACGCGCGGGTCGCTCGCGAGGGCGCGCACCGCCGAGGAGCCGAGGAACCCGGATCCGCCGGTGACGAGCACGCGCCTCATGCGACCGGCTCGCTTCCGGACGAGCCGGCGGCATCGGCGGCGCCGACGGCATCGCCGCCATCGGATGCCCCGGCTCCGGCCGCGACCGCGGGCTCCGGCGCCGTGGCATCCGACCGCTTCGCCGAGTGCCGCGCCCACAGCGTCGCGACCGCGAGGCCCGCGATGATGTCCCAGATTCCCCACCAGCCGGCGACGATCGCCATGCCGCCGAGGCCGTCGAAGAACGCGAACACGAGGCCGAGTCCGAGGCCCGCGTTGCGGATGCCGACCTCGAAGGTGATCGCCTTGCGGTCGCGCACGCCGAGCCCGCCGATGCGGGCGCTCGCGTAGCCGAGCCCGAGTGCGACGGCGTCGTGCAGGAACACCGCGACGAGCACGACGCCGATGTACGCCATGAAGATCGCCCAGTTGCCGACGAGCGCGATGACGATGAAGCCGACGAGGGCGGCGAGGCTGATCCACCGGGCGTAGGGCTGCACCCGTGCCGCGAAGCGCGGCCACTTCGCGCGGATCAGGAGGCCGGCGAAGAACGGCAGTCCGATGATGAGGAAGATCTCGAGCAGCATCTGCCAGCCGTTGAGGCTGACCTCGCGCACCAGCTCCGACGCCGTCGGGTGCAGGCTGCCCCAGAAGACGATGCTGATCGGCAGCACGAAGATGTAGAGCGCGTTCGCGACGGCCGTCATCGAGACCGAGAGCGCCACGTTGCCGCGGGCGCGGTAGGTCAGCACCTGCGAGATGTTGCCGGGCGGGCAGCACGCGACGAGGATCATGCCGAGCGCGATCGACGCCTGCACGTTCAGCAGCAGGGTGAGCCCGAAGGTGACCGCCGGCAGCAGGACGACCTGCGCGAGCATCGCGATGATCATGGCCTTCGGCGCGGTGAGCACGGCCCTGAAGTCGCTCGGCGCGGTGTCGAGCGCGATGCCGAACATGATGAACCCGAGCACGACGTTCAGGGCGAGCATCGAGCCGGGGGTGAAGTTCAGGACGACGTCGTCGATGTTCATGCGCGGACTCCGTCGGTCGAGACGGCCTTCGCCGTCGAACTGGGCGAGCCGGATGCCTCGGGCAGCGTCTTGCGCAGTCGCGTCACCGTGCGCCGGTACGCGTCCTTGTTCACGTAGTACGACATCCGGTCGAGTCCGAGGTAGTCGTATCCGCCGGTGAGGTCGGGCCACGGGGCATCCGCCCTGGCCCTGAAGCGGGCCGCCTGCTCGGGCGCGCTCGAGGCGGCGGCGAGGTAGGCGGCGATGAGCTCGGCCTGCTCGGCGCGGCCCTGCCAGCCGATGCCCGAGGCCTCGATCATGCCGAGCACGAACAGGCCGTTGAAGCTCGGCGGGAAGATGTTGAGGAAGAGCGTCGGCGACGCCTCCGTCCAGTCGAGGTGCTCTCGGGCGACGAACGGGTAGTCGAGCGTGTAGCCGGTCGCGAGCACGACGCGGTCGTACTCGGCCGAGCTGCCGTCGGCGAAGTGCACGGTGCGACCGTCGAAGCGGTCGACGTCGGGCACGATGCGCAGGTCGCCCTGGCCGAGGTGGTTCAGGATCAGTGTGTTCACGATGGGGTGCGACTCGTAGATCCTGTAGTCGGGCTTCGGGAACCCGAAGCGCACCGGGTCGCCGGTGAACGCCTTCAGCACCCGGGTGTCGATGAACTGCTTGATCGGCGCGGGCAGGGGGCGACCCTGGTTGAGCGTGTCGGAGGGCCTGCCGAACAGGTACCGCGGCACGAAGTAGTAGCCGCGGCGCACCGACAGGTCGACGGATGCCGCGTGTTGCACCGCGTCGACGGCGATGTCGCAGCCGGAGTTGCCCGCACCGATGATGAGCACGCGCTCGCCGTCGAACACCTTCGCCGACTTGTAGGCGCTCGTGTGCATGAGCTCGCCGGTGAACTCGCCGCGGAACGCGGGCACGTTCGGCTCGGCGAGGGTGCCGTTCGCGAGGATCACGGAGGAGTAGTCGCCCGTGAAGGTCGCGCCGGAGGCGTCGACGGCGGTGAGGCGCCAGCCGTTCGAACCCGGGGTCTTGCCGTCGGCCGCCGGCAGCGGCTCGACCGCGGTCACCCGCGTCTCGAAGCGGAAGTGCTCGCGGAGGCCGAACTCGTCGGCGTAGTCGCGGAAGTAGCCGAGGAGCTCGCGGTGACCCGGGTAGTCGGCCGTCGAGCGCATCGGGAACTCGGCGAACTCGGTCGTCGTGCGACTCGAGATGAGGTGCGCCGACTCGTACATCGTCGAGCGCGGGTTGTCGATGTTCCAGAGGCCGCCGACGTCGGCGCCGGCCTCGAAACCGTGGAAGGGGAGTCCGGCGCGGCTGAGGGCGCGCGCGCCGGCGAGGCCCGATGGGCCCGCTCCGATGAGGGCGATGGGGTTCACAGGTGGTCGATTCGGGTTCGGGTACGCACCGCAGGGGGACGGCACGGCACGTCGATGTGCCCGATCAGCATAGGCGAATGCCGCTCGGGTTCCGCTCGCGCCGGTTCGCGTGGAAGCCATAGGCTTCGATCACGATCGTCGAGGGGGAGAACATGGCGGATGCAGCACTGGTGGAACTGGCGTCGAAGGCGTACCTGTACGGCTTCCCGATCGTGTTCGACCTCGAACAGGTCGATCGGTACGTGTCCACCGGCGTCGGGGCGAACCCGGCGGCCGCGCTCAACTCGTTCAGCCACGCCCGCACGCTCACGACGGCGGAGGACACGTTCGTCTCGATCAACAACGACACCGTCTACTCGATCGCGAACGTCGACCTCAGCGTCGGCCCGGTGCGGTTCAGCGTGCCCGACGCGGGCGATCGCTACTACGTGATGCAGTTCGTGGACGCGTGGACGAACAACTTCGCGTACGTCGGCAAGCGGGCCACGGGCACGTCGGCCCGCGAGTTCCTGCTGCTTCCGCCCGATTGGGACGGGGAGGTCGACGGCGATGCGACCCCGATCCGCTTCCCGACCCGGATCGCCTCGATCGTGGGCCGCTGGGCGTGCGACGGCGAGGCCGACCTGCCCGCCGTGCACGCACTGCAGGACGCGACGACGCTCACGCCGGTGCTCCGCTCGCTCGTGCCCCCGGTCGGACTCCCGGCCACCGGGCCGGGGCCGTCGGACGCGCTCGACTTCTTCGAACGGTTCCGCGTGTACTCCCAGGCCTTCCCGCCGGCCGAACGGGACGCCGCGCTCCAGGCCTCGTTCGCGCCGCTCGGCCTCACCGGCCAGGAGCCCGTCGGCTCGCTCGACGACGACGTGACGTCCGCCCTGGAGCTCGGCTTCGCCGAGGGTCGCAAGGTGCTCGAGCAGATTCTCCACTCGAACCTCGCACCGGTCGTCAACGGCTGGCAGCTGACGTACCACGTCTTCGACTACAACCTCGACTTCTTCGAGGTCGGCGCGATCGACGACGACGCATGGAAGATCGCCGACCCGAAGGTGCGCATCGCCCAGCGGGCGGCGGCGGCCCGGGCCGGACTGTGGGGCAACCACGCCTACGAGGCCGCCTACGTCATGACCTACGTCGACGCCGCGGGCGAACCGCTCGACGGCGCCCGCAACTACACCCTGCGGTTCTCGCCGACCCCGCCCGTGGGCGCGTTCTGGTCGGTCACGATGTACGACGTGCCCGACTTCTACCTCGTCGACAACGAGATCGACCGGTACTCGATCGGCGACCGCACGCCCGGCGTCGTGCGCGACGCCGACGGCGGGGTCACCATCACGATGAGCTCGACGCGGCCCGTCGACCCGACGGCCGCCGCGAACTGGCTGCCGACGCCGACGGGGGCATTCCGGCCGCTCCTGCGGATGTACATGCCCGACGAGTCGGTGCTCGACGGCGGCTACGTGCTGCCGGCGATCGAACGCAGCTGATTGCCAGTCACCCCGCACGGCCCGCCGAATAGGCTGGGAGGCGTGGCGCACAGCATCTACATCTGCTCGGCCGAGGGCAACACCGGCAAGTCCACGGTGGCGCTCGGCACCCTCGACACCCTCACCCACCGCGCGACCCGGGTCGGCGTCTTCCGGCCGATCGCCCGCTCGACCGCCGAGCGCGACTACGTGCTCGAGCTCCTGCTCGCGCACGACGGGGTCGTGCCGATCGAGTACGAGGAGGCGATCGGCGTCTCCTACGAGGAGGTGCACGCGAACCCCGATGCCGCGCTCGCGACCATCGTGCGTCGGTTCAAGGCGATCGAGGGCCGCTGCGACGCGGTCGTGATCATCGGCTCCGACTACACCGACGTCGGCAGCCCGACCGAGCTCGCCTACAACGCCCGCATCGCGGCGAACCTCGGCGCGCCCGTGCTGCTCGTGCTCGGCGGCCGCGTCGGCGAGGGCCAGGGTCGCGGACGCAGCGAGCACCTCGGCGACACCGAGGCCCGCACGGCCGACGAGCTCGCCCAGCTCACCGAGCTCGCCGTCGAGGAGCTCGAACGCGAGCACGCCTCGCTCCTCGGCATCGTCGTCAACCGGGCCGACCCCGAGGGGCTGCTCGAGATCGTCGACGCCGTGCGACGCGCCTCGGCGCCCGCGCACGGCGCGGCGGCCGCCGCGCCCGCCGGCGAGGCATCCGCAGCCGTCTGGGCGATCCCCGAAGACCAGTTCCTCGTCGCGCCCTCGATGCGCTCGATCATGCACGCCGTCGACGGCGAGCTCTACGCGGGCGACGCCGACCTGCTCGACCGCGAGGCGCTCGGCGTCGTGATCGCGGCGATGTCGATGGAGAACGTGCTCTCGCACCTCATCGAGGGCTCCGTCGTCATCGTGCCGGGCGACCGCAGCGAGGTGCTGCTCGGGGTGCTCACGGCGCACTCCTCGGCCACCTTCCCGTCGATCTCCGGCATCGTGCTGAACGGCGGGTTCCCGCTGTCCGAGCACATCGAGCGCCTGGTCGAGGGACTGAAGGCCGGGCTGCCGATCATCCGCACCCAGCTGACGAGCTACGAGACCGCGCTCGCCATCACGCACACGCGCGGCCGCCTCGCCGCGGAGTCGCAGCGCAAGCGCGACACCGCGCTGTCGCTCTTCGAGCAGCACGTCGACGGGCCCGCCCTGCTCGACCGGCTCGAGATCGCGCGCCCCGAGGTCGTCACCCCGCTGATGTTCGAGTACGGGCTGCTCGAGCGCGCGCGCCGCGAGCGCAAGCACATCGTGCTGCCCGAGGGCTACGACGACCGCATCCTCCGCGCCGCCGCGACGCTCCTGGCGCGCGACGTCGCGGAGCTCACGATCCTCGGCGAGGAGATCGAGGTGCGCTCGCGCGCGATCGGCCTCGGCCTCGACATCTCGCGCGCCACGGTGCTCTCCAACCACGACTTCGTCTACGTCGCGCGCTTCGCCGAGGAGTACCAGAAGCGGCGTGCGCACAAGGGCGTCACGCTCGAGCAGGCGCGCGAGCGCGTGCAGGACGTCTCGTACTTCGGCACGATGATGGTCGAGCTGGGCCTCGCCGACGGCATGGTCTCGGGGGCGGCGCACACGACGGCGCACACGATCCGCCCGTCGTTCGAGATCATCAAGACCCGGCCCGGGGTCGAGGTCGTCTCGAGCGTGTTCCTGATGGCGCTCGCCGACCGGGTGCTCGTCTACGGCGACTGCGCGATCGTGCCCGACCCGACGGCCGAGCAGCTCGCCGACATCGCGATCTCCTCGGCGCAGACGGCCGCGCAGTTCGGCATCGAGCCGCGGATCGCGATGCTCTCGTACTCGACCGGCGAGTCGGGCCAGGGCGCCGACGTCGACAAGGTCAGGCGGGCGACCGAGCTCGTGCGCGAGCGCGCGCCCGAGCTCGCGGTCGAGGGGCCGATCCAGTACGACGCGGCGGCCGATGCGGCGGTCGCGCGCACGAAGCTGCCCGACTCGGATGTCGCGGGGCGGGCGACGGTCTTCATCTTCCCCGACCTCAACACGGGCAACAACACGTACAAGGCGGTGCAGCGCTCGGCCGGCGCCGTCGCGATCGGACCGGTGCTGCAGGGCATGCGCAAGCCCGTCAACGACCTCTCGCGGGGGGCGCTCGTGCAGGACATCGTGAACACCGTGGCGATCACGGCGATCCAGGCGGCGGATGCCTCGTGAGCCTCGTCCTCGTCGTCAACTCGGGTTCGTCGTCGCTGAAGTACCAGCTCGTCGACGCCGCCCGCGGCGAGGCGCTCGCGAGCGGGCTCGTCGAACGCATCGGCCGTGAGGGCGGGCATGCCAGGCACCGCCACGAGGGCCCCGAGGACGACAGCCTCGGCTCCACCTGGGATGCGGACGTCGACGTGCCGGATCACTTCGCCGCGTTCGAGGTGATGCTCGAGGGGTTCGCCGCCCACGGCCCCTCGCTCGAGCAGCACCCGCCGATCGCGGTCGGGCACCGGGTCGTGCAGGGCGGCGCCCGCTTCTTCGAGCCGACCGTCATCACCGAGCTCGTGAAGATCAACATCGACGAACTCTCGACCCTCGCGCCGCTGCACAACCCGGCGAACCTCGAGGGCATCGAGGCGGCGCAGCGCGCGTTCCCCGACGTGCCCCACGTCGCCGTGTTCGACACCGCGTTCCACCAGACCATGCCGCCGGCGGCCTACACCTACGCGATCGACCGCGACGTCGCGGCGAAGTACCGCATCCGCCGCTACGGGTTCCACGGCACGTCCCACCGCTACGTGTCGCGGGCCGCGGCCGAATACCTCGGCCGACCGGTCGAGGAGCTGCGCCAGATCGTGCTGCACCTCGGCAACGGGGCCTCCGCGTGCGCGATCGACGGGGGCCGATCGGTCGACACGAGCATGGGCATGACCCCGCTCGAGGGGCTCGTCATGGGCACCCGCTCAGGCGACATCGATCCGGCCGTGCTGCTGCACCTGCAGCGGCGCGGCGGACTCGGCGTCGACGAGGTCGACGACCTGTTGAACCTCCGCAGCGGCATCCTCGGCGTCGGCGGGCACGCCGACATGCGCGACCTGGTCGACGCGGCCGAGGCGGGGGAGGAGCGCGCGGCGCTCGCCCTCGAGGTGTACGCGCACCGGCTGAAGGCGTACATCGGGGCGTACCTCGCGCAGCTCGGCGGCGTCGACGTGATCTCGTTCACGGCGGGCGTCGGGGAGAACTCGGCCCCGGTGCGCGCCGCCGCGCTCGCGGGCCTCGAACGGCTCGGCATCGAGCTCGATGCCGAGCGCAACGCCGCCAGCTCGGGTGGGGCGCGCGTGATCTCGACCGATGCCTCGCCGGTCACGGTGCTCGTCGTACCGACCGACGAGGAGCTCGAGATCGCCCGCCAGACGCTCGAGGCCGTCTCGGGCTGATCGCGCCGGTCGACGCGTTCCTCCTCGGCGGGGAGCGGCGTTCGCCGCGCGTCCGCGAAATATACAAGGACCATTGCGCAACAGTTATTGCAGAGTTACCATGGTGCCGTGAGCGAGAACCAGAACTCCATCGACCTGCGCGACGCCGGCGCCATGCGCGCCATGGCGCACCCGCTTCGGCTGCGCATCCTCGGGCTGCTGCGCATGCACGGCCCGCACTCGGTGGGCATGCTCGCCGAGGCGACCGGAGCCGCCTCTGGGTCGATCAGCTACCACCTGTCGACGCTCGCCAAGCACGGCTTCGTCGAGCCCGCGCCCGAGCTCGAGCGCGACGGCCGCGAGCGCTGGTGGCGCTCGGCGCACGAGGTGACGAGCCTGAGCGCCGAGAGCTACCTCGACGACCCCGAGCGTCGCGAGGCGGCCGAGGCGATGCGCCGCGCGGTGATCGACGCGTACCACCGAGAGCTCCTCGGGGCGCTCGACGCCGAGCTCGGGCTCGAGCCCGAGTGGATCGCCGCCTCCGACTCGAGCGACGGCGGCGCGCAGCTCACCCTCGACGAGTTCCGCGAGCTCACCGCCGACCTGGCCGCCGTGCGCGACAAGTGGTGGGCCGTCGGGCGCGAGCCCCGCGAGGGCACCCGCGCCGTCCGCTGGATCACGCACACCTTCCCGAGGAGCGAGCAATGAGCGAGCTGACCGAGACCGAGGGGGCTCGCGCCGACACCGGGGCGCCTGCTCGAACCACCGCGGCGCCCGCCCGCCGGCTCCCGATCCTCGCGAACCTCGCGGCCGCCCTCTTCTCGCTCGGCGGCAACGCGATCGCGCTCGTCGCGCTGCCGATCATCGCGCTCACCCAGACGGGGTCGCCGCTCGCGGCGGGCGTCGTCGGCGTCTTCGCGACGGTGCCGCTCGTCATCGGCGGGGCGCTCGGCGGCGTGCTCGTCGACCGCTTCGGCTACCGGCTCTCGTCGATCGTCGCCGACCTCGCGAGCGCGGTCACCGTGCTCGCCATCCCGATCCTGCACGCGACGGTGGGCCTCCCGTTCGGGGCGATGCTCGCCCTCGTCTTCCTCGGCGGGCTCCTCGACCCGCCCGGCGACACCGCGAAGACCTCGATGACGCCCGACCTCGCGAAGCTCGCGAACTGGCCGATCGAGCGGGCCGCGGGCGCGCAGTCCGCCGTGCAGCGCACCGCGATGATGCTCGGCGCAGGAACCGCCGGCGCGCTCGTCGCGTTCCTCGGGCCGATGCCGGCGCTCATCGTCGACGCGGGCGGGTTCGTCGTCTCGGCGCTGCTCGTGCTCTGCTTCGTGCCGCGACGGCTCGGTGCCGAGGGCGCCGACGAGCCCGACGCCGACGACGCGCCGGCCTCGCGCGGCGGCTTCATGGAAGGGCTCCGCTTCGTGGCATCCTCGCCGCTGCTGCGCGCGATCGTGCTGCTCGTGACGCTCACGAACGCGATCGACGCGGCCGGCATGACCGTGCTGAAGCCGCTCTACGCGACCGAGGTGCTCGGCGACCCGGCGCAACTGGGCTTCATGTTCGGATGCTTCGCGGCCGGCGCCCTGACCGGCTCGGTGCTGTTCGGGGCGATCGGCCACCGCTTCTCGGGGCGTCTCATGTTCGCCCTGTGCTTCCTCGTCGCCGGCACCGTGCCGTACCTGACGATGGCGCTCGGCGCGCCCGTGCCGGTGCTCCTGCCCGTGCTGGCGCTCTCGGGCCTCGCCGCGGGCGCCATCAACCCGATGATCTCGACGGCGATGTACGGCCTCATCCCCGACGGCATGCGCGCCCGGGTGTTCGGCGTGACGACCGCGGGCGTCGCCGCGACCATGCCGCTCGGCGCCTTCCTCGGCGGCCTCGCGGCCGAGCAGGCCGGGCTCGTGCCGACGCTCGTGGCGTGCGCCGCGCTCTACCTGGTGCTGGCGTCGAGCCCGCTCTACCTGCGCTCGTTCTCGGGCCTGCGCAGCGCCTCGGCGGCGGCCGAGTCATCCGAACCCCTACCGCGGTAGGGGGTGCGAATGGCTCAGCCGTGTGATGCCCTGCGCTGAACCGTCTGCCTACGCTCGCCTCGTGGTCGAACCCGGCCGCGCACACGCCCCCGAATCGTTCGTCTGAGTCTCATGCGCACTTTCGGACGACGAGAAGAGCGCATGTGAGCCTGCAGGTCGTTGAACGCCCCGACGGTGCCCTCGGCACCATGTCGCCCGTCATCCTGACCGCAGGCCGTCGCCGAGGCGACGCGGTCGATCCGGCGCAGAGCGGCTTCGCCCGGCTCTCGCGCCAGATCAAGGACGAAGGGCTCCTCGACCGCTTCGTCGGCTTCTACGTGCGCAAGGCCGTGTTCTGGGCCGTCGTGCTCGGGGCCGCGGTCGCGGCCTCCGTCATGCTCGGCGACTCGTGGTGGCAGCTCGTCATCGCGGCGGTGCTCGGGGTCGTCTTCACCCAGTTCGCGTTCATGGCGCACGAGGCCTCGCACCGGCAGATCTTCCGCTCGGGGCCGGTCAACGACTGGGCGGGACTCGTGCTCGCCGACCTCGTCGTCGGCATCAGCTACAGCTGGTGGATGAACAAGCACACCCGCCACCACGGCAACCCGAACGTGATCGGCCGCGACCCCGACATCGCGAAGGACACGATCTCGTTCCTCGAGGAGGACGCCGCGCAGAGCCGCGGACTCGTCAGGCTGATCACGCAGCGGCAGGGCTACCTGTTCTTCCCGCTGCTGCTGCTCGAGGGCCTCAACCTGCACGTGCACGGCATCCGTCACGTGATCGACCGCCGCAACGCGGTCAAGCGCCGCGGGCTCGAGCTCGCCTTCATCGCCGTGCGGCTCGTCGGCGTGACCGCGCTCGTGTTCTGGGCGTTCCCGCCCCTGCTCGCGGCCGCGTTCCTCGCCGTGCAGCTCGGCGTCTTCGGCGTCTACATGGGCGCGTCGTTCGCGCCGAACCACAAGGGCATGCCGCTCATCTCGCGCGGGGTCCGCGTCGACTTCCTCGAGCGCCAGGTGCTCACGAGCCGCAACATCCGCGGCGGTCGGTTCATGGACTCGCTCATGGGGGGCCTCAACTACCAGATCGAGCACCACCTCTTCCCGAGCATGGCGCGGCCCGCGCTGAAGCGCACGCAGGAGATCGTGCGCGAGTACTGCCGGGAGAACGACATCCGCTACACCGAGACCGGGCTCGTCGACTCGTACGGCATCGTCATCGCGTACCTCAACCGGGTCGGGCTGGCCGCGCGCGACCCGTTCGACTGCCCGATGATCCAGGAGTACCGCCGGCGCGACTGAGGGCGGCTCGCACCGTACCCCCCTTTTGGGGGTGATTTCGGTTGTACCCCTGTTCTGGGGACACGCGGTCGCCCTACGTTGAGCGCATGCGATGCGGGGGCGTCGCGGTGTTGACTCTGGGGGGACGTCACATGGTGTACGAACGCGCGCGCTCGGCCACGAATCGGAAGCGGCGGGGGGCGCATCGGGCACCCGATCGGCGTGGCCCGCGCTCTTTGCGCTGGCTCGCCGCGGCGGGGGTGATCGCCCTCACCGCGGGCGGCGGCGCGATCTCGGCGCAGGCGGCGCCGGGCGACCAGTCGTACGCCGAGGGGCAGTTCCTCTCGGGATCGCTCCTCGACTTCGTCGACCTCGGCACGGTGGTCGGGATCGACGGCGAGACCGCCGAGAGCGACGGCGTCACGCCCGAGACGAGCTCGACGAACCTCGGGCTCTCGGCGCTGTCGGTGCTGAACATCGACATCGGCGGCGGCGTGCAGATTCCGCTGAACTTCACCGATGCCGGTGTCGTCGGCCAGTACGCGAGCGCCGCGATCGACGGGTCGTCGATCGGCGCGTCGGGGCTCATCTCGGACTCGGGCGCGATCGGCACGGGCGTCACGCCGGCGCCCGGCGTCGCGCCCGGACCGATGAGCCTCGATCTCGCGGACCTCCTCGGCGACGAGTTCGCGACGACGATCTCCGACCTCGTCGTGAGCCTCGGGGCGATCAGCGCGAACGCCGCCGTGGCCCAGGGCGGCGTGCCGGTCGGCGACTACGAGATCGCGAGCGCGACCGTCGTGGTCGACAGCCCGGTCGTCGAGGGAATCACCGGAACGATCGACGGCGCGGTCACCGAGCTCGACACCGCGGTCGACGGGCTCGCGGGCCCCGACGGCTCGCTCGTCGACGGCGTGCTCGGCGTGGTCGACAGCGTGCTCGCGATCGGCGGGCTCGGGGATGCCTCCGCGTCCGTCACGGTCGACCTGCAGGCCGCAGTCGACGGCGTGCTCGCCGTGCCGCTCGACTCGGGCGGCGGCGTAGTGATCGACCTCGAGGACGGCACGATCACCCTCGACCTCGATCAGCTCGTGGGCGGACTGAACTCGCTCGACCCGAGCACCGAACTGCTCTCGGCCGCGGTGCTGACCGAGGTGACGACTCAGGTGGCGGAGCTGATCGACGGACTGGTCGACGACCTCGGCACCGCGATCACGAACGCCCTGAACAGCGCCGCGGTCGTGATCGACGTCGACGTCAACGGGCCGGCTCCGCTCAGCCTGCCGCTGGTGAACGTGACCGTCACCGGCACCCTGCTCGAGATCTCGAACGGCAGCGCCGCAGTCGACATCACCGCCCTCGGCGGCCTGCCGATCGGCGGGCTCACCGATGACCTCGTCCTCGACGCCCTCGGCCCGATCGTCGACGCCGTGATCGACCCCGACACCGGTGCGCTCGGCACCCTGCTCACGACGCTGACGACCGACGTCTTGAACCCGGTCATCGATTCGCTGAACCCCGCGCTCCTGCTGATCGACACGCTCGTGTCCCTGCTCGCGAACGTGCAGGAGCCGTCGCCGGCGGTGCAGCGGGCGGTGTTCGAGGAGACGGCCCTCCGGCTGAGCCTGCTGCCCACGACGATCGTTCCCGAGCTGCTCGAGCTCAATCTCGCGCGCGCGCTCGTCGGCCCGAACCTCGTGGCCCCGGTGCTCACGACGCTGACGCCCGACGAGGGACCGACCGCGGGCGGCACGCTCGTGACGATCGACGGCACCGCGCTCGGCGGTGCGACCTCGGTGACGGTCGACGGGGCGCCGGTGACCTTCACCCAGGTGAGCGACGCGCAGATCACGTTCTCGACGCCGCCGCACGCGGCCGGAACGGTCGACGTGGTGGTGACGACGGCTGCCGGTCCCTCGGGCCCCCTCCCGTTCACGTACGTGCCCGCGCCCGCGCTGACCTCCCTGGACCCCGACGAGGGCCCCGCGGCGGGCGGCACGCCGGTGACGATCACGGGCACCGAGCTCGCCGGGGCGACCACCGTCTCGGTCGACGGGGTGTCGGTGCCGTTCACGCAGGTGAGCGACACCGAGATCGAGTTCACCACACCGCCGCACACGGCGGGCCCCGTCGACGTCACCGTCACGACGGCCGGCGGCGAGAGCGAGCCGCTCACCTTCACCTACCTGCCGGCGCCGGTGCTCACGACGCTGACGCCCGACGAGGGCCCGGTCGCGGGCGGCACGCTCGTGACGATCCTCGGCACCGACCTCGGGGATGCCTCGGAGCTGACCGTCGACGGGGCGACGACGCCGTTCACGCAAGTGAGCCCGACCGAGATCACGTTCCTGAGCCCGCCGCACGCGGCCGGAGCGGTCGACGTGGTGGTGACGACGCCCGGCGGCGAGAGCAACACGCTGCCGTTCACCTACTTCGACGTCCCCGTCCTGGCGGCGCTGACTCCCGATGAGGGGCCGGCGGCCGGCGGCACGATCGTGTCGATCACCGGGACAGCGCTCGGCGGCGCAACGGTCGTGACGATCGACGGGGCCTCGGTGCCGTTCACGCAGGTGAGCGACACGGAGATCAGCTTCACGACCCCGCCGCACGACGCCGGACCGGTCGACGTCGTCGTGACGACGCCCGGCGGTGAGAGCGATCCGCTCGCCTTCACCTACCTGCCCGGCCCGCTGCTCACCGGGCTCGACCCCGACGCCGGCCCGGTCGCGGGCGGCACGCCGGTGACGATCACCGGCACGGACCTCGGCGGGACCACCGAGGTGACCGTCGACGGCGTCCCGGTGACGTTCACGCAGGTGAGCGACACCGAGATCAGCTTCGTCACCGCCGCTCACGCTGCGGGCGCGGTCGAGGTGATCGTGACCACGTCGAACGGCGAGAGCAACCCGCTGCCGTTCACCTACTACGACGTTCCGGCGCTGACGGCGCTCATGCCTGATGAAGGACCGACCGCAGGCGGCACGATCGTCTCGATCACCGGCACGGCGCTCGGCGCGGCGACCGCGGTGGCGGTCGACGGAGCCTCGGTGCCGTTCACGCAGGTGAGCGACACGGAGGTCTCGTTCATCACCCCGCCGCACGCCGCGGGCGCGGTCGACGTGACGGTGACCACGCCGGGCGGTGAGAGCGATGCGCTGCCGTACACCTACGTTCCCGCGCCGGTGCTCACGGCGCTGGCGCCCGATGAGGGTCCGACCGGCGGCGGCACGCCGGTGACGATCACGGGCACCGATCTCGGCGGCGCCGAGCTCGTGACGGTCGACGGGGTGTCGGTGCCGTTCACGCAGGTGAGCGACACCGAGATCACGTTCGTCACGCCGCCGCACGCCGCCGGCGAGGTGAACGTGGGGGTGGTCACCGCGGGCGGCCCGGGCAATGCGCTGCCGTTCACGTTCGTGCCGCTGCCCGCGCTCACGGAGCTCGACCCCGACGCGGGCCCGGTCGCCGGCGGCACGCCGGTGACGATCACGGGCACCGGTCTCGGGGACGCCTCGGCGGTGACGGTCGACGGCGTGCCGGTGTCGTACACGCAGGTGAGCGACACCGAGATCACGTTCGTGACGCCGCCGCACGCCGCCGGCGAGGTGGACGTGACGGTGACGACCGTGGGCGGCGAGAGCAACGCACTGCCGTTCACGTACTTCGACGCTCCCGTACTGACAGTGCTCGCGCCGGACGAGGGGCCGACCGCGGGCGGCACGATCGTCTCGATCACCGGCACGGCGCTCGGCGCGGCGACCGCGGTGGCGGTCGACGGAGCCTCGGTGCCGTTCACGCAGGTGAGCGACACGGAGATCTCGTTCATCACCCCGCCGCACGCGGCCGGCGAGGTCGGGGTGACGGTCACGACGCCCGGCGGTGAGAGCGATCCGCTGCCCTTCACGTACGTGCCCGCGCCGGTGCTCGCCGCGCTGGACCCGGAGGCCGGCCCGGTCGCGGGCGGCACCCCGGTGACCATCACGGGCACCGACCTCGCCGGGGCGACCACGGTCTCGGTCGACGGCGTGCCGGTGACGTTCACCCAGGCGAGCGACACCGAGATCGAGTTCACGACTCCTCCGCACGTCGTGGGCGAGGTGGACGTCGTGGTGGTCACGCCGGGCGGGCCGAGCAACGCGCTGCCCTTCACCTACGTCGACGTCCCGGTGCTCACGGCGCTCGACCCTGACGCCGGCCCGGTCGCAGGGGGCACTCCGGTGACGATCACCGGGACCGATCTCGGCGGCGCAGAGCTCGTGACGATCGACGGGGAGTCGGTGCCCTTCACGCAGGTGAGCGACACGGAGATCGAGTTCACGACGCCCGCGCACGCCGCAGGCGAGGTCGGCGTCGTCGTGACGACCCCGGGCGGCCCGAGCAATGCGCTGCCCTTCACCTACGTGCCGGTCCCAGCGATCACCGCGCT
Organism: Agromyces sp. NPDC058064; assembly: GCF_042885275.1. NCBI lineage: Bacteria > Bacillati > Actinomycetota > Actinomycetes > Micrococcales > Microbacteriaceae > Agromyces > Agromyces sp. NPDC058064. The sequence continues at coordinate 333,841 of NZ_JBHVSE010000001.1, read as the reverse complement.
CGCGCCCGATGAGGGCCCGGCCGCCGGGGGCACGCCGGTCACCGTCACGGGCACGGATCTCGCGGGCGCGACGGAGGTGACGGTCGACGGCGTGCCGGTGACGTTCACGCAGGTGAGCCCGACCGAGATCACCTTCGAGACGCCGGCGCACGTCGCCGGCCCGGTCGACGTGGTGGTCGCGACCCCCGGCGGCGAGAGCAACGCGCTGCCGTTCACCTACTTCGACGTCCCCGTGCTCACGGCGCTCGATCCCGATGAGGGGCCGACGGCCGGCGGCACGCCCGTCACCGTCACCGGCACGGCGCTCGCGGGGGCGACCCAGCTCACGGTCGACGGGGCGCCCATCGCGTTCACGCAGGTGAGCGACACCGAGATCACCTTCGTCACCCCGGCGCACGCGGCCGGAGCCGTGGAGGTCGTCGTGACGACGCCGGGCGGCGAGAGCGAGCCGCTGTCGTTCACGTACGTGCCTGCGCCGGTGCTGACCGCGCTCGATCCCGACCGCGGTCCGACGTCGGGCGGCACGCCGGTGACGATCACCGGCACCGACCTGGCCGGTGCGACGGAGGTGACGGTCGACGGGGTCCCGGTGACGTTCACGCAGGTGAGCGACACCGAGATCACCTTCGAGACGCCGGCCCATGCGGGCGGCCCGGCCGACGTGGTCGTCACCACGCCGGGCGGCGAGAGCAACCCGCTGCCGTTCACCTACGTCGTGGGCGCGGTGCTCACCGCGCTCGACCCCGAAGAGGGCCCGACCTCCGGTGGCACGCTCGTGACGATCACCGGCACGGACCTGGCCGACGCGACCGAGGTGACCGTCGACGGGGCATCCGTGTCGTTCACCCAGGTGAGCGGCACCCAGATCACCTTCACGACCGCGCCGCACGCGGCCGGCGAGGTCGACGTGGTGGTGACCACCCCGGGCGGCGCCAGCGCGCCGATGCCGTTCACGTACGTCGCGCCCCCGGTGCTCACCTCGCTCGACCCCGATGAAGGGCCGACAGCGGGAGGCACTTCGGTGACGATCACGGGCACCACGCTCGGCGGAGCCGCCGAGGTGACGGTCGACGGCGCATCCGTGCCCTTCACCCAGGTGAGCGACACCGAGATCACCTTCGCGACGCCCGCGCACGCCGCGGGGCCGGTCGAGGTGACCGTCACGACGGCGGGCGGCGAGAGCGACCCGCTCGAGTTCACCTACGTGCCCGCGCCCGCGCTCGAGGCGCTCGCGCCGGGCTCCGGCCCGGCGACGGGCGGCACGACCGTGACGATCTCGGGCAGCGATCTCGGCGGGGCGACCGAGGTCACCGTCGACGGGGTGCCGGTGCCGTTCACCCAGGTGAGCGACACCGAGATCACCTTCGTGACGCCGCCGCACGCGGCGGGCGACGTCGAGGTCGTCGTGACGACGCCCGGCGGCGAGAGCAACGCGCTGCCGTTCACCTACACGCCCGTCGGCGAGATCGACGACGTCGACCCGCCGACCGGCCCCGAAGCCGGCGGCACCGAGGTCACGATCACGGGCCAGTGCTTCACCGGGGCGACCGAGGTGCTCTTCGGCGACACGCCCGCCACCTCCTTCGAGGTGATCGACGACGGCACGATCGTCGCCGTGTCGCCGGCGGGCACGGGCGTGGTCGACCTCACCGTCGTCGGCAGCGAGAGCTGCGGCGACGCGACGCTGCCCGACGGGTTCGCCTACGAGCCGAAGCCGGCGACGCCGCCGGCGGGCGGAATCGCCTCCACGGGCGTCGAGCTGCTCGCACCCTTGGCGCTCGGCGGCGGTGCGCTGATCCTCGGGCTCGGCGCGGTGCTGCTCGCGCGGCGCCGCGAGCACGGGGCCTGACGCCGGTGACGTGGTGCCCGACGCGCGGCGTCGGGCACCCCGTCGTCAGCGCTCGAGTCGGGCGCAGTCGATGCAGAGCGTGGCGGTCGGTCGCGCGTCGAGCCGGGCGACCGTGATGCGCTTGCCGCAGCGGGCGCAGAAGCCGTAGCTGCCGTCGGCGATGCGGGCGAGCGCGCGGTCGATCTCGGCGAGCTCGTGCTGCACGTCGGCGAGGACGGCGGTGCGCTGCGACCACTCCTGGGTCATCGTCGGGCCCTCGGGGTCGTGCTCGTCGTCGGCGCTCGCGCCGGCCCTGGCGGCTCGGACCTCGCCCATCACGTCGTCGAACTCGGCCGCGCGCTCGGCGGCCTCCGCGCGTTCGGCGAGCAGCCGGGCCTCGAATCGCTCGAGCTGAGCCGGAGTCATCGTCGTCACCGTCATCACGCTCCTTCCGTCCGTGCATCGTACGCCCGAGGCATCCGGTTGGGGTGTCGGACGCGGCAACTACGATTGAATCGTGGTCACCGCCCTATATCGCCGCTACCGGCCAGAGACGTTCGCCGAGATGATCGGCCAGTCCCAGGTGACGGAGCCGCTGATGACGGCGCTCCGCACCGATCGGGTCAATCACGCCTACCTGTTCAGCGGCCCGCGCGGCTGCGGCAAGACGACGTCGGCCCGCATCCTCGCGCGCTGCCTGAACTGCGCAGAGGGCCCGACCGACAAGCCGTGCGGGGTGTGCCCCAGCTGCGTCGAGCTGTCGCGGGGCGGCGGCGGTTCGCTCGACGTCGTCGAGATCGACGCCGCGAGCCACGGCGGCGTCGACGACGCGCGCGACCTGCGCGAGCGGGCGATCTTCGCCCCCGCGCGCGATCGCTACAAGATCTTCATCATCGACGAGGCGCACATGGTGACCTCGGGCGGCTTCAACGCGCTGCTGAAGATCGTCGAAGAGCCGCCCGAGCACATCAAGTTCATCTTCGCGACGACCGAGCCCGACAAGGTGCTCGGCACGATCCGCTCGCGCACGCACCACTACCCGTTCCGGCTGGTGCCGCCCGCCCCGATGCTCGAGTACGTGCAGCAGCTCTGCACCGAAGAGGGCATCTCGGTCGAGCCGGGCGTGCTCGCGCTCGTGGTGCGGGCCGGCGGCGGTTCGCCGCGCGACACGCTCTCGCTCCTCGACCAGCTGATCGCCGGCTCCGAGGGGTCGACGATCGACTACGAGCGGGCGGTGGCGCTGCTCGGCTACACGCACGGCGCCCTGCTCGACGAGGTCATCGACGCGATCGGCACCCACGACGCCGCCGGCGCGTTCGCCGCCGCCGACCGCGTCGTGCAGACCGGTCAAGACCCGCGTCGCTTCGTCGAAGACCTGCTCGAGCGCCTGCGCGACCTCATCGTCGTCGCCGCCTCGACGCCCGAGGCCGCCGCGGCCGTGCTGCGGGGCGTGCCCGAAGACGAGCTCGCGCGCATGGCGACCCAGGCGCGGGCGTTCGGTTCGGCCGAACTGTCGCGCGTGGCCGACCTCGTCAGCCAGACCCTCACCGAGATGACCGGTGCGACCTCACCCCGCCTGCACCTCGAGCTGATGCTCGCGCGCGTGCTCGTGCCGGCGAGCGACGACTCCGAGCGCGGTGCGCTCGCGCGCGTCGAGCGGCTCGAGCGCGCCGTCGAGGGCGGGGTCGTCATGGCCGCGCCGAGCGGCGGCCCGTCGGGCGCCACTGCGCCCGCCCGTGCGGCCGAGCCGGCGCCGCGCGCCGCAGCTGCAGCGCCTCCGGCGCCCGCCCCGAGTGCTCCGAAGCCGCCCGTCGCCGAGCCCGAGCGCTCGCCGAGATCGATCGACCCGGCCGCGGGGTCCGCACCGGCTGCGACGGCGGCACCCGCCGAGGCGCCCGCGACCGAGGCGCCCGAGGCACCCGCGGCTCGCCCTCGCCCGAGCGGCCCCGTCACGGTGCAGCAGGTGCGCGACGCGTGGCCCGAGGTGCTCAACGTGCTCCAACGCACCAAGCGCACCGCCTGGATGGCGGCGCTCGCCGCGCAGGTGCTCGAGTACCGCACCGACGAGGCCGTGCTCGTGCTCGGCTTCGCGAGCCCCGGCGACCTCGACGGCCTGCGCGCGGGCAACGGCTCGCAGACCGCCGCCGACCTGCTGCGCACGGCGATCGCCGAGGTGCTCGGCGTGACCGTCAAGTTCGTGCCGCGCGTGATCGGCGGCGGCAGCGGCGGTCAGAACGCCCCTGCCCCTGCGCCGGCGACCGGACCGGGCGGCGGCACGGCGGCGCCTGCACCGAACGCGTCCGAGCCCGATGCGGCTCGTCCGGGTGACGGCTCGGCGGCAGCCGCGCGCACCGGCGGTGCCGCGGCGAGCGGCGCGGCGACCACGGGGCCCAGCACGTCGACGCCCGCGTCCGCCGCGACGGCCGCGCCCGCGCGGGCGACCGAGCCGCCGACCGGCCCGGTCGACTCGTGGGCGACGGTCGCGATCCCGCGCGACCCCGAGCCCGAGTCCGCCCCGGCCGAGGCTGCGCGGGCCGAGGCGCCGCGCACCGCGACGGCCGTCGCCGAGCGTCCGGCTCCCGAGGCCGCGCCGAGCGCGGTCGATGCGACCGCATCCGAGCCCTCCGACCTCGTGCCCGACGACGCCGATGCGCCGCCCGTCGACGACGAGCCGCCGTTCGACCCGGGCCCCGAGCCCGAGCCGTTCGACGCGCCCCCACCGCCCGCCGACCCCGGGCGCGGCGCTCGGGGCCGCCCGGCGCAGGGCTCCCGTCCGGCCTCGTCGGGTGCGCGGCGCGCCCCCGCCCGCCCGGTCGCGTCGACGACCGACGGCGGCATCCAGCGGTACGGCGAGGCCGTCGTCCGCGAGGTGCTCGGCGCGACCTTCCTCGAAGAGGTCGAGGCGCCGGCGCGCGGCTTCGGGGAGCGTGGGTAGCCCGTGTACGAAGGCATCGTCCAAGAACTGATCGACGAGCTCGGCCGGCTGCCCGGCATCGGGCCGAAGTCGGCGCAGCGCATCGCGTTCCACATCGTGCAGACCGAGCACTTCGACGTCTCCCGGCTCGCCGAGATCCTGACCACCGTGCGCGACAAGGTGCGGTTCTGCGAGATCTGCGGCAACGTCTCCGAGCAGTCGACCTGCTCGATCTGCCGCGACCCGCGCCGCGACCCCTCGTTCATCTGCGTCGTCGAGGAGGCGAAGGACGTCGTCGCGATCGAACGCACCCGCGAGTTCCGCGGGCTGTACCACGTGCTCGGCGGCGCGATCAGCCCGATCGACGGCATCGGCCCCGACGAGCTGCGCATCCGCCAGCTCATGCAGCGGCTCGCCGACGGCACCGTCGTCGAGGTCATCATCGCGACCGACCCCAACCTCGAGGGCGAGGCGACGGCGACCTACCTCAGCCGGCTCCTCACGACCCTCGAGATCAAGGTCACCCGCCTCGCCTCGGGCCTGCCCGTCGGCGGCGACCTCGAGTACGCCGACGAGGTGACGCTCGGGCGCGCGTTCGAGGGGCGCCGCGTCGTCGGCTGAGCCTGAGGCAGACCGAGACCGAGACCGAGACCGAGATCGAAACCGAGCCGAAACCGCGGTCGACGGTGTTCCCGCCCGAGGCGAGCCGGCGGGTTGACGCCCGCGACGCGCACGCGTAGACCGGGGTGATGAGCGAAACCGCGAGCGACCGCACCGCGAACTGGATCGACGGCTACCTCCGCGCCTGGCGCAGCAACGACCCCGACGACATCGGCGCCCTCTTCACCGACGACGCCGTCTACCTCACCACCCCCGACGCCGAACCGCGCCGCGGGCGGGCCGAGATCGCGTCGGGCTGGATCGAGGACGCCGACGCCCCGGGCGAGTGGAGCTTCGAGTGGCACGTCGTGCACGAGGCATCCGATCTGGCCGTCGTGCAGGGCCGCACCGAGTACCCGGCCGAACGCGACTACCTCAACTTGTGGGTGATCCGCTTCGCACCCGACGGTCGGGCGAGCGAGTTCACGGAGTGGTACATGCCGCGCGCCCACGAGGAGTGACGACTCACCTGAGCACCTCGACGAGCACGACCCACGAGTAGAGGATGGCCGTGGCGATCGCGAGGAGCGTCGCGATGCCCAGTGCCCAGAGCCCGACCGCCGGTGCGCCCGCCACGAGCGCCACCGCGCCGAGGAGGTAGGCGAGGATCGGCAGCACCCCGGCGATCGACTTCGCGAGCTGCTCGAGCGCACTGCCGCGGTGCTCCGTCGCGTCGCGGCGGATCACCCGGATCGCGTGCACCTCGAACGCCCCGGCGACGAGCGTGACGACGAGCACCTCGAGGCCGTAGAGCCAGGCGGGCTGATCGGGGGCGAGCGCGAGCCCGGTGACGACGATCGCGAGCACGAGGGTGGCGACGGAGGCGGCCGCGCGCGCCGGCAGGGTGGGCGACTGCAGGATCGTCCGGATGTTGACCGACATCGCCACGATGAGCAGCCCCGCGAGCGCCGCCGTCGCACCGACCATCGCGACGTTGAACTCCGACCAGCCATCCAGTGCCTCGGACATGGCCGCATGCTACTCCTCGCACGCTCCGTCACGGCGGCGTCACATGGCGGGGCCCGCATGCGGGCCGCCGTATGATGAAGACTCCGACGACGGGCCCGTCGGCCCGCGCGCGCCCAGAACCCCCGGGAGGCCACGTGAGCTTGATCGTGCAGAAGTTCGGCGGCTCGTCCGTCGCCGATGCCGAGAGCATCAAACGGGTCGCGAAGCGCATCGTCGAGACCCGCAAGGCGGGCAACGACGTCGTCGTCGCCGTCTCGGCGATGGGCGACACGACCGACGAGCTGCTCGACCTCGCCAACGAGGTGTCGCCGATCCCGGCGCCCCGCGAGCTCGACATGCTGCTCTCGGCGGGCGAGCGCATCTCGATGGCGCTGCTCGCGATGGCGATCAAGAGCATGGGGCACGAGGCGCGCAGCTTCACCGGCAGCCAGGCCGGCATGATCACCGACGCCCAGCACGGGGCGGCGCGCATCGTCGACGTGACCCCGGTGCGACTGCGCGAGGCCCTCGACGACGGCGCGATCGTGATCGTCGCCGGCTTCCAGGGCTTCAACCGCGACACCCGCGACATCACGACGCTCGGCCGCGGCGGCAGCGACACGACGGCCGTCGCCCTGGCGGCGGCGCTCGAGGCCGACGTCTGCGAGATCTACACCGACGTCGACGGCGTGTTCACCTCCGACCCCCGCGTCGTGAAGAAGGCCCGCAAGCTCGACCGCGTGACGAGCGAGGAGATGCTCGAGCTCGCCGCCTCCGGCGCGAAGGTCCTGCACATCCGCGCGGTCGAGTACGCGCGCCGGCACGGCGTCACCCTGCACGTCCGTTCGTCGTTCAACAACAGCGAGGGGACGATCGTCTACGACCCCTCGCGTCTTCCCGAAGGAGCAGCTGTGGAAGAGTCCGTCATCGCCGGTGTCGCGATCGACCTGTCCGAGGCGAAGATCACGGTCGTCGGCGTGCCCGACAAGCCGGGCGTCGCCGCGAAGATCTTCAAGATCGTCGCCGGAACGAACGCGAACGTCGACGTCATCGTGCAGAACGTCTCTGCGGCGGCGACCGGCCGCACCGACATCTCGTTCACCCTGCCGAAGGCCGACGGCGAGCGGGCGCTGACCGCGCTCGCGAGCTCGCAGGAGGCGATCGGCTTCGAGTCGCTGCAGTACGACGACCAGATCGGCAAGCTCTCGCTCGTCGGCAACGCGATGCGCTCGGCGACGGGCGTCTCGGCGCGCCTCTTCGAAGCGCTCTACGAGGCGGGCATCAACATCGAGATGATCTCGACGAGCGAGATCCGGATCTCGGTCGTCACGCGCGCCGACAGCGTGCACGCCGCAGCGCAGGCGGTGCACACGGCGTTCGAGCTCGACGGCGACGAGGACGCGGTCGTCCACGCGGGCACCGGCCGCTAGCCCTCGATTCCCTGCCGGTTTCCGGGAGAATCCCGCCGTTTCGCACGGTGGGAACGCTCCCACGTCCGGCCTACCCAGAAATGTCCGGCAGACTGGATGTCGACGTAAGTGAGGAAGACACGAATATGAGCAATGGTGTGAACATCGGCGTCGTCGGCGCGACCGGTCAGGTCGGCGCGGTCGTCCGGAAGCTCCTCGAGGAGCGCGACTTCCCGGTCGCGCAGATCCGCTTCTTCGCCTCGGCCCGCTCGGCCGGCACCACGCTGCCGTTCAAGGGCGAGGACATCGTCGTCGAGGACGCCTCGACGGCCGACCCCACCGGCCTCGACCTGGCGATCTTCTCGGCGGGCGCGACGCTCTCGAAGGCGCAGGCCCCCCGGTTCGCCGCCGCGGGCGTGACGGTCATCGACAACTCGAGCGGCTGGCGCATGGACCCCGAGGTCCCGCTCGTCGTGAGCGAGGTCAACCCGCACGCGATCGACGAGGCCGTGAAGGGCATCATCGCGAACCCGAACTGCACGACCATGGCCGCGATGCCCGTGCTGAAGGTGCTGCACGACGAGGCGGGCCTCGAGCGACTCATGGTGTCGACGTATCAGGCGGTGTCGGGCGCGGGCCTCGCCGGCGGCGAGGAGCTGCTCGAGCAGGCGCGCGCCGCCGTCGGGCAGAACCCGATCGACCTCGTCCACGACGGCTCGGCGGTCGAGTTCCCCGAGCCCGTGAAGTTCCCGCGGCCGATCGCCTTCGACGTCATCCCGCTCGCGGGCTCGATCGTCGACGACGGCGACAACGAGACCGACGAGGAGAAGAAGCTCCGCAACGAGAGCCGCAAGATCCTCGAGCTGCCGGGCCTGCTCGTCGCCGGCACCTGCGTGCGCGTGCCGGTGTTCACCGGCCACTCGCTGTCGATCCACGCCGAGTTCGCGAACCCGATCACGCCCGAGCGCGCCACCGAGCTGCTCGCGACCGCGCCGGGCGTCGAGCTCAGCGACGTGCCGACGCCGCTGCAGGCGGCGGGCAGCGACCCGAGCTACGTCGGCCGCATCCGCCAGGACCAGTCGGCGCCCGAGGGCAAGGGCCTCGTGCTCTTCGTCTCGAACGACAACCTGCGCAAGGGCGCGGCGCTGAACGCCGTGCAGATCGCGGAGCTCGTCGCCGCGAAGGTGCCCGCGCGCGTCTAGCGCGCAGCGCCTCCTCGAACCACTCGGATGCCCCGTGGCCGGTCGGCCACGGGGCATCCGTCGTCTCCGGAGGCCGGTCGAGTGGCCGTTCGGTGCTGGATGCGCACCACCTCGCGGCGAGCCCGTTGCGCGTTCGTGATGTCGTCCGCCTTGACGAGATTGAGTTTTGTATACAGAATAATGGCGAAGCATCCCCACCGCCGACACCCCGTCGGCACCTCCTGCAATGACGAAAGAGGTAGCGGAATGGCCCGCGCGAACTCGAAGATGAGGCGTCTCCTGGCGATCGGCGCGGCAAGCGCCCTCGCGATCGGCCTGGCGGCCTGCAGCGGCGGGGGAGGTGCGAAGGACGAGAACACCGTCGTGTGGTCGACGTGGGGCACTGCCGAAGAGCTCACGCGGTACAAGGAGTTCAACGAGGCCTTCATGGAGCGCCACCCCGACATCACCGTCAAGCTGCAGCCCGTCGCGGGGTACGGCGACTACCACTCGAAGCTCCTCGCCCAGCTCACGAGCAACACCGCGCCCGACGTGTTCTACGTCGGCGACGACATGATGGGGCAGTTCGTCGACTCGGGCCGGCTCATGCCGCTCAAGGAGCTCATGGAGTCGAAGGACAGCCAGACGAAGCCCGACGACTTCTTCCCGGGCCTCTTCGGCGCGGCCGAGAAGGACGGCGAGTACTACGGCGCCCCGAACGACTCGAACCCCGACGTGCTCTGGTACGACAAGCAGGCCCTCGAGGCCGCGGGCATCACCGAGGACCCGGCCACTCTCGCCGAGAACGGCGAGTGGACGACCGAGAAGTACCTCGAGATGAACGACAAGCTGCAGGACGCGGGCCTCACGGGCTCGATGTTCTGGAACTACTGGGCGACCCACTGGAGCTGGCTGTCGTCGCAGGGCCTGCCCGCGCCGTACGACGAGTCGGGCGCGTTCGTCGCGAACACCGACCCGGCCAGTGTCGCCGCGATCGACGAGCTCGGCGAGAAGTTCCAGGACGGCACCTTCGTCGTGGCCGACACGCTGCCCGACGGCGCCGGCGCCGACAGCGTCTTCGTGACGCACAAGGCCGGGTTCTTCGTGCAGGGCCGCTACACGATCGGCACCGTCGAGGCGACCGGCGAGCAGGACAGCTACGACATCGTGCGCTGGCCGACGCCCGACGGGCAGGCGGCACCGACCGGCGTCGCCGTCTCGTTCCTCGCGATCAACGGCAAGACCGCCGCGAGCGACGCCGCGTTCACCTTCTGGACCGAGTTCCTCTCGGCCGAGGGCCAGACCTTCCGCCTCGAGGGCGGCGGCAACGCGGTGCCGTCGATCAAGGGCGCCGACGACGTGGTGCTCGACGGCGACTACCCGGCGCACGCCCAGACGTTCCTCGACATGCGCGACGTGGGCTTCACGAACTACGCCGCCGAGGCGCGGGTCCCCGGGCTGTCGACCGACATCAGCGAGCTGTTCCTGGGGCTCTACGAGGACAAGACCGACGCGCAGGGCACGCTCGACGCCGTCGCCGACCTCGTCGCGGAGAAGTCGGGCGAGTAGCGTGACCGACCTCGCCACCGGTGAGCGGATGCCGCAGGCCCGTCCTGCGGCATCCGCCCCGTCGCCCCGACCGATCCGCAAGGAGTCCGCCTGGCGGCGGCGCGACCGCCGCTGGGGCTACGTCTTCGTCGGCCCGCAGCTGTTCGGCATGCTGCTGTTCGTCGTGCTGCCGTTCGCGGCGAGCCTCGTGCTCGCGTTCGCCAGTTGGGACGGCCTCGGCGAGCTCACCTGGGTGGGCCTCGAGAACTTCAGCGCCCAGCTCCAGGACGAGCTGCTGGGCCGCTCGATCATCAACACCCTGCTGATCGCGCTGATCACGGTGCCCGTGGGCCTCGGCCTCGCCGTCGTCATCGCGGTCGCGCTCGAGCGCCTGAAGACCCGCACCCTCTACCTGCTGCTCTTCTTCGCGCCGGTGATGACCTCGACGGTCGCGGTCGCGATGATCTGGCAGCAGATGTTCCGGTCCGACGGCGTCATGTCGACGACCATCTCGAAGGTCTTCGGGGTCGCCCCGCCCGACTGGCTGCAGGACCCGAAGCTCGCGCTGCTCGCGGTCTGCATCGTCGCGATCTGGGCCTCGCTCGGGCTCAACGTCGTGATCTTCCTCGCCGGCCTCCAGAACATCTCGCCGTCGGTCATCGAGGCCGCGCGCATCGACGGTGCTGGCGCCTGGCGGCTGTTCACGCAGATCCGCCTGCCGCTGCTCTCGCCGATCGTGTTCTTCTCGTCGGTCGTGGCGTTCATCTCGTCGCTGCAGACCTTCGACATCGTCTACGTGCTCGTCTCGAACGGCGGGCCGGACAACGCGACCCGCACGATCGTCTACCACATCTACGATCTCGGCTTCGGCCGCTTCGAGTTCGGCCCGTCGAGTGCGGCGAGTGTGATCCTGCTGATCCTGACGCTTGTGATCACCGCGATCCAGTTCGGCGCCCAGAAGAAGTTCGTGCACTACGAGGACGACGCAGCATGAGTCTCACGACCCCCGGCCTCGTCGACGGGGTGCAGCCCGCACCCACCGACTCGACGATCGCGATCTCCGCGCCCGGCTACGACTACCGGCCGAACGGGCAGCGCACCGGCCGCGGCAAGCGGCGCCTCAGCGCGACGCTCCTGCACGCGCTGCTCATCGTCGGCGGCCTCGCGATGGTCTTCCCGTTCATCTGGATGCTGCTGACCTCGTTCAAGACGCTGCCGCAGCTCCTCCAGGACCCGCTCGCGTTCATCCCCGACCCGTGGACCTTCGACAACTACGCCGAGGCGTGGAACGCGGTGCCCTTCGGTCAGGCGTACCTCAACAGCATCTACATCGCGGTGCTCGTCGTCGTCGGCACGCTCATCACCGCGTCGATGGCCGGGTACGCGTTCGCGCGCATCCCGTTCAAGGGCAGCAAGGTGCTCTTCATCGTGTTCCTCGCGACGCAGATGATCCCCGCGCAGGTCACGCTCATCCCGTTCTACCTGCTGATGACCCAGCTCGGCTGGGTCGACTCGCACCTCTCGCTCATCGTGCCGGGGCTGCTCGCGAACCCCTTCGCCGTGTTCCTCATGCGCCAGTTCGTGCTGTCGCTGCCGAAGGAGCTCGAGGAGGCGGCACTCGTCGACGGCGCCGGCCGCTGGCGCATCTTCTGGAGCGTCATCCTGCCGAACCTGAAGCCGGGCCTCGCGGCGCTCAGCATCATCGTGTCGCTCGGGGTGTGGAACGCGTTCCTCTTCCCGCTGGTGCTGCTGAACACGCCCGACCTCTTCACGGTGCCGCTGCTGCTCTCGAGCTTCCAGGGGCAGTTCGGCTCGGTGAACTACGGGCTCGTCATGGCGGCCTCCGCGATCTCGACGGTGCCGATGCTCATCGTGTTCGTCATCGGGCAGCGCCGCATCCTCAACAGCATGGCCGCCTCGGGATTGGGAGGACGATGACCGAGCATTCGACGACCACGGATGCCGCGGCGCTGGCCGGCCTCGCCGGCCGCCACCTCGACCTGGTGCAGGCCCCGTTCACGCTGCCGCGTTCGCGCGTGCTCGTGTTCCGGGCCGACCGGGCGGAGCTCGAAGCGCGTGGGGGCGTCGGCGACGTCGCCCCTGCTTCAGCCGTGCGCGTGCACACCTCGGAGTACGAGCGCCGGCTCGACGACTGCCGCGTCATCGACGAACTGACCGTGCTGGATGCCTCGGGGCTGGCGCTGCCCGTCACCGGGGTGCTGCCGCACGCCATCGAGTTCGGCGACGGTGCGGCGACGCTGACGTTCGCCGGGGCGAGCGCGCTGTCGGTCGGGGGAGCCCCGGGTCTCTCGGTCGTGTGGACGACCCCCGACGGCGAGCCGACGCGCGTCGAGCTGACGGCCCGGGATTCCTCGGTGCGCCTGCATGTGGCGGCCGACCGCGGCGTCCGGCACGAGGCATCCGGCTCGCACGACGACGACCTCGCGACCGCCGAGCGCCTCTGGCGCGACTGGTTCGCGAAGTGCCCGATCGTGCGCGACGACCTGCAGCAGATGGCCGCCTTCTGCTGGTGGGTGCTCGGGGCGAACGTCGTCGAGCTGCCGCGTCTGGGCGATGCACGCGGCGTCGTGCCGTCGAAGATCGGCTACGTCGGCGTGTGGCAGTGGGACGCGTACTTCATCGCGATGGGCCTGCGCCACGGCGACCCGTCGCTCGCGCGAGAGCAGCTCGAGATCGCGTTCCGGTTCCCGAGCGAGAACGGGCAGCTGCCCGACGTCGTGCACGAGGAGGGCGTGCTCGCCACGAGCGACGACCTGCCGCAGGCGGATCGCGACCGGCTGCGCCGGGCGGGCTCGCAGATCGCCGACCCCAACGCGCCCGTGCCGCTCACGAAGCCGCCGCTCGCGGCGTGGGCGCTCGCGAAGGTGCTCGAGGTCGAGGACGCGCCCGACTGGGCTCGCGAGCAGCTCGCGACGATCCGCCGCTCGCAGGACTGGTGGTTCGCCGGCAGCGACCTCGACGGCGACGGCATGCCCGAGTACGGGCACCCGTACTCGTCGGGGCTCGACGACAGCCCGATCTTCGACGGCCCGCTGCCGACGACCGCGCCCGACCTCGGCGCGTACCTCGTGCTGCAGGACCTCGAGCTCGCCCGGCTCGCCGAGCGGTACGGGGCGGACGCCGCGGGCGACCCCGCCGGGCACCGCGCACGCGCCGCCCGCACGCTCGAGCTGCTGCTCGGGCTCTGGAACGAGGCATCCGGCCGCTTCGAGGCGCGTGCAGCGGGCGAATCCGTGCCGAGCGACGCGATCGTGGGCTTCATGCCGCTCCTGACCGGATCGCTGCCCGAGCCCGTGCTCGGGGCACTGCTGGAGGCGCTCGGCGACCCCGGGCGCTACGCGCTGCCGTGGTCGGTGCCGACGGTCTCGGCCGCCGACCCCGACTTCTCGGCGACGCGCATGTGGCGCGGCCCGGTGTGGGTGAACACCAACCGGCTCATCATCGAGGGGCTGCGAGCCTCGGGGCGCGACGACCTCGCGCACGACCTCGCCGAACGCACGGTCGCCCTCGTCGTGCACGGCGGCGGACCGCACGAGTACTTCAACCCGCTCACCGGCGAGAAGGCGCCGACCGCCACGACGGCGTTCGGCTGGTCGGCGGCGCTGTTCATCGACCTCGCGGTCGAGGTCTCTCGGCCGGGCGCGTAGCCGGCCCGTCGCGAGTTTCCCGTCCCGTCCCGCCCCGCCCCGCCTCGTGCCGCGGCGCGGTGCGCGAGTTGCAGGAGAGTTCGGGCGACACGCCGTGCGTGGAGGGCGTGTCGCGGCATCCGTCCTGCGACTCGCCCGACGGAGGCCGACGGAGGCGGACGGGGACGCTTGGGCCGGGCGCGAGGCCGAGCGCGGGCGGCGAGGCGCTCGGCCGATCGGGGTCGTTATGCGGTGAAGTACGGGCTCGACGCGTTGTCGAGGATGCGGCGCATGCCCTGGATCCAGTTGACCTTGAGCGCGGACACGGCGCCCGGCACGTCGCCGTCGGCGAGGAACGCGGCGATCGCGGCGTGCTCGGCGGCGACGCGCTCGATCATGACGTCGCTCGGCACGAGCAGCGACTCGTACCGGTGGAACGCCCCGCGCACGCTCTCGATGACGTCGAGCAGGCGCCGGTTCGGGCAGGCCGAGAGCATGATGCCGTGCCACTCGTCGTCCTTCGTGACGACGAGGGCGTGCTCGACGACCTCCTGGTCGAACTCGGCGGCGAGCTCGGCGAGACGTGCGCCGATCGTGCGGAGCTCGTCGACGGGGCTGAGCTCGAGCGCCAGGCTCTCGAGCGCCGCCATCACCGGAGCCAGGTCTTCGAACTCGCCCGCGCTGAGCGGCACGAAGCGGAAGCCCTTGCCGTTCTCGCTCGTGATCTGGCCCTCGCTCTCGAGGGCGATGAGCGCTTCGCGCAGGGGAGTGCGGCTCACGCCGAGCTCGCCGGCGAGCTGCACCTCGTTGATGCCCTCGCCCGGCTGCACCTCGCCCGCGCGCATGCGGGCGAGCAGCTCCTCGCGAACCTGCGAGCGCAGGTTCTTGCGTTCGATCGCCATGAGATCGCCTTTCGGGCCGCGTGCGGCCGTTCGTCCATCGCGGCAAGCCTAGGGCTCAGCCCGGGCTTGACCGCCTCCGGCATCCGGTTTACGGTGTCTGTATACAGAATACATTCTGCATCGCAGGCTGTACATCCCCGCGCACATTCCGACCCGCGCACACTCAGAGAGGAGCAGGCGTGACCGACGAGTCCCCTCGGGCGATCCGGCTCGACGCACTCGCCTACGGCGGCGACTACAACCCCGACCAGTGGCCGGAGGAGGTCTGGCACGAGGACATCCGCCTCATGCGCGAAGCCGGGGTGAACCTCGTGAGCCTGCCGGTGTTCTCGTGGCCGCAGCTCGAGACCGCCCCGGGCGTCTACGAGTGGGGCTGGCTCGACCGCATCATCGACCTGCTCTGGGAGGGCGGCATCGCCGTCGACCTCGCGACCGCCACCGCGACGCCGCCGTCGTGGCTCATCCGCTCGCACCCCGAGATGCTGCCCTGGAACGAGGACGGCCAGCGCCTCGAGTTCGGCTCGCGGCAGGCGTACTGCCCGAGCTCGCCCGTCTGGCGCGAGCACGTCAGCCGCATGACACGGGCGATGGCCGACCGGTACGGCGACCACCCCGCCCTCGCCCTCTGGCACGTCTCCAACGAGTACGGCGACCACGTGTCGCGGTGCTGGTGCCCCGAGTCGTCGGCACACTTCCGTCGCTGGCTCGAGGCCCGCTACGGCGACCTCGACGGTCTCAACGAGGCCTGGGGCGTCAACGTCTGGGGCCAGCGCTACACCGACTGGGCGCACATCGAGGCGCCCCGCCGCTCGACCGGCCCCGTCAACCCGACGCAGCTGCTCGACTTCGAGCGATTCTCGTCCGACGCGCTGCTCGAGCTCTTCCAGCTCGAGGTCGACATCCTCCGCGAGGTCACGCCCGAGATCGGCGTCACCACGAACTTCATGTCGATCCTGCGCGACCTGAACTACTGGGACTTCGCCGCCGCCGAAGACCTCGTCACCGACGACGCCTACCCCGACCCTGCCGACCCGCTCGCGCACGTGCCGGCCGCCCTCAACTACGGCTACATGCGCTCGCTCAAGAGCGGGCAGCCGTGGCTGTTGCTCGAGCAGGCGCCGAGCGGCGTCAGCTGGCGCGACGTGAACGTGCCGAAGGCGCCCGGCCAGTACCGCATCGGCAGCCTCCAGGCCATCGCGCACGGCTCCGACGGCGCCATGGTGTTCCAGTGGCGCCAGGCCAAGTACGGCCAGGAGAAGTTCCACTCGGCGATGGTCGGGCATCGCGGGGAGGCATCCCGCTCCTTCCAGGAGGCGAAGGCGTTCGGCGCCGAGCTGAAGCACCTCGAACCGGTGCGCGGCACCCGGGTGCGCTCGCGCGTCGCGCTCGTCGTCGACCACGACTCGTGGTGGGGCTCGTCGGCCACCGAGTCGCTGCCGTCGCAGCGACTGCAGTGGCTCGCCCAGGCACGCGCCTGGCACGCCGCGCTCCACGCGCTCGGCCACGCGGTCGACACGGTGCGCGCGACCGGCCCGCTCGACGGGTACGACGTGGTCGTGGTGCCGAACCTCTACGTGACGGATGCCTCGCAGGCGGCCGCCCTCGAGGGCTTCGTCGCCCGCGGCGGGCAGCTCGTGGTCGGCCCGTTCTCGGGCGTCGTCGACGACACCGAGAAGGTGCACGACGGGGGAGCGCCCGGCCCGCTGCGTGCGCTGCTCGGCGTCGAGGTCGACGAGCAGTGGCCGGTCTCCGACGGGCTCGCCGAGCGGGTCGCGTTCACCGGCGGCGGCGAGCACGCGGCCCCGACCTGGGGCGAGTGGCTCGAGGTGCACGACGGCACCGAGGTGCTCGCGCGTTACGCCACGGGCGAGCTCGACGGGCGCGCGGCGGTCACGCGACGAGCCGGGGGAGCCGAGGCATCCGGCGCGGCCTGGTACCTGAGCTGCGTGCTCGATCGCGACGGCCTCGTCGCCCTCTTCCGCGACGTGCTCGCCGCCGCGGGCCTGCCGGCCCGCGAGCGTCTCGACCTCGACCTCGAGGCCGTCACCCGCAGCGACGAGGCGACCGACTACACCTTCGTGCTCAACCACGGCCGCCGCGAGATCACCGTCGACGTGCCGGCGGGCGCGCGCGATCTGCTCACTGGCGAGTCGACCGGAGCCACCCTCGCCCTTCCGCGCTTCGGCGCCGCCGTGCTCGCGACGCCGCGCGCGGCGGAGCCGCCCTTCATCACCCTGTCCGACACGAACCACTGAACGACTGAGGCACCATGACCGACGCATTCGTCCATCCGTACATCCCGAACACCGCGCCCGCGACGAAGCAGGCCATGCTCGACGCCGTCGGCGCGGCCTCCACCGAGGAGTTCTACGCCGACGTGCCCGCCGAGCTGCGGCTCGGCCGGCCGCTCGACCTTCCGGCGCCCCTCCTCGCAGAGCAGGACCTCGCCCGCCACGTGCGCGGCCTCCTCGCGAAGAACCGCTCGACCGACGAGCGCCTGAGCTTCCTCGGCCACGGCACCTACCACCACTACGTGCCCGCCGTCGTCGACGAGGTCATCAACCGCAGCGAGTTCCTCACCGCCTACGCGGGCGAGCCGTACGAGGACCACGGCCGCTTCCAGGCGCTGTTCCAGTACCAGTCGCTCATGGCCGAGCTGCTCGCCATGGACGTCGTGAACGTGCCCACCTACGACGGCTACCAGGCGACCGCGACGGGCCTCGCCATGGCGGGGCGCATCACCGGCCGCCGCCGGGTGCTCGTCGCGAGCGATGTGCTGCCCGCGAAGTACTCGAAGGTGCTCGACTTCGTGCGCGTGCATCTCGACCTCGAGGTCGTCCCGACGGTGAACGGCACCGCGGATGTCGCGGGGCTCGCCTCGCGGCTCGGCGACGACGTCGCCGCGGTCTGGGTCGAGACGCCGAGCGTCACGGGGGCGGTCGAGGCATCCCTCGCGGCGATCGCCGACGCGGCGCACGCCGCCGGCGCGATCCTCGTCGTCGGCACCGACCCGATCGGCTACGGCGTGCTGACGCCCCCGGCCGAGCAGGGCGCCGACATCGTCTGCGGCGACATCCAGTCGCTCGGCCTGCACCAGTGGTACGGCGGCGCCCACGGCGGCTTCATCGCCGTCGCCGACGACCCGACGTTCGTCATGGAGATGCCCTCGCGCCTCTTCGGCCTCGCGACCACCGACGTTCCGGGAGAGGTCGGCTTCGGGGACGTCGCCTACGAGCGCACCTCCTTCGCCCTGCGCGAGGAGGGCAAGGAGTGGGTCGGCACGGCCGCCGCGCTCTGGGGCATCGCCGCGGGCGTCCACCTCGCGCTCATGGGGCCGCAGGGCATGCGCGACCTCGGCGAGCTGCTGCTCGCCCGCACGCGCTACGCCCAGCAGCGACTCGCCGCGATCCCGGGCGTCGCGCTCGGCGACGGGGCGCTGCACCTGCGCGAGTTCACGATCGACGTGTCGGGCGCCGGCCTCACCGCGCGCGGCGTCGTCGAGGCGCTCCGCCGCCAGGGCATCGAGCCCGGCGTCGTGCTCGGCGAGCACACCCTCGTGGTCTGCGTCACCGAGCTGACGAGCCAGGGCGACATCGACCGGCTCGCCACGGCCCTCGCCGGTCTCGCGAGCGGCACCGGCACCGAAGCATCCACCACGACCACCGAGGAACAGAACGCATGAGTCTCCCGCTCGCACCCAAGCCCGCCGTCCGCCGCTTCCACCAGGCCAGCTGGGACGAACCGGTCATCTTCGAGCTCTCCACCCCGGGCGAGCGTGGCGTGCTCGTCACGCCCATCGAGCCGGGCGTGCGCGACGCCGTCGGCGACGTCCTCGCCGAGCTGCCCGCCGGCCTCCGCCGCGAGGCGCCGCCCGCCCTCCCCGAGATGGGCCAGCAGCGAGTGCTCAAGCACTACCTGCGCCTCTCGCAGGAGAACCTCGGCGCCGACTTCAACGTCGACATCGGCCAGGGCACCTGCACCATGAAGTACTCGCCGAAGATCAACGACCAGCTGATCGGGGTGCCGCAGCTCACGGCGATGCACCCCCTGCAGGACCCGGCCGACGCGCAGGGCGTGCTCGAGATCACCTGGAACCTCGAGCGCATGCTCGCCGAGATCTCGGGCATGGCGGAGGTGTCGCTGCACACGCAGGGCGGCTCGGCCGCGATCTGGGCGAACATCGCCATGATCCGCGCGTACCACGAGGCCAACGGCGAGGGCGAGCAGCGTCGCGAGGTCATCACGACGATCTTCAGCCACCCGTCGAACGCGGCGGCGGCGAAGGCGGCCGGGTACGAGGTCGTCACGATCTTCCCCGACGCCGACGGCTACCCCGACCTCGCCGCGCTGAAGGCGGCCCTCTCGCCGCGCACCGCGGCGATCATGGTCACCAACCCCGAGGACACCGGCATCTACAACCCGGCGATCAAGCAGTGGGTGGATGCCGCGCACGAGGTCGGCGCCCTCGCGTCGTACGACCAGGCGAACGCCAACGGCATCCTCGGCATCACGCGCGCCCGCGACGCGGGCTTCGACGTCTGCCACTTCAACCTGCACAAGACCTTCTCGACGCCGCACGCCTGCGGCGGTCCGGGCGCCGGGGCGAACGCGGTGAGCGAGGCGCTCGCGCCGTTCCTGCCCGGGCCGCGCGTCGTGCGGTCGACCGATGAGTCGGGCGACGTGCGCTTCGACGTGCAGGAGGCCGGACCGCAGTCGATCGGCTCGGTCGCGCCCTTCCACGGGGTCGTGCCGAACATCGTGCGCGCGTACTCGTGGATCATGGCGCTCGGCGCCGAGGGCCTGCTCGGCGCCGCCGAGATCGCCGTGCTCAACAACAACTACCTGCTGAAGAAGGTCACCGACATCCCCGGCGCCTCGGCGCCGTACGCCGAGGGCCGACGGCGCATCGAGCAGGTGCGCTACTCGTGGCAGGAGCTCTTCGAGGAGACGGGCATCTCCTCGGAGGAGATCGGCATCCGCCTCTCCGACTTCGGCATGCACTACTGGACGAGCCACCACCCCTACGTCGTGCCGCAGCCGTTCACGCTCGAGCCCACCGAGTCGTACTCGATGGCCGAGATCGACGAGTACGTCGCCGCGCTCGCCGAGGTCGCCCGCGAAGCGCGCGAGACGCCCGAGGTCGTGCGCACCGCGCCGCACAACCAGACGGTGCACCACACCCACCACGACGACCTCGACGACCCCGAGCGCTGGGCGATCACCTGGCGCGCGTACCGCCGGAAGTACTTCGGCGAGACCCCGGTCGGTCGAGTGGCGGTTCCCGCCGGTCGAGCAGGCGCCGGCGACCGTATCGAGACCCCCGTGTCGGAGCCGGCCGCCTGAGCATGCTCGCCCTCGTCGTGAACCCCGTCGCCGGGGTCGGCGGTCCCGCAGGACTCGCCGGCTCCGACGGCGCGGCCGTGCAGGCGGCGGCCGCCGAGCGCGGCGCCCGCCCGCTGGCCGGCGAGCGCGCCCGGGTCGCGCTCGAGGTCGTCGCGACGAGCCTCCGCCGGTCGAGGAGCGGCGACGGGCCCGACGCGCATCGAGACCACGCTCCCGTCATCCTCACGGCCGCCGGCCCGATGGGCGAGGACGCCGTGCGCGCCGCAGGCCTGGAGCCGCGCGTCGTCCACCGTCCGGGCGGCGCCGGCGCCGAGGCATCCGCGTTCGAGACGACGCCCGCCGACACGACCGCCGCCGTGCGCGCGCTCGTCGACGCCGGTGCGACCCTCGTGCTCTTCGCCGGCGGCGACGGCACGGCGCGCGACGTCGCCGCCGGGCTCGACACCCCGGCCGCCGCCCTCGGCATCCCCGCCGGAGTCAAGATGTACTCGCCCGTCTTCGCCGTGAGCCCGCGAGCGGCGGGCGCGCTCGCCGTGGCGTGGGCCGAGGCATCCGCGGCGGCGCCCCTGCCCGTGCAGGAGCGCGAGGTGCTCGACATCGATGAGGCGGCCATGCGGCGCGCCCGCGTCGAGCCCCGCCTCCACGGCACGATGCCCGTGCCGTACCGCGCCGGTCGCACCCAGTCGCGCAAGGCGGCGACGCCGGTGAGCGAGCACGCCGCGGTCGTGGCGGCGGCGCGCGGGGCCGCACGCGCGATGCGCCCGGGCGTGCGCTACCTGCTCGGGCCCGGCGGCACGATGGCCGAGCTCGCCCGCGAGCTCGGCGTCGCGAAGACCCCGCTCGGTGTCGACGTCGTGCTCGACGGCCGCGTCGTGCGCGCGGGCGCGAGCGAGCACGAGCTCGTCGACGAGATCTCGCGCGGCCCGGCGAAGGCGGTCGTGAGCGTCATCGGCGGGCAGGGATTCCTGCTCGGCCGCGGCAACCAGCAGCTCTCCGCGCGAGTGCTGCGCCTGCTCGACGACGACCCGCTCCTCGTCGTCGCGCCCGAGCAGAAGCTCATCGACCTCGGCGGGAGCCCCCTGCTCGTCGACACCGGCGACCCCGGCGTCGACGCCCGCCTCGCCGGGTTCGCGCGCGTGATCACGGGCGCGGCGACCACGAGCGTCTACCCTGTGCTCGCGCCCGATGCCGAGGCATCCCACCCCACCCCCACCCACACCGAAGGAGAAGGCCATGCGCCTTGAGAACAAGCAGGCCATCGTCACCGGCGGCGCGGGCGGCATCGGCCGCGCGACGTCGATCGCCCTCGCGGCCGAGGGCGCGAAGGTCGCCGTCGTCGACCTGAACCTGGAGGCCGCGCAGGCGGTCGCCGACGAGATCCGTGCGGCGGGCGGCACCGCCGTCGCGATCGGGGCGGATGTCTCGAGCGAGGCCGACATCGAACGCGTCGTCTCGAGCGTCGTCGGCGAGTTCGGCGGCGTGAACGTCGTCTTCAACAACGCGGGCATCATCCGCCGCACGACCGCGGTCGAGACGACCGTCGAGGAGTGGGACCGCGTGTTCGGCGTGAACGTGCGCTCGATCTTCCTCATGTGCAAGCACGTGGTGCCGGTCATGGCGGCGGCGGGCGGCGGCTCGATCGTGAACACCGGCTCGGGCTGGGGCCTCAAGGGCGGCGGACAGGCGATCTCGTACTGCGCCTCGAAGGGCGCCGTCGTCAACATGACCCGCGCGCTCGCGATCGACCACGGCCCGCAGGGCATCCGCGTGAACTCGGTGAACCCCGGCGACGTGAACACGGGCATGCTGCGCGACGAGGCCCGCCAGCTCGGCCAGGCCGAGGACGGGTTCCTCGCCGAGGCCGCCGACCGGCCGCTGCGCCGCATGGGCGAGCCGCGCGAGATCGCAGCGGCGGTCGTGTGGCTCGCGAGCGACGAGTCGAGCTACGTCACGGGGTCGGCGCTCGTCGTCGACGGCGGCGGCATCGCGTAGCCCGAGCCCCGGGCCCCGGGCCCCGGGCGCGCTGCTTCTGCAGGAGAATTGCACTGAGACGCCCGGTCAGGCGACCATGGGGCCCATTCTCCTGCAGAAGCAGCAGACGCTCGGTCGGCGGGTCAGGCCTGCGGGATCGCGGCGACGACGTCGATCTCGACGAGGATGTCCGCGAGGCGCGAGCCGACCGTGGTGCGCACGGGGTAGGGCTCGGTGAAGAACTCGGCGTAGGCCTCGTTGTACTCGGCGAAGTCGGCGAGGTCCTCGAGGTGCGCGGTGACCTTCACGACGTCGTCGTGGGTGAGCCCGTACTCGGCGAGCACGGCGCCGATGTTGCGCAGCACCTGGCGGGTCTGCTCCTTCACGCCGCCCTCGACGACGAGCCCCGTCGCCGGGTCCTGGGGGCCGAAGCCGGCCGTGTACAGGAATCCGTTCGCGACGACGCCGTGGCTGTAGGGCCCGGCGGGCTTCGGCGCGTTCGAGAGCGTGACGGCGGTCTTGGACATGGGTTCCTCCTGGGTGTTTCGTTTCAGCGGATCGAGGTGGTCGAGGTGGTCGAGGTGGTCGGGCGGATGCCGCGGGGTGGGCGCCGAGGCATCCGTCTCAGCCGAGCTCGCGGGAGATGAGCTCGGCGGTCTCGCGCATGGCGGGCAGCTCGGCCTTCAGCCGGTCGAGGTCGGCGACCATGCGGATCGCCGTGACGGAGAGCGCGCCGACGACGCCCATCGAGCTGCGGATCGGGACGGCGATGCAGTTGACGAACGCCTCGAACTCGCGGTCGTCGACGGCGTAGCCGCGGGCGGCGGTCACCGCGAGCTCGCGGTCGAGCCGTTCGCGCGAGTCGATCGTCAGCTCGGTGTATCGCTGCCAGACGACGCCGTCGAGCACGGCGTCGCGACCGGCCCGATCGAGGTCGGCCAGGATCGCCTTGCCCACGGCGGAGCAGTACGGGATCACCGCGCGGCCGATGCGCGAGTACATGCGCACGCCCGACTCGTCGTCGGCCTTGTCGACGTAGACGATCGAGCGGTCCATGAGGGCGGCGAGGTGCACGGTGTTGCCGGTGCGGCGCTGGAGCCGGCGCACGTGCTCGGCGCCGGCCTCGCGCAGGTCGAGCGAGTCGAGCGCCTGCTTCGAGAGCGCGGCGAGCCGGGTGCCGAGCGAGTACCTGCCCGATCCGCGCTTGCGCACCCAGCCGACGGCCTCGAGCGCCTGGAGCTCGCGGAACATCGTCGATCGGTGCAGCCCGAACTCCTCGGCGAGCTCGGCGACGGTGCGCGGATCGGACGCGATCGCGTCGATGATGTGCGCGGCGCGCGTGACGCTCTGCGACATGTCAGGCCTCGCCTTCCCTGGCCGGGCGGGCCGGTCGGGCATCGGTGGCTCGCGCGTCGCGACGCAGCCCCATCCCCGGCGTCGCCCCCGTGAGTGCGCCGCCCGCGAGCACCGGCACGCCCGCGACGAACACGTCGTCGACGCCCGTCGCGAGTTCGAGCGGCGCGTCGTAGGAGGCGCCGGCCCCGACCCGCTCGGGATCGACCAGCACGAGGTCGGCGATCGCGCCCTCGCGGATCACGCCGCGGTCGCCCAGCCCGAATCGGCGTGCCGCGCGCGCCGCGACGAGGGCCGAGGCATCCGGCCACTCGAGTGCGCCCTGCTCGCGCACGAGGAGCGAGAGGTACCTCGCGAACGACCCGCGCGCCCGCGGGTGCGGGTGGCGGCCGAGGAAGATGCCGTCGGAGCCGCCGATCGCCTCGGGCGCCGACAGGATGGACGCGAGCTCGGCGTCGCTGCGCTCGTGCTGCACGGCCATCACGACGTTGACCTCGAGGCGCGAGGCGACGAGCACGTCGAGGGCGAACCCGATCGCGTCGACCGCGTCGCCCGGGCGACCGGACGCGACGGACCTCGCGGTCGCCTCCGCCGCGCCCTCGGCGAGCGTGAGCCCGTGCGCCCATTCGTACTCGGGCGCCGCGATGTGCGCGAGCGTCAGCATCGAGGGCCAGTCGGGCCCGAGGCTCGCGTAGCCCGTGATCGTCGGGAACCAGTCTGCGCGCAGCCGCGCCCGTTCGGCCGGGTCGGCGAGCACCGCGAGCACCTCGGCGGCGGGCCTGACGGTGAGGGAGGCCGGCAGAATCGGCATCGCGAGGATCGAGCACCCCCGGGTGTAGGGATACGCGTCGAAGCTCGCGTCGACGCCCGCGGCGGCGAGCCGGGCGAGCTCGCCGCGCACGATCCCGGGCGCCGCGTGGAAGTGCGACACGTGCACCCGCGCTCCGCTCGCCGCCGCGATGTCGCCGATCTCGTCGATGCCGGCCGCGGAGTTCGCCTCGTAGCCGCCGCGCATGTGGGTCACGTAGACGCCGTCGGCCGCGGCCACCGGCTGCGTCAGCGCGGCGAGCTCCGCGGCGTCGGCGAAGACGCCGGGCACGTAGTCGAGTCCGGTCGAGAGGCCCACGGCGCCGTCGGCGAGGCCGGATGCCACGAGCTCGCGCATCTCGTCGAGCTCGGCCGGCGTCGGGGCGTCGGTGGACCGGCCCATCACCGCGAAGCGCACCGTTCCGGCGGGCACGAGGGTCGCGACGTTGAGCGGGGTCGTGCCGTCGTAGCCGGCGAGCAGTTCGCCGATGCCGCCGCCCCGGTAGTGCGGGTGCCGCCCGTTGATCGCGGCGAAGTACTCGGTGCCGTAGGCGCCGTCGCCCGGGGCGAAGCCCACGCCGTCCTGCCCGCCGATGACGGTGGTGACGCCCTGGCGGAGGAGTGCGAGCTGCACCTCGGGGTCGAACACCGCCCCGTCGGCGTGCGAGTGCGCGTCGATGAAGCCGGGCAGGAGCAGGCGCCCGTCGGCGTCGACGACGTGCGGCCGTGGAACGAGGGCCGCCCGCGCGTCGGGGCTGCCGGCGGTCGCGATCGCCGCGATCCGCCCGCCGTCGAGCACCACGTCGTGCAGCCCGTCGCGCTCGCCCGCCTCGTCGACGACGCGCGCGTTGACGACGAGCACGGGGGCGGTGCGCAGGGTCTCGGACATCGCGATCAGAACCTCGTGTGCACGAGGTCGACGACGAGGTCGCTCCCGGCGTGCTCGACGACGGGGATCCAGCGCCACTTGTCGAACGCGGTGCACGGGTGCGAGAGGCCGAGCTCGACCACGTCGCCGATCGCGACGGGGAGCGCTGCGCCGGCGTCGGCACGCAGGTAGGCGTGCTGGTCGTTCACCGCGGTGATCGACGCGCCCGCGAGGGGCTCGCCCTCGGCGCCGAGCTCGCCGGCGACCGCCAGCGGCACGGGCAGGCCCTCGTCGTACGGGAGGTCGCGCTTGCCGCCGTCGAGCAGGGCGAGCCCCGGCTCGGGGTGCGAGACGACGCGGGCGTAGCCCCGCATCGCGGCGACGAGCTCGCGGTGGATGGGGGAGATGCCGCGGTAGAAGCCGTCGTCGTGCACGAGCGAGGCGCCCGATCGCAGCACCCAGCGGGTGTCGCCGCGACCCGCACCGGCCTCGATCTCGGGGGCGAAGACGTCGGCGACGAGGTCGAGGTAGGCGCTGCCGCCCGCGGTCACGACGAGCGGGCCGTCGGCGGGATCGGCAAGGGCGCGCACGGCGCCGTGCAGCTCGACGAGGTCGGCGAGGTAGTCGCGCACGGCCGCGACGGCCACCGAGGAGCGGTCGTGCCCGAGGCTGCCCTCGTAGCCCGCGACGCCCGCGAGCCGCAGCACCGGCGACTCGGCGATGCGCCGGGCGATGTCGACGGCCTCGTCGAGCCCGCGGGCACCCGTGCGGCCGCCGCCGGCACCGAGCTCGACGAGCACGGCGAGCGGTCGGGCGAGCGTGGGCGCGTCGGCGTCGCCCGCGTCGGCGATCGCGCCGGCGAGGCCGCGCTCCATCGCCTCGACGGTCTCGATCGAGTCGGCCCACGACCAGAACTCGAAGCCGGGGTCGGCGAGCTCGGCGGCGACCCAGGCGAGGGCGTCGGGGGCGACGAGGGCGTTCGCGAGCATGATCGTGCGCACGCCGAAGCCGCGCGCGGTGCGCACCTGGCCCGGGGTCGCGAGCGTGAGTCCGGTCGCGCCGCCGTCGAGCTGGAGTCGCCAGAGCGCCGGGGCCATCGTCGTCTTGCCGTGCGGCATGAGCTCGAGCCCGCGGTCGTCGCACCAGCGCTGGATCGTCTCGGCGTTGTGCTCGAGCGCCGCGCGGTCGAGCGCGAGGAGCGGGGTCCAGAACTCGCCGAGCCGCGGCGAGGTGTCGAGGAACTCGCGGACGGTGAGACCGGCGGCGCGCGCGGGCAGCCCCTTGTCGCCGGCGGTGAGGCGTGCGTCGGCGGTCTCGGCGAGCGTGGCGAGGCGCGGCATCCGGAGCTCACTTTCGTTTGTTGCGTATTCTGCAACGCGTTTGCGCAGCAGTTGCACACCCGTCAGCATAGAGGCTGTGACCACCGTTCCGCTTCCCGAGATCATCGCCATCGGCGAGACGATGGTGCTCGTGGTGCCCGCCCTCGCCGAGCCGCTCGTCGAGGCCCGCGACTTCCACCTCGACGCCGGGGGCGCCGAGTCGAACGTCGCCTCGCACCTGGCCGCCCTCGGCCATGCCGCGGCCTGGGCCGGGCGGGTCGGCGACGACGCCCTCGGGCGACGCCTCGTCGCCCAGATCGCGGGCCGCGGGGTCGACACCCGCTACGTCGAGCGCGACGCCCAGGCGCCGACCGGGCTCTACGTCAAGGACCCGGGCAACGGCGTGCAGTACTTCCGGGCCGGCTCCGCCGCCTCGAGGATGACGCCCGAGTTCTTCGCCGCGCTCCCGCTCGACGGCGTGCGCGTCGTGCACCTCAGCGGCATCACCGCGGCGCTGTCCGCCTCGTGCGACGCGATGCTCGACACGGCGCTCGAACGGGTCGCTTCGAGCGACGCGCTGCTGAGCTTCGACGTGAACCACCGGGCGGTGCTGTGGCCCGGCGAGCCGTCGGCCGCGCTCGCGGCCGCCGCCGCGCGCCTCCGCGAGCTCGCGTCCCGAGCCGACCTCGCCTTCGTCGGACTCGACGAGGCCGAACGGCTCTGGGGCACGGCGACGCCCGCCGAGGTGCGGGCGCTCCTGCCCGAGCCCGAGCGGCTCGTCGTGAAGGACGGCGACGTCGGGGCGACCGAGTTCGCGCGCGGCGCCGACGGCGTCGACGTCGCCGAGCACGTCGCCGCGCATCGCGTCGAGGTCGTCGAGGTCGTCGGCGCCGGCGACGCGTTCGCCGCCGGGTACCTGGGCGCGCTCCTCGACGGGCGCGGCTCCGCCGAGCGGCTGCGGGCCGGGCACGACCGCGCGGTGCTCGTGCTGGGCGAGACCAGCGACTTCCCGCGCGAGCTGCCCGTCCCGTGACCCGAAGGCGGCCGCGCTCGCGGCCGCGCTCGTGACCCGATCCCGCCCCGACCCCGCGCACCAGCGAAAGGCCCCGTGATGACCATGATCGACAACGCCGCATTCGACACCCTCCTCGCGGGCCGGCCGCTGATGGCGATCTTCCGCGGCCTCGGCGTCGACCGCAGCCTCGCGCTCGCCAGGCAGGCCTGGGAGCTCGGCATCGACGTGGTCGAGCTCCCGATCCAGTCGGCCGACGACGTCGACGCGCTCGCCGCCGTCGCCGAGGCCGGTCGCGCCGAGGGCCGGATCGTCGGCGCGGGCACCGTCGTCTCGCCGCGGCACGTCGAGCAGGCCGTCGCCGCGGGCGCGGCGTTCACCGTCAGCCCCGGATTCGACGAGGCCGTCGTGCGCGCCTCCTTCGACGCCGGCCTGCCGCCGCTGCCGGGCGTCGCGACCGCCAGCGAGGTGCAGCAGGCGATGTCGCTCGGGCTCACGTGGCTGAAGGCCTTCCCCGCGTCGCTCCTCGGCCCGGCGTGGTTCGGCGCGATGGCCGGCCCGTTCCCCGGGGCGCGTTTCGTCGCCACGGGCGGCATGGATGCCTCGAACGCGGGCGAGTTCCTCGCCCGCGGCGTGCGCACGGTCGCCGTCGGCTCCGCCCTCGAGGACCCGGCGCAGCTGCCGGCGCTCGCGGCGCTGCTGGCCGGGCGGTAGTCCGCGCACCCCGCGCGGGCGCCGCTCGCGAGCGAGGTCCACGCGATTCGTCGAGTGGCGATGTCGGCGCGCGAACGTGTCGATCCTGCGTCGGGTTCGCCGCCACCCTCGCGGTGCGGAGCCGCGCGCACCGAACGGGTCATCGGCGCGCTCGCGGCTGACGCGTACGGCATGGCCGCGCGCGAGCGCGCAGGCATCCGATTCGATTAACTGTAAATCTTCTTTCCGGATTGTTTCCTTTCTGTTAGGGTCGTTTCCAGTAACGCCGGGACGACTTCTGCACCATGCGGCGTCACTGCACTTTCCACGCAATGAGGCAACGAAAGGAACGACGGAACGATGATTCGAACCAGACGCTCGCTGGTCGCGGTGCTCGCAGCCGGAGCAGCCGCGGTCACGATCGCACTCGCAGGCTGCGCGCCGTCCGACTCGGGCGGAGGCGACACCGCCGTGCTCCGGGTCTGGGCCGGCAGCGCGACGCCCATCAACAACAACTTCAACCCGTTCGCGGTCGACACCGCCGTGCACGCGACGTACGGCGCGATCTACGAGCCCCTGTTCTTCTTCAACCAGCTGTCGGCCGACGCGCCCGTCGGGCTCATCGGCGAGAGCTACGAGTACAGCGCGGACGGCAAGACCCTCACGATCACGATCAAGGCCGACCAGCAGTGGAACGACGGCGAGCCCCTCACCGCCGAGGACGTCGCGTTCACCTTCACCTACGGCTCGAACGTCGACGAGCAGCTCGTCTCGTCGGAGGCGGTCGACGACACGACCGTCGTGCTCACCTACAGCGAGCCGAAGTTCACGGCCGCCTCGCTCATCCTCGGCTCCACCTGGATCGTGCCGAAGCACGTCTGGGAGGGCATCGAGGACTTCATGGGCGAGACGAACCCCCAGCCGGTCGGCTCCGGTCCGTACAAGCTGAAGGCGTTCACCGAGGCCGCGTACACGGTCGAGGCGAACGAGCTGTTCCGCGACGGCGCCCCCGCGGTGGAGCAGGTGCAGTACCTGGGCCTCGACTCGAACCAGTCGGCGCAGGACCTGCTCACGACCGGCAAGATCGACTGGGTCGGGCAGTTCATCGCGAACCCCGACGCCGTCACGTCCGGGGGCGACATCGCGACGCTCAACGAGCAGCAGGACCCGACCGTGCTCATCACGTGCTCGAACGCCGAGCTCGGCTGCGCCGGCCCGCAGACCGACCCCGCCGTGCGCCAGGCGATCAACATCGCCATCGACCGCGCGACGATCCGCGAGAAGGCCTTCGCCGGGCTCGCCGGCGAGTCGACGCCGTCGTTCACGCTGCAGCCCCGCGACGAGCAGTGGCTCTCCGACCCGGCCCTCGCGACGAGCCCGCAGGAGGCCGACGCCGCCGGAGCGGGCGAGATCCTCGAGGCTGCCGGCTACACGAAGGACGCCGACGGCTTCTACGGCAAGGATGGCACGGCGATCGAGATCGACCTCTTCTCGCCCGACGGGTGGACCGACTACAACGACGCGGCCAAGCTCATCTCCGAGCAGGCGGCCGACGCCGGCATCCGGATCAACGCGCGCACCGTCTCGGACGCCGAGTACTGGACCCCGATCTCAGCCGGCGACTACCAGATGGCCATGTACGGCCTCACCCAGTCGCTCGTGGCCGACCCGTACTCGAACTACAGCGAGTACTTCGACGGCAAGTCGACGGCTCCCGTCGGCGAGGACCCGCTCGCCGGGCAGAACTACTCGCGGTACTCGAACCCCGTCGTCGACGAGGCCGTGCTCGCCGCCGGCTCGACCGAGGACGTCGCGACCAAGCAGGCCGCGTACGCCGCGATCCAGTCGGAGATCGCCCGCGACCTGCCGTACATCCCGGTGGTGCTGAACGCCTCGCAGGCCTTCTTCAACACGGCGAAGTTCAGCGGCTGGCCGAGCGAGTCGGACCTCTACGCCGCGCCCCTGCCCTACCTGTCGGCGGCGTCGGCGGTCGTGCTCACGCACCTCGAGCCCGTCGAGAAGTAGGCCGACCGTGACGTCCCCGCTCCGCGCCCGAGAGGAGGCGAGCTGATGTTCTACATCCGTCGCATCGTGTTCTACCTCGTCACCTTCTGGGCCGCGATCTCGTTGAACTTCCTGCTGCCCCGGCTGCTGCCGGGCGATCCCGCCGCGATCATGCTCGGCAAGCTCCGCCGGGCGAACGGCGGCCGTCCCCTCTCCGAGGAGACGGTGGAGGCGATCCGGTCGATCCTCGGCGCGGAGCAGGGGATGTCGCTGTGGGACCAGTACCGGGCGTACTGGGGACGCCTGCTCCAAGGCGACCTGGGCGTCTCCTCGACGCGGTACCCGGCCTCGGTCGCCGACCTCATCGCGAGCGCGCTGCCGTGGACGGTGATCCTCGTCGGAACCGCGACGGTCATCTCGTTCGTGATCGGCATCGTGGCCGGCGCGTGGGTGGGCTGGAAGCGGGGCACCTGGCTGGACCATCTCGTGCCCGTCACGACCGTCTTCCAGTCCATCCCGTACTTCTGGCTCGCACTCGTGCTCGTCGCGGTCTTCTCGGTGCAGCTCGGCCTGCTGCCGATCATCGGCGGCTACGACGTGTTCGAGTTCCCGGCGGGCCCCGAGTGGAGCTGGGCCTTCTTCGCGAGCGCCGTGCAGCACGCCATCCTGCCCGCGATCACGATCGTGATCTCGTCGGTGGGCGGCTGGCTCCTCGGCATGCGCAACATGATGGTCTCCACGATGTCGGAGGACTACGTCGTCACCGCGGAGGCGAAGGGGCTGAAGCCGCGCCGCATCCGCGGCCGGTACGCCTCGCGCAACGCCATGATCCCGAGCCTCGCCGGCTTCGGCATCGCACTCGGGTTCGTGGTCGCCGGCTCGATCGTGATGGAGCAGGTGTTCAGCTACCCCGGCATCGGCAAGCTCATGATCCAGGCGGTCCAGGGGCTCGACTACGCGCTCATGCAGGGCGTGTTCCTCGTGATCACGCTCACGGTGCTCGTGGCGAACTTCGCGATGGACCTCGTGTACGGCTTCATCGACCCGAGAGCGAGGCACAATGGCTGACCCGCAGACCACCGAACGGCTCACCGACACCCCGACCGAGTCGCCGGCGACGGCCGCCGCCGTCCGGGCCGTGGCGCGCGACCTCGCCGCCCAGGAGGCCTTCGACGCGGCGACGACGACCGCCGCGGTCGCGGCCTCGCGCGGTCGCCGGCGCGGCAGCTGGGCCCACCTGCTGCCGCGGCGCTCGGCCAAGCTCGTCGTCGGCCTCACGATCGTCGGCGCGATCGTGGCGTTCGGCCTCTTCGGCCCGCTCATCGCGCAGCCGCCGCGCGACTCCGACAACCCGGCCCTGCTGCCGCCGAGCCCCGAGCACTGGCTGGGCACGACGAAGCTCGGCTACGACGTGTTCTCGCAGCTCGCCTGGGGCACCCAGGGGTCGCTCTTCATCGGCATCGTCGCGGGCGTCGTCTCGCTCGTGCTCGCCATCGTGTTCGGCGTGCTCGCCGGGTACTTCGGCGGCTGGGCCGACGAGATCCTCACCCTGTTCACGAACATCATCCTCGTGATCCCCGGCCTGCCCGTGGCGATGGTGATCGCCGCGTACGTGCAGGGCGCGGAGGGCCTGGGACCGCTCGCCCGCAGCTCGCTGCTGGTGGCACTCGTGCTCGGCATCACGAGCTGGGCGGGGGCCGCGGTGGTGCTGCGCGCCCAGTCGAAGTCGCTGCGCACCCGCGAGTACGTCGCCGCGGCACGGGTCGCCGGCGAGGGGCCGATGCGGGTCATCTTCGTCGAGATCCTGCCGAACCTCGTGCCGCTGCTCGCCGCCCAGTTCATCTTCGGCATCATCTTCGCGGTGCTCGGCGAGGCGGGGCTCTCGTATCTCGGCCTCGGGCCGACGGGGTCGATCACCCTCGGCACGATGCTCAACGACGCCCAGACCGGCCAGGCCGTCGGCAGCGGCGCGTGGTGGTGGTTCGTGCCGCCGGGCGCCATGATCGCCCTGCTCGGTGCGGGGCTCGCGCTCATCAACTTCGCGATCGACGAGGTCGTGAACCCGAAGCTGCGCCTCGCGCCGCAGGCGGCGCGACGCCAACGCCGCGCCGCGAAGGCCGGGCGCGGCGTCGCCGATGCGGGAGCGTTCGCATGAACCGCGCCGAGCCCGTGCTGACCGCCCGCGGCGTGTCGATCGAGTACGAGGTCGATCCGCCCGTCAAGGCCGTGCGCAACGCCTCGCTGACGCTGCATCGCGGCGAGATCCTCGGGCTCGCGGGCGAGTCGGGGTGCGGCAAGACGACGCTCGCCTACGGACTGAACCGGCTGCTCAAGGCCCCGGCGCTCATGACCTCGGGCGAGGTCGTGCTGCACGACGTCGACGGCGACCTCGACGTGGTGGGACTCTCCGGCGAGGCGCTGCGCACGTTCCGGTGGAGCAAGGTGTCGATGGTGTTCCAGGGGTCGATGAACTCCCTGAATCCCGTCATGACTGTGCGCGCCCAGCTGCACGACGTCTTCACGACGCACCGTCCCGGCCTACGGCGCGCCGAGCGCGATGCGCGCAGCGCCGAGCTGCTCCAGCTCGTCGGCGTCGACCCCTCGCGGCTCTCCGCGTACCCGCACGAGCTGTCGGGCGGCATGCGCCAGCGCGTCATGATCGCGATGGCGCTCGCCCTCGACCCGCAGGTCATGATCATGGACGAGCCCACGACCGCGCTCGACGTGGTCGTGCAGCGCGGGATCATCCGCGAGATCATGCGCCTGCGCGAGCGGCTCGGCTTCGCCGTGATCTTCATCACGCACGACCTGCCGCTGCTCATCGAGATCAGCGACCGCATCGCGGTGATGCTCGAGGGCGAGATCGTCGAGCAGGGCGAGGCGGCCGACATCTACCGCGACCCGCAGCACCCGTACACGAGGCGACTGCTCGCGAGCTTCCCGAGCCTGCGCGGCGACCGGGGCGACTTCGTGCGCCGGGGCGCGGGGACGTCGGCCGCGGTCGCCGCGGCCGCGGCCGCGGCCGCGACCGCGACAACGACCGAGACCGACCCGGCCGCAGGAGGTGCCGCATGACCCGCATCGACCACCTCGACGGCCCCGAGCGGCTCGAGGCCCGCAACCTCGTGAAGGACTACCGGCTGCGCCGCGGCGTGACCTTCACGACGCTCAACGCGGTGAAGGACGTGTCGTTCACCCTCGAGCCCGGTCGCACGGTGGCCCTCGTCGGCGAGAGCGGCTCGGGCAAGTCGACGATCGCCCGCATGCTCGCGAAGCTCGAGACGCCGACCTCCGGCTCGGTGCTGCTCGACGGCCGGCCCACGGCCGGACGCGGCGCGGGCCTCGCGCGCTACCGCCGACAGGTGCAGATGGTCTTCCAGGATCCGTTCGCCTCGCTCAACCCGTTCCACACGATCCTCCATCACGTCGAGCGGCCGGTTCGGGTACACCATCCCGCACTCTCGGCCGCCGAGGCCCGGGATCGGGCGCACGAGCTCCTCGAGCGGGTCAGGCTGTCGCCGGCCGAGACATTCGCCGACCGACGCCCGCACGAGCTCTCGGGCGGCCAGCGACAGCGGGTGGCGATCGCGCGGGCCCTCGCGCCCGGCGCCCGGTTCATCGTCGCCGACGAGCCGGTCTCGATGCTCGACGTCTCGATCCGGCTCGGGGTGCTGAACCTGCTGGCCGAGCTCCAGCGCGAGTCGCAGCTCGGCGTGCTCTACATCACGCACGACCTCGCGACCGCCCGGCACTTCTCCGACGAGATCCTCGTGATGCACCGGGGAGAGATCGTCGAACGCGGGCCGTCGGACGAGGTCATCCTGCATCCGCAGCACGAGTACACGACGACGCTGCTCGACGCGGCCGCCGATCCCGAGCGGCTCGGCGTGCTCCGCGACGAGGTCAGGAACGGGGGGTGATCCATCATTTCGGCAAGAAACCTTGAAGATAGAGTGAGTCGAGCCGGGCCGGAGGTCGCGGCCGACGCGACCGGCACGGTCGACGGGATCGACGGGGGAGGGGCGGCGCCGATGAACCAGATCGATCCGGGCACGCCCACCTGGCTGCGCGCCCACAACGACCGCACGGCATTCCGCCTCCTGCTCGAGCACGGGCCGCTCACCCGGGCGCAGCTCGGCGAGCTCTCGGGCATGTCGAAGCCGACCGCCGCGCAGATGATCACCAGGCTCGAGCGCGTCGAGCTCATCCACGCGGTCGGCGAGGTCTCGGGCGGGCGTGGGCCGAACGCCGTGAGCTACGGCGTGCGCACCGATCGGCTGACGGGCGTCGCGATCAGCGTGCTCGCCGACACGATCGAGGCGGTCGTCGTCGACGCCTCCGACGCGCCGCATCCCGTCGTCGAGACCCCGACCGCCGCATCCGGGCGGACGCCCGAGGGCGACGTGTCGGGAGCGATCGCGGCGGCGTGCCGCGCGGCCGGCGTTCCGGTCGAGACCGTCGGCCTGGCGGCGATCGGCGTGCAGGCGGCGTTCGACGCCGACGGCGACGAGCTGTCCTTCACCGACACGCTGCCCGGCTGGCCGCAGCAGGGCGCGCGGGCGCGACTCGAGGGGGCGCTCGGCCACACCGTGCTCATCGAGAACGACGTGAACCTCGCGGCGATGGCCGAGCGCGCCGGCGGCGTCGCGACCGACGTCGCGAGCTTCGTCCTCTTCTGGATGGGCGACGGCCTGGGCGTGGGCATCGACCTCGGCGGCACCGTCCATCGTGGCGCGACCGGCGGCGCCGGCGAGATCGGGTACCTCGAGGTCGCGCGCGGGGCCGAGTCCATCGCCCCCGACGCGCACGACCTCACCGACCTGCTCGGCGGCCCTGCGGTCGCGCGGATGCTCGGCGCGGCACCGGGCACCCGGCTCGCCGACGCACTGCCCGGCCTCGCGGCCGATCGGGCGGCCCTGGCCCGGCTCGCGGACCGCGCGGTGATCGCGATCGCCCCGCTGCTCGCGGTGATCGATCCCGCCATGGTCGTGCTCGGCGGACCGACCGCCCGCGAGGGCGGCACGGCGCTCGCCGAACTCGTCGCCGCGCGCATCGACTCGGGCGCCCACCCGCGGCTCGTCGTCCGCACGAGCGGCACCGACGATCACCCGGTGCTGCTCGGCGCACGCCAGCTGCTCGTCGACCGCATCCGAGACCGCCTCGAGGACGCCATCACGACCGCGGCCTGACGCCGCGCCGCATCGACGCACCCGCTCGGCTTGCGACGCCGGCGCCCAGGAGGCCCTCGCCGTCCGGCGTTGCCCCGACCCTTCCCACGCTCTCACTCCCCATGACCGGAGGACCCATGAAACTCGCCATCGTCGGCGGCGGCTCGACCTACACCCCAGAACTCATCGACGGGTTCGCGCGCCTGCGCGAGACCCTCCCGCTCGAGGAGGTGCGCCTCGTCGATCCCGACGAGTCGCGGCTCGCGCTCGTCGCAGGGATGTCGCGGCGCATGCTCGCCCACGCCGGCCACGCCGCCCGGGTGGTCGGCACGACCGACCTCGTCGCGGGCGTCGCCGACGCCGACGCGGTGCTCGTCCAGCTCAGGGTCGGCGGGCAGCACGCTCGTCACGCCGACGAGACCTGGCCGCACGAGGTCGGCTGCGTCGGGCAGGAGACGACCGGCCCGGGCGGGCTCGCGAAGGCGCTGCGCACCGTGCCCGTCGTGCTGCGCATCGCCGAGGCGGTGCGCCGGCATGCGAAGCCCGACGCCTGGATCGTCGACTTCACGAACCCCGTCGGCATCGTGACCCGCGCGCTGCTCGAGGCGGGGCACCGCGCCGTCGGGCTCTGCAACGTCGCCATCGGGTTCCAGCGCCGATACGCGTCGCTCTACGGCGTGGAGCATGATCGCGTGCACCTCGGACACGTCGGGCTCAACCACCTCACATGGGAGCGCAGCGTCACGATCGACGGACGCGATCGGCTGCCCGAGCTCCTCGCGGACCGGCTCGGCGACCTCGCCGACGAGGTGCACCTCGCACCCGCGTTGCTCACCCAGCTCGGCGTCGTGCCCTCGTACTACCTGCGCTACTACTACGCGCACGACGAGGTGCTGCGCGAGCAGCTGGCCGAACCGAGCCGCGCCGAGGCGGTGCAGGCGATCGAGCGCGAGCTGCTCGAGCTCTACGCCGACGACTCCCAGCACGAGAAGCCCGCCGCCCTCGAGGGTCGCGGCGGGGCGTTCTACTCCGAGGCCGCGATCGAGCTGCTCGCCGCGATGCAGGGCGGTGCCGACCGGGCGCGCGTGGTGAACCTCCGCAACGACGGGGTGCTGCCGTTCCTGCCGGATGACCACGTGATCGAGGTGCCGGCCGTGTTCCGCGACGGGGGATTCGTCGCGGAACCGGTCGCGCCGCTCGCCGACGACCTCGCGGGACTCGTCTCGGCGGTCGCGGGCTACGAGCGGCTCGCGCTCGACGCGGCCGTGCACGGCGGGCGGGAGCGGGTGCTGCGCGCGATGCGGGCGCATCCGCTCGTGCTGCAGCACGACCGGGCCGAGCGGTTGACCGACCTCCTCCTGGCCGAGAACGCGCGATTCCTGGAGTGGGCGTGATCGCCGTGGGCGTGCCCGCCGCGGGCGCCCCGGTCGTCGTCGCGGTCGACGGGGGCGGCTCGAAGACCGACGTCGTCGCGCTCGAGCTCGACGGCCGGGTCGTCGCGCACCGGCGCGGGCCGGGCTCGAGCCCGCACTTCGAGGGGCTCGACGCCTCGGTGGCCGTCGTCGACGCGCTCGTGCGATCCGTCGCGGGAGCGCGGCCGGTGGCCCACGCGGGCCTCTACCTCTCGGGCCTCGACCTGCCGATCGAGATCGAGCGGTACGAGGCCGCCGTCGCCGGGCGCGACTGGGTCGCCGCCTCGCTGACGGTCGACAACGACCTGTACGCGCTGCTCCGTGCGGGCACCGACGAGTCCGACGCCGTCGCGATCGTGTGCGGCACGGGGGTGAACGCGATCGGGCTGCGCGCCGACGGCGCCGAGGTGCGGTTCCCGTCGCTCGGCCCGCTCTCCGGCGATTGGGGCGGCGGGTCGGGGCTCGGTGAGGCCGTGCTCTGGCATGCCGCGCGCGCCGTCGACGGCCGTGGTCCCGCGACGGCGCTGGTCGGGGAGATCGAGCGGCGCCTCGGCGTGGGCTCGGTCGGCGAGCTCATCGAGGGCCTGCACTTCGGCGATCGGGATGCCTCGGAGCTGATCGCGCTCGCCCCAGCGGTGTTCGAGGCGGCCAGGGCGGGCGACGCCGTCGCGATCGGGCTCGTCGACCGCCAGGCGACGGAGCTCTCGGCCTTCGCCCGAGCCTGCCTCACGCGCCTCGGGCTGCTCGATCGCGCAGTGCCGGTCGTGCTCGGCGGCGGCATCGCGCGATCGGGCGACGAGCGCCTGCTCCGAGGCATCCGCTCGGATCTCGCGGCGGCCGCGCCGCTCGCGCGCGTGACGGTCGTCGACGAGGCGCCCATCGTCGGGGCCGCGCTGCTCGCCCTCGCCGCGGCGGGTGCCGACGACGTCGCGCTCGCCCGCGCGCGCTCCGCGGTCTCGTCCGTGACCGCCCCCGAGGTGGCCCTCCTCGACGCCTGACGCCGTCGCGGTCGTCGGTGACACCCGGATGACGGCGGATGACGGCGCGGGCGCCGGGGCGTACGCTCGCCCCATGGGCATCCCGCAGCGGTTCTCTCTCGTGACCCTCGGTGTCGCCGACGTCGAGGCGGCCACCGCGTTCTACCACCGGCTGGGCTGGCGCGAAGCTCGTTCGTCCGTGGCCGGCGAGATCACCTTCTTCGCCACCCCGGGCGGGGTCGTCGCACTCTGGGAGACGGCCGAGCTCGCGAAGGACGCGGCGCTGCCGACGTTCCACGCGAACGCACCCGGCTTCCGGGCGGTGGCGCTGGCGATCAACCTCGGCTCGCGCGAGGAGGTCGACGACGCCGTCGGCGACTGGGTGCTCGCGGGCGGGTCGATCGCGAAGGCGGCGGCGGAGACCGAGTGGGGCGGCTACAGCGGCTACGTCGCCGACCTCGACGGCAACCTCTGGGAGCTCGCGCACAACCCCGGGTGGCCGCTCGACGAGCGCGGCCTGCCGCAGCTGGCCTGACGAACGGGCGTGCGCGGGGGGCGTGCGGGAAATGGCCCGGTCAAGGGCACCCTCGAACCCCAACTACACTCGAACGTGTGAATTCAGAGGAAACCGTCGACGTCGTGCTGATCGGCGGGGGCATCATGAGCGCGACGCTCGGCTCCCTCATCTCCCAGTTGCAGCCCGACTGGACGATCCGCGTCTACGAGCGCCTGGGCGAGGTCGCGCAGGAGTCCTCCAACGCGTGGAACAACGCGGGCACCGGCCACGCGGCGCTGTGCGAGCTCAACTACATGCCCGAGAACGCCGACGGCACCGTGAGCGCAGCCAAGGCGGTCTCGATCAACGAGCAGTTCCAGATCAGCCGGCAGTACTGGGCGTACCTCGTCGAGCACGGGGCCCTGCCCGAGCCGCACAACTTCATCAACTCGACCCCGCACATGACCTTCGTGCGCGGCAAGGCGAACATCGAGTACCTGCAGAAGCGCGTCGCCGCACTGAAGGACGAGCCCCTCTTCCCCGACCTCGAGTACACCGAGGACCTCGAGCGCATCGCCGAGTGGACCCCGCTCCTCGCGAAGAAGCGCCACCCGAAGGCGCGCGTCGCCGCGACCCGCATCGAGGCGGGCACCGACGTCGACTTCGGCGCGCTCACGAAGTACCTCATGGCCGACATGGCCGAGCGCGGCGCGTCGATCCAGACGAACCATCACGTCACCGGCCTCAAGCGGCTGAAGAACGGCACCTGGCGCCTGCGGCTGCGCCACACCGTCGGCAACACCCCGAAGACGGTGCACGCGCGCTTCGTCTTCGTCGGCGCGGGCGGCGGCGCCCTCGCCCTGCTGCAGCACTCGGGCATCCCCGAGATCAAGGGCTTCGGCGGCTTCCCGATCTCCGGCCAGTTTCTGCGCACCACCAACCCGAAGATCGTCGCCCAGCACCAGGCCAAGGTCTACGGCAAGGCCGCCGTCGGGGCGCCCCCGATGTCGGTGCCGCACCTCGACACCCGCGTCGTCGACGGTGAGACCGCCCTGCTCTTCGGGCCCTACGCCGGCTTCACGCCGAAGTTCCTGAAGACGAGCACCTGGTTCGACCTGCCCTTCTCGATCCGCCTGCACAACCTCGGCCCGATGATCCAGGTCGGCCTCAAGAACTTCGACCTCGTGAAGTACCTCGTCGGCGAGCTCATGGCGAACCGCGAGAAGAAGATGAAGGCGCTCCGCGAGTTCATGCCCACGGCCAAGACCGAGGACTGGGAGCTCATCACGGCCGGCCAGCGCGTCCAGGTCATGAAGAAGGACCCGGAGAAGGGCGGCATCCTGCAGTTCGGCACCGAGGTCATCACGGGCGCCGACGGCACGATCGCGGGCCTGCTCGGCGCCTCGCCGGGCGCTTCGACGGCCGCGCCGATCATGCTCGACGTGCTGTCGCGCTGCTTCCCCGACCGCATGGCCGACTGGGAGCCGAAGCTCCGCGAGATGATCCCGAGCTACGGCACCGAGCTCTCCGCCGACCCGGTCGCCGCCGAGGCGTCGCTGAAGGCGACCGCGGAGGTGCTCGGCCTCACGGCCTGACACCGCCTCGCTCGAGAAGCGGAGCGGAGCGAGCGCTTCGACGACGCTCCGGCGGAGGGCGCCCGTTTGCGCAGGCGACGCGCGCCCTGCTATGGTCGTGCACGC
This sequence comes from Agromyces sp. NPDC058064, assembly GCF_042885275.1. Taxonomy (NCBI): domain Bacteria; kingdom Bacillati; phylum Actinomycetota; class Actinomycetes; order Micrococcales; family Microbacteriaceae; genus Agromyces; species Agromyces sp. NPDC058064. The sequence continues at coordinate 293,681 of NZ_JBHVSE010000001.1, read as the reverse complement.
TATGAAGTGAGCACACCCCCTCGTCCCGCGCCTGAGGCGCCGTTGACGTCGGGTGTGCACACGGTCCTGATCGACCCGTGCTGATCGCGACAGCGGTCTCGTGCACCCGCGTCCGGCAACGCCCGGCGGGATCCACTCCGCTCCCGAACGGTCGCCGCATCCGCGGCCGGCGCGCGGGCCGAGGCGCCGTCGAGGCCGCCCCGGCACCGCCGGTGCACCGGACGGACCGCGTCGTCGCCGTGGCATCCGGCGGCCGTTCGGGAGCTCTCGCGAAGGGCGGACCCCTTGGCTGTACACCTCTCCTATTCGAACCACCTCCGGGCCGACGGACTCTCGGTCTCCTACCCCGACCGGCGCGTCTTCGCCGACCTCGGCTTCGCGGTCGCCCCGGGCGACCGACTCGGCCTCATCGGCGAGAACGGCGTCGGCAAGTCGACGCTGCTGCGCCTCATCGCCGCCGACCACGGCGCGGATGCCTCGGGCGCGGAGCCGCTCGACCGCGCCGAGGTCGCCGGGCGGATCACGCGCCCGCGCCGCACCGGCCTGCTCTCGCAGGAGCTGCCGTTCGCGCCCGACGCTCGCGTCGACCTCGTGCTCGAGGCGGCGCTCGCCGAGGTGCGCGCCATCGAGCGCGAGCTCGACGACGCCGCCGCCGCGCTCGGTGCGGGACCCTCGACGGGCGACCGGCACGCCGAGCCCGCAGAGGCCTGGGCCGACGCTGCCGCGTCGCGCTACGCGGCCGCACTCGACGCGGCCGAACGGGCCGAGGTCTGGACCGCCGAGGCCCGGCGCGACGAACTGCTCGACGGGCTCGGCGTCGCCGGGCTCGGGCTCGGGCGGCGCATCGACGAGCTGTCGGGCGGCCAGCGCTCGCGGTTCGCCCTCGCGGCCCTCCTCCTCTCGGCGCCCGATGCGCTGCTGCTCGACGAGCCCACCAACCACCTCGACGACGACGCGGCCGAGTTCCTCGAGGGGCGCCTGCGCGCCTTCGCCGGACCGGTCGTGTTCGCGAGCCACGACCGGGCGTTCCTCGATCGGGCGGCGACGGGCCTGCTCGACCTCGATCCCGGGCGCCAGGGGGCGCTCGCGGCGTCGGCGTCGGCGTCGGCCGGCGGGGCGGCTTCCGCGGGCGCAGGGGCGCGGGGCGGCACGCTCGGCGGCACCGTCTTCGGCGGCGGGTTCAGCGAGTTCCTCGACGTGAAGGCCGAGGAGCGATCGCGCTGGCAGCGCCAGTACGACGACGAGCAGGACGAGCTGCGGCGCCTGCGGGCCTCGATCGGCGGGTCGGCGCGCAACGTCTCGCACGGGCGCGCGGCGACCGACAACGACAAGTTCCTCAAGTACTTCAAGGGCGAGAACGTCGAGCGTTCGATCGCACGCCGGGTGCGCAACGCCGAGCAGCGACTCGCGACGCTCGAGCGCGAGCAGCTCCGCCGGCCGCCGGCGCCGCTCGAGTTCGCCGGCATCCCGTCGGGATCGCATGCGTTCGACGCGTCCGCGGGGCTCCTCGTCCAACTCGACGACGTCGAGGTCGAGGGCCGGCTCCGGCTCGAGCGCCTCCAGCTCGAGCCGCTCTCGCGCATGCTCGTGACGGGGGCGAACGGGGCAGGGAAGTCGACGCTCCTCGGGGTGCTCGCCGGCGCCGTCGCCGCCGATCGCGGCGTCGTGCAGCGGCGCAAGGGGCTGCGCGTGCAGCTGCTCGAGCAGGATGTCCGCTTCGCCGACCCCGATGCGACGCCGCGGGCGACGTACGAGCGGGTGCTCGGCGAGCGTCGCGCGGAGCAGGTGCCGCTCTCGGGGCTCGGCCTGCTCGCTCCACGCGACCTCGACCGGCCCGTCGGGGCGCTCTCGGTCGGGCAGCAGCGCCGGCTCGCGCTCGCCCTGGTGCTCGCGCGGCCGCCGCACGTGTTCCTCCTCGACGAGCCGACGAACCACCTGTCGCTTGCGCTCGCGACCGAGCTCGAGGAAGCGCTCGGCGGCTATCCGGGTGCGGTCGTCATCGCGAGCCACGACCGCTGGCTGCGGCGGCGGTGGGCGGGAGAGCGGCTCGAGCTGCGGTCGGGCACCGCGGTGTCCGCCGCGGTCGCCGGGTGAGTCGACGGATGCCCCGGGGTCGCGCCCGGGGCATCCGTCGCCGCCGACCCGCCCACGGTTCGCTTGCGCGAGATTCGAAAGTATGTTCGAATGAACGAGTGCGGTGGAGCGGGCAGGAGCTGGGGGTCGACCAGGTCGACGCGCTGCCCGGTCTCGCCCGGCTCAACAACCTCGTGCGCTCGGTGCAGACGCCCGAGTTCGCCGGGGTCACCTTCCACGAGGTGCTCGCGAAGTCGGCGCTGAACCGGGTTCCCGGCCAGTCGATGATGCCCTTCGGGTGGACGATCAACCCCTATCGGGGCTGCAGCCACGCCTGCCTGTACTGCTTCGCGCGCCCGACGCACGAGTACCTCGACCTCGACGCGGGCGACGACTTCGATCGGCAGATCATCGTGAAGGTGAACGTCGCCGAGGTGCTCCGACGCGAGCTCGTCCGGCCGTCGTGGCGGCACGAGCCCGTCGCGCTCGGCACGAACACCGATCCCTACCAGCGGGCCGAGGGCCGTTACGAGCTCATGCCCGGCATCATCGAGGCGCTCACCACGAGCGGCACGCCGTTCAGCATCCTCACGAAGGGCACGCTGCTGCGTCGCGATCTTCCGCTCATCGCCTCCGCCGCCGAGCACGTGCCGGTCGACCTCGCGATGTCGATCGCGATCCACGACCACGAGCTCCAGCAGTCGCTCGAACCGGGCACGCCCTCGACCAAGGCGCGGCTGGCGACCGTGACGGCCGTTCGCGAGGCCGGGCTCGACTGCGCCGTGTTCCTGATGCCCGTGCTGCCGTACCTCACCGACACGCGTGCGCATCTCGACGAGGCGCTGCGGCAGGTGAAGGCCGCCGGGGCCACGAGCGTGCTCTACGCCGCGCTGCACCTGCGCGGTGCGGTGAAGCCGTGGTTCATGCAGTGGCTCGAGCGCGAACACCCCGAGCTCGTGCCGAAGTACCGTTCGATGTACTACGGCAACAACGCCTACGCACCGAAGGAGTACCGGCAGTGGCTCGGCCGGCGGCTGCATCCGCTGATCCGCGCGCGCGGTCTCGAGCGCGGCATCGAAGACCCGGTCACGGGCGGTATCCGGTCGAAGTCCCCACCCGGCGACCGGTGGTCCCGTCCGGGGCCGAACGCGCGACCGACGGTCGCGGGCAACGGTCGCGGGTCCGGCTCCGTCGGGTCGACGCCGAGGCTCGAGCTGCCGCCCGAACTGGGCGCGATCGCCGACCCCGCCGCCCTGTTCTGACCCCCGTCCCGAGCGAGACGGCGCGGCCGAGTGCGTGAAGATGCGCGAAATCCCGCCGAACTGAGATAATTCGCTGAGTCCGATCGGCTCGCGAAGATCGGGCGCTGCTCGCGAGTGGAGGTTCACGATGAGCCTGGGGTTGCCGGGGCACCTCGCGCGCGACAGCCTGAGTCGAGCACTCGCCTTCGCCGGGCACTGCGCCGCGTTCGCGTGCCTCGCGATCACGATCGTCGTGAGCGTCCTCGTCGCCACCGTCGGCGAGCGCCCGAACGCGTGGACGGGTGCCGCGCTCGCGGCGGTGATGGTGCTCGCCCTCGGTGCGGTCGCCCTGTATCCGACCGTCACGCTGACGGTGCTGGCGCTCGTCGTCGGCACCGGGGCGACGATCGCCTTCACGATGCTCGTGATGGAGCCCGGGGGATTCGAATCGACCAACAACGCGGTCCTCGCCCTGCCGAGGATCGCGCTCCTGCTCGTCGGGGGCGCCGGCAGCGGCTCGCTCATCGCGATCGTCTGGGCCACGCTCGGCTACGCGCTCGGCGAGGCGGCCGCGTTCCTCGGCGTCGCCCTCGTCGGCGGCAGCTACGAGCCGAGCACGGCGGCCGCGGCGGCGTTCGGCATCCTGCTCGTGGTGCGGATCTTCGACGGCGTCTCCCGTCGCTCCGACCCCCGTCAGGAGACGGGGCTGCACCGCGCGAGCCAGCAGACCCGTGAGCTCGCCATCCGCCACGACTACGAGCTGCGGGCGACGGCGAGGCTGCACGACACGGCGCTCAGCCACCTCGTCGCGATCGCCGCGGCAGGGTCCGGCACCGTCGACGAGCGCCTGCGCGCCGGCATCCGCCAGGATCTCGGCCTCATCGTCGGGCGCGACTGGGCCATCGACCACTCCGGACAGGCGACGGGGAGCGATCGCAGCGGCCGCCGCCGGCCCGCTCCCGTCCACGGGCCCTCGCCGAACGGCGCGTCCGGCCGCGGCCGGTTCGCGCGCCGCGGCGGCGTCGGCGCGGCCATCCGCACGCGGCCCCTGCCCGAGGCCGCCGAGTCGCGCGCCGCCGGCACCGCGACGCTCGTGCAGGCGTTCGCCGCGGCCGAGAACGCCGGGCTCGACGTCCGCGTCACCGGCGACCCCGAGATCCTGCACGTCCTCGGTCCGGGGCGGGCCGAGGCCCTCGACGCGGCCGTCGCGCAGTGCCTCATCAACGTCGCACGCCACGCCGGCGTCGACGAGGCCGAGCTCGCGCTCGGGCTCGGGGGCGGCGAGGTCACGATCGCGGTGATGGACAGCGGCGTCGGCTTCGACGAGAGCGAGGTGCCCGACGACCGGATCGGGTTGCGCACGTCGATCCGGGCCCGCATCGAGCAGCAGGAGGGCACCGTCCGGCTCTGGTCGACGAAGGGCATCGGCACCACCATCGTGCTGACGGTGCCCGAGGGCGGAGCATGATGCGCCTGACGCAGCAGGAGGCCGATCCGATCGGCGGCATCACCGCGGCGCCGATCGTGGTCATCGGGTCGGCCCTCGCGCTCGGCACCGCGGTCGCGCTCACCTGGGTGCATCGCGCCGAAGTGGGCTCGCCGATCGCGGCGATCATCGCGATCCTCCTGGTCGCTGCCGCCGGAGCGGTCGCCTCGATCTCGGCAGCGCCGTCGCGGGCGCCCTTCACGGCCGAGCGGCTCTGGGTCGTGGTGACCCTCGCCGTCGGCGCGGCGATCGCCGAGTACACCAGCACGGTCGGCTCGAACCGCTACCTCTACGACGACTTCGGCCCGGTCGTGATCGGCATGCTCATCCTCGCGGTGGCGCCGTACTGCACGTGGGTGTCCCTGGCGCTCGCCGGTGTGCTCGCCTCGATCGTGCTGTCGATCCTGGTCGTCGGCGCGTCGAGCTACATCGCGGCGGATGCGCCGGTCGGCGCCCTCGTCGCGGTGAACGCGTCGCCGGTCATCGCGCTCTCCGCCGCCGCGGCGGGGTACGCCTACGCGATCATCGCCGAGACCCTCGCCTGGCAGCGCGAGGCGAACCGGGCGGCGCTCCAGCGCGACAGCGAACTGCGCGCCGGCATCGCGCGCTCCGTGCAGCAGAGCCGGGTCTCGGTGCTCGGTCGCGAGGTGCTGCCGTTCCTCGCCGGCGTCATGACCGCCGAGCGCATCTCGGTCGCCGAAGCCGATCGCGCCCGCGAGCTCGCCGAAGAACTGCGCCGGGCGCTGCGGGCCGGGCTCGAGTCGACGTGGCTCGACGACCTCGCCACCAACCTCCGGCTCGCGCGCGGCATCGAGACGCTCGTGGACGATCCGTCCGGAGCGGCCGACCTGCTCGGCGACGACCAGCGCTCCGCGCTCACCGCGCTCATCACCTGGCTCGCGGAGCCCGGGCGTTCCGAGCGCATCTCGGTCTCCCTCGTGACCGACCTCGACGGCGGCCGGATCGTGATTTCGGCCGTCCCCGCGAGCCGCCCGCCGGCGAAACGCGAGATCGATCGTTTCATCGCTGTGGCGCGCGCCGTTTCCTTGGGTGCCGAATCGGCCTCGACGCGAGAGAATGTACGTGTGGAGCTGAGTTATGTCATCGATTGACGCGGTCCCGGAGCATCGGCACCGGCTCGCGATCCTCGACGACCACAGTCTGATCGTCGACAGTCTCGCGCGGTGGTTCATCGACCGTGCGGTCGACTTCGACGTCGTCGTGACCGCGACCTCGTGGATGGATCTCGTGCGCAGTCCCGAGTTCCCGGTCGACATCGTCCTGATGGACCTCCAGCTGCCCGACGGCGTGTCGATCGAGTCCCGCATCAGGGCCTGCCGCGCCGCGGGCGCCAGGGTCATCGTGGTGACCGCGCTCGACGACGACGACTCGCGCGAGCGCAGCATGGCCGCGGGCGCGGCCGGGTTCGTCTCGAAGACCCTCCCCGCCGAGGTGCTCGTCGACTACGCCCGCCGCGTCATGCGCGGCGAGCGACTTCCGCGGCAGGCCTCCCGGCTCGGCGTCCGACGCACCGGGGAGCCCGGCGTCGGCGGCGCGGTGCCGACGATGTCCGGCGTGCATCTCAGCCCCGCGGAGGAGAAGGCGCTGCGCTACTACGCGCAGGGGCTGAGCACGCTCGAGGTCGGCCAGCGCATGGACGTCGGCTACGAGACCGCGAAGACCTACCTGCGCCGGGTGCGCGAGAAGTACGCGAAGGTCGGCCGCCCGGCGAGCCGCAAGGCGGAGCTCATCCGCCGCGCGGCGGAGGACGGGTTCCTCGAGTAGATGGCGAAACTGTACTTCCGCTACGGCGCGATGAACTCCGGCAAGTCGACGGCATTGCTCCAGGCGGCGTTCAACTACGAGGAGCGCGGGCATCGCGTGCTGCTCGCGAAGCCCGCGATCGACACCAAGGGCGATCGCGACATCGTCTCGCGCCTCGGGGTCGTGCGCGAGGTCGACTTCGTGATCGAGCAGGATGCCCCGGTGCTCGACCGGTTCCAGGGGCACCGCACCCGGGTCATCGAGGAGTCGGGACGCGACGTGAGCTGCCTGCTCGTCGACGAGGCGCAGTTCCTCTCGTCGGAGCAGGTCGACGACCTGCTCCGCATCGCCCTCATCGACGGCATCCCGGTGCTCGCCTACGGCATCCGCACCGACTTCCAGACGGTCGCGTTCCCCGGCAGCCGACGCCTCCTCGAGGTCTCGCACTCGCTCGAGGAGCTGAAGACGATCTGCCGCTGCGGGCGCAAGGCGATCTTCAACGGCCGCAGCGTCGACGGGCGGTACATCTTCGACGGCGACCAGGTCGCGATCGACGGCGTCGAGGTCGAGTACGAGTCGCTCTGCGGCGTCTGCTACCTGCAGGAGTCGGGCGGCGTGCTCAACGGGCGCCACTGACGGGTCGCGTGCGCTCGCCGCGGAACACCACGTGGTGGTAGAGGACGAATCGCGCGACGACGACGATCGCGATGCTCCCGAGGTTCACGACGTTCACCGCGACCGGCCCCGCCTCCCGACCGAGCAGCGCGGAGGCCGCGGCCACACCGGCCCAGACGAGTACGGCGCCGAGCACCGTGCAGAGCGCGTTGACGATCACGAACAGCGTGATCTCGACCGCTCGGCTGTGCCCGCCGCGGTCGCGGAACGTCCACTCCCGGTTGCCGAAGTACGCGTTGACGAGTGCCACGAGCGAGGCGACGATCTTCGCCCACACGACGTCCCAGCCGAGTCCGAGGTAGAGCGCGTTGAAGACGCCGATCTCGATCAGCGTCGAGACGGCGCCGACGGTGAGGAACCGGGCGCCGAGCCCGGCCACGCGGCGCCAGCGGGCTCGGGTCGACATCTCCACTACGCTACTACCCAACGCCCGTGCGGTGAGCGCACGGGCAGCGAATCCGAGGAGTCGACGTGCGGCTGAGGCATCTCGTCGTAGTGATGCCCGCGTACAACGAGGCGGAGGGCATCGGCGGCTTCCTGCGGGAGATCGACGCCGATCTCGAGCCGCTGGCCGAGACGCTCGAGCTCGTCGTCGTCGACGACCGGTCGACGGACGACACGGCGCTGGCGCTGGCGGCGGTCGCCGAGGAGCTCCCCGCGTTGCGGGTGATCACCGCAGACGCGAATCGCGGGCACGGGCCGACCGCGCTGGCGGCCTACCGAGCGGGGCTCGAGGGCGGGGGCGAGCTCGTGGTGCACGTCGACGGAGACGGGCAGTTCGCCGGAACCGATCTCGCGAGGCTCGTCCGTGCCGCGGTCAGCACCGGCGCGGACGTCGTGCACGGCGTGCGCACCGGACGGACCGACCCCTGGTTCCGTCGGGCGCTCACTTTCACGGTCGGCGCCGTCGTGGCGCTGGCGGCAGGGCGCCGCATCCCCGACGTGAACACGCCGCTCCGGGCGTATCGTCCGGCCGCCCTGGGCGAGCTGCTGTCGACCGTGCCGGCCGACGCGCTGGTGCCGCACGTGCACTTCTCCATCGCCGAGGCCAGGCGCGGCTACCGGGTGCGCTACCTGCGCGTGTCGAGCCTGCCGCGGCGCGGCGGGGACGCGCAGGGCACGATGTGGACCGAGGCGGGCGCCGGGCCGCCGCGGTCGCCGAGGCTGCCGCCGCCCCGGCTCCGTCGTTTCGCCCGACAGGCCGCGATCGAACTGTGGCGCGTCTCGTTGAAGCCGAGGCCCTCGGCGTGAGCCGGCTCGACTCGTCCGCCCTCGGCCGCGACAGCCGGATCAGCGCGGGAGCACTCCTGTGGTGGGTCGTCGTCATCGCCGTGGTCGCGGCGAACATCGCGGTCCTCGTCCCCGCCTTCACGACCGTCCGGCTCTGGGAGGACGAGGCGTTCAACCTCACCGTCCCGCTCAACCTGTTGCGCGGGCTCGGCTACGCGAGCGACGGGACGCTCTCCGGGAGCGAGCTCACCCCGTTCGACGTGCGGATCTCGACCGGCCCCGTCATGCTGTTGCCCGTCGCCGCGCTCATCGGACTGGGCATCGATCCCGTCGTGGCCGGGCGCCTCGTCGGCCTCGCAGGGTACCTGCTCCTCCTCGGCGGCCTGTGGGCGATCGGTCGCCGGCTGGGCGGCCGATGGGCGGGCCTCGCCGCGGCATCCGTACCGCTCGCCTTCGCGGCCGACCCGTTGCCCTCGCCGATCCAGACGCCCGTCGACGTGCTCGGCGAGGTCACCGCCGCGGGCCTCCTGGCCGCCGCGCTCGCCGTCGTGCATCGGCGACCCTGGCTCGCCGGACTGCTCGCGGGCCTCGCGGTGCAGACGAAGTTCATCGCCGTCCTCGCGCTGCCCGCGTTCGCGATCGCCGCATTGTTCGACGCGCCGGGTGCGACCCTCCTCGGGCGTGCGCGGCGCGCGTGGCCGCGAGTGCTCGCAGCCGCAGCCTGCGCCGCCGCGCCGACCCTCGTGTTCGAGATCGCCAAGCTCGCTGCGCTCGGACCCGCGGAGTGGTACGCCAATCTGCGGGACTTCAGCTGGTTCCTGCGCGGAGGCGGTCAACGGGGTTACGCCGTGCCTCCGATCGAGAAGCTCCAGGCGCTGCTCGCGGCCTGGCACCTGCCGTGGTGGCTCGTCGCGACCGTCCTGGTGGTCGCGATCGTCCTGGCGGTGCTCGGCCTGCGGGCGGTGCTGCGCGACCCCCGGCTGCTCGCGAGGCCGGGCGGCGCATCGGCCGCGCCCCGGGAGTTCGCGGTGGTGACGGGCGCCGCACTGCTCGGGCTCCTGATCTTCCTGATCTGGTGGCCGTTCTCGATGCACACGCCGAGCTGGCTGCGCCACCCCGCCCCCGCCGTGCTCGCCTTCGGGCCGGTGCTCGTCGCCGCCACCATCGCGCTCGCGCGGATCGCGCTCGCCGGTCGACGCGTGGACGCGCCGTCGGGCGCGACTCCCGGCGAGCCCGGTCCGACTCGATCGACGTCCGCGGGTCGATCCGGTCGCATCGTCGCGATCGCCCTCGGCTTCGCGGGCATCGCGCTGCTCGCCGCCTCGCTCGGCGGGCGCATCGCCGCTCCCGCGTACGGCGCCTGGGAGACGCTCGGCGACCAGCGCGCGGCCGCCGAGGACATCGCCCGGTTGAACGGCGAGCTCGGCGTGGTGCGGCTCGCGAGTCCGTGGGGCGGGGAGGTCGGCGTCGTCGTCCTCTCCGGTGCGCACGCCGGGCTCGTGGACGCCGGCGAGGCCGTCGTGGGCGACCCGCAGGTCTGGCACGAGTCGCACCGCCCCGAGGCCTGCGACTCGCTGCTGCTCAGCGGCCGATACCGCGTGTGCGCGCCTCCGGACTAGCGCAGGCCGATCGTCGGTCGCGGACCCTGGGCCGCGCTCGACGAACGACGAACCGGCGTCTGGCGCCGGCGCCGAATCCGCGTGATGATGGACGTGGGAGGGGCGCCGCATGAGCGAGATCGTCGTCGGGGTCGGTACCGCGGAGCGCGCGGGTCTTCTGGCCGTGCGCTGGGCCGCGGAACGTGCGAGCGCCCGGTCCGCCCTCCTGCGGCTCGTGCACGTGGTCGACGAGGCGATCGAGTCGGGCGGCGATGCACGTCTGCTGCTCGCGGCGCTCGAAGGCGCCCGCGCCACGCTCGACGACGCGGTCGAGGTCGCCCGTCGGGTCGATCCCGACCTCGCCGTCGTCAGCGAGCTCGAGCAGGGATCGCCGATCGAGGTGTTCGAGCGGTGCTCGCGAACCGCGGACCTCGTCGTCGTCGGCAGCGACTGGCACGGAGGAAGACGCGCGAGTCGGCGCGGGGTCCACAGCCTCCGCGTCGCGGCGGCGAGCCGGGTGCCCGTCGCGGTCGTGCCCGACATCGACGTCGCGATGCGCACCGGCATCGCCGTCGGGGTCGACGGCTCCGAGGTCGGCGCGCGCGCCCTCGCATTCGCGGCCGAGGAGGCCGAGCGGCGCGGTTGGCCGCTCATCGCAGTCCACGCCTGGGATCTCGTGCCGTTGTCGGGCGGGGAGTACGGCTACGGGGGAGCAATGGTCGCCGTCGACGACCTGACCGAGTCAGCCCACGACGTGCTCGAGGCGGCGCTCGCGCAGACCATCGCCGACCGGCCCTCACTCGAGATCGACCGGCGCGTCATCGCCGGCGACCCGGTCATCGCCCTCTCGGACGTGGCCGAGGAGGCCGCATTGCTCGTCGTCGGCAGCCACGGCCGGGGCGCGCTCGCCCGATTCCTGCTCGGCTCGGTCAGCCACGGCGTGCTCGCGCATCTCGAAGCCCCCACGGTCGTCGTCCGGTGACGGTGCCGGCCGGGCTGAGCGCGCGAGTGCGCGACCTGCCCGCGCCGAGGGTCGACGGCATCGACGCGGCACGCGGTCTCGCCCTGATCGGCATGTTCGTCGCGCACGTGGCGCCCGTCGCAGCCACTCCCGAGGCCGCGGAGCTCATCGCCATCGCCGATGAGCGACCGCGACTGCTGTTCGCGCTCACGGCCGGCTTCGGGCTCGGCTTCCTCACCGGGGGAGTCCGCCCCGTCGTGGAGGGGCGAGGGGTGCTCCGCCGTCAACTGGCGGTGCGCGCGGTCATCCTGATCGCACTCGGCCTCATCATCGCCGCCACGCTGCGCCCGCTCGTCTTCATCATCCTCGACGTCTACGGCGTGGCGTTCCTCGTCATGCTCCCGCTGCTCTTCCGGCCGGCTCGCGCGGCCCTCGCGATCGGTGCCGGCCTGCTCGCGGTGACCCCGGGTCTCGCGACGGCCGTGCAATACAGCGCCGACGTCATGTCGGCGCGCGAGGACGGGCCGCGCCTGCTGTACGACTGGATGCTGACCGGCGCGTATCCGGTGATCGTCTGGGTGCCGGTCATGCTCATCGGGCTCGGGCTCGCGCGCCTGGGCGCGGCGGATCCGCGCGTGGTGCCGCGGTACGCGCTCACCGGGGCCGTCACCGCGGCCGTCATGCTCCCGCTCACACGGCTGCTGCCCGCCGAGGCCGACGCCACCGCGTCGCCCGCCGAGCACGCGGTCTCGGCTTCGGCGCTCGCCCTCGGCAACGTCGGGGTCGGGCTCGTGGTCGTCGCGGCGACGGTGACGATCACGGCGCTCGCGCGTCCTGCGGTGCGGCGGGTCGCCGGCGCCGTGCTCTCGCCGGTGACGGCGATGGGGGCGATGCCGCTCACGATCTACACGCTCCATCTCGTCGTGATCTCCGGGGCGAAGCGGGTCGAGGGTGGATTCATGACCGACGACTCCTGGGCACTGACGATCGGGCTCATCGTCGGGAGCATGGCGTTCGCCTGGCTCTGGCAGCGGTTCCTCGGACGCGGACCCCTCGAGCGGCTGCTCCGTGCCGCGAGCGGCCGTGGCCGGGTGAGGCCGACCGCGCAGGTCGACGGTCCGACGCGTTGACGGACGGACGGCGGCGAGCCGGTGAACCCCGAGCGACGTCCGGCGGTTCCCGGCGACTGCCGATGCGCGTGCAGGAGAATGGAAGTCACCTGAGCGAAAGGGTCATGCGATGCGCATCTCGGTGATCGGCTGCGGCTACCTCGGCGCCGTGCACGCCTCGGCGATGGCCGAGCTCGGGCACCACGTCATCGGCGTCGACGTCGATCCCTCGAAGATCGCCGCGCTCGCCGGCGGGCGTCCGCCGTTCTTCGAGCCCGGGCTCGCCGAGATCCTCGCGTCCGCGACGGCGACCGGTCGGCTCCGCTTCTCGACCGACATCGCCGATGCGGCCGACGCGGAGGTGCACTTCCTCGCGGTGGGCACCCCGCAGGCGGCCGACAGCAACGCCGCCGACCTCCGCTACGTGGACGCGGCCTTCGATGCCCTCGTGCCCCACCTGGCCGAGGGCGCGCTCGTCGTCGGCAAGAGCACCGTCCCCGTCGGGACGGCCGGGCGCCTCGCCGAACGTCTCGCCGAGCTCGCCCCGCACGCCGCGCTCGCCTGGAATCCCGAGTTCCTCCGAGAGGGCTTCGCCGTGCGCGACACGCTCGAGCCCGATCGGCTCGTCTACGGCGTCGGCGACGACCACGCGGCATCCGTGCTCGACCAGGTCTACCGCGCCGCGATCGAGGCGGGCACCCCGCGGATCGTGACCGACTACGCGACGGCCGAACTCGTCAAGGTCGCGGCGAACGCCTTCCTCGCGACGAAGATCAGCTTCATCAACGCGATGAGTGAGATCGCGGATGCCTCGGGCGCCGATGTGACGGCGCTCGCCGACGCGATCGGGCACGACGCGCGCATCGGCCGGCGCTTCCTCAACGCGGGGGTCGGGTTCGGCGGCGGCTGCCTGCCGAAGGACATCCGGGCGTTCACAGCGCGCGCAGAGGAGCTCGGACGCGGGGAGGCGCTCGCCTTCCTCCGCGAGGTCGACGCCATCAACCTGCGCCAGCGTCAGCGCGCGGTCGACCTCGCGGTCGCCGCCCTCGACGGCAGCGTCCATCGAAAGCGCATCGCCGTGCTCGGCGTGACCTTCAAGCCCGAGTCCGACGACGTCCGCGATTCGCCCGCGCTCGATGTCGCCGTGCAGCTGAAGGGGCTCGGCGCCGAGGTCGTCGCCACCGATCCCGAGGGCGTCGACAACGCCCGGGCGCGTCACCCGCAGCTCGACTACGTGACCTCGACCCGGGAGGCGCTGCGGGGTGCCGACCTCGTCGTCCTCGTCACCGAGTGGCGCGAGTACCGTGCGCTCGACCCGGTCGAGACCGCGCGACTCGTCGCAGGCCGGCGCATCATCGACGGGCGCAACGTGCTCGACGCCGCCGCCTGGCGGGCGGCCGGGTGGGAGTACCGCGGCATCGGTCGGCCCTGAGGCCCCCCGAGAACGACGAAACCCCCTCCGAATCGGAGGGGGTCTCTACCCGGTCGGGGTGACAGGATTTGAACCTGCGACCTCGTCGTCCCGAACGACGCGCGCTACCAAGCTGCGCCACACCCCGGGCGGCCCTTGCGAGCCTCAACAAGAATAGCCGATAAATCGGGCTCCTCCGACCACCGGGCCCCGGGGTGGTCTCGCCGGCCGCCGGGCGCCGTCGGACGGCGAGTCGGCGACCCTACTCGGCGGGCACGAGGGTGATGAGCGTCGCCTCGGGCGGGCACGCGAAGCGGACGGGAGCGAAGATCGAGGTGCCGAGCCCGGCCGAGACGTTGAGGAACGCCGACCGGAGCCCGTGGCGCCAGACGCTGTGCCCCTTGACCTGCTTGCGGGGGATGTCGCAGTTGGTCACGAGCGCCCCGTAGCCGGGCACGCAGACCTGGCCGCCGTGCGTGTGTCCGGCGAGGATCAGCTGGGCGCCGTGGTTCACGAAGGAGTTGAGCACGCGCTGGTACGGGGCGTGCGCGACCCCGATGGTCACGGTCGGGCGGGTCGTGCGCTCGGGGGTCTCGTCGAGCCAGCTCTCCTCGCCGAGCGGGTCGTCGGCCCGGAGCTCGTCGATCGCGCCGGCGATGAGGTCGAGCCGGTCGTAGCCCTTGTGCGGATCGTCGACGCCGAAGAACTCGAAGTGCGTGCCCCGGAGGTCGAGGCTCGCGGCCGTGTTGTCGAGGTCCTGCCAGCCGAGTTCGGCGAAGAACCCGTGCAGGGCGTCGATGTCGAGCCGCTTCGCGGTGCGACGGTGCCGAGAAGGGCCGGCGAAGTACACGAACGGGTTCTTCGGGGTGGGACCGAAGTAGTCGTTCGAGCCGTTGACGAAGACCCCGGGGATGCCGGCGAACGGTTCGAACGCGCGTCGGATGCCCTCGAGTCCGCGCTCGTGGCCCAGGTTGTCACCGGTGTCGACGATGAGATCGGGTTCGAGGCGGGCGAGTTCCCTGACCCACTCCTGCTTGTCGCGCTGCCATGGCGCCATGTGCAGGTCGGAGAGGTGCAGCACCCGGATCGGCTGCGCCCCCGCCGGCAGCACCGGCACCTCGGCGCGCCGGAGCGTCCAGCGCGTCCGCTCGACGAGGGAACCCCATGCGAATGCGGCGACGCCCGCCGCGCCGATCGCCATGGCGATCCGCGCGACGGGCGTCAAGCGGGCGGTCAACCGTTGCCCGGAGGGTTGTCGGGGCCGCCGCCGTCGCCGCCGTCACCGCCGCCGGTGAAGCGGCCGATGACGATCGTCACCTTCTGGCCCGGCTTCGCGTTCTCGCCCGGGCCGGGGGACTGCGACAGGACGAGGCCGTTCATGCTCTCGTCGTCCGTGTCCTCCTCCTTGCGGTCGACCCGGAAGCCGGCGGCCCCGAGGGTCGCCTCGGCCTGGTCGGCCTGCATTCCGGAGACGTCGGGAACTCCGGTCAGGTTGCCGCGGCTCGTCTTCAGCGAGATGATCGCGCCGCGACCAGCGGTGCCGGACGGGCTCTGCGCGCCGATGGTGCCCTTCGGCTGCGCCGCATCGACCTCGCCGTCCATGGTCCAGCCGAAGCCGGCCTGCTGGAGGGCCTTCTGGGCCGCCTCGGGTGCGAGCCCGAGCACGTTCGGCACGGCGACCTGCGGCGCGTTCAGGTACGACGACTGCGGGTCGGGGAAGTCGCCGCCGCCGTACTTGGCGGTCGCGACCGACATGATCCGCGGCCAGATGTTGTGGCGCAGCGTCGCCGCCTGGCCGGCGTCGAAGTAGGTCTCGCGGAGGTTGACGTGCCCCGTGACGTTGTACACGCCGACCACGGTCGCGACCTTCGTCGTGGCGCCGCTCATCCACGTCGCCTCGTTGTTGTCGCTCGTTCCCGTCTTGCCGATCATGGGGTACCACGGGTCGACGTAGGGCGACGAGGACGTACCGGTGCCCTCGCTCATGACCTTCTGCATCGCGTACGCGGTCGCCGCAGCGACCTCGGGGGTGAGCCCCTGGGTGCACTCGGACTTCGGCACCTCGATCTCCTTGCCGCTGCCGTCCTTGATCTTGTCGATCGCGACGGGGGTGCAGGCCTTGCCCTGGTTCGCGATGCCCGCGAACGCGGTCGCCATCGAGATCGGTGCGACCTCGTTGGTGCCGAGGATCGTCGAGGGGAACTGCAGCAGCGGAGTGTGGTCCGCCCGGTGCACGCCGAGCGACTCCGCGGTCTTCGTGATGCCGCAGAGGTCGAGCTGCTTCGCCATCGCGATGAATCCGGTGTTGTACGAGTTCACGGTGTTCTGCACGGCCGTCCAGTAGCCGCCCTGCTCGCCGCCGTCGTTCTTCGGGTTGCCCCATTCGCCGCTGTCGGTCATGGTGCCCTGGCAGCTGTTCTTGAAGTCGCCCCAGGCGTCGCGGCGCCGCGAATCCACGCCCTCGTTGAGCGCGTGGCCCTCCTTCAGCCACTCTGCGAGGGTGAAGACCTTGTAGGTCGACCCGGGCTGGAAGCCGCTCGAGCCGCCGTAGTCGATGTCGGCGTTGTAGTTGACCGCGTCGTAGCCGTCGCCGGTGACCTCGGGATCGACGTTGTAGGTGGTGTTCTGCACCATCGCGAGGATGCGGCCGGTTCCGACCTGGACCGACACCGCCGAGCCGCCGATGTCGATGCCCTCGGCCGACGCCGGCACGTTCTCGTGCACGGCCGCATTCGCCTCGGCCTGCATGTCCATGTCGATCGTCGTGTAGATGTCGAGACCGCCGCGCTCGAGCATGCGGGCGCCCTCGTTCACGTCGGGGGTCTCGGGGTCGTCGAGCTTGTTCTTGATCTCCCACGTCACGTAGTCGCAGAAGTAGGCGAAGGACTTCGAGGCCTGGCAGCCGCTCGACGGCTCGGTGATCTTGGGTGCAACCGGCTCGGCGACCGCCGCGTCGTGCTCCTCCTGGGTGATCTTCTTCTCCTCGAGCATCTTGCCGAGGATGTAGTCGCGTCGCTCCTTGTTGCGCGCGTACGGCACGGTCTCGCCGTCGACGACCGTGGCCGCGCCGTTGAGCTCGTCGTCGGGGTAGTCGAGGCGGAACTCCTCGGGGCTGTTGACGATCGCGATGAGGCTCGCCGCCTGCGCGAGGGTGAGGTCCTTCGCGTTGGTGCCGAAGTAGTACGAGGCTGCGGTCTGCACGCCGTAGATCTGGCCGCCGAAGCCCGCGATGTTCAGGTAGCCGCCGAGGATCACGTCCTTCGAGTACTGCTTCTCGACCGTGATCGCGTACCGCATCTCCTTGAGCTTGCGGTCGACGGTGGTCTTTGTGTGCTTCTCCCACGCCTCGGTGCGCTCTTCGTCGGTCGTCGCCTTCGACATGTCGTTCGCGACGAGGACGTTCTTGACGTACTGCTGCGTGATCGACGAGCCGCCCTGCGTGTCGCCGCCGACGACCGTCTTCAGCGCGCCGCGCACCGTGCCTGCGATGTCGATGCCGCCGTGGTCGTAGAACCGGGGGTCCTCACCGGCGACCGCGGCGTCCTTCAGGTACTGCGAGATGTACTCGAACGCGACCTCTTCCCGGTTGTCGTCGTAGAAGAACGCCATAGCAGAAGGAGTTCCGTCAGCCTTGACCGCGTAGATGGTCGACTTCTGCGCCAGCTCGCCGATCTCGAGGTACCCGGGGAGGTTCTCGAACATCGTGATGCTGTTGTTGGCAGCCATGCCGGTCACGGCGAGGGCCGGGGTCACCGCGGCGGTCACGAGGACGCCGGCGAGAGCGCTCATGCCGACGAACCCGAGGATTCCGGTGCCGACGTCGCTCATCGTACGTTTTTGGGCAGACATATAGTGGAGCTTAACGGAGAAGGCTGGCAAATCCCGATACGTGCGCTGGGCGTCGCATCCGGGTGCGACACGCCGCGAACCGAGATCCCGCACGCATCGTGCACGAGACATCCATCGAGGGAGCCCATATGCCCGCCTGGGAGTACATCACCACTCCGCTGCTCATCCACAACACCGCCGCGATCCTCAACAACTGGGGCTCCGAGGGCTGGGAGCTCGTGCAGGTCGTGCAGGGCCCCGAGGGCGGGCTCGTCGCCTACCTGAAGCGCCCCAAGGGCGGCGAGGACTCGGCGGCGGCGTCGGCCGGTGCCGCCGCGGCCGCGCAGGCCGCGAAGCAGTTCGAGGGCGACGCCTGATGGCCGCCGTCGAGGCGCGACTCGCCGAGCTCGGCATCGAGCTCCCCGAGGTCGCCGCACCGGTCGCCGCGTACGTTCCCGCGGTCGTCACCGGCTCGTACGTGCACACCTCGGGCCAGCTGCCGTTCACGGCCGGTGCGCTGCCCGCCACCGGCAAGGTCGGCGACGGTCACGGGCTCGTGCCCGCCGACGACGCCAAGACCTATGCACGCACCTGCGTGCTCAACGCGCTCGCCGCGGTGCGCGCCGAGATCGGCTCGCTCGATCGCGTCACCCGCATCGTGAAGCTCGTCGGCTTCGTCGCCTCCGACCCGGCGTTCACCGGCCAGCCGGGCGTCATCAACGGCGCCTCCGAGGTGCTCGGCGAGATCTTCGGCGACGCCGGGCGCCACGCCCGCTCGGCCGTCGGCGTCGCCGTGCTGCCGCTCGACTCGCCGGTCGAGCTCGAGCTCATCGTCGAGTTCGCGTAGCGACCGCACGACCAGGATGCCCCGGCGGGAGTGATTCCCGCCGGGGCATCCGTCGTCGTGCCGTGCGTCGCAGGACGCCGCTACTTCACCTGCTCGCTGATGATCTGCATGATCGAGGTGTCGGCGAGCGTCGTCGTGTCGCCGATCTGACGGCCCTCGGCGAGGTCGCGCAGCAGGCGCCGCATGATCTTGCCCGAACGCGTCTTCGGCAGCTCGTTGACGATGAACACCTGGCGGGGCCGGGCGATCGCGCCGATCTGGGTCGCGACGTGCTTGCGCAGCTCCTCCGACGCGGCGGCGACGTCGTCGCCGTGCGCGGCCTGGCTCGCCTTGAGGATCACGAACGCCACGACCGCCTGGCCCGTGGTCTCGTCGGAGGCGCCGACCACCGCCGCCTCGGCCGTCCACGGGTGGGCGACGAGCGACGACTCGATCTCGGCAGTGGAGAGACGGTGACCCGAGACGTTCATGACGTCGTCGACCCGGCCGAGCAGCCAGATGTCGCCGTCCTCGTCGCGACGGGCGCCGTCGCCGGCGAAGTACTTGTCGCCGAACTTCTCCCAGTAGGTCTCCTTGAAGCGCTCGGGGTCGCCCCAGATGCCGCGGAGCATCGACGGCCACGGCTCGGTCACGACGAGGAGCCCGCCCTCCTCGCCCTCGACGGGCACGCCCTCGTCGGTGAGGATGTCGATCGAGACGCCGGGGATCGGCACCTGCGCGGAGCCGGGCTTCAGATCGGTGACGCCCGGGAGCGCGGAGATCATGATCGCGCCGGTCTCGGTCTGCCACCACGTGTCGACCACCGGGATCGATCCGCCGCCGATGACATGGCGGTACCAGATCCACGCCTCGGGGTTGATGGGCTCGCCGACCGAGCCGAGCAGGCGCAGCGAGCGCAGGTTGAACTGGTGCGGGATCTGCCGGCCGAGCTTCATGAAGGAGCGGATCGCCGTGGGTGCGGTGTAGAGGATCGAGACCTTGTACTTCTCGACGATCTCCCACCAGCGGCCAGGGTGCGGCGTGTCGGGGGTGCCCTCGTAGACGACCTGGGTCGCGCCGTTGGCGAGCGGGCCATACACCACGTACGAGTGGCCGGTGATCCAGCCGACGTCGGCGGTGCACCAGTAGACGTCGGTCTCGGGGTGCAGGTCGAAGACGTTCTTGTGGGTGAACGCCGCCTGCGTGAGGTAGCCGCCGCTCGAGTGGACGACGCCCTTCGGCTTTCCGGTGGTGCCGCTCGTGTAGAGGATGAAGAGCGGGTGCTCGGCGTTGAAGGGCTTCGCGGTGTGCTCACCCGAGGCGTCGGCGACCGTGTCGTGCCACCACACGTCGCGTGCGGCGTCGACGTCGACGTCGTTGCCCGTGCGCTTGACGACGAGCACCTTCTGGACCGACCCGGCCGACTTCGCGATCGCCTCGTCGACCGTCGGCTTCAGCGGGAAGACGCGCCCCTTGCGGTAGCCGCCGTCGGCGGTGATCACGAGCTTGGCCTCCGCGTCGTCAATGCGCGAGGCGAGGCTGTCGGAGCTGAATCCGCCGAACACGACGGAGTGGATGGCGCCGATGCGCGCGACCGCGAGCATCGAGACGATGGCTTCGGGGATCATCGGCAGGTAGATGGCGACGCGGTCGCCCTCGCCGACGCCGAGGCCCTCGAGCACGTTCGCGGCGCGCTTGACCTCGTCGGTGAGCTCGGCGTAGGTGATGTCGCGGCTGTCGCCGGGCTCGCCCTCGAAGTGGATGGCGACGCGGTCGCCGAGGCCGGCCGCGACGTGGCGGTCGAGGCAGTTCTCTGCCACGTTGAGCTCGCCGTCGTCGAACCACTTCGCGAAGGGCGGGTTCGACCAGTCGAGCGTGCGGGTGAACGGCTTCTGCCAGGTGAGGAGCTCTCGGGCCTGCTCGGCCCAGAAGCCGAGGCGGTCGGCGCGCGCCGACTCGTAGAGCTCTTCACCGGCGACGGCCTGGGCGGCGAACTCGGGGCTCGGACGGAAGCGCCTGATCTCCTCGAGTGCGTGATCGATCTGAACGGTCATGGTTCTCCGGTCGCTCCTTCGCGATCTGTTTCATCGGTTGGGTCGCCTGCCCCAAGCAGCACCCTACCTCTCGCTCGTGGGTGCGTTCGACGAGCGGGGAAACACATCGTCCCTTTGCACTTCCGTGCACGGCCTCGGAGGTACTACTGTGCCTTTGCGCAGAGAAATCTGTGTGTCCGCACAAATGAGGACAAAAATACTTGCGCATTCATTCTGAAGCCCTACACTGAATACCGCCCGAACACTCGTTTCGAGGCCTGCAGCGCTCGCGATTCCCCCCAATCCTTGCGCTGCCGAGGCGGCACCTGTTCCCCCCAATGGGTGCCGCCCCCTTTCGTTAACAGCACCTCTCGCGGGTGCGGGTCGAGTCCTCCTCCACAATGACGTGGGGGAGGCTCTTTCCTTTCCACGGTCGAGCGGATGCCTCGCGGCTCGCCCGGCTCCGTACGCTCGCCGCATGTCCATCCCATTCGTGGCGACGCCCTCCTGGCAGGCCGCCGAGCCCGCCCCGATCCGCGAACCACCGGACGACCGCGCGCGTCCGACGGTCGCGGCCGAGTCGCAGCGCGCGACCGACGAGCGGTTCGCCGAGATCCTCACCGGCCTCGAACCCGGGCCCCGAGCCGAACCGGCGGCGGTCCCCGGATCGATCGACCTCGCCGTGCTCGACGCCCTCGCGCCGTTCGCGGCCGACGGCCCCGTCACCGACCTGTTCGTCAACGGCGGCGCCGGCCTCTGGATCGACCGGGGTGACGGCGCCCGTCGCGCGCCGGGCTGGTCGGCCGAGGAGACCGAGGTGCGGGCGCTCGCCGTGAAGCTCATCGCCCGGGGCGGTCGCCACGTCGACGAGGCCACCCCGACCGTCGACGTCCGGCTCGGGCTCGGCATCCGCGTGCACGTGGTGCTGCCGCCCGTCTCGACCGGGGGCACGCTCATCTCCGTGCGCATCCCGAGGGCGGCCGGCCGCTCGCTCGCCGAGCTCGCGGGCACCGGCATGCTCGACGAGCCGCAGCGCCTCCTCCTCGAGCGCGCGGTGCGCGAGCGCCGGAACCTGCTCGTCACGGGGGCGGGCGGCACCGGCAAGACCACCATGCTCGCGGCGATGCTGAGCGGCGCGCCGTCGCACGAGCGCATCGTCGTCATCGAGGACGTCGCCGAGCTCCGGCTCGCACACCCGCACGTCGTGTCGCTCGAGGCGCGCCAGGCGAACCTCGAGGGCAGCGGGCGCATCGGCCTCGACGCGCTGCTGCGCGAGGCGCTGCGCATGCGCCCCGATCGGCTCGTCGTCGGAGAGTGCCGCGGCGCCGAGCTGCGCGAGCTCCTCGCGGCACTCAACACCGGCCACGACGGCGGCGCGGGCACGCTGCACGCGAACTCGCTCGCCGACGTCCCCGCGCGGCTCGAGGCGCTCGGGGCGCCCGCCGGGCTCTCGCCCGACGCCGTTGCGAGGCAGACCGCGAGCGCCTTCGACCTCGTGCTGCACCTCGAACGGGTCGACGGGCGTCGGCGCCTCGCCCAGGTCGGCCGCTTCGTCCTGCACGGCGACCGGCTCGGAGTGGAGCCGCTGTGATCATGCCGACGATGCTGCTGCGCCGGAGGACCGATCCGGGAGCGGGCGCCGATGCGATCGCGTCGATCGCCGAACGGCTCGCGGTGCTGCTCGCCGCGGGAGTGCCGGCCTCGAGCGCCTGGCGGCACGTGTCGGCCGACGGGGAGCCGTCGGCCGACGCGGAGCCGTCGACGGAGGCGCTCGGTGCGGCGCTCGCGCCCGCTCCGCCGGGTGGCCCGCGCCGCGCGGCCGGTTCGGTCGCCGAGGCCGCCTCCGACGACCAGCTCGTGCTCGCGGCGGCCGCGGAGGCCGCGTCGCAGGGGGAGGCGGTCGCCGCGGCCATCGCCGCCGCGCGCGAGGCCCACCCCGGGGCATCCTCGGCCTGGCCGGTGCTGGCCGCGGCGTGGTCGGTCGCCGCCGAGTCGGGCGCCCCGCTCGCGGCGAGCCTGCGCAGCCTCGCCGTGGTGCTCCGCGACGAGGCGCAGCTGCGTCGCGACGTCGGGGCCGCGCTCGCCGGTCCGGCCGCGAGCGCGCGGCTCGTCACCGCGCTTCCGCTGATCGCGCTCGGCTTCGGCGCGACGCTCGGCTTCGACACGGTCGGCGTGCTCGTCGGCAACCCGATCGGCATCGCCTGCCTCGTGCTCGGCGCGCTGCTGCTCTGGGCCGGGGCGAGCTGGAACCGCAGGCTCGCCCGGGCTGCGTCGGTGTCGCAGACCGACGCCGGGCTCGAGCTCGAGCTGCTCGCGATCGCGATGTCGAGCGGAGCCTCGGTCGAACGGGCCAGGCGGCTCACTCGCGAGACGGTGCGCATCCACGTGCCGCACTCGGACGACGGCCGCGCCGTCGATGCGGTCGTGGCGCTCGCAGCCCGGGCCGGCGCTCCGGTCGCCGAGCTGCTCCGCGCCGAGTCCTTCCGGGTGCGCCGTGCCGCGCGCTCGGCCGGCGCCGCGAGGGCGGCCGCGCTCGGCGTGCGGCTCATGCTGCCGCTGGGGCTCTGCGTGCTGCCGGCGTTCGTGCTGCTCGGCGTCGCCCCGCTCATGATCTCCGTCGTCACGGGCACCCTCGGCGGTGCCTCGTGACGACCCACGGCTCGTGCCGCCGAACCGCCGGTCCTCCGGCGCAACAGAAGGGAACCACATGCAGCACTCCGATCACCACGTCGACGAGCGAGCGCGCTCGGGCCGCGTCGGCCCGAGCGGCGTCGCCCCGAGCGCCGATCCGGCGACGACCGGCGTCGAGTCCGCCGTGCAGCCGGCCGCTCCGCGTCGCCTCCTCCGTCGACTCGCCGGAGAGCGCGGCGCCGCCACCGCCGAGTACGCCGTCGCGACCATGGCTGCGGTCGGCTTCGCGGGGCTCCTCGTCGTCATCCTCCGCGGCGACGAGGTGCGGGGCATCCTCACCGATCTCGTGCGGAATGCGCTCACGGTGGGCTGACCGCGAGCGGGGCAGCGTGACGGCCGAGTTCGCCGTCGCGCTGCCGGCGATCGCGATCGTGCTCGCCGGCTGCCTCGCCTCGGTGCAGCTCGCCGCGCAGCAGGTGCGGCTCACCGACGCGGCCGCCGACGCCGCCCGTGCGCTCGCTCGAGGCGAGACGAGCGCGACGGCGCAGTCGATCGCCACGCGGGTGGCCGGTGCCGTGGCGCTCGAGGTGTCGGACGAAGGGGAGTTCGTCTGCGCGCGGCTCACCGCCTCGGGCGGAGGCCTCCTCGCGGCGGTGCGGCTGAGCGCGGAATCGTGTGCCGTCGGGGGCGGGCGGTGAGTCGGCGCCGATGCCGCGACGGCGGTCTCGCCGGTCGATTCGCCGCCGGCTCCGTCGGCCCTGCGGGTGCCGAAGGCCCCGTCGGCCCCGCCGATCGCGGCGCCGCTTCGGTCGTCGCGCTCGGGCTCGTCGGGGCGACGGTCGCGCTCACGGCGCTCACCGTGCCGTTGCTCGGGGCGTTCGTCGGATCGCAGCGGGCGGCGAACGCCGCCGACGCCGCCGCCCTCGCCGCGGCCGATGCCTCGAGCGGGGCGGTCCCCGGGGTGCCGTGCGCGCTGGCCTCGGCGATCGCCGAGCGCAACGGCGTCGAACTGACGGGGTGCGAGCTCGACGGCCCGGTCTCGACGGTGTCGGTCGGCTTCGGCGCGTTCGGCTTCGCCATCGAGGCCGAGGCGCGCGCCGGGCCACCCGGCTGGACGGGCTGAGCCTCGCGGCGCGGCAAGCGGGGGCGGGGCGGGGTGGAGCGCAGTCGTACGGCGGACGCGCGGGGCGTCGCCCCGATCAGTCGAAGACGGTCTCGATGAACCGGTAGTCGACCGCCGAGGGGCGCGAGTCGCCCGGCGTCTCGAACTCGAGGCCGGCCGAGCGGGAGTAGACGTAGTGCTTGCCCGCGTCGGTGCTGAGCTCGAGTCGGGGCCTGGGGTCGCCGGATTCGAGGAAGGCCGTCGCGACGGTCTTGCCCTCGAGCGGCCCGTCGATCAGCTTGGCCGTGTACGAGCCGTGAGATGACGTGTCCATGCCGCCATTCTCCTCCCGGCCCGCGGAAGCGCAAGGGGGTCGCGGCGAGTCGCGCCGCGCCGACTGGACGCGGTGGAGTGGGCGCACTTCCGGGGAGGGTGTGTATCGTGTGGCTGTCGGCGGAGCGTTCCGCCGATCACGGCACACCGCTCGGGGGCGCGGCATACATTGTGCGTTCTCGTCTCATTCGAACGGTAGAAGGAGTCTGGTGTCAGGCGCGAAGAAGTTGGTCATCGTGGAGTCGCCGACCAAGATGAAGTCCATCGCCCAGTACTTGGGCGACGGCTACGAGGTGCTGTCCTCGGTCGGTCACATCCGCGACCTCATCGAGCCGAAGAACCTGCCCGCCGAGCTCAAGAAGGGGCCCCTCGGCAAGTTCTCGGTCGACGTCGACAACGGCTTCGAGCCGTACTACGTGGTCTCCGACTCCAAGAAGAAGACGGTCGCCGAGCTCAAGCGCGCCCTCAAGAACGCCGACGAGCTCCTGCTCGCCACCGATGAGGACCGCGAGGGCGAGGCCATCGCGTGGCACCTCCTCCAGGAGCTGAAGCCGAAGGTCCCCGTGCGCCGCATGGTCTTCCACGAGATCACGAAGGACGCCATCCAGAAGGCGAAGGACAACACCCGCGAGCTCGACACGGCGCTCGTCGACGCGCAGGAGACCCGGCGCATCCTCGACCGTCTCTACGGCTACGAGGTCTCGCCGGTGCTCTGGCGCAAGGTGGGGCCCGGCCTCTCGGCCGGCCGCGTGCAGTCCGCGGCCACCCGTCTCGTCGTCGACCGCGAGCGCGAGCGTCTCGCCTTCGTCGCTGCCGGCTACTGGGACCTGATCGGCACCTTCGCCACGGAGGCCGCGGGCAGCGCGTTCGACGCGAAGCTCGTTCGCATCGGCGGCGAGCGAATCGCCAGCGGTCGCGACTTCGACGACGCCGGAAAGCTCACCTCGAAGGCCGTCGTCATCGACGAGCCGACCGCCGAGGCGCTGGCCGCGGCCCTCCGCGACGACGCCGTCGCCCGCCGCGTGTCGAAGCTCGAGACGAAGCCGTACTCGCGCCGACCGGCGGCGCCCTTCACGACGTCGACCCTGCAGCAGGAGGCGGCGCGCAAGCTCCGGCTCTCGGCGAAGGACACGATGCGCGTGGCGCAGTCGCTCTACGAGAACGGCTACATCACCTATATGCGCACCGACTCGAACTCGCTCTCGCAGCAGGCGGTCTCGGCCGCTCGCGCGCAGGCGACGTCGCTCTACGGCGCGGACTCCGTGCCCGACAAGCCCCGCGTCTACGCGGGCAAGTCGAAGAACGCGCAGGAGGCGCACGAGGCGATCCGCCCCTCCGGCGAGGTCTTCCGCACGCCCTCCTCGCTGCAGGGCGCACTGCGCGGTCGCGAGTTCGACCTCTACGACCTGATCTGGAAGCGCACCGTCGCCTCGCAGATGGCCGACGCGAAGGGCCAGACGGCGACCGTCACCATCGAGGTCGGTCCGACGGATGCCTCGGCGCCCGCCCCGGCCGCGCCGACGACGAAGATCGGCGGCACCATCGCCGAGTTCACCGCGAGCGGCACCGTGATCACCTTCCGGGGCTTCCTCGCCGCCTATGAAGAGGGCCGCGACGAGGAGCGCAACCGCGACGACGCCTCGGGCGACGCCAAGCTCCCGCAGCTGGCCGAGGGGCAGGAGCTCGCGCTCGACCTCCTCGAGGCCAAGGGTCACGAGACGAGCCCGCCGCCGCGCTACACCGAGGCGAGCCTCGTCAAGCGACTCGAGGAGCTCGGCATCGGCCGCCCCTCGACGTTCGCCTCGATCATCTCGACGATCATCGATCGCGGCTACGTCACCCAGCGCGGCCAGGCGCTCGTGCCGAGCTGGATCGCCTTCTCGGTCGTGCGCCTGCTCGAGGAGCACTTCGGCGACCTCGTCGAGTACGACTTCACGGCCGAGATGGAGGACGACCTCGACCACATCGCCGCGGGCGAGGCCGACCGGGTCGACTGGCTCTCGAGCTTCTACTTCGGCTCGGACAAGCACCGCGGCCTCCGGCAGGTCGTCGACAACCTCGGCGAGATCGACGCCCGCGAGATCAACTCGGTCGTGATCGCGCCCGACATCACGCTGCGCATCGGCAAGTACGGCCCCTACCTCGAGACGGTCGACCCCGACGCCGCCCCGTCGGCGACGGGGGAGCCCACGCCGCGTCGGGTGAACCTGCCCGAGGGGCTCGCGCCCGATGAGCTCACCGAGGCGAAGGCACGCGAGCTCATCGAGGCGCCGGTGCAGGGCGACCGGGTGCTCGGGGTGAACCCCGCGAACGGCAAGCAGGTCGTCGCGAAGGACGGCCGCTTCGGGCCGTACGTCACCGAGCTCGAGCCCGAGCCCGAGGCGGCGACGACCGTCGACACCGCGACGGGCGAGGTGGTCGAGGCCCCCAAGGCCAAGCGCGGCGCGAAGAAGGCCGCGGCTCCGAAGCCGCGCACCGCCTCGCTGTTCAAGAGCATGCACCCCGAGGAGATCGACCTCGAGACCGCGCTGAAGCTGCTCGACCTGCCCCGCGTCGTCGGCGCCGACCCCGAGTCGGGCGTCGAGATCACGGCGCAGAACGGCCGCTACGGTCCGTACCTCAAGAAGGACGCCGACACGCGCACGCTGCCGAGCGAGGACTCGATCTTCGACATCGACCTCGCCGGAGCCCTCGAGCTCTTCGCACAGCCGAAGTACGGTGCGCGCCGCGCGTCGAGCGCACTGAAGGAGTTCGACAACGACCCGGTGAGCGGCAAGCCGATCAAGGTGAAGGACGGCCGCTTCGGCCCGTACGTCACCGACGGCACCACGAACGCGACGATCCCGCGGGCCGAGTCGGTCGAGGACATCACCTTCGAGCGCGCGGTGGAGCTGCTCCAGATCAAGCGCGACAAGGGCCCTGCGGCGCCGCGCAAGAAGGCGCCCGCCAAGAAGCCGGCCACGAAGAAGGCGGCGTCGAAGAAGTGAGCGGTGCTGGTCTGTTCATCACCCTCGAGGGGGGCGACGGTTCTGGCAAGACCACGCAGGCCGAGCTCCTCGGCGAGTGGCTGGCCGGGCAGGGGCGCACCGTCGTGCGCACTCGCGAGCCCGGCGGCACCGCCGTCGGGGTCGAGGTGCGCGAGATCGTCCTGCACCACCGCGGCGACATCGCCCCGCGGGCCGAGGCCCTGCTCTACGCGGCCGACCGCGCCCACCACGTCGCGACGGTCGTCCGCCCCGCGCTCGAGCGCGGCGAGGTCGTCCTCCAGGACCGCTACATCGACTCGTCCGTGGCCTATCAGGGGGCCGGGCGCGTGCTCGATCCGGCCGCCGTCCGCGGGCTCTCCGACTGGGCGACCGAGGGGCTCGTCCCCGACCTCACCGTGCTGCTCGACCTCGACGCCGAGGCGGCCCGCGGGCGTCTCGACGAGGCGCGCACCCGCTACGACCGGCTCGAGGCCGAGGCCGCTGAGTTCCACGACCGGGTCCGCGCCGCCTATCTCGGGCTCGCAGAGGCCGAGCCCGAGCGGTTCCTCGTCGTCGACGCCGCGCAGCCGGTCGAGGCGATCGCCCGTGCGATCCGCGAGCGGGTCGGCGTGCTCCTGGGCGACCGCTGAATCCGTCGTCGGCGGCGGAAGGTAGCGTGGAGCCGTGAGCGTGTGGAGCGAGCTGACCGGGCAGGACGCGGCGATCGCCGTGTTCCGGGCCGCGGCCGAGGCGGCGCGCGGCGGCGACGCCGGGGCATCCGCCGGTGCCACGCAGCAGATGACGCACTCGTGGCTCGTGACCGGCCCGCCGGGGTCGGGGCGCTCGAACCTGGCGTACGCCTTCGCGACGGCCCTCATCTCGGGCGACCCCGACGGCGACGAGGCGACGCGCATCCAGGTCGAGGCGCGCAGCCACCCCGACCTGCACGTGCTCGCGACCGAGGGCGTGATCATCAAGCGCGACGACGTGCGCGACATCGTGAAGCGCTCGCACTACGCGCCGTCGATCGGCCGCCACCGCGTGATCATCGTCGAAGACGCCGATCGCATGACCGAGCAGACCTCGAACTTCCTCCTGAAGGAGCTCGAGGAGCCGCCCGAGCGCACCGTCTGGATCCTCTGCGCCCCGAGCGAGGCCGACCTCATCCCGACGATCCGCTCGCGGGTGCGCTCGGTGCGCCTGCAGGTGCCGAGCATCGCCGACGTCGCCGAGCTGCTGGTGCGGCGCGACGGCGTCGACGCCGAGCTCGCCGAGCGGGCCGCCCGCGAGGCGCAGAGCCACATCGGCATGGCGCACCGGCTCGCCACCAACGCCGAGGCGCGCGAGCGCCGGGCAGAGACCCTCGAGCTCGCGCTGCGGGTGCGCTCGACGGCGACCGCGGTGACGACCGCCGCGCGCTACCTCGAGATCGCCGGCGACGACGCGAAGGCGATCACGGAGCTCCGCGACGCCGAGGAGCGCGAGCATGCGCTGCACTCCCTCGGCATCGCCCCCGGGCAGGCGGTGCCGCCGGCGCTCCGGCCCCAGATCAAGGCCCTCGAGGACGACCAGAAGCGGCGGGCGACGCGCAGCCTCCGCGACGGCATCGACCGCATCCTCGTCGATCTCGCCTCGCTCTACCGCGACATCCTGCTCGTGCAGCTCGCCGCCGAGGTGCCGCTCGTCAATCGCGAGCTGCTGCCGGGCATCGAGCAGGCCGCCGCGGCGGCCGCGCCGGCGCGCACGCTCGCGACCCTCGACGCCATCCAGACCGCGCGCACGCGCATCGAGGGCAACGTGCAGCCGGCCCTCGCGCTCGAGGCGATGCTCGTCTCCGCGGTCCGAGCCACCGACCACCGATGAGGAGCCGCATGAGCGCACCGAGCACCGTCCGACGACCGCGGGGTCACGAGCCGAGCGGGCGGAGGCCGCGGGGGCGCCGCCTCGCTGCGGTCGGCGCCGCACTCGCCGCCGTGCTCGCGCTGAGCGCGTGCGTGCCCTCGTTCCTCGAGCAGAAGGCGCCCGTGTCGACGCCCACGGGCGAAGAGGTCCCGGCCGAGCTCGAGCCGTTCTACACGCAGGTGCTCGAATGGGAGCGCTGCGGCGACGGCATGGGCTGCGCCACCGCCAAGGCCCCGCTCGACTGGGACGACCCGTCGGCGGGCGAGATCGACCTCGCCGTCGTACGCCACGTCGCGAGCGGCGACAAGATCGGCTCGCTGCTCGTGAACCCGGGCGGCCCGGGCGGCTCGGGGTACGACTTCGTGCTCGACTCGCTCGACTACGCGGTCGGCGAGCCCCTGCAGGAGCGCTTCGACGTCGTCGGCTTCGACCCGCGCGGCGTCGGCCGCTCGTCGGCGGTGGCCTGCTACGACGCCGCCGAGATGGACGACTACCTCTACGGCATCGTGCCCGCCGAGCGCGGCAGCGACGAGTGGATCGAGGCCGTCGGCAGCGCCGCGGCCGACTTCGGGGCGGCCTGCGAGGAGAACACCGGCGAGCTCCTCCCGAACGTCGACACCGTGAGCGCCGCCCGCGACATGGACCTGCTGCGCGCGGTCCTCGGCGACGAGCAGCTGAACTACCTCGGGTTCTCGTACGGCACGTTCCTCGGTGCGACCTACGCCGAGCTCTACCCCGAGAAGGTCGGCCGTCTCGTGCTCGACGGTGCGATCGACCCCTCGGCGAGCGACTTCGAGGTCTCGAAGGCGCAGTCCGTCGGCTTCGAGCGGGCGCTCGACGCCTACCTCGAAGACTGCCTCGCCTCCGAGGAATGCCCCTTCGACGGCACGGTCGACGAGTCGCGCGACGAGATCGGGCGCCTGCTCGCCTCGGTCGACCAGAGCCCGCTGCGCGGCAGCGACGGCCGCATGGTGGGCGCGGACACGCTGCTGACGGCGATCATCTACCCGCTCTACAGCGCCGACTCCTGGCCGTACCTGAGCGACATGCTCGAGGCGACGATGTTCGGCGACGCCGACCCGGCCCTCGCCTTCGCCGACGGCTACAACGGCCGCAACCCCGACGGCACCTACCTCGACAACTCGACCGAGGCGTTCCGGGCGATCAACTGCCTCGACTACACCTACCAGTCCGACGTCGCCGTCATGCGCGAGAAGGCCGAGGCGATCACCGAGGCCGCCCCGACGATCGGCCCGTACATGGGCTACGGCGACCTCAGCTGCGTCAACTGGCCGTACCAGTCCGACCGCGAGCGCGCCGAGATCCACGCCGAGGGCGCCGCGCCGATCATGGTCGTCGGCACGACCGGCGACCCGGCGACCCCGTACGAGTGGGCGGTCGCCCTCGCCGACCAGCTCGAGAGCGGCGTGCTCGTGAGCTACGAGGGCGAGGGGCACACGGCCTACAACAAGTCGAACTCGTGCGTGAACGGGGCGGTCGAGGCGTACCTCATCGACGGAACGGTGCCGGCGAGCGACCCCGAGTGCTGATCGGGTGCGGGGGCCTCGCGGCGCGAGCCGCGAGGCATCCGCCCCTCGAACCCGAGTGGTCATCCGGAGGGTCGCGCATCCGCTACTATTGACTCTCGTGCCAGTCGGTGCGCCTCGCGTGCCGGTCGTCACGCCGCCTTAGCTCAGTCGGCAGAGCGTCTCACTCGTAATGAGAAGGTCGTGGGTTCGATTCCCACAGGCGGCTCCAGTAAGGACAAGGCCCCGGAGAGATCCGGGGCCTTCGTCGTTTCCGTGGTGCACCCTATCGCGCACCCTATGCGCGCCGAGAGGCTGTGGAGAACCCCGGCGGCGGGCGGCGCGCACCGTCTACCGTGAGCCTCATGGATGACCTGATTCCCACCGAGCCGGACTGCCCGAGCTGCGGCACCCGCACGCTCGCGACGCGCGCCGGCATCTTCGTGTGCCGAGTATGCAAGGTGCCGGTGCACCCCGCGGTCGACCTCGCTCAGGGCTGAGCAGCGCGGTGGCGCTCGAGCGCTTTCCGGACGGCCGAGGGGTTCAGCCCCGAGGCCTCCTGCACCTGGGACCACGTGGCGCCGCCGGCGAGCGCCGCGGCGATCTGCGCGTCGCGCTCGGCCATGATGCGCGCGCGCTCGGCGTCGTGCCGCTCGAGGCGGCCCGTCGTCTTGCGCAGGCGATCGAGGGGGGCGGTCACAGGCTCACAGTAACGGGTCAGGGGTAGCCCTGAAACGCTACACCGAGTGTAGACATTCCTCTACACCGGGTGTAGCGTTCGTGGCATGTTCATCGTCACGTTCTCCGACGGCCACACCCTCCCGGTGAAGGCCTCGTGTCGCGCGTCGGCCCGTGCGGTTGCCTACCGGGCCGAGCGCTCCCTGTCGATCGTCTCGGTCGACCCCGCCTGATGCGCGCCGTGCTCGCCCACGTCGCGCGGCTGGCTCTGTGGGCGGCGCTGTGGTTCGCACTCCCGTTCGCTGCGTACAACCGAACCCTCTAGGGGCAGGTTGCACCTTCGACGATCTCCGACTCGCTCGCTCCGACCGCGAGTCCCGTCAACGCCGCGCCGCGCTTACCGACCGCGAACTTTCCGTTCGCCTGCCGGTTGTCGACGAGGTCGGTGCCTCCCATCGAGCAATTGATGCTCACGAAGTAGCCGCCGTCCGCGTCGGTGGCGTCTGCGATATCGCGTACGATCCAATGCGCATCCCGGGCCGTGATCGTCGCTGCGACCGTCACTTCGAAAAGGTCGCCCGCCTGCTCGACTTCGTACTCAGGAAGTGGTGGGGACCCCACCATGAGGGTGACCTCGGTGCCTCTCGGAGATTCAGTGCCCGGGGCCGGGTCTTGCTCCTGAACCTCGAAGAGGTCACTGTTCGTCGTCGCAGTCGACTTCCAACGTGGCGCGGCGGCGAGGCCCGCCTGGCTCAGCGCCTGTGCTGCTTCGAGCCCACCCATACCGACGACATCGGGGACGATGGCGGCATCCGTGCTCGTGCTCGGTGTCGGCGGTGCGGAGGGCTTAGGCGATGCGGTGCACCCCGTCAGGGCGAGCGCTGCGAGCATGACCGAACCGAGCAAGCGCCTCATGCCGCGCGAGTCTACCGACGGCCGCGCGGCCCGGGCGCCCCCGCGTTCGGGGGCACGTAGCATCGAGGGCATGCACCTCACCGGCACCATCCGTCCCACCACGGCGTCCGAGATCGTCGCCGACGGCCATGACCGCGGCAGCGCGTACGACGCGCTCAGCGCGCAGGTACCGGACGGCTTCGAGCTCGCGCGGGCGCACTTCTCGATGAAGGCGGGCACTACCACCGCGACCGGCGTCATCCGCGCGGCGCGTACCGAGGAGATCACCGCCGAAGGCGCCGGCTATGCGGCCGCGTGCGCTGCGCTTGAGGCTGAAGTGCCGGACGGCTATCAGCTGCTCTACCGCACCATCACAGGCTGACGGGCCCGGGTGTCGGTCGATCCACGAAAACCCGGGCCCAGCCCCTGAGCAGGCTGGCCGTCGACCGTCCCTGGGAGGTTTCTAAGTCTTCGACCAGCCTGCAGTCGGAACGTCCCCCTCGGTGCCCGACATCACCCATCCAACGCTGCGACCACTCGTTCCGCACCCCCTTGACTTCCCAGCGTCAGAGGGGCATTCCTAGAATTAGACCCGCGCGGGCCGGCGCGCTCCGCCATTCGTCCCCAACGAAAGGAGCCCCGGCCCGTTGCGTTACTGGTCACCAAACCTCAGATCCGTCACCCGAGGCGAATGGGTGCAGTTCGACGGCGAACGTCGCATCGCGATCATCCGCGAAGTCGACGCCGGCACCCCGCCCCGGCAACTGCTCCGCGCCGACACATGGGCGCCGGCCGAGGCCGACCGCGACTTCCTCGGGTACTTCCCCGTCGACGCGCTCCGCCTCGCCGCCGAGATGGTGTGGGAGGTGTACCAGGCTGCACTCGCAGTCCGGAAAAGAGGAGGCCACCATGCCGCCGCGTGAAGAGCCGAGGTGGCATCCGATCCTCGCGGCCGTCGAGACCGAGTTCGGCGTGTGGGTGCTCTCCGACCAGTACGGCCACGAGTACGGGCGCGTGCGCATCGTGCGTGTCGACGGCGTGCC
The DNA here is from genome assembly GCF_042885275.1 of Agromyces sp. NPDC058064. NCBI lineage: Bacteria > Bacillati > Actinomycetota > Actinomycetes > Micrococcales > Microbacteriaceae > Agromyces > Agromyces sp. NPDC058064. The sequence continues at coordinate 260,371 of NZ_JBHVSE010000001.1, read as the reverse complement.
GAGGTATCGGGGCGAGCTCGGCGGCGAGCTTCTTGGCTACGGCGGCACGCTGCGCGAGGCATGCGCGCGGGTGCACCAGGCATGGATCAGTGCGCACGGGCCCCAGGCGCGCTCGAGCGGCGGCGTCGACGCCTTCCCGGGCACGACGAAAGCGCCCCTCCCCACCCGAAGGTGAGAAGGGGCGCTGCAGGGGTGGTTCAGGCGCGGTGCGCGGGGTCGCCGATGCGTTGCGCGGATTGCGCGGCACCGGTCGGCTTCCACAGGCCGAAGTGCATGCCGACGGCGACGAGGAACCCGACGAGAGCGACGAGCACGCCGCGGCCGATGTCGTACGAGGTGCCGGCCTGGACGGCCGCGAGCAGCTCGGTCAGGACGCCGAGCACCGCGGCGAGGATCGCGAGCAGGATCGCCTTCGCGGCGGGGCTCGTGACGGTCTTCGTGACGAGGCCGACGAGCAGCGGCAGGACCGTCGAGACGATCAGGCCAAGGATCATCGCCGGCGGGAGGCTGAACGTGATGTCCATGATGGTGTTACTCCTTCGTGTTCGTGAGGTGGTTGAGCAGCGCACGTTCGACCGAGCTGATCCGCTCATCGGCCGCTTTCCGGTCGAGCCGGTTCTCCTCGCGGAGACCGCCGATGTCCTTCTGCACGGTCTTGACCGCATCGACCGAGGCCTGTGCCGTGTCGACGGCGGCCTGAGCGATGCTCGTGAGCTTGTCGATGTCGTCGCGCAGATTCGTCTTGTGCGAGTTCGCCGTCTGTTCCGCGGCGGTCGCCGACGACGCGGCAGCGGACTCCGCGTGCTTCTTCGCGGTGTTGATCTTCGCGATCATCACGCCGCCGATGGTCGCGACCACGGCGCCCATCAGCGTGAAGACGCCGAGGATGATGCTGACGAGCCACTCCGGCATCAGCTGACGACGAGGTTCGCGATGTCGGCGCCCCACAGGTCGAGCGTCGGCTCGAGGCCCTTGAGGGTGCGCAGCTCGAGGACGAGCAGCGACCCGGCGGGGACGTTGACGCGCGCGGGGATCGCGGCGCGCACCTGGCCCGAGACCGAGCCGTCGATGGTGAACGCATACCCGGCCGATGCTGCGCCGCTCTTCGCGTTCACGACGACGAGGCGACCTTCGATCTGCGACGTCGCCGGGAAGTCCTTCACGTAGAAGTTCAGCAGGACGTCGTAGAGGCCGGGGCCGCCGGTGCCCTGCGCGAGGTTCTCCTGCCTGTCGGGAGTGGTTCGCCAGGGGAAGCGCTGCCACTTCGTCCGGATCTTGAAGTCCTGCTGGCACTGGAACGTCTTGTGAGTGGCCACGTCGGCCTCCTTCGGATCGATGATGCTGCCGCCTGCCCCGGACGAGGCGGCGCCGATGTACGCGAGCGGGTTCACCCGTTCGCCTCGCGCGGTGAGGCCGTGCCAGTGCAGGTGCACGTCCCCGCCCCAGTCGGCGAAGTTCGCCGAGGCGCCCGACCAGCCGATCGGGTACGGGTCGCCCTCGTCGAAGTGGCGCCCGTGCTCGCCGAACCGCGACTGGTGCTGGAACACGAGCGCGACCATCGGGTCGCCCGACTCGACGTACCAGCCGAGCATCCGCGCGCCCGACGATGGCCGGACGCGTTCGAGCGGTCGGTCGAGGATGAGGATCGAGCGGCGGCCGGCGGAGCCGACCCATCCGCACTGGAACTCGTCGCCAGCGCGCGGGCGCCCGGATGTGTGGAGAACTCCGGCCGCGGGAGCGGTCAGCGTGGTGCCGTAGGCGAGGGGCTTGTCGATGCCGCCGAGCGAGTAGGTCGCGTGGTCTTCCCACGTGCCGGTCGTTCGGAGGGCAGCCCATGGATCGCGCATGATGCCTCCTAGACAGTGGGCCAGTCCATCGACACCGCGAGGGATGCCCCGGCTGGGATGAGATCGCGCGTACGGATCTCGTGCTCGAACGGGTTGTAGTAGATCTGGTAGGACTCGAAGTCCGGGCCGAACGTCGCCCAAGCCTCGGTCCACCGGTGCATGGTTCCCCGGTACCCGGGCGGGATCTGCACCACGACTCCCTCGGGCGCGAGGTTCGTGCTCCGGAACGCGTTGAACTCGAGGTAGGCGAACCCGCCCCGCCGGATGAGGTTGTTCATCGACGGGGTCTCCCAGCCGGCGCCCATGGTCGGGTTCGTCGACGCCCGGTCGAGGTAGTTCGTCCGAACCCAGGTGGCCGGGAGTCCGACACACACCCACAATTGCTGGTCATCGAGCGTGAGGCGGATGTCACCGAGCGAGTTATCGGTCGTCGGGAGGTCTTCCTCGGTCGCGGCGAACTGACGGTCGAGAATGTCCTGCTCGAGGTCGTCGAGCGCGGTGTCGAGCGCTTCGGATTGCGCGTTGTACGCGGTGTGGAACTCGACCGGCACGCTGCGATCGATAAGCGGGATGCCGCGCGGGGTGGGATCGGGGACGGGCATACGGCACCTGCTTTCCGAGGAAATTCGAAACGCCCCGCACCTGGCGGGGCGTCGAAGGGAAGGGGACTAGATCTTCGCGACCCGGAAGTGGGTACGCGACGGAGCAGCCTCGCCGAGGATCGTCGAGGATGCCGTCGAGAAGAACGACACCGCCAGAACGTCACCCGCCGTGAGGTATGCGATACCCGAGGCTGAGATGTCGTTGAGGGTGTTGAACGTCGACCCGTCACCACGAACGCAGGTGGCGCCGTTCGCGGTGATGATGACCGAGACGGCGGTCGTCACCGTGGCGGAAAGGCGCACGTGCGCGTAGAGCGCGTACCAACCCGACGCTGCGACCGTGATGGTCTTCGCCGTGCCGTCCCAGGTGAACCCGGAGTCGACTCGCTCTGTCGTGTCGAAGGCCACGTTCCGCGAGCCCGACGCCGCCGCGAGGGAGGACGCCAGGTAGACGGCTGCGCCGACTGTCGCCCCGCCGCCGCCTGCCGGCACCTTCCATGTGCCGTCTCCGAAGAGCGCCTTCGTGCCGTCAGGAGTACCCGGGGTGCCCGAGATGGTCGCCCCGGCGATCTTCGCGACCTCGGGTGCCGCCGCGGTGCCAGCGAAGTCGCCGGCGAGCTGCAGGATGCCCTTCGTTGAGGTGGTCGCGTCGGGAGTCGACCCGCCACCGGTCGCCGAGATCGTGATCGCGTCGCCGGCATCGTTCACCGTGATGTCGATGCCGGTGCCCTCGGCGAGGGTGCCGCCGATCACATCGCGGATGACCTCGGCGAGCGGCGTCCCGGAGAGCAGCGCCGTGATGACGGCCGCCGTGGTTGCCGGGGTCATCGCCCGCACGGCGTCCGTACCCGCCGTCGCCTCGCTGCTATCAGCGAGCTCGACGATGCCCTTCTCGGTCGTCGAGGCGTCGGGGGCAGCGCCTCCGGTCGGTGGGTCATCCCACCGGGTGCCGTTCACCTGCGTCGAGTCGGCGTACTGGATCTGCCCGTCAGCGCCGAGCGTGCGCACGTTGTCGACGTACCACGGGTCGAGGATCGCGAGGTGCGGATCTGGGTGATGACGCGATGCCGGGAACAGAGTGTAGCCGGCGCCTCGAACCTCAACCGACCAGCACCCGCGGAACTCTGGTGCGACGGAGAACTTCCCGTCCTCGTCGGCGCCCATGAACCGGATGGATGTGCCCGTGTAGTACAGGTCGGCCGGCGACGTGTGCAGTGTCCCGAGAGACACGATCGAGTTGTAGGTTCCCGTCGGGTCTCCGAAGAGCGAGAACGAGAATTGCGATGACGTGCCGTACGACTCCATCGGCAGCCCGATATGGAACCGCTGCCCCTCGGCGACCGGGCGCAGGTGCACCTCGTAATCGACGTTGATCTGCACGCCGGAAGCGTCGAACGGGAGGAAGTGCACGTAAGTGACGCCCTCGAAGTCGAACATCTCCGGAGGCGGCAGGAATTCCGACCATGCGGCGCCCGAGTAGCTGTACACGTCCCAAGTGAGGTTTCCGGCCTCAAGGTAGACGCGAACGAGCGGCCACTCATCCTTCGGCAGCCAGACCGGTTCCGCGTTCACATCGGCGCCGACAACGAACCCGCTCGCGGCCCCCGGGGGAAGCCCCGGCCGGCCCTTGAGCTCGATGATGTCGAGCCGGTTCGTCTCGACCTGCACGTTGGTGCGCGTCACGTCCCCGGCCGACATCCCGAGCTGCTCCATGATCTGCGCGATGTGCCGCCCTTGCGCCTCGAGCAGGGCATCCTTCGCTTCGAGCTGCTTCTGCACCTCGAGAAGGAACGGGCGCAGCTCGTTCGGGGCATCGATCGGAGGGAACACGCGACCTCCCTTAGGTCTTGAGCGGGTGAGCGTTGAACGCCGCAGCCGTCGTGTGAGCGTCTTCGAACTCGCCGAGCGTCCGCCCGGCCCACACGTCTGCGACGTCGCCCATGGTCGTGTCGAATTCGGCGTCGTATGACGCCTTGCCCGACGCGCCCCGGGTTAGCGTCCGCACCCGGAACTCGGCGTAGTCATCGCGCAGGCGTGCTCCCGCCGCGGCGCCGAGCTTCGCAGCACCGGTGATGCGCACCGTCGGGCTGCCGTACTTCACGGCCGCCCACAGCAGCAGGTAGTGGGCGTGCGCCCACGAGTCGACGAACACGCTGTCGAACTCGCACCCGACTTCCTCGGTCGCGGACCCGTCGACGCATGCGGGGATGCTGTGCTTCTTCCGCGTGAAGGCGACACCCGAGCCGACGATGCGGAGCGTAGGGTAGTCGAGGTCTTCGCCGTCCTTCTTGCGAGTGCCGGCGAGCTGGTACGGGGCGCGGTTGAGGTCGAGGCACCCGGTGATCGTGATCGTCATCGAGCGCGAGTCGGCGCCGATCGCGACCGCGACGTCGCCGCCGTGGTCGCGCCAGTACGAGGCCGCCACAGGCTTGCCCCAGCGGTCGCGCACCGCGTACATGGAGGCGCTCGACGCGGCGTACGGAACGGAGTCCAGGCACACGGGCTGGTCGACCGATGACAGCGACACCTCGAGCGGCACTCGGATCTCGACTGTCTCGCCTGCGCCGAGGTTCGCGACGATCGGGTCGCGGTTGCCGCGGAGCAGAGCGTCCGTGACGGGCGTCTTCTCGTAGTACCAGGCCTCGACTCGCTTCGCGAGACGCGACGCGTCGGTCGACCAGCGGTAGTCGGCTTCCTCAGCGCGCGATGCGCGCTCGCGCCGGAACGGACGCACGACGATCTCCGCGTCGACGCCGAGCACCTCGACGCGCTGCGCGACGCAGAACGCCTTCACCATGCGCCAGACGTCATCGGCCCAGCCGATCGTCACGACCGGCGCGTCGGCGATCTCCGTGTCGACGGCGGGTGCTGGCATGCCGACGAGCCCGAACAGGTAGGTCAGGTAGGTCGCGATCGTCCCGAGGTGCGGGGCCGCGTTCCGCTTCGCGACGAGCGGGTTCAGGATCGTGGATGCCGTCGCGACAGCCGTGCGCCCGTTCCCCGAGACGGCGACGATCACGCCGAGCAGAGTGAACTCGCCGTCGACGAGTTCGACGACGGCACCGGTCAGCGCCTTCGCGTCGACGCGCTCGGGGATTGCGAACGAGAACGAACCGGTCGAGCCGAACGACTCCGACGCATCGACCGGTGTCGCGTCCTGCTTCACGATGACGTCGCGCGAGTCCCACTCGGCGTGCCCGTCGATCTTGATGTGCATCTACCCGACCTCCACCAGCTTCCCTGACAGCTGCACGAACGACTGGTCTCCGTCGATCACGAGCGGGATCTCGGTCAATCGGGGGTCGAATTTGCAGCCCGCATGTCCCTGCCCGGGGATGAACCCACCTGTCGCCGGCGACACGCCCTCGCGGAGGACCTGCACGATCAGACCAGCGAGGGTGCACGTGCCCGGGTCGGTGTTGTCGAGCGCGAGCTCGAGCCCCGTCCCCTCGACCATCGTGTTCACACGCACGGACGTCGCGACTGACAGGATCGTCGGATGCTCCGCGGTGCCAGCGACAGCAGCCTCGAACGGGGTGACCTTCACGCGACCCGTCGCGTCGGCATCGCCGTGCACGCCGACCCAGGCGACGTGCCCGGGCGGGATCGGGATGTAGAGCGATCGCATCGGCGTGTCAGCCGCGAGCGTGTAAGCCGCTTTCTCGGACGGGTAGCGCTGCGACTGGTCCGTCTGAGGCGCGAGGACGGGGCGATCGTCGCCAGCGAACGGGACCGCGTCGTAGCCGGCGAGCGACGGCGTCGCCCAGGACTGCGGGAGCACATTCATGTCGGCTGCGAGCGGGTCGATCCAGTAGAACGGTCCGGGCCCGTACACGCCGTCGGCGTACGCGGTGATCTGCTGCACGTTCTCGCGCGACATGTGCGGCCAGATGAAGCGGTACTCGCGGTGCGTGTTCAGCGAACCATCGACCGACCGGCGGCCGCTCGTCCATTGCGTCGACTCCTCCCATCCGGCCCGGGTGTACTCGGACCGGATGAGAGGTGTCGCGATCTCCTGCATGAACTGGCGAGTACCGAACCACATCGCGCTACACCGCCCCGCTCGTCGTGCCTGACTTGTAACCGGACCCGAGTGCCGACTGCACCGGATCGACCGGGAGCCGAACGCCGCCGTCCGTGTTCGCAGCGATCTCCGCCAGGTACCCAAGCAGCATCGCCATGTCGACGCCGCCCTGCATCGGCCCCGGTGTGACGCCGCCTGCAGCCATGAACTCCGCCGGGGGACGCCCCGGCATCCGCCGGAACCCCTCGAACATCAGCGCCCACGAGCGCGCCGAACCGTCGAGAGGGGCGTAGAGCTCCGACACGTCGCTGCGGTCGCCCACGACGCGGTATGTCGACGGAGGCACCATCTGCGCGATCGGTGCCATCGGCGTCAGCCCACCGGCTGCCATGAACTCGACGATCGCGCCCTGCGCGTAATTCCTCTTGTTCGCGACGTTCACGGCGACCGTGGTCCCGTTCCAGTCGCGGAAGAACGACTGCATGGCGGCATCCGCCGGGCTCCGGTCGGCGACGATGATGACACTGCCGTCGGGCAGCGTCACGATGCGGTCAGCGAGGTTCTGCACCTTGCCCTGCTCGGCCTTCGCATTCGACGAGAACGTCGTCGTCGCCGACTCCGGCGTCTGCAGGACGGTGTCGATCAGCGCCCGCGCCTGATCCTCGGTCAGCCCCATCTGCTCGAGCTGCCCGACGAGCGCCTCGGTGCCGGCGTTGTACCGCTCCGCGAGCGCCTCCTGGCTCTCGCCGGCCGCGTCCGCTGCAGACACCTCGTCGCCGAGCGCGGCGATCGCCGAGCGCACCTGGTCCTCGAGCGCACGGCCCGACTCCGACGCCCGCACATTCGCGAGGTCGATACCGTCGAGCGACATCAGCGCGCCCTCAGCATCGGTGCCGACGCGGTCGAGCGCGCCAGCGAGGCGCAGCGAGGCATCGTTCAGGAAGCCCATCGCGACCGCGCCCTCGCCGAACGCATTCAGTCGGTCACGGGCGGGCTCGAGCCCCTCCTTGATGAGCTTCTCGCGCATCGTGTCGGCGGCTTCCGACGTGGTGTCGTCGAACTCCCTCATACCGTCGATGAGGCCATCGAGCTGCGACGTGTCCGCGAACGGGTTCGACAGCTTGATGAAGTTCCGCATGCCCTCGGCCGCGTCCGCGAGCGGGCCCGACACGAACTCGCCGAGCGACTCCGCCCCGGCCGCAGTGCCCTCGACCATCGAGATACCGAAGTCGATCGCACTGTTCGCCAGGTCGAGGAAGAACTGCAGCACAGGGCCGCGGTTCTGCGACACGAACTCAGCGAAGTCGCCGAGCGGCTCCGAGAACGCGGCAGCCAGGGCACCCTTGATGCCGTCGGCCGCGACCTCGATGTTCCGTCCAGCCTGCTCGATCTTCGTCGCGTCATTGCCCGCGAGGGTGTCGAACATCTTCTTCGCCGAGCCCGTCACGCCATCGAGCTCCTCGACCGCCGACGAGAGGTCCATCGCGAAGAGCGCAGCACCGAGATCCTCGGCCTGCGTGCCGAAGAGCGCCACGGCGGCCGCGTTCCGCGCCACCGGGTCTTCGATCTCGCGGAGTCCGTCGAGCACCTGAGCGAGGCCGTCGCGAGCGTCCTTCCCGCCGCGAGCGATCTTCGCCGTCATCTCCTCCGCGTCGAGCCCGAGCGTGCGGAACCCCTCAGCGGAGGTTTCCGACGCGTCAGTCGCGCGGATCTGGAACTCCTTCAGCGCGTCTGCCGCGAGGTCGCTGTTGCGGGCGCCGGCGTCGAGCCCCTGATTGATGAGCCCGAGCGCTTCCTCGCCCGTGAGGCCGAGCCGAGCGAACAGCGCCGGGTACTCGGTGAACGTGTCGATCATGTCCTCGGACGCGTTCACGCCGTTGCGGGCGCCGGTCGCGAGGATGTCGAACGCCTCATCGGCGGTCTTCGCGAGGCCGGTGCGGAGCAGCTGCGTGACTGCAGCCGCGACCGGCCGCACGTCCTCGTCGAGCACGTCGGCGATTCCGGACAGGCTCTCCACGACCTTCTGCGCCGAGCGGGTCGACGACTCCGGGTCGATGATGTCGAACTGCAGCGCCAGACGTGCCGTGTCCATGTTCGCTTCGATCGACTCGCCGAAGACGTTCGCATAGGCCTCGCCTGCGGCGCGGCCGAACCGGGCGGTGTCCTTCTCGCTCAAGCCGGTGAGTGCCTGCAGGCGGTCGTTGCCTGCCTCGACCGCGAGGCCGTCGGTGAAGGCTTGGCGCAGCGTGTCCGCGACGGTGTGCGCAAGGCCAGCGATCGCGCCCACGATCGGAGTGCTCGCGAGCGCGCCGACGATGCCGCCGATGAGCGCCGACCCGGCGTCCAGGCCGCCTCGGCGGCCGCCCTCGACCGCCGAATCCTCGAGATCGTCGATCGCGCTCTCGGCGGGTGCGGTGTCGGCGTCGACCTCCATCGTGGCCTTCGCTGCGCGCAGCCCGTCAAGGCTGCGCTGCAACTTCGACAGCTCCGCCTCGGCCCGCTTGACGTTGGCCGACACGTCGAGTTCGGTCTCCACCGACTTGAGGTAGTCGAGGCGCTCGAACACGCGCATGAACGACTTCTCGGCACGGTCGATGTTCGCGTCGACCGTCGCCATCGTCTTCGCCGTGACGATCCGCTTCGCAGCCTGCTCGACCCGGTCCATGCCGGCGAGGGCGCCCTTCTCGTCCGCCGTGACCTTGGCAGTGATCGGCTTCGACTCGATCCGCTTGCCGGTCGCCTGGATGTCCTTCTCGGCCTTCGCGACGGGGTCGGTGTTGGCCGTGAACAGGGTCTCGAGTTCAGCAACGCGGAGCGGCATCGTTCACCTCCGGGTGAGGGCAGCACGCAGGCGCGTGGGCGAGTCGAGTAGGGAGAAGATCACCGCCCGGATGCCGGGCCACGGCCGCGCGAGGACGGCGGGATCGTAGAGGTCGATACCACGCTCGGCGAGCTCGGCGACGACGAGCCGCCAGTGCTGCACGAGCGCGAGCACCGATCCGTCGATCTCCGCCTGAGGACTCCCGCCGGCCGCGACCGATGCGGCAGACGGCATCTTCGGTTTCAGATGCGCCGGCAGCGGGCGATAGTCGAGGTACCAGCCCTCGTCATCGGGCTCGCCGATGCCGTATGGCGCCAAGTCCTCGGCGGTGATCAGGCTTTTGGGGAGGCATCAGCCTCCGGGGTCGACTCGACGTCCGGCGGTGCGAACAGCACGACCGCGAGCCGGTCGGCGTAGGCGCGGCCCTTCGCCCAGAAGAACGTCGCGTAGTAGGCGACTCGGTCGATCCACGACGCCGGCACGCCATCCGCACGCATGCGCTCGTAGACGTCGTCGCCGAGCGCCGGGTGGCTGTCGCCGATACTGTCGAGCACCTGCTGCACCTCGTCGGGGATCGGGCCCTCCTCGAGACCGAGGCGAACCTCGGCGCGCACGGCCGCGGCGAGCACCATCTTCATAGCCTCGACGCTCGGGGGCCGCACCATGTAGGTGCGGCCCCCGGGGGTGCCGTCGGCGCCGGGCAGGGTGATCTCGAGGTCCGGGGTCACCCACTCCGCGAAGTCGACGGCACCCATGCTCACACCACCCGCGTGTAGGCCTTGGCGGGCGAGGTGCCCACCGGCGTGATCACGGTGACGTTGACCGAGCCTGCTGACCCGGCCGGGAGCGAGGCGACGATCGTGGTGGCGGACACGACGGTGAACGCGGACGCCGAGACGGCAGCGAACTTCACGTCGGTCGCACCGAGGAACCCGCTACCGGTGATGACGATCTGGTCGCCCTCGCCCTGGCCCGACGGCGTGATCGAGATGATCGCCGGTGCCGGCTCAGCATCCCAACCCGCGAACGGGTTCGCGATCTCCTCGTACGGGCCCTTGCCGGTGAGTGTGACCGACCACTGCTCGATCTCGCCGTTCGGGCCGGTGTTCTGGCGCTGGTACGCGACCGTCACGAAGCCACGGCCGGCATCGGTCGGGTTCGGCTCGCCCGACTCGGGCTTGTGGTACCAGCGGACGTCGAGGACGGCCGCAGCACCCTTCGCCGAAGGGAGGGTGCGCGCGCGGATCGCCTCGATCTCGGGCAGGTACGCGCCGGTCGTGATCGAACGGTTCACCTGCACGTTGAACGCGTGCGCGTGCGACCAGCCGGTCACGTCCTGGTTGGCGGCGCCGAGGTCGTCGTACGTCTGTGCGTCCTGGGTGGTCGGGGTGTACGTCGGCTGGTAGCCGCTCATGCGGCGGATCGGCTGCCAGTCCGGCGTGTCGTAGGTGCCGAGGTTGACGTCCATGCCGTACTCGAAGCTCTTTCCGAGCGTCGAGCCGGCGGGCAGGGGAACTGCTTCGCTCATGAGAGAGCCTCCTGGTTGTCGAGAGTGATGATGTAGTTGTCCGTCCGCTCCTCGCGGCGGTTCGCGTCGGCCCCGAGCGGAGCCATGGACAGGCGGCTGACGCCGCTGATTCCCCCCACTCGGGAGAGGCCTTGGAGCCGCGCGAACGCGGCGTCGGCGAGCTCGTCGGCGCCCGTCGGATCACCGGGCGCGCCGCGGGATCGCAGTTGGATGCGTCGCACGGCGAGGTGCTGCTCGTCGGTGGTCATGTAGACGCGGACGCCGACGCGGCGGTTGGTGTCTGCCTGGATCGCGCCGTAGTCGACGCCGACCTCGGTATCGGTGTAGACGGGGCCGTCCGGCCGCCACGCCCACCCGTCGATCTCGCCGAGGAACGCGGCGATCGCCTTAGTGAGCTCGACATCGGTGAGGCTCGGAGTGATCTCATCCAAGGTGCTCACGCACCTTCGCGGCCATGCGCGCCTCGATGTCGACCTCTTCGACCGCCTTCTCGAGGAACTTCGGCTCGCCACCGTCGAGGTGCTGCCAGTCGAGGTTCTCGTGGTTCCACTTCGACACGGGCGACTTGAATCCGACCTGCAGGGTCAGGTCGTCCATCGCGACGAAACCGGACTTGTCCGACTCGCCGGTGTCGGTCGGCGACAGCTCGCGCGCCCGCTTCAGCACCTCGCGGCCGACCTCGCGGAGACCTTCGCGCGCCGCCTGCTCGACGGCCGTGAGGATCGGCGTGTGCATCTTCATCGAGACCCCCTCGGCTACTTCAGGGCGAGCGTCTGGTGCCCCGGGATGACCGGGTGATCGGAGCCAGCGACTGCGAGCACCTCGGCCGTGCGCTCGCGGCCGGTGCCGGCCCACACGGTGACGAGCGACCCGACGGGCGCGATCACGGAGAACTCGCAGTGCACCTGCGTCGTCGACACGACCTCGGCGGCCGCGGCGTTGCGCACCATGCGCGAGCCGTCCTGCACCATCGCCAAGGCCGTGAACGGCGCCCCGTAGGTCTTGCCGAGACCCCCCGAGCCGGTCAGGGGCTTGATGGTGACCGTGTGCGGCAGGAAGCCGGGAGGCAGCTGCACCACGTCACACCCCCAGATTGACCGAGTACGCGTAGAACGTCGACGAGGGCCCGGCGCCCTGGCCGGGGCCGCGGAGCGTCGCGGAGAACGGGCCCGACGACCACGCCGCGAGCGACGGGTCGGTGCGGAACGCGACGCACGCCGCGGCGATCTCGCCGAGCAGGTCGGCCGGCACGGTCTCGAAGCCGTGCGTGACGTCGACCTCGTACGTGCCGGACCAGTAGCCCTCGAGCATCGCCTCGGCGGCGCCCGTGAGCACGTAGTCGCCCGACGACACCACGGCGCCGCCGCTGCGGACCTCGGCGACCGCGGTCACCTTCCGCGACGGCAGCACGAGCATGCGGTCGCCGCCGGCGCGCACGGTGAGCGTTTCCTCCTTCGACGGGGCGACGTGCCAGCCGAGCGCGCGCTCGAGCTTCGCGACGACCGCGTTGATGTGCTCCTGCACGAACGGCGCGCCGGGGAAGGCTGCCAGATCAGTGGGTGACACCTGCATCTGCGGCCTCCTCGGGGAAGTCGTCGGGGTGGATGTAGTCCGCCTCGCCGAGCCATCGCGGCTTCCGGTGGGTGGTCTTGATGCCGGTGTGCACGAAGATCGGCGCCTTCGCGTGGCGGGCCTTCACGCAGAACGAGAGGTCCTCGCCGAGCAGGCCGACACCGTCCGGTGCGGGCATCTGGTCGTACCAGGTCTCGCCGAACTCAGCGGCGATCCGCTCGAACACGCTGCGGTGGATCAGCAGGAACGCCGACCCGGTCGCGTTGACCTCGCACATCGCGTTGCGCGGGTAGTCCCGCCACGACGTGAAGCCGCGGATGCCGTCGCCGAGCTCGGCCCACCGGTAGAGGGTGGGGATCGCCTCGGTGATGAACCCGCCGAAGCCGTCGTGCTCGCGCTCCATCTGCGCGAAGCACAGGCCGCCGACGATCGGCCGCTCGGCGGGGTCGGCGAGCGACAGCATCGCGTGCAGCGAGTCGGCGGCGAACCCCATGTCGGTGTCCACCCACCAGAGCCACTGCTCGTCGCCGGCGAGGAACGCCTTCACGGTGTTGTTGCGGGCCTTCACGAGCCCGCCGGACGCGCAGCGCGAGGGCAGCGTGCGCCCGATGCGGAGCCCGCCCTCGAAGACGTCGTGCATCTGCGCGGCGATGAACGAGTGGAAGAACGATGCGTCGACCTGGTCGCTGTGGACCCACGCGACTGCGACGTCGCCGACGGGCGCCGGCTCAGTCGTCGGCACTGGTGGGCTCCTCGGCCAGATGCTCGACGGGCGCCTCCGAGGGAGCCTGCTCGGTGGGCTCCGGGGCCTTCGTCTCGGCGGGCTTGCTCACCTTCGTCTGGCGGCGCGCGCCGGGCTTCTCCTGCGCGACGACCTCGACATGCCCGCTCGAGGCGAGGGCCTCGGCCTTTTCCTTCGGCAGGTCGACGACATCGCCGGGGACGAACGATCGGAAGTTGGCTCGCGCGTCGACGAACCCGGCCAGAACTCGGACCTTCATCATGGTCTCCCTCGGTGGTGTGTTGTTGGTGGTGGTGCCGTCCGGAGTCGAACCGGGAGGGCTGCTCGCCGACGGCGAGCGCTGCGCGCCTGTGCGCGACACCTCGGTGCTGTGGGGCCCGCCGAAGCGGGCCCCACAGCGTGGCGTCAGATGATGAGCGCCGAGAACGCCTTGGGGCGGATCACGCCGCCGCCGACGCGCTTCTTGAACAGCAGCCCGACCTTGCCCTCGTCGGCGTACCGCTCGACGAGTCGCTGGACGGTGATGCCGGCCCGGTCCGCGATCAGGTAGCCCTGGCGGACGTCACCGAACACCAGCGAGGTGTTGATGGCGCCCGTCGAGGCGGTGATCGCGGGGAGGCCGTCGACGCGGTGGAAGGCGTAGCCGTTCAGCGTCGCGGGCTCGCCCGCGCGCAGCGACTCCTTCCACAGGTAGCCGCCGTTCGAGTCCTTCAGGAGCGAGGCGGCCTGTGCGACCGAGCCGTTCCCGAGGTACACGGCGTTGCGGGTCGCCCAGGCGGGGACCGCGTAGGCGAGCTTGATGATGTCGTCGCCGACGAGGGTGTCGGCGGCGCCGGCGGTCACCTTCTGGGTGATCGCCGAGCCGAACGCGATGCCGGTCGGCTTCGCGCTGCCGTTGCCGAAGGCGAACGCGTCGTCCTCCTGCTCCGCGAACTTCTGCGCGAGCGCGTCGCGGATGATCGCCTCGACGGTGTCGGCGTCGTCGAGCTCGTCGACGCCGAGCTTGACGAGCGCGGTGAGGTCGAACACCTCGATGGTGTCCTTCGCCGCGTTCGGGTCGGCGCCCATGCCGTCGGTCGTGGTCGAGCCGGCGAACTCGAGCTTGCCCCAGCCGCCGCCCGCGATCGTGACCGAGCCGACGTCGACCTTGTTCGAGGTCGTCGGCCGGATCGCGGCGAGGTTGCGGATGACCGCGAGGCGCGCGTACTCCTTGGTGATGGTGCCCGCGAAGTCGGACGGCACGAGGTTCTGGCCGCCGGAGGTGGAGTCCTCCACCAGCGCCGACTTCTCCTCGCGCGAGAGCCCGTCGATGCCGTGCTTGAGGTAGCTGTGGAACGCCTTGCGCTGCAGCTCCTTGCGCTCCGACTCGAGGATGATCTCGCCGTGACCGAAGCTCTCGGAGATCGAACCGCCGCCGGTCATGTCGTGCTTGTACTGCGGCTCCGAGATCCACGCCTCGTTCGCCTTGAGCTCGGCCTCGGCCTCGACGCGGGAGCGGTACTCCGACGCCTTGGCGAGGTGCTGCTTCATCGAGCTCGCGGCCTCGGCCGGCATGGCCTTGCCCTCGAACTCGTCGTTGATGGCGCGCGCCTGGGCGGTGTGCTGCGCGGCGCGTTCCAGAAGGGGGTGTGCCATGGTGGCTACTCCGTATCCGTGTCGGTGGAGCCGAGACCGAGTGCGGTCTCGTTCAGCTCCAGAAGGGTGCGGAGACCAGCCACGTCGGCCGGGTCCGCTACTGCGTCGGGATCGTTGCCGTTGAGGAGCGCCTCGCTGGCCCAGCGGTCCCAATGCGCGCCCTCGTCAGACGCACCATCGGCGGGGTCGTCGCCCGCCTGCTCTTGCGAACCCTCGTCGGGCTCACCTTCACCGGGCTCGTCGCCCAGCTGCGCCCCGTCGACGGGGGTGATCGTGAGCGTCGCCGACTTGCCGTCGGGGACGTAGTTGGTGACCAGGCGAACCTTCATCCGGTCGCCGGTGAGCGTGAAGCCGTTGTCGTCGTCGGACTCGTAGTCCTGCTGGAACGTGCCGGTCTCGTCCGCAGACATGACCGTGAACCACACCTTCGACTCGTCGAAGTCGCGAATCCAGACGTCGACGCCGTCCGATCCGTAGGCCTCGCGAACGAGCTCGTTGAGCTGGTCTCGGACCTCGTTCGCCGTGGACTTCTCCGCGAGTTCCGCGGCCAGGGCGGCTCGCGTGTGCCCGTCGAGCGCACCGGCGATCGACTTCACCCGCGACACGAGTGCCTCCGGGTTCATGGGGAACACGACGACCGACGTCTCCCAGAGCTTCAGCTCCTTGAGCAGTCGAACCCTGCCGGCGGCGACGTCCTTGTACGCGTAGTCGACCGCTTCGTAGCCGATCGACATCGTCTTCAGGTGGCCCTCGAGCAGCTTGATCCGCACGTCCTGAGCCGATGGCGCCGACGAGAACTGCGCCTTGAAGCGCAGGCCGCCGGCGTCCTCCTTGGCGTCGAAGATCGTTCCCAGCACCGAGGCGGTGGAAGCGACGTGATCGGCGAGCAGCGGGATGCCGTTGGCCTTGATGTTGGCGATCGTCTTGAGGAACGCGCCCTTCACGACGATGTCGCCGCCGAGGTCCACATTTCCGAACGTCGAGGCGTAGCCCTCGAGCGTGCCGGACCCGTCGGCAGCTGCCTTCCACTCGATCGGGACGGTGAGTCGATCCATACCGGGCATCACGCCCCTCCTTCGGTCTCGGTTGATTCGGTCGGGTTGTCCGTCCCGTCGACCTGTTCGGTAACGCCGGACACGTCGCGGGTCGCGATGACACCGGACGGAACGAGGAACACGTCGCCGCCGTCGACGGTCTGCATTCCGACCTCGCGACGGAAGTCGTTCTGCGTGATGCCGCCGGCGCGGAACGCGTTCGTCGCGCGCTCCCAGCGCGCCTGCTCGGACTCGCGGAGCGCTTCGACCTCGGACCAGTCCGGCCGGATCTCCACTCGACGGGCGCCCGCGCCAGCGAATCGGCGCTGGAGCGCCATCGCCAGTCGGGCGTCCTTCTTGCGGGCCGGGATCAGGGTCTCTTCCCAGAACGACGCGCGCGCTTCCTTGTAGTTCGCGAACGTCGACCGGTCGAGGCCAACTTTCGCGCCGACGAGGATCGGCGGGACGCCGAACGACATGCAGATGCGCGACTCGCTGATCGTCCGCAGGTCGGGGAACTCGAGGTCCTTCAGCGAGGAGCCGAGCTCCTTGATCTCCATCCCGGTCTGCAGGAACGCCGGCTCGCCGCGGCGCTTGCCTCCGAACTTCTGCTTCCACTTCTCGGTGAGACGGTTCGTGGTGGACTCGTCGAGCACTTGCTCGAGGTTGCCCATCGTGATCGCCACACCGGGGATCGCGTGGTTCTGCAGGAGGGCGGTGACGTAGTTCGTCGCCTCGTTGTCGAGCGCGGTGCCGCGGAGCGCGGCGCGCATCGGCGCCATCCCTCCGAGGGGATCGAGGGGTGACGTCATCCGGAAGTGGATGACGTCGACGTCGACGTAGCGGCCGCCGCCGTCGGGGGAGTATCCGTACGAGACCGTGTTCCGGCCGCGCTTGACCTTGATGAGGTCGGGCCGCAGCGGCCACAGCTCGGCGGGGCGCCCGGCACGGTCGGAGACGACCTCCCAGAACGCGTTGCCGGCGAGGCACTTGTGCAGCTCGAGCAGCTCGTCGAGCTCGACGTCCGCCATGAGCGGGTTCGGGTTCGCGAGCAGCCGGCGCACTGGGTGATCCTCGAGCGGCTCCGACTTGCGGCCGAGCGCGTCGTAGACCCGCAGCGGGGCGTCGGGGATCGACGTGGCGCGCTCGGTGATGCACGCGTAGACGAGCTCGTTGCGCGCGTACCCGTGCTCGACGTGCGAGAGGAACGACGAGCCGGGGTACTCCGGGTCGTGGAGGCCGCCGCCGAGGAGTCGGGCGAACGCGCCGAAGTTCTGCGCGGTCTTCGCCTCGATCGCCTGCTCGGCGAGGCCCGGGTCGGTGGGGCGGAATGCGCGCGACCAGATGGAACCCATCTACATCCACCCCTTCGCGAGAGCGACGCCGAGCGTCGTGCAGAACACACCTGCGGTGACGAGCGCGAGCGCGGGGCCCACGAACATCCAGATCCCGATGACGAGGGCGAAGAATCCGGCCACGACGAGGAAGATGGACACCCAGGGCAGTAGGTCGAGCTTCACGACGTCCTCCTCAGAAAATCTCGGCGGGCGGCGTCTCGAAGACGGGCTTCGGCCGGATGTGCCCCCACAGGGCGCCCGTCACTGCGACGAGCGGTGCGATGTCGGCGGGGGAGTGGCGGCGGTCCCACACGACTGCGCCGTCGCCGAGGTACTTCGCGACGGCGACGGTTGCCGCGAGGTCGAGCAGCGGCTGCTGGTTGTGGCGAACACCGGCGCGCTCGGGGAGCGCGACGCGATCGAACATGAGCCCGGTGCCGATGCCGAGGTCAGCGCCTTCCCACTTCACGACTTCGACGCCGTCGATCTTCTCGAGGTCGTCGACGAGCGATGATGCGGGGGCGCCGCGCGACTGGACGACGACGCGCATCGTGCCGTACTTCGCGACGCGCTCGGCGAACCACCCGGTCGCGATCTCGCGGCCATCCTTGTCGCGCGGGAACGACACGACCCAGTCGGTGTTCGGGCGGGAGGCGATGAGCTCGATGTGCGGGATGCCGTCCTCGCGGTCACCGCAGACGCCGATGTGAGCCTTCGACCGGTCGACGGACACGTCGACGCAGAACGTCAGCTCCGATGCCTCGGCGATCGCTGACGCCGGCTCGGAGCGCTCGGGGCGCTCCTTGTCGACGAGCGGCCAGCCGGCCTCCCACGTTCCCGCGGGGAACGCCCCCTCGAGCGTGCCGTCGGACCACTGGCAGAGGCACTCGGTGCGGAACACCCACTCGGGGTCTTCCTTCGCGTCTTGCAGCAGCGTGCGCAGCGCGATGCAGTACCCGGTGGACGGGTTCGCCTGCAGGATGCCGTCGATGTCGGTGACCGGGCACCCGGGAGGGGCAGACCACTCGAAGAGGCCCATGTCGGACCCGCCGCCGAGGAGTTCCTCGAGCTCGTCGTCCCACTCGTCGAGCAGCTCAGGGTCGACCTCGTCGAGCAGCTCAGGGTCGACCTCGTCGAAGTCGACGTCGTCGGGCATGCCCGTGAGGTCGGGGGCGAGTTCGATCTGCTCTGCCGCGACGATGCCGTCGGGGTCGCCGAGCGCCTCGTGCGCGCGCTTCCGAAGGTGGCGCAGCACGACCGACGTCGCGTCACCGGCGTTCGACATGCACCAGACCATCGCCGCGGGGCGCGCGTTCGTCGTCTTCGTGATCGCCGCCCAGGCATCCCACGACTGGTGCTCGCGCAGCTCGTCGAGAAGGATCAGATCGCCCGAGAGGCCGCGGCCGGCCTTCCGGTTCGCGGCCTTCACCTTGTACCGCTCCCCGGAGAGGAGGCGGATCGTCTTCTTGCCGTTCACCATGATCGGCTTCGCGGCACGCGCGGCGAGTTCGGGCGTCTCCTCGATGATGTCGAGGGCGCCCTCCCAGACCTCTTCGGCGGTGTCGAGGTCCTGCGCAGTGCCGAGGATCAGGTCAGTGCCGAGCTCGTAGAGGAAGAACAGCGAGAGCACCTGCGACAGCGTGCTCTTGCCGTTCTGTCTGGCGACGAGCACGACGATGCGGCGGAAGCGGAAGATCGGCTCGAGCGGCCCGCGCTCCCAGATCGTCGACACGGTGAGGCCGGGCGCGAGCTCGAGCGCGTGGATCAGGAGCCACTTCTGCCACGGGAACAGCGTGATGCCGCACACGGCGGCGGCGAACTCGATGACGGCGTACCCGAGTGTCGTCTCCGGGGTCAGCTCGCGCAGCGGCGGCGTCCACACCCGGGGGGTCTCGGAGCCGACGCGCGGCTTACGCGGAGCGGCCGCCCTTGACGAGGCGGAGCGCCCCGAGCGCCGACCCGTCGCCTTCGCCGCCATCGGTCGCCTCCGACTTCTTCCTCGCGCCGACACCGGGCGTCGCCGTCGACGGCTTCCGGTCCTTCCGAGCGCTCGGCGTCAGCCCGAGCGCCTCGAGGTACTTCAGGTACGACGCGAGCGAGACGTTGTCGTTCTGCGGGACCGCGGGGCGGCCGCCCTCGCGGAGGCCGCCTGCAGTGATGTCGTCCATCGCCCACTCGACGATCACGTCCCAGGCGTCGATCTTGTCGGCGAGCGCACGGGCCGCCTCGATCGCGCCTGCGTCGTCATCGGTGAGGTGCACCGCGGCGTCGACCGACATGTCGAGCGCATCGCGAACCCGGCCCATCACCACTCCCTGCTCGTGGAACCCATCCCGACTGACGCCTCGGCGATCCGATCCCAGCCCGGGAAGTCCAGAACCCCGTCCGACCGCTCGAAAGCCTTCAGCCACCCCTCGACACCGGCCATCGCACGAGCCATGCCCGCGCGACCTCGCCCAGCGAGGCGTCGGCGCAGCTCGTGCATCGGCGCGGTCAGCACGAACACGTGCGTCGCACCACAGAGCGCGGAAGCCTTCGCTCGAGCCGACGACGTCGCGCCGGCGCGGACGACGACCGCGCGCGCGGCCCGGTCGCCCGCGAGCGATCGCATCGCGTCGGCGAACTCCGCCTCGCCATGCCACCACGGATCGTCGCGATCGAGCACGACGAGCCCCGAGGCGCGAGCCGCATCCGACATCCCCGCCCCAGGCGGGCCGCACAGCACGACGACCATCCGCTCAGACACGATGCACCGCCCTCGCGTGCGCGCGCGACCCCCCCCGTGAGGCGAGGGGAGAGAGGAGTGCCCTCCGGCGCGGTCCGTCGCCCTCCGGGTGCGAAGTCGCCGACCCCCTCCCCCCTACACGCTGAGCACGCGGAGGGCGGGATGGTCGGGAGCGACGGTGGCGAGTGCGGCTTCGAGCTCTTGGATGCGGTCGCGATACGCCTTGCGTGCCATCATCTCTGCGCGGTTCTCCAACTCGGTGACCGCTTGGAGATGGTCCGGGTTGACGCATGCCCTGTTCGCGCAGCTGTGGTGAGCTGGCATCGGGCCAAGGCTGGCGCCGAGCTTCGCCTCGAGCGACCCCGGTGAATCCTGACCTTGCCGTTCTCGCGCTGGAGGACTGGGTAACCGTGATGCATGCTGCCTGTCCATATCCAGCACCCGGATGCTCGGTCGAGCTCGACCCTCAGCCTGACGGCGGCTATCACCGCGCGGGGGTCGCCGCTCTCTAGTGCTCGGGTGATCTGGCTGGGCTGGTTCTGCGGTGTGCATCGCCGACAGAGGCCGGTCTTCGTGCCGGTCCACTTCAAGGCGCCACACTGGGCGCACTTGTCGGTCTTCGTTCGCGTCATCGCGCTCTCCAAGGGATGCGAGAGGCCCGACACCTTGGAGTTCGTCGGGCCTCTCTGGCCTCGGGGATCAGCCGGGGCTGCTTGTGGTTCTCACCAGGCGCGGCTGGGAGTACCCATGGACTTCGGCTCGCGCTTGCCTCGGGATGAGTTGCACGACAGGTGTGCTGGCCGGAAGTTGGACCACACCTCGGTGAGGTCGGGTCGGTCAGCACGGGGTAGGAAGTGGTCGAGGCTGAACGACTCGGTGTCGGGCCACGCGAGGTCGTAGTCGATGGGCTGCTGGCAAAGCCAGCACGGCAGCGCCGCCTTCCGGCATGCAGTCTTGAAGTCTTTCTTGGCTTGCTCGTAGCGGCGGCAGTGGCCGCACGTGCAGTGAGCTGCGTCGCCGACCATGGTGTCTCCGTCGCGGTGGGTCGGGGGCGAGCGGTCGCACCCCGCGCTCGCCCCCTGAACCGGCTGTTCCCCCTCGGGTGCCGGTTGGTCTGGCTACCTGATGTCGGCTCGACGCTCAGTCGAGGGTGAGGTGAAGTACGGGGCGCGTCGGCTGCGGTGCATCACGTTGACGGTGAACAGGATGACGGCGACGCCGATCGCGACGAAGAACCGCACGAGGTGCATCATGGTCTGCCGCCTCCGAACACTCGCCGGCTGAGTCCTTCGTGGAAGGCGGAGCATCGGGTGCAGTGTCCCGAGCATCCGGACGTGTCGCAGTGGTCGCAGTACAGCAGGCCGTGGCGGGTCGTCCGCTTCAGCCCGCAGTCGCAGGTGGTCATGGCCGTCGGCGTGCTCGGCGCCCGGTGGGGCGCATGGTTGCGAGGTGGTCGAACCAGGTGGGGTCGCGGCGGATGCGCGGCTTCGCGTCGGTCGGTGCCGTGGCGCCGACGATGAGCATGCCGAGGGCGAGGGCGAGGGCGAGGGTGAGCCACCACATACGACTGCCTCCGATCAGGGAGTGTCTGACCAGCCGAGCTCGACGAACAGCGCGCCGAACGATGCGGGCGTGACGGCGCCGGCGGGGCGGTGGTCGGCGAAGAGGTGCAGCCCACCGGCCTGTAGCGCGAGGTCGCAGAGCTGCGAGCAGATGAGCCGGTCGGGGCGTGCGACGAAGCGTCGCAGCCACCGCGGTGTCGCGCGCTTCGTCAGCGAGCTGATGCCGGCGGCGATGAAATCGGGCCACGAGTACGGGACGCCGACGTGCTGCCACGCCCAGTTCACGATGCGGCGGCGCTGCTGCGCGTCGAGCTCGAACCGGGACCAGACGACGAGGTGGTCGTCGTAATAGCTGATCGGGCGGACGATGGCGCCGCCCGGCTCGGCGGAGAGGCAGTGCGTGTCGTTGATCGCGACGATGATGTGGTTCCATGCCGAGCCCGTGATGCCCTGCACGAGGCGCGCAGCGAGGCCGCGGTCGGAGTGCACGACGGCGACCTGCGCGGTGAGCGTCATGTCGACCCCCTGAGCGTGCTGGAAGAGGGCCGGTTAACGCGGGAAGGCCGCACCCGGGCGGGTACGACCTATCACGACGATTATACACAACACCGGGTGTAGAGGTTGAGTCAAGTTGGTGTGTTGCCAGCTCGAGGTTTACCTCGTTCGGGGGTCTTGGCTCAGCGTCCGCGGGATGGGAGCGTGTGGGGATGAGTGGATTCGATGACGCCTTCGACGAGATGTACGAGGAGTTCGCTCAGTCGGTCGCGGCGGCCGCCCGCGAAGACGGGCTGAGGTCGGCCGATGAGGTCGAGATCGACACCGAGAGCGACAGTCCGGGCTTCACGATCGACATCGCCCGCGTGCGGCGTCGCGCGAACGAGATCCTGGCCGAGAGCCGCTGATCGGTCACCCCTCCGCTGAACCGTCGGGTTTCGGGGCGCAGTATCGGCACTCTGCGCCGGGCATGTAGTGCTCGCACCACGCCTCCTCTGACACGTCGGGTTCAGCGGTGTCGCAGTCGTGGTCGTTCGGATCAAGCACGAGGCGCCCGCGTTCCTCGCACGCTTCGACCTCGGAACCGTCGGATTCAGCGATCACGCTCACCCGCGTCGGAAGGTGCTGATCCATCGGGCCGAGCGCCAACGCGAGATAGATGTTCCAGTGCTGCGGGCACATCCAAACGTGATCGGGCAACGGGTCGGGGAAGCGGTCGCCCCCGCGTGCCTTGATCGTGCAGACCATGCACGTAGGGATCATCACGGGGTCAGCCACGGGCGGGCTCCTCTCGATCGTCGGGTTCTGAGACCCGGTCCCAGGTGGCGCCCTCCTCGCCCTTCCAGATCGGCTTCACGGCGATGCGCCCGATCTCGAACGTCTCTCGCGTCTCGTTCAGCTCGGGGATGATCCACGGGTCGGCCTCGAGCGAGTCGACGAACGCGCATGCCGTCGACTTCACCATCGCGTGCCACGTCTCCCTGCCAGACGCGTGCTCGATCGCGAGGTGCCGGTAGCCGGCGCCGTGGCGCTCGATTCCGTAGATGAGTTCGCAGTCCTCGGTGCAGACCCAGCGGTACTGGCACTGCTCGTTGTTGCAGACCGGCTTGACGGAGACGGTGTCTCGGTCATGGGTCCACACCAGCTCGTGGGGGTTCATCGGTCTTCCTCTCGATTGTTGGGTTCTGCGGGGATCATCTGCACCGAGCACGACTTCGGCCACCGGCAGCACGCCGGGTTGTACTCGCCGTTCACGCAGTTGGCCCAGTTCTCGACGCAAGTTGGCTCGCGCACGAATGCGGGCCCTTGGAGGAACTCGATGACCTCCTCGACTTCGGCCTCGGTGGGCTGGCGGGCCTCGTGCTCTTCGTAGGGGCCGAGTGCATCGACGTCGCCGGCGCCGGCGAATTCGCGGCGCTCCTCCTCGGTCGCACAGGTGTGCGCCTCGTCTCGACTTGCGGCGCATGGCGGGCACCGCCGCTCGAAGTCGCACCAGCACGCGACGATGCTCGCGCAGTCGCAGGTGGTCCCGTTGAACAGCGCCGCCGCGTCCTCGGGCGACATCGGGATGGCGACTGTCGCTGTCAGCCCTCCGTCGCTCGAGAGCACCCACGAATCAGCGACGATCCTCTTCGGGTCGACGCCGGCCCGGGCGAACTTCGCTGCGACACGCTCGGCGATCTGCTGCGACTGCCACGGCCTGATCGAGACGCCGGTCATGATGCCTCCTTGGGGGTTAGGTACTTCGAGATCAGGTGCTGCTGCACCTTCGCCGCGCGCGACGCGTCCGTCGCCTGCTCGCGCGCGACCGCGGCCTGCGCCTTCCGCGCGTCTCGGGCAAGCTCGACACGGTGCGACTGGATGGCCGCGAGGATGTCGTCGTACTCGTCCTCGCCGTGGAAGTGGCCGGCGTCGCACAGGATGCTGCGCTTCGCGCCGGGCATCGCGGGCGGGTACACGGCCAGTCGGGCGCCGCAGTCGTTCACCGGGCACGGCACGGTCGAGTAGCGGGGTCGCTCGAGGCGCGGCCAGCGGGCGTTCATGCGCCATACGTCGCGGATCGCGGCGTCGAACTCGTCGACGTCTTCGGGGGCGAGGGTGAGGATCTCGTCGAGTCGGTCGAGGAGCCACCGCGACATGCGCCGCACCTCGGTCGCGGCCGCGGCGGAGTCGTACCCGTCGGGCAGACCGATGACGGTGCCGGACTCGCGTCGCCACGCACGGGCGGCGGCCGCCGGCGTGAGGACGTCAAGGTAGTCGGCCCAGATGCCGCACCAGTAGACGAGCAGCGAGTACAGCTCGTTCACGTCGGCGAACGCGGCGTCGTTGAACGGCAGCGGCGCCGACTTCGACGAGTCGACCCGCTCCCCGGCGCCGCCCCCGCCAGGGGTGAGGTTCGCGAAGATGTGCGCGGCGAGCTCGGGCGCCTGCAGCAGCGCCTGGTGGACACGGCCGTAGCAGCGGGAGCAGTAGCGCCCATGCGTCGCCGGGAGCACCTCGGGGGCGTCCTCGGTGCCGGCGCGCACGCATCCGCGCACGCAGGGCAGGCTGGTCGTCGTCATCGGGTTCCCTTCCGGTCGTGGCATCCCTTGGGGCACTTGCCCCCGTACCCGCACACCGCGACGGGGCCGTGTGCCTTGGTCCCGCGCCGGCATGCGGCGCAGCAGTCACCCCGCAGGGTGTTCGCCTTGAGTGCTTCGTTCAGCAGCCACTCCTGCTCGGCGCGGCGCATCTTCTCCGCGGCGAGGTCGTTGGTCGATCGGCGGCGGCTCATCCGAGACGCTCCCACTCGAACCAGTTCAGGAACTCGGAGTCGAGGTGGTCGCGTTCACCGATCTGGAACGCGGACCAGCCCGACTCCGAGCGGTACTCGCGGAGCAGTGCCGAGAAGTCAGCACGGGGCATGCCGTGGTCGGCCATGAACGCCTCGCACTGCATCGCCGTTGGCTTCTCCTCGAAGTCTTCCGGGTCGGCGATCTCGTCGAAGATCGCCATGCTCGGGGTGAGCCCGCGCGGTTCGTCGTGGATGCCGAACCGGACGACTTCGCCCTTCTCGTCCGGCGTCAGGTCCGGGGCGCTCATCGCGAGATCCTGCGGTACTTCGCGCGCAGCGTGCGCTCGGAGATGCGTGACACGTTGCCGAGGGCGTCGGGGTTGCGGGGGTGAGCCTCAGTGCGGACGGCGAAGTAGGTGTAGCCCTGGCGTGCATCTTCGATCGCATCATCGATCGGCCACCCCCAGTGCGTCGTCTTGGCGCCGAGCGCGCGCTTGCGTTCGAGCAGCTCGACATGCTGCCTGCCAGCTGTCGAGAGCCCTCGCGCCTCGAGTACTTCGACGACACGGCCTTCGTCGCGCTTGTCCTTCGTCTGGAATCGGTCGCCGACCTTGATCGGCTGCTGCTGCTTCATGCGGTCTTCCTTTCGTCGTGGTGGATGCGCGCCCGCAGGCGCTCGGTCTCGAGGTCGTACTGCCGGGTCGTCGTCACCCGGGGCGACGTAGTGAACTCGTTGCGGCGGAGGAACGCACCGCCGCCCGCCCGGCGAGACACCGCGGTCGTCGCCGCGAGGAACGCGGCGAAGTCGAGGTCCGCCTGGGTGAACTGCCGGGGGCTCATGCCGCCACCCCGATCGGGTCGCCGCACTTCGCGCAGTAGCCGGGGCTCGAGGGGTGCTCGCGGTGCGCGCACTCGCCCGACTTCGGCGGGCGCACGGTGGGTGCGGTGCGCTGCGCTGCGTCGTGCGCAGCTCGCGCGCGGCGGGCGTCGCCGCAGGCTCGGCAGGGGGCGTCGGTGCCCTTCGGGTGTTTCGAGCAGAACTCGGAGGGGGGCGCGCCGACGGCGCTTTCCCCTTCCTCTTCTGCTTCTCTTCCCTTCCCTTCCCTTCGTGCGGAATCCTCCAGAACTTTCTGGAGATGTTCGGAAACCTTGCCGGGCTTCGGGATGATGCCCGACTGATCGGGAACGTTCGTCTTGCGCAGGTACTTCAGATCGGGGTTGTGCTCGAACCACCCGGTGCACTCGAAGTAGCGCTTCCCACCGACCTCGTACGCGACGATCACGCCGGCCTCCTCGAGCGCCCGCATCCACCGTTCGACGTGCACCGCGGTGACCTCGTCGTCGAGCGGGAACGTGTCCGCATTGATCAGGCGCGCGTCGTATCGACCGCGTCCCCAGTCGTCGCAGTAGCCCCAGAGCATCGCCCAGAAGTAGCGCACCGGGATCGGCCACGAGTTGACCTTCTCGGACGTCCGCATCTCGGCGCGCAGCAGCCTGTCCTGAGCCATCAGAACACTCCGCAGACGCACGGCTTCAGCAGGAAGCACTCGGGGCACGTCTCCCGCTTTGCGTCCCGATCGAGGTTGCTCAGCTGGTCGTCGCCGGGCTCGTCGCACACGACGTGCACGAGCCTGCGCGCCTCGCCGAGGCCCTTGTACTCGACCTCCTGGCCGATGCGGATCGGCAGCCTGCAGTCGTCACACCGGCCGGCGTACTTCGCCTCGAACGGCATCACGTGCCTCCCATCAGTTCGTGTGCGAGGTGCTCAGGGATCTCCACCCATCCGCCCTCGTCGTCGAAGAGCACCCACGCGAGACGCAGCGACCACGGCCGCGGCATCCCGTCCGCCTCGGTGCTCACCCAGCGGCGGCCCGGCCACTCGGCCGGGTCCGCCCACCCGGGGACCGCCCACCCCTCGGTGATCGCGTCCGCCGGGTGCGTCGTCGCCCACCCGTGGCATCCGGTCGTGCCGGTGCCACCGAGGACGACGAGGTTCGCCGGCGTCGTGACGCCGCCGACCCCGCGGCCCTTGCGGTGGTGGCGGGACGTGACGCCCCACCCGCAGGCGCGGCGGCACCGCTGGCACGTGTCCGCGTCACGAAGCGTGACGAGCTCGTACGCGTCGCGCGCTTCCGCCTCGGTCGGCTTCGCGATCTTCGGGCCGATCACGATGCACCCCCGAACGCGGGAGGGCTCAGGATTGGCGTCGCGAGTAGAGTCCGACCATGGCATCCGATGACCCACTGACCCAAGCGCTCGCCGAGTTGGAAAAGCCGGCCGAATTCAGCAAGCTGTACGACGCGTCGCCTCAGCGCTTCAATGGTGAGCGTGCACCGATCATCAAGGCAGTCCGACTCCTGATTGGTGAGGTGCAGTCGCTGCAGGACGAAGTGGAAGACCTTCGGCAGCAGCTCGCGAACCGATAGTTTCGCGGTCATGCTGCCACCTCCTCGAGTTCGGGCATCAGGAACTCGGCGACGGCACGCCCGAGGTCGCGCGCGGCCGGCGGCGTGACCGCGTTCCCGGCCTGCTTCACCTGCTCGCGCTTCGTGCCGAGCAGCACGTAGTCGTCAGCGAACGCCATGCCCCGCTTGATCTCGTGGGGCGTGAGCATCCGGAACAGGACGTCGTCGACGTCGAGGCTGATGCCCTCGGCGAGCGCGTACCGATCGTTCGTCGTGAGCGTCCCGTGCGGGTCGCTGGCGGGTCGTGCGCTCTCGCTCGCGCCGTAGTAGGGCACGAGCAGCGACTGGTGACCATGCGTCGTGAGCGCGCGCAGCGGCTCGTCGACGGGCGTCGACATCTCGGCGCCGCCCTCGTTGTTCCGCATCACGAGCGCGTGGTGGTTCCCGTTCGCCGCGACCGTGTCGATCGGGCGATCGGCCGGCTTCGCGACACCGTGGTTCCGCATCGGGATCACCAGGGCCGTCTCGTTCCTGGTCGACTGCGTCCGCATCGGGCCGTCGACCGATGCCGCGACCTTCCCCTCGCGCCCTTCGACCGGGACGAGCAGCGCCTGCGTTGTCGCTGTCGTCGCGGTCGGGAGGGGCTCGCCGACTGACTTCGCGCGGTTCCCGTGGTTGTTCGTCATCACGAGCGGCGCGTACGCGAGGCCCTTCGTCTGTGCGGTCGTCTGCGTCAGCAGAGGGTCATCGCCCGACTGCACAGTGCCTGCACCGTGGATGCCGTCCGTGATGAGCGGCGGGACCGCGAGCGCCTCGGCCGCGGTGGTGTGCTGCGTCGGCAGCACCGCATCGACCGGGCGCGCCCTCAGATACGCGGACCCCGTCGTGATGCCGTCGTACGTGTTCCCCGCCGCGGTGACGACGAGCGGCCGCCAGTACCGATCGATGCCTTTCTCGATCCGGGCCCGCGTCTTCACCGCGAGCGGCTTCTTCCGGTCCCCGATGCGCTCGCCCGGGATCGACCAGTCGATCGCAGACGCCGCCGGGAGCCAGGCAGGCTCGACGACGACCGCGCAGCGCGGGCACCGATAGACGTACTGCGCGCGGTAGCGGCCCCAGCGCTCTTCCTTCTTGAACGTCTGCACCGCGCGGATCTCGCCGTGCTCGGCGCACACCGCGAGCGGGCGCGTCCACCGCTCGAGCTTCGGCGCCGGCCGCGACTTCGTCGCGACGTCGGAGCGCCAGAACACGATGTACATGCGATCGCGCGACTGCGGCGCCGGAAGGCCGAGGCCCTGCGCGTGCATCGAGTTCAGCCACACGATCTGGTGCCGGTAGCCGAGGAGCTCCATCGCCTGCAGCCAGGCGGGGAACATCACCCAGCGGTACGCGTCGACGACATTCTCGATGACGATCGCCTTGTACCGGTGATGCTCGGCGAACCGGGGCACGTCCCACATCGTCGCTCGGGATCGGTTCGCGGCTTCGTCGGGCAGGGGGCGGGTGCCGTCGAGCTCGAAGAGCGCCTCGTTCTCGGCGCGTTGCCGCTTGACGCCCTTCGCGACCGAGTGGTTCGTGCACTCAGGTGATGCCCACAGGATGTCGGTCCGGGGGAAGTAGCCCGGGTTCACCTGCGAGATGTCGGCGTTCGAGTGGTCGGTGTCGGGGTGGTTGATCTGGTGGGATGCGATCGCCTGCGCCCAGTGGTTCGCCGCGATGACGATCCGGTACCCGGCCGCGACGAGGCCCGACGATGATCCGCCGGCGCCGCAGAACAGGTCGGTCACGGTGAGGCCGTTCCAGGGCACCTCTGGGTGCACCCATCCGGGCTTGATCTTCGGGGCGGCGTGGCCGGCGGCGAACGCTGCGACGTCGTCGTACTGGCCGAGGTCAGCCTTCGTCGGGGTCATCTTCGCTCCTCTCGTCCTCGGTGAGCATCCGGAAGTTGGTCGCGAGACGACCGGTCGGCATCTCGAACCGGCTGCGCCACTTCGCGACCGGACGCGCTTCGGGGGTCCGCCACAGCGGGTGGATCAACTCGCGGGCGCGTTCTTGGCGAGTGCCTGCTGCCGAGACGTTCGCGCACGGCAGTGCCGGACGGGTGCCCGCCAGGATGTCGTCGATGACCGTCGACGCGGTGCGCGCGGTCATGCGTCCACCTCGAGCCCGTCGAGCGCGGCCGAGACGGCGCCTGCCGCGCTCGGGGAGCATGCGTACCGTCCGGGCACGATGACCTCGTGCTCGTCGAGGGCGTCGGCGATCCAGTGGCGGCCGATCTGCCCGCAGGCAGGGCACCGGTTCTCCGGCAGGCCGACGGCGACACGGTTCTGCGCTTCGAGTTCGCGCTGGCGTTTGGTCATGCTCACTGGTTCTGCTCCTCTGCGGTGTCGTTGTCGTGCTCGTCGGGTGCGGGGCGGTCGTCGATGACGTCGCGGAATGCGCGGCGGAGTGCGGCGCGGAGCGCGTACGCGCCGAACAGTGCGACGGGCTTGCGCAGCCACAGGTCACGCCATTCGTCGATCGCGGGGAGGGCTTCGTCCCAGCGGACGACGACGACGATCGGGCGCCGGACGCCCTTCCGGTAGACGGTCGCGCGGGAGAGCAGCGGGTGGTCGCCCTCTTCGAAGGGGAGCCACGCAGTCGTCCACTCGACGCCGTCGGCGCTGAACTCGGGTGCGTCGGTTCCGTTCCACTCGCCGGTCTCGATCGCGAGGCGCTCGTACCCGGAGAGGGTCTGCTGCACGTCGTCGACGGTCGCGGCGGGTTCGGGGTCGCCGCGGCGGCGGCGCGGCGGGCGCGGCTCGTCGGCGGGGAGGATGATGTCGGTCGTCATGCTGGGGTCTCCAGTTCGGCGATGAGCCAGTACGGGGTCGCGAGGAGTTGCACCTCGGTCGGGTAGCCGGGCCACTCGCCGCGCTCGCGGCACTCGGCGAGGACGCGGCGGGCGCGGGCGGCGGCGGCGCGGCCTGCGGCGCGGAACTCGGGCTCGAGCTGGTACACGCCGACGAGGTGCGGCGGGTCCTTCTCGACGACGAGGAACACGAACCCGGCGAGGTCGATCAGGTCCTCGACGGTGTCCTCGTAGTGGCCCTCCTGCACGTGGTATCCGTGGTTCGCGGCAGCCCTGGCGAACTCGCGCGGGGACGCGTCGGCCGCGGACTTCACGTCAACCGCGATCGGGCGCGGTCCCGGCTCGGGGAGGAAGTCGAATCGGGAGCGCAGGTCGACGCCGGTCTCCGCCTCCGTCGCGAACACGGACGCCTCGGGGGCTCCAGGCTGCTCGAGCAGAACTCGTGCGGTCGGGTGCGCAAGCACGGCTTCCGCCATCGCGTCGACTTCGCTGACCTGCTGAGGCGTCACCGGGGTGAGCCCGTTCGCGCGCTGCGCGGCTGCCCACTCGACGGTCGCGGCCTTCGTCGACACGTTCCCCGACGGGGTGAGGTGCTCCGGCGGGTACGCGATCGTTCCCGAGCCGACACCGAGGATCTTCGTGTGCGCGGCAGTTCCGACGTCGAAGACGGTGCGCGCGGGCTTCGGGTGAGTGAGCGCGTGCTGGTAGCGCGCCGGGGACTGCAGCAGCAGGCGAGCCTGCGTGCTGGAGAGCTCGGGGCGCGAGTGGTACTCGGCCTCGGGCATGTCGAGCACGATCCCGGCGGTCACGAGTCGCTCCCGAGGATCGCATCGACGAGGGCGCGGTCACCCGCGCGTTCGTACGCCGTGAGGAACGCGACCCGCTGCGGCTCGGTGGCACAGTCGTTCCAGAGGTGCAGGTCGCGTCGCAGCATCGTCAGGATCGGGTCGATCGTGCGGGCCAGCGTCAGGGCGGCTTCCGCGCCTTCCACCGTGTAGAAGCGTGCGAGCGGGTTGCACTCGTCGCCGTCGTCAGCACTGTCACCGAGGACTATGAACCCATCCCACCCGGGGATGCCCTCTTGGTCGTGCCAACGCATGAGCGGCGGCACGGGACCGTCGATCTCCATCTGCGCTTCGGTGAGCTTCGCGATCGCGGCCTCGAGTCGCTCGGCGGGGTTCACAGTGCGCTCCCGAGGTCGGTGATGATGACGGCGAAGTGAGGCTCGCCGCCGGCCATGTACTCGATGACGGGGGCCGTCTTCTCCATGAACTCGGGTGAGTCGTCGTCGACGATGCGGGCCGAGATGCCTTTGTTCGAGCCGATGCCGTCGTAGATGGCCTTCGCCATGGGGGCGAGGTTGTCTTCGTCGCGGGTGCGGTGGTCGGCGACGTACCAGACCAGGTCGACCCGGCACCGCTCGAGCGCGGGGACGCGGGCCTGTCGCACCTTGAACATGACCTCCTCGCGCATGGCCTTGATCGCGCGGGACTTCACCATGTGGTGCGGGCGGTCGTTCGCGGAGAGCCCGAACGGCGGGCGCGGGTACAGGAGACGGATCGTCCACTGGTCGGGCAGACGGCGGGCGCCGGTCTGCACCTGCTCAGGTACGTAGCCGTTGCCGTCGAAGCTCATGCCATCACCGCCTTGCGTTCGCGCGAGCGTCGCGCCGTTTCGTTGTGACAGGTGCGACACACCCGCTCGCGACCCCCGTTGCGAATGCTGGTGTTCGCCGCGCTGTAGGGGTGGCCCTTCGGGCACTCGGTCTTGGCCGAGTGCGGGTTCGTGCCGTCCTCCACCGTCTGCCGCATGTTCGAGGCGTGCGTGTCCCAGCGGAGGTTGCTCGCAGCCGGGTTGCCCGGGTTGCTGTCGGCGTGGCACACCTCGAGTCCGGGCTGCTCGCCGGGGACGAACGCTTTCGCCACGAGCCGATGCACCTTGACGGCGAACCGCTCTCCGTTGCGACGCAGATCCACCTGCGGGTATCCCTTCGAGTCGAGGGAGGAACGGAGCACGCGCTCTCGGATCGTCATCGTTCCCGTGTGCGGGTGTGAGATCACGCGGGCGAGCGAGCGAACTCGGCCGAGGTCGGAGACCTCGTAGTAGCCGTGCCACCCCTCGACCGGCACCCAGCGCTCTGCGCCGCTCATGAGAGGCCCAGCCCTTCCCAGACCTCGCCCGCGAGCCCCACGCGGAGGTCGTCGAGACGCGTGGCGGGATCTCCGCCGAGGTCAGCGACGGCGCTGAGCGCGATGAGGTTCGCAATGCGCTGCTGCTCGGCAAGCGCGAGCGTCGCATGCGCCTGTGCCGCCTCTGCGGGCCGGTTCTCGGTCTGGAACGACGCGAGGAGCCTGTCAGCCTCGGCGGCGTGGTCGATGCGCCCGACCGGCACGGGCTCCGGGGCGGGGCCGCCGAATGCGGCCTTCATCGCGGGGAACTCGTAGTCGGGCTCCGGGGTCAGGGGCACACCGGCGGCGCGGCTGATGGCTTCGAAGCTGAACGGGTCGCTCATCGTTCGGCCCCCTTCGCGGCGGCCTCGGCGACCGGCTCTTCGACCTCGCGGGCCCAGTGGTCGAACTCGAACACCTTGACCTCGTGCATCACCTCTGCCCCGATCGGGTCGCCGAAGAAGACGTCCGGGAAGCCGCCCTCGTCCTGGGTGACCGCATGCACGGTGACGCCCCACCGGCTCTGAATCGTCTCGAGCACGGGTGTCGGCTGCGACCAGGCGGTTTCGAACCGCAGGTCGACGCGTCCGTAGATGGGCTCGTCATCGTCGTAGGGCTGGAGCCAACGGAGTTCGTAGTGGCTGTGGCTGTACGCGTTCCACTTCGTGCCCCAGTTTTCGGGGTTCCAGCGGTACCAGCACACGACTCCCTCCGCGTGCTCGCCGCTGCATCCGCCCCGCTCGATCCCCTCGGGCTCGGGAACGACGCGGGCGAAGTCGAGGATCTTGGCGGGCTTCTCGGCGGCGTCCTCGCCCTCGGTGAGCGGGTAGTCGATCAGTGCTTCGTCGACGAACTGGCGGATCTGCTCCGGGGTGCCGGTGATGACGACGTTGTTGGTCTCGTGATTGGGCATGGTCAGTTCTCCTTCGAGGTGAATGCGCCGACGCCCCAGCAGGAGACGGCGAGGATGATGCCGCCCACGAAGAGCGGGAAGCTGTGGCCGAGCGCGCCGAAGAGGGCGCAGGCGAGGCCGATCACGAAGAGCGAGAAGACGAGGAGGAAGGCGATGCTCGCGGCGCCGCGCTCCTCCGCGCTGCCGTCGATCGCGCCGTGGCGCTCGCCGCACTCGCAGGTGAACGCTTCGCGCTCCCAGCGGCCGGTGCGGATGTCGTCCCAGTAGGTGACGGTGCAGATGGCCTCGCAGACGTCGCACTCGACGTCGGTCGTCGTCGGGATCTTGTAGGTGAGGGTGTCGCTCATCACGCACCCCCGACGGCGAACCAGATGCCGTACGCGACGACGATCGCGGACACTGCGCCGATGACGCAGGCGATGGTCGCGAGGATCGAGTCGCGGCGGCGGTGCCCGACCGGCCGCACCTGTTCGGGCTCGGGGCCGGCCTCGGTGCCGGTCATCGCGACCTCGGCGAGGATCACCTCGATCGACGAGGTGTGCGTGTTCTCGGCGTCGAGCACGGGGCGCGCGGCGAGACGGTTGTGCAGCTGACGCTCCGCGGGGAGCGGGCGGCCCTCGGCGTCGACGCACTCGCCGACGTCCGGGGCGCTCGGGCGCGGGTTCATGCCGCCACCGCCTCGACGAGGCGCATGACGCGCTGACCCTCGCGGGTCGCGTACTGCGGCTTGCCGCCGCGGTAGGTGCCGACCTTGATCGGCTCGATCGTGCCGAAGTCGCGCTGCATCTCCGTCATCCGACGGCGGATGTCCTGCAGATCGACCGAGGCGGGCAGCCATTCGCCGGCGCCCTTGCGGTTCGCCTGGTAGCGGGCGAGCACCTCGGCGGGCGTGCCGGGCCCGAGCTCGAGGGCGACGCGGATCGCCCCGTAGAGCATCTCCTTCTTCGTGCCCTTCGCCGCCCGCCCGGCCGCGTCGTGCGACGTGTGCGGGTCATCCCGGTGCGACATCCGCGCGACTTCGAGCGGTGTCGGTGTATCGTGGGTCGTGAACATTGGACTTGTTCCTTTCTGTTGATTCGCCCTCGTTGCCGCGAGGGCGTTTCTCATTCGCCGGCCGTTGAGCCGAAGGTGCGCGCGTCGATGAACGCCTGCAGGTCGTCAGCGCGGACGCGCTTCTTCGACCGCGTCTCGGTGCCGAGCTCGACGGCACGCAGCGAGCCGTCGTCGATGCGGGCGTAGACGTAGTCGGTCGAGACGCCGCCGAGAAGGTCGGCGGCCGATGCGACGGAGTACAGGCGGACGGCCTCGAGCGTGGCCATCAGGCCACCTGCTTCTCGGCCAGCAGCGACTCGATCGACACGTTCAGCTCGAGTGCGATCAGTGCGAGCTCGAAGACCTTGAACGAGCCCGAGTCCTTCTTCACCTTGCGGTGCAGCGTCGTGTACGCGATGCCCGTTCGGTCGGCGAGTTCGAGGAGGCTGATGCCTGCGACCTTGCAGGCTTCCTCGACCCGTGAGCCGACCTCGGCTGCGTCGTTTCGGTTAACCATACGGTGAACCATAGCAGGGGTTGACCAAATGGTAAACCCTCGACGCGCGGCCCACCTCAGGGTCAGCACTTACCCCAGAACGAGGGGTAGCCCGGGCGTGATTCGGTCTACCGAAACGGGTAAATTGACCGTATGGATAACCATCAAGAGATGGCACACCGCATCGCGAGAGCGTTCATCGATCAGCTCCGCGCGGAGATCGAGTCCAGCACCTATGGCTCGATCAAGCGGTTTGCGACCGACACTGGTCGCAGCTACGGATCATTCCGCCGGTACTTCCTCGATGAAGGCGACCCCGACGTGCGCGATCCGCAACTCACGATCGTCTGGCTCGCCGTCGCCGACCTAGGCGTCTCGCAGGAGGACTTCCTCAAGCGGGCGATGGCTCGAGTTCAGCACTGAGCTCGAGCATCACGATGGCCGCCGAGATCGCATCCGTGAGAGTCGGGCAGACTCGCCCGATCTGCATCAGCCGGCACTCTCGCTCGCAGGCGTTGCCCGAGCCGCAGATGGTCGCCATGGGGGTACTCCGTTCGTAGGGAAACGGCGACCGTCACCAGGCGCCGAGGTGGGTGGAAGGCTAGAAGTGATGATCCAGATATGGATAACGATGCATCCGAGAGAGCGCGCCTGCGCGCCGCCGATACCGTACCGGCGTGCCAGACGTCCTGAACCGAGCAGTCGCGAGGATCATCGACGCACACATGCAGGAGTCGTCGATGTCGCAGCGAGAGCTCGCCAGACGGGTGGGCGTAGGGCAGTCGACCGTTTCCCGCGTGCTGTCCGGGAAGACGCCGATGACGGTCGACCAGCTGGACGCGTTCTGCAGGGTGCTCAGGCTCGAGCCCTCCGAAGTGTTGGCGGCCGCCGGCCGGTAATCGCGTTCCATGCGGGTGACTGTAGGCCGCACCCACCGTCATTTCCAGCCCTGCCGGAGCCGGTATTCGCGGAAACTCGCGGACGTGTCCCCCGGACTGGGGGAGTGGCCCGATGTGGCCTGTCCTCACAACTGAGGACACCCCTGAGCGTGTCTGCGGATGAGGATATGTTGACCCCCAACGGAGGAGGATGTCGTGCGCGCAGCGAAGGGTGAAGGGTCGATCTTCAAGACCGCGAACGGCTACCGCGGGTACGTCACCGTCGGCGGCATGCGGAAGTACTTCTCCGGCAAGACGAAGGTCGAGGCCTCGGCGAAGCGGCAGGAGTTGCTCCAGCGCAAGAAGAAGGGCACGCTCACTGCCGGGCGCTCGATGACGGTCGAGCAGTGGCTCACGCACTACATGACGAGCATCGCCGACCTCCGGCCGAAGACGCAGACGATGGACGAGTGGGTGATCCGGAAGCACCTCATCCCGATGTTCGGGCAGACGCCCCTCGACAAGCTCACGCTCGAGCAGGTCGAGGAGTGGGTAGCCAGTCTCGGCCTCAAGCCGTCGTCGGTGCGGAGGTACGTGGCGCCGCTCCGCGCTGCGATCGAGGAAGCCGTGCGGCGGGGAAAGGTGGGCCACAACGTCGTGCACGGGCTGAAGCTGCCGAAGGTCGGCCGGCGCGACACCTCCGCCTACTCGGAAGAGGACCGTGACGCGATCCTCGCCGCGGCGACCGGATGGAACCGGGCCCGATGGTACATCGGCCTCGTCTTCGGCATCCGCCCCGCCGAGGTGCTCGGGCTGACCTGGCCGATGTTCGACGCGAACGCGGGCACCCTCACCCTCCGCTACCAGCTGCTCCGGATCACCGGCCGCGGTCTGATCCTGCAGGACGCGACGAAGACGGAAGCCGGCGAGCGGGTCATCCGGCTGCCGCGACGCATGGTCGCGATGCTGCTCGAGCACCGGAAGGAGCAGATGCTGTGCATGGCGGAGCTCGGCGACGAGTGGAAGCCGTGGGAGTTCGACGGCCAGCCTGTCCCGCTGATGTTCACCCAGGCGAACGGCCGGCCGATCAGCCCTGAGCTCGACACGAAGCGGTGGAAGGCGCTGCTTGCGTCGGCGGGTCTCGGCGACGAGCGCCGGTACAAGGCGCGCCACACCGGCGCCACGCACCTCCTGCAGGCATCCGGGGGAGACGTCGCGCTCGTCGCCGACATCCTCGGGCACTCCGACGCGTCGTTCACGATGCGGACCTACGTGCACCCGATGGAGAAGCGCGCCGCCGAGCTCGCCGAGAAGATGGATGCACCCTATGGTGCACCCTATGAACCCGATGACCCCCGGTCTACAGCGGAACGCGACCGAACCGGATCGGCGGAATCTCGCGGCTAGCCGTCCTACATCGACCTCCAGCGGAGGCCGTGAGCCTCACTCGTAATGAGAAGGTCGTGGGTTCGATTCCCACAGGCGGCTCCACTCGAAGGCCCGGACATGTCCGGGCCTTCGGCGTTTGCGGAACCCCTGAGAGCGGAGCGCGTGATGACGGCAGCCGAGAGGATCACGGCGGGCAAGTACGTGTCGCTCACCACCTTCCGCATGGACGGCACCCCGGTCGCGACGCCCGTGTGGTTCGCGCTCGACGGCACGCGGCTCGTCGTGCAGACGCCGGCGGGCACGGGCAAGCTGAAGCGGCTGAGGCGCGACTCGAGGGTGCTCGTCGCGCCGTGCGATCTGCGCGGGCGAGTGCCGGTCGGTGCGCCCGAGGCGCACGGAGATGCCGAGATCGTCGTCGACGAGACCGAGTCGGCGCGACTGCAGGGGCTGCTCCGCCGCCGCTACGGCTTCGTCTACACCGTGGCGAGCATGCTGATCCGGCCCAGGGGCGGCGCCGCCGCCGATGTGCTGCTGCGCATCACGCTCGACTGACCGGTACGACAGAAGGCCTCGGAGGGATCCGGGGCCTTCTGTCGTACCGGTCGCGAATCGTCAGCCGAGCGCCGGGCCGACGAGCGTCGCGTAGTTGGCGTAGCCCGTGGAGTTCGGGTGGAACGCCGCAGTGGTGTTGAAGATGCTGAATCCGTTTACCCACGGTGACGAGCTGCCGATGCCGTGCCCGGTGAACGCGGTCTCGACGTCGACGAAGACCGCGCCGTTGTCGGCGGCCGCGGCTTCGGCCACGTCGTTGAGCGCACCGGTGTCGGCGTTCACGCGGGAGGCGTAGGCGTAGTTCGACGGCAGGTGGAAGAGCTTCGGGTACCCGACCACGACGATCTTCGCCTGCGCGCCGACCTTCGCCCTGATCGCCTGGAGCACCGACGCGATGCGGTCGTACATCGTGCCGTCGTTCACCATTGCCTCCGCGGTCGCGAGGTTCGCCTCGCAGGTCGTGGCCGAGATGAACACGAAGCAGTTCTGCATGACCGAGGCGAAGCCGACGTCGTTGCCGCCGACCGTCAGGGTCACCCGTTGCGTGCCGGCCGGGATCGCGGGCACCTGGGAGGCGAGCGTCTCGACGGTCGAGGCCCCCGAGCACGCCGGGAACGCGGTGAGCTTCAGTGTGCGCAGCGCATCGAGCCGCTTGGGGTAGCTGTTGCTGCTGCGGTAGCAGCTCGTGTCGAGGTAGCTTCCGCCGCCCTGCCCGGCGGCGAAGGAGTCGCCGAGGGCGACGTACGAGAGCTCTTTGCCCCCGCCTCCGGGCTTGCCCCCGCCTCCACCGGGCTTCGCAGCGTACGCCGGCGCGGCGCCTGCGAAGGCCAGTGCGGCGATCGCGACGGCCGCCACGACCGCGACGAGCCCCTTCCGGGCGTTCACGACGCCACCGCCACGAGGTAGACGCTGTGGACTGCGGCGGTGTAGGCGGCGTAGCCGGCCGCGTTCGGGTGGAGGAACGTCACCGGATCCGCCGGGTTCTGGCCGAGCCACGGGCTGCCGCTTGTCGCCCCGTGCCCGAGGAACGGCGTCACCACGTCGACGTGGTGGGCGGGGAGGCCGGCTGCCCCGGCCGCGGCGACGGCCCCGGCGATCTGCGCGTCGAGCTGGGCGACGGCGCCGTCGATCACGCCCAGGAACCCCTCGGTCGCGCCGCCGAACGGCAGCGGGTAGCCGGTCACGAGGATGTCGGCTCGGGGCGCGCGCTCGTGCACCGCGAGGATCAGCTCGCCGAGGCGCTGCGCGATCACCCCGGACTGGAGCGTCAGCTGAGCGGCGACGACGGCGGCTTGGCAGGCCGGCACCGTCGGGTCGGGGAAGCAGGCCGCGTAGACCCCGCCGATGTCGAGGTCGCCGGCGCCGGCGGTGATCGTCACGAGGGTGGTGCCCCGATTGACCTGGCCGAGCTGGGAGTCGGTGACATCGCCGATCGAGGCTCCGCTGCACCCGGCGTTGCGGAGCAGGTTGATGCGGGGGATCGCGTCGAGGCCGTTCGCGTAGCCTGCGCCGGTGCGGAGGCAGGCGTCGAGCGGAGTGCCCGCGCCCTGGCCTGCGGCGATCGAATCGCCGAGCGCGACGTACTTCGCGACGGCGGTCTGCGGAGGTGCTGCCTGGGCGGGCAGCGCGATGCCGAATGGAATCGCGAGGAGGGCGACTGCGGCCGCCGCGGCGACGATGCCGTCGCGGGCCTTTCGGGCTGAAAGTGCGCTCATGGACCAACGCTAGGCCGTAATTGAGGAATCCACAGTAACCCAAAGGTGGGGGTGGGGCGGTGAGGGCCGAACTCGCCGTATTCTGGCCGGATGACCGAATCTCTGCGCTGGGGCATCCTCGCGACCGGCGGCATCGCCCGCCTCTTCGTCAACGACCTGAAGCTCAACGGCTTCGACGTGCGGGCGGTCGGCTCGCGCAACGAGGCCTCCGCCGCACGCTTCGCCGAGGAGTTCGGCATCCCGCGCGTGCACGGCAGCTACGAGTCGCTCGTCGCCGACCCCGAGGTCGACGTCGTCTACGTCGCGACGCCGCACCCGATGCACGCGGCCAACGCGACGCTCGCGCTCGAGGCGGGCAAGCACGTGCTCGTCGAGAAGGCGTTCACGCTCAACGCCCGCGAGGCCCGGCAGATCGCGGAGGTCGCCGAGGCCCGGGGGCTCGTCGCGCTCGAGGCCATGTGGACCAGGTACCTCCCGCACATGGTGCGGATCCGAGAGCTCGTCGCCGCGGGGGCGATCGGCGAGCCGCGCACGCTCATCGCCGACCACACGCAGCTGCTGCCGGAAGACCCGGCCCACCGGCTCAACGCGCTCGAGCTCGGCGGCGGGGCCCTCCTCGACCTCGGCATCTACCCGATCTCGTTCGCCTGGGACCTCTTCGGCGCGCCCGCGACGGTCAGCTCCTCGGCGACGTTCAAGCCGACGGGGGCCGACGCGCAGGTCGCGACGATCTTCACCTACGGCGACGGGCGCATCGCATCGACGCTCTCGGCGTCGAACACGCGCGGGCCCAACACCGCGATGGTGCTCGGCACCGAGGCGCGCATCGAGATCGACCCGATCTGGTACGCGCCGACGACCTTCCGCCTCGTGCGTCCCGACGGCGAGGTCGTCGAGGAGTACGTCTCCGAGGTGAACGGCCGCGGCATGCACTACCAGGCGGCCGCGCTCGAGCGGCTCGTCGCCGACGGGCGCACCGACGGCGGCGACATCCTGCCGACGCGCCAGAGCGTCGCGATCATGGAGACGCTCGACCTCATCCGAGAGCAGATCGGGCTGCGCTACCCCGGCGAGTAGGCGCCGATCGGGGATCACCCTGATCCGACCCCGAATCATCCTCTGGACGGATGGTGCGGCGCTCCGGCGCGCGGATAGGCTCGCCGGAGCGCCGCCCTGCCGACGCGTACGAGACCCGCTCGAGCGAGCGTCCGACGCGGGGTCCTGCGCCCCGACCCGAAGGAGTCCCCGTGTCTGCACGTCGCCCCGTCCTCGGCTTCACCGCCCTCGCCGCGGTCGCGATCCTCTCGCTCGCCGGCTGCGCCGGCGGTCCCGCCGGCGGCGCGGAGAAGCTCAGCTACGAGGACAGCCCGCTCACGAAGTACCTCGAGCCGGTGAACGGCTCGTGGGACGAGGAGCGGATCATCGCCGAGCAGAAGAAGGCCGAGGAGTTCAAGGCCGAGTGCATGGCGGAGGAGGGCTTCGAGTACACCCCCGTCGACCAGTCGCAGAACATGGGCTTCATGGACGAGGAGGAGATGGCCGAGCGCGAGACCGAGGAGTGGGTCGCCGCGAACGGCTGGGGCTTCGTGCAGACCCAGGCGGAGATGGACGCCCAGCAGGCAGAGGCCGAGGAGTTCGTCGACCCGAACCAGCCGTATGTCGAGTCGCTCTCGGCGAGCGAGCAGGAGGCGTACTACGCCACGCTGTACGGCGCGCCGCCCGCCGAGGAGGAGCTGAACGAGGACGGTTCGTACGAGTACAACTGGGAGACGGCCGGCTGCGAGGGCGCGGCGCAGCACGAGATCCAGGGCGAGAACTATTGGGAGGACGAGGAGTTCTCCGACCTCACCGAGGCGATGGGAACGCTCTGGGAGGGGCTCGCGAAGCAGCCCGACATGGTCGCGCTCGATGAGAAGTGGTCGGCGTGCATGGCCGACGCCGAGTACCCCGACCTGAAGACCCGCAACGACGCCCAGACCACGATCATGGACGAGCAGAACGCGTTCTGGGAGGGCGACAACCCCGAGGGGCCGAGCGAGGAGCAGCTCGCCGAGCTCAAGCAGAAGGAGATCGACATCGCCGTCGCCGACTTCCGCTGCGCCGAGAAGCTCGACTACCAGAACACCCAGCTGAAGGCGCAGTTCGCGCTCGAGGAGCAGTTCATCGACGACAACAAGTCCGAGCTCGAGGCGCTCCTCGCGGCGTACAGCAAGGGCGAGGAGTGATCCGGAGGCGTCGCGCGGCCGAGGCGGGCGATTCGGCCGAGTCCGCCGAGACCGGCGTCTCCGGCGAGCAGGCCGCGTCGGATGCCTCGGGCAGCGACTTCGACGCACTCGTCGCACCCGGGGCATCCGAACCGGCCGAGACCACCTCGTCAGAACCCGTCGACCCGGCGGTGCAGGGCTGGCGGCGGGTGCTCCGCGGCAACCGCGTGCTCTGGGTCCTCGCGGCCGTCGCCATCGCCTCGCTCGTGGCGGGCGTCGGCCTGAGCTTCCTGATCGTCTCCCCGGGGCAGGCCGCCGCCGACGCCGCGGCTCCCGACGCCGGCCCCATCACCGTCCCGGTCGAGCTGCGCGCGCTCTCGAACGACGTCACGATCCGCGGTGACGCGGCGTTCGCCGACTCGGTCGAGGTGAAGCTCGAGACGGGCGACCTCGGCGGCCCGGCCGTCGTCACCGGACGGGTGCCCGAGGTCGGCGCCGCGCTCGGGCCCGCGGCGATCGCCCTCGAGGTCACCGGTCGACCCGTGATCGTGCTGCCGGGGGAGCTCCCGGGGTACCGCACGCTCCGCGCCGGACTCTCGGGGCCCGACGTGACGCAGCTCAAGCAGGCGCTGCGCGCCGTCGGCATCGACCCGGGCGACGTCGGCTCCGACACCTTCGACTCGGCGACCGCGGCCGCTGTGGCCGCGCTCTACGACCGGGTGGGCTACCCGCTGCCCGAGGCGCCCGAGGGCACCGCCGACACGGTGCGCTCGGCCCGCGAGTCGGTGACCGGCGCGGAGGAGGCGGTCGCCTCCGCCGAGCGCGCGCTCGCCGCCGCCGGGTCGGGGCCGAGCTCGGTCGAGCGGGTGCAGCTCGACAACGCCGTGCGGTCCGCCGAGCGTGCGCTCGCGGCGGCGAAGGCCGGAGGCGACCCCGTCGCGATCGGCGACGCCGAGGACGCCGTGAAGCTCGCCCGGGTCGAGCGCGACGCCGGGCTCGCGCCCCGCGACGCGAGCGCCGAGCGGGCGGCGCTCGACTCGGCGCGCTCGCAGCTCGCCGACGCGTACGAGCTCCTCGAGGAGGCCGAGACGGGCACCCTCGCCTTCCTCCCGGTGAGCGAGGTGCTCTACCTACAGGACCTGCCGCGCCGGGTCGACGAGGTCATGGTCGAGCGCGGCAGCATCGTGCAGTCCGCGGCGATGCTCGTGTCGGGGGCGACGCTCGCGATCAACGCCTCGGCCGCCGAGAGCGATGCGAAGCTGCTGAAGGCC
This sequence comes from Agromyces sp. NPDC058064, assembly GCF_042885275.1. NCBI lineage: Bacteria > Bacillati > Actinomycetota > Actinomycetes > Micrococcales > Microbacteriaceae > Agromyces > Agromyces sp. NPDC058064. The sequence continues at coordinate 217,800 of NZ_JBHVSE010000001.1, read as the reverse complement.
GGCGACGTCGCGACGCTCGCGATGCCCGACGGCTCCGAGCTCGGGGCCACGATCACCTCCGTCGAGCCCCGCAAGGCCGAGGGCGGCGAGGCCGCCGAGTCCGGCCCCCGCTACGACGTCGTGCTCGCACCGGTGAAGCCCACCGACGCGCAGGTGCAGGCGCTGCGCGGGCAGAACGTGCGCGTGAAGATCTCGATCGGCGCGACCGAGGGCGAGGTGCTCGCAGTGCCGCTCGCGGCGCTGACGGCGGGGCCCGGCGGCGAGTCGCGCGTCGAGGTGCAGGAGGGCTCGGAGACCCGTCTCGTCGAGGTCGAGACCGGCCTCGCGGCCGAGGGCTTCGTCGAGATCACCGGCGACATCGCCGAGGGCGACCTCGTCGTGGTGGGCCGATGAGCACGACCCCCGTGGTCGAGCTCATCGATGTCACCCGCTCGTTCCCCGGCCCGCCCGAGGTGCAGGCGCTGAAGGGCGTCAACCTGACGATCGGGCGCGGCGACTACCTCTCGATCGTCGGACCGAGCGGCTCGGGCAAGTCGACCCTGCTCAACGTGCTCGGCCTGCTCGACCGGCCGACGGTCGGCGAGTACCGGCTCGGCGGCGTGCTCACCGCGGCGCTCGACGAGGAGGCGCGCGCGGGGCTCCGCGCGCGCACCATCGGGTTCGTGTTCCAGGCCTTCCACCTGCTGCCCCGCCGCACGGTGCTCGACAACGTGCTGCTCGCCACCCTCTACAGCGGGGTGCCGAGACGCGAGCGGATGCCCCGGGCGAAGGCCGCACTCGACCGGGTCGGGCTCGCGCACCGCATGGACTTCCTGCCGACGACCCTCTCGGGCGGTGAACGCCAGCGCGTCGCCGTCGCCAGAGCCGTGATGGCCTCGCCCGAGCTCATCCTCGCCGACGAGCCGACGGGCAACCTCGACCAGCAGACCTCGGGCGAGGTCATGGACCTCTTCGAGGAGCTCAACGCCGACGGGCTGAGCCTCGTCGTCATCACGCACGACCAGCACGTCGCCGACCGTGCGCGGCGGAGCATCCGCATCGCCGACGGGCGGGTGAGCGAGCTGTGACGCGGGCGATCCTGCGGCGCCTCCGGCGCGGTGCGGCCGACGGCGGCGCCGCCGACGTCGCCGACGGCACGACCGACGGCGGCGCGACGGCCGGCGACTCCGGCGGGGCCGAGATCCCCTCGATCGCCCGCGCCGACCGGTTCACGAACCAGGACCTGCTCGTCGAGGTGAGCCACGGCATCGGCGGTCACACCGGCCGCCTCGTGATGACCACCCTCGGCACCGTGCTCGGCATCGCCTCGCTCGTGGTCACGATCGGCTTCGCGCAGACGGCCGCGGGGCAGATCAGCCGCCAGTTCGACGCCGTCGCCGCGACGCAGGCGGTCGTGAAGCCCGAGACCGCGAACTCCGGCGGCGACGAGGTCGCGACGACGACGCTGCCGTGGGACTCGTCGGAGCGGGTCGAGCGGCTGAACGGCGTCGAGCGCGCCGGGCTCATCGGCGAGGTGCCGATCGGCGAGCTGCAGATCACCGCCGTGCCGATCAACGATCCCTCCGCGCCCGAGGTGCTGAGCCCTGCGCTGCTCGCCACCTCGCCCGGACTGCTCGACGCCGTGCGCGGCGAGGTGAGCGCCGGGCGCTACTTCGACGACGGTCACGACGCCCGTGCCGACCGGGTCGCGGTGATCGGCGCGCGGGCCGCCGAGAAGCTCGGCATCAACCGCGTCGACAGCCAGCCGTCGATCTTCATCGGCGAACGCCCGTACACGGTCATCGGCATCGTCGAGGGCATGGAGCGCCGCGCCGACCTGCTCGACGCCGTGATCCTGCCGCTCGGCACGGCGAGGGCCGACTTCGGCCTGCGCAGCGCGAACGAGCTGCAGCTGCGCATCGACGCCGGTGCCGGCCCGCTCGTCGCGAAGCAGGCGCCGATCGCGCTCGACCCGAACGCGCCCGAGAACTTCGACGTGCAGGCGCCACGCGCGGGCTCCTCGCTGCAGGAGAGCGTGCAGGCCGACATCAACGTGGTCTTCCTCATCCTCGGGGTGATCGCCCTGCTCGCGGGCGGACTCGGCATCGCGAACGTGACCCTGCTCTCGGTGTCGGAGCGCACCGGCGAGATCGGCCTGCGGCGCGCGCTCGGCGCGACGCGACGGCAGATCGCACGGCAGTTCATGGTGGAGTCGGTCGTGATCGGCCTGCTCGGCGGGCTGATCGGCGCGGCGGTCGGCGTGTTCGCGGTGGTCGTGGTCGCGCTCGTGCAGCAGTGGACCCCGATCATCGACCTGCCGATGGTGTTCGGCGCCGCCGTCCTCGGCGCGGTCGTCGGGCTCGGCGCCGGCGCGTACCCGGCCCGCAAGGCCTCGCGCATCGAGCCGATCGCCGCGCTGCGGGCCGGCGTCTAGCGGCGTCGAGGAGCCGGTGCCGGGGGCGGCCGCCAGGCCGCGCACGGGATCCGCGCCGTTCCTGAACGGGGCATCGGGGGAGGACGCGTACAATTCCCGCGTGATCGATGAGACGGATGCCACGAGCGCCGCACCGCAGGAGCGGGGCGGGGCCGGGGCATCCGTGCTCGCCTTCATCAGGCGCCATCGACTGCCGCTCGCGATCGTCGGGGGCGTGCTCGCCCTCGCGCTCCTCGGCGGCGGCGCCGTGGCGCTCGGCGCCGCCTCCGCGCCCGAGCCGACGGCCGCGGTCGCCGTGCCGAGCGAGACGCCGACCCCCACGCCCGAGGCGCGCGCCGTGCCCGAGACGGCCGCGGCGGCGAGCCGCGTGCGCACCTGCTCGGTCGCCGAGGCCGCCGCAGACCCCCGACTGGCGAACCTGCAGGCGCAGGTGATGAAGGCGTCGACCGGCGAGGTGCTCTACGACCGTGGCGGCACCACGCCCTCGCGCACCGCCAGCGTCATGAAGGTGCTCACCTCGGCGGCCGCGCTGTCGGTGCTCGGGCCGGATCACCGGGCCGCCACGACGGTCGTCAAGGGCTCCGAGCCGGGCTCGGTGGTGCTCGTCGGCGGCGGCGACGTCACCCTCTCGCGCACCCCGTCGGGCGACGAGACGGCCTACCCGGGAGCGGCGCACCTCGACGAGCTGGCGCGTCAGGTCCAGGAGGCCTGGGCTGCCGACCCCGCGAACCCGCCGATCACGAAGCTCATCCTCGACGCCGGCTACTTCGGCGGCGAGGAGTGGCAGCCGAGCTGGGACCTCGTCGAGCGCGAGGACGGCTACATGTCGAACATCACGGCGCTCATGGTCGACGGCGACCGCGACGACCCCTACTCGAACACCTCCTGGCGCAGCGACGATCCCATCGGCCGGGCGGGGCAGGCCTTCGCCGACGAGCTCGGCGGCATCGGCACCATCGAGCGCGGCACGGCGCCGGCCGGCGCGACGCAGCTCGGACAGGTGCTCTCGCCCCCGGTCTCGGCGCTCGTCGACAAGGCGCTCGTCGTCTCGGACAACACGGTCGCCGAGATGCTCGCCCGGCTCGTCGCGATCGAGACGGGCTCGGGCAACGACTTCGCCGCGATCAACGCGGGCGTGCTCGAGGGCCTCGCCCCCTACGGGGTCGACACCACCGGCGTCGTGGTGGTCGACGGCTCGGGGCTCTCCGACGACAACGCCGTGCCGCCCTCGTACCTGACCCGGCTCTTCGTGAAGATCAACGCGCGCGAGGCGAACCTCGGCTACCTGCTCGATTCGCTGCCGGTCTCGGGCGAGCGCGGCTCGCTCGCCTACGACGACCGGTTCTGGGGCGACAACTCGGTCGCCGACGGGCGCGTGATCGCGAAGACGGGCTGGATCAACTCGGGCTACACGCTCTCGGGCGTCGTCCGCGCCGAGGACGGCACCGACCTCACCTTCGCGATCTACGCACTCGGCGACGTGACCGACGAGGCGAAGACCGCGATCGACACGCTCGCCACCGCCTTCTACCGCTGCGGCGACAACCTCTCGAACCAGTGAACGGGCGCGGAGCCCGCCTCCGCGATCTCGGCAGCCGCCCGGGTTGCCCCGCGCACCCGCGGGGGGACAATGGAGGCATGACCCGCGCGCTGTTCATCATCGACGTCCAGAACGACTTCACCGAGGGGGGAGCACTCGGAGTCGACGGCGGAGCCGCCGTCGCCGCCGGGGTGAGCGAGCTGCTCGCGCGGCACCGCGACGCCTACGAGCTCGTCGTCGCCTCGCGCGACTGGCATTCGGGGGAGGGGGACAACGGCGGCCACTTCGCGACCGATGCCGAGCCCGACTACGTCGACACCTGGCCGGCGCACTGCGTCGCCGGCACGGTGGGCGCCGAGTACCACCCCGCGCTCGCGGTCGACGAGGTCGACGTGCACATCCGCAAGGGGCAGGGCGTGCCGGCGTACTCGATCTACGAGGGCACCGACGACGCGGGCGACACGATCAGCGAAGTGCTCGGGCGCCACGGCATCACCGACGTCGACGTGGTCGGCATCGCGACCGACTACTGCGTGCGGGCCAGCGGGCTCGACGCACTCGAGCACGGGCAGCACGTGCGCGTGCTGACCGACCTCGTCGCTGGGGTCGCGGCCGAGTCGTCGGCCGCGGCGCTGGCCGAGCTCGGCCACGCCGGGGCGCTCATCGTGACGTCGAGCGTCGTGGCCGAGGCATCCGGGGCCGCCGAATGATCGCGACGGATGCCTCGCGCCCGCCGCTGCTGCACGCCGAGAGCGCCGACGGGGTGCTCATCGGCTACCGCGTGCACCGCGCCCCGAACCGCGACGCCTCCCAGCCGCCCGTGCTGCTCGTGCACGGCTTCGCCTCGGACGCCCGCATCACCTGGGAGGGCACCGGCTGGGTGAAGGCGCTCACCGACGCCGGTCGCGAGGTCGTGACCCTCGACCTGCGCGGCCACGGCGACAGCGACAAGCCCGTCGACCCGGCCGACTACGCGCCGCTGCGGCTCGGCGCCGACCTCGCCGCCGTGCTCGACTCGGCGGGCGTGCCGGTCGCCGACGCCGTCGGCTACTCGATGGGATGCCGCGTCGTCTCCGCGCTCGCGGCGATCGCCCCCGAACGGCTGCGCCGGGTCGTGCTCGGCGGGGCCGGGCCGAACGAGCTGTTCGCCTCGTGGGCGATCGACGAGGTGCGCGCGCTGCTCCTCGACGACCGGCCGAGCGAGAACCGGGTCATCGAGCAGGTGCTCCGCCCCGCGATCGAGGCGGGGGCCGACCGCGAGGCGCTGCTCGCCGTCGTCGAGGGGGTCTCCGGCGCCCCGCTCGGCATCCCCGGCACGATCCCGACGCTCTTCGTCGCGGGCGAGAACGACCCGGTGCCGGCCGGCGTGCAGCAGCTCGCCCTCGACTGGGGCGTGGACCTCGTGTCGGTGCCCGGCCGAGACCACGTCTCGACGCTCACCTCGCGGGTGTTCAAGGACGCGGCGGTCGGGTTCCTGGGCGCGTAGGCCGCCCGGCTCCCGCACCGGGTGCCAGCGGCGAGCTGTACAACATGTACAGCTCGAATCGGATCGTGTCGCAACGATCGAGCACCTTGTCGGGTGCTCGATCGTCGCTTTGCCGCCCCCTCGTGGTGATCCCTAGGCTGCCGATCGTCAGCGGCGACGGGCGCCGTGGTGACGACCCACGAGGAAGTAGGGACATGATCCACCAGCGCGACGCCATCGGCCGACTCCCCGCCTACAAGCCGGGCCGGCCCGCCGCGCAGGGTGCCGTCAAGCTCTCCTCGAACGAGAACCCGTTCCCGCCGCTGCCCTCCGTCGTCGACGCGGTCGTCGCAGGACTCGACGCCATCCAGCGCTACCCCGACCTGGGTGCCGCCGAGCTCACCCGCCGGCTCGCCGAGCACTACGACGTCGACCCCGCCGAGATCGCGCTCGGCGCCGGTTCGGTGGAGGTCGCGAGCCAGCTCATCCATGCGAGCGCCGGCGACGGCGACGAGGTGGTCTTCGCCTGGCGCTCCTTCGAGGCGTACCCGATCCTCGTGCAGGTGGCGGGCGCCACCCCCGTGCCGGTGCCGCTCACGGCCGACGAGCGCCACGACCTCGACGCGATGGCCGCCGCGATCACGCCTCGCACCCGGCTCGTCTTCGTGTGCAACCCGAACAACCCGACCGGGGCGACGGTGACCGCCGACGAGCTCACCGCGTTCCTCGCGAAGGTGCCGGCCGAGGTGCTCGTCGTCGTCGACGAGGCCTACGTGCACTTCGACGACGACCCCCGTTCGGCGAACGGGCTCGAGTTCTTCCGCAGCCACCCGAACGTCGCGGTGCTGCACACGTTCTCCAAGGCGTACGGACTCGCCGGGCTGCGCGTCGGCTACGCGATCGCGCCGGCCGCGGTCGCCGCGAACCTCCGCCGCGTGGGCGTGCCGTTCGCCGTCAGCGACCTCGCCCAGCGGGCGGCGATCGCCTCGCTCGATGCCGAGTCGGAGCTCGAGGCGCGCATCCGCGAGATCGTCGCCGAGCGCGCACGCGTCACCGCCGCGCTCCGCGACGGCGGCTGGCAGCTCGTCGACTCGTTCGGCAACTTCGTCTGGCTCCGCACCGGCGACGACACCGAGCGCGTCGACGGCGTGCTGCACGAGCACGGCGTCGTGGCCCGCGCCTTCGCCGGCGAGGGCATCCGCGTGACGGTCGGCTCGCCCGAGGCGAACGACCGCTTCCTCGCCGCCGCGGCCGCGGCGCTCGCGACCACGCCGGTCGCGGTGCCCGCCGGCTGACCTCTCGCGCGTCGCACCCACCGACCGCCCGCACGACCCGGGCCGGCCGCATCTCCGCGGCCGTGCTCGCCCCCGAGACCTGCGCCCCGCGCCGGAACCCCGCACCACCGCACCACGGACCTGAGGAGGATCCCGACGATGAGAACCCACCCGAAGCTGACCGGACTGGCGCTGCTCGCGGCCGGAGCGCTCGCGCTCACCGGCTGCGCATCGGACGGCGCAAGCGCCGGAGCATCCGACGACAGCATCTCGATCGGCATCAGCCAGATCGTGCAGCACCCCGCGCTCGACGCGACCCGCGAGGGCTTCAAGCAGGCCTTCGCCGACGCCGGCTACGTCGAGGGCGAGGACATCACCTTCGACGAGCAGAACGCGCAGGGCGAGCAGGCCACGGCCACGACGATCGCCGCGAAGTTCCAGACCGACGGCGTCGACCTCGTGCTCGCCATCGCGACGCCCACCGCGCAGGCCGCGGCCCAGTCGATCGCCGACATCCCCGTGCTCTTCACCGCCGTCACCGAGCCCGCCGAGGCCGGCCTCGTCGACAGCTGGGAGAAGCCCGGCGGCAACGTCACCGGCACGAGCGACCTCAACCCGGTCGAGCAGCAGCTCGAGCTCGTCACCCAGGTCGTGCCCGACGCGAAGACCGTCGGCATCGTGTACAGCTCGGGCGAGGTGAACTCCGAGGTGCAGGTCGAGCTCGCGAAGGAGGCCGCGGAGGAGCTCGGTCTCGAGATCAAGGAGGCGACCGTCACGAACTCGAGCGAGGTGGCGCAGGCCACCGAGTCGCTCGGCGACGTCGACGCGATCTACATCCCGACCGACAACCGCGTGACCGAGGGCCTCGAGGCCGTCGTGCAGATCGCCGAGCAGAAGCAGATCCCGCTGTTCGGCGCCGAGGGCGGCCAGGTCGAGCGCGGCGCGATCGCCACCTACGGCATCGACTACACCGAGCTCGGCTACCAGACCGGCAAGATGGCGATCGAGATCCTCGAGAACGGCGCCGACCCGGCCGAGATGCCCGTCGAGACGCTCGACGAGCTGTCGCTCATCGTGAACCCCGCCGCCGCCGAGCGCCAGGGCGTCACGCTCCCCGAAGACCTGGTCGCCGACGCCGACCAGACCATCGAATAAGACGCCCACGGGACATCCGGAAGGCCCTGCATGAACGCCGCACTCGAACTCGGCCTGCTCTACGGGATCATGGCGCTCGGTGTGTACCTCACATTCCGCGTGCTCAACTTCCCCGACCTCACGGTCGACGGCAGCTTCACCACCGGCGCCGCCGTCGCGGCGTCGCTCATCGTGCAGGGCGTGCCCGCCCCCGTCGCCACCCTCGCAGGGGCGGCGTCGGGGGCGGTCGCCGGCATCGTCACCGGGGTGCTCTATACGAAGGGCCGCATCGACGGCCTCCTCGCCGGCATCCTCACCATGATCGCGCTGTGGTCGATCAACCTCAGGATCATGGGCAAATCGAACCTCCCACTGCTCAGGGAGGACACCGTGATGACGCCGCTGCGCGACAACGGCCTGCTCGGCGGGCCGTGGAGCATCCTCATCTTCGCGATCTTCGCGCTCGTGCTGAAGTTCGCCATCGACTGGTTCCTCTCGACCGACCTCGGCCTGTCGATCCAGGCGACCGGCAACAACGAGCAGATGATCCGCTCCTTCGGCGTGAACACGCACTTCACGACCATCCTCACGCTCGCGATCTCGAACGCGCTCGTCGCGCTCTGCGGCGCGCTCGTCGCGCAGTACCAGGGCTTCGCGGACGTCTCGATGGGCATCGGCCTCATCCTCGTCGGCCTCGCCTCGGTCATCATCGGCCAGGCGATCATCGCGGGGCGCTCCGTGTGGGTCGCGACCTTCGCGGTGCTCGTCGGCGCGATCATCTACCGCCTCGTGATCTTCTTCGCGCTCGCGGCGGGCCTCAACCCGAACGACATGAAGCTCATCTCCGCCGTGCTCGTCGTCGCCGCGCTGCTCCTGCCGCGCTGGGGCTTCCTCAAGCGGATCCCGAGTTTCCGGCAGCTCAACCGCCGCGCGGTCAGGGCCTGAGAGGAGCGACGAACATGCTCACCATCGATCACGTCACGAAGACCTTCTTCCCCGGCACCGTCAACGAGCGCGTCGCGCTGAACGACGTGTCGCTCCACCTCGACGAGGGCGACTTCGTCACCGTCATCGGTTCGAACGGCGCCGGCAAGTCGACGCTCCTGAACATCATCGCGGGCAAGATCGCCGTCGACTCGGGCGACCTCCTCATCGACGAGCGCTCGGTGAAGCGGATGAAGGACTACCAGCGGGCCGCCTACATCGGCCGGGTCTTCCAGGACCCGATGGCCGGCACGGCGCCCGACCTCACCATCGAGCAGAACCTCGCGCTCGCGTTCCGTCGCGGCCAGTGGCGCGGGTTCCACCTCGGCGTGACCCGGACCCGGCGCGAACGGTTCCAGAAGGAGCTCGTCGCACTCGAGCTCGGCCTCGAGCAGCGCCTGAAGGCCCGCGTCGGCCTCCTCTCGGGCGGTCAGCGCCAGGCGCTGTCGCTGCTCATGGCGAGCTTCACGCAGCCGCGCATCCTGCTGCTCGACGAGCACACCGCAGCCCTCGACCCGCAGCGGGCCGACCTCGTCACCCGCCTCACCAAGTCGGTCGTCGAGCGCGACCGGCTGACGACCCTCATGGTCACGCACAACATGGAGCAGGCGCTCCGCGTCGGCAACCGGCTCATCATGATGCACGAGGGCCGGATCATCCTCGACCTTCCCGAGGCGGAGAAGCAGAAGATGACGGTCCAGGGCCTCCTCGCGGAGTTCGCCAAGATCAAGGGCGCGGCGCTCGACGACCGCGCGATGCTCGGCTGAGCGGCGTCGACGCCCGCGCAGGAGGGTGGTCGGACGGGGCCGTCCGACCGCCCTCCGCGCCCGCCCGGGCGCCTTCCCGGGCGCCTTCCCCACGGCGTCGGCCCGGCCCCGAAGGGCCGCGTAGGCTGGAATCCGGGGAGGTGCCGATGCCCATCGATCGACTGGACGCGCGACTCGTCGCGCTCTTCGCCGACGAGCCGCGCATCGGCGTCTACGAGGCGTCGCGCCGGCTCGGGGTCGCCCGCGGCACGGTGCAGGCGCGCCTCGACCGGCTGCAGCGGCTCGGCGTGATCACCGGGTTCGGACCCGACATCGACACCGCGGCCCTCGGCTACCCCGTCACGACCTTCGTCGAGATCGAGATCGCGCAGGGCTCGCGCAGCGACCTGATGACCGACGAGCTGCGGGCCATCCCCGAGGTGATCGAGGCGCACACGATCACGGGCCGGAGCGACCTGCTCGTGCGGGTCGTCGCGGCCTCGAACCTCGACCTGCAGCGCGTCGTCGACCTGCTGGTGCGGGTGCCCGGCATCGAGCGCACCTCGACGCTCGTCGTGCTCGACACGCCCATCCCGCACCGCGTCATCCCGCTCGTCGAGGCGACGCCCGCCGACTGAGGGCGCGCCGCAGGCCCGGCGGTGCGCGGGGCGACGGGTCGTCGTCCAGAATGGACGCATGAGTCGAACGCCCGAAGTCCCCGCCGCGGCCGGAACGACGGGCGGGCGCCGCACACGCTCTCCCGCCGGGACGGTGCGGCTGGCCGAGGTCGCCGCGATCGCCGGAGTCAGCGAGGCCACGGTGAGCCGGGTGCTCAACCGCAAGTACGGCGTCTCGGCCGCGACCCGCGAGCAGGTCGAGCGCGCGCTGCAGCAGATCGGCTACGAGCGTCCGGTCAAGGGCGAGATCGTGCTGATCCTTGTGCCCGGGCTGAAGACGCCGGTGTTCGCCGCGATGGTCACGGCGATCGAGAGCGAGCTCACGCCGCACGGGCTGCGGGCCTTCGTCTGCCCCGTCGTGCCGGGCTCGGTGATCGAGCGCGACTACATCGAGCCGATGCTCGACGCGGGCATCGCCGCGGCGGTGTTCCTGTCGGCGAGCAACACGCTGCGCAACGCCGACCCCATGGCCCGGCAGCTCCTCGAGGGCCGCGGCATCCCCTATGTGAGCGTGAACGGCGGGTTCCCCGAGGGCGCGACGCCCGTGGTCTCGACCGACGACTGGCGGGCGGCCGAGCTCGCGGTCTCGCACCTCTACGATCTCGGGCACCGCCGGATCGGCATGTGCGCGGGCCCCGTCGGCAACACCCCGGCCGATCGCCGGGTCGAGGGGTTCCTCGAGGCGATGGACGCCAGGGGCCTCAGCGACGCGGAGGACTACGTCGTGCGGCATCACTACAGCGTCGACGGCGGCCGCCACGCCGCCGACGAGCTGCTGCCGCTCGGGGTCACCGCCATCGTCGCCTCGAGCGACGACATGGCGCTCGGAGCGATGCGGGCGGCGACCCGTCGCGGCCTCGAGGTGCCGAAGGACCTCTCGGTCATCGGCTACGACGACTCCTACCTGCTCGACTTCACCGATCCGCCGCTCACGACCGTGCGCCAGCCCGTCGAGAGCCTCGCCGAGACCTCGGTCCGGACCTTGATCACGATGATCCAGAACCGCGGCGTGCAGGCGGGCGAGGTCCTCATCGACCCCGAGCTGCGGTTGCGCCAGTCGACCGGGCCCGCGCCGCGATAGCCTCCCGGTCGTGGTCGGCGGCGTCGGAGACGGTCCGCCGCTCGCCGGGCCGCACCCGCACGACGTCGCCCTCGCCCGCGGCGACGGCGAGGTGCGGGTCGCGGAATCGCCGGTCGCGGGTGCGGTGGGGGCTCCAGAGGAGCTCGTCGGGGGTGCGGTTCTCGAGCCAGTGGCCCTCGCCCTCGGCCCAGCCGACCTCGAGATGGCCGCGCCCGAACGGAACACCGCTCGCGACCAGGCGGCGGACCCCGGAGGGGAACGCCGGTCGCGTCGCGATGCGCCGCGCTCCGGCGTCGGGCTCGAGCCCGAGGAACCCGGCGACGATCTGGCCGACGAGCGCGAACGCAAGCTCGGGGTAGTCGCCGTTCGCTCCCTGCTGCGGGACCTCGTGGGCCTCGTCGCGGCGCGCGTGGATCTCGCGCATCCAGTCGTAGGCGGCGTCGGGCCTTCCGTGGCGGAGGAAGAGATCGGGCAGGTAGCTCAGGGCCTCGATGTTGCTCGGCGCCCGGTCGTCGCGGCACGCGGCGTCGACCTCGTCGAGCACCGCTGCGCACCTCGCATCGTCCTCGGCGAGCAGGCCCTTGAGGGGCAGGAACCAGGTGGCCTCGCGGAGCCACTCGGCGACCGGCCGGCCGTCGGCGAGCCACGCCGACACCAGCCCTTCGAACGGCGAACGGCCCGATGGGGCGCCGATGGCGGAATCCGTCGTCGTGGCATTCTCCACCCGTCCCCAGCGTTCGGTGAACTCGGTGGCGAGCGCGTCGGCGGCGAGGGCGAAGCCCCGTTCGGCTGCGACCTCGCCGAGCGCCGCCTCGAGGGCCGAGGCGTGCCGCAGGGCGGCGTACTGAGCGCCGATGCCGTCGCCGGCCTCGAGGAGGTGCGAGCCCGGCCGCTCGTTGTAGCTCGCCGCGCCGTCGAAGATCCCGGGCCCGCCCGCCTCGGCGACGCCGTTCGGGCGCAGCGCGTCGCGCTCGGCGATGAACTCGCCGAGCGTGCGCCGCCAGTGGTCCCGGTGCCCGCCGAGCGTGCGGTCGCCCGTCCACCGGTAGAGCACGTGGACGAGCTCGACGAGCTCGAACGCGGCCGGCAGCTCGCGGACGAAGCGGTCGGGGCCGTGGTAGTCGATCGCGAGCGGTGTGACGCCGTCGAAGTTCAGCGCCCACACCGGCCAGCCGCCGTGCTCAGGCGTGGCGGTGCGGATGAACGAGTCGAGCATGGCGCGGTTCTCGCGACCGAGCCCGAGGAGCTGCGCGCCGACCGCCTGGTGCGCGAAGTCGCGCAGGTAGTAGCCGCTGCGGAAGGCGTATCCCGCGTGATATCCCGGGCGGTAGACCGCCTGCCGGTACGGCGGCGGCGTCGCCTCCGAGACGTCGAGCGGTCCGGTCGTGCCCGCCTCGACGACGAAGCGGCGGGCGGTGTCCGTCGCCCACGCGAACACCTCCGCGAGCGTCGCGTCGTCGGTCTCGATGCGCAGCGTGCTCATCGGACGGCGCCCTCGGCACCCTCGGCGCCCTCGGCGACGAGCTCGACGAGCCCGGCCTCCTGCGGTCGGAGCGCGGGGGCCGGCAGCCCGGACGCCATGAGCACGACGCCCGGGACTACGGCCCCGTCGGTCCACCACGCGGGCTGGGCCCGCCTGGTGGTGGCGTCGACGGCACCGTCGGGGCGGATGCGTCGCACCCGGTAGCTCGCGTCGGGGTCGAGCCCGCGGAGCCGCACGTGCGGCCCGGGCAGGTGCGAGGGCGTGTCGATCGAGGCGATCGTGGCGATCGCGTGCCGGCGGTCGTCGGAGACCACGCTCTGCGCGACGAGCGCCGGCTGCGTCTCGAGGCGGAGCAGGCCGCCCCGCTCGATGAGCGGCCGGAGGCGCACGAACTCGTCGATCCACGCCGCGAGCTCGTCGAGCTCGTCGTCACCGGCCTCGCGCAGGTCCCACTCGATGCCGAAGCTGCCGATCATCGCGGTGATCGCGCGATAGGCGAGCGAACTCGTGCGCCCTGAGGTGTGCGCCGTGGCGGGCCCGATGTGCGCGCCGAGGAGCTCGGGGGGCATCAGCAGGCTCGTCCAGCGCTGGATGCGCTGCCGCTCGAGCGGATCGTTCGAGTCGCTCGTCCAGAAGCGGTCGGCGTGCTCGACGACGCCGAGGTCGATCCGCCCGCCGCCCGCCGAGCAGGACTCGATCTCGAGCCACGGGCAGGCCTCCCGTACGGCGTCCGTGAGCCGGTAGACGGCGAGGGTCTGCTCGTGCACGCCGGCGCGGCCGTTCGTACGGTCGACTGGTTCGACGAGGTCGCGGTTGTGATCCCACTTGATGTAGTCGATGCGATGCGCGGTGACGACGTCGACGATGCGCTCCAGGAGGTGGGCGAAGGCATCGGGGTGGCCCACGTTGACCACGAGCTGCTGGCGGGCGAGCGGGGCGTCGCGGTGCCGCGGGCCGAGGATCCACTCGGGGTGCTCACGGGCGAGGTCCGAGTCGGGGTTCACCATCTCGGGCTCGAACCAGATGCCGAACTGCATGCCGAGCTCCCGCACGCGGTCCACGAGCGGGCCGAGCCCGTCGGGCCACGCCTCGTGCGAGACCGTCCAGTCGCCGAGCCCTGCCCGGTCGTGACGGCGGGCGCCGAACCAGCCGTCGTCGAGGACGAAGCGCTCGACGCCGACGCGGGCGGCGAGCCCGGCGAGCTCGACGAGCGGTTCGAGCCGGTGGTCGAAGTACACGGCCTCCCACGTGTTGAGGGTGACCGGCCGGCCGGCCGCGGGATGCCGGGGCCGTGCCCGCAGCGTGCGGTGGATGCGTGCGGATGCGGCGTCGAGCCCGTCGCCGTGACTCGCCGAGAGCCAGGGGGAGCGGTACGAGTCGCCGGGGGCGAGGACGAGCTCGCCGGGGAGGAGCAGTTCGCCGCCGCCGAGGGCGGTGCGCCCGCCGTTCGAGCGGTGCGCCCACATGCGCTGGTTGCCCGACCAGCCGACATGGATCGCCCAGACCTCGCCGCGATCGACGTCGAAGCCGGGGGTTCCGGCGACGAGGAGCGTCGCGGCATCCTGGCCGGTGCGACCGCGCCGGGCCTCGCGGAGGTGGGTGCCGTCGACGAGCTCGTGACGCTGGGGCCGCCGTTCGCCGTTGTGGCGCCCGGTGAAGTCGAGCAGCTCGCTCGCGCGGCCGGGAACGGGCAGGGCGAGGTCGAGCCCTTCGACCCGGTAGCCGGCCGGCCCCTCGTTCCGCAGCGTCGCCGCGGTGCGCACGAGGCCGGAGACGAGCATCTCGAGCTCGATCTCGAGCACCAGTCCGCCGTCGGCCTCGGTGGCGGTCGAGACGAGGCGCTCGGCGACGACGGGGGAGTCGACGCGCGTGCGCTCGGTGGTCACCCGGCCGAACTCGGGGAACGCGCCGGTGCCGTCCTCGCGATGCACCGAGAGGCCCTGCGGGCCCATCCAGGCCTGCCGCGCCTCGGTGACGACCCCGATTCCGGGCGGGACGTCGAGCTCGTTGCCCACCCGGATGCCTCGGGCGAGCTCGGCGATCGACGCGAGCCCCCGGTCGTCGAGATCGCCGAGCGAGGCGCCCCAGTAGTGCACCACCGGCAGGGTCGATGCCGTGGTCTCGACGACGAGGCTGACCCCGGCGGCGTGCAGGTGGTGAAGTTCTGCGTTCACTGCGTGCTCCTTTGCAAACTTGCAAACTTATGCTGCATATATACGAATGATATGTTACTGTCGCCTTCGTCGCGGATGACGCGATGCACCGGAGCATCACTGAGAAAGGACTGCGAACAATGAGGTTCACCCCCACGAGGCAGGCGGTGCGCGTCGTCGCCGCCGCAGCCGCGGTCACGACCGCCGCGGCGCTCGCCGGCTGCTCGACCACCGCCGAAGGCCCGTCGGCCGCCGAGGGCGAAGTCGGCGGGAAGATCACGATCTGGACCTGGAACGCTCCCGGCGACGGCCTCGAGGCCGCGATCCCCGCGTTCCAGAAGCTCTACCCCGACGTCGAGATCGACGTCCAGGACGTCGGCAACCCGGCGATCTGGGAGAAGATCACCACGGGCATGGCCGCCGGCGGCCAGGGGCTGCCCGACGTCCTGAACATCGGCATCGACTACATGGGCAACTACGTCGAGAAGTTCCCGGGTCAGCTCGTCGACCTCCGGGACTTCGGTGCGGAGTCGCTCGAGCCCGAGTTCCCCTCCGGCGCGTGGAAGAGCGGATCGGGCCCCGACGGCGCCGTCTACGGCATCCCCTACGAGGTGAACGCGACCGGCTTC
Organism: Agromyces sp. NPDC058064; assembly: GCF_042885275.1. NCBI lineage: Bacteria > Bacillati > Actinomycetota > Actinomycetes > Micrococcales > Microbacteriaceae > Agromyces > Agromyces sp. NPDC058064. Next base: position 202,221 of record NZ_JBHVSE010000001.1, on the reverse strand, counting down.
TTCTATCGCAGCGACGTCTTCGAAGAGGCCGGCATCGACATCGACTCGATCGAGACGTGGGACCAGCTCATCGAGGCCGGCGTCACCATCAAGGAGAAGACGGGCGTCCCGCTCTACAACCAGGACAAGGCGGCGACGGAGGCCGACTCCGCCGGGCTCTGGCAGCTCCAGACCGCCCTGCAGGACTCGTTCTACTTCGACGAGAACGGCGACATCACGATGAACGGCGAGGCCGGCGTGCACTCGCTCGAGCTCATCAAGAAGGCAAACGACCTCGGCATCGTCGGCGACGTCCAGGGCAGCTGGGACAACCTGCTCGCGCAGCTGCGCGGCGAGAAGCCCACCGCGATCATGCCCGCCGGCGGCTGGATGGCCGGCGTCATGGAGAACGAGGCCCCCGAGATGGCGGGCAAGTGGGGCGTGCGTCTTCCTCCGGCCGTCGAGCCGGGCGGCATCACCGCGGCCGTCAACGGCGGCACCTACCTGTCGATCCCGACCGCGAGCAAGAATCAGAAGACCGCATGGGAGTTCGTGAACTTCGCGCTTGGCACGCTCGAAGGCCAGAAGCTCGTCTACGAGGGCGGCGGCATGTTCCCCGGGTACAAGCCGATGCTCGAGTCGGAGGGCTTCGCCTCACCGAGCGAGTACTTCGGCGGACAGTCGCCGAACGCGATCTTCATCGCCGAGCTCGCCCAGGACACCCCCGTCCTGAACTACACGAGCGACTACGCCCGTGCTCTGAAGGCCTACACCGACGCCCAGACGCGAGTCCTGCTCTCGGGCGCCGACCCCCAGCAGGCGCTCGACGAGGCGGCCGACCAGGTCGCCCAGCAGACCGGCCGCAAGCTGGCCGACTGACGGACGCGGCGCGTCGGCTCGCGATGTCCAGCGACGTCGCGGGCCGGCGCACCCTCTTGGAGCGAACACTCATGAACGTCTTGTCCACGACTGCCGGGCCGGCTGCCGGCACGGCTGCCGAGGCGGCGCCGGTCGCGGCCGCCCCCCGGCCGCCGCGCCGACGCCGTCGATCCTCCATCGGCCACCCGCGGCTCACCCCCTACCTCTTCCTGCTGCCGACGATCGTGCTGTTCCTCGGCTTCAAGCTCTACCCCTACCTCTCCGCATTCTGGACGAGCCTCACCTCGAACATCGGCGGCGTCATCACCTTCGTCGGACTCGACAACTACGCGCGCCTGCTGCAGGACCCGCTCTTCTACACCGCGCTCGGCAACACGGCGCTCATCCTCGTGGTGCAGGTGCCGCTCATGCTCGCGCTCGGCGTCGTGCTCTCGGTCGCCTTCAACTCGCTGCTGCTGAAGGGCCGCGGGTTCTTCCGTATGGCATACTTCGTGCCGATCGTCATGGGCCTCGTCGCCTACGGCATCCTCTTCAGCGCCCTCTTCGACTCGAGCTCCGGTATCGTCAACGAGTTGCTCGGCTACGTCGGCATCGGCCCGATCCCGTGGCTCGTCGATCCGTTCTGGGCGAAGATCTCGATCGTGCTGGCGATGACCTGGCACTACACGGGCCAGAACGCGATCATCTACCTCGCACAGCTGCAGTCGATCCCGGGCGAGCTCTACGAGGCGGCGCAGGTCGACGGTGCGAACGGCTGGCAGCGCTTCCGCAACGTCACGCTGCCCGGGCTCCGCCCGGCGCTGCTCCTGACCGTCATCCTCTCGACGATCGGCACGCTGCAGCTCTTCGACGAGCCCTATGTGCTCACGAACGGCGGGCCCGACAACGCCACGCTCACCGTCGGGATGTACCTCTACCAGAACGGCTTCAAGTACTTCGACTTCGGGTACGCCTCGGCGATCGGCTACGCGCTGACGGTCATCATCGCGGTGGTCTCGCTCATCCAGTTCCGGCTCTTCCGCGAGCGGACGCCGAAGGTCCCGTCCCCGAAGAAGCAAACGTCCCGGAAGGAGACGATCCGATGACCGAGTCGCTCATCGGCGTGCACGGGCGCCGCACCAAGTCCCTCGTGCTGACCACGGCGATCGCCGCCGGCGCCGTGGTCATGCTGCTGCCCTTCTACTGGCTCATCATCGCCACCACCTACCCGTCGCGCGAGATCTTCGCCTCTCCGCCGAACGTGCTGCCGGGCCCCGCCTTCTTCGACAACCTCTCGGGGCTCCTCACCGACACGCTCTTCGGTCGCGCGATCGGCAACTCCGTGCTCGTGGCCTCGGTCTACACCCTGCTCGGCCTGGTCGTCTGCACGGCCGCGGGGTACGCCTTCGCGAAGTTCGAGTTCCGCGGTCGCAACGCGCTGTTCGGCGCCGTGCTCGTCACCCTCGCGCTGCCGTCGCAAGTCACCCTCGTGCCGTTGTTCCAGATCATGGTGACCCTCGGCTGGCTCGACACCTACCAGGCGCTCGTCCTGCCGAACCTCGCCCTGCCCTTCGGCATCTTCCTCATGCGCCAGACCATGCAGGCGGTGCCCGATGAGCTGCTGCAGGCCGCGCGGGTCGACGGCGCGGGGGAGTTCCGCGTGTTCTCCAGGATCGTGCTCCCGACGGTCCGGCCCGCCCTCGCGGCCCTCGCGATCTTCCTCTTCCTCGCCCAGTGGAACGAGTTCGTCTACCCGCTCGTGGTGCTCCGCACGCCGGAGTCCTTCACCATCCCCGTCTCGCTCGCCTCGTTGCAGGGCATCGGCACGACCGACTACGGCCAGCTCATGACCGGCACGCTGCTGTCGGTGCTGCCGATCCTCGTGCTGTTCCTCTTCCTGCAACGTCACTTCGTCGCCGGCATCCTCGCCGGTGCGGTCAAGCAATAGGAGTCCCTCACCGTGCTACTCGAAGACCACCAACTCTCGCTCGTCGACTGGGTCGACCTGCCGCGGGCGATCCGGCTGGGCACCGGCGGCGGATGCCGCGTGCTCGGCACCGATGACGACGGCGCGGTGCTGCGGGTCCGCCTGGAGGTCCGCGCCGGAGGCCAGGTCATCCTGCAGTCGCCGCTCGGCGACGCGGCCGGGTACTGGTACCCGGGGCTCGACGGTGTGCGCGGGCTCCCGGCCGATTGGGCGGGGCGCGACCGCTACAGCGCGATCCGCTCGGCGCCCGTCGGTGTGCTCTACGACGCGGACGGCACGAGCCGGCTCGCCTTCGGACTCGACTGGACGACCGGCGAGGGCGAGGTGCAGTTCGGCGTCTCCGAGGAGGAGAAGAACTTCGTCGTGCGCCTGCCGATCGACGAGCGCCTCGCCGCCCGCACGGGCGAGGTCGAGCTCGTGATCGCGCGGTCGCCCGAACCGTTCCCGCGCGCGCTCGGGCGCATCTCCGAGGCGCTGTTCGGCAGCGCCCCGGTGCGCCCCGCCTCGGCGGTGGCGCTCGAGCCCGTGTACTCGACCTGGTACGCGTACTCGCAGGGGATCTCCGACGAGATCGTCTCCCGCGACCTCCCCGTCGCGGCCGAGCTCGGCTTCCGTTCGGTGTTCCTCGACGACGGCTGGCAGCGCTTCGGCGACGGCCGCTGGTATGCCGGCTGCGGCGACTGGGTGCCCGACACCGAGAAGTTCGCCGACCTCGCGGGCTTCGTCGACCGGGCCCATGGACACGGACTCGACGTCGTGCTGTGGCTCGCGCCGCTCCTCGTCGGCGAGCAGAGCGAGGCGTTCGAGCGCCTCGCCCCCTACGCGAGCGAGTACTCGACGGGCCTTCGGGCGTGGGTGCTCGACCCGCGCCACCGGGAGGTGCGCGAGCACCTCGTCGAGACCTGCGCGCGACTCGTGCGCGACTACGGCCTCGACGGACTGAAGATCGACTTCCTGAACAACGCGATGGTCTACGCGGACACGCCGAGCGCCGGAGACCTCGACGACATAGGTTTCGCGATGGTCGAGCTGTTGCGCGGCGTCGCCGACGCCGTCGACATCGTCCGCCCAGGGGCGCTCATCGAGTTCCGACAGCCGTACGTCTCGCCGACCGTGGCCGCGTTCGCCGACGTGGTGCGCGCCAACGATTGCCCCGCCGATGCCGATCAGAACCGCATGTCGGTGCTCGACCTCCGCCTGCTCTCGCGCAGGCAGGTCGTGCACGCCGATCCCATCATGTGGGCGCCCGAGGCCGAGACAGACGCGGTGCGGCGGCAGTTGTTCGCCGGTTTCTTCGGCGTCCCGCAGGTCTCGATGCCACTCGCCGACCTCACGGCCGCGCACCGTGAGGCGATCTCGGAGTCGCTCGCGCTGTGGCGCTCGCTGCGGGAGGTCCTCCTCGGCGGCGAGCTCGAGCTCGGCCTGCCGGCCCGCGGCTACCCGGCGGCGCAGGCGCGTCGCGACGGCACGCTCGTCGTCGTGGACTACGAGTCGGTGCTCGTCGAGCTCGACCTCGCCGGCGTCGACGAGCTCGTCGTCGTCAACGCCTCCGCGATCGCGGGCGTGCCCTACCGGGTGACCTCGGGCGGCAGCCAGGCGCTCGCGGCGGAGGGGATCCTCGACGTCCCGACGTGGGGGATCAGCCGGCTCCGCCTGGGCTGAGGTTCGGCCCGGATGTCCCGGGCACCGCGCCGCGCGATGTATTGGGTGACGTGCGGCGCGGTGCCCGGGGCATCCGGATGCCCCACGTCGAACCCGGCGCACGACCACCGCACCGGCAGACGCGGACGGGGGCCCCGGGCGAATCCGCCCGGGGCCCCCGTCCGTTCGAGGCGAGGCGCCTCAGAGCGTGTTGCCAAGCTTGAAGCCCTGCTCCTCGTCGCCCTTGCGCGTGTACGAGAAGCCGTCGGCGCCGATCGTGACCGCCATCTCCGACGAGTCGGTGCGCGCGACGACGGGCTTGGGGTTGCCGTCGAGGTCGAGCACGAGCGAGGCCTCGGTGTACCAGCTCGGCACGACGGGGTTGCCCCACCAGTCGCGGCGCTGGTTGTCGTGCACGTCCCACGTGACGACGGGGTTGTCGGGGTCGCCCGTGTAGTAGTCCTGCGTGTAGATCTCGACGCGGTGGCCGTCGGGGTCGCGGAGGTAGAGGTAGAACGCGTTCGAGACACCGTGGCGGCCGGGGCCGCGCTCGATCGCGTCGGAGCGGCGGATCGCGCCGAGCTTGTCGCAGATCGCGAGGATGTTGTGCTTCTCGTGGGTCGCGAAGGCGACGTGGTGCATGCGGGGGCCGTCGCCGCCGGTCATGGCGGTGTCGTGCACGGTGGGCTTGCGGCGCATCCACGCCGCGTAGACGACGCCCTCCTCGTCCTGGATGTCCTCGGTCACGCGGAAGCCGAGGTCCTGCATGAACTTCACGGCACGCGGCACGTCGGGGGTGACCTGGTTGAAGTGGTCGAGGCGCACGAGCTCGCCCGGCGTGTGCAGGTCGTAGCGCCACGAGAGCCGCTCGACGTGGGTCGTCTCGAAGAAGAACTCGTACGGGAACCCGAGCGGGTCCTCGACGCGCACCGAGTCGCCGATGCCCTTGGTGAAGCCCTCCGCGCGGCGCTCGACGCGGCATCCGAGCTCGGTGTAGAACGCGACCGCCTTGTCGAGGTCGTCGTTCGAGCGCACCCGGTAGGAGAACGCGGCGACGGCCGCGAGCTCGCCGCGGCGGAGCACGAGGTTGTGGTGGATGAACTCCTCCGTCGAGCGGAGGTAGATCGCGTCCTCGTCCTCCTCGGTGACGTAGAGGCCGAGCACGTCGACGTAGAACTCGCGCGAGGCGGCGAGGTCGGTGACGACGAGCTCCATGTACGCGCAGCGCAGGATGTCGGGGGCGGGGACGGAGGGGGTGGGCACCGGGTTGTCGGTGCGGATCGGGGCTTCCTGCGAAACGTAGAAGCCCGAGGAGGTGAGGGTCATGTCGTCGCGGTTGGTCATGTCAGCGTCCTTGCTCTGGGGATGTCTCGGGGCGAGGTCTCGGGCGAGGGCCTGGGGCCGCAGCCTCAGGCCTTGCCGAAGGTCGGGTTGTGGGGGGCGCCGAGCGTGATGTGCACGCTCTGCTGGTCGGTGTAGAAGTCGATCGAGCGGTAGCCGCCCTCGTGGCCGAGGCCCGAGGCCTTGACGCCGCCGAACGGGGTGCGGAGGTCGCGCACGTTGTTCGAGTTGAGCCACACCATGCCGGCCTCGACCGACTGGGCGAAGTTGTGCGCGCGCTTGAGGTCGTTCGTCCAGATGTAGGCGGCGAGCCCGTACTTCGTGTTGTTCGCGAGCTCGAGCGCCTCCTCCTCGGTGTCGAACGGCGTGATCGCGACGACCGGGCCGAAGATCTCCTCCTGGAAGATGCGGGCGTCGGGCGCGACGTCCGCGAACACCGTCGGGGCGACGTAGTTGCCGTTCGGGAAGCCCTCGGGGCGACCGCCGCCGGCGACGAGGCGGCCCTCGGTCTTGCCGAGTTCGACGTAGCTCATGACCTTGTCGTAGTGCTCGGGGTGCACGAGCGCGCCGACCTCGGTCTCGGGGTCGTGCGGGTGGCCGACCTTGACGCGCTTCGCCTGCGCGGCGTACCGCTCGACGAACTCGTCGTAGACGTCGCGCTGCACGAGGATGCGGCTGCCGGCCGTGCACCGCTCGCCGTTCAGCGAGAACACGCCGAAGATGCACGCGTCGATGGCGACGTCGAGGTCGGCGTCGGCGAACACGACGGCGGGGCTCTTGCCGCCGAGCTCCATCGAGAGGCCCTTGAGGTACGGGGCGGCGTTCCCGAAGATCAGCTGGCCGGTGCTCGACTCGCCCGTGAACGAGATGAGCGGCACGTCGGGGTGCTTGACGAGCGCATCGCCCGCGTCCTCGCCGAGGCCGTTGACGAGGTTGAACACGCCCTTGGGCAGGCCCGCCTCCTCGAAGATGCCGGCCCAGAGCGACGCCGAGAGCGGCGTGAACTCGGCGGGCTTCAGCACGACGGTGTTGCCGGTCGCGAGGGCGGGGCCGAGCTTCCAGGACTCGAGCATGAACGGGGTGTTCCACGGCGTGATGAGGCCCGCGACGCCGATCGGCTTGCGGTTCACGTAGTTCATCTGCTTGCCGGGCACCTTGAACGCGTCGTCGGACTGGGCGACGATCAGGTCGGCGAAGAAGCGGAAGTTCTCGGCGGCGCGGCGGGCCTGGCCGAGCGCCTGCGTGATCGGCAGGCCCGAGTCGAACGACTCCAGCTCGGCGAGGCGCTGGTCGCGCGACTCGACGAGGTCGGCGATCTTGTGCAGCACGCGCGAGCGCTCGCGGGGGAGCATCCGCGGCCAGGGGCCTTCGGCGAAGGCGCGGCGCGCGGCGGCGACGGCGCGCTCGACGTCGGCCTTCTTGCCGGCGGCGGCGTGCACGTAGGTCTCGTTCGTGACGGGGTTCAGCACCTCGAAGGTGTCGCCGTCGATCGAGTCGACGAACTCGCCGTCGATGTAGTGGCGGATGCGGTCGGGCAGCCCATCGGGGGTGTACGCGGTCATCGTGGTTCTTCCGTTCTGCGGTGGTCGGGCGGCGAGGAGACGGTCGGTCTCGGTCGTCGGTCAGGCGGTCGCCGGATGCTTCTGTTCGGCCTGGTAGGCGAGCACGGCGTCGAGCGTGGCGGTGCGGTGGGCTCTGGCGGCGAGCTCGATGTCGAGCGCGGGGGCGCCGGCCTCGATCAGCTCGAGGATGCGCTCGTGCTCGGCGACGGACTCGTGCGCGCGGCCGGGCACGAAGCTGAACGACGAGTCGCGCAGCACCTTCATGCGGTTCCACCCGCGGTGCACGAGGTCGAGGATGTGCGGGTTCGGGCACTCCTCGAAGAGCACGGCGTGGAACTCGAGGTTGAGCTCGGTGAAGCGGTGCGGGTCGAAGTCGTCGAGGGTGCGGCGCATCCGCTCGTTCACAGCTCGGGCCCGCGCGAGCTGGTCGGCGGTGAGCGTCGGCGCCGACAGCGCGGTCGCCGAGCCCTCGACGAGGGCGAGCGTCTGCATCGTGTGCAGGTACTCGGTCTCCTTGATGAGGGCGACCTGCGCACCGACGTTGCGCTCGAAGGTCACGAGGCCTTCGGCCTCGAGGCGGCGGATCGCCTCGCGCACGGGCACGACGCTGACGCCGAGCTCGCCGGCGATCGAGCCCAGCACCAGGCGGTAGCCGGGCACGTAGCGGCCGTCGTCGATGCGCGCGCGGATGAACGCGTAGGCCCGCTGCGACTTCGACTCGGGGGTGGTCATCGGGACTCCTGCGCGGGGGTCGATGCGTCGGCCGCGCGGGCGGCGTCGTACCGGGCGCGCCACGCGGCGTTCATCGGGAAGAGCCCGTCGACGGACTCGCCGCGCGCGACCTGCTCGGCCACCCAGGCGTCCTCGTCCTCCTGTGCGGCGGCCTCGGCGGCGACCTCGGCGGCGATCGCGGCGGGGATGACGAGCACCCCGTCGCCGTCGCCGACGATCACGTCGCCGGGCTGCACGGCCGCGCCGCCGCAGGCGATGGTCACATCGGTCTCCCACGGCACGTGGCGGCGGCCGAGCACGCTCGGGTGCGGGCCCTGGCTGAAGACGGGGATCTCGAACTCGGCGACCGCGTCGAAGTCGCGCACGCCGCCGTCGGTCACGATGCCGGCGGCCCCGCGCACCTGCGCGCGGAGGGCGAGCACATCGCCCACGGTGCCGGTGCCGCGCTCGCCGCGGGCCTCGACGACGAGCACCTCTCCGGGCCCGACGGTGTCGAAGGCGCGCTTCTGGGCGTTGAACCCGCCGCCGAACTCCTTGAAGAGGTCGGGACGGAACGGGATGAACCGCAGCGTCTTCGCCGTGCCCACGATGCGGTCGCCCGCGTGGTTGGCGAACACGCCCTCGATGAAGACGTCGTGGTAGCCGCGCTTGCGCAGCGCCGCCGAGACGGTCGCGACGGCCGAGCGGCCGAGCTGCTCGCGCACCTCGTCGGTCAGCACGCCGCCGGATGCCGCGGGTGCGACGCTCGCCGAGGCATCCGCGTCGTTCGTGGCGGCGGGGGCGTCGAGCGGGCTCGCGAGACCGGCGGCGACCGCGGCGGCGTGCTCGGCCTCGCTGCCCCAGGCCTCGATGCGCTGCGCGTCGTCGATCGCGGGCTTCGTGCCGAAGTCGCCGAAGGGCGCAGACCCCTGGGTCACGGTCGTGACGAGCCGCCCGGTGCTCGGGGCGCCGGGAGCGCTCGGGGCGTCGACCTCGACCTCGACGACGTCGCCCGGCACGACGACCGAGGAGCCGGCGGGCGTGCCGGTGAGGATGACGTCGCCCGGTTCGAGCGTGAGGTGCTGCGAGAGGTCGGCGACGAGCCGGCCGAAGGGGAAGAGCAGGGTGTCGGAGGTGTCCTCCTGCACGAGCTCGCCGTTGACCCAGGTGCGCACGCGCCAGCCGTCTTCGCCGGCGACGCTCGCGGGCAGCGCGACCGGGCCGAGCGGGGTGAACCCGTCGCCGCCCTTGTTGCGCACGTTCGAGCCCTTGTCGGCGGCGCGCAGGTCGTAGAGCCCGAAGTCGTTCGCGGCGGTGACCTGCGCGATGTGCGACCAGCCCTCGGCGGGCGAGACGTGGCGGGCACGCTCGCCGATGACGATCGCGATCTCGCCCTCGAAGGCGAGCAGCTCGGTGCCGGCCGGCCGTTCGATCGTGCCGCCGGTGCCGGCGAGCGAGGAGGCGGGCTTGAAGAAGTAGCTCGGCTGGGCGGGCGTGCGCCCGCGCTGTGCGGCCCTCGACGGGTAGTTGAGGTGCACGGCGATGATCTTGCCGGGGGTGGCGATGGCCTCGTTGGTCATTGACGTCCTCGTCTCTGGATATCAGAAATCATATACGATCCGGAAGGTCTTGTGAAGGAGGAGCCTTCGGGAGGAGATGCCCGTTCGCACCGGTTTCAGGAGAAGGTCGCCTCGTCAGGACGATTCCGCCGCAATCGTCCTGAGCAGCGGCCCTTTTCCTGAAACGGTGCAGTTGCGGGATGCCTCGCGGCACCGTCGCTCGCAGGGTTCAGTAGCTCGTGCGGGCGGGGCCCGTGGCATCCTGCCCGGTGCGCTCGATGTAGCGCTCGGCGAGCGCCTCGGAGGCGCGGGCGAGGATCGCGACGTCGGCGCCGACCGCGACGAACGACGCGCCCGCCTCCAGGTACCGGTCGGCGTCGGCCGGCACGAAGGCGTTCACGCCGACGGGCTTGCCGGCGGCCTGCGCGGCGCGGATCGCCGTGAGCGCGGCCTCGACGACGTCGGGGTGGGAGGGCTGGCCGAGCAGGCCCATCGACCCCGCGAGGTCGGCCGGGCCGACGAAGATCGCGTCGACGCCGTCGACGGCGAGGATCTCGTCGACGTTCGCGACCGCCGTCGCCGACTCGATCTGCACGATGAGGCTCACCGTCGATGAGGCGGCGGTGAGGTACCCCTCGACGCGGTTCCACCGCGACGAGCGGGCGAGCGACGCGCCGACGCCGCGCACGCCGACGTCGCTCGGGCCGGGTCGATGGCCCGTGGCGTCGGGGGCGGAGCCGTGCGCCGCGGTGCCCGGGTACCTGACGGCGCGCACGAGCGTACGTGCCTGCTCGGCGGTGTCGACCATCGGCACGAGCAGGTTCTGCACCCCGAGGTCGAGGTACTGCTTGATCACGACGGGGTCGCCGATGGGCGGGCGCACGACCGGTGCGACGGGGTAGGCCGAGACCGCGTAGAGCTGGTGCAGGATCGTCTGCAGGTCGTTGGGGGAGTGCTCGGCGTCGATGAGCACCCAGTCGAGGCCGCTGCCGGCCGCGACCTCGGCGACGAGCGGGCTCGCCGAGCACACCCACATGCCGATCTGCGGGCGGCCGGCCGCCGCGATGCGGGCGGTGAGCGTCTCGGGGAGGTTCATTCGAATCGGCATGAGATCGTTCCGAGCTGTCCGTAGTCGGCGTGCACGGTGTCGCCGCGCTCGACCCACATGGGGCGGGTGAAGGAGCCTGCGAGGATGATCTCGCCGGTGCCGAGCGACTGCCCGTGGTGGGCGAGCTTGTTGGCGAGCCAGGCGACGCCCATGGCGGGGTGGCCGAGCACCGCCGCGGCGACGCCCGACTCCTCGATCGTCTGGTTGCGCGAGAGCAGCGCCGAGACCCAGCGCAGGTCGACCTCGTCGACCTTCACCGGCCGCCCGCCGAGCACCATCGCGCCCATGGCGGCGTTGTCGCTGATGGTGTCGACGATCGTGCGGCCCTGCATCTCGATGTGCGAGTTCAGGATCTCGAGCGCGGGCACCACGTAGGCCGTCGCGTCGAGCACGTCGAAGATCGTCGTGTTCGGCCCCTGCAGGGGCTTCGCGAGCACGAAGGCCAGCTCGACCTCGATGCGCACGTTCGAGAAGCGGTCGAACTCGACGGACGAGCCCGACTCGATCACCATGTCGTCGAGGATCACCCCGTAGTCGGGCTCGGTGATGCCGGTGGCCACCTGCATCACCTTCGAGGTGAGGCCGATCTTGCGCCCGACGAGCCGGGCGCCGGCGGCGATGCGACGGTCGGCCCAGACGCGCTGCACGGCGTAGGCGTCGTCGACGCTCATGCCGGGGTGGCGTGCGGTGAGCAGGGGCACGGTCGTGCGGTCGCGGTCGGCGGCGAAGAGTTCGTCGGCGATCGCGTCGATCACGGGCTGGTCAAGCACAGGCGCTCCACTTCATCGAGGGTCCACTGGAGATCGTAGTCACCGCGCCCGGATCGGGCGGGGACGCCGCTTGCACGGTATCTGAAATCGTATATGATTCGAGGCGTGTTCGGGGCGGAGCAACCGGCCCGGGCGCATCCCCTGACCGCGGACTCGACAGAGGAGTCGCCGCATGACCGCACAAACCCTGCCCGCCCCATCGCCCGTCGATGCCGCGAAGCGCCGCGAGCTCAAGCGCGTCGCCTTCGCCACCGTGATCGGCACCACCATCGAGTGGTACGACTTCTTCCTGTACGCGAGCGCAGCGGGGCTCGTCTTCGGTGCGCTCTTCTTCGCGCCCGCGGGCGCCGAGTTCGCGACGATCCTGTCGTTCGCGACGGTCGGCGTCAGCTTCCTGTTCCGCCCGCTCGGCGCGTTCCTGGCCGGTCACTTCGGCGACAAGATCGGCCGCAAGGCGATGCTCGTCGTCACGCTGATCCTCATGGGTGCGGCGACGACCCTCATCGGCTTCCTGCCCACCTACGAGCAGATCGGCATGGCGGCCCCGCTCCTGCTCGTGCTCCTCCGCATCATCCAGGGCCTCTCGACCGGCGGCGAATGGGGCGGCGCGGTGCTCATGGCCGTCGAGCACGCGCCCGACGGCGAACGCGGCCGGTACGGCGCCTTCCCGCAGATCGGCGTGCCGATCGGCCTCCTCCTCGCCTCGGGCGTGCTCGCCCTGATGACCGGCGTGATCTCGCCCGGTGACGCCTTCCTCGAGTGGGGCTGGCGCGTGCCGTTCCTGCTCAGCTTCGTGCTCATCATCGTCGGCATCATCGTGCGCCGCGCGGTCGACGAGAGCCCGGTCTTCCTCGAGATCGCCGCGAAGAAGGAGGAGGCGAAGACCCCGATCCTCACCCTCTTCCGCAAGCACTGGCTGCTCGTGCTGCTCGCCGCCCTCACCTTCGCCGGCAACAACGCCGCGGACTACATGACCACCGGCGGCTACCTGCAGAACTACGCGACGACGCCGCTCGCCGACGGCGGTCTCGTCGGCATGGAGCGCACCCCCGTGCTGCTCGCCGTCGCCGGCGCCTCGGTCGTCTGGCTCGTCTGCACCTTCGCCGCGGGCGTCGTCTCCGACCGGATCGGCCGCCGCAACACGTACATCATCGGCTGGATCGCGTTCCTCGCGACCGTCTTCCTGCTCTTCCCGCTCGTGAACACCGGCAACCCGTGGCTGCTCTTCCTCGGCGTCTCGCTCTTCGCGATCGGCAACGGATTCACCTACGGGCAGCAGGCGGCGTACTTCGCCGAGCTCTTCCCGGCCTCGATCCGCTACTCCGGCGTCTCGATCACCTACGCGATCGGCGCGATTCTGGGCGGCGCGTTCGCGCCGATGATCGCCACCTGGCTCGTGCAGACGACGGGCACGGCGAGCTCCGTCGCGTTCTACATCGCCGGAGTGATGCTCGTCGCCTTCGCCGCCACGCTGCTGCTGCGCGACCGCACCGGCATCCCGCTCGGGCCCGATCACGAGGCCGAGCAGTCGCGCGGAGCCGTGTACGGCCTGCGCTGAGCCGAGCTCGGATGACGGCGCCCCACCCGCGAGGGTGGGGCGCCGTCGTCGTGTCGGGCGAGGATGCCGCGTGGTCGATGCAGGCCGCGAGGGCCGGCCCGGCGCCGCGCCGGGCCCGGCTCGACGAGGGGCGGCCGGGCGGGCGGCTCAGCGGCCGAAGAGGCGCGCCAGCAGGCCGGCCGGCTTCGGCTCGTCCTCGTGGCCGGCGCATCGAGCGGAGCGCGGGACGCCGCGCATCACCTGGTCGACGTGCTGGCCGCAGCCGGCCCACGTCGTCTTCCCGCACGTCCGACAGGTCACCGCTCGGCACATGGTCGCTCGCATTCCGGGGTGGTTTGGATACCCCGGGGGTATCTTCTCAGGTCTTCGCTGGGAGAACGGCGAGCGGCCCGGCGTGCGGTGCGCGCCGGGCGGCATCGCCCGTCGTGCTCGCGGATCGAGGCGGCGCTCAGCGCGAGTTCACCCGGATGATCTCCTCCTGGTACGGCGCGACCACCGTGCCCGAGATCCGGCAGTCGAGCAGGAGGAACGGGCGCTCGGCGACGGGCCGGGCGGCCCAGGCGGCGAGTGCGTCGAGGTCGGCGAGCTCGCGCACGACGACGCCCTCGGCGCCGAAGGCGGCCGCGGCCGCCGCGAAGTCGGCCTCGGGGATGAGCATCGGCGCCTCCGCGAGGCCCTTGAGACCGTAGAGGTTCACCTCGGCGCCGTAGGCGGCGTCGTTCCAGATCACGGCGACGCCGCGCCCGCCGGCCGTGCGCACGGCGGTCTCGAGGTCGGCGAGGGCCATCAGGCCGCCGCCGTCGCCGCTCGTCAGCACGATCGTCGCGTCGGGCTTCGCCGCCGCGGCTCCGGCGACGCTCGGGAAGCCCTGCCCGATCGACTGGAACGCCGTGCCGACCATCATCATGCGGTCGGGCGAGGCGACCGGCCAGTACATGTTCGCCCAGCCGATGAAGTGGCCGCCGTCCGAGACGACGACGCGGTCCTCGGGCAGGAGCTCGGCGACGCGAAGTGCGACGGCGCGCGGGTCGAGGCGGCCGTCGTCGGCGAGCCCGTCGGCGCGCTCGGGGGCCGGATAGGCGCGGAGCGCCGCCACGTCGACGCGCTCGCGCCAGCCCGACGGGGTCGCCCCGGACATCCGGAGCTCGTCGACGAGCACACGGGCGACGACGGCGGCGTCGGCGCGGAGGAACCCGCCGACGTGCGGGTGCGTCGCCGAGGGGGCGACGTCGACCTGGAACACCCGGGTGCCCGGCGCGAAGAGCTCGCCGAAGCGCATCGTGAACTGGTTCAGCGAGGCGCCGAAGACGACGGCGACGTCGGCCTCCCGCACGAGCTCCATCGCGCCCTCGGCGCCGAAGCCGCCGGTCACGCCGAGGTCGTACCGCGCATCCGGGAAGACGCCGCGGCCGAGCGCCGTCGACGCGGTGATCGCCCCGGTCGCGGCGGCGAGCTCGCCGAGCGCCTCGCCGGCGTCGGCCAGCCACGCCCCGCGCCCCGCGAGGAGGAACGGGCGCTCGGCGCCCGCGAGCGCGTCGGCGAGCTCGCCGATCACGCCGGTCGCGAACTCGCCCGCCGGGGTGAGCGGGGCCGGATGCCGCGGGGCGGGCGCCTCGACGAAGGGCCCGGCCTCGGTCGCGGCGACGTCGTACGGCAGCGCGAGCACGACCGGCACGCGGTAGCTCAGCGCGTGCTCGATCGCGATGACCGTCGTGGCCGGGGCATCCGTACGCCCGACCGTGTAGGTGCGCGCGCCGACCGCCGAGGCGAGCGCGATCTGGTCGACGTCCCACGGGCGGCGGCCCGAGGTGGGCTCGTCGCCGACGACGAGCACGAGCGGCACACGGGCCTGGGCCGCTTCGGCGAGCGAGGTGAGGGTGTTCGTGAACCCGGCGCCGTAGGTGGAGGTGGCCGCGGCGAGCCGCTTCGAGGCGCGGTAGTGCGCGTCGGCGGCCACGACGCCGCCCGCCTCGTGCCGCACGGCCGTGAACGCGGCATCCGTCTCGCGCTCGAGCGCGTCGAGGAAGTAGGCGTTGCCGTTGCCCATCACGCCGAAGACGTGGTCGACGTGGGCGGCGAGGGTGCGCGCCACGTGGGCGGCGACGGTGGTGTTCGAGGGTGCGGGCATGGCGAAGCCTTTCGAGACGGGATGACGGATGAGGGATTCCGTATATGTCTCGCGGCAGGGGCCCGCTTCGTGCCCATTTTTCGAGCACCGGCGCAGTTCGCGATCGAGGCCGATCGCGGTGCGCCTGGACGAGGTCGAGTATACGACGAGGGCGGGGTCCCGTCGCGTCAGGTGACGGGACCCCGCCCTCCGCCTCAGATCCGCTCCTGCTTCGGGGCCAGCGGGGTCGGCTGCATCGGCTGGTCGTTCGCCGTGAGGTCGATGCCGAGGTCGCGGGCGTAGACGACGCGGGTGGCGATCGTCACGTCGTCGCCCGCCTCGGTCAGCTCGAAGACGCGGCCGCCGCGCATGCGGTTGCGGGCGGCGCCGGGCAGGCCGTACGCGCCGAAGCCCGTGCCGGGGGCGTAGCCGAGCAGCACGCCGTAGTAGTCGCCGACGTAGTCGTTCACGTGGTCGTGGCCGACGAAGACGCCCTTGACGTCGCCGCGCTCGAGGATCGCGTTGTACATGCCCGAGTTGATGGGGCCGGGGCACTCGTCCTCGTTGCGCTCGCCGACGATCGAGTGACGGGCCTTGCCGCGCGCGGCGTCGGCGGCGGTGCGGGTGTCGACGCCGCCCCACCACATGAAGCGGTGCTCCCACAGGGCGATGTGGATGAACATGAGGCCGGGGAGCTTGCGGCCGAGCTTCTGCTCGAGCTGCTGCGACTCCTCGCGGTACCAGGCGACCTGGTCCATGCGCAGCCAGTCCCAGGTCGGGTAGCCCGCGAAGTCCTGGCCGTTGATCGAGCCCGGCGCGTAGCGGCCCGAGTCGAGCAGCCAGAGCGCGAACGCGTCGCGGTTCTTCTTCGCCGAGGAGGCGACCGGCACGATGGTGTTGCCGGTGCCCGTCACGCCCGCGATGTTCGACGCGTTCATGTTGTAGTCGTAGGACCGGTAGAACTCGAGCATGCCGGCCTCGTCGACGCCGGACTGCGGCAGCGAGTCCTCGTCGTGGTTGCCGTAGGTGACGGCCCACGGGATCTTCCGGCTCTCCATCGGCCAGACGACGTTGTTGATCGCCTGCTTCACCGCGAGGCGGGTCTCGCAGCCGCCCGTGATGACGTCGCCGTTGATGAGCACGAAGTCGGGCTGCTCCTGGTCGAGCGTCTTCTCGATCAGCTCGACGGTGCGGCGGTCGGTCATCTCGTCGTCCTGCGTGTCGTTGAACTGCACCACCTTGAACGTGCCGTCGCCGTGGAAGCGCAGCTTCGGGCCGTTCGCGCGCGGGCTGCCGGCGGGGGAGCGCCGCGGGTCGGCGGGGGCCGCGTTCGCGGCGCCGACGGGCAGCGCGGCGCCCACGGCGCCGAGCGCCCCGGCGGTGATCACGGCGCGGCGGCTCACGGGAAGTCGGTCGGGCATGTCTGGTCTCCTCATCGTCGGCGACGGTCGCCGGGTGCGACGGTAGGGCGGCCGGATGACCCGGGTGCGACCAGCGGGTGAACGTTCGCCCCGCCGCGGGCACGGCATGATGGACGCATGAAGACCGTGCAGCTGCGCCGCTACCAGATCGTCCCGGGGGAGTACGAGGCGTTCATCTCGTGGTTCGTCGCGACCATGCCGCCGGTGCGGCGCGCGACCGGCTTCGAGGTCGAGTTCGCCTACGGCGTGCCCGAGACGAGCGAGTTCGTGTGGGCGGTCAGCGTCGCGGGCGACCGCGAGGAGTTCGAGCGGGTCGAAGCGGCCTACGTCGTCTCGCCCGAGCGGGCGGGTGCGTTCGCGGGGATCCCCGAGCGCATCGCGAGCAAGGAGATCTCCTACGTCGAGGGCGTGCCGGTCGGCTGAGCCCGGCCTCGGCCCGGCGCCGGCTCAGGCGGCGATCGCCCGCGCCCGCACACCAGTGGGCGCCTCGCCGAACTCGGCGCGGAACGCACGGCTGAAGTGCGCGGCGTCGCGGAACCCCCACCGGGCCGCGATCTGCGCGACCGGCCGGTGCGCCGAGAGCGGGTCGACCAGCTCGCGACGGCAGCGGTCGAGGCGACGCGCGCGGATCCAGCTCGAGACCGTCAGCCCCTCCTCGTGGAAGACGGCGTGCAGGTGCCGTGTCGAGATGAAGTGCGCGGCGGCGATGGTCGTGGGGTTGAGCTCTGGCGAGCCGAGGTGCTCGTCGATGTAGGCCTGGGCGCGGCGCAGCATGGGCCGGTGCGGCTTGTCGGCGTCGCGCGCGACGTCGAGCTGCTGGGCGTACATCGTCGTCACGAGGTCGACGGCGTTGCGCGCGAGCCGCGCGCCGACCGGCCCGTCGAGCTGGTCGAGCTGGCCGGCGAGGCCGCCGAGGAAGCCCGACACCATGTGCGCGAGCCCCTCGTCGCCCGAGAGGGTGGTCGCGGTCATGCCGCGCACCGCCTCGGTGGGCAGCTCGATCAGGCGGTGCGGCACCATCAGCACGGCGGTCGTGAAGCGTTCCTCGAACATGAGCGAGTACGGGGTGTTCGTGTCGTAGATGGCGAGGTCGCCCGGGCGCACCACTGCCTCGCGCCCGTCCTGGATGAGCAGGCCGCTGCCCGAGAGCTGCAGGCCGAGCTTGAAGAACCGCGCCTCCTTGCGGGCCACGAGCTCGGGCGTGCGCCGGATCTCGTGCGCGTCGGCGGTCACGACCGAGAGGTGCACCTCGTCGGACGACGCGGTGCGGATGTCGCCGCGGAAGGCGTCGGGCTGCTCGGGCTGCACGCGCAGCGGCACGAACGACCGGGACACGAGGGCGGCGAACTGCGCGTAGTCGAGCGGCGGTGCGGGCGGGCCGGCGGCGGGGGGAGTGCCGAGCGAGTGCTCCACGGCGTCACCTCTGTCTTTCTCCGGACGTCGTCGTCCGGCACGGGGGTGCGGTTATTCTACGCGCGTAGTGGCAACAGCGACAGGGGGACGTGCAGCGGTCGGCAAGCGCCGTTCGCGCAGGGGCAACCCGCCGCCCGGGGGAGCGACGATGATGGCGGGCATCGTGCGAGGCCGCCGGGGTCTCGCGCACCCGGACGAAGGACCTCTGCCATGACCTCAACGTCGACAACGCCGCCGGCGACGACCAGCGCCGAGCTCGGTCGGCGCCGCCTCGGCGTGCCCTCCATCACCCTCATGATCATCGCGGCGTCCGCGCCGCTCACCGTCGTCGCCGGCGGGGTCACCAGCACCTTCGCCGTGACGGGGGTGATCGGCGTGCCCGTCGCGTTCATCCTGCTCGCCGTCGCGCTCGCCGTCTTCGCGGTCGGGTACGCGGGCATGAGCCGCTTCGTCACGAACGCCGGGGCGTTCTACGCCTACATCGCGCAAGGCGTCGGCCGGCCGTTCGGCGTCGGCGCCTCGCTCGTCGCACTCGTCGCCTACAACGCGATGCAGATCGGCATCTACGGACTGTTCGGATTCCAGCTCTCGATGTTCCTCGAGGCCAAGCTCGGCATCGCCACGCCGTGGTGGCTCTGGATCTTCGTCTGCATCGTCGTGGTCGGCATCCTCGGCGTGAACCGCGTCGACCTGTCGGCGAAGGTGCTCGGCACGCTCGTCGCCCTCGAGTTCGCCGCGGTGCTCGTGTTCGACCTCGTCGCGCTCGCCGTGGCACCCGAGGGCGTGAGCACCGCCGCGCTCGAGCCGTCGAGCCTCTTCGTGCCCGGAATCGGCGCCGTGCTCTCGTTCTGCATCGCGGCCTTCATGGGATTCGAGTCGGCCGCCATCTACGGCGAGGAGGCGAAGAACCCGAAGCGGACGGTCGCCCGCGCGACCTACGCCGCCGTCGCGATCATCGGCGTGTTCTACGCGTTCAGCGCGTGGGCGTTCACGGTGGGCGTCGGTCCCTCGCAGATCGTCGAGGCGTCGGCGACCTTCGGGCCCGACCTGATGTTCGTCTTCATGGGCGAGCACGCCCCCGTCATCATCAGCGACATCATGCAGGTGCTGTTCCTGACGAGCCTGTTCGCGGCCCTGCAGTCCTTCCACAACGCCGTCGCCCGCTACCTCTACTCGCTCGGTCGCGAGGGCGTGCTGCACCGCGGGCTCGGCGCGGTCCGTGCGGTCTCCCGTGCGCCGTGGGCGGGGTCGCTCGCGCAGAGCGTCATCGCGGTCGTGGTGACCCTCGGATTCGTCATCGCGGGGGAGGGGATGGGGCTGAAGAACGACTTCGCGCCCACCGAGTTCCTCTATCCGGTGCTCACCATGTTCACCTGGCTCACGAACACGGGTGCGATGGGGCTCGTGCTGCTCATGGGCGTCGTCGCGATCTCGGTCATCGGCTTCTTCCGCCGCGACCGCCGGGGCGTGAGCACCTGGGCGGCCGTCGTCGCGCCCGCGATCGCCGCGGTCGTGCTGTTCACGGTCTTCGTGCTCATCGTGGCGAACTTCGACGTGCTGCTCGGCCAGGCCGAGACCACGCCCGCCACGTTCGTCCTCCCGGCGCTGCTCATCGTCCCGGGCATCCTCGGCGTCGTGTGGGCGTTCGCGCTGCGCCGCCGCGATCCCGAGCTCTACCGCCGCATCGGGCACGGCGTCGACGAGGCCGAGGCCGCCGTGCACGGCTCGGAGCCGCACCGCGGGATCTGAGGCCGGATGCGGCCCGTCGCGACGTTCGCCCGCTCAGGCGAGCGCCGCGACCACGCCCGGTGCGGCCATGGCGGCGAGCATGAGCGACGTGCTCGCCGCCTCGGCGGCGTGGCGGAGGCGCCGGCGGCCGTCGGTGCGGAGCTCTCGCACCACGAGCCATCCGCCGAACACGGTCATCGCGAGGGCGGCCGCGACGAACGCGCCGCCGCCCCCGTGCAGGTGAGGAGCGGCGGACTCGGCGGCGGCCGGCATGGCGAACGCCCAGCCCCCGACGATGAAGGCCAGCGCGCGGTGCAGCGGACGCGGGTCGCCCGAGGCCCGGATCCGTGCGCCGTGCGCCGCCCGTCCGCTGCGCAGGCGCGCCCCGAGCGCGACCCCGATGCCGACGAGCGCCAGCGTCCACGCGAGCGGCGGCACGAGCCGGGTGGCCGCCATGTCGACCATGGCGACGACCATGATCACGGAGGCCGAGAACTCGGGCGCGGTCCGGCGGGTCGACGCGACGCAACCCGCGCCGGCGAGCGCGCCGACGATCATCGCGCCATGGGCGAATTCGTTCATCTCGGGACTTCCCTGTCTCGTGGATGCAGGCTAATGTATCTCAACATTCGTAGAGAAAACGAGGTTCCAGCATGACGACGACGTCTGCCCAGCACTCGCACCACGCGAGCCCGTCACCCATCGACACCCTGCCGCCCGTGCGCCGCGACGACCCACTGCGCGGCCTCGCGGCCGACGAGATCGTCGCGACGCGCGAGATCCTCGCCGCCGCCGGGCTCGTGCGCGAGTCCACCCGCTTCGTGTACGTCGGGGTCGACGAGCCCGCGAAGGCGGCGGTCCTGTCGGGGCTCGAACTGCCCCGGGTCATCCGTGCGCTGCTGCTCGACCAGGCCACCGGCGCCTCGCACGACGCGCGCGTGTCGCTGACCGCCCGCGAGGTCGTGTCCGTCGAGGAGATCGACGGGGCGAACGGCCAGGTCCCGATCCTCGACGTCGAGTTCGAGGCGATCTACGATCTGCTCGGCCGCGAGGAGGACTGGCATGCCGCGCTCGCCAAGCGCGGGATCACGCACGAGCAGGTCGCGCTCGCACCGCTCTCGGCGGGCCAGTACGGCTTCGAGAGCGAGCGCGGGCGCCGCGTCATCCGGGTGCTCGCCTTCATGCGGCAGTACGAGCAGGACCACTGCTGGGCGCACCCGGTCGACGGGCTGTGCGCCTACGTCGACATGGTCGAGGGCCGCATGTTCGAGCTCGTCGACCACAAGGTCTACGACATCCCCGCCGAGGGCGGCAACTTCGACGACCCCGAGGTGCAGGGCGCGCCACTCGACACCCTGAAGCCGATCTCGATCACCCAGCCCGAGGGGCCGAGCTTCACCGTCGACGGCGACGAGGTGTCGTGGGCGAACTGGCGCTTCTCGCTCGCCTTCGACGCCCGCGAGGGGCTCGTGCTGCGTCGCATCCGCTTCGTCGACGCCGACCAGGGCGGCGCCGAGCGCGACATCGTCTACCGTGCCTCGATCGCCGAGATGGTCGTGCCGTACGGCGACCCGTCGCCCGCGCGCTTCTGGCAGAACTACTTCGACACCGGCGAGTACGTGTTCGGCCGGTACGCGAACTCGCTCGTGCTGGGCTGCGACTGCCTCGGCGAGATCCAGTACCTCGACGCCACGCTGGCCGACGAGCTCGGCAACCCCCGGGTCATCCCGAACGCGATCTGCATGCACGAGGAGGACTACGGCACCCTCTGGAAGCACACCGACATCTACACCGGCTCGAACGAGGTGCGCCGCCAGCGCCGCCTGGTGATCAGCTTCTTCACGACCGTCGGCAACTACGACTACGGCTTCTACTGGTACCTCTACCTCGACGGCACCATCGAGTGCGAGGCGAAGCTCACGGGCGTGCTCTTCACCTCGGCGTACGACCCCGAGGCGGGCGACCACGCGAGCGAGGTCGCGCCGGGCCTCGGGGCCCCCTACCACCAGCACCTGTTCAGCGCCCGGCTCGACATGATGGTCGACGGCGTCGCGAACGCGGTCGACGAGGTCGACGCGGTGCGCCTGCCGATGGGCGAGGGCAACGAGTACGGCAACGCGTTCACGAAGCGCACCACGCGCCTGCGCACCGAGTCGGAGGGCGTTCGCGACGCCGACCTCGCCGTCGGCCGCGCCTGGCACATCGTCAACACCGAGAAGCAGAACCGCCTCGGCCGGCCGGTCGCGTACGAGCTGCTCGCGCAGGGCCTGCCGACCCTGATGGCCGACCCCGAGTCGGTCATCGCCAAGCGCGCCGGCTTCACCCGCAACCACCTCTGGGTCACGCGCTACGCGCAGGACGAGCGGTACCCGGCGGGCGACCTCGTGAACCAGAACCCCGGCGGTGACGGCCTGCCGCGCTACACCGCGGCCGACCGCTCGATCGACGGCGAGGATATCGTGCTCTGGCACACCTTCGGCCCCACGCACTTCCCGCGCGTGGAGGACTGGCCGGTCATGCCCGTCGACTACGCCAAGTTCACCCTGAAGCCGTACGGCTTCTTCAACCGCAACCCCGCGCTGAACGTGCCCTCGTCGGCATCGATGGGCATGGCCTGCCACACGGAGGGCGCGGAGGGTGCGCACGGCTCGCACTCCGGCGACGCCGGGTGCGGCTGCGCCGCAGGGACGTGCGACTGCTCGGGGCACGCGCACTGAGCTGACCGTCGCGTCCGCGCAACGGGCGGTCGGATGTCGCGTGGCGACGTCCGGCCGCCCGTCGTCGTCGCGGCCGGTCGCCGCCGGTCGTCGCCCGGGACGGTCAGCGCAGCAGCGCCAGGTACCCCTCGAGCATGTTCGTGAGCCGCTCGGGCGACGAGGTGTGCGGCGAGACGACGGCGACCACCTGCACGCCGTCGAGGAGGGCCATGAAGAGGTCGGTGACGAGGGGGACCTCGACGTCGGGGCGGATCTCGCCGAGCCGCTTCGCGGTCTCGAGGTGACCCGTGATCTCGTCGCGCCAGCGCTGCATGGTGCGCTCGTGGAGCTCGAGCAGCTCGGGCTCGTTGGCCGCGTACTCCCAGAACGGGATCACGATGCGGGCCTCGAGGAGGCGTTCGTCGTCGATCGGGAAGATCTGCAGCATGAGCGCCCGCAGCGCCGGGAGGCCCGCGAGGTCGGCGCGCACGGCGGCGAAGCGCTCGTTCGTCGCCTCGAAGACGTGCTCGAACGTCGCGCCGAGCAGCTCCTCCTTGTTGCGGAAGTAGGGGAACAGGCCGCCGTTGGCGACCCCCGACTCCTTCGCGATCTCGCGCATGGTCGTCGCTCGGAAGCCCTTCGCGGCGATCAGGCGCCAGGTCGCGTGCACGATCGCGAGACGACGTTCGTCGTGGTCGACGATCTTCGGCATGGAGGCCCTCCCGGGTGACGGCGGTGCGTTCGCTCCACGATACGGCGCGATCGGAGCCGACACGGCGATGGCCGGGCGGGAATCCTCCCGCCCGGCCATCGCCGTCGCGTCGGTGCCTCAGCCGTTGACGACCTGCGGCACGGCGAGCGCCTTGAGGCCCTCGACGCCGAACTCGAGGCCGTAGCCCGACTGCTTCGCACCGCCGAACGGCACCATCGGGTGCACCACGCCGTGGGCGTTGATCCAGACGGTGCCCGACTGGATCCGCGAGGCGACCTCGCGGGCCGTGTCGCGGTCCGACGACCAGACGGAGGCGCCGAGGCCGACGTCGACGCCGTTGGCCATCTCGATCGCCTCGTCGAGGTCGCGGTACCGGATGATCGGGAGCGCCGGGCCGAACTGCTCCTCCGCCACGAGCGGGTGGTCGTTGTCGATGTCGGCGACCAGCGTCGTCGGGTAGAAGTACCCCGGCTGCCCGCGGTCGGGCTCGCCGCCGAGCACGACGCGCGCCCCCGACGCCTTCGCCGACTCGACGAGCCGGTCGACGATGTCGAACTGCTGCCGGTTCTGCAGCGGCCCGAGCACGTTCCGCTCGTCGACGCCGACGCCCATCGGCATGGCGGCGGCCACCTCGGCGAGGGCGTCGACGACCTCGTCGTAGACGTCGTCGTGCACGTAGAGGCGCTTCAGTGCGGCGCAGGTCTGCCCCGTGTTGATGAACGCGCCCCAGAAGAGCCCCTCGGCGATCGCCTTCGGGTCGACGTCGGGCAGCACGATGCCGGCGTCGTTGCCGCCGAGCTCGAGGGTGAGACGCTTGACCGTGTCGGCCGAGCTACGGATGATCGCCTTGCCGGTCGCGGTGGAGCCGGTGAACATGACCTTGCCGATCTCGGGGTGCGCCGAGAGCGCGGCGCCGACGTCGCGACCGCCGCTGACGATGTGCAGCACGCCCTCGGGGAGGACGGTGTTGATCACCTGCACGAGCGCGAGCACGCTGAGCGGCGTGTACTCCGAGGGCTTCACCACCACGGTGTTGCCCATGCGCAGCGCCGGGGCGATCTGCCACACGGTGATCATCTGCGGCCAGTTCCACGGGCCGATGGCGCCGACGACGCCGATGGGGCGGTAGTGGAGCTCGGCATGGGTCTCGCCGTCGTCGAACACCACCTCGGCCTCGAGCGGCGTCGCGGCGGCGGCCCGCATCCAGCCGGACGCCCCGCCGACCTCGAAGCGCGCGTTCGGGCCGTTGAGCGGCTTGCCCTGCTCGCGCGAGAGCAGGTGGGCGAGCGCCTCGGCGTTCGCGTCGATCGCGTCGGCGGCCTGCAGCAGCAGTTCGCTGCGGCGCTCGTGGCCGAGTGCCGCCCACGCCGGCTGCGCGGCCTTCGCCGCGGCGACCGCGCGGTCGAGGTCGTCGACCGTGTGCACGGGGGCGTGGCCGACCACGGCTCCGGTCGCGGGGTCGAGGATCTCGCGGCGTTCGCCGCCCTCGGGGGTGATCTCCGCGAGGAGCGCGGCGTGCGCCTCCTCGAGGACGGGGGTCTGGGTGTCGATGGTCATGGCTCCTCCACGTCGAGTCGTGACCATCCACGCTAGGAGCGCGCCGGGGTGCGGCGTTGTCCAGGCGTGCGGGCCCCTTGACCGGGAGCGCACGCGATCGCGTCCATGCCCGCCGCGGCCTGGCCGAGGCCGCGGTGGCCGCGGCTCGTGAACGCGACGACGAGGCTCGCCACCGCGAGCGCGCTCGCGAGGAGGCTCCACGGCTCGGGTGCGAGCTGCAGCAGCCCGTAGCCGCCGATGCCGACGGCGAACCGCACGAGTCGCCAGAGCACGCGGGGGCGCCGTGGCTCGACGGCGCCGATGAGCACCGCGCGCTCGCCGAGGGTCACCCCGCCCGCGAGGACGGAGACCGCCTGCGCGGCGATCACGAGCAGCGTCGCGGCGAGCGACACGGGGTCCGCGACCTCGAGCACCGCCTCCCGCCCGGCGAGCAGCAGGATCGCGGTGTTCGCGAGCACCGACAGCACCACCGAGCCGACGCCGAGCACGAGGAGGTCGGCGGTCATCGCCAGCAGTCGGCGCCCGGCCGAGACCGCGCTGGGCGAGGCATCCCGCGGTTCGTCGGAGGCCCGACCGCGGCGGAGGAGCGCGAGCGCCGCGAGCGAGCCGAGCACCGCGCCGATCGTGTTCGCCAGCAGGTCGCCCGTGTCGAACAGGCGGTACGCGCACGGGTAGGCGCCCCAGATGCCGGTGAGCTGCGTGAGCTCGATCCCGAGCGAGACGAGGGCGCCCGCGGCCGTCGCGACCACGACGCCGCGGTCGAACAGCGCGCGCACGAAGAAGCCGAGCGGCGCGAACAGCACGATGTTCAGCACGAGTTGCTGGAACGCCGCGTTGCGCAGCAGCGACCCGCCCTCCTCGGCCTGCAGGCGCGCGATGTCCGTCACGACGGCGAACGGGTCGAGCTCGACCCCGACGCAGTCGTACGCGCCATCGGGCAGGGGGAGCAGCGTGTACGCCCAGAGCCCCATCACGTAGAAGAGCAGGGCGATCCAGCCGAGCATCCTCGCGGCCGAGAACCCGCCGCGCCGACGGTAGCTGAGCGCCACGAGCGGCACGAACACGAGGGTGAGGGCGACGGCGCCGACGAGGACGGCGATCACGCCGGGCATGAGGCGATCCACGTTCGACGAGTCTACGGAGGCCGCATGCGGGCGCCGCCGTCGCCGCGCCGTCGCGTCCAGCAGCACCCGTTCGACGCCACGTACAACACTCGATCACGAATGTCTAGGTATGATCGAGACATCCCCGGAAAGAATGCGGCCAGCGCTGCCCACCGGCAGACGCGGTCGCACGACCCTGGTCGACGACGCCCACGTCCGCTCGACCGAGAAGGAAGAACGTGAGCCACGAGTTCGACGCCCGCCGTGCCGAATGGATCGCCAAGGAAGAGCTCGCCGAGCGGATGATTCCGCTGATCGGCGGCCTGTACCGAGACCACGGGGTGGTGACGTCGATCCACGGGCGACGGCTGATCAACCGCTCGGCGGTCGAACTGCTGAAGGCGCACCGCTTCGCCCGCCAGGCCGGCGATGTCGAGCTCGACCTCGTCGACACCATGCGCGTGCTCGAGGTGCTGCGCGAGATCGCCCCGGGCCCGGCCTCGGTCGACGTCGCCCGCCTCGTCTCCCGCTACAACGACGCCGTCGGCGAGGGCGAGGCCCGTGAGCTCGTCGACTTCGTGCGCGACGAGCTCGCCCCCGTCATCGCCGAGGCGGGCGCCCCCGAGGCCGAGGGCACCGACGTGGTCCTCTACGGCTTCGGCCGCATCGGGCGCCTGCTCGCCCGCATCCTCATCGCCCACACGGGCGGCGGCCAGGGCCTGCGCCTGCGCGCCGTGGTCGTGCGCAAGGGCGCCGAGAACGACCTCGTCAAGCGCGCGAGCCTGCTGCGCCGCGACTCGGTGCACGGCCCCTTCGCGGGCACCATCGAGGTCGACGAGGAGGCGAACACGATCCTCGCCAACGGCACGCTGATCCAGGTCATCTACTCCGACGACCCGGCCGCGATCGACTACACGGCCTACGGCATCCACGACGCGATCGTCGTCGACAACACGGGCCGCTGGCGCGACGAGGCCGGGCTCAGCCAGCACCTGCAGTCGAAGGGCGTCGCGCGGGTGCTGCTCACCGCACCCGGCAAGGGCGCGATCAAGAACATCGTGCACGGCATCAACACCGACGACATCACCGACGCCGACCGCATCCTCTCGGCCGCGTCCTGCACGACCAACGCGATCACCCCGGTGCTGAAGGCCGTCGACGACGCCTACGGCGTGGTGCGCGGGCACGTCGAGACGGTGCACTCGTTCACGAACGACCAGAACCTCATCGACAACTTCCACAAGGGCGACCGCCGCGGCCGCTCGGCCGTGCTCAACATGGTCATCGCCGAGACCGGTGCCGCGAAGGCCGTGTCGAAGGCGCTGCCCGCCCTCGAGGGCAAGCTCACGGGGTCGGCGATCCGCGTGCCCACGCCCGACGTGTCGCTCGCGATCCTGAACCTCCAGTTCGAGCGCCCCGCGACGAAGACCGAGCTCAACAGGTTCCTCCGCCAGACCTCGCTCACCTCGCCGCTGCGCCAGCAGATCGACTACATCGAGTCGCCCGAGGTGGTCTCGACCGACTTCGTCGGCTCGAACCGCGCCGGCATCGTCGACGGCCTCGCGACCATCGCCGACGGCACCGACGCCGTGCTCTACGTCTGGTACGACAACGAGTACGGCTACTCGTGCCAGGTCGTGCGCGTCATCGAGGCGATGGCGGGCAGCCACCCCGTCGTGCTGCCCGAGCGCCAGCCCGTCGTGCTCGCCCGCGAGCCCGAGCCGGTCGGCTGAGGCCCCCGGCCGCGACGTCGACCGGATGCCCCGTGCGCACGCCTGCGCACGGGGCATCCGTCGTTCGCGTACCAAGCGAGCGCTTGGCTGGCCGTAGGCTGGAGCCATGAGCACTGAAGCCGTCATCGTCGACGTCATCCGCACGCCCGTGGGGCGCGGCAAGCCCGGCGGGCTCCTCTCCGCCGTCCACCCCGTCGACCTCCTCGCAGGCGTCCTCGACGCGCTCGTCAACCGCAACGATCTCGACCCCGCCCTGATCGACGACGTGATCGGCGGCTGCGTCAGCCAGATCGGCGAGCAGAGCTACAACATCACGCGCAACGCGGTGCTCGCCGCGGGCTTCCCCGAGCACGTGCCGGGCACGACGATCGACCGCCAGTGCGGCTCGAGCCAGCAGGCCGCGACCTTCGCGGCGCAGGCGGTGCTCGCGGGCCAGGCCGACATCGTGATCGCCTGCGGCGTCGAGTCGATGAGCCGGGTGCCGCTCGGCTCGAGCGCGGCGGGCGCCGACCCGTACGGCTCGCGCATCCGCACCCGCTACCCCGAGGGGCTCGTGAACCAGGGCGTCTCGGCCGAGCTGATCGCGGCGAAGTGGGGCTTCGACCGCGACGAGCTCGACGCGTTCGCCGCCCGTTCGCACGAGCTCGCCGCCGCCGCGCACGAGTCGGGCGCCTTCGCGAGCGAGGTCGTGCCCGTGCCCGGCGTCGACGCGCTCGCCGACGAGACGGTGCGACCCGGCACCTCGGTCGCCTCGCTCGCGGGCCTCAACCCGGCGTTCCGCACCGAGGCGCTCGCCGAGCGCTTCCCCGAGCTCGACTGGCGCATCACGCCGGGCAACTCCTCGCCGCTCACCGACGGGGCGTCCGCCGCACTCATCATGAGCGCCGAGCGCGCGTCGCAGCTGGGGCTCACCCCGCGGGCGCGCTTCCGATCGTTCTCGGTGGTCGGCAGCGACCCGCTCTACATGCTGACGGGCGTCATCCCGGCGACCGCGAAGGTGCTCGATCGCGCCGGCCTCACGCACGACGACATCGACGCGTACGAGGTCAACGAGGCGTTCGCCTCGGTGCCGCTCGCGTGGCTGCGCGACACCGGGGCGGATGCCGCGAAGCTCAACCCGCGCGGCGGGGCGATCGCGCTCGGGCATGCGCTGGGCTCGAGCGGCACGCGCCTGCTCACGACCCTCGTCAACCAGCTCGAGGCGACGGGCGGCCGCTACGGACTGCAGACGATGTGCGAGGGCGGCGGCATGGCCAACGCCACCGTCATCGAGCGCATCTGACCCGCCCCGCGATCCGCCCAGCCACTCCAGCAGCTGCACCCCACCCCTTCACCCTTCACACCCACCCAGCCCAGCCCGCCATCGAGATGCCACAACTCGTCGGGTCCCCGCATCCGGACCCGACGATCGGTGTCACCTCGGCGTGACCCAACCGAAAGGAACTCACATGGAACTCAACGGAGCATCGGCGCTCGTCACGGGCGGCGCCTCGGGGCTCGGCCGCGCCACCGCGCGCGCACTCATCGAGGGCGGCGCCTCCGTCGTGCTCGTCGACCTCCCGGGCCCCCGCGGCGAGGAGGCCGCGGCCGAGCTCGGCGATCGCGCGCGCTTCGTCGCCGCCGACGTCGCGAACGAGGCCGAGGTGCAGGCCGCGGTCGAGGCAGCCTCGGCGCTCGGGCCGCTCCGCGTCGCGGTGAACTGCGCGGGCATCGCGACCGGCAACCGCACGGTCGGACGCGAGGGCCCCGCGCCGCTCGACGTGTTCGAGCGCACGATCCGCGTGAACCTCATCGGCACCTTCAACGTCGCCCGCCTCGCCGCCGCCGCGATGGCCGCGACCGAGCCCGCGACGGGCCGGGTGCCGGGCGGCCCCGAGACGCCCGAGCGGGGCGTCATCGTCAACACCGCCTCGGTCGCCGCCTTCGACGGGCAGATCGGGCAGGCCGCCTACTCGGCGTCGAAGGGCGGCGTCGCGGCGATGACCCTGCCGCTCGCGCGCGACCTGTCGAAGCTGCTCATCCGCGTCGTCACGATCGCCCCGGGCATCTTCGAGACGCCGATGATGGCGTCGATGGCGCAGGAGGTGCAGGATTCGCTCGCGGCCCAGATCCCGCACCCCTCGCGTTTCGGTTCGCCCGCCGAGTACGCGGCGCTCGTGCGCTCGATCGTCGCCAACCCGATGCTGAACGGTGAGACGATCCGCCTCGACGGCGCGATCCGCATGGGGCCGAAGTAGGGCGGTCGCGCAGCGACCACGGCAGGATGCCCCGGGGCCGGCGATCGGAGGATCGCGGGCCCCGGGGCATCCGTGCGTCGGGTGGTGCGCCGCGGCGTGCCGTACGGTGCTCAGCGCACCGCGGCGCGGGGGCTGCGGTTGCCCGGGAAGTCGAGCGTGCCGCGCCCGCCGCCCCGCGCCGCCTTGACGATGCCGTCGATCGAGTCCCAGGTGCAGACGGCGGCGACGCCGCCGATGAAGAGCACCGACAGTACGCGGACGGCGTCGGCGTCGAGGTGCGGCTCGACCAGCGCGAGGAACTCGGGGCTGAGGAGCATGCCCTCGACGAAGAGCCAGATGACCGGGATCGCGAACGCGGCGTTCAGGACGACGTTGACGGTCGCATTGGCCCAGTTCCAGTCGGCGCGGTAGATCCAGACGGCGAAGGCCGCCTCGAGCACGATGAGCACGAGGAGGTAGGGCAGCCAGAACGACCACAGCTCGGGCGCGAGCAGCGGCACCGACGAGCGCTCGCCGCCGATCCAGACGATGCCGAACTGCTGCCACACGAGGAACACGGCGGCGATCGCGAGCCACACGAGGCTGGCGATGAGGTCGCTGCGCCGGTGCGGGCGGCGCACCTCGGGCAGTTGCGGCAGCTGGTCGGGCGTCCACCCGAGCACGTCGTCGGCGGCTCCCGCAGCGGCGGGTTCGTACCGCTCGATCAGGGCGAAGACGAGCGTGAGCCAGAACGCGAGGTGCACGGCCACGCTGAGGCCGATGCCGATCGCCGCGCCGATCACCTCCCACCCGCCGCCCGAGATCACGAGGCCGAGCGCGGCCGCCGCGGCGACCGTCGCTGGTACGAACGACTCGAGGAAGACGAGCAGGCGCCGCCAGATGAGGAAGTAGCGCGGGCCGATCAGCATGAGCGGGCGGTCGCTGTAGCTCGCCGCGAGCACGGCGGGATTGCCGAGCTCGACGAGGGCGTCGAGCTCGGCGGTCTCGGGCGTCGACGCCCCCGACGCGACGCGCGCGTCGATGGTGTCGGCGATGCGCTCGGCGAGGTCGCGCGAGAGCTCTTCGCGCTGCGCGGCGGGCAGGGTGCGCGTGGCCGCGAAGAGGTAGCGGTCGGTGAGCTCGGTCATCATTCGTCTCCGTCGGTGAGTCCGGCGAGGGCATCGTCGATGCGTCGCCAGTCGGTCATGAGGGCGCCGGCGAGCTGCTCGCCGGTCTGGCTGGTGCGGTAGAACTTGCGCGGCCGGGCCTCGTCGGTGTTCCACTCGCTCGTGAGGAGGCCCTGCTTCTCGAGCCGGCGCAGCAGCGGGTAGAGCGTGTTGGCGTCGACGAGGATGCCGAGGCCGTTCAGCGACTCGAGCAGCGCATAGCCGTAGTCGGGCGTGCGCAGCCGGATCAGGCACGCGAGCACGACGGTGCCGCGGCGCAGTTCTTGCAGGTGCCCGGCGGTCGTCTCATCGGAGTTCATGTTTCACACGATACTGTGCGTTACACACTAATGCAAGAGAAACTTCATCGCGTTGGATGCGCCTGGGCTGGGCTGGGCTGGGCTGGGCTGGGCTGGGCTGGGGTGGGCTGGGCTGGGGTGGGCTGGGCTGGGGTGCGCCGGGCTGGGCTGGGCCAGGCTGGGGTGGGCCAGGCTGGGGTGGGCGGCTGGGCTGGGGTGCGCCGGTTCGCGGGCCTCGCCGCGGCCATCCGGCGAAGCGTGGGCCGTACCGCAGCCGCGTCGTGGACGCGCGGCGGACGTGCGGTAGGCAGGGGTCCGCGGCGGACGTGCTCGTCGCGCCGCCGTCGTGCCACGGTCGCGTCGCCGTCGCTTCGCCGATGCGTCGCAGTCGCTCCACGGTGGTGACGAGTCGCAGGATCAGGGGGCCCTGAAGCGTGCGATCGCCGGCGTGCCGCCGGGATGGTCCTGCGACCGGTGCGCCGGGAGGCGTGGAGTGGCGGGGTGGTGTGAGTGGCGGGATGGCGTGGAGTGGCGGGGTGGAGTGAGCGGCGGGGTGGCGTGGGGCGGCGGGTGGTGTGAGCGGCGGGCGATTCGGGGCGCCGGGAGGCGTGGAGCGGGGTGGCGTGAGCGGCGGGTGATTCGGATCGACGGCGGGCGGGGCCGGGCGGAGCGGCGGAGGGGCCGGGCGGAGCGGCGGGAGCGGAGCGGCGGGAGCGGAGCGGCCTACTGCTCGGCGTGGGCCTCGAGGAACTCGTACACCGAGGCGTCGTCGACCCCGGGGAACGTGCCCGACGGCAGCGGCGAGAGCACGTGCGCGTGCAGGCGGGCGCTCGGCCAGGCCCGGCCCGCCCAGCGCTCGGCGAGCTCGGAGGGCGCGCTGCGGCAGCACGACTCGTCGGGGCAGGTCGACACCGCCCGCAGCGTGGTCTCGCGCCCGCGGAACCACTTCGCCTGGGCGAAGGGCACGCCGACGGTGATCGAGAACTCCGCGGCATCCGTGCGCCCGGTCTGCGTGGCGCACCAGAAGGTGCCCGCGGGGGTGTCGGTGTACTGGTAGTTCTCGGTCGTGCGGTTGGTGTGCGCGAAGGCCGTGCGGGCGCTCCACTTCTTGCACACCCACTGGCCCTCGATCGAGCCGGTGACATCGGTCGGCAGGGGCAGCCCGTCGTTCTCGTAGCCCTTGAGGAGCGCCCCGTCGCCCGCGACCCGGAGGAAGTGCAGGGTCATGTCGAGATGCGAGGTCGCCAGGTTGGTGAAGCGCAGCGCGGCGGCCTCGTGGGTGACGCCGAACGCGTCGCGGAAGTCCTCGATCGCGAGGCGCTTCTCCTTCTTGGCCTCCTGGAGGAACGCGACCGAGGCGTCCTGCGGCATGAGGCACGCCGCGGCGAAGTAGTTGATCTCGAGCCGCTGCCAGAGGAACTCGGTGTAGCTGGCCGGGGGAGTGTGCCCGAGCAGGCGGTGCGCCATCGCCTGGAGGGCCATCGAGCGGAGGCCGTGCCCGCCGGGGATCGACGCCGGCGGCAGGTAGATGCGGCCGTTCGCGAGGTCGCTGATCGAGCGCGTCGAGTCGGGAAGGTCGTCGACGTAGATGAGCTGGAAGCCGAGTCGCTCGGCCATGACGCTCACCTCGCGGTGCGTCAGTGCGCCCGAGCGGTGGCCGGAGGCGCGCACCTGCTCCTCGGCGAGCGCCTCGATCTCGGGGAGGAAGTTCGCCCGCTCCCGCATGCGTTCGCGCAGCTCGGTGTTCGCGCGCCGGGCCTCCTCGGGCGTGGCGATCGCCTCGGTCGCGCGGCGCTGCAGCTCGCGGTGGAGCCCCACGATCGCCTCGAGCGTCTCGTCGGTGACGCCGCGCGAGGCCTTGATCGGCGGCAGGCCGAGGCTCGCGTAGAGGTGCCCGGACTGGGCCCTGCCGAGCTCGAGCTCGAGGGCGGCGCGCCGGCTCGGCGCCTCGCGCGAGAGCAGCGCGGCCAGCTCGACGTCGAGCGCCGCGGCGAGGGCGTCGAGGGTCGAGAGCTTCGGCTCGCGCTTGCCGTTCTCGATCAGCGAGAGCTGGCTGCCGGCCATGCCGACGGCCTCGCCGAGCTGGTCGAGGGTGAGGCCGCGCTCGCCGCGGAAGTGGCGGATGCGGTGGCCGAGGGTCGCGAGGTCGGGGGAGCCTGCCTTCATGCGTTAAGAATATCGAAAGATCAGCAATTCTTAACCGGTGATTTGGTCACGCGGATGCCACGAATCGGCGCATTCTGGAAACACGAACCACTCCGGCGCACGCCGGGAACCCACTGGAAGGGACGACGATGACCATCTCCGAGTTCTCGATCGGCACCGAGGCATCCGACTCCGCATCGCACGCGCGACGCGGCACGACCGACGCGGCCCTGCGCGCCTGGGTCGACGAGATCGCGGGTCTCACGAAGCCCGACGAGATCGTCTGGTGCGATGGCTCGCAGCACGAGGCCGACCTGCTCGAGAAGCAGCTCGTCGCCGAAGGCAAGCTCATCAAGCTGAACCCCGAGTGGCGTCCCAACAGCTACCTCGCGCGCACCGACCCCTCCGACGTCGCGCGCGTCGAGGACCGTACCTTCATCTGCTCGACCTACGAGGAGGACGCGGGCCCCACGAACAACTGGCGCGACCCGCGCGAGATGCGCGCCGAGCTCAGCGAGGTCTTCGACGGCTCGATGAAGGGCCGCACGATGTACGTCGTGCCGTTCTCGATGGGCCCGCTCGGCGGCCCGATCTCGCAGCTCGGTGTCGAGATCACCGACTCGCCCTACGTCGTGCTCTCGATGGGCATCATGACGCGCATGGGCGAGCAGGTCTACCGCCTCATCGAGGCGGGCGAGCCGTGGGTGCGCACCGTGCACTCGGTCGGCTACCCCCTCGTCGACGGCGTCGGCCACCGCCGTGCCGAGATCGAGTGGCCCTGCAACGACGAGAAGTACATCGTGCAGTTCCCCGACTCGCGCGAGATCTGGTCGTTCGGCTCGGGCTACGGCGGCAACGCGCTGCTCGCGAAGAAGTGTTTCGCGCTGCGCATCGCGAGCGTCATGGCGCGCGACGAGGGCTGGCTCGCCGAGCACATGCTGCTCATCAAGATCACCTCGCCCGAGGGCAAGTCGTACCACGTGGCCGCGGCGTTCCCGTCGGCGTGCGGCAAGACGAACCTCGCGATGCTCCGCCCGACCATCCCCGGCTGGACGGTCGAGACGATCGGCGACGACATCGCCTGGATGCGACCCGGCGAGGACGGCCGTCTCTACGCGATCAACCCCGAGGCCGGCTTCTTCGGCGTCGCGCCCGGCACCGGCGAGACCACGAACCCGACGGCCGTGCAGACCCTCTGGGGCAACACGATCTTCACGAACGTCGCGCTCCGCCCCGACGGCGACGTCTGGTGGGAGGGCCTGACCGACGAGGTGCCCGAGGAGCTCACCGACTGGCAGGGCAACCCCTGGACGCCCGCGTCGGGCCGCCCCGCGGCGCACCCGAACTCGCGCTTCACGGTCGCCGCAGCGCAGTGCCCGCAGATCTCCGACGACTGGGACGCCCACGACGGCGTGCCGATCGACGCGATCCTCTTCGGCGGTCGCCGCGCGACCAACGTGCCGCTCGTCGCCGAGGCCCGCTCGTGGAAGCACGGCGTCTTCATGGGCGCGACCATCTCCTCCGAGAAGACCGCGGCCGCCGAGGGCACCGTCGGCGAGCTCCGCCGCGACCCCTTCGCGATGCTGCCCTTCTGCGGCTACAACATGGCCGACTACTGGGGCCACTGGGTGAAGATGGGCCGCGTCCTCGGCACCAACGCGCCGAAGATCTTCCAGGTCAACTGGTTCCGCAAGGGCGCCGACGGCTCGTTCCTCTGGCCCGGGTTCGGCGAGAACTCGCGCGTGCTCGAGTGGATCGTGGGCCGCGTCGAGGGCACCGCCGACACGGTCGAGACGCCGATCGGCCTGCTCCCGGCCGCCGACTCGCTCGACCTCGACGGGCTCGACATCACCGACGAGGCGCTCGAGCAGCTCTTCGACGTCGACCGCGACTCGTGGCTCGCCGAGTGCTCGCTCACCGACGAGTACTTCGCCCAGTTCGGCGACCGCGTGCCGGCCGCCCTCAAGGCCGAGCTGGCGAGCCTGCGCTACCACCTCGAGCACTCCACGGCGCCCGTCGCCGAGTAGCGCTCGGAGGACTCTCCGCGAAGGGCGGATGCCGCGAGGCATCCGCCCTTCGTCGTCGGTGCGTCGGCGCGCGACCGCGCGTCCGCGTCGCACCTCCGCGCCACGCGGGCCGCATCCGCCCTGCGCCGCCGCGTCGGGGCTAGCGTGTGCGGCAGGAGGGGCGCCCATGGAGTTCGGCCAGATCATCACGCGGGCGGGCGAGATCATCGACGTCATCGGCGTCGTCGCCATCGTCGTCGGCGTGCTCTACGCGATGGTCGACGCCGCGATCCGTCGGATCCGCCGGACGGGGCCGGTCTACGAGCGCTTCCGGCGGGTGCTCGGGCGCGGCATCCTGGTCGGGCTCGAGCTGCTCGTCGCCGCCGACATCATCCGCACGGTCGCCGTGACGCCGACGCTCGAGTCGGTCGGCGTCCTCGGCCTCATCGTGCTGATCCGGACGTTCCTCAGCTGGTCGCTCGCGGTCGAGATCACCGGGCGGTGGCCGTGGCAGCGCCCGGCGGCCCCGGTCGGCGGCGGCGAGGCCGATACGGGCGGCAGCACCGAGCGGGCCGCCGCGCCGGCGGGGTAGCCGCGCTGCCCGGATAGACTCGCCGGATGGCGCGCTTCGTCGTCGTGCTCCCGCTCTCGCCGCTCACCGTCGGCGACGAGTTCACGGTCGCGCAGTGGCCGCTCCACGTGACCCTGGTCGAGCCGTTCGACACCCAGCTCGACGCCGAGGCGCTCGGTTCGGCACTCGGCGACGTCGCGGCGGCCACGGGCGTCCGACCGATCTCGGTCGGCGTCGGCGAGGACGCGATGTTCGGACCCCGCCGCGACATCCTCGTGTCGCTCGTGCGCGACGGCGGCGAGATCGCCGCCCTCCGCACGCGCGCCCTCGCCGCGCTCGCGGAGCTGGATGTCGGGCCGGCGCACACCCGCTTCGAGTTCCGGCCCCACGTGACCGCCAAGCGGCACGGTCGGGTGCACCGGGGCGAGCGGCTCGAGCTCGGCGCGCTCGTGCTCGTGCGACTCCGCCCGCCCGAGACCTCGCACCACGGCCGGATCCAGGGGTCCTGGCCGCTGGGCGGGGCGGTCGAGGCGGGCGGAGGCTGAGCGGGGTGACCGAGCCCGAACGGGGTCGAACGGCGGCCGCGCCTCAGTCGAAGGTGTGCGGGTCGTCGAGGTGGCCGAGCAGCCGCAGCATCGCCGCGGGGGCGTAGCGGAACTCGATCGTGCCGCTCGCACCGGCCTCGCTCGGGCCGATCCAGGTGCTCGAGCCCTCGTGCATGCGCACCCAGCCGTTCTCGAACAGCAGGTCGGTGCCGATGACGAACGCCATCGCCGGCGTGTCGCCCTGGCGCACGGCGATCGAGCCCTCGAACACCTGGGAGGCGGTGGCGTCGACGTCGGCACGGCACTGCACGCCCACGAGCGGGCGCACGAGCGGGGTGGCGAAGCCCGCGGTCTGGAACGGGCTCTGCTTCGCCGCGTCGGCGACGACGCCGAAGTTGACGCTCGTCGAGACGAGGCTGAGCTCGGCCTGGCCGTCGAGCACGAGTCGGCTCGCCGCGCTGAAGCGGTAGTAGAGCCGGCCGGCCTCGCGGGCCGGCGGCAGCACGGCGAGGCTCGCCCAGTTGCGCGACCAGGCGAGCGGCCCGCCCGATCGGTTCGGGCGGTCGTAGACGCTCGCGGTGAGGCGCACCGCGCCGTCGGGGCGGGTCGGTGCGGCGTGCAGCGAGCTGCGGCCGCGGTCGTCCTCGGGCATGACGTCGCGCACGGCGGTGAAGGCCGGGAGCTGCAGCGGCTCCCAGTGGCGCAGCCACCCCTGGATGCCGGACTGCACCCGGTCGAAGGAGTTGCCGAGTCCCGAGCGGCGGGTCGGCGCGGCGTCGCTCGCGGCGTCGGGCAGTTCGTCGATGAGCTCGACGGGCAGTTCGTCGAAGCGGCTGAGGTCGCGCGCGTCGGACACGGTCGCGATGGTCATGATGGATCCTCCGTGGGGCATGGGCGGGGGGCATCCAGTGCCGGATGCGGGTTCCCACGCTACGAAGGACGGGTCGCGGATCCATCCGAGCGAGCACTGAGGTTCGCTCGGGTCAGCCCTGAGCGGCGGATGCCCCGCGGCCGACGTCGCCGCGGGGCATCCCGCTCTGAGGGCGGCGGCGCTCAGACGAGCAGCTGGTGCTCGGCGAGCTCGCGGTAGAGCGGCACCGCGTCGACGAGCTCGGCGTGGGTGCCCTCGCCGACGACCCGCCCGCCGTCGAGCACGACGATGCGGTCGGAGTCGATCACGGTCGAGAGCCGGTGCGCGATCACGATGAGCGTGCGGCCGGCGGCGACGGCGTCGATCGCCTCGCGCATCATGCGCTCGTTGACGCCGTCGAGCGAGGAGGTCGACTCGTCGAGCAGCAGGATCGGGGGCGCTGCGAGCAGGGCGCGCGCGATCGCGAGCCGCTGGCGCTCGCCGCCGGACAGCATGATGCCGTCGTCGCCGACCGCGGCGCCGAGCCCGGCCGGGTCGCGGTCGAGCACTCCGCCGAGGTTGACGGCCCGCAGCACGTGCTCGCACTCGGCGTCCGTCGCATCGGGCGAGCCGAGCAGCAGGTTGTCGCGCAGGGTGCCGGCGAGCACCGGCGCATCCTGCTCGACGTAGCCGATCTGGGCGCGCAGCTCGCTGCGGTCGAGCGCGCGCAGGTCGAGGCCGCCCATGCGCACGGCGCCGACCGAGGGGTCGTAGAACCGTTCGATGAGCGCGAGGATCGTCGACTTGCCGGCGCCGGACGGCCCGACGAGGGCGATGCGCCGGCCGCGCGGCACCTCGAACGAGACGCCGCGGAGCACGGGCTGGCGCTCGGTGACGTTCGGCTCGGGGAGGTGCTCGTCGGGCGAATCGTTCGCGGGGTCGGCCGGGTCCTGCGGCGTCGACGCGTAGGCGAAGTGCACGTCGTCGAAGGCGATGGCCGCCGCGTCGGGGAGGAGGCCCTCGTTCGCGTCGCCGACGATGAGCGCGCGGGGCGCGAGCTCGCGGTCGTGCGCGTCCTCGTCGGGGAGGTCGAGGATCTCCTGGATGCGACCGAGCGCGCCGAGCGCCTGGTTCACCGAGGTGATCGCGCCGAACGCCTGGCCGAGGGGCAGGATCATCATGAAGAGGAACAGGATGAACGCGACGAGGTTGGCCACCGTGATCGCGCCGGAGGCCACGCGGTAGCCGCCGACGCCGAGCACCACGAGGAACGAGACCTGCATCGCGATGCCCGCGATCGGCACGATGAGCGCCGAGATCTTGGCGACCTGCACGCCCATGCGCCAGGCGCCCTCGGCCTCGGCCTCGACGGCGGTGACCTCGCGCTCGGTGGCGCCCGCGGCGCGGATCGTGCGGACGGCGCCGATGGCCCGTTCGACGCTGGCCGCGACGTCCCCGACCTTCGCCTGGGCCGCGTGCGAGGCCTCGCGCACGCGCTGCGACAGCAGCGTCACGGTCGTGATCGCGATCGCGACGACGAGCACCGTGAGGCCGAGCAGCACGGGGTCGAGGATGAGCATGGCGACGAGCGCGCCGACGAAGGTCACGGTGCCGCCGACGGCCTCGACGAGTCCCTGCGTGAGCACGGCGCGCAGCATCGTCGTGTCGCTGCCGACGCGCGAGACGAGGTCGCCGGTGCGGCGGGTGTCGAACTCGGCGATCGGCAGGTGCAGCAGCTTGTGGATGAGCCGCTTGCGGCTCGAGAGCACGACGCCCTCGCCGGTGCGCTGGAGCAGGTAGTGCTGGTAGCCCGAGATCACGCCGCTGACGATGACGAGCGCGATGAGCGCCCAGACGATGCCGCCGAGGGGGTCGCCGGCCTCGACGACGTTGATGACCTGGCTCACGAGCAGCGGCTGGGCGAGGCTCGCGAGGGCGCCGATGATCGAGAGCACCGCCACCCAGATGAGCACCGGGCGGTGCTCGAAGATGAACGGCAGCAGCTGCCGGAACGTCGCGCGGGGGCCCGCCGGCTGCTCGCCGCCGCGACGGGCGAACGGGGAGGTGCGGCGGCTGGACGGGGTGCGACGCGGGGTGCGCGCGGTGCGCGCGTTGCGTTCGTCGCGGCGGGTTCGGGGCTCGCTGGTGCTCATGCTCACTTTCCTGACGAGAAGGGCGGTCGGATGCCTCGCGCCCCCGCCGCTCGCATCATCGCCGCATTGCAGCCTACGCGCCTCAGCTGCGCCCGTACTTCTTGTGCACCGCCTGCTTCGACACGCCGAGGGCGAGCGCGATGAGCTGCCAGCTCGATCCGCCCGCGCGGGCGCGGCGTACGGCGAGCGACTCGGCGCGGTCGAGCTCGCGGTTGAGCTCGACCCGCGCGCGGTGCAGCTCGCGGAGCGCCCGGTACGGGTCGTCGCCGTCGGCTGCGGCGATGGCGGTGCGGATGCTGCGGTCGTCCATGCCGTCAACCGTAGTTGACGAGTGGAGAATCGTCAATCTCAGTTGACGTTCGTGTCGGCGGCACCCGGCGCCGTGATGACGCGGGCGGCCTCGGCGTGGCCGCGCCGCGCGGCGTCGACGGGGCCGCTGCCCGCGAGGCGAGCCGCGAGGAACCCCGCCGCGAACGCGTCGCCGGCGCCGGTGAGGTCGCGTGCGCCGGGCACCGGGTCGACCGGCACGGTCGCGACGAGCCGCCCGCCCTCGAACAGCTGCGTCGGCAGCGGGCCGTGCTTCACGACGACCGTCGCCGCCACGGAGGCGGTGCGCCGTTCGTCGGTGCCGAGGCCGAGCAGCGCGGCCTCGGTCTCGTTGGCGAAGAGCACGTCGGGTGCGAGCGAGGCGTAGAGCGCGAGCACCTGCTCGACCCCGAGGCCGTGCAGCAGCCCCGTCGAGGAGGCGTCGATCGAGACGCCGGAGCCGAGGAGCCGGGCGTCGGCGACGAGCGCGAGCACGGCCGATCGCGCCGGTTCGCGTTCGAATCCATAGCTCGGCACGTGCAGCCACGCGACGCCGTCGAGCCAGGCCGCATCGACCGCTTCGAGCAGGGCGCTCGCGCCGCGATCGGGGAACATCGTGCGTTCGCCCTCGGGGTCGACGATGAGCACCACCGCGCCGGTGGTGCCGCGCCGCTGCACCCGCACCTCGACGCCGAGCCCCTCGAGCGCCGTCACGAGCGCGTCGCCCGCGGCATCCGGGCCCACGCAGCCGATGAATCGCGTGGCGACGAGCCGGGCGGCGAGCGCCGCGACGTTCGCCGCACTGCCGCCGCGCGTGCGGAACACCCTGGCCGCCGTGTCGGTGCCGTGGCGCACCGGCTCGGACGCCCACACGACGATGTCCTCGACGAGGTCGCCGACGACCGCGAGGAGCGGGGCGGCCGGGGCATCCGTCGCGCGGTCAGCCGGCGAGTGCACGTGCGATCTCCGCTCCGAGCGCCACGTTGCCGCGGTAGACCTCGAGGTTCACCTCGAGGCTCGCTCCGCCCGTCTCGCGCTGGAACCGCTCGAGCAGGAACGGCGTCGTGTCGTGGCCGGTCACCCCGGCGTCCGTCGCCGCCGCGAGCGATTCGGCGAGCACCCGGTCGTGCAGTGCGGGGTCGAGCTGCCGATCGGGTGCGACGGGGTTCGCGACGAGCACCGCGGCGCGCTGGCCGAGCTCGTCGCGTGCGAGCGCCAGCGCGGCCGCCTCGGCGGGGGAGTCGACCCGGTAGTCGAGCGCGAAGCCCGAGTCGGTGATCGTGAAGCCCGGAAACCGGTTCGTGCGGTAGCCCACGACGGGGATCGAGAGCGTCTCGAGCCGCTCGAGCGTCGCGGCGATGTCGAGGATCGACTTGACGCCCGCGCTCACGAGCGTGATCGGCGTCTCGGCGAGCAGCGGCAGGTCGGCCGACTCGTCGAAGCTCTCGCCGGCGCCGCGGTGCACCCCGCCGAGCCCGCCCGTCGACATCACCCGGATGCCGGCCCGGTGCGCGAGCCACGCGGTCGCTGCGACCGTCGTGCCGGCGTCGAGGCGCTTCGCCCGGGCGATCGGCAGGTCGCGCACGCTCGCCTTCACGACCCCGTCCGCGGTGCACAGCCGCTCGAGCTCCCCGGTCGTGAGCCCGACGACGGCTCCGCCGGCGATCACCCCGATCGTCGCGGGCACGACGCCCGCCGCTCGCACCTCGGCCTCGCTCCGCAGTGCGACCTCGAGGTTGCGGGGCCGCGGCAGCCCGTGGGTCAGGATCGTCGACTCGAGCGCGAGCACCGCTCGCCCCTCGTCGAGGGCGGCCCGCACCTCCTCGGAGACGCGGATGGCGGGGTGGGCGGGGCCGGGCAGCACGTCGACGGGCATGTCGCCATGTTAGGGGCGAGCGCCCACGTCGGCGGTCGGGCACGACGAAGGGCGGATGCCGGAGCATCCGCCCTTCGCGGGGAACCGCCGGTTACAGCACCGCGGAGGACTCGAGGCCCGCCTCGTCGAAGTCGACGTCGCGGGTCTCCTTCGAGACGAGCAGCGCGATGAGCGTCAGGACGCCCATGACCGAGAGGTAGATGCCGACCCAGAACGGGCTGCCGCCGCCGGCCTGCCACAGCGCGACCGCGATGAACGGTGCGACCGCCGCGCCGAGGATCGACGACACGTTGTACGAGATGCCCGAGCCCGTGTAACGGACGTTCGTCGGGAACAGCTCGGGCAGGAGCGCGCCCATCGGGCCGAAGGTCATGCCCATGAGCGAGAAGCCGACGACGAGCCAGGCCATGACGCCGACGAAGCCGGCGCCGAGCAGGGGCACCCACGCGAGGCCGAACAGGATGATCGCGACCGTGACCCAGATGAGCGTCTTGCGGCGGCCCCAGCGGTCGGCCCATGGGCCCGACAGCAGCGTGAAGATGCCGAAGAACACGACGCCGCCGATGAGCATCAGCACGAAGGTGTTGTACGAGTAGCCGAGTCCGGGCAGGGCGCCGTCGGCCGGCTCGACCGCCGCGCGGCCGTAGCTCAGCGAGAAGGTCGTCATCAGGTAGAAGAGCACGTACGTCGCCAGCATGAAGA
This sequence comes from Agromyces sp. NPDC058064, assembly GCF_042885275.1. Classification (NCBI taxonomy): domain Bacteria; kingdom Bacillati; phylum Actinomycetota; class Actinomycetes; order Micrococcales; family Microbacteriaceae; genus Agromyces; species Agromyces sp. NPDC058064. The sequence continues at coordinate 159,842 of NZ_JBHVSE010000001.1, read as the reverse complement.
AGGTGCCGAGGATGAGCTGCTTCCAATAGTGCTTGAAGACGCTCGCGAGCGGCAGGCGCGTGAGCTTGCCGCGCTTCGACGCCGTCTGGAACGCGGTCGACTCGACGAGGCGCAGTCGCACCCAGAGGCCGACGGCGACCATCACGATCGAGAAGAGGAACGGGATGCGCCAGCCCCAGTCGAGGAACGCCTGCGAGGGCATCGTCGGGTCGTCCGAGGGCAGCAGCGCCGCGATGATCAGGAACAGGCCGTTCGCGATGATGAAGCCGATCGGCGCGCCGAGCTGCGGGAAGGTGCCGTACCAGGCGCGCTTGCCGGCCGGCGCGTTCTCGGTGGCGACGAGCGCCGCTCCCGACCACTCGCCGCCGAGGGCGAAGCCCTGCGCGATGCGCAGCACGACGAGGAGGAGCGGGGCGAGCCAGCCGACCGCCTCGTAGGTCGGCAGCGCGCCGATGAGGAAGGTCGCGATGCCCATCGTGAGCAGCGCGCCGACGAGGGTCGCCTTGCGGCCGTGCTTGTCGCCGAGGTGGCCGAACACGATCGCGCCGAGCGGGCGGGCGACCATCGCGGCGCCGAACACGGCGAAGGAGGAGAGGAGCGCGGTCGTCGGATCGCCGGTGGGGAAGAACAGGTGCGGGAAGACGAGCACGGCGGCGGTCGCGTAGACGTAGAAGTCGTAGAACTCGATCGTCGTGCCGATGAGGCTCGCGAGGATCACGCGACTGCGGGGATTGGCCGGGGCGGCCGTGGTGCTGGGTGCGGACGGGGCCGCGGGTGATGCTGACATCGCTGGCGAAGACTCCAGGGTTGCGGGAAGGCGCTGCGCTCGGGGCACGTCGGTCTGGCGTCTTGCCCGTGAGGCAGTGGGGTGGAATCGTCGCTTGTGGCAACCCACCTACACTACGCCCGGTTCTCACCGCGACCCCGCGAGCGGGGGTCGGGCTGCGACGAACGGTGCGGATGCTGCGACGAACGGCGGTGCCCGAAACGGCGGATGCCCCGAGCCGCTGCGGCTCGGGGCATCCTGCGTGGTTCGTGGACGGACTACCGCCAGATGACCGCGATGGCCGCGTTGAGGGCGGTGAGGATGCCGATCGACCAGAAGATCGCGGGCGGCACGGTGCCGTTCTTGCGCTGCCGCGCCGAGCCGATGCCGAGCAGCGCGCCGATCGCGATGAGCACGACGAGCTTGATGCCGATCTTCATGTAGTTCAGGTCGTACTCGATGCCCCACGGCGCAGCGAGGGCGAGACCCGCGAGACCCGCGATGAGCAGCCCGTAGTTCATGAGGCGGGTCACCTGGTAGCGGCGGTTCACCGCCTCGACGACCCAGGCGCCGAAGAGCACGGCGAAGCCGATGAGGTGTACGAACACGACGATGTGGCGCAGGGTCTCCATGGTGCCGAGTGTAGCGGGTTCTACGGCGCGTCGAAATCGAAACCCGAACGACGGACGGCGCGCCGCCCGCCCGGTCGCCTCAGAGGGCGCGCAGGGCGCGGACCGTCGCGATGGCGGCCTCGGCGGCCTCGCGGCCCTTGTCCTCCTTCGAGCCGGGCAGGCCCGCACGGTCGAGGCCCTGCTGCTCGTCGTCGAGGGTGAGCACGCCGAAGCCGACCGGCTTGCCCGTGTCGAGCGCGACGCGGGTGAGTCCGTCGGTCGCCGCGGCCGAGACGTACTCGAAGTGCGGCGTGCCGCCGCGGATGATGACGCCGAGCGCCACGACCGCGTCGGCCCCGGCCTCGAGCGCGCCCTTGGCGACGACCGGCAGCTCGAAGCTGCCGGGCACCCGCACGAGCTCGAACTCGGCGCCCGCCGCCTCGAGGGTGCGGGTCGCGCCGGCGATGAGGCCGTTCGAGATCTCCTCGTGCCAGCTGCCGGCGACGATGACGACCTTGAGGCCCGAGCCGTCGATGTCGAGGGTGGGCGAGCCGTGTCCGCTCATGATGCGTGTCCTTCCAGGAGGGTCTCAGCCGCGGCGTCCGCGAGCTGCTGGTCTTCGATGGCGTGGCCCATGCGGCGACGCTTGGTGTCGAGGTAGCCGGTGTTGACGCTGCCCACGCCGACGACGAGCGGCAGGCGCTCGGCGACCTCGATGCCGTGCGCCTCGAGCTGGCGCACCTTGTCGGGGTTGTTGGTGAGCAGGCGCACCCGCTCGACGCCGAGGTCGGCGAGGATCGCCGACGCCGCCGTGTAGTCGCGCGCGTCGATCGGCAGGCCGAGCGCGAGGTTCGCGTCGAGGGTGTCGAGGCCGTCCTCCTGCAGGCGATAGGCCCGCAGCTTGTTGATGAGGCCGATGCCCCGGCCCTCGTGCCCGCGCAGGTAGATCACGACGCCGCCGCGGCGCTGGATCTCCTCCAGCGCGGCGTCGAGCTGCGGGCCGCACTCGCACTTCAGCGAGCCGAACGCCTCGCCGGTCAGGCACTCGGAGTGCACCCGCACGACCGCGCCCTGCTCGTCGGCACCGGGGTCGCCGACGATGATCGCGACGTGGTCGGCGCCGGTGCCGCGGTCGCGGTAGGCCCGCACGCGGAACTCGCCGTGCTCGGTCGGCAGCATGGTCTCGACCTCGAAGGCGACCGGCGACGACTCGGGCACGGCCGCGGCGGCCCCGGCGTCGAGGTCGTCGCCCTCGTGCCACTCGCGCAGCCACTCGATGAGGGCGGCGACCGTCGTGACGGGCAGCCCCTCGCGCTCGCCGAGCGCGATGAGCCCCGGCAGCCGCATCATCTCGCCGTCGTCCTCGACGAGCTCGCCGATGACGCCGACGGGGGAGAGGCCGGCGAGCCGCATGAGGTCGACCGCGGCCTCGGTGTGCCCGGCGCGCTCGCGCACGCCGCCGTCGACCGCGCGCAGCGGGATCACGTGTCCGGGCCGGATGAGCCGCTCGGGCGTCGAGCCGGGGTCGGCGAGCACCCGCAGGGTGTGGGCGCGCTCGGTGGCCGAGATGCCGGTGGAGTTGCGGTCGGCGGCATCGACCGAGATCGTGTACGCCGTCGAGCGCGCGTCCTGGTTGCGCTCGACCATGAGCGGCAGCTCGAGGCGGTCGGCGACCGAGTTCGGCATCGGCGCGCAGAGGTAGCCGCTCGTGTTGCGCACCATCCAGGCGATCCACTCCTGCGTCGCGAACTCGGCGGCCATGATCGCGTCGCCCTCGTTCTCGCGGGCCTCGTCGTCGGCGACGATGACGGGCTTGCCGGCGCGGAGGGCGTCGAGCACCTCGGGGATCGTGGCGAGGCTCATGCGAGACCCCCGCTCGTCGCGGGCACGGACGACGGCAGGGTGCGGTGCTCGCCGAAGCGCAGCATCCGCGCCACCTGCCGCGCGAGGATGTCGGTCTCGATGTTCACCCGGTCGCCCACCGCGCGCTCGCCGAGGGTCGTCGCCGCGAGCGTCTCGGGGATGAGCGACACCTCGAACCAGTCGCCGGCCTCGTCGGCGCCGACCGCGCTGACCGTGAGCGAGACGCCGTCGACGGCGATGGAGCCCTTGTCGACGACGAGGGGGGCGTGCTCGGGGTCGAGCGAGAAGCGGATGACCCGCCAGGCCTCGCCCGGCCGGATCTCGAGCACCTGCGCGGTGCCGTCGATGTGGCCCTGCACGATGTGCCCGCCGATGCGGTCGCCCACCTTCGCGGCGCGCTCGAGGTTGACCGCGAGGCCCTCGCGCGCCCCGTCGAGCGTCGACATCGCGAGCGTCTGCGCCATCACGTCGGCGGTGAAGCCCTGCGCGTCGAACTCGACCACCGTGAGGCAGACGCCCGACACCGAGATCGAGTCGCCGTGCTTCACGCCCTCGACGGCGAGCGGGCCGTGCACCGTCAGCCGCGCGGCGTCGGCGTTGTGCTCGACGCCCGCGATGCGGCCGAGCTCCTCGATGATTCCGGTGAACATGTCAGTTCCCTTCCTGTGGGCCGGCCGGGGCCGGGTGGGCGACGAGCAGGAGATCGTCGCCGAGCCGCTCGACGGCGGCGAAGTCGAAGCGGCGGGCATCGGCGATCGTCGCGATGCCGAGGTCGCCGAGGGCGAGCATCGGCCCGCCGATGAGCGCGGGGGCGAGGTAGACGAGCAGCTCGTCGACGAGCCCCGCGGCGACGAAGGCGCTCGCGAGGGTCGGGCCGCCCTCGACGAAGAGCGAGCGGATGCCCCGGCGCTGGAGCTCCTCGAGGTCGTCGGCGAGGTCGGCGCCGGTGAGGAGCACCGCCTCGTGCGGGTGGGCGTGCAGCACGGCATCGGCCGGCACGGGGCGGCGTCCGAAGACGACGGGCACGGGCTGGTGCTCGAGCAGCTGGCCCGCGTCGTCGCGTGCGGTGAGCGCGGGGTCGTCGGCGAGCACGGTGCCGGTGCCGACGGCGATGGCGTCGGCCGCGGCCCGGCGGCGGTGCACGTCGCGGCGCGCTGCGGGCCCCGTGATCCACCGGCTGGTGCCGTCGGCCGCGGCGGCCCGGCCGTCGAGGCTCGAGGCCCACTTCACGATGACGCGGGGCCGCCGGTGGCGGGCGGCGAACAGCCAGTCGTCGAGGAGCGCCTCGACCTCGTCGGCGAGCACCCCCGACGTCACCTCGACGCCCGCCGCGCGGAGGCGGGCGGCGCCGCCCGAGGAGTGGTCGCCCGGGTCGCCGACCGCGTAGACGACGCGTGCGACGCCGGCGTCGACGAGTGCGACCGCGCAGGGACCGGTGCGCCCGGTGTGGTTGCACGGCTCGAGCGTGACGACGGCCGTCGCGCCCGAGGCGGCGCCGGGTGCGACCTTCGAGAGCGCGTCGACCTCGGCATGCGCCGTGCCGGCCCCGCGGTGCCAGCCCTCGGCGAGCACCTCGCCCTCGGGCGAGAGGATGACGCAGCCGACGCGCGGGTTCACCCCGGCGGCAGGACCGCGTTCGGCGAGCTCGAGCGCGCGGCGCATCGCCGCGGCATCCGCTGCGTACTGCGCAGTCGCCTGGTGGTCAGCGCTCGCCATTCCTCGTCCTCGTGTCCAAGGCTCCGGGAATGCTCGGCTGGTTCCGCGGTGTCGCCACCGCGTCGTCGGCGGCGCGCAGCGCAGCCGACACGTGCCGCCTCCCATCCGGACTTTCACCGTCGGTACTGGAGTTCCACCAGTTCAACCGTGCACATTCGACCTCGCGATCGAACGCGCCCGGCTCGCGGACTGTCACCGCCGGCTCGGAATTACACCGACCCCGGAGCACGTTTCTCGTGTCGATTGTAGGTCAACGCACGGGACGCCGCCCTATTCCCGATCGGGGCGGGCTCCGCCGTGCGCTCGGCGCACGCCGCGGGATCAGCCGGCCGGCGACTCGATGAGCGCCCGCGCCGTGCCCTCGTCGACGATGAGATCGGTGATGAGCCCCGCCGCGAGCGCGCCGCGCAGGCCCGCGAGCTTCGCCCGCCCCGAGACCACGCAGATGCGCCGGGGCGCGTGCCGCAGCGTCTGGAAGTCGGGGCCGGTCGCACGTGCGTTCAGCGCGATGCCCTCGGTCGAGCCGTCGGCGCGGTAGAACACCGTCGCGACGTCGCCGACCGCGCCGTCGCGGCTGAGGCCCTCGTAGTCGGCCCGCTCGAGGTAACCGCCCTGGTAGACGTGGCTCGGCACCTCGGCGAAGGGCGAGCCGATGCCGAACAGCGCGAGGTCGAGCCGGCCCTGCAGGTCGAGCAGTCGCTGCGTCGATCGTTCGCGCCAGAAGGCCTGCTTCGTGGCCGGATCGTCGAAGAACGCGGGCACCGGGAACTGCTGCACGCGGGCGCCGAACGCATCGCCGAAGCGACGCAGCAGCTCGCTCGCGTAGACGATGCCGGTCGTCCGCAGGTTGCCGGCGCCGTTCAGCTGCACGATCTCCGAGTTGTGCGTCGCCTTCGGCACGAGGTGCCGGCTCATCGCGCCCATCGTCGACCCCCAGGCGAGGCCGACGGTGAGGTTCGAGTCGATGAATCGGCCGAGAATCCGTGCAGCCGAGAGCGCGACGCGGTCGAGCCGGTCGACGTCGCTCGCGTGGTCGGGCACCGGGATGACGTGCGCCTGCACCTCGAAGCGCTCGAGGATCTCGTGCTCGATGCGGCTCGGCAGGTCGAGCGGGGAGTGGATCGAGATCTCGACGAGACCGCTGGCCCGGGCGTGGCTGAGCAGCCGCGACACCGAGGAACGCGAGGTGTGCAGCTCGTGCGCGATGGCGTCCATCGTGAGGTCCTGCATGTAGTACAGGTGCGCTGCGCGCAGCGCGTCACGGGTCTTGCCCGGCACCGCCTCGTCGACGTCGATCGTCGCGAGGATCTCCTTGTCGATCATGGCCCCCACCTTGCACATATGTTCACGCGCCTTGCAAGTTCGTGCTGACGTGTTCACGATGTATTCATCCACACCCGGCAGGCTCACGCAAGCCCGCCACTTCCGAGAGGACAGCGATGTCAACGCAATCGACGAACCAGCACCGCCCCACGCACCACGGCGAGGCACCGTCGACCCGGGAGGAGATCGCAGCCCTCCGCGCCCGCCCCGAGGCATCCGTGCTCGTGATCGGCGCGGGCATCAACGGCATCGCGACCTTCCGCGACCTCGCCCTGCAGGGCGTCGACGTCGTGCTCGTCGAGCGCGGCGACTTCGTCTCCGGCGCCTCCGCAGCCTCGTCGCACATGATCCACGGCGGCATCCGGTACCTCGAGAACGGCGAGTTCCGTCTCGTCAAGGAGTCGGTGGAGGAGCGCAACGGCCTCATCCGCATCGCGCCCCACTACGTGAAGCCGCTCGAGACCACCGTGCCGATCTTCTCGACGTTCTCGGGCATCCTCTCCGCGCCCCTGCGGTTCCTCACGCACAAGTCGGGCAAGCCCACCGAGCGCGGCGCCGCGCTCATCAAGGCCGGCCTCACCATCTACGACGCGTTCTCCCGCGACGGCGGCTCGGTGCCGCGTCACCGGTTCCACGGGGCGAAGCGCTCGCTCGCCGAGCTGCCCGCACTGAACCCCGGCGTGAAGTACACCGCCACCTACTACGACGCGAGCATGCACGACCCCGAGCGCCTGGCCCTCGACGTGCTCTTCGACGGGCTCGCCGCCGGCCCCCACGCGCGCGCCGCGAACTACCTCGAGGCGGTGGGCCACGACGCCGCGGGCGTGCGCCTGCGCGACACCACCACCGGCGAGGAGTTCTCGATCGCGGCCGACGTCGTCGTCAACACCTCGGGCCCCTGGACCGATCTCACGAACTCCGAGCTCGGCAACGAGACCCGGTTCATGGGCGGCACCAAGGGCTCGCACATCGTGCTCGACCACCCCGAGCTGCACGCCGCGACCGCGGGACGCGAGATCTTCTTCGAGCACGAGGACGGCCGCATCGTGCTGATCTACCCGCTCAAGGGCAAGGTCATGGTCGGCACGACCGACCTCGAGCACGACATGCGCGAGCCCGCGATCTGCACCGAGGAGGAGGTCGACTACTTCTTCGACCTCATCGCGCACGTTTTCCCAGCGATCGCCGTCGACCGCTCGCAGATCGTCTACCGCTTCTCGGGCGTGCGCCCGCTGCCGCGCCACGACGACACGCAGCCGGGCTTCGTCTCGCGCGACTACCGCATCGAGCGGGCGGATGCCGCGGGGCGCCCCGGCACCACGGTGCTGAGCCTCGTCGGCGGCAAGTGGACCACCTTCCGGGCGCTCGCCGAGCATCTCTCGGACGAGGTCCTCGCGCTCATCGGGGCGCCGCGCACCGTGTCGACGAAGGGCCTCGCCATCGGCGGCGGTGCGGGCTACCCGGCGAACGCCGACGCCCGTCGCGTGTGGCTCGTGTCGCACGGCGACGAGGTCGGCCGCGCCCGCGCCGACGAGCTGCTCGAGCGCTACGGCACCCGCGCCGCCGCCTTCCTCGCCGAGATCGAGGGGGAGCAGGACGAGCCGCTCGCGCACCACACGGGCTACAGCCGGCAGGAGATCGCCTGGCTCGTCCGCGACGAGCGCGTCGTGCACCTGCAGGACATCGTGCTGCGACGCACGAGCATCGCGTTCACCGGTGCGGTGACGGCCGAGCTCCTCGTCGAGCTCGCCGAGCTCGCGGGCGGCGTGCTCGGGTGGAGCGCCGAGCGACGCGGCGAGGAGATCGCGGCGACGCGCACCCTGCTGGCCGAGCGTCACGGGGTCGTGCCGGCCGAGCTCGCGCCGACCGTGTAGGCGAGGCCGCGGCGGCCGCTCGCGGCCGCCGCCCCGCGACCCTGTGGCGAATCTGCACGGATGTGCACGCCGAAACGCCCGGTACCGGCCATTTCTGCGGATACGTTTCATCGGGGCCGATCGGCTCGCTCTCTCAGAAAGAAGGTCAACGTGGACAATCTCGGTCTCGTGTTCCTGTCGGAAGTCGTCGGCACGGCGATGCTCGTCCTCCTCGGCTGCGGCGTCGTCGCGAACGTCGCCCTCGCGAAGAACAAGGGCTTCGGCGGCGGGTTCCTCATGGTCAACATCGGCTGGGGCCTCGCGGTCTTCGCCGGCGTCATCGTGTCGTACGCGTCCGGCGCGCACCTCAACCCGGCGGTCACGCTCGGGCTCGTCGCGAACGGCGCCACCGAGTTCGGCTCGGGCGTCCCGGTGAACGCGCTCTCGGTGCTCACCTACATCGGCGCGCAGATGGTCGGCGCCTTCCTCGGCGCGATCTTCTGCTGGCTGGCCTACAAGCAGCACTTCGACGCCGAGCCCGAGGCCGCGAACAAGCTCGGCGTGTTCTCGACCGGCCCCGCCATCCGCTCGTACGGCTGGAACCTCGTCACCGAGATCATCGGCACCTTCGTGCTGGTGTTCGTCATCATCGGCTTCACCAACGGCGGCACCCCGGCCGAGCTCGGCGCGATCCCCGTCGCGTTCCTCGTGATCGCGATCGGCGCCTCGCTCGGCGGCCCGACCGGCTACGCGATCAACCCGGCGCGCGACCTCGGTCCGCGCCTCGCGCACGCCCTCCTTCCCATCAAGGGCAAGGGCGGCAGCGACTGGTCGTACTCCTGGGTGCCCGTCGTCGGTCCGATCATCGGCGGCGTGCTCGCCGGCTGGGCGGCCCTCGTCCTCCTCCCGGTCCTCGGCTGAGCCGCGGCATCCGAACCCCTCACCCTCACCATTCACTGACAGCAACGGAGTTCTCAGATGGCTGACTACGTACTCGCGATCGACCAGGGCACGACCTCGTCGCGCGCGATCATCTTCGACAAGGCCGGATCGATCGTCTCGACCGGGCAGCTCGAGCACGAGCAGATCTTCCCGAAGGCCGGCTGGGTCGAGCACAACCCGACCGAGATCTGGACCAATACGGGCGAGGTGATCGGCCAGGCGCTCGGCAAGGCGAACCTGACCCGTCACGACATCGCCGCGGTGGGCATCACGAACCAGCGCGAGACCGCGGTCGTGTGGGACAAGAACACCGGTGAGCCGGTGTACAACGCGATCGTCTGGCAGGACACCCGCACGCAGCCGATCGTCGACCGCCTCGCGGCCGACGGCGGCGTCGAGCGCTTCAAGGCCAAGGTCGGCCTGCCCCTCGCGACCTACTTCTCGGGCACGAAGATCGTCTGGATCCTCGAGAACGTGCCCGGCGCGCGCGAGAAGGCCGAGGCCGGCGACCTGCTCTTCGGCACGACCGACACCTGGGTGCTCTGGAACCTCACCGGCGGCGTCGAGGGCGGGGTGCACGCGACGGATGTCACGAACGCGAGCCGCACGATGTTCATGGACCTCGAGACCCTGCAGTGGGACGACGAGATCCTCGCGGCGTTCGACGTGCCCCGCTCGATGCTGCCCGAGATCAAGTCGTCGTCGGAGGTGTACGGCGTCGCGAACGAGCACTCGCTGCTCCGCGAGACCCCCATCTCCGGCATCCTGGGCGACCAGCAGGCCGCGACGTTCGGACAGGCGGCGTTCGCGACCGGCGAGGCGAAGAACACGTACGGCACGGGCAACTTCCTCATCTTCAACACGGGAGAGGAGATCGTCCACTCGAAGAACGGGCTGCTCACCACCGTCGGCTACAAGCTCGGCGACCAGCCGGTGCACTACGCGCTCGAGGGCTCGATCGCCGTGACGGGCTCGCTGATCCAGTGGCTGCGCGACAACCTCGGGCTGATCTCGTCGGCCGCCGAAGTGGAGGAGCTCGCCAAGTCGGTGGAGGACAACGGCGGCGCGTACTTCGTGCCGGCGTTCTCGGGCCTGTTCGCACCGTACTGGCGCCCCGACGCCCGCGGCGCGCTCGTCGGGCTCACCCGCTACGTGAACAAGGGGCACATCGCTCGCGCCGCGCTCGAGGCCATCGCCTTCCAGACGCGCGACGTGATCGAGGCCGTGAACGCCGACGCCGGCGTCGACCTGACCGAGCTCCGCGTCGACGGCGGCGCCACCGCCAACGACACCCTGCTGCAGTTCCAGGCCGACATCCTCGGGGTGCCGGTCGTGCGTCCGGTCGTCGCCGAGACGACCGCGCTCGGCGCGGCCTACGCGGCAGGCCTGGCCGTCGGGTTCTGGTCGAGCCTCGACGAGCTCGCGCAGAACTGGCAGGAGGACAAGCGCTGGACCCCGTCGATGGACGAGGCCGAGCGCGCGCGACTCGACCGCAACTGGAAGAAGGCCGTCTCGAAGACCCTCGACTGGGTCGACGGCGACGTCGTCTGACGTCGAGCACCTCCACCGCGGGTTACGGTGGATTCACGGGCCGGGCGCATGGGGGTGCGCTCGGCCCGTCTTCGTCGTCGGCGGGGGTACTGGGCGCCCGTTCACTGCGAGGCGTCGGCCGCCCGGCACGGTCGTGGATCCGAGCGATCGCCCGACTGGGCGCTTCAGCCCCGCAGGTGCGGCTGGAGCGCCGCGGAGAGCTCGTCGAGCGAGGCGATCTCGATGACGCCGACGGCGGCGGCTTCGGCAGCCTCCTCGGCGCTCGGCTCGACGCCGAAGCGGTTCAGCCACACGCCGATGAGTCCGGCCCGTGCCGCGCCGATCGCGTCGGTCGCCAGGCGGTCGCCGACGTAGGCGGCCCACGACACCGGACGGTCGGCCGTGAAGCGGCCGACCGCGAGCTCGAAGATCGCCGGGTCGGGCTTCGTGACGCCGACCGCACCTGAGGCGATCACGTGCGCGAAGCGCCCGCGGATGCCGAGCCGGTCGAGCTTCGCGAGCTGGAAGTCGAGCTCGCCGTTCGTGACGACGCCGACGCGCACCTCGGGGGCCTGCGTCGCGAGGCGATCGAGTGCCGGCAGCGCATCGGCGTGCAGGGCCCACGATTCGCGATACCGCTCGAAGTACCGGTCGAACCATGCCCCGGCCGCGAGCTCGTCGAGCTCATCGCCGTGCGCGAGGGCGAAGTCGCGGGCGCGGGCCCGCCGCTGCCCCTCGAAGGTCAGCCGCCCTGCGAGGTACTCGTGGTAGTGCTGTTCTTCGAGCTCGTGCCAGAGCCGCTGCGCGGCCGTGATCGGGTCGCCGGGGGGCTCGGCGCGGGCGCCGGTCGATGCGTCGTATGCGCGTTCGCGCATGTGCAGCGCGATTCCGGCGGCCACCGCTTCGCGGTGCGCCATGAGCGTGTCGTCGAGGTCGAAGAGCACGATCGGCGACGGGGCCGTCGCCTCGTCGCCCGAGCAACGGTTCGTGATCGTCACCCGGCACCGCCGAGGAGCGGCGCCCAGCTCTCGTACGCGTCGGCGTCGGGGGTCGCTCCGCGCTCGCCCGACCACCCGACGAGATCGGCGCCGTCGCGCCCGGGGACCGTCGTCTCAGGCGTCGTCGTGCTGCGGAACCCGGTCGCACGCGCCACCATCGCCGAGCCGACGTTGCCCGCATTGGCCCGCCAGGTCACCGTCTCGGTGCCGGGCAGTCCGGCGAACGCCCACTCGCACACGGCGAGCAGCGCCTCGGTCATGTAGGCCGAACCGCGGTGCTCGGCGCCGAGCCAGTAGCCGACCTCCCGGGCATCGGTGCACAGGCTGATCACCCCGAGCAGTGGACCGCCCTGCTCGGTGCGGAGCGCCCATGTGAGCTCGCGGCCCGACGACCAAGCCGACGGCACATACTCCGTGAGGAATCCACGTGCATGCGCCTCGGTGTACGGCCACGGGGTGGTGAGGTACTCCTCGAAGAGCGGATCGGTGCAGTACTCGGCGACGCGCGCGACATCGCCCTCGACCGGGAGGTCGAGCAGGAGGCGCGCGGTGCGCAGGGCGACCGGCTGCATGATCAGCGTGCGCGCCTGAGGAAGCCGATGCGGTCGTACACCGTCGCGAGCGTGGCCTCGGCGACCTCGCTCGCGCGGTCGGCGTTGACGCCGAGCAGGCGGTCGAGCTCGGCGGGGTCGTCGAGCAGTTCGAGCGCACGTGCCCGGATGGGTTCGAATTCGTCGACGACGACCTCGGCGAGCGCCTTCTTGAAGTCGCCGTAGCCGCGGCCCGCGAACTCCTGCTCGAGCTCGGGGACGCTGCGGCCCGAGAGCACGGAGAAGATCGTGAGCAGGTTCGAGACGCCGGGCTTGTGCTCGCGGTCGAAGCGGACCTCGCCGTCGGTGTCGGTGACGGCGCGCATGATCTTCTTGGCGGTGACCGAGGGCTCGTCGAGCATCCACAGGATGCCCGCCGGCGTGTCGCCCGACTTCGACATCTTCGACGTCGGGTTCTGCAGGTCGTAGATGCGTGCGGTCTCGCGCTGGATCGCCGGCTCGGGCAGCACGAAGGTGCCGGCGCCGAAGCGGGCGTTGAACCGGGTCGCGAGGTCGCGGGTGAGTTCGACGTGCTGCTTCTGGTCGTCGCCCACTGGGACGATCTCGGTCTGGTAGAGCAGGATGTCGGCGGCCATCAGGACCGGGTAGGCGAAGAGGCCGACGCTCGTCGCGTCGGCGCCCTGCTTCTGCGACTTGTCCTTGAATTGGGTCATTCGCCCGGCCTCGCCGAAGCCCGTGATGGTGTTGAGCACCCATGCCAGCTCGGCGTGCGCGGGCACGTGCGACTGCACGTACAGCGTCGAGCTCGACGGGTCGATGCCGGCGGCGATGTACTGCGCTGCCGTGCGGCGAGTCTTCTCACGGAGCTCGGCGGGGTCTTGGGCCACGGTGATGGCGTGCATGTCGACGACCGAGAAGAAGGCGTCGTGCGTGGTCTGCAGCTCCTTCCACTGGAGGAGGGCCCCGATGTAGTTGCCGGCGTGGAGCGAGTCGGCGGAGGGCTGCATGCCCGAGTAGAGGCGGGGCTTCTGCGTCATGGGGTGTTCCTTCGAAGGGTGCGGCCGCGGCGCGGCAGGGTCAGATGGCGTAGTCGACGACGACGGGGGCGTGGTCGGACCATCGCTGGTCGTAGGCGGCCGCCCGGTCGATCGTGTACCGCTGCATCGTCTCGGCGAGGGCGGGCGTCGCCAGCTGGTAGTCGATGCGCCAGCCGGTGTCGGTGTCGAACGCCTTGCCGCGCTGCGACCACCAGGTGTACGGGCCGGGGACCTCGCCGGCGTCGCGACGGCCGAGGTCGACCCAGCCGAGCCCTGCGCCCGCGTTGTACGCCTCGTCGCCCTCGGCGCCCACGAACCGGTCGAAGTACGCGCGCTCCTCGGGCAGGAACCCGGCGCGCTTGACGTTGCCCTTCCAGTTCTTGATGTCGAGGGTGCGGTGGCCGACGTTGAGGTCGCCCACGACGACCGCGAGCTCGGAGTGCTCGGCGAGCTTCGGCAGGCGCTCGACCATGGCGTCGAGGAACTTGAACTTCTCGACCTGCTTGGGGGTGTCGACCTCGCCGGAGTGGACGTAGGCCGAGACGACGGTGACGACGCGGTCGCCGACCTCGTAGTCGGCCTCGAGCCAGCGGCCGGCGGTGTCGAAGTCGGCCGCGCCGAGCTCGACGCGGTGGATGTGGGCCCGGCGGCGGCTCGCGATGGCGACGCCGGCGCGGCCCTTCGCCGTCGCCGGGTCGTGCAGGATGTCCCATTCGTCGCCGAGCAGCCCCTGGAGGTCTTCGGTCGAGGCGCGCACCTCTTGCAGGGCGAGGATGTCGACGTCGCGGCCGGCGAGCCACTCGCCCATGCCCTTGCGGAATGCGGCTCGCACTCCGTTCACGTTGACGCTGGCGAGACGGAGGGGCTTCGCGGAGGGCATGCCCTCGATCCTACGGGAGCCATCCGACGTGCTCCGCCGTGGGGCGCTCGTCGCGCTGACGCGCCTCGAGGTCGGCGAGATCCTGCTCGGCGCGGGCGAGTCGTCGCTTCGCCGGCAGACGGTCGAACCAGCGCGTCGCGGCGAGCGCGTCACGGGCGTCGCGCACGCGCACCCTGGCCGCGGTCAGGAGGGCGTCGCGCTCGCGCTGGCGGGCCTCGGCCTCGAGCTGCTCGGGGCTCACGTTCCGCAGCGTCTCGTTCGCGTCGGCCGCCTCGACCGCGATCCAGCTCGCGGCGGTCAGGATCACGATGCTCGTGAGGTGGAACCAGAGCAGGAGCGCGATGAACACGGTGAAGGTCGCGAGCAGCGGGTTGCGGGTCGCGCTCTGCACGAGGAGCCCGCTGAGCATCTGCATGACCGAGATCGCCCCGGAGCCGAGCAGCGAGCCGACCCACATGCGCCGCCACGGCATCGCGGCCCCCGAGAGGAACCGGAACATGACCGCGAGGGCGAGCGTGTCGATGACGAAGACGACGAGGATCGAGCCGAACTGGACGAGGAAGGACTCCCAGCCGCTCGCGTTCGGGGCGTCGACGAGGTCGAAGAGCCAGGAGATGAACGACGTCGACGCCACCGAGAGCACGGAGGCGATGATCAGCACGGCGCCGAAGGCGAATCCCGCGAGGAAGTCCCGGGCCTTCAGCAGTGCGTACGCGCGGGTGTCCTTCGGGAGGCCGAAGATGCTCCGCACCGACATCCGCGCGTAGGTGATCCAGCCGATCGCGGTCCAGATCAGGCCGATGAGGGCGATGACACCGGTCCATCCGAGGACGCCGGTGCTCGACTGGGCGATCTCGGTGAGGTCGTCGTTCGAGATGATGCCGTTCGGCCCGATCAGCCCGGGCGCGTACGAGTTGAGCAGGTTGATGAAGGCCTGAAGGGTGTCGTCGTTGCTCGTCAGCCAGATGCCGGCGACCGCGAACACGACGTACACGGCCGCGAAGATCGCGAAGAGGGCCTGGTAGCTGAGCCCGGCCGCGAGGATGAAGCCGTTGCGGGCGAGGAAGTGCCGCCAGACCCGGACCGGGAACAGCGCGAGCGTCTTCTTCGTGATCGTGTTCACCCGGCTGATCGGCTCCTCGAAGCGGTCGAGGATCGGCTGGCTCACGGCGTCGAACCTGGCCCTCGCCGAGCGCGGGTCGGCGTCGGCGCCATCGTCGGCGGCCGGCGCGGGCGCCGCGCCCGCAGGCTGCCGGCCGTCGGCACCGGAGCGCGCCCGGCCGCGGGGCTCAGGCGTCGTTCGCTCGCTCACGTCCCCAACATTAGCGAGGCGCGCTCGGATGCCTCGGAGGCGCCCGGTGGAGGGGCGCCCGTGAGCCTCGGGGGTACCACTGAGCCGGGCTCAGCGTGTACCCCGAATCAGGCGTTCGGCGTACCCCGACTTCGGGGGGTTCGAACTGAGGATTCCTTGAAAACGGGGGACAGGGCGGCGCAGACTGGCGGCGCTGACCCGAATGCCGAGCCGGCGGATTCACACGGAAGTGAGAAGAGCCATGCAACTGCGCACCCGCACCCGCCCCGGGCCCGGAGGGCGATCCCGGGGGACGCGACGCCCCGTGAACGGCGTCCTCGCCGCGCTCGTCGTGGGGGCCCTCGTCCTCGTCGGCGCTCCGACGATCGCGGCCGCCGAGGCCGTCGACCCCGCCGCCCCGATCGCCGCCGAGGCCCAGCCGGGCACCGAGCCGGCGTCGCCGGACGAGGCCGAGCCGCCGGCCGAGACCGAGCCGCCGGCCGAGACCGAGCCGCCCGCCGAACCCGCGCCGGTCGAGCCGGCGCCCGACCCCGAGCCCGCTCCCGTGGAGCCCGTGCCGGCGCCCGAGCCCGAGCCGGAAGCGGCGCCCGATGCGAAGGCCGTCGCCCCGGACGCCGGGGCCGCCGCGCCGGCACCCGTCGACTGCGAGCTCATCCCGATCGCGAACGACGACCGCAGCGCGCGCGACGCGTGCCTCGCGACGCAGCAGGCCGGGCTGCGCAGCCTCGCCGCCGCCCAGGTCGGCACGGTGACGAATCCCGACCTCCAGCCCAGCTGCGGGATCGACTTCGCGCTCGTGCTCGACAAGTCGGGCTCGATCGGCGACGCCGGCATCGCCGACCTGAAGGCGGCCGCCGACGCGTTCACCGCAGCGCTGGTCGACACCGGCTCCCAGGTCTCGGTGACCTCCTTCGACCAGGACGCCGCGGTGCTGCTCGGCGCCACCGACCTCACGAGCGCCAACCTCGCCGCGATCCAGGGCTCCTACGCCGGACTGACGAGCGACGGGTGGACCAACTGGAAGCGGGGGCTCGAGCTGGCGCGCGGCACGTTCGGCGGGTTCGACGACGCGGTCGAGCTCACCATCATGATCACCGACGGCAATCCGAACACGGTCGACCCGGGCAACGGGGGCGAGTTCCCCGACGGGTCGCCCGGCGCACTCGACCCCGCCGTCACGGAGGCGAACGCGATCAAGCTCTCGCCCTCGCACCTGTTCGGCATCGCCGTGGGCGGCGACCTCGACCTCGGTCCGATCCAGGCGATCACGGGAGACGACGCCTACGCGGGCGATCTCTCGAGCGCCGACTACGCCGTGACCGACGACTACGACGCCCTCGGCGTCCAGCTGAAGGAGATCGCGCTCGAGCTCTGCGGCGGCTCGGTGTTCGTGCACAAGGAGATCGCCGGCGAGCCGATCGAGGGCTGGGAGTTCTCGACCGAGGATGCCGAGGTCGCGCCGGCATCCCAGCTTACGGACGACACCGGCGTCACCGGCGCATTCGAGGTGACCGGATTCTCGAGCGACTCCCGCGAGGTGGTCTTCTCCGAGGAGGACCGCCAGTTCCACTCGATGGACTCGGTGAGCTGCGAGGACGGCGACGGGCCGGTGCCGACGAGCGTCGTCGACGAGCTGAGCTGGCGGGTCGAGGTCGGCATCGAGGCCATCGTGCACTGCACCGTGGTGAACGACGTCGAGGCGCCCGTCTGGCGGGTCGTGAAGACCTCCGACCCGCCGAGCGGCACCGCCGTCGAGCCGGGCGACGAGATCGAGTACACGCTCTCGATCGAACACGTCAGCGGTCCGGCCGCGACGGACCTGGAGCTGTTCGACGACATCTCGCAGCTGGCGCCGTACGTCGACTTCGAGGGGTTCGTCGGAGCGCCGCCGGTGGTCGAGTCGAGCTGGAACGTGTTCCAGCCGGGCCGGCTCTTCCTGAAGCTCGCGACGCTCGATCCCGGTGAGACGCTCGAGATCTCGTACCTCGTGTCCGTCTCGGCCGACACCCCGCCCGGTACGGTGCTGCGCAACCACGTGCTCACCAACTGCCCGGGCGGCCCGCTCCTCGTCGAGCCCGGAGAGCTCGAACCGGTGCCGGACGAGTGCGTGACGGAGCATCCCACCCCGGGGTTCGTGATGTGGAAGACGAGTGACCCGGCCGACGGACTCGTCGAGCCCGGCGACACGATCGAGTACACGTTGCACGCCTGGAACTTCTCGCAGGCCGAGGTGTCGGGTGCGACCGCGACCGACGACCTCGCCGACGTGCTCGACGACGCCGAGCTCGTCGAACCCCTCGACCCGTCGCTCGAGCTCGACGGCACGTCGCTCGAGTGGGCGATCCCGACCCTGCCGGTCGGATCGGCCGAGGCGACGGTGTCGTTCGAGGTCGTCGTCGACGACGACGCCTGGGCCGCCGAGCTCGTGAACGTCGTGACGCCGGAGCCGCCGGGCATCTGCCCGTCCGACGAGACCGAGGAGCCGCCCGTGCTCGAGCTGCTCGATGCGGCGGCGGTGCCGGCTGCCGAGCCGCCGGAGGTGACCGACTGCACGACCGAGCACCGCACCCCCGACGTCGACCTCGCCGTCACGAAGACCGCGACGACCGCGGACGACGCGCCCGTCGACTCGGGGGCGACCCCGCCCGACGTGATCGCCTACGAGGTGCTCGTCGAGAACCTCGGAGAGGATCCCGCGTACGGCGTCGAGGTGACCGACGTGCTGCCCGACGGGGTGGCCTTCGTGCCGGGCTCGGAGCTCGTCGTCACGGTGCCCGCGGGGGAGGAGGCGGACTGGACGATCGACGACTCGGTCGACGGCGAGCTGACGTTCCGCTACCCGGGCCCGTTCTTCCCGGGCGACACGGCGACGATCACCTTCGACGCCGAGGTCGGCGAGCTCGCGCAACCCGACCCCACGGTGCCGATCCCAGATCTCGTGAACACGGTCTGCGTGTTCAGCGGGCCGGTGCCTGAGCCCGAGGCGCCGTCGACGGTCGCCGCGCTCGACGTGGTCGGGCCGGGCGTTGACGGGCCGAGCCGTGACGGGAACCCCGAGAACGACTGCGACGAGGCGGAGACGCCGGTGAAGTCGATCGCGCTCGACGGCGCCGCGCAGTGCATCAACGACACCCCGTGGTTCGAGTACTCGATCACGCCGGTGAACGTCGATCCGCTGCCCGAGGTGGCGCTGATCTGGTGGACGGCAGACGCCTTCGCGGCGCACGACCCCTCGATCGATGCGGCCGACGAGGCGGCGATCCTCGCCGACGGCGCGTCGCAAGTCGACTACGTCGAGGCGCCCGACGGCTGGCTGCCGGGCGACCCGATCGACGGGCGGCAGCTCTGGCCCGGTGCCGCGATCGACGAGGACGGCAACCCGACCGACTGGCCGGGGTGGACCCTCCTGCCGGACGGCACCTGGATCCTCGATCCGGACGCGCCGTTCTACGACCTCCGCGACGAGGCCGTGGTGGAGATCCGGATCAACCCGTCGACCGACGTGATCACGGTGTACCCGCCGCCCACGCCGAACTGCAACGCGGCGCCGCCCGCGAACCCCGGCACGCCGTCGAGCCCGTCGGGCATGGCGCGCACCGGCTTCGAGGCGGGATGGCTCGCGCCCCTCGCCGTGGCCCTGCTCGCGCTCGGGGCGACCGGGGTGGTGCTGCGGTCGAGGCGACCGTCCGGCGACCGGTGACCGACTGATCCAGGTCGGTCGAACGGGATGCCGCGACGCGCACCGCGTCACGGCATCCCCTCGGTTCGTCGTCGGCGTCCGGGGGAGGGTACCGGTGGGGGACCCCGAATTCAGGGGACAAAAGCTGAGGAATCGTTGTCTTCGATCCCGGCGGCGGAGCACACTGACACTGCTGACCCGGTATCAACCCGAGCCGGCTCCCACCTCGAGGTCTGGAGCTGTCATGCACCGTCATCCACCTGCCCATCGCGCCACGCATCCGACCCACGGCATCCGCGCCGCGCTGGCCGGACTGACGGTCGGCGCACTCGTGCTCTTCGGAGCCCCCGCGCTCGCCGCGGCCGAGGAGCTTCCCGCGAGCCCCGACGTCACGGCGGCCGAGCCCGCGACCGAGCCGGCCGCCGAGCCGGCACCGGCGCCCGACCCTGAACCGGTCGCCGAGCCCGAGCCTGCCCCGGAACCGGTCGCCGAGCCCGCGCCCGAACCGGTCGCCGAGCCCGCGCCCGAGCCCGCACCCGAAGCTGAGCCGGCGCCGCCCGCCGAGCAGACCGCGCCGGCGCCGGCCGCACGAATGGTCGCGCCGACGGGCGGCGGCGACAACGACGGACCGCCGGTCACCATCCCCGAGTGGAAGGACAAGGTCGCGATCTGCCACGCCACGAGCAGCGAGTCGAACCCGTACGTCTTCATCTCGCCGAGCGTGCGCTCGATCATCGACCCGAACGGCGATCCCGACGACCCGACCGACCCGACGCACGCGCACTCCGTGCACCAGGACGGCCGCGACGTCATCCCGGTGTTCGACTACTTCGACAAGGAGGGGGTGCAGCACCACTTCCCGGGCCTCAACACCACGAAGACCGAGATCACCGAGGAGGACTGCAACCCCGCGCCTCCGTCGATCGAGCTCTTCGCCGCCGTGTGCACCGAGGTCGGCGGCACCCCGCCGCCGCTGAAGGTGACGCTGCTCGGCCTGCTGCTGAACTTCGACTACACGATCACCGTGTTCGTCGCCGGCACGGACGACGTCGTCGCCACCTTCGACTTCAGCGATCCCGACGGCATGCTCGATCACGACTTCCAGTTGCCACCGGGCACGTACGACGTGGTGCTGCATCGCGACGGCGAGGATCCCGAGAACGATCTGCAGAAGACCGTCACGGTCAACCCCTGCCCGACGGCTCCGGTGCCGCACTGGCTGCTCCAGAAGTGGTCGTGGCCCTCCGACGGCGCGGTGGTCGAGCCCGGCGACGTCATCACCTACACGCTCCAGGCCTACAACGACTCGGATGCCACGGTGACCGGGGCGCAGGCGTTCGACGACGTGAGCGACGTGCTCGACAACGGCACGCTCGGCATCCTTCCCGCTGGGCTCACCGGGCCGGTCGGCGGGGTGCTGACCTGGAACATCCCGACCCTGCCCCCCGGGTCCAGCGCGACGGTCTCGTACACGGTGGTGGTCGGCGACGAGGTGTTCGGCGAACTGCTGCACAACGTCGTCGAGCCCGGCCCCGGCGGCGAGTGCCCGACCGACGAGGAGCCCGTGCCCCTCGACGAGCTGAACGCGCTCGCGGACGACGACCTGTGCGTCGTCGACCACCCCGTCATCGACATCGACCTCGTGCTCGTGAAGGACGAGGCGACCGAGGGCGACGAGCCGGTCGACTCGGGCGAGGACGACGTCATCACCTACACGCTGACGATCACGAACGAGGGGGAGGACCCGGCGTACCGCAGCTTCGTCGCCGACTTCCTGCCCGACGGCGTGACCTACGTCGACGGCTCGGCGGTGATCTCGCCGAACCCCGACGAGTGGGACCCGGTCGAGGTGGCGGACGGCATGCTCACCGTCCAGCACAACGGCTGGATCTTCCCGGGTGACGTCATCACCATCGCCTTCGAGGTCACGGTCGGCGAGCTCTCGCAGCCCGCGCCCGACCAGCCGATCCCCGATCTCGTGAACGGCGCCTGCGTCGACAGCGAGGCGTACCCCGAGCGCGAGGCCCCGTCGATCGCGGCGGTCGGTCTCGAGGCGGGGGAGCCCGGGTTCGACTCGAACTTCGACAACAACTGCGACGACGCGGAGACCCCGGTGAAGGCGATCGGGCTCGTGGGGCTCGCCCAGTGCGTGAACGACACCCCGTGGTTCACCTACGAGATCACGCCGTTCAACATCACCGATCCGGCCGCCAACCCGATCTCCCTGATCTGGTGGACCCCCGAGGCGTTCGCGAACCGCGATCCCTCGATCCCGGCGGACGACATCGCGGCGCTGCTCGCGGACGGCGCCTCGCAGGTCGATCCGATCGCCTACCCCGCCGGGTGGGCGAGCGGTGACACCATCTCCGGCCAGCAGCTCTGGCCGGGGGCGGAGATCGACGAGAACGGCGACCCGATCGCCTGGCCCGGCTGGACCGAGCTGGCGGACGGCACCTGGGTCCTCGATCCGAGCGCCCCGTTCTACGACCTGCGGTCGGAGGCGGTCGCCGAGATCCGGATCAACCCGTCGAACGACGCCGACGTGGTGTACCCGCCGCCGACGCCGAACTGCAACGCGGCGCCGGATCAGCCGTCGAAGCCGGCGAAGCCGGCCGGGCTCGCTGAGACCGGCGTCGAGACCTCGGCGATGCTGCCGATCGGCGCGATGCTCGTGCTGCTCGGGGCCGCAGTCATCGCGCGCGGACTGCGCCGCCGTCGCGAAGGCTGAGCCGATGATCGGATGCCCCGCCGGGAGCGATCCCGGCGGGGCATCCGTCTGCGCGCGAACCGGGGGACACGCGGCCCGATCCGGTCGGCCCGGTGCCGAAGTATCCGAACGCATCGAAGATGTCCCCCGTTTCGGACCGAAACCCCTCAGAATCTGTACCCCGAAAGTGAGGATCCCCCCGTTTTGGTGCCACAGGGCCCCTGTTCGCTGCAGAATCCCGATGCGAGGATGAGCGCGAACCCGTACCCGCGGGTTCGCGCGTCCGCCTCGGCGGGCGAAACGGGGGTCGTGCCCGCGACTCCCGAGGCTCGGTCGCCCGGGCCGGAATACAGCCGGAAGCAGTGCTTCCGAAACCCGAAGGCTGATGATGAACGTCACGCGATCTCTCCGCACCCGTTCCACCGACCCGGCGACCGGACTCAGGTCCGTGCGGCTCCGCGCACGGCGCGCGAGACAGCGCATCATCAGCGCCCTCGCGATCACCGGGCTGCTCGCGACGGGCGGTGCCGTCATCATGGCAGTCGCGCCGGCGTCGTCGGCGGCGGCGGCGGATCTGGGGCCGATCACGACCAGCTTCGAGATCGACGGGAACAAGCCGGCCGGCAGCGGCGTCGACTGGGACACGGTGCTGGACGGTACGCCCGCGACTGCGCCCTACCTCACCGCATCGGGCCACCAGTCCTCGGGAATCGTCGACGCGTCGTTCGCCTACGACACCGGCGCAACCGCAGCGAACTGTACGGGCGGCGTGGACGACACGGTGTTCGCCGGCGGCGACAAGATCGACGACAACCCGTGGACGCCGAACACGAGCCCCGAGCCGAACGCGAAGGGCGATGGCTGCACCGTCGCAACCGCATACGAGATCGTCGATGTCGGGGGAGTGCCGCACTACATCCTCTACCAGTACTGGACCCGGCTCCAGGGCCTCGGCGACATGACCACCTACCAGGTGCTCGCGGGGCCTAACCCCGACAGCTTCGACGATGACTACCTTGTCGAGTTCAACTACGAGTCGAGCGGGCCGACGACGCTCGTCCGAATCCTCGACTGGGACGGCAATAGCTGGGAGCCGATCGGTGCGTCGTTCCCTTGGCAGGCCGCCGTGGGCAAGAACACCGATACGCCCTCGACGGGCAATGACGCGACGTTCGGCGAGATCGCGGTCGACCTGACTGCCGCGGGCGTGCTCGGCACGGGCACCTGCCGCACTTTCACCGCTGACGGCTTCATCACTCGGACGGGCAACAGCCAGCAGGCATCGACCGAGGACATCGTCCGCGACCCGACGCCGCTCACGGTATCGAACTGCGGCGGCCTCGTCGTCAAGAAGGTCGGAACCGACGGAGCCCCCGACGCCGACTTCAACTACTCGGTCGTCCGCACGGGAGGCGGGCAGGTCCATGACGGCACCCTGACCGGCCCAACCGACACGGTCGCGGGAAACAACGGACTGGGCGCGACGATCGGCATCGGTGACACCCACAACTGGGGCAACGTCTTCGCCGGCAACGACTACAAGCTCACCGAGTCGGCGCCGCCGTCGCCGTGGTCGTTCCAGTCGACCGCCTGCACGGTCAAGAACCCGACGACCGGGCAGACCGAGAACACCGCGGACGGCAGCTTCAAGCTCTACGTGGGCGCGACGACGACCTGCACGATCACGAACGTCACCTCGGGCGTGAAGATCACGAAGGCCGCCGCGGGCGACCCCGCGACCTTCGACTTCACCGTCACCGGCCAGCAGGGCAACGTGCAGGTCGCCGGCGGGCAGAGCTCGCAGGTCTTCTACTACACGCCGGGCAGCAGCGTCGACATCACGGAGATCGCCGAGCCCGGCACCCCGCAGTGGAACCTCACGTCGATCGTCTGCGACGCCGACGGCGACGGCGACGCCGACGTGTTCCTCGAGACCGCGACCGCCAAGCTGAAGACCATCGCGGGCCAGGTGCTCAACTGCACGTTCACCAACGAGCAGGACGGCCAGATCAGGATCGTCAAGAACGTCGCGGGCGATAACGGCACGTTCAGCTTCACGACCACCGGCGCCGACCTCTCGGGCTTCGACCTCACCACCGTCGGCGGCACCGCGTCGAAGCTCTTCGACAGCGTCGCCCCGGGCGCCTACACGGTCACCGAGACCACGCCCGCCCCGTTCTACGACCTCACGAACCTCACCTGCGTCGAGGACGGCACGAACGACTCGGCCGTCTCGCTGGCACAGGGCAAGGCGACCATCAACGTGCAGCCCGGCGAGCTCGTGACCTGCACCTACACGAACACGCAGCGCGGCAACATCATCGTCACGAAGCAGACGAACCCCGACGGCTCCGCGCAGCTGTTCGACTTCACCCTCACCGGGCAGGCCGGCTTCTCGCTCAGCGACGGGCAGTCGAAGGCGTTCAACAACATTGTGCCGGGGGCGTACACGCTCGCCGAGCTGGCCGAGGCCGGCTGGGACGTCACGAGCATGACCTGCTCGGGCGAGACCCCCACCACCGACTCGCCGATCGGCATCACGCTCTCGCCGGGCGAGACCGTCGAGTGCACCGTGCTCAACACGGCGACGAAGGGCAGCGTGACCGTCGAGAAGAAGGTCGACGGCGTGCCCGCCGGCTACGACTGGTCCTTCCCGATCTCGATCAGCCCGGTTCCGGGCGGCCAGCAGGGCACCATCAACGCCACGGACGACGACCCGATCGTCGAGTGGACCGACCTCGACGTCGGCACGCAGTACACCCTCACCGAGGGCGAGCTCGCCGGCTGGGACGAGGGCACGATCGGCTGCGAGGGCATCGACGACGAGTCGGATGCCCCGGGCTTCCAGTTCACCGTCACCCCGGGCCTCTCGCTCGAGTGCGAGGTGACCAACGTCGCCGAGCCCGGCGAGGTCAGCGTCACGAAGACCGTCGACGGCGTCGCCGACGACACCGAGTGGGAGTTCGACCTCACGATCGATCCCGCCGACGGGGTGAAACCCAGCGCCACCCAGACCGTGTCGGGCATCGGCAACACCAGCGACACCGTGACCTGGACCGACCTCGTCGTCGGCGAGGAGTACACGATCACCGAGCACCTGCCCGCGGGCTGGACCGGCGGCGTCGTCGAGTGCGGCCCCGACTCGAACCCCGACCTGCCGGGCGACCAGTTCGTGGTCACCCCGGGCTTCTCGCTCGAGTGCACCGTGAAGAACGAGGCGGAGCCCGCCTCGGCGAAGGTCACGAAGACCTCGGTCGGCGCAGCCGGCAGCTTCACCTTCGTGCTGACCCCGATCGACCCGGCCGGCGACCCCGTCGAGCAGATCGTGACCACCCCCGCCGGCGGCGGAGTGGGCGACACGACGTTCACCGACCTCGTTCCCGGCACCACCTACTCGCTCGCCGAGAAGGACCCGGGGGCGGGCTGGGTCGCGGGCGAGCTCGTCTGCGAGGTCACCCACGCCGGCGAGCAGACCGCTGAGGCCGTCGATGAGTCGGGCTTCACGGTCGAGCCGGGCGACGTGTTCGAATGCGACATCACGAACACGGCCAAGGGCAAGATCATCATCGTCAAGAACATCGACGGCGCCGACGGCACCTTCCAGTTCACGGGCACGTGGCCCTGGGCCGGCAACCCGTCGATCGGCTCGTTCGGCGTGACGACCGACAACGGAACCGGCGCCAACAGCTACGACAACGTCGTGGCCGGCAGCTACAGCGTCACCGAGCTGCTGACGAACTCGCACGTGGGCGAACTCGTCGGCTGCGTCGAGTCCCGCGTCGGCGGCGCGGACGACGACTCGTCGATCGACCAGGTGAACCCGCTCAAGGGCCTCATCGACCTCGACCCGGGCGAGACCGTCGTCTGCACCTACTCGAACACCGAGCTGTCGACGATCATCGTCGACAAGGTGGTCCCGGGCGTCGGGGAGATCCCGGGCGGGGCGACCCAGGAGTTCCCGTTCACCTTCACCGGGGACGGCGGCGACCAGGAGTTCGACCTCACCGACGGCGACGAGCCGCAGACCTTCGGCTCGCTCCTCCCCGGCGACTACAGCGTCACCGAGGGCGACACCGCGAACTGGGACCTCACCGGGCTCCAGTGCACGCCGTCGGACGGCGTGGACATCGAGGGCGCGACGGCGGGCATCGACCTCCTGGCCGGGCAGACCGTGGTCTGCACCTACACGAACGCCCCCGAGACCGGTGACGTGACCGTGCGCAAGATCGTCGAGGGCGTGCCGCAGGGCTATCCCTTCGACTTCGAGATCACGATCTCGCCGGCGGTGGGCGCCCAGCCCGCCACGCAGCACGTGACCGAGGCCGACGCCAGCGTCAGCTGGAGCGACCTCGTGGTCGGCGAGACCTACACCCTCACCGAGGGCGACGAAGGAGGCTGGAACGAGGGCGCGTTCGTCTGCAACGGCGGCGACCTCGAGGACGCCGACGACTCGCTCGCCGGATTCCAGTTCGAGGTGACGCCCGGCCTCTCGATCAGCTGCACGATCACGAACGTGGCCGTGCCCGGCGAGGTCACCGTGACGAAGCACGTGACCGGAGTCCCCGACGGCTTCGAATGGTCGTTCCCGCTCACGATCTCGCCTGCCGACGGCGTGCTGCCGCAGGCCGAGCAGACCGTGACCGGGGTGGGCAACGTGACCGACAGCGTCACGTGGACGAACCTGAAGATCGGCACGGTGTACACCGTGACGGAGGACGAGCTGCCTCCCGGCTGGTCGGGCGGCACGGTGACGTGCACCGACTCCGACCCGCAGACGTCGGGCAACCAGTTCGTCGCGACGCCGGGCGCCACGCTCAGCTGCGACGTGACGAACGACGTGGTGCCGCCGACCGGGCTCATCACGAAGGAACTCGTCTCCATCGGTCAGAACACCGAGGGCACGTGGGATCTCGTCTACGAGGTGAAGGTCGCGAACCAGAGCCCCGTGGCCCCGCTCGTCTACGACCTGCAGGACCAGCCGTTCTTCGGGGTCGGCATCGTGATCAACGATGCCGAGGCCGAGGGCCCGAGCGACGAAGCAGCCGACTGGGATCCGACGGCGTCGAACTACGTGCTCGCCGATGACGAGTCGGTGCCGGCCTCCGGGACGGACACCTACACGATCACGATCAACGCGACCGCGGACGAAGAGGTGTACGAGACCTCGCAGGACCGGTGCCAGGAGGGCGACACCTCCCTGGGCGGCTTCCGCAACACGGCGTTCCTGATCGTCGGCGACGGCGAGCCGCAGCCGGCCAGCGTCTGCGACGAGCCCGGTCGCACGACGGTCACCAAGGACCTCATCGACACCCCGGTGCGCGGTGACGACGGCAACTGGACGGTCACCTACGAGGTCGTCGTGACCAACGAGAGCGACACCCAGGACCAGTACTACGACCTCGAGGACGACCTCGGGTTCCCGGCCGGCGTCGAGATCCTGTCGGCGACCGCGACGAACGACGCGGGCGTCGACACCACGGCCTGGAACGGCGACACGGTGACGACCCTCGCCGACGACGTGCTCATCCTGAAGTCGGCGGTGCACACCTACACGATCGTGGTGGTGGCCGACGTCGACGAGATCACCTCGATCGACCACGTCACCTGCGAGGCGTCGACCAGCGGTCGCGGCTTCTTCAACGAGGCCGTGCTCGTCAACGGCACGATCGTGACCGTGGTCGACGACTGCGACACGATCCCCGTGGGCCGGCTGACGCTCCAGAAGCACGTCGACCTGTCGGCGTTCGAGGGCATCGACCTCGCCGACCTCGGACTCGGCGACCTCGAGCAGCTCGCGCCGAAGGACTGGCTGCTCACGGGCGTCGGCGCCGTCGAGAGCGTCGCGGTGCTCGGCAACGTCGGCACCGTGTTCACCCTCCCGACGGGCGACTACGGTCTCTCCGAGGAGCCGACGGCCGAGGCATCCGGCCACCCGCTGCTGAAGTACTTCTTCAGCCAGGGCTGGATCTGCGATCGCGACGGCGAGGGCGAGAACACCGCGCTCGTGGAGATCGGCGAGCTCACGAGCTGCGACCTCACCAACACGGCCCAGCTCGTCGACGTGGGCATCGAGAAGGACTACGACCTGAGTGGCCTGCCCGACGATGCGATCGAGGGCGGCGACGAGTTCAGCTACGTGCTCACGGTGACGAACCACTCGAGCATCGACGTGGCGGAGCTCGACGTCACCGACCTGGTCGACCCCGAGCTCGAGGTCACCGGCGAGGCGACCTTCGAGGGAGCCGGTACGTGGACGGAGCAGCCGACGATCGGCGACAACGCGTTCGCCGCCCACGGCGTCGGACCGTTCGAGCCGGGCGACGTGACCACCATCACGATCCCGGTGCGGCTGCCCCAGCCCGAGCCGGTCGAGACCGACATCGTCGGCCCCGACGACCCGGTGCCGCCGACCCCCGAGATCGAGCTCGGTGACATCCCGAACGAAGCCTGCGTGGCGATCACCGACGGCGAGGGCGTGCTGCCCGACCTGATCGCAGCCAACAACTGCGACGAGGTCGAGGTGCCGCGCAAGGCGATCGACCCGGCCGCCTACGTGCGCTGCATCGCGGATGTCCCGTGGCTGTACTTCGACGTCGCAGCGAGCGAGCACGTGGAGCCCGGTGACATCACCGTCACGTGGACGAGCGCCGACGGCACGCTGACCAAGACCGAGACGGTCGCGTGGGAGGACCGCAACGACCGGCTCCTCTGGCCCGGCGCCGCGGTCGACGAGAACGGCGTGCCGTACGAGTTCCCGGGCTGGCGTCCGATCACCGAGGAGGACCTCGTGAACCCGCCGTTCCCGGGCACGCGGTTCGGCGACCTGATCCTCGATGAGAACGTGCCGACGTACCCGTGGCGCGACATGGAGAACCCCGCGACGATCACGTTCTCGGTGAACCCGTCGCAGTCGGTGCTCGCGGTGTACCCGCAGGCGCTGCCGGCCTGCGCGATCGATCGCGAGCCTGAAGTCGACATCCTGAAGACCGCCAGCGTCGAGGAGGCGAAGCCCGGCACGAACTTCGAGTACACGCTCGAGGTCACGGCGACGGGCGTCGGCTCGGCCGATCCGGTGGAGGTCTTCGACGAGATCCCGTCGCACCTCCGGGTCGACGACATCACGACCGCCCCCGCACCCGCGTTCCCGCGCTGGGAGAACTGCGAGGTCACCGGCAAGGATGCCGACGGCTACGGCGGACTGCTGCACTGCGACCTGCTCGGGGTGCTCGGACCGAACTACCCCGAGGCGCCGCCCATCGTGCTCGATGTCCACGTCGACCCCGACACGACGGCGACGAGCGTCGAGAACACCGGTGAGGTGTGCTGGCAGAACGCCGACGACACCTCCGAGGACCCCGAGGTCATCTGCGACGACTCGTCGGTGACCGTGCGGATCCCGCAGCCGATGGCCGCCACCGGGTTCGCCGGTGAGCCCTTCATCTGGGGGGCCGCGGGCCTCGTGCTCCTCGGCGGACTGCTCGTCGCGGCCGGCATCGTGATCCGCCGGCGCAAGCAGGGCGAGCACACCGTGTGATCGAGATGATCGCGCACTGACGCGGCGCGTACCGGGGGTCGGACCGTGAGGTCCGGCCCCCGTTCGCATGTCCCCCGAACGGGGGAAGTCGAGTGATCGTCGAGTACCCCGCTTTCGGGTGACACGTCAAGAAATTCCCTGATCACGGCGATTTCGATTCTGCTATTGTCCCCCGTTTTGGTGCCAGCGTCCCCCTGTTCTGTCCCCCGAAACCTCTGATTGACTCGGCGCAACTGCGCGATCCGTGCACCCGTGCGCCACCCGATCACGAAGGTTCGACGACCATGGACAGCTTGTTCGACCCGTTCCGTTCCGACCAGAAGGCAGAGGGCCGTCGTGATCGACGCCGCCGCGAGGCGCGTCGAAGCCGATCGCTCAGGGCGACGATCGCGGCGATCACCGCGGGCGCGATGCTGGCGATCGGGCTGCCCACGATGGCGTTCGCCGCCGGCGAGGCATCGGATCCCGCGACGCCCGACACGGCGAAGGTCGCGAGCGAGCCGGCTGCGGAGCCGGAGGCGGGCGAGGGTGACGCCGCGACGCCGGCGGAGGAGCCGCCCGCGGAGGAGACGCCCGAGGAGGAGCCGCCCGCGCAGGAGGCGCCGCCCGCGCAGGAGGCGCCGCCGGCGAAGCAAGCGCCCGCGAAGGAAGCGGCACCCCCGGCCGCCGAGGAACTGGTCACGCCGATGGCGGTGTTCCCGGCCGACACGGCCGACTGCACGACGAACTGCGGCAACCTCACCATCACGAACGTCGTCTCCGGCGGGCCGGCGACGGCGAGCCAGTGGACGCTGCACGCCGTCCGCTCGAGCAACAGCGACAACTACAACTTCACGTCGGGCCAGACCCGGCCGGTGCCGCGCAACAACACCTACACGCTCTTCGCCGACAACGGGCCGGCCGACTACACGACGACGTTCGAGTGCACGACGGGTGGATCGGGCAACAACGACCCCGACTGGGACGAGGACGACCGCACGGTCACCTTCAGCAACACGAACGGCAACCCGATCCAGAAGTTCGCGAACTGCACCTTCACCCAGACCTACTCGGGGCCGGCGACCATCAACGTCCAGGTCGGCGGCAGCCGTACGGGCCTCTCGAGCGTCGGCGGCCTCGGCGGCGTCACCCTCCAGCTCTACACCGACAACGGCGGGTCCTTCGGTTCGATCATCAACCAGCCGTGGGCCACCTGCGTGTCGACGGCCGCAGGGGTCTGCACCTTCTCCGTCCCGAACGCCAACAACTCGAACTTCTGGGTTGCGCAGGCGACGCCCGGCGTTCCCGCCGGGTGGTCGAAGAACGCGACGCTCGCGACCGGTGAGAACCCGTCTTCGGCGAACTACCGATTCCGCATCGCGGACGTCGACGCCGGCGAGACCCTCAGCTCGCTGAGCGACTTCATGATCGCCACGGGCAACACCGCGAACAACGCCTCCGGCGGCATCTGGCAGAACTCGCTCGCGAACCCGCCGGCGATCCAGATGTGCGGCGTGCGTGTCGCGCTCGTGATCGACCTCTCCGGCTCGGTCGCACCGAACTTCACCGAACTGAAGAACGCAGCGAAGGGCTTCGTCACGGCCCTGCAGGGCACGCCCTCGCAGGTCGGCATCTTCACCTTCAACAACGTCGCACCGGCGTCGGCGGGTGCGAACCT
Organism: Agromyces sp. NPDC058064; assembly: GCF_042885275.1. Classification (NCBI taxonomy): domain Bacteria; kingdom Bacillati; phylum Actinomycetota; class Actinomycetes; order Micrococcales; family Microbacteriaceae; genus Agromyces; species Agromyces sp. NPDC058064. The sequence continues at coordinate 128,883 of NZ_JBHVSE010000001.1, read as the reverse complement.
CGGCATCACACCGGTCTCGACCGTCGCCGGCGCGAACACCGTGCGCAACCACATCGACGGCTTCTCGACGCCGACGGAGGCGACGAACTGGGATCGCGGCATCTACCAGGTGGCGACGAGCGGGACGCAGTACGACCTCGCCGTCGTGCTCACCGACGGCAACCCGACGGTCTACGCCGGCGACGAAGGGCCCGGCAACCGCACCCGCTTCCGCGAGGTCGAGAACGGCGTGTTCTCGGCGAACGCGGTGAAGGCGCTCGGCACCCGCGTCGTGGCGTTCGGCGTCGGCGCCGGCGTCGGCGGTGCACCCGACAACCTGATCGCGATCTCGGGCGGCACGCCGAACTCCGATTACTTCCAGTCGGCCGACTACGAGGAGGCCGGCACGATCCTCCGCAACCTCGCGCTCGGGTCCTGCGAGGGGTCGATCTCGGTCGTCAAGCAGGTCGTCTCGAACACGAGCACGGGCGAGTCGAAGACGGGCCAGACCCCGGCGGGGGGCTGGACCTTCACCGCGCAGCCCACGACCGGCGGTATCACCCCCGCATCGCAGTCGGGCGTGACGGCCGCCGGCACCGGCGCCGTGAACCTTCCGCTCACGTTCGCGGGCGGCACGACCTCGGGCACCGTCAAGGTCACCGAGGATCCGCAGGGCCACAGCATCGTCACGTCGAGCGGCAAGAACGCCGTCTGCACGGACGTCGCCACCGGTGGCGCGATCACCGTGACGAACGAGACGAACGGCTTCTCGATCCCCGTCAGCTCCACCCAGGCCGTCACCTGTACGGTCTGGAACCGACCACCGCTGCCGCAGTCGACGTACAGCGTCGACAAGGTCTGGGTCGTCAACGGCGTGACCTATCCGAACGGCCAGCAGCCGATCGGCCTCACCGCCCAGCTCACCGTCGGCGGCGGGAACGCGCCGTGGGTGACCACGCAGGGGCCGGTGCCGGCCAACACCGTCGTGTCGCTCAACGAGACGACGAGCGTCGGGTCGCGCGACCTCTGCCGCATCACCGACAGCCGGGTGACGCTCTCGAACGGCAGCGCACCGGGCAACGGGGCCCTGCCGTTCGACGCCACGCTGCAACCGGGTGAGAACACCTACACGATCACGAACACCGTGACCTGCGACTCCCAGCTGACGCTGAAGAAGACCGTCGCGAACGGCCCCGCCGCACCCGGTGCGTGGAACCTCGACGCGGTGGCCCCGGGCGGCGCGCTCCCCGGACCGAACGGCGCCACCGGCAGCCCCGGCGCGACGGCGCTCGTGACCCCGAACGTCACCTACCCGCTCGTGGAGACGGGTGACCCGCGGTACGTGCAGACCCTCGGCCTGAACGCCGTGCCGATCCCGCCCGCGACCGGCAGCTGGGACTGCGTGCAGGTGAACGCGGGCGGCACGGTCGTCCCCGGCTTCGCCGACGGCCTCAACGGCGGGGTCACGGTGCCGATGGGCTTCCGGGTCCAGTGCACCGCGGTGAACCAGACCGCATCGCTCACGCTCATCAAGAACGTCGACAACGACCTCGGGATCGATGCGGACCCGAGCGACTGGACGCTGACCGCGACGCCGAACGCGCCCGCGATCCCGGGCCTCGCCGCTCAGGACGCGACCACGGGCGAGACCGTGTACATCCGCCCCGGCAAGGCGTACACGGTGGCGGAGAGCGGCGGGCCCGACGGCTGGACCCAGACGAGCATCATGTGCCGCACGTCGCCGAACGGCCAGTACGTCGAGACCGACCAGATCACGCTCCCCGCGCTCGGGCAGGGCACCTGCGTCATCTCGAACGACCCGATCTCGCCGCAGATCCGGCTCGTCAAGAGCGTCGTCGGTGCGAGCACTTCACCCACGAACTGGCTGCTGAGCGCGACCCCGGCCGAGGGAACACCGGTCGGTCCGGTCGCCGGCACGACAGGCGGATACGTCGACATCGCCGCGGCCCAGTCCATCACGCTCCACGAGAGCACGTCGCTCCCCGGGGCCGACGAGCAGTTCTACCCCGGCGTCTGGGAGTGCAGGCTCAACGGCCTCGGTCCAGTCCTAAACGCCGGCACCGCGCTGCCGGCGCTCGAGCCCGGCCAGAAGGTCGACTGCGTCGTCACCAACACGCTGAAGCCGATCACGCCGTCGATCACGAAGACCGCGGCGGTGCCCACGCCGAACGCGGACGGCACGTGGACGATCGCCTACGACATCGTGGTGACGAACCCGAGCGCGTTCCAGCCGATCGACTACATCCTCTCCGACCGGCTCGACTTCGGCTCGCAGACCACGGTGAACAGCGCGAGCTACCAGCGCGTGCAGCCGCTCCCCGCGGGAGACGTCGAGAACTGGACCGTCGGCTTCGACGCCGTGCAGCCCTTCGACGACGAGCCGCAGCTCGCCGCCGGCACCTCGCACACCTGGCGGGTCACGGTGAACGCGACCGTCGACGACGGCGCCGACTTCGACGGCACGACCCACGGGGCGTGCGACGACCTCGAGCCCGGCACCGTGGGCTTCCTCAACACGGCCACGATGTACGTCGGACAGGTGCCCTACGAGGCATCCGACTGCGAGCTGCCCGTGAAGCCGACCATCGCCAAGCAGGGCGGTGCCGCCGTCGACAACGGCGACGGCACCTGGACGCTGCCGTACACGATCACCGTGACGAACCCGTCGGCGACGACGAGCGTCGTCTACGACCTCCTCGACGAGCTCCACCTTCCCGCCGGCGTCACGCCGACCGGGCCGGCGACGGTGGTCGCCCAGCCGGTGCCGACCGAGGCGTCGTGGACCGGCTTCGCGCCGAACACGCTCCTCGCGGACGACGTGACCCTCGCGGGCACGCCGGGCGTCGACCAGCACGTGTTCCAGGTGCAGGTCGTCGTCGAGATCGGTGCCGACCAGGGGGCCTTCCGCTGCCCGAGCGACGGCGGTCTCAACAACGTCGCGACCCTCGAGTCGGGCAACCAGACGGACGACGCCACCGGATGCGTGACCGTCGACTCGCCGAAGATCACCCACACCAAGGTGGTCGTGCCGGGTTCGGTCGTGCAGGCGCCGGACGGCACGTGGAGCATCGCCTACGACGTGGTCGTGACGAACACGGGTGCGATCGGCGGCGTCTACGACCTCGCCGACCAGACCCACTTCGGCGCCGGCGTCACGGGCGGCACGTACTCGGCCGCGAAGAACGGCGTCGCGGTTCCCGGCTGGACGAACGGCGACGCGCTCGCGGACGACGCATACCTCGCGGCAGGTGACCCCGACCCGAGCGACACGTACCGTGTGACGGTCACGGGCATCACCCTCACGGGTCCCGAGCTGACGCCCGCGCAGTCGGCGTGCCCGACCGGTGGAAGCACGAACGCCGCGTTCAACAACACGGCGACGCTGACGGTCGCGGGCGTTCCCGCCGACGCGTCGGCGTGCGACTCGCCCAGCGCTCCGAAGATCGTGAAGTCGGGCGCGACCTCGACGCAGCAGGCCGACTCGACCTGGAACGTCGCCTACACGCTGACGGTGTCCAACACCGATCCGGGGGCCAAGCCGTCCTACTACTCGCTCACCGACGACCCCGCCTTCCCGGCGGGCGTCGACTACCTCAGCTACGCGATCGACGGGGGCGCACCGGTGACCCCGTACGACGGGTCGCCGTTCACGGTGGCGTCGAACGCCCCGATTCCCGCCGGGGCGACCCAGGTGTACACCGTCGTGCTGAACGTCGACGCACCCGTCGGGGCCATCGATCCCGACGAGCTCGAGTGCAAGACCCAGGACAACCCCGACGGAGTGGGCTTCCTGAACAACGCGACGGTGACGTCGGGCCAGATCAAGCGTTCCGACGACGACTGCACCGACATCGAGCGGGGCGGCGAGCCCACGGTCGTCAAGGGCGACCCGACGGTCACGCAGGACGGCGACGGCCTCTGGACGATCGTGTACGACATCACGATCACGGGCAACGCGGAGTTCGTCTCCAAGTACACGCTCGCCGACACGCTGCGTTTCGGCCCCGAGGTCGACATCCAGTCGGCCGACTGGGAGGGCGAGGGCGCGAACGGCACCTGGACCGACCCCGAGAACGACCCGACGGCCGACATCGTGCCCAACAGCACGGCGCCGAGCCAGAAGGTCATCGGCATCGACGGCGTGCACACCTACACGGTGACCGTCACGGCGCTGGTCGACCGGGACGCGTTCGGCGACCCGACGACGAACACCTGTTCGCCGACCGACGGCGACCCGGACGTCGGCTTCCTCAACGAGGCGACGCTCACGTCGAACGGCATCCCGTCGTCCGACACCGGCTGCGGCCTGCCCGCCGAGCCCGAGGTGACGAAGACCGCCGTCGGCACCGAGGCCGTGAAGGTCGGCGACCACTGGGAGGCCTCGTACGAGATCACGGTCGAGAACCTCAGCGCAGCGCAGGCCCTGGTGTACGACCTGAGCGACACCCCCGACTTCGCCGACGGCGTCACGATCACCGATCGCGAGGTCACGAGCTCGGATGTCACGGTGAACCCCGCGTGGAACGGCGCGAGCCCGTCGACCGACGTGATCGTCGAGGACCAGTCGCTCGACGGCGGGGCGACGCACACCTTCGTGGTGACCGTGTCGTTCACCGTCGACGACGTCGCCGGCTCGCCGGCGCTCCTCTGCGACGGCGAGGACGGACAGGGCCTCCTGAACGGTGCGGTCGTCACCTCCGGCGGCACCTGGACCGACGACGGCTGCCTCGACGTGCCCGTCATCGTGATCGTCGACAAGGCGTGGGTGATCGACGGCGGCGAGCCGATCGCCTGGGACAGCGACGAGCTGCCCGCGGGCTTCACCGCGCAGGGCCTGCTCGACGGCGGCGCGGTCGACTGGGATGCGGAGAGCGGCCCATACGCGCTCGGCGACGAGGTCGCCGTGGGCGAGACCGACGTGGTCGTGCCCGAGGGCTGCGAGATCGTCGACGCCGTCTCGAACGGCACCGGCGAGTACACGCTCGACGCCACCGTCAACACCTACCTCGTGACGAACGAGGTCGAGTGCGAGCAGACGGTCAACCTCGAGAAGATCGTCGACAGCGAGCACGGCGGCGACGCCGCGGCCTCCGACTGGACAGTCTCGGCGAGCGGACCCGAGGACGGCTTCGGGGGAGCGGGAACCGCTTCCGGCCCCGTCGACCTCGAGGTCGGCTACACGCTCAACGAGGTGTCGGTGATCTGGGAGAACGGCATCGAGTACGAGGTCGCCGCGACCTGGAGCTGCACCTCGCCGCAGGGCGAGGACGCCTTCACGCTCGTCGCCGCAGACGGTGCGACGAGCGCGACGCTCACCGTCCACGAGCTCGGCGCCACCGTCGACTGCGAGATCCGCAACGTGGACGTCGCTCCGACGCTGACCCTCGTCAAGGACGTCGCCCCCGACTCGGTCGAGGCGGAGTTCCCGCCGACGCTGTGGACGGTCTCGGCGACCGAGGACGGCGAGGCGCCGATCGTCACCGGCGCGGGCACCGCGACCGGCGCGGTCGACGCGAACGTCGACTACGTGCTCAGCGAGCTCGCGAGCGACTTCGAGGGCTCCGATGAGTTCGAGGCCGGTGCCTGGAGCTGCGACGTCCCCGGAGTGCTCGACGGAGACACGGCGAACCTGGAGCCCGGCGACGACGTGACGTGCACCATCGTCAACACGGCGCAGCCGGCGAGCTACCTGTTCGGCAAGGAGGTCTCGGGAGTCGTGCAGAACGACGACGGCACCTGGACCATCGACTACACGCTGACCGTGACGAACGAGAGCGCGGTGTCGCCCGTCACCTACGACCTCGTCGACTCGCTCGCCGGCTTCGGCGAGGGCATCGAGGTCGACGAGGCCTCGTGGACCGGCCCCGACGGGTCGGGCGACGTCTGGGAGGACCCCGCGACCGAGCCGGTCGAGGAGCTCGCGAACGACGTCGTGCTGACCGCCGCCACCGGGCTGCACGAGTACTTCGTGACGGTGGAGGCCACGGTCACGGGCGATGCGGTCTGGGACGAGGGCGACGGAGAGGGCGACGGCTCGACGGGGTGCGTGCCCGGCGAGCAGGGCGGATTCGCGAACTCCGCGACGCTCACCGTCGACGGACTGCCGACCGACGCCGAGGCGTGCACCGAGCCCGGCCGCACCACCGCGGTGAAGGTCGCGCACCCCGCGACCAACCTCGGCCTCGGCGACTGGGAGGTGACGTACGACATCACCGTCGACACGGTCGGCGAGCACGACTTGGTCTACGACCTGAGCGACGCGCACGCGTTCCCCGACGGGGTGACGATCGAGGAGGCCTCGGCAGTGGATCCCGACGGCGCCCCGGTCGCCGGCTGGAACGGCGAGGACGCCACGACGCTCGCCACGGCGCATCCGATCACCGCCGGCGACACCCACGTCTGGACGATCACCGTCCGCGCGAACGTCGCCTCGATCGAGTCGATCGACCTCGTGAAGTGCGAGGCGACCGAGGACGGCGGCGGGTTCCTCAACACGGCGGAGATGGTGAACGGCACGGTCACGACGCCGCTCGAGGGCTGCACCGACATCCCCGTCGGCAAGCTGCGGCTCACGAAGACCGTCGACAACACGGCGCTGCTCGACCTCGGCTTCACGCCCGAGGAACTGCTCGCCGCGACCGACTGGGATCTCACCGGAGACTCGGGCACGCAGCTCGTGCAGTACCTGAGCGGCGGCGGCATCGAGCTCGTCGTACCGATCGGCTCGTACCTGCTCGGCGAGCAGCTGCAGACCGAGCAGGAGGAGCACGAGTTCGCCGACTACTACACGGCGGAGGCCTGGCTCTGCGGCGAGGCGGCGGTGACGCATGCGCAGGTCGTGACCGGCGGCATCGCCGACTGCACCCTGAACAACGTCGCCGACTCGATCGACGTGGGCATCGAGAAGACGTACCTGCTGCCCGACGGCGTGACGGCCGTCGAGGCGGGCGACGCCTTCGAGTACGAGCTCACGGTGACGAACCACGGCACGCTCGACGTGCCGGGCCTCGAGGTGACGGATCTCCTCCCCGACGACCTCGTCGTCACCGGGGCGGCGACCTTCACGCCCGCGGCCGACCCGGCCCAGCCCGGCACCTGGACGCAGACCTCGGGCGACACCGACAACGCGTTCGCGGCGACGTACTCGGGTTCGTACCCGCCGGGCGCGGTGACCACCATCACCATCCCGGTGCAGGTGGCCGTGCCCGCGCCGCTGCCGCCCGTGCCGCCGGTCGGGCCGAACGACCCGCCGCCCGTGCTGCCGGTCGTCGACCTCGACGACATCCACAACGAGGCGTGCGTCGCGATCCAGGCGCCCGAGATCGACGAGATCGCCGCGGCCGCGATCGTGCCCGACATGGTGCCCGGCAACGACTGCGACGACGTCGACGTGCCCACCAAGGCGATCGACCCGTCGGCCTACACGCGCTGCGTGGCGGACGTGCCGTACCTGTACCACAACGTTGCGGTCTCGGAGAACGTCGAGCCCGGGCCGATCACGGTGACGTGGACGCCCGACCCGACGGTCTACCCCGACGCGGTCCCGGTCGTGATGGAGATCCCGTGGGATGAGCGCGACGGCCGGCTGCTCTGGCCGTACGGCGTGGTCAACGAGGAGGGCATCTCCATCGGCTGGCCCGGATGGCGCCTCATCCAGGAGGGCGACGTCGTCGGCGAGAACGGGATCGTCGACATCTGGGAGAACATGGTCAAGGACTCGAAGCTCGAGAGCTACGCGTTCGCCGACCAGGTGAACCCGATGACGGTGACCTTCTCGGTCAACCCGAGCCAGTCGATCCTCGCGGTGTACCCGCAGGCGACGCCAGCGTGCGAGGTCGTGCGCGACCCGTCGGTCGACATCGTGAAGACCGCGAGCGTCGAGGAGGTGAAGCCCGGCGGCGCGTTCGACTACACGCTGTCGGTCACGAACTCGGGTCTCGGGGCGATCGAGAACATGGAGCTCTTCGACGAGATCCCGGCCGACCTCAAGGTCACGGACATCACGACCGACGAGGCGCCCGCGTTCCCGCGCTGGGACGACTGCGAGGTCACCGGTGCCGACTCCGACGGATACGGCGGACTGCTCCACTGCGTGCTCAACGGCATGATCGGCGGCACGCAGCCCGACGCGCCCGACGTGGTGCTCTCGGTGGTGCTCGACCCCGCGTCGAAGGCCGATCGGGTCGACAACACCGGTGAGGTCTGCTGGAACGACCCCGACGACGCGCCGGTCGAGCCCCAGTCCGAGCCGGGAACGGTGGCACCGGCAGCGGTGCTCGATCCCGAGCTCCCCATCCTCTGCGACGACTCGACCGTCACGGTCCGGGTCCCGCAGCCGCCGGCTCCGGGGATCGCCTCGACCGGCTTCGCGGGCGCGCCCTTCCTCTGGGGTGCTGCCGGGCTCCTGTTGATCGGTGCGCTGCTGGTGTCGGTGACGATCGTCCGTCGCCGCCGCCCGGGTGAACGGCACGCCGAGTAGGAGCCGCGTCGAGCGGGGGGCCGGTGCCGTCGGAGGCACCGGCCCTTCGTGCGCGCCGGTCGGTGTCGCGCGGCAGGTGCGGGCGCACGTCGCGCTCCGGGAACGCAGACGGGGCCGGTGCCGTCAGGCACCGGCCCCGTCCGGGTGGTTCGTCGCTTACGGCTTGCCGCGCATGATCGCCTGCTTGACCTCGGCGATCGCCTTGGTGACCTCGATGCCGCGGGGGCACGCCTCGGTGCAGTTGAAGGTCGTGCGGCAACGCCACACGCCCTCCTTGTCGTTGAGGATGTCGAGACGCGTCTGCGCGTTGTCGTCGCGCGAGTCGAAGATGAAGCGGTGCGCGTTCACGATCGCGGCCGGGCCGAAGTACTGGCCGTCGGTCCAGAAGACGGGGCACGACGAGGTGCACGCGGCGCAGAGGATGCACTTCGTGGTGTCGTCGAAGATCGCGCGGTTCGCGACCGACTGCACGCGCTCCTTGCCGGGCTCGGGGGTCGAGTTCGCGACCAGGAACGGCTGCACCTCGCGGTAGCTCGCGAAGAACGGCTCCATGTCGACGATGAGGTCCTTCTCGAGGGGGAGACCCTTGATCGCCTCGACGTAGATCGGCTTCGAGATGTCGAGATCCTTGATGAGGGTCTTGCACGCGAGCCGGTTGCGGCCGTTGATGCGCATCGCGTCCGAGCCGCAGATGCCGTGGGCGCACGAGCGGCGGAACGTCAGCGAGCCGTCCTGCTCCCACTTGATCTTGTGCAGCGCGTCGAGCACGCGGTCGGTCGCGTACATCTCGACGTCGAAGTCCTGCCAGCGCGGCTCGGTGTCGACGTCGGGGTCGAAGCGACGGATCAGGAACGTGACGGTGAACGACTGGACGGGCGCCTCAGCGGCGGGCGGCTGTTCGAGCGTGGCGGTGCTCACGGTCAGTACTTCCTTTCCATCGGCTGGTAGCGCGTGACGGTGACCGGCTTCCAGTCGAGCCGGATGTGGTCGGCCGCGTCGGCGGAGTGCGCGTCGCCCGACAGGTACGCCATGGTGTGCTGCATGAAGTTCTCGTCGTCGCGATTCGGGAAGTCGTCGCGCATGTGCCCGCCGCGGCTCTCCTTGCGGTTGCGTGCCGAGAAGACGACGACCTCGGCGAGGTCGAGGAGGAAGCCGAGCTCGACGGCCTCGAGGAGGTCGGTGTTGAACCGCTTCCCCTTGTCTTGCACGGCGATGTTCTTGTACCGCTCGCGGAGGCCCGCGATGACGCTCGTGACGTGGGCGAGCGACTCGTCGGTGCGGAACACCTGCGCGCCCTTGTCCATCTCGTCCTGGAGCTCCTTGCGGATCGCGGCGATGCGCTCGGTGCCGTTCGAGTCGCGCAGCTGCGCGAGCAGCTCGCGGATGCCGCGGGCCGGGTCGTCGGGCAGCGGCGTGAAGTCGACGCCCGAGTTCACGTACTCGACGGCGTTGCGGCCGGCGCGCTTGCCGAACACGTTGATGTCGAGCAGCGAGTTGGTGCCGAGGCGGTTCGAGCCGTGCACCGAGACGCAGGCGCACTCGCCGGCGGCGTAGAGGCCGGGCACGACGGTCGTGTTGTCGCGGAGGACCTCGGCGGCGACGTTCGTCGGGATGCCGCCCATCGCGTAGTGCGCGGTCGGCATGACGGGCACCGGCTCGTACACCGGGTCGACGCCGAGGTAGGTGCGCGCGAACTCGGTGATGTCGGGGAGCTTGGTCTCGAGCACCTCGGCGCCCAGGTGGGTGCAGTCGAGGAGGACGTAGTCCTTGTGGGGGCCGGCGCCGCGGCCCTCGGCCACCTCCTGCACCATGCAGCGCGCGACGATGTCGCGCGGCGCCAGGTCCTTGATGGTGGGCGCGTAGCGCTCCATGAACCGCTCGCCCGAGGCGTTGCGGAGGATCGCGCCCTCACCGCGCGCGCCCTCGGTGAGGAGGATGCCGAGCCCTGCGAGGCCGGTCGGGTGGAACTGGAAGAACTCCATGTCCTCCAGCGGAAGACCCTTGCGCCAGATGATGCCGACGCCGTCGCCCGTGAGGGTGTGCGCGTTCGACGTGGTCTTGTAGATCTTGCCGAAGCCGCCCGTCGCGAAGATCACGGCCTTCGCCTGGAAGACGTGCAGCTCGCCGGTCGCGAGGTCGTACGCGACGACGCCCGAGGGCTGCTCGACGCCGTCGACCTCGGTCATCACGAGGTCGAGCACGTAGTACTCGTTGAAGAAGTTGATGCCGAGCTTGACGCAGTTCTGGAAAAGCGTCTGGAGGATCATGTGGCCCGTGCGGTCGGCGGCGTAGCAGGCGCGCCGGACGGGCGCCTTGCCGTGGTCGCGCGTGTGCCCGCCGAAGCGGCGCTGGTCGATCTTGCCCTCGGGCGTGCGGTTGAACGGCAGGCCCATGTTCTCGAGGTCGATGACCGCGTCGATGGCCTCCTTCGCGAGGATCTCGGCCGCGTCCTGGTCGACGAGGTAGTCGCCGCCCTTGACGGTGTCGAAGGTGTGCCACTCCCACGAGTCCTCCTCGACGTTCGCGAGCGCAGCGGCCATGCCGCCCTGCGCCGCGCCCGTGTGCGAGCGGGTGGGGTAGAGCTTCGAGATGACCGCGGTCTTGGCGCCCGGGCCGGCCTCGATCGCCGCGCGCATGCCGGCGCCGCCGGCGCCCACGATGACGATGTCGAACTGGTGGTAGTGGACGCCGTCGATGACCGTGGTCTCGGCGTCGGAGGTCTGGGTGTTCAACGAATCTCCTATGCGGCGCAGAACGAGGGGAGCAGGTCGGCCGGTGCACCGGCGGGGCACGGCTCGAAGGTGAAGACGACGAGGGTGCCGAGGATGATCAGCACGGCCGCGGCCGCGAAGAGGGCGCCCTTGAGGACCTTCTGCACGGTGCCGGGGTTCGTGTAGTCGTTCACGAGCGTGCGCATGCCGTTGGCGCCGTGGATGAGGGCGAGCCAGAGCATCAGGACGTCCCACCACTGCCAGAACGGGTCGGCCCACTTGCCGCCCACGAAGCCGAAGTCGATGGCCTGGATGCCGTCGCCGACCATGAGGTTCATGAAGAGGTGGCCGAAGATCAGCACGAGGAGCACGACGCCGGAGGCGCGCATGTAGATCCAGCCCCACTTCTCGAGGTTGGAGCCGCGCCGGCGGGGTTCGCCGGGGAATTCGATCGCAGTCATTGTCGCTGGGCCCCTAGTGGCTGAAGACGTTGATGAGGTGACGCGGGGTGAACGCGAGCATCGTGACGACCCAGAGGGCGATGACGACCCAGAAGAGCACCTTCTGGTGGCGCGTGGCCCAGGCCCAGAAGTCCACGAGGATGATGCGCAGCCCGTTGAAGGCGTGGAACACGATCGCGCCCACGAGGGCGACCTCGCCGAGGCCCATGATCGGCGTCTGGTACGCGCCGATGACCGCGTTGTAGGCCTCAGGGCTCACCCGCACGAGTGCCGTGTCGAGGATGTGCACGAGGAGGAAGAAGAAAATCGCGACACCCGTGATGCGGTGCAGCACCCATGACCACATACCCTCGTGGCCGCGATAGAGCGTGCCGCCCGGCTTCTGCTTCGCCGGCTTCTCGGGTGTGGTCAGGGTTCCTGCCGAGGTCTCTGGCATGAACAACCCTCCCTGGCTGTGTGTTTCCGGCCCGGACATGCGGGCGCACGGGCGCGACGGCCCGCTCCGAGTCTAGACCCGGCCCGCTCGACGTGCAGGTGAGGTCTGCCTTATCCGCTCGCCGCGACGGCGAATCCGGGCGGGCCACTGGGTGCGCCGCTATCCTGAGCGGATGACCTCCGCAGCCCTCGATGGCTTCTACAGCATCATTCCCGCCGGTGGCGTGGGTTCGCGTCTCTGGCCGCTCTCGCGCGCCGACGCGCCGAAGTTCCTGCACGACCTCACCGGCTCGGGCCAGACCCTCCTGAAGGACACCTGGGACCGGCTCGCGCCGCTGTCCGGCGAGCAGCGCATCATGGTGGTCACCGGCCGCGCCCACCGCTCCGCCGTCGAGCTCCAGCTGCCGGGCCTCGCCGACGCGAACATCGTGCTCGAGTCCGAGCCGCGCGACTCGACCGCCGCGATCGGCCTCGCCGCCGCCATCCTCGAGCGCCGCGAGCCCGGCGTCGTGATCGGCTCCTTCGCGGCCGACCACGTCATCTCGGGCGACGCGCTGTTCCAGGGCGCCGTCGCCGAGGCGGTCGCGGCGGCGCGCGCCGGCTACATCGCCACGATCGGCATCACCCCGACCGAGCCGGCCGTCGGCTTCGGGTACATCGAGTGCGGCGAGCCCCTCGACGTGCCGGGCGCCGCGCACAGCGAGCTCGTCTCGAGCTTCGTCGAGAAGCCCGACCTCGCCACCGCGAAGCGGTACCTCGCCGGCGGCCGCCATCTCTGGAACGCGGGCATGTTCATCGCCCGCGCCGACCAGCTGCTCGCCGAGATCGCGCGCAACAAGCCCGAGCTGCACGCCGGACTGGTCGAGCTCGCCGAGGCGTGGGACGATCCGACCACCCGCGGCCCGGCCGTCGACCGGGTGTGGCCGCGCCTCGAGAAGATCGCGATCGACTACTCGGTCGCCGAGCCCGCGGCGGCCGCGGGGCGGCTCGCCGTGATCCGCGGCCACTTCCAGTGGGACGACGTCGGCGACTTCGCCTCGCTCGCGAAGCTCAACACCGCAGGGCGGTCCGGCGAGCTCGCCATCCTCGGCGAGCACGCCCGGGTGCTCGCCGACGCGTCGAGCGGCATCGTGGTGAGCCGGTCGAAGCGGGTCATCAGCCTGATCGGCGTCCACGATATCGTCGTGGTCGACACTCCCGACGCGCTGCTCGTCACCACGAGCGAGCACGCGCAGCGGGTGAAGGCGGTCGTCGACGCCCTCCGGCTCGGCGGCTCGAGCGACGTGCTCTAGGCACGAGAAGGCAGGTACACGGATGTCCCGGGCAACGCGCAGTCTCCTCGTCGCCGCGGTGGCCGCGGCATCCCTCGCGCTCGCCTCGTGCGCCTCGGCGCCCGAGGGCGGCGACCCCGCGGACTCCGGCGAGGGCTGCGTGCGCATGGTCACGAACTCGGGCGGCCTCGAGGACCGCTCGTTCAACCAGTCGACGTGGGAGGGCCTGCAGCAGGCCGAGGAGGAGTACGGCATCGAGGCCGAGGCGCTCGTCTCGACGGGCGAGACCGACCTCGCCCCGAACGTGGCGCAGGCGGTCGGCTCGGGCTGCGGGCTCGTCGTGACGGTCGGCTGGGAGCTCGCGGAGTCGACGCTCGAGGAGGCCGGGGCGAACCCCGACGTCGCGTTCGCGATCGTCGACGAGACCGTCGAGGCCGACAACGTGAAGCCCGTCGTGTTCGACACGGCCCAGGCGTCGTTCCTCGCCGGATACCTCGCGGCCGGCGTCTCGAAGACCGGGGTCGTCGCGACCTTCGGCGGCGGCAACCAGCCGCCCGTCACCCTGTTCATGGACGGCTTCGTCGACGGCGTCGCGAAGTACAACGAGGTGCACGGCACCCAGGTGCGCGCGCTCGGCTGGGACAAGGCCAAGCAGGACGGCTCGTTCACGGGCGACTTCGAGGACGTCAACAAGGGCAAGGTCATGACCGAGGGCTTCATCGACCAGGGCGCCGACGTGATCCTGCCGGTCGCGGGCCAGGTGGGCGAGGGTGCCGCGGCCGCCGCCGTCGACCGGGGGGTCTCCGTGATCTGGGTCGACAGCGACGGGTACGAGACGCTGCCGAGCGAGTTCCGTCCGATCGTGCTCACGAGCGTGCTGAAGCGCACGCAGGACGCGATGGTCGACATCGTCGGCGACGTCGAGTCCGGCGAGTTCACGAACGAGCCGTTCGTCGGCACGCTCGAGAACGGGGGCGTCGAGATCGCGCCCTACCACGAGCTCGAGGCGCTCGTCTCGCCCGAGCTCGACGCCGAGATCGAGGAACTGCGGCAGGCGATCATCGCGGGCGAGCTGGTCGTCGAGTCGCCGAGCGCGCCGTAGGTGCGGGATCGACCCCGTTCGGGGGATGCCGAGTGCTGCTCATATGAGCAGAAGATTGCGTCTAGATAACCATTGACGCCGATCGCGATCGGGTCGATGGCGTCCCGCGCAACATTGGGTAACGTTTCTGCACGAGCCTCGCGAAGGTCGGGGCGCAGTCTTTGGAGGACACTGTGAAGGTCACGACCAAGAAGGCCGCTCTCGGCGGCCTCGCGATGTTCGGTGCAGCCGCGCTGCTCGCCGGATGCGCCTCGGCTCCCGAAGAGTCGAACGAGTCGGGCGGCGAAGCGCTCGACTACCTGCCCTGCATGGTCTCCGACGAGGGCGGCTTCGACGACAAGTCGTTCAACCAGCTCGGTTTCGAGGGCCTCGTGAAGGCCGCCGACGAGCTCGGCGTCGACTACACCGAGGTCGAGTCGGCCGCTGAGACCGACTACGCGTCGAACCTGCAGGGGCTCGTCGACCAGGGCTGCAACACGATCGTCACGGTCGGCTTCCTGCTCGCCCCGGCCGCGCTCGAGTCCGCCCAGGCCAACGCCGACCTCGAGTACATCTCGATCGACGACACCGTCGACACCGACTTCGACGGCACCACCGACGCCGAGAACATCAAGCCCATCATCTTCGACACCGCGCAGGCGGCGTACCTCGCCGGCTACCTCGCCGCGGGCATGAGCAAGACGGGCGTCGTCGGCACCTACGGCGGCCTCAACATCCCGACCGTCTCGATCTTCATGGACGGCTTCGCCCAGGGCGTCGACCACTACAACGAGGAGAACGGCACCGCCGTCAAGGTCCTCGGCTGGGACCGCGCCAAGCAGGACGGCTCGTTCACCGGCGGCTTCGCCCCCGATGACAAGGCCAAGCAGGCCGCGCAGGGCCTCATCGACCAGAACGTCGACGTGCTCCTGCCCGTCGGCGGCCCGATCTACCAGCCCGGAGCCGCGGCGATCCGCGACTCGGGCCGTGAGATCGCCCTGATCGGCGTCGACGCCGACGTGTACGAGACCGACCCGACCGTCGGCGACCTCCTCCTCACCTCGATCCGCAAGGGCATCGACGTCGGCGTCTACGACGCGATCATCGAGGCGGGCAACGGCGAGTTCGACCCGACCCCGTTCGTCGGCACGCTCGAGAACGAGGGCGTCGGCCTGGCGCCGTTCCACGACTGGGAGAGCAAGGTCCCGGCCGAGCTCGCCGACAAGGTCACCGAGCTGCAGGAAGCCATCATCGCGGGCGACATCACCGTCGAGTCCTACCTCGCCGGATAAGCGGTCCGCAATCACGAAGTCGGGGAGGTCGGCATTGCCGGCCTCCCCGGCTCGTTTCCAGCCGAGCAGGTTCGGCAGCATCTGAGCAGCACGCTCCGATGCACCTCAACATTCGCGCAGCATCTCCAACGGATGCGGACAGATCACTAGGATCGGGGTCATGAAGCTCGAACTTCGCGGCATCACGAAGCGATTCGGCAGCTTGGTCGCCAACGACCACATCGACCTCACCGTGGAGGCCGGAGAGATCCATTGCCTCCTCGGCGAGAACGGTGCAGGCAAGTCGACGCTCATGAACGTGCTCTACGGCCTCTACCAGGCCGATGAGGGCGAGATCCTCCTCGACGACGTCGTCCAGCACTTCGCCGGCCCGGGCGACGCGATGAAGGCCGGTATCGGCATGGTGCACCAGCACTTCATGCTCATCCCCGTCTTCACGGTCGCCGAGAACGTCATGCTCGGCCACGAGTCGACCAAGGGCGGCGGGTTCCTCGACCTGCAGTCGGCCCGCGCGAAGGTGCGCGAGATCTCCGACCGGTTCGGGTTCGACGTCGACCCCGACGCCCTCGTCGACGACCTTCCGGTCGGCGTGCAGCAGCGCGTCGAGATCATCAAGGCGCTCTCGCGCGACGCGAAGGTCCTCGTCTTCGACGAGCCGACCGCCGTGCTCACGCCGCAGGAGACCGACGAGCTGATGGCGATCATGCGCCAGCTCCGCGAGTCGGGCACCGCGATCGTGTTCATCACCCACAAGCTCCGCGAGGTCCGCGAGGTCGCCGACCGCATCACGGTCGTCCGCCTCGGCAAGGTGGTCGGCGAGGCCTCGCCCACCGCCTCGAACGTCGAGCTCGCCTCGCTCATGGTGGGTCGCGCCGTCGAGCTCACCGTCCAGAAGGACCCGCCGAAGCTCGGCGAGCCCGCGCTCGTCGTCGAGGGCCTCTCGGTCATCGACCACATCGGCCAGCTGGTCGTGAACGACGTCAGCTTCGAGGTCCGGCGCGGTGAGATCCTCGCCGTCGCCGGTGTCCAGGGCAACGGGCAGACCGAGCTCACCGAGGCGCTCGTCGGCCTGCAGCCGCGCGTCCAGGGCTCGATCTCGCTCGACGGCGAGGTGCTCTCGGGCGCGAGCGTCCGCAAGATCCTCGACTCGGGCGTCGGCTTCGTCCCCGAGGACCGCAACGAGGACGGCCTCGTCGGCGAGTTCTCGATCGCCGAGAACCTCATGCTCGACCGTTCGAACGGCGCCCCCTTCGTGAAGGCGGCCAACGTGCAGCGCGGCGTGCTCGAGCAGTTCGCGACCGAGAAGGTCGCGGAGTTCGACGTCCGCACCCCTGGCATCGACACGAAGGTCGGCCGGCTCTCGGGCGGCAACCAGCAGAAGGTCGTGCTCGCCCGCGAGCTCAGCCGCGAGCTCCGCCTCCTGGTCGCGGCGCAGCCGACGCGCGGCGTCGACGTCGGCTCCATCGAGTTCATCCACAAGCGCATCGTGGCGGCGCGCGACGCGGGCGTCCCCGTCGTCGTCGTCTCGACCGAGCTCGACGAGGTCACCGCACTCGCCGACCGGATCATGGTCATGTACCGGGGCCGCATCGTCGGCATCGTGCCCGGCGACACCCCCCGCGACGTCCTCGGCCTGATGATGGCCGGCGAGGTCCCCGCAGAAGGAGCCGCCGCATGAGCGACCCCCAGCCGCCCGCCCAGCCCGAGCCGGGTGCGGAGCCCGTCGAGTCGACCGTGCAGGGCGCCGAGCCCGCAGCGGCCTCCGCACCGAAGGCGACCGCGACCGACACCGCGCCGCCGCCCGCGAAGCCCGCACCGGCCGACGTCGAGCCCCCGTCGCGATGGGCGACCGCGTTCCGCGAGATCGTGACCGGCAACGCCATCATCTCGGTGCTGGCGATCGTGCTCGCGCTCGTCGTGGGTGCGGTCATGATCGCGTTCACCGACGAGCGGGTGCAAGAGGCCTCGGTCTACTTCTTCGCCCGCCCCGGCGACACCTTCGCCGCCGTCTGGGAGTCCGTGTCCGGCGCGTACGTCGCCTTCTTCCAGGGCTCGATCTACAACTTCCGCCGACCCGACTTCATCTCGGGCATCCGGCCGCTCACCGAGACCCTCACCTTCGCGACCCCGCTCATCGCGGCCGGCCTCGGCGTCGGGCTCACCTTCCGCGTCGGCATGTTCAACATCGGCGGCCGCGGCCAGATGCTCATCGCGGCATCGGCGGCCGGCTGGGTCGGCTTCGGCTTCGACCTGCCGTGGGGCCTCCACATGATCGTGGCGGTGCTCGCGGGCATGATCGGCGCGGCACTCTGGGCCGGCATCGCCGGCCTCCTGAAGGCGCGCACGGGCGCGCACGAGGTGATCGTGACGATCATGCTCAACTACGTCGCGCTCTACCTCGTGCAGTGGATGCTGCGGACGCCCGGCCTGCTGCAGGCGCCCGGTTCGAACAACCCGAAGACCCCGGCCATGAAGGACACGGCGATCCTCCCCGAGCTCCTGGGGCCGCAGTTCAACCTGCACTTCGGCTTCATCCTCGCGATCGGCGCGACCGTGCTCGTGTGGTGGATCCTCAACCGCTCGAGCCTCGGATTCAAGTTCCGCGCCGTCGGCGAGAACCCGAATGCGGCCCGCGTCGCCGGCATCAACGTGAAGTCGATGTACGTCTACGCGATGCTCATCTCGGGTGCGCTCGTCGGTCTCGCCGGAGTCAGCCAGGTGCTCGGCACCGTGACCACCGGCTTCTCGAGCGGCATCGACGCCGGCATCGGCTTCGACGCGATCACCGTCGCGCTCCTCGGCCGCTCGACGCCGTGGGGCATCCTCGCGGCCGGCATCCTGTTCGGTGCGTTCAAAGCGGGCGGCTTCTCGATGCAGGCCGCGGAGGGCGTGCCGATCGACATCGTGCTCGTCGTGCAGTCGCTCATCGTGCTCTTCATCGCGGCCCCGCCGCTCGTGCGCGCGATCTTCCGACTGCCCGCTCCCGGATCGACTCCGAAGCGGCAGAGACCCATCGTGACGAAGGAGATGGAGGCGAAGTGAGCACCGTGACCACCACCCCCGCCGCGCCCGTGACCGACGCGCTCGACAAGACGGTCGTCGTCAGCTGGAAGGCGCCGATCGCGTTCGCGATCTTCACCGTGCTCGCCGCCGTGCTCTTCGCCGCCGCCGGAAGCCACGGCGAGGCGACGTTCCGGCTCTCGCAGGGCAACGACGTCCTCCAGCTGCCCGACGTCACGCTCTCGAGCGAGGTCACCTCGTGGATCTGCGTCGTGCTCATGGCGGCGATCACCGTCGTCTCCGCCCTCCTCGTGCGGGCGAAGCGCAAGGTCGGCATCTGGCTCGTCGCGCTGTTCGCCGTGATCTTCCTCCTCGGCTTCCTCACGTGGGCGGCCGCAGGCTCGCGCACCCCGGTCATCCCGCTGCCCGGGCTCCTCGCGAGCGCGCTGAGCCTCTCGGTTCCGCTCATCTTCGGTTCGCTCTGCGGCGTCATCTCCGAGCGCGTCGGCGTCGTCAACATCGCGATCGAGGGTCAGCTGCTCGCGGGCGCCTTCACGTCGGCGGTCGTCGCGTCCGCGGTCGGCAACGCCGTCATGGGTCCCGCGCTCGGCATGATCGCGGCCGCGATCTCCGGCGTGCTCGTCGCGTTCGTGCTCGCGGCGTTCTCGATCAAGTACTTCGTCGACCAGGTCATCGTCGGCGTCGTGCTGAACGTGCTCGTGCTCGGGCTCACGAGCTTCATGTTCTCGCAGGTGCTCGCGCCGAACGCGGCCGTGCTCAACTCGCCGCCGCGCCTCGAGCGCCTGCCGATCCCCGTCCTCAGCGAGATCCCGCTGATCGGTCCGATGTTCTTCCGCCAGACGATCCTCGTGTACCTCATGTACATCGCCGTCGCGGTCGTCTACGTCGGCCTGTTCCACACCCGCTGGGGCCTCCGCCTCCGCTCGGTGGGCGAGCACCCGCAGGCCGCCGACACGGTCGGCATCAACGTCACGGGCACCCGCTTCTGGAATGTCTCGCTCGCCGGCGCGATCGCCGGACTCGGCGGCGCGTTCTTCACCATCGGCTCGGGCATCGCCTTCAGCAAGGAGATGACCGCGGGCGCGGGCTTCATCGCCCTCGCCGCCGTGATCTTCGGCCAGTGGGACCCGATCAAGGCCACGCTCGCGGCGCTGCTGTTCGGCTTCGCGACGAGCCTGCAGGTGACGCTGTCGATCATCGGTTCGCCCGTGCCGAGCGAGTTCATGCTGATGCTGCCGTACCTCATCACGATCCTCGCAGTGGCCGGGTTCGTCGGCAAGGTGCGCGGCCCGGCCGCGGCGGGCAAGCCCTACATCAAATCCTGACCGGATGCCACGGGGCCGCCCCGTGGCATCCATCACCTCATCTGCAACGGGGGAGCAACATGACCGAGACGGATGCGATCGACTGGCAGGGGCTGCGCGAGCGCGCCCGCGAGGCGATGGCGAAGGCCTACGTGCCGTACTCCGAGTTCCCCGTGGGCGCGGCCGCGATCGTCGACGACGGCCGCGTCGTGAGCGGCTGCAACGTCGAGAACGCCTCCTACGGCGTCACGCTCTGCGCCGAGTGCTCGCTCGTGTCGGCGCTCGTCATGTCGGGCGGCGGCAAGCTCGTCGCGTTCACCTGCGTCGACGGCCACGGCGCGACGCTGATGCCGTGCGGCCGCTGCCGCCAGCTGCTGTACGAGCACTCGGCCGAGGGCATGGTGCTCGACACCGTGTCGGGCCTGAAGACCATCGACGAGGTGCTGCCCGACGCGTTCGGCCCGCGCCAGCTCGCAGAATTCCGAGGAGAAGCATGACCACCGCCATCGAGCCCTTCGACGCCGTCGACCTCATCCGCGCGAAGCGCGACCGGCGCGAGCTGACGAGCGACGAGATCGCCTGGCTCGTCGACGCCTACACCCGCGGCTACGTCGCCGACGAGCAGATGTCGGCGATGACCATGGCGATCTTCCTCAACGGCATGACGCGCCGCGAGATCCGCGACCTGACGATGGCCATGATCGCCTCGGGCGAGCGCATGGACTTCTCGGGCCTCGGCAAGCCGACGAGCGACAAGCACTCGACCGGCGGCGTCGGCGACAAGATCACGCTGCCCCTCATGCCGCTCGTCGCGACCTTCGGCGTCGCCGTGCCGCAGCTCTCGGGCCGCGGGCTCGGCCACACGGGCGGCACACTCGACAAGCTCGAGTCGATCCCGGGCTGGCGCGCCGACCTCACGAACGACGAGATGTTCGCGCAGCTGCGCGACGTCGGCGGCGTGATCTGCGCGGCCGGCGCCGGTCTCGCCCCGGCCGACAAGAAGCTCTACGCCCTGCGCGACATCACCGGCACGGTCGAGGCGATCCCGCTCATCGCGTCGTCGATCATGTCGAAGAAGATCGCCGAGGGCACCGGCGCGCTCGTGCTCGACGTGAAGTTCGGCTCGGGCGCATTCCTCCAGGACATCGAGCGCTCGCGCGAGCTCGCCCGCACCATGGTCGAGCTGGGTGAGGACGCCGGGGTGGCGACGAGCGCCCTCATCACGAACATGAACGTGCCGCTCGGCCTCACGATCGGCAACGCCAACGAGGTGCGCGAGTCGGTCGAGGTGCTCGCCGGCGGCGGGCCCGCCGACGTGCGCGAGCTCACGGTCGAGCTCGCCCGGGAGATGCTCGCCCTGGCCGGGCAGCCCGACGTCGACGTCGAGGCCGCACTCGACGACGGCCGCGCGATGGACACCTGGCGCCGCTCGATCGTCGCCCAGGGCGGCGACCCCGACGCGCCGCTGCCGGTCGCGAAGGAGCAGCACGTCGTCACCGCCGACCGCGACGGCGTGCTCGTCGCGCAGGAGGCGCTGCCGTTCGGCATCGCCGCCTGGCGGCTCGGTGCGGGCCGCGCCCGCAAGGAGGACCCGGTGCACCACGCCGCGGGCATCGAGCTGCACGCGAAGCCCGGCGACGCCGTGCGCGCGGGCCAGCCCCTGTTCACGCTGCACGCCGACGAGCCCGCCCGTTTCGAGCGCGCACTCGGGGCGGTCGCCGGCGCCTGGCGCATCGGCGACGAGGGCGACGCGATCGAGGACGGCGGGCCGCTCATCGCCGACCGCATCGGCCGCTGACGACGTCGGCGGTCGCGTGATCGGGGGCCGCAGGACGCGCCCGGCTTCGAGAATGCCGAGACTTCGCGGCAGTCGCGCCGCTATCGTTGTCACGTGAACACGATTCCGACGGAGTACCGGCTCGAGGGCGACGGCGCGAGCATCCAGGCCCTGCCCAAGATCTCGCTGCACGACCACCTCGACGGCGGCCTGCGGCCGCAGACCCTCATCGAGCTCGCCGAGGAGCAGGGCCTCGAGGTCCCGGCGGCCGACGCCGACGGCCTCGCCGCCTGGTTCACCGAGCAGTCGAACTCGGGTTCGCTCGTCGAGTACCTGAAGACGTTCGACCTCACGACGGCGGTCATGCAGACCCGTGCCGGCCTCTCGCGCGTCGCGCGCGAGTTCGTGCACGACCTCGCCGACGACGGCGTCATCTACGGCGAGATCCGCTGGGCGCCCGAGCAGCACCTGACGCGCGGGCTCACGCTCGACGAGGCGGTCGAGGCCGTGCAGGAGGGCCTCGAGCAGGGCGCCGACGACGTGCGGCACCAGGGCGGCGGCATCCGCACCGGGCAGCTGATCACCGCGATGCGGCACGCCGACCGCGGGCTCGAGATCGCCGAGCTCGCCGTCCGCCACCGCGACCGCGGCGTGGTCGGCTTCGACATCGCGGGCGCCGAGGCCGGCTTCCCCGCGAGCCGTCACCGCACCGCCTTCGACTACCTCGCGAGCCGCTTCATGCCCGTGACGGTGCACGCGGGCGAGGCCGACGGCCTCGAGTCGATCCGCAGCGCGCTCTTCGACGGCCGTGCGCTCCGCCTCGGCCACGGCGTCCGCATCGCCGAAGACCTGCTCATCGAGCGCCAGGACGACGAGAACACCTACGTGTCGCTCGGCCCGGTCGCCCAGTGGGTGCGCGACCGCGAGATCGCCCTCGAGACGAGCCCGTCGTCCAACCTGCAGACCGGGGCGATCACCGCGTGGGGCGACGAGCTCGTCGACCACCCCTTCGACCTGCTCTACCAGCTCGGCTTCCGGGTGACGGTGAACACCGACAACCGCCTGCAGTCGGGCACGAGCCTGACCCGCGAGCTCGCGCTCCTCAGCGACGCCTTCGGCTACGACCTCGACGACCTCGAGACGTTCCAGCTCAACGCGGCGGCGGCGGCGTTCCTGCCCCTCGACGACCGCGACGAGCTCGCCGAGCTCATTCAAGACGGCTTCGACGAAGCCTGACGACGCTGCCGACGGCGGATGCCACGTGCCTCCGCCCTCCGCGCCGCCGCCCCCGAACGGACCCGCAATGAACCTCCCACCCCTTCCCGACGAGGCCGTCGTCATCGGTGCGCACGCCGTCGACTGGCGCAGCGCCGTGCGCGAGGCCGGGCGGGCGCTGACCCGCTCGGGGGCGACCAGCTCCGACTACGCCGACCGCATGATCGCGGTCATCGAGGAGTTCGGCGCGTACGTCGTCATCGCCCCGGGGCTCGCCCTCGCCCACGCGCGGCCCGGCCGGGACGTGCGCCGCGAGGGGCTCGCCGTCGTGACGCTCGCCGAGCCGGTCGCGTTCGGGCACCCGCACAACGACCCGGTGCGCGTCGTCGTCGGCCTCGCGGTCGCGAACGCGGAGGAGCACGTCGCCTCGGTCGCGAACCTCGCGAACGTCTTCAACGACCCCGGGGCGGTCGGCCGCCTCGCCCGGGCGGGCGACCCGGCCGAGGTCCGCACGCTCCTCGGCATCGATCGCGGCGGGGCAGAGGCATGAAGATCGTCGCCGTCTGCGGTGCCGGCATCGGCACCTCCGCCATCCTCAAGGTGAACGCCGAGCGCGCCCTCGAGCGCCTCGACCTCGCCGCCGACGTCGATGCGAGCGACCTCGCGGGCATCGCCGTCGCCGCCGCCGACGCGCAGGTGATCCTCACCTCGAGCGAACTGGCCGCCGCGGTGCGCCAGGCGCTCGGGCAGAGCTTCGCCGAGGTGGTCGAGGTGACGAACTACTTCGACGTCGACGAGATCTCGCGGCTGCTCGAGCGCTCGCTCGGCTGAGGCAGTCCCTCCGCCGCCGAGCGCTCAGGCGACGAGTTCGCGCATGCCCGCCTCGAGCGCGGCGATCGTGGCGGTCGCCGCCGCACGTCGCTCGGCGACCGAGCCCTGCTCCGAGACGGCGTCGAGGTAGACCTTGAGCTTCGGCTCGGTGCCGCTCGGGCGCACCATGACCCGGGCGCCGCCCTCGAGCACGATGCGTAGCACGTCGGACGGGGGGAGCGCGCCGAAGCCGTCGGCGAGGTCCTCGATGCGCTCGACGCGGATGCCGCCGACCGAGGCCGGCGGTTCGGCGCGCAGGCGCGCCATGACCGCGCCGATGCGCGAGAGGTCGGTGACGCGGATCGAGACCTGGCCGGAGGCGTGGCATCCGAAGCGCTCGACGAACTCGTCGAGGTGGCCGGCCACCGTGCGACCCTCGGCCTTCAGCTCGGCCGCGAGCGAGAGGAACGCCGCGGCGGCCGAGATGCCGTCCTTGTCGCGGACGACCTCGGGGTTCACGAGGTAGCCGAGTGCCTCCTCGAAGCCGAAGACGAGCCCGGGGGCGCGCGAGATCCACTTGAAGCCGGTGAGGGTCGCCTCGAAGTCGAGCCCGTAGGCGCGGGCGACGGCCTCGAGGCCGGGCGAGGAGACGATCGAGCAGGCGAGCGACCCCGACGGGCCGGCGTCGCCCGAGACCTCGGCGGCGCGGCGGGCGGCGAGCCAGCCGAGCGTGAGGCCGACCTCGTTGCCGGTGAGCCGTCGATAGCCCGTGCCGTCGGGGGCGCCGGCGTCGGGGATCGCGACCGCGAGCCGGTCGGCGTCGGGGTCGTTCGCGACGACGAGCTCGGCATCGACGGCGCGGGCGCGCTCGAACGACAGGTCCATCGCCCCGGGCTCCTCGGGGTTCGGGAACGAGACGGTCGGGAACCCCGCGTCGGGCGCGATCTGCGCGTCGACGAGCGTGGGGGCGTCGAAGCCGGCGGCTTCGAGCACTCGTGCCGCGGTCTCCCAGCCGACGCCGTGCATCGCCGTGTAGACCACGCGCGGCTGCGCCGCGGGCGTGCCGGGGGCGGCGCTCGCGGCGGTGAGGCGCACGTACTCGTCGACGACCTCCTCGCCGGCGGTCTCGACGTCTCCGCGCGGGAGCGCGGGGACGGCGGTGGTCGACGCGACATCCAGGATGTGCGCCGCGATCTCGGCGTCGGCCGGGGCGACGATCTGCGAACCGTGGTGCTCGCCGCCGAGGTAGACCTTGTAGCCGTTGTCGTTCGGCGGGTTGTGCGAGGCGGTCACCATGACGCCCGCCGAGGTGCCGAAGTGACGCACCGCGAAGGCGAGCACCGGGGTCGGCAGCAGGCGGGGGAGCAGGATGGCGCGGACGCCCGCCCCGGCCATGAGCTCGGCCGAGTCGCGGGCGAAGACCGCCGAGTTCTTGCGGCCGTCGTAGCCGATCACGACCGAGGGGGTCGTGCCCGGTGCGGCGTGCTCGAGGAGGTACGCCGCGAGCCCCGCGGCCGCCTGCGAGACGAGCACGCGGTTCATGCGGTTGGGACCGGCTGCGATCTCGCCGCGGAGTCCGGCGGTGCCGAAGGCCAGGCGCGAGTCGAAGCGGTCGGCGAGGTCGGCCGCGGCCGCGGCGTCGCCGCCCCGGACGGACTCGACGATCGCGGCGAGCTCGTCGCGGGTCTCGGGGTCGGGATCCTGCGCGATCCAGGCCTCGGCGAGTGCGATGCGCTCGGCGTCGCGGGCATCGGGTTCGTGCGACATCCGTCGTCCTTCCTGCGGGCCCGCGCTCAGAGCGCGGCGACGATCTTCGCGAGCAGTGCGCTGATCACGGGTTCGGCGGCCTGGCCGGCCTCGATGACCTCGGCGTGGCTCAGCGGGGTCTGCTGGATGCCGGCCGCGAGGTTCGTGATGAGCGACATGCCGAGCACCTCCATGCCGGCCTGACGGGCGGCGATCGCCTCGAGCGCGGTCGACATGCCGACGATGTGCCCGCCGATGGCCTTCGCCATCTGCACCTCGGCCGGGGTCTCGTAGTGCGGGCCGCGGAACTGGCAGTACACGCCCTCGTCGAGCTCGGGGTCGATCGAGTGCGCGAGGTCGCGCAGCCGCTGCGAGTAGAGGTCGGTGAGGTCGATGAAGGTCGCGCCCTCGAGCGGCGAGTCGGCGGTGAGGTTGATGTGGTCGCTGATCAGCACGGGGGTGCCGGGCTTCCAGTGCTCCTTGATGCCGCCCGCGCCGTTCGTGAGGATCATCGTCGTCGCGCCCGCGGCGGCGGCGGTGCGCACCGAGTGCACGACCCGGCGCACGCCGTGGCCCTCGTAGTAGTGGGTGCGGGCGCCGATCACGAGCGCGCGCTTGCCCGAGGGCAGCAGCACCGAGCGCAGGGTGCCGACGTGCCCCTCGAGCGCGGGCTTCGAGAACCCGGGCACCTCGGTCGCGGCGAGGGTGTGGGTCGTCTCGCCGATGAGCTCGGCGGCACGGCCCCAGCCGCTGCCGAGCGTCAGCGCGACGTCGTGGCGGGGGACGCCGGTGAGCTCGGCGATCTTCGCGGCAGCGGCGGCGGCCACCTCGAACGGGTCGGCGGTGGGGTCGTCCAGCGGGTTCGCATCGTGCATCCCACCACTCTAGAACGCGACGGATGCTTCGGCGCGAAGCTGCTCATGTGCTGGCCGTGCCCGCGAAACTGGCAGAATATGAGCATGTCCTACGAGTTCGAGCGCACGCAACGGATCGCCGTCCTCGGAGGAGGTCCCGGCGGGTACGAGGCCGCACTCGCCGCCGCCCAGCTGGGCGCCGAGGTCACCCTGATCGAGCGCGCGGGCGTCGGCGGCTCGGCGGTGCTCACCGACGTGGTCCCGTCGAAGTCGCTCATCGCGACGGCGGAGGCCTCGAACGCCGTGAAGGAGGCCGCCGACCTCGGCGTGCAGTTCTACGCCAAGGGCGACTCCGAGAAGGCCGTCAAGCCGAGCGTCGCGATCAACCTCGCGGCTGTGAACAAGCGCCTCCTCGGCCTCGCGGCGCAGCAGTCGGAGGACATGCGCTCGAACCTCATCGAGGCGGGCGTCCACCTCGTGCACGGCGAGGGCCGGCTCGACGGGCCGAACGCCGTCATCGTGGCGACCGCCAAGGGCGGCACCGACTTCGACCGCATCGAGGCCGACACGCTCGTGCTCTCGGTCGGCGCGACGCCCCGCGTGCTGCCGACCGCCGTCCCCGACGGCGAGCGCATCCTCACGTGGACCCAGCTCTACTCGCTCCAGCAGGTGCCCGAGCACCTCATCGTCGTGGGTTCGGGCGTCACCGGCGCCGAGTTCGCCTCGGCGTACCGGGCGCTCGGCGCCAAGGTCACGCTGATCTCGAGCCGCGACCAGGTCCTCCCGGGCGAAGACGCGGACGCGGCATCCGTGATCGAGAAGGTGTTCAAGCGCAACGGCATGAAGGTGCTCAACAAGTCGCGCGCCGAATCCGTCGTGCGCGACGGCGACTCCGTCGTGGCGACCCTCAGCGACGGGCGCGAGGTGCGCGGCTCGCACTGCCTGATGGCAGTCGGCTCGGTGCCGAACACCCGTGACATCGGCCTCGAGCAGGCCGGGGTGCAGCTGGCCGACTCGGGGCACATCCGGGTGAACCGGGTCGCGCGCACCTCGATCCCGAACATCTACGCGGCGGGTGACTGCACGACCTTCATGCCCCTCGCCTCGGTCGCCTCGATGCAGGGCCGCACGGCCGTGTTCCACGCGATGGGCGACATCGTGAACCCGCCCGAGAACCGCAACATCACCTCCAACATCTTCACGCAGCCCGAGATCGCGACGGTCGGGTGGACGCAGAAGGAGGTCGAGGAGGGCGTCGTGCCGGGCGTCGTCTACAAGCTGCCGCTCTCGTCGAACCCGCGCGCGAAGATGATGGGCATCCGCGAGGGCTTCGTGAAGCTCTTCGCCTCGAGCGGCTCGGGCTCCATCATCGGCGGCGTCATCGTCGCGCCGAAGGCCTCCGAGCTGATCTTCCCGCTGGCGCTCGCGGTCGAGCACCGGCTCACCGTCGACCAGTTCGCCGAGGCGTTCCCGGTGTACCCCTCGCTCAGCGGTTCGCTGACCGATGCCGCGAGGGCCATGCACGTCGTACGCTGAGGTGATCGAGCGCCGCGGGGGCGGCGCCGGGTTCAGGGGGTAGCGATGAAGCTGCGAGTCAAGTCCGTCGAGGCGTCGATCGCCGACTCCCACGACGAGGAGCGCAGCCTCAAGCGCTCGCTCGGCACGTGGGATCTCGCGCTCATGGGCATCGCGGTCGCCGTGGGTGCCGGCATCTTCTCGGTCGGGGCGCAGGCCGCGGCGAACTTCGCCGGGCCCAGCGTCATCATCTCGTTCGTGCTCGCGGCCGTCACGTGCGGGCTCGCGATCATGTGCTACGCCGAGTTCGCGTCGACCGTGCCGGTCGCCGGCAGCGCGTACACCTTCACCTACGCCACGATGGGCGAGCTCCTCGCGTGGATCATCGGCTGGGACCTCATCCTCGAGCTCTTCACCGCCGCCGCGGTGCTCGCGAAGTACTGGGGCGTCTACCTCGGCGAGGCGCTGCTCGCCTTCGGGCTGCCGTTCCCGTCGACCTTCCAGATCGGCGGACTCGAGGTGAGCTGGCCCGCGTTCCTCATCGTGGCGGTGTTCACGGCGCTCCTCGTCGCCGGGACGAAGCTCACCGCCCGCGTCGGCGCGGTCTTCACGATCATCAAGGTGGCGATCGTGCTGTTCGTCATCGTGGTCGGCTTCTTCTTCGTGAAGGCGGCGAACTTCACGCCCTTCATCCCCGAGGCGGTGCCGACCGAGGGCGGGGCGACCGACGCGTGGACGCAGTCGCTGTTCTCCTGGGCGACGGGTGCGGCGCCCGCCCAGTACGGCGTCTTCGGCATGCTCGCGGCGGCGGCCCTCGTGTTCTTCGCCTTCATCGGCTTCGACGTGGTCGCGACGAGCGCCGAGGAGGTGCGGGAGCCGCAGCGCACCCTGCCGCGCGGCATCTTCATCGGCCTCGGCATCGTGACGCTGCTCTACGTGCTCGTCTCGATCGTGATGACCGGCATGGTGTCGTACCAGGAGCTCGCCGAGGAGGAGACGCCGTCGCTCGCGACCGCCTTCCGGCTGGTCGGACAGGACTGGGCGTCGGCCGTGATCTCGCTCGGCGCGCTGGCCGGCCTCACGACGGTGATCATGATCATCCTGCTCGGGCTCTCGCGGATCGTGTTCGCGCTGAGCCGGGACGGCCTGCTGCCCCGATGGCTGTCGAAGACGACGGAGCACACGAAGACCCCGGCCCGGGTCCAGATCATCGCGGGCACCCTGGTCGCGTTCGTCGCCGCGTTCACCGACGTCGGGCTCCTGGAGGAGATGATCAACATCGGCACCCTCTCGGCGTTCGTGCTCGTGTCGATCGGCATCGTGGTGCTGCGGCGCACCCGTCCCGACCTGCCGCGCGGGTTCAAGGTGCCCTTCTCACCGGTGCTGCCGATCGTCTCCGCGGCGCTCTGCCTCTGGCTGATGTTCAACCTCACGACCCTCACCTGGGTGCGGTTCCTCGTGTGGCTCGCGATCGGCATCCTCATCTACCTCCTCTACGGCCGCCGCCACTCGCGCATGGCCGGCAGCGTGAGCGAGGTCGAGGTGCCGACGGCGCAGGGGACCTGACACGTCGCCATCTGTGCGTCAACAGCGTTGACAACCACGTTTTCCGATCGATAGTCTCCGAGGAATCGGGTCGGTCGCGTCGAAGCGCCGTGGCCGATCCCACCGGTACGACGAGGTTCCTGGAGGCGGAGATGTCCCACGCGCGCGAGATCGACACGATGACGGAGAGCGGAGCCGGGGGAGTGCAGCCCACGCGGCGCACCGTCCTCGGCCTGGGGGCGGCGGGCGCGGCCTCCCTCATGCTCACCGCCGGGGCCCGCCCGCCCGCCGTGAGCGGCTCGGACGAACGCATGTGGGACGCGATCGTGCTCGGCGCCGGGGCCGCGGGGCTCGGTGCGGCGCGCACCCTCGCCGACGAGGGCCGCCGTGTGCTCGTGCTCGAGGCGCGCGACCGCATCGGCGGCCGCATGTGGACCGACCGCACGAGCATGTCGATCCCGGTCGAGCGCGGCGCCGAGCTCGTGCACGGCAGCCGCGCCTCGACCTGGGAGATCATCGAGGCGGCGGGCATCACGACGCGGCGGCAGCAGTCGATCTGGGGCCGGCTCGCGCCGGGCACGCCGTGGCTCGACGGCACGACCTACGCGTCGCTGAAGTTCCCGCTGGGTGCGCCCGCCGGTCCGCTGCCCGACCCCGAGGACGGTGAGACGGCGCTCGCGTGGCTCACCCGCGTCGGCATCCCGCCCGAGAACTACCCGATCCTCCTCGCCGCGATCGAGGTCGACTCCGAGCAGTTCGACGTGCTGCCGGCCGCGTGGGTGGCCGACACGGTCGCCTGGGCGATCGCCGAACAGGACGTCCCGGCCGAGACACCGTTCGAGGAGCCGTACGACGACCACCGCGTCATCGGCGGGTACGACCAGGTGCTGCGCGCGATCGCGACCGGGCTGCAGATCCGGCTCAACACGAAAGTGCACACCGTCGAGCACCGCGCGGGGCGCGTCGACGTGCACACGAGCCGGGGCAGCTACAAGGCGAAGACCCTCGTCGTCGCCCTGCCCGGCGGGGTGCTGAAGCACGGCGACGTCGTCTTCGACCCGCCGCTGCCTGCCGATCGCCGCGACGGCCTGCAGGAGATCGAGTACCTGCCGGTCTTCAAGGGCATCCTCGAGTTCGCCGGGCCGGTGCTGCCCGCCGGGCATCCGGTGCCGGCCGCGTGGGACGTCCTGACGACCTTCGGCGTGAATCCGCCGAGCGTCTGGAACGCGTCCATCGGCACGCCGGGCTACGCGGGCGAGGTCGCGGTCTTCTGGGCCACCGGCGGCCGCGCGCAGGAGCTCCTCGACCTGCCGGAGGCCGAGCGCTTCGCCGCGGCGCTCGCCAACGTGCGCGACGCGGCCGGCGACCAGGGCCTGCAGTACCTCCACGCGTCGACCTACGACTGGTCGGAGGACGAGTACGCCCGCGGGGCCTACCCGGGGCCGTTCTCCCGTCGCACCGGGCTCAACGGGCCGATCGGCGACACGATCTTCTGGGCCGGCATGGTCACGAGCACGATCCACGCCTCGCGCAACTCGGGGATCACGGCCGCGAGGCAGGCGCTCGCGGCGCTCGCCGCGCGCTGACCGGCCGACCGTCGGGCCGACGCCCCGTTCGGCGTCGGCGGATCAGGCGTCGGCGATCGACAGCAGCAGGTGCCCGCTCGAGACGGTCGCGCCGGCCTCGGCGTTCACCGCGCCGATCACGCCGTCCTTGTGGGCGACGATGGGCTGCTCCATCTTCATGGCCTCGAGCACGAGCACGAGGTCGCCCTTGACGACCTTGTCGCCCTCGGCGACCGCGACCTTCACGACGGTCGCCTGCATCGGGGCCTTCACGGCGTCACCGGTGCCGGTGTCGACCGAGTGCGACCCGGTGCGGCGGCGCGGTGCGGCGCCCGCGGTGCGCGAGGCGGTGGAGGTGCCGCCCGCGAGCCGCTTCGGAAGGCTGACCTCGATGCGCCGGCCGGCGACCTCGACGACGACGTTCGTGCGCGCAGCAGGTCCGCTCGTCTCCTCGAGCTCGCCCGACCACGGCTCGAGCCGGTTGTCGTACTCGGTCTCGATCCAGCGGGTGTAGATCGAGAACGGCTCGTCGCCCTCGGGGGCGAACGCGGGGTTGTCCACGATGTCGCGGTGGAAGGGCAGCACGGTCGGCAGGCCGGCGACCTCGAACTCGTCGAGGGCGCGACGTGCGCGCGACAGCGCCTCCTCGCGGTCCTTGCCGGTGACGATGAGCTTCGCGAGCAGCGAGTCGAAGGCGCCCGAGATCTCGTCGCCGCTCGTCACGCCGGAGTCGACGCGGATGCCGGGGCCGCCGGGGAAGCGGAGCTGGTGGATCGGGCCGGGCGCGGGCAGGAACCCGCGGCCCGGGTCCTCGCCGTTGATGCGGAACTCGATCGAGTGGCCGACCGTCTCGGGGTCGGGGTAGTCGAGCACGCCGCCCTCGGCGAGACGGAACTGCTCGCGGACGAGGTCGAGGCCCGTGACCTCCTCGGAGACGGGGTGCTCGACCTGGAGGCGCGTGTTGACCTCGAGGAACGAGACGGTGCCGTCCTGGCCGATGAGGAATTCGCAGGTGCCGGCGCCGACGTAGCCGACCTCCTTGAGGATCGCCTTCGACGACTCGTACAGGGCCGCGCGCTGCGCCTCGCTGAGGAACGGCGCCGGCGCCTCCTCGACGAGCTTCTGGTGCCGGCGCTGCAGCGAGCAGTCGCGGGTCGAGACGACGACGACGTTGCCGTGCTGGTCGGCGAGGCACTGGGTCTCGACGTGGCGCGGCTTGTCGAGGTACTTCTCGACGAAGCACTCGCCGCGGCCGAAGGCGGCGACCGCCTCGCGGGTGGCCGAGTCGAAGAGCTCGGGCACCTCCTCGCGGGTGCGGGCGACCTTGAGGCCGCGGCCGCCGCCGCCGAAGGCGGCCTTGATCGCCACGGGCAGGCCGTGGACGTCGACGAAGTCGAGCACCTCCGAGGCATCCGCGACGGGGTTGAGGGTGCCGGGCGCGAGCGGCGCGCCGACCTTCTCGGCCACGTGGCGCGCGGAGACCTTGTCGCCGAGCCGCTCGATCGCCTCGGGGGAGGGGCCGATCCAGACGAGGCCGGCGTCGATGACGGCGCGGGCGAAGTCGGGGTTCTCGGCGAGGAAGCCGTAGCCGGGGTGCACGGCGTCGGCACCCGAGCGGCGGGCCACCGAGAGGATCTTGTCGATGACGAGGTAGGTCTCGGCGCTCGTGGTGCCGTCGAGGGCGTACGCCTCGTCGGCGAGCCTCGCGTGGCGGGCGTCGCGGTCCTGATCGGCGTAGACGGCCACCGAGCCGATGCCGGCGTCGCGGGCGGCGCGGATCACGCGGACGGCGATCTCTCCACGGTTGGCGATGAGGACCTTGGTGATACGCGGCATAGTTCCCAAGCCTATTGCGCGGGGCCGCCCTGACTTTGGGCGACCTCCACAAAATGAATGGATGTCTCTTGCGGCAGACGACAATCGCGGGGTCACCCCGCGGCGCCGCCGCGGTTCCAGAGCGAGGTCCAGTCGACGCCGAGCTCGCGGACGAGGTCGCGCAGCGTCGAGAGCGACAGGCCGACCACGGTCGACGGGTCGCCCTCGACGCGGCGGATGAACGGCCCGCCGAGGCTGTCGACGGTGAACGCGCCGGCGACGAGCAGCGGTTCGCCGCTCGCGATGTAGGCGTCGATCTCGGCTTCGTCGAGCGCGGCGAAGCGCACCGTCGCCATGTCGGCGCGGCCGACCGCGGCGCGGACCGCGCCGCCGCGATGGTCGATCAGCCAGTGCCCCGACCAGAGGTCTCCATGGCCGCCGTTCTGCGCGAGCCACCGCGTCTTCGCGACGTCGGGGGTGTGCGGCTTGCCGTGGATCGCGCCACCGGTGAGGAACGCCGAGTCGCCGCCGAGGATGAGCCCGTCGATCGGCTCCCCGCCCGGGCGCGCGCCGACGAGCGCCTCGGCCTTGGCCCTCGCGAGCAGCTGCACCATCTCACGGGCCTCGAGCGGCCCCGACACGGCCTCGTGCGCCGCGACGGCGGCCGCCTCGTCGACGCCGGGCGGGACGGCGATCGGTTCGATGCCGGCCGCACGCAGGGTCTGGAGCCGTGCCGGGGAGGTCGAGGCGAGGTAGAGGCGCATCACCCCATCCTGCCCGCACCCGGCGGGGCTGTGGAATGCTCGAAGCATGGTGAATCCCGATCGTCGACGCCGCAGCAGCGCGCGCCGTCCCTCGCGCGCGCAGGGCGCCGCACCCCGTCCGGCGCGTCCGGCTCCCGCCGAACCGCGGCTCGACGGCCCCGTGCTCGAGCTCGACGTCGAACGGATCGCCCACGGCGGCGTCGCCGTCGCCCGCCACGAGGGGCGGGTCGTCTTCGTCGCGGACGCCATCCCCGGCGAGCGCGTGCGCGCACGCGTCACCGACACCGGCAAGGCGAAGTTCTGGCGCGCCGAGACGCTCGAGGTGCTCGACGCCTCGCCCGACCGCCGCGAGCACCCCTGGGTCGAGGCGCGCGTCGACCGCGCCCCCGAGCATCGTGCGGGCGGCGCCGAGTTCGGCCACATCGCCATGGCGCGCCAGCGCGCGCTCAAGTCCGAGGTGCTCGTCGACGCGCTCGCCCGCTTCGGCGGCGTCGAGCGGGCCGTCGAGGTCGAGGCCGTCGACCCCGCGCTCGCACCGGGCGCCGACCCCGAGCTCGGCACGGGGTGGCGCACGCGGCTGCGCCTGCAGGTCGACGCCGAGGGGCGGGTCGGGCCGTACGCGGCGCGCAGCCACCGGGTCGTGCCCGTGGCATCCGTGCCGCTCGCCGTGCCCGAGCTCGCTGCGCTCGCGCCGCTCGACGAGCGCTTCGCGGGCGCGCGGTCGGTCGACCTCGTGGCCCCGTCGCTCGGCAACCCCTGGGTCGTCGTCGACACGGGCGAGGCGACGCGCGGCGGCCGGCAGCGCATCGAGGAGCAGGTGGGCGACCGCGTCTTCCGGCTCGACCGCGGCGGCTTCTGGCAGGTGCACCGCGGCGCGGCCGCGACCCTGACCGCCGCCGTGCAGGATCTCGTCGACGACGAGCTCTTCGACCCGCGGGCCGCGAACCACGACCTCTACGGCGGCGTGGGCCTGCTCGCCGCCGCGATCGGCGATCGCTTCGGCGACACGGTGCGCATCACGTCCGTCGAGTCCGACGCGCGGGCGACCGAGCACGCCGGCACGAACCTCGCCGACTGGGTCGGCGCACGGGCCGTCACCGCCAGGGTCGACCGCTACCTCGACGAGCTCGCCGCCGCGGCGAGCCCGTCCGAGCGCGAGCGCCTCCGCGCCGCGACCGTCGTGCTCGACCCGCCGCGCTCGGGCGCCGGCCGGCAGGTGGTCGAACGGCTCGCCGCCCTCGCCCCGCGCCAGCTCGTGTACGTCGCGTGCGACCCGGTCGCGCTCGCCCGCGACGTCGGGATCTTCGCGGAGCACGGCTACCGGCTCGACGCGATCCGCGCCTTCGACCTCTTCCCGAACACCCATCACGTCGAGGCGGTCGCGCGTCTGACCGCTATCGTGTGAATCGACGGGAAGGGGGGCCTGTGGCGGAGGACGCGCAGACGAAGCACGTGGCGACGGTCGCGATCGTCGACGACCACGAAGCGGTCCGCATCGGCCTGCGCGCCGCGTGCGAGGCGGCGGGCTACGAGGTCATGGCCGACACGGCCGACGTGGCGGAGCTGCTGCCGGTCATCGAGGCGCGGCACTGCGACGTCGTCGTGCTCGACCTCTCGCTCGGCGACGGCACCACGGTGACCGAGAACGTGCGGGCGGTGCTCGCGACCGGCAGCGCCGTCCTCGTGCACAGCATCGCCGACCGCGTCGCCGCGGTGCGCGAGTCGCTCGCGGCCGGTGCGGCGGGGGTCATCCCCAAGGCCTCGCCCATGTCGGCGGTGATCGGCGCGATCGCGACCGTCGCCGGGGGCGGGGTGCTCACGAACGTCGAATGGGCGAGCGCGATCGAGGCCGACCGCGAGTTCGCGAAGGCGCAGCTCGGGCGGCGCGAGCGCGACGTCCTCCACCTCTACGCCTCGGGGCTGCCGCTGAAGGCCGTCGCCATGCAGCTCGGCATCGCCCACTCCACGGCGCGCGAGTACCTCGACCGCATCCGGGCGAAGTACGTCGAGATCGGCCGCCCCGCGCCGACGAAGGTCGACCTGCTGCGACGCGCCGTCGAGGACGGCATCCTCCCGGGCCTCGACGCCGAGAGCGGAGATGGCCGCCGCTGAATGGCGGGTGCCCCGCCTCCCGCAGCGCAAGCCCGC
The DNA here is from genome assembly GCF_042885275.1 of Agromyces sp. NPDC058064. Taxonomy (NCBI): domain Bacteria; kingdom Bacillati; phylum Actinomycetota; class Actinomycetes; order Micrococcales; family Microbacteriaceae; genus Agromyces; species Agromyces sp. NPDC058064. The sequence continues at coordinate 93,074 of NZ_JBHVSE010000001.1, read as the reverse complement.
GGTCACGCGCGCGCAGATCGAGACGATCATCGCGCGCGCCCTCGGGGTCGTCGGCCTCGTGTTCGGCGCGCAGTCGCTGCCGCTCGCGCTCGACCAGGCCGACGCCCTCGGACTCGGTGCGGGGGCGGCGCTCATGGCGGGGCTGTTCGGCGGCATCGCCGCGCTCGCGGTCGCCACGGTCGCGAAGGTGGCGGTGCGGGCGGCCTGCCTCGTCTTCGCCGGGTTCTACGTCGCCGCGCTCGCCGCCTGGCCGCTGCTGGTCAGCGACCCCTCCGCGCTCGACGGCGCGGTGCCGTGGCTCTACTACCTCTGCACGGTCGCGACGACCTGCGCGGCCGTGGCCCTGCCGCCCGTCTGGGCCGCCGCCTACACCTTCATCGTCCCCGCCATGTACGGCGTCATCCGCTTCACCCCCGCCGGCGGCGAGGCGCCGCCGCTGCTCGCGGTGCTCGACGCGCTCTACGCCGTCGTGCTCGGCGTCGTCGTGCTCGCGATCATCACGATGCTGCGCGAGGCCGCGTCGGCGGTCGACGCCGCGCAGGAGGCCGCGCTCGAACGCTACGACCTCGTCGCCCGGCAGCACGCCACCGAGACCGAACGCGTCAAGGTCGACGCGCTCGTGCACGACAGCGTGCTGACGACCCTGCTCTCGGCGGCCTCGGCCACGAGCGAGGGCGAGCAGCAACTCGCCGCCCGGATGGCGAGGGATGCGCTGCACCGGCTCGACGAGGCGGGGGCGAGCGGCCCCCGCGCCTTCGAGCGGGTCGGCCTCCCGGTGCTGGTGCGCCGGCTCCGCGCCGCGCTGACGACGTTCAACACGAACTTCGCGGTGCGGGTCGTGAACGCCGGCGGGGTCGAGCTGCCGGTCGAGGTCGTCGACGCGCTCTACACGGCGTCGGTGCAGGCGATGGTCAACAGCGTGCAGCACGCCGAGGAGCCGGGGCGTCGCGCACGGCGCGAGATCCGCATCAGGGGAGTGCGCGCCGGCGGCTGCGTCATCGAGGTCGCCGACAACGGGATCGGCTTCGAGCCCGACCGCGTCCCCAGCGAGCGGCTGGGCCTCCGCGTGTCGATCGAGGAGCGGATCGCCAACGTCGGCGGCAAATCCGAGATCGCCTCGCGGCCGGGGCACGGCACGACCGTGACGCTGGCGTGGCCTGCGGGCGCGCTCGGCGGCGACGCGGTGGCGTCCGGCGGCGCGAGCGGCGCCGCGCCCGCGGCGGGAGGCGACGCATGATCACGATCCCGCGGTGGCTGCTGCTCGTGCTCGGCGCACTATTCTCGGCGTACCACGTCGTCCTCGGCGTCTACTCGCTCGACGTCCCGGCGTCGCCGTGGCCCACCGTCGTCGCCCTCGTCCTGTACACCGCGGCGACGGTCGCGAGCCTCTGGCCCGCGCGCCGGGTGCGGATGCCCGACTGGCTCGCCGCATTCGACCTGGCCGTGAGCCTCGTCCTGCCCCTCCTCGTGACGAGCCAGCTCGACCCCGCCGCCGACAACGGCTACGCGACCTGGTACGTCGCCGCCGTCGGAACGCTCATGACGATCGCCGCGGCGCGTCGCCGGCTGATCACCGCGTGGGTCGGCGTGATCGCGCTCGCCGTGCAGACGGTGCTCTGGGCCGGACCGCTCGCGCTCGGATCGCTCGGCGTCATCGGCAGCCTCGTCTGGGTCGCGATCGCCCACATGCTCACCAGCGCCCTCACGAACGCCGGTCGCGAGACGAGACGCTACGCCCAGGCCGAGCGCGAGGCCGCGGCGTGGCAGGCGGCGCAGGACGCGCACCTCTTCGAGGGCCGGATGCGGCTCGCGCACACGAATCGCGTCGCGGCGCCGATGCTGCGCCGCATCGCCGACCGCGACGGTCGGCTCGACGAGCGGCAGCGCGCCGAGTGCCGGCTGCTCGAGGCGACGATCCGCGACGAGATCAGGGGGCGGATGCTCCTCACCGACGTCGTGCGCGCGGAGGTGCAGCGGGCCCGCCAGCGCGGCGTGATCGTCACGCTGCTCGACGAGGGCGGTATCGACGACCTCGACGAGGCGGCACGCGACCGGGTGCTGTCGCAGCTCGCCGAGGCCATCGCGGCCTCGACCGCCGACCGGCTGATCGCGCGCACCGCGGCAGAGGGCTCGCCGACCGCCGTCACGGTCGTCGGGCTCGTCGCCGGGGCGAGCGACGACGACGGCATCGCGTCCGGCGACACCGAGGACCTCGAGGTCGAGCTGTGGCTGGAGATCCCGCGCGAACGCGGAGCCTGAGGCGCCGTCGCCCGCTCGCAGGCGTGTGCGCCGGCGCGGGCGGTCGAGACGGCCGGGGCGTGCACGCCCCGGCTCGAGGAACGCGCCCTGCATGAGGAGACGCTCCCGGCATGAGGAAGGGGGACCGATCCCCGACCGGTCCCCCTTCAAGCCCGAGTCATGACGACAACCCGAATATCGCCGTGACTCGCCCCCAACAGCCACCGGTTACCCGACCGATGACAGTGGCGACTCCTGTGGAGCCTGCAAGACCAATACTGCTCGTTTGAGCACGGTCCGCATAGTCAGCATTTCGGGGGACATCCGCGTCCCCCTTCGGTCCTCTCCCCACCGCTCGCGGGCACGACGGAGTACCCCGGAGCTGTTCGTTCTCAGCGAAACGGGGGACAGTGCCGGGCGGGCTCAGCGGAGCGAGCCGACCCAGCGGCCGGGGCCGACCTCGACGGGCGTGCGGATCGCGCCGCCGCTCCGCACCCAGGCGTTGCGGCCGGGTGCGACCTCGTCGGCCTCGGGCACCTCGGCGTCGGCGGCGGCGAGGAGCACCGCGGTGACCGCGGCCGTCTCCTCGTCGCTCACGGAACGCGAGAGGATGCGCAGCTCCGCCGCGCGCGGGTCGCCCGCGGCCTCGGAGGCCGCGACGGCGGCTCGGGAATCGTCGTGTGCAGACATGGTCGCCGCCCTACAGCGGGATGTTCCCGTGCTTCTTCGCGGGCAGGCTCGCCCGCTTGGTGCGGAGCGCCCGCAGCGCCTTCACCACGGCGACGCGCGTCGCGGCGGGCTCGATGACGCCGTCGAGCTCGCCGCGCTCGGCGGCGAGGAACGGCGAGGCGACGTTGTACGTGTACTCGTTCGCGAGCTTCGTGCGCACGGCCGCGACGTCTTCTCCGGCCTCCTCGGCGCGCTTGATCTCGCCGCGGTAGAGGATGTTGACGGCGCCCTGGCCTCCCATGACCGCGATCTCCGCCGTCGGCCACGCGAGGTTGATGTCGGCGCCGAGCTGCTTCGAGCCCATGACGATGTAGGCGCCGCCGTACGCCTTGCGGGTGATGACGGTGACGAGCGGCACCGTGGCCTCGGCGTAGGCGTAGAGGAGCTTCGCGCCGCGACGGATGACGCCCGTCCACTCCTGGTCGGTGCCGGGCAGGTAGCCGGGCACGTCGACGAGCGTGAGGATCGGGATGGAGAACGCGTCGCAGAAGCGCACGAACCGCGACGCCTTCTCGCCGGCCGCGATGTTCAGCGTGCCCGCCATCTGCGAGGGCTGGTTCGCGATGATGCCGACCGTGCGGCCCTCGACGCGGGCGAAGCCGACGACGATGTTCGGCGCGTAGAGCGGCTGCACCTCGAGGAAGTCGCCGTGGTCGACGATGCCCTCGATGACCGTGTGCATGTCGTACGGCTGGTTCGGGGAGTCGGGGATGACCGTGTTCAGGCGCTTGTCGTCGTCGGTGATCTCGAGCTCGACGTCGGCGTCGTAGACGGGGGCATCCGTCATGTTGTTGTCGGGGAGGAACGAGACGAGGGTGCGCGCGTAGTCGAGCGCATCGGACTCGTCGCTCGCGAGGTAGTGCGCGACGCCCGAGACGGTGTTGTGCGTGAGCGCGCCGCCGAGCTCCTCCATGCCGACGTCCTCGCCGGTGACCGTCTTGATGACGTCGGGACCGGTCACGAACATCTGGCTCGTCTTGTCGACCATGATCACGAAGTCGGTGAGGGCGGGGGAGTAGACCGCGCCGCCCGCCGCGGGGCCGCAGATGATCGAGATCTGGGGGATGACGCCCGAGGCCTGCGTGTTGCGGCGGAAGATCTCGCCGTACTTGCCGAGCGCGACGACGCCCTCCTGGATGCGGGCGCCGCCCGAGTCGAGGATGCCGATGATCGGCACGCCCGTCTTCAGCGCGAGCTCCATGACCTTGATGATCTTCTCGCCGGCGACCTCGCCGAGCGAGCCGCCGAAGATCGTGAAGTCCTGCGAGTACACGGCGACCTGGCGGCCGTGGATCGTGCCGGTGCCCGTGACGACGGCGTCGCCGTACGGACGCTTCGCGTCCATGCCGAAGGCGTGCGTGCGGTGGCGCACGAACTCGTCGAGCTCGACGAACGAGCCCGGGTCGAGCAGCTCGGCGATGCGCTCGCGCGCCGTCATCTTGCCCTTGGCATGCTGCTTCTCGATCGCCGCCTCGCCCGATGCGGTCACCGCTTCGTGGTAGCGCAGCTTGAGGTCGGCCAGCTTGCCGGCGGTGGTGGAGAGGTCGGGGCCGTCAGTCGCTTCGGTCACGCCGTTCACTCTACCGGCGAGCCTCCGGCCGACTTCGTTGACGGTCTCCTACAAATCCGGCCATGAGTTGGACGACATCGTACAAAGCCGGGCGTGGCTAGTGTGGTCGGCATGGAATGGGAGCGATCGCGCGCGGCGGTGCCGCGCTTCGAGTTCCTCGCCGAGGCGGGGTCGACGAACGACGAGCTGCGCGAGGCGGCCACCGGCGCGGATGCCTCGGGCTGGCCCCACGGCGCGGTCATCGTGACGGACAACCAGACGAAGGGCCGGGGCCGGCTCGGCCGCACCTGGCTCGCACCCACCGGCAAGACCCTCGCGATCTCGATGCTGCTCCGGCCCGAGCTCCCGGGCGGGCGGGCGTTCCCGGTGTCGGGCTACGGGTGGATCCCGCTCATCGCGGGTGCGGCGATGACCGAGGCCGTGCGCGGCGCGGTCGACGCGGCCACCGCCGTCCGGGCCGCGGCCGACCCCGAGCACGACGACGACGACCGCAGCGGCGTCGTCGACGTCGAGCTGAAGTGGCCGAACGACGTGCTCGTCTCGGGGTACAAGATCTGCGGCATCCTCTCGGAGCTGCTGCAGGCGCCGGCCGACGACGCGCCCGGCGCGGTCGTCGTGGGCGCCGGGCTCAACCTCACCCTCGACGAGCACGACCTGCCGACGCTGACGTCGACGTCGCTGCTGCTCGCCACCGGGGTGCGCCCCGACGGCGACGCGGTGCTCGCGGACTACCTCACCCGGTTCCTGACCCTGTTCGGCGACTTCTGCGACGCAGGCGCCGACCCCGTGGCATCCGGGGTCGACCGCCGGGTCGCCGCGCTCTGCGGCACCCTCGGCAGCGAGGTCAGGGTCGAGCTGCCGGGCGACCGCGAACTCCTCGGGCGCGCCGAGCGGCTCGACGCCGACGGCCGACTCGTCGTGATCGATCGGGAGAACGGCGAACCCTGGTCTGTCGCCGCGGGGGACGTGACGCACCTGAGGTATTAATGGGCGTATGACGAGAGCCGACGGGTCCGCCGCCGCGCCGACCGCCCCGCCGGCCGAGCGCGTGGTCGCGCGGCTGCGACGGCACGCACGCATCCTGATCCTGCCCGTCGTCCTGCTCGTCGCGGTCGCCGGGGGCACCGGCTACGCCGTGGGCCTCGTGAACGAGTCGTGGCAGCTGCTCGCGCTCCTCGGCGGCGCGGTCGTCGTCGTCCTCCTCGGCTGCCTCCTGCCCTACCTGTCGTGGCTCACCGGGCGCACGACGATCACCACGCGGCGGATCATCATGCGCAGCGGCGTGTTCGTGCGGGTGCGCAACGAGGTCGCCCACGCGCGGGTGCGCGAGGTGAGCATCCGGAAGACCCCGGGCCAGAGCATGTTCGGCTCCGGCGACGTGCGCATCGACGTGGGCCAGGAGCGCCCCGTCGTCCTTCGCGACCTGCCCAAGCCCCACCTCGTGCAGGCGGCGCTCCACGAGCTCATGGAGGCCGGACGCGGGCCCGCGATGCGCGGTCCGGTCGCGGCGACGATGCTCGACGGCGACACGGTCGCCTGGGGCGGGCGCTGACCGACGCGGACGACGTGCCCGGCCCGGCCGCGGAACGCCGCCGGAGCGCGTAAAGTTGTCCGTCGGTTCTCGCACGCCCCCGAGTGCGAGCCGCGCGACGAGAGGTACCCCTTTGGGCGACGAATGCATCCACGGTTTCGATGACGGGCTCTGCGCCACGTGCTTCCCCCCGAAGGAGCCCGAGCAGAAGCCCGCGGTGACCGCACCGGTCCGCGGCTCGACCCGCGGCAGCGCCCGCACGGCGACCGCCTCCGCCCGCACCGCCTCCTCGGGTGCCGGCCGCGCGGCGCCGACGCTCTCCGGTCGCCCGCTGACCGCCCCTCCCGTCGAGGTCGGCACCATCCGCATCTACCACGTCACCCACCTCGACAACCTCGGCCGCATCCTCGGCGCCGGGGCGATCGTGTCCGACGCAGGCGGCGCGAACCCCGTCGTCGACGTCGCGGCGCCCGCGGTGCGCGAGTTCCGCCGGCAGCAGACCGTGCCCGGCGTCGACGCGACGCTCGCCGACTACGTGCCCTTCCTGCTGACGCCCGACGCGCTCGTCTGGGACGCGGTCCGCACCGCGAGCCCCGACCCGCGCCTCCGCGACGAGGCGGTGCTCCGCCCCGCGGCCGACCACGTGATCCTCGTCGGCTCGGTGGCCGCGGCGCGCGGCGCCCTCACCGAGCCGGGCTCCGTCATCGTGAGCGACACCGACGCCGCCCTGCCGGGCGCGGAGCTCGCGGTCGAATGGGCCGACGTCGAGCGGCTCCTGCGCCGGCTCGTGCACGCCGACGAGACGACGCGCCTGCGCACGGCCGAGTTCCTCGCCCGCGGCGAGGTCCCGCTCGAGCGCATCGCGCTCATCGCCGTCGGCAACGACAAGGTGCGCGACCGGGTGCGCGCCGCGCTCGCCGCGGTCGGGGTCCGGGCCAAGGTCGCGGTGTACCCGCCGTGGTTCCAGCCGGCCGAGATCGAGATCGACGAGGACTGACCCGTAACTGGTCCGCGTCGGGGTGGTTCCAGGCGGTGTGGTCCGAGATCGAGATCGACGAGGACTGACCCGTAACTGGTCCGCGTCGGGGTGGTTCCAGGCGGTGTGGTCCGAGATCGAGATCGACGAGGACTGACCGCTAC
>NZ_JBHVSE010000001.1:77048-85772 GCF_042885275.1 Agromyces sp. NPDC058064 | reverse complement strand
CCGCTACGGACCTGGGTCGGGCGAGGCGGGCCCGCTCGAGCGGGCGAGCGCGTCCGGTCCGGGTGCGGATGCCTCGGCGCCGGCCTCGACCGGGTCGGTCCGCGCCGGGGCATCCGGCTCCTCGAAGAGCGTGCGCTGGGCCTCCTCCACGCGGGCGAGGGTCGACAGGCCGTCGGCGCGGTGGTGCCCGAACACCCAGTACCGGTACAGCAGGAACCGGAACGCCGTGCCCAGCCCGAGGCCCACGACGTTCGTGGCGATGTTGTCGGCGAGCAGGGTCGTGTAGCCGAGCAGGTGGTGGCTGACCCACAGGCAGAGGAGCGAGATCGCCATGCCGCCGAGCGAGACGATCACGTACTCGGCGAACTCGCGCAGGTAGTTGCGGCGCCGGTGCGTGCGGAAGGTCCAGTACCGGTTGCCGAGCCAGTTGAACACGATCGCGACGCTCGTGGAGATCGTCTTCGCGCCGATCGCGGACTGGGCCCAGGTGTCGTCGCCCGCGAGCCCGAGCCGGAGTGCGTTGAAGAGCGTCACGTCGATGACGAGGCCGATCAGGCCCACGACGCCGAACTTCACCGCGTAGGCGAGCAGCCCGTGCCACAGGCGGGTGGCGACCTCGGCGATGCTGGTGGACACCGACACATCCTATTCCCCGACGCCTAGACTGGACTGGGCGCCGTCGGGGCGCACGACGACGGCGAATGGAGTGCACGGGGTGCGGGTCGGAGTGATCGGCGGCGGACAGCTGGCCCGGATGATGGTTCCCGCGGCGATCGAGCTCGGGGTCGACCTCCGGGTGCTCGCCGAGCAGGAGGGGATGGCGGCGGAGATCGCCGCTGATCGCGTGGGCGACTACACCGACACGGCGACCGTGCTCGAGTTCGCGAAGACCGTCGACGTCGTGACCTTCGACCACGAGCACGTCCCGCAGGACGTCCTGCGCGCGATGGTCGACGCCGGCATCGCGGTGCACCCCGGGCCCGACGCGCTCGCCGTCGCCCAGGACAAGCTCGTCATGCGCGAGCGGCTCTCCGAGCTCGGCCTGCCCGTGCCCGACTGGGCGCGCGTCGAGACCGCGGCCGAACTCGACGAGTTCATCGCCGACCACGGCGGCGCCGCGGTCGTGAAGACCCCGCGCGGGGGGTACGACGGCAAGGGCGTCCGCGTGGTGCGCAGCGCCGCCGAGGTCGCCGAGTGGTTCTCGACGATCGTCGAGGACGGCCGTCAGGGCGCGCTCCTCGTCGAGGAGCTCGTCGAGTTCCGCCGCGAGCTCGCCCAGATGGTCGCGCGCCGTCCGAGCGGCGAGATCGCCGCCTGGCCCGTCGTCGAGACGGTGCAGGTCGGCGGCGTCTGCAGCGAGGTCATCGCGCCCGCGCCCCGTTCCGCCGGTCGCGTCGCCGACGTCGCCGCCGACATCGCCGTCACGATCGCCGAGGGGCTCGGCGTCACCGGTGCGCTCGCGGTCGAGCTCTTCGAGACCACCGACGACCGCCTCCTCGTCAACGAGCTCGCGATGCGCCCGCACAACAGCGGGCACTGGTCGATGGACGGGTCGACGACCGGGCAGTTCGAGCAGCACCTCCGGGCCGTGCTCGACCTGCCGCTCGGCGGCACCGGCACGCGCGGCGACTGGTCGGTCATGGTCAACGTGCTGGGCGGTCCCGCCGAGGGGGCGCTGACCGACCGCTACGCCGAGGCGCTCGCCGGCCACCCCACGGTCAAGGTGCACAACTACGGCAAGGCGCCCCGCCCGGGCCGCAAGATCGGGCACGTCACGGCGACCGGCGACGACCTCGACGCGGTCGTCTACGAGGCCCGCGCCGCGGCGGCGTTCTTCCAGGACTGACGCCGCCGTCGCTCGTCGACCGGCGCCGGGCCGCGGTGTCGTTGCGGTCATCTCCCAGCGCGCGGCCGTACACTCGATCAAGTGACTGAGACGAACACCAGCCCCCTCGTCGGCGTCGTGATGGGTTCCGACTCCGACTGGAACGTCATGAGCGAGGCCTCCGCCGTGCTCGACGAGTTCGGCATCCCCCACGAGGTCGAGGTCGTCTCGGCGCATCGCACGCCCGAGAAGATGATCGCCTACGGCAAGGAGGCTGCGGCCCGCGGCCTCAAGGTCATCATCGCCGGCGCCGGAGGTGCAGCCCACCTGCCCGGCATGCTCGCCTCCGTCACGACGCTGCCCGTCATCGGCGTGCCCGTGCCGCTCGCCAAGCTCGACGGCCTCGACTCGCTCCTGTCGATCGTGCAGATGCCCGGCGGCATCCCCGTCGCGACGATGGCGATCGGCGGCGCGAAGAACGCCGGACTCTACGCCGCACGCGTGCTCGGGGCATCCGACCCCGCGATCGCCGCCGCGCTCGACCGCTATGCACGCGACCTCGCCGCCCTCGTCGAGGAGAAGAACGAGCGGTTGAAGCAGTCGCGATGAGCCTCGCAGCAAGCCCCATCCGGTACCCGGATGTCGCCTCGCGCACGGTGATGACCCGCCGCGGCTGGTGGCTCGTCGCGCTCAACTTCCTCATCCCCGGAGCCCCGCAGGTGCTCGCGGGCAACCGGCGCCTCGGGCGCTTCGGGCTCGGCGCGACGCTCGTGCTCTGGGCGCTCGCCCTGCTCACCCTGCTCGGATGGTTCTTCTGGCGCACCGCGCTGTTCACGATCGCCTCGACGCCGTGGACCCTGTGGCTCGTCGCGCTCGTGCTCGCCTTCTACGCGGTGCTGTGGGTGGTGCTGACGCTCGACACGCTGCGGCTCGTGCGCATCGTGAAGACGGCGCCCTCGGCGCGCGGCTGGATCGCCGGCCTGACGACCGTCGTCATGGTGCTCGTCTCGGGCACCGCCGCCTACGGCGCATACCTCGCGACCACGACCGGCGGGGTGATCTCGTCGATGTTCGTCGCCGGACCGAGCCTGCCGCCCGACGAGAACGGGCGCTACAACATCCTGCTGCTCGGCGGCGACTCCGGCCCCGACCGCGAGGGCATGCGGCCCGACAGCATGTCGATCGTCTCGATCGACGCGGAGACCGGTTCGGCCGTCACGATCGGCCTGCCGCGCGACCTCGAGTACTTCCCGTTCTCGGAGGGTTCGCCCCTCGCCGAGGTCTACCCCGAGGGCTACGGCGCCATCGACGGCTGCGAGGTCGACGTGTGCCAGCTGAACTCCGTGTACACGGAGGTCGAGCTGAAGAGCCCCGAGATGTACCCGAACGCGGTCGCCCAGGGCTCGGAGCCCGGCATCGAGGGCATGCGCGACGCCGCCGAGGGCATCACCGGCCTCGACATCCAGTACTACGCCCTCATCGACATGCAGGGCTTCGAGGCCCTCATCAACGCGCTCGGCGGGGTCGACATCAACGTCGAGACGCGCATCCCGATCGGCGGCGACGAGGACAACGACGGCGTGGACGGCTGGATCGAGCCCGGCCAGCAGCACCTCGACGGCTATCACGCGCTCTGGTACGGCCGTGCGCGATACGGCGTCGCCGGCGGCGACTACGAGCGGATGGCCCGTCAGCGCGTGCTGCAGGAGGCCATCCTGCGCCAGTTCACCCCCGCGAACGTGCTCGCGAAGTTCCAGGAGGTCGCGGCGGCCGGTGCCGACACCGTGAAGACGGATGTGCCGCAGTCGAGCCTCGGCTACTTCGTGAACCTCGCGATGAAGACCAAGGAACTGCCGATGCAGCACGTCGAGCTCACGCCCGACAACGGCATCGACCCGACCGATCCCGACTACGAGTACATCCGCCAGCTCGTCGCGGACGCGATCGCCCCGCCGGCGACGGAGGAGCCCGCGGAGTAGCCCGGACGTCGCCGGGACGCCGCGGCGCGCCGGCGGTCGAGCCTGCGCCCGCGTGCCGGCCGTCCGCCGCCACAGCGTGGCGGCTTCAGAGGTCGGCGTGCAGCTGCCAGACCCGCTCGGCCGAGTCGCGCCAGGTGAAGGCCTGCGCGCGGTCGGTGCCGGCGATCGAGAGCCGGTCGGCGAGCTCGGCGTCGTCGACGACCGCCGTGACGGCGGCCGACAGGCGCTCGGCGTACCCCGCACCGCCCCCGACGGCGACCGCGCGGCCGGCCTCGGCCGCGACCTCGACGTACGCGGGGGTGTCGGAGTGGATCACGGGGACGCCGAGGGCGAAGGCCTCGATGAGCGAGGTGCCCGATCCCTCGTCGTGGCTCGGAGCGACGTACGCGGTGGCGCCCGAGAGGACGGTCGCGAGGTCGGCCGGGTCGTCGAGCTCGAGCGCGCGGACCCTGCCGCGCGCGATCCCGGCCTCCTCGGCGACCGTGGCGAGATGCTGCTCGCCCCAGTTCTCGGGGCCGAGCACGATGAGCGGGACGTCGGGGGAGTCGGCGCGACCGAGCGCCTCGAGCAGGTCGGCGACGCCGTTGCGGGGATCGAGCGACCCCGCGGTGACGAGGTAGTCGCCCGGGAGGGCGAAGCGGGCCGCTCGATCGGCGGCGTCGCGCGGGAGCTTCAGGCCGAGCCGGGGCGCCGTGCCGATGACGCGCACCCGGTCGCCGAAGTCGGCGACGAGGGCGAGCCGCTCCGCGAGCGCGTGGGTCGGCACGACGATCGCGTCGGCGTGCTTGCGGGCGCGCTTCATCATCGCCTTGTTCCACGCCACCGTGGTCGGCGTGAGCGACTCGGGATGGGTCCAGGCGAGGAGGTCGTGCACGGTGACGACCGTCTGGTCGTTGCCCGCGGCGGCGTGCCTGCGGAGCGGTGCGAAGAGGCTCGGCGCGTGGATCATGCCGCCGCCCGGCGAGGTCGTGAGGCCGAACTGCCACGCGGCGACGAGCTCGCGTCGGGCGAGGCTCGACTTGTAAAGGCCCGACAGGCCGGGGAAGCGCTCGAGCACCTGCTCGTAGTCGCTCGGCAGCGAGGAGGACACGACGCCCTCGACGTCGCACCCGCGCGGAGCGGTGTCGATGAGCGAGGTCGTAAGGGCCTGGGTGTAGCGGCCGAGCGCGCCGGGCACCGGTGCGATCACCTGGTCGACGATCATCCGAAGCGTCGTGGGCATGCCCCTCCTTCGAGTGTCGTACGGTCGAATCATCCAATCTATCGCCCGCTCGCCGAGAATCGGGCGAGAGCGGCCGCCTGTGGAAAGCTCGCAGCCGCAGACAGGGCAAGATAGTGGGGAGGCGTCCGAGAGTCCGGGCCGCCGTCCCCAGATCAGCGAGAGTCGATGAGTCCGTCACCTGTGCCACCGCGCGTCGTCGCCGTCGTCGTCGCCTACAACCGGGCCGAGCTGCTCGCCGAGGTGCTCGACGCGCTCGGCGCCCAGCGCGCCGCGCTCGCGAAGGTCGTCGTCGTCGACAACGCCTCGACGGATGCCTCGGCCGACGTCGCACGTGCCGCGGGCGAGCTGGTCGACCTCGTCACGCTGCCGCGCAACACCGGTGGGGCGGGCGGCTTCGCCGCGGGCATGGCGGTCGCCCTGGCCGACCACGAGCCCGACTGGCTCTGGCTCATGGACGACGACACCGTGCCGACCGAGGGGGCGCTCGCCGAGCTGCTCGACGCCGTCGACGGCACCGAGCACGTCGTCGCGGGGTCGCGCGTCGTCTGGCACGACGGCACCGAGCACCCGATGAACACCCCGAGGGAGAAGCCCTTCGTGGGCAAGGCGGAGCGCATCGCCGCGGCACGCCGCGGCGGCATCCCGATTCGGAGCACCTCGTTCGTCTCGATGCTCGTGCGCGCCGACGTGGTGCGGGAGATCGGCCTGCCGATCGCCGACTACTTCATCTGGAACGACGACTTCGAGTACTCGACGCGCGCGCTGCGCGGGCGGCGCGGCCTCCACGTGCCGGCGTCCGTCGTCGTGCACAAGACGAAGGTGCTCGGCGCGACCGACGCCGACCCCGGTCCTCGCTTCTACTACGAGGTCCGCAACAAGCTGTGGATGTTCCGGCGCTCGCAGAGCCTCGGCCGGTTCGAGAAGGCCGTGTACGGGGCGTCGAGCGTGCGCCGCTGGATCCGCACCTTCGCACGTTCGGCGGATCGCACCGTGCTCCGCGACGGCTGGCGCCGCGGCTACCACGATGGCACCCGCACCCGGCCGCGGCCGAACGCGATGGCGCTGGCCGGCCTCGGCCGCGCGAGCGACGCCGTGCAGCAGGTGGAGCCTGCATGAGCGCGGACTTCTCGCTGCTCATGCCCGTCTACCGCGGCGACCACGCCGCGCACTTCGCCAAGGCCTTCGCCTCGAGCGTCGGCGACCAGACGGTGAAGCCGTCGCAGGTCGTGCTCGTGCAGGACGGCCCGGTCGGCGACGAGCTCGCCGCCGCGATCGACCGCGTCGTCGACTCGAGCCCCGTGCCCGTCACGCGTCACGTGATCGATGAGAACGTCGGGCTGGCGCGTGCCCTCGACCTCGGCCTCACCCTCTGCGAGCACGAGATCGTCGCCCGCATCGACGCCGACGACATCTCGCTGCCCGAGCGGTTCGCGCGCCAGCTCCCCGTGGTCGAAGGCGGCGTCGACCTCCTCGGCACCGGCATGTTCGAGTTCCTCGACGACGGCGGCGCCATCGTCGGCCGGCGAACACCGCGCACCGGGCACGAGGAGATCGCCCGCTACGCGCGCTTCCACGACCCGTTCAGCCACCCCACGGTCATGTACCGTCGCAGCGCGGTCCAACGCGCGGGCGGGTACCAGCCGCTCGGGCTGATGGAGGACTACTGGCTGTTCGCGAGGATGATCGACGCCGGGGCGTCCGTCGAGAACCTCGCTGAGCCGCTCGTGATGTACCGCGTCGGCGCGGGCGCCTACGCCCGCCGCGGCGGGAAGGCGCAGTGGCGCAGCGAACTGCAGCTGCAGCGCGCGCTGCGGAGGATCCGCTTCACCAGCCGCTGGGAGTACCTGCGCAACGTGACGGTGCGCGGGGTGTACCGGTTCGTTCCCGAGCGGGTGCGCAAGCTCGCGTACCGGCGGTTGATCGCGGGCACGCACCCGGACTGACCCCAGACGATCGGCTCGGCCGACGCGCGCGAGCACGCCGCATCACCGATTCCCGCTCTCGGGTCGATAACATGGGCGAAGCCGGAGTTCGGGGGGGCAGGCGGTTCTGATGTTGCTTAAGGGGCGGAAGCCGCGGATGCTCGCGGTACTCATGGCGTTTGTTCTCACCATCGGACTCGCGACGGCTGACGGCATTGTGAACGAGAAACCAGCGGTCGCCGCAGACGGCGCGGAGTTCAACCCGGGCATGATCATCAGCGATGCGGTTTTCTACAACAGTGCAACGATGACCGTGGCGCAGATACAGTCGTTCCTCAATGCCAAGGTGCCGACATGCCGGACCGGGTACGTCTGCCTCAAGAACTTCCGACAGACCACGACCTCACAGCCGGCGCGGAGCGAGGGATGCGCTGCATACGCAGGACAGGCGAACGAGAGCGCCGCATTGATCATCTACAAGGTATCGCGTGCATGCGGAATCAACCCGCAGAGCATGCTCGTCCTGCTCGAGAAGGAACAGGGCCTGGTATCCGATACCTGGCCGACTTCGCGGCAGTATCGTTCGGCGACAGGCTACGGGTGCCCCGACACGGCGGATTGCGACGTCAACTACTACGGCTTCTTCAATCAGGTTTACCACGCTGCATGGCAGTTCAAGAAGTACCGCGCGCGCCCGACGATCCGTGCTTACCAAGCGGGACGCTACAACACCATCCAGTGGCATCCGAACGCCGGTTGCGGCACTTCACAGGTGTACATCCAGAATCAGGCGACCGCCGGCTTGTACCTCTACACGCCCTATCGTCCGAACGCGGCGGCCCTGCGGAACCTCTACGGCACCGGCGACGCATGTTCGAGCTACGGGAACCGGAACTTCTGGCGGATGTTCACCGATTGGTTCGGGTCGACGGCGGTTCAGGTGCACCCAGCGCTGATGTCGGCGTGGCTGCAGCACGGCGGTGCCGACGGACGCCTCGGGCCGCCGATCGCCGCGGCCCAGTCTGTCAGCGGCGGGGGAATCCTCCAGAGGTTCGAGCGCGGCCAACTCGTCTATCGCGCGGATCTCGGTGCGTTCCGCACGGCCGCTTCGATCGCCACCTACTACTACGCGAATGGCGGCCCGGCAGGTCGGCTGGGGTACCCGGTGTCCGATGTCGCAGGGGCGGATGCGATCGAACACACGCAGTCCTTCGAGTTCGGCTTCGTGAGTTGGAAGCCTGAGAGCGGTATCGCCGTTCGAGGCGGATATCGCGTCAGCGAACCGTACCTCGCCAATTGGAAGGCGTTGAAGCAATCTCAGGGTGTGCTGGGGTATCCGATCGCCGGTGTGGTCGATGAGGGCTCGGGGTGGTCGTCTCAGCGGTTCGAGCGTGGCTACCTGTTGTACGACGGTGCTCGGAAGGTCATGTACTGGCTGCCGTCGGCGGTTTGGGACTTCTGGAAGGCTCGTGGGGGGCTCGGTGGTGCGATCGGTGCACCGACGGCGTCGCCCACCGGTTCGGCCGATTCAGGTTGGACGCAGACCTTCGTCGGGGCTCGCCTGACGCAGGCGTCGACAGGCACCGTGACGATGGTGGGTGGCATTGCGGTGGCTGGTGTCTTCCGCACCAATTGGTCCGCGTTGCGAGGCGGAAGCGGTGTGCTGGGGTACCCGATCGCTGGTGTGGTCGATGAGGGCTCGGGGTGGTCGTCTCAGCGGTTCGAGCGTGGCTACCTGTTGTACGACGGTGCTCGGAAGGTCATGTACTGGCTGCC
>NZ_JBHVSE010000001.1:0-76948 GCF_042885275.1 Agromyces sp. NPDC058064 | reverse complement strand
ACTTCTGGAAGGCTCGTGGGGGGCTCGGTGGTGCGATCGGTGCACCGACGGCGTCGCCCACCGGTTCGGCCGATTCAGGTTGGACGCAGACCTTCACGAAGGGGCGGATCTCTGTGAGCCCCACTGGTGTCGTGACCAGCTCACCCTGATCGCCCGCTCGGTGCGGGCTGCCGCATACCGAGCGCGTCGAGTGCGCAACATGCCCGTATCGATGAGTCAGTCGCAGTCGACCTCGTAGAGCACGAGTTCGCCCTCTGAAGCGACGAGGGTCAATGCAGCACCGCCGTCGAGTTCGGTCAGCCCGGGGTACTTCTCGGCGCGTCGATCCTCGTCGAAGATGAACTGGTCGCCGAAGTCGAGGACGTGCGTCACCCCGAGGTCGCGGGCGGCTGCGCACGCCTCGTCGCCGCCCTCGGCCAGACCCTCCGCGAGGGCCCAGTACTCGCCGGGATACGCGCCGCCGACGTGCGGGAACACCGTTCGGACGCCCGTGTAGGCGTACACCAGGGAACTCCCGTTCCAGGGATTGCCCGCGATGACCGCGTCCTCGGGCACGAGGTCGCCGATCCGCCCGAGGAACGCCGCCTCCTCGTCGGTGAGCATCACGCTGTCGTCGTCGAGGCGATACCGGTCGGCGAGGAATCGGCCGCTGTCGATCACGGTCGTGGCGTACGGCACGCCGATCGCGAGCAGGCTCACGAGGATCATCGTCGCGAGCGCGGGCAACCCGATGCGCCGCGATCGATCGCGTCCGAGGCGGATCCCGCGGACCGCCCAACGGGCGACGCGGACGGCGCCGAGCGCGGCGAACGGGATCGCGAGCACCGGGGTCAGGGCGGCGAGCCGGTAGGAGTCGTTGTACCAGGCGCCGGTGATCGCCGTGCGGAACGGCCCGGTCGGCCACGCGATCGCCACGGCGTAGAGCAGGACGCCGAGGAGGTAGGCCGCGACCGCCCAGCGCAGGCGCGGTCGTCGCACGGCGACGACGAGGCCGATGAGCATGAACGCGCTGACGACCCACGCGTAGCCGAGGTCGATCGGCCCGTTCGTGAGCGCCTCGCGGATCGCCGCCGGGAAGTTGCGGGTGGGCAGCCACCCGTTGTCGCCGGTCGTCGCACGGGTGAACGCGAACGCCTCGATCGCGAGGAGCACGGCTGCGGCGGTCACCGCGGCCACGGCGACGATCGCGCGACGTTCGGGCGCGGCACGCCGGATGGTCCGCACGACGGCGTAGACCACGAGCGGGATGGTGAGGACGAAGAGACTGAACAGCGCGTTCGGGTGCGCGAGGGTCATGCCGCCGATGACCCACGCCGCGGTGAGGGCGAGAGCGACCGGTCGCAGGCCGAGCATCGACCGTCGCTGGACGAGTGCCGTGAGCAGTCCGAGGGCCAGCGGGAGCAGGCTCACCGCCAGCAGGTTCGGATAGAGCACGCCGAACCACAGCAGCATGGCGGGGAACGCGCCGAACACCGCGCTCAGGCCGCCGACGAGGACGGCGTGGAACGGCGCGCGCCCGAACAGGACGCGTGCGAGGAACACGCACGCGACCGTCCACACCACGGAGGCGACGACGAGTGCGACCGCGTTCGTGGCGACGACGACGGATGCGCCGGTCAGCTGCACGACGATCGCGACGATCGCATGCCACAGGGTCGGGTAGAAGCCCGACGTGCGCCCCGGGGTGGTCATGCTCATCGCCGTCGGGGAGGCGTTGCCGTTGTCCAGGATCCATTGCACCGCGTTCAGGTGGAACAGGGTGTCGTAGCTCTGGGCCGGATCGTCGGGAGCGCCGAACTGGGGGGCGATCCAGAGCAGCGTCAGCGTCGAGCCCAGCACGACCGCGAGCGACTGGACGAGGAACGGACGCCCCCACTCGTTGCGGCCCCCGGGCGAGGGCGCGATCGTCAGGCGACGACGGAACGGAAGCAGCACGAGGGCGACCACGAGGGAGAGCCCCAACGGGACGAGCACGCTCCACGACAGGCCCAACCACGGCGCGACGACCGAGGAGATCCCGATCGCGGCGACCGTCGAGCCGATCGCGACGCCGACGAAGGCGATGCCCCGGAGCCGGACGGCCGCCGCGATCGGCGCGCCGACGCCGATCATCAGCACGAGGGCCGCGGCGAAGACGGGGACGAACTCGAACCAGCTCATCCGAGGTCAGCCTGCGACGTCGGAGTCGGACGACGTACCGTGGGGTGATCGCTCGAGACCGCGATCGCGCGGGTGTCGAAGGTCACGTGCTCGGCTCCAATTCTGAAAGACGGTCCATCGTACTCGACACGTCACGGCCTTCCCCCGGGATCAGCCGAGCGGCCGGAGCACCGCGTCGGCCGCGGCATCCCCGACCGCGCGAAGCGAGGCGTTGGTCTCAATCCATGACGCACGGGCTCGCCGCCCCTGCGCTGCGCGCTCGGTGCCGTGCTCGCCGAGGAGCTCGAGCATCGCCTCGGCGACGGACTCGGGGGTGAACGACGCGTGGATGCCGAGCCCGTGCTCGCGCACGAGCGCCGCACCGCTGCTGGCGTCCGACCCGGCGAACACCACGGGGGTGCCGCAGGCCGCGGCCGCGTACGTCTTGGTCGGTCGGGCGAAGTCGTATCCGAGGCCGGGTGCGATGCTCACGAGCGCACCGACCGCGCCGCGGATCCACTCCGCGGACTGCTCGGGCGGGACGACGCCGCCGAAGGTGATCGCCTCGGGTGCGGTCTGCGCCGCGAGGGCCCGCAGCTGCGCCTCGGCCGAGCCCTGGCCGAAGAACCGCAGCCGCACGTCGGGGACGCGCTCTCGGACGAGCTGCAGGGCCCGGATGAACACCTCGGCGCCCTGCCATTCCGACATCGTCCCGGTGTAGACGAAGTACTTCGTGCCGTCGCCCCCGACCTGACCGTCGGGGTTGAAGACCTCGGTGTCGATGCCGTTCCCGACGGTGGCGATGCGCTCGGGGTCGACGCCGAAGGAGGCGATCCGCTCGGTCACCTCGTCGGAGATCGACAGCACCGTCGAGGCGTGGCGCATCGTGATGCCCTCCAGCCAGCGGATGGCGGCGACGACGAATCTCGGCGCACCGATCGCCGCGACGCCGTCGGTCCAGACGTCGGCGGCGTAGTAGGCGTACGGGCGGCGTCGCAGCGCGCTGATCGCGGCGACCACGATGCCGGTGGTCGGAGGCGCCTCGGCGACGGCGAGGTCGTAGCGCGACCCGAGGAGGCGGAAGAACAGCGGGATGTCGTAGCTGAGGTACTGGACGTACCCGCGGACGTTCCCGCCGGAGTCGCGGAGCACGGGGAATCGCGAGATCTCCAGGCCGGGCTGCTCCTCGCGGCCGTGCGGGGCGGTGCTCGGCGGCGTCGTGGTGAGCACGCGGACGGTCGCCGACCGGCCGAGCAGCGAGCGGGTCAGCGCGCGGAGCCGGAAGGCACCGGCGCTGACCTCGGGGGCGAAGAGCCGGGTCGCGAGGACGACCCGGGGCGCTGCGCGGTTCTCCGGAGCCCTCGAGGGCGTCACCCAGCGACCTCGTGGAGCTCGCCGTCCGACTCGGCGTAGCGGGCACCGGTCTGCGGGCACACCCAGACGCCCTCGCCGGCCGGCTCGAGCGGGACGCCCGCCCGGCCCACCCATCGGATGCGGCGGGCGGGAACCCCGGCGACGAGTGCGAACGCGGGGACGTCCTTCGTGACGACGGCGCCGGCGGCGACGGTGGCCCAGGCCCCGATCGTGACGGGCGCGATGCAGACGGCGCGCGCGCCGATGGAGGCGCCGCGCTCGATGGTCACGCCGACGGGCTCCCAGTCCGACGCGGTCTTGATCGAGCCGTCGGGTGCGATCGCGCGCGGATAGGTGTCGTTCGTCAGCACCGCGGCCGGGCCGATGAACACGCCGTCGGCGAGCTGCGCGGGCTCGTAGACCAGCGCGTAGTTCTGGATCTTGCAGTCGTCGCCGAGGTGCACGCCGGAGCCGATGTAGGCACCGCGCCCCACGATGCACCGGTCGCCGATGTCGGCGCCCTCGCGGACCTGCGCGAGGTGCCAGATCTTCGTGTCGTCGCCGATTCGTGCGTCGGGCGAGACGTCGGCGCTCTCCGCGATGGTTGCCACGGTGGACTCCTTGTGCTCAGACGGGCTGGATCCCGGGCGCAGCGGCGCCTCAGGGGCGGGCGTCGGGAAGGTCGCGCTTGGGGTCGATCCGCTCCTCGAGCCGCTCCAAGCGTACCTTCTGGAGTGCGGACTCCTCGGCGAGCGTGCGGGTCTTGTCCTCGAGATCGGTCAGTTCCGCGCTGTGCTGGAGGTTCACGAGGAAGAGCAGGACGATCGAGACGAAGAAGACGAGGTTGCTCGGCAGGCCGACGCCGACGACGGAGGCGATCCAGGCGACGCTGGCGGGGAAGAGCGCTGCGAAGAGCGCGAGCGTCGCCGCCAGGATCCACCAGATGGCGTGCCGTTCCCGGAGGCGTCGGCGCCGGAGCAGTTCGATCACCGAGGCGAGGGCGATCACCGCGGCGGCGATCCCGAGGAGATACGTCATCGTGCTCACAGGGCTTCCTCAGTTCTCGCGAGCTGCACCTTCGGGCGGACCATCGCGAAGATGAGCGCCATGGTCGCACGCGCGAGATACGCGGCGGCCTTGACCGGATGGTGGGACGGCACGCCGCCCTGCCGATCGCGCATGGCGACCGGCGACTGCCTGATCCGGAGTCCGGCGCGGGCCGCGATCACGAGTGCCTCCACGGTGTCGCCGAGGTACTCGGCGGGATACGTGGCCGCGAACAGTTCGACGGCCCTCGGTCCGCTCGCCTTGAACCCGCTGGTCGCGTCGGTGAGCTTCGTGCGCGCGATCCGACCGATGACCGAGGCGAGGACCTTCATCGCCCACCGGCGCGGGCCGCGGGCACTGTAGTCGCCGGTGCCCGCGAACCGCGCGCCGATGACGATGTCGGCCTGGTCGAGCTCGGCGACCAGGCGCGGGACGTCGCGGGGATCGTGCTGTCCGTCGGCGTCGACCTGGACGACCGCGGAATAGCCGTTGCGGAGCGCGTAGCGGAAGCCCGCGCGCATCGCGCCGCCGACGCCCAGGTTGAACGGAAGGTCGACGACGGTGACGCCGCGCGCCCGCGCGACCGCGACGGTTCCGTCGTCGGAGCCGTCGTTCACGACCAGGCAGTCGACGTCGGGCAGGGCGGCGGAGATCTCGTCCAGAACGGGGCCGAGCGCCTGCTCCTCGTTGAACGCTGGCAGCACGATGAGCGGGCGCAGCGGAGTCGAGGGCATGTCGGAGATACTAGCAATGGCAGCCCTCGGCAAGCGCGAGCGGAGATCGCTCTCGTCTACGATCGATGCGTGAAGGTTCTCAGTGTCGTCGGCGCTCGGCCGCAGTTCGTCAAGCTCGCTCCCATCGCCCGCGCAGCCGAGGCTGCAGGGGTCGAGCACGTCATCGTGCACACCGGTCAGCACTACGACCCGATGCTCTCGGACGTCTTCTTCGACGATCTCCGGATCCCCGCGCCGAACGTCCATCTGGGGGTGGGGTCCGGTAGTCACGGCGTGCAGACCGGGGCCATGCTCGGAGCGCTCGACGCGGTGTTGACCGAGCATGACCCCGACTGGGTCCTCGTCTACGGCGACACGAACTCGACGTTGGCGGCGGCCGTGAGCGCGGTGAAGCTGCACTATCCGGTGGCGCACCTCGAGGCCGGGCTGCGGTCCTTCAACCGCCGGATGCCGGAGGAGCACAACCGCGTCCTGACCGACCACGCCGCCGATCTGTGCCTGGCCCCTACGGATGTGGCGCTCGACCACCTCACCACGGAGGGCCTCGCCGAACGCTCCGTGGTCGTCGGCGACGTCATGACCGACGTGTTGCTCGGCGTCCGCGACGCCGTGGCCGACGAGCAACCACAACTCCTCGCCGACGCGGGCCTCGCCGAGCGCGGGTACTACCTCGCGACGATCCACCGCGCGGAGAACACGGATGACCCAGCCCGGCTCCGATCGATCGTCGAGAGCCTCTCCGGTCTCGATCGACCGGTGCTGATCGTCGCGCACCCCCGACTCGTCGCGAAAGCGGCCGAGCACGGCATCGAACTCGCGACCGGCACGCTCGTGCCGCACCGGCCGTTGCGCTACCCCGAGCTCGTCTCGGTCGCGCTTCGCAGCGCCGGCGTCGTGACCGATTCGGGCGGGCTTCAGAAGGAGGCGTTCCTGCTCGGAGTCCCGTGCACGACCGTCCGCACCGAGACCGAATGGGTCGAGACGGTCGAGCTCGGGTGGAATGTGCTCGCCGAGACGCACGACGCGATTTCCAGCGCGGTTCAGCGTCCGATGCCCGCACCCACCGATGCGCAGCCTTACGGCGACGGTCGTGCGGCCGAGCGCGTGATCGAGGCGCTGCTCGCCGGCGCGAGCTAAACGGCACGGCTCGAATCCTGCCGGGAACCGTCGCGCGGACGCGGCGTTCGGCCGGTCGAGGATGTCCCGCCGGGGCGCCGCGGTTTTCGGACGAGGTAGGCTTGGCGGACGTCCTTTGTGCCATACGGCAGAACTACATCGAAAGGTGGGCGCGTGAGCGGTCCAGAGTTCATCCCTGCGGCGAAGCCGATCATCGGAGATGAGGAGCGGGCGGCGGTCGACTCGGTGCTCCGTTCCGGAATGGTCGCCCAGGGGCCCGAGGTCGCCGCGTTCGAGCGAGAGTTCTCCGACGTCCTGCTCGACGGCAGGGCCGCCATCGCCGTGAACTCCGGCACGTCCGGCCTTCACCTCGGTCTGCTTGCTGCCGGCGTCGGACCCGGTGACGAGGTCATCGTGCCCTCGTTCACGTTCGCGGCGACGGCCAACTCGGTCGCTCTGACGGGCGCGACCCCCGTGTTCGCCGACATTGAGCCCGACCACTTCGGCCTCGACGTCTCGTCGGTCGAATCGGCGATCACCGACCGCACCGCCGGCATCATGCCCGTGCACCTCTACGGGCACCCTGCGAACGTCACCGCACTCGGCGAGCTCGCCGATCGACGCGGCCTCCGTCTCTTCGAGGACGCGGCGCAGGCACACGGCGCAGCGGTCGACGGCAAGCCCGTCGGCACGTTCGGCGCGTTCGCCATGTTCAGCCTCTACCCGACGAAGAACATGACCTCGGGCGAGGGCGGCATGGTCTCGACCGACGACCCCGAGATCGAGCGCCGGCTCCGGTTGCTGCGCAACCAGGGAATGCAGCGCCAGTACGAGAACGAGATCGTCGGGTTCAACGCCCGGATGACGGACATCCACGCCGCGATCGGTCGCGTCCAGCTCACGAAGATCGGCGCGTGGACGCGGGCACGCCAGGAGAACGCCGCGTTCCTGGACGCGAACCTCTCGGGTGTCGTGGTGCCGCCGGTGTCGGCGGGAACCGTGCACGTCTACCACCAGTACACGATCCGAGTGCTCGACGACCGCGACGGCTTCGTGAAGGCGCTGAAAGACGAGTACCAGGTCGGCAGCGGCGTCTACTACCCGATTCCGAACCACCGTCTTCCGTCGCTCGCGCCGTACGCGCCGGGACTGGACCTGCCCGAGACCGAGAAGGCGGCGAGCGAGGTCGTCTCGCTGCCGGTGCATCCGTCGCTCACCCCGGACGAGCTCGAACGCATCGTCCAGGCCGTCAACGCCATCGCCGGGGCAGGCGCCTGATGGGCGCTCTTCGCGCCGGACTGCTCGGCGTCGGGATGATGGGTCGGCACCACGCCCGGGTGCTCCGAGAGCTCGACGGAGTCGAGCTCGTCGCGATCGCGGATCCCGGCGGGGACCCGCACGGCGTCGCCGGCGACCTCGAGATCCTCCCAGACATCGACGCGCTCATCGCCGAGGGGCTCGACCTCGCGGTCGTCGCTGTGCCCACGCGCTTTCATGAGGAAGCCGCACTGAAGCTCGCCGCCGCAGGTGTGCACACGCTCGTCGAGAAGCCGATCGCGCACACGATCGACTCCGGTCATCGCATGGTCGACGCGTTCCGTGAAGCGGGCCTCGTCGGCGCCGTCGGGCACATCGAGCGCTTCAACCCCGCACTTCAAGAGTTGCGTAGTCGCATCGCCGCCGGCGATCTCGGCGAGGTGTACCAGATCGCGACACGTCGTCAGGGACCGTTCCCCTCCCGCATCGCCGACGTGGGCGTCGCGAAGGATCTCGCATCTCACGACATCGACCTCACCTCATGGGTGGCTCAGAGCCCGTACGAGACGGTCTCGGCTCAGACGGCGTTCAAGAGCGGCCGTGAGCACGAGGACATGATCGCCATGACGGGAAGCCTCGAGAACGGCGTCATCGTCAATCATCTCGTCAACTGGCTCAGCCCGATGAAGGAGCGCGTGACGATCGTGACTGGGGAGAAGGGAGCGTTCGTCGCCGACACGTCGACCGGCGACCTCACGTTCTTCGCGAACGGCACGATCCCGCTCGAATGGGAGTCGATGACCGTCTTCCGCGGTGTGTCGGAGGGCGACGTGACCCGCTACGCGTTCCCGAAACGAGAGCCGCTGCGCGTCGAGCACGAGGCGTTCCGCGACGCCGTGCTCGGCCTGCCGAGCGACGTGGTGACGATGGCTCAGGGCCTGCGCACCCTCGAGGTCGTCGAGGCCGCGCTCCGGACCGCGGCCGGCAGCCGCCGTGCGCAGGCGGCCGATGGCGTGATGGAGCGATGATCGGAGTACGACGTATCGGGGTGACGACGTGAAGCGCATCCTCAGGACCTTCCGTCAGGTCATCCCTCACCTGCCGGAGAATGCCCAGCGCTACATCGTGCGCTATATCGTGCTCTCGTCGTCTCTCGCGATCCTGGATGTCGCGGCGCTCATGCTGCTCGCCGCGTCGCTCGTCGCGATGCTCGGCGGCACCGCGATCCAGCTTCCGCTGATCGGGTCCGTCGGCCAGGACGGATACGTGTGGATCCTCCTGGTGATCTCCGGGCTCATCATCGTCAAGTCGACCGCGGCCGTCCTCATGCAGTGGATGGCGACGCGTCGGATGGCGACGTTCGAGCTCGAGATCGGCGACCGGCTGTTCGAGGCGTACATCCGCGCCCCGTGGGTCGAGCGCCTCCAGCGGAACACGACCCACCTCGTGCGCCTCGCCGACGTCGGCATCGCGAACGTCACGTCCGGCTTCCTGCTCCCGTTCATGTCGCTGCCGACGCTCCTGACGACCGCCGCGCTCGTCGTGCTCGTGATCGTGGTCGTGCAGCCGCTCACGGCGCTCGTCACCGTGGCGTACCTCGGCGGGATCGCGGTGCTGCTGTACGTGGTTCTCGCGAACCGCACGGTGCAGGCCGGACGCGTCAACCGCGACTACTCGTTCCGCGTGGCGTCCCTCATGACCGACATGGTCTCCGCGCTCAAGGAGATCACGCTCCGCGGGAAGTCGGCCGAGGTCGCGCGGGTCGTCCATGAGGACCGCCGCCATGCGGCCAAGGCGCGCGCCAACATCAACTTCCTCTCCGCCATCCCGCGGTTCGTCCTCGATGCCGCGATCGTCGGCGGGTTCCTGCTCGTCGGTGGGATCAGCTATCTCATCGCGGGGCCCACGCAGGCGATCGCGGCGGTCGCGCTGTTCGGGGTTGCAGGCTTCCGCCTCGTTCCCTCACTCACGGGATTCCAGTCGCTCATGTCGATGATGACGGCGAACATCCCGCACGCCGACGCCGTCCTCCGCGACATCGACGCGTCTCGGCGGTACCAGGAGGCAGCGGAGAAGATCGGACTCGATCCCATCGAGGGTGAGCCCGCCGACCTGGTGCTCGACGAGGTCCGGTTCAGCTATCCGGGCGCCGAGCATCCTTCGCTGGACGGCGTGACCGGCGTGCTGCCCCTCGGTTCGCGCCTCGGAATCGTGGGCTCCTCCGGCGCGGGAAAGTCGACGCTGATCGACATCCTGCTCGGCCTGATCTCCCCGACGTCGGGGCGGGTCCTCCTGGGCGAGCAGAACCTCACCGACGTCATGGCGAGCTGGCGCGAGCGCGTGGCGTACGTCCCCCAGGATGTGGCGCTCTTCGACGCGACCATCGCTCAGAACGTCGCGCTGACGTGGCGCGAGGACTACGACGAGGAACGCGTGCGCTCCGCGCTTTCGCGAGCACAGCTGCTGGACGTCATCGAGGCGCGCCCCGACGGCATCCGCGGCCGTGTCGGAGATCGGGGCCTTCAGCTCTCGGGCGGGCAGCGTCAACGGCTCGGCATCGCGCGCGCCCTGTACAGCGACCCGCTCGTCCTCGTGCTCGACGAGGCGACGAGTTCGCTCGACACCCGGACCGAGGCCGCCGTGACGCGCGCGATCCAGGAGCTTCGTGGCGAGGTGACGGTCATCTCCGTCGCGCACCGATTGTCGACGATCCGCGACTACGACCAGATCTGGTTCATGCGCGACGGAAAAATCGAGGCACGGGGAACGTTCGCCGAGGTGATCTCGGCTGAGCCCGAGTTCGCGCAACAGGCCCGGCTCGCCGGCCTCAACCCCGACGGGACGGAGCTGTGACGAAACCTCGGCTGCTGATCCTCTCGTTCTCGCCGATCGTCTCCGATGCGCGAGTCCTCAAACAGATCGAGGTCTTCCGCGACCGATACGCAGTGACCACGTGCGGCTACGGCCCGGCACCCGCAGGCGTCGACCGCCATATCGAGATGCCGCGCTCCGCGAGCTATCAGGATCTGAACGGACGACTGATCACGCTGCGAATGTATCGAGCCGCCTACTGGCGGATTTCGGCGGTGGCGTGGGTCAAGGCGCACCTTCGCCCGGGCGACTTCGACGTCGTCTTCGCGAACGAGACGGAAGCCGTTCCCGTCGGCCTCTGGCTGAAGCCGAGGTTCGGCGTTCACGCGGATCTCCACGAGTACACGCCTCGTCTCAACGAGGAGCACGCGCTGTGGGCGAAGCGCATCAGGCCCTTCCACGAGTGGGTCTGCCGACACTACGTGACCCGTGCGGGGTCGTGGTCGACGGTCAGCAACGGCCTCGTGCGCGAGTACGAGAAGGAGTTCGGTTTCCGTCCGGAGTTGGTGACGAACGCGGCGCCGTACACCGACGCCGAACCGACTCCCGTCTCCATGCCGATCCGGCTCGTGCACAGCGGAGCATGCCTGCGGAATCGCCGGCTCACGGAGATGGTTGATGCCGTTGCACTGAGCGGCGCCGACGTCACGCTCGATCTCTACCTGACTCCGAACCACCCGGATTATCTCGAAGAGCTGAAGGCCCGCGTCGCCGATGATCCTGCAATCACGATCCATGACCCGGTTCCGTACTCCGACCTCCTTCGGACGCTGAACGCCTACGACGTCGGCGTCCACCTGCTGCCGCCCACGAACTTCAACAACGCCTGGGCGCTCCCCAACAAGCTGTTCGACTACGTCCAGGCCCGTCTCGGCATCCTCATCGGTCCGTCGCCGGAGATGGTCGAGTATGTCGAAGAGCACGGGCTCGGTGCAGTGTCGGCCGGGTTCGACGCCGCCGATCTCGCGCGGACGATCGCGGACCTCGATGCGACTCGCGTCGCGGCTTGGAAGGCGAACGCGCACGCAAGTGCGAGAGCGCTCGGTGCGCAGGAGCAGATGCAGAAGTGGCTGCGGCTCGTCGACGGCCTGGTGGCGGACGGGAAGCGACTGTAGCGTGAAAATCGCGCTCACCTGCGGTCCCGTCGCCATCCCGCCGACGTACTTCGTCGTGCAGCACGCGATGCTTCTCCGCGACCGGCATGAGTTCGCCTTGTTCTCGCCGTCGGCGCGCGTGACCGAGGAGGTCGGCATTCCGATCCACTCGGCCATGATGCTGCGCCCGGGATCTCGGATCGACACCCTTCGCGTGCAGGCGGTCCGCGGCCGCGTGACTCGGGACATCCGGCGCTTCGAGCCAGCCGTGGTGCATCAGCATTTCGCGACGTGGAGTCTGCCGGCCTCATCCGCGGCGAGGCGACTGGGCGTCCCGCTGGTGACCACGCTCCACGGATATGACGTGTTCGCGCTGAAGCGCCAGAGCGCCGGCGTCTGGGGTGCCATCACGCGTGCGAACCTGCGTGCGACGACGGCTGGCACGACCCGGTTCCTCGCGGTCAGCCGTTGGCTCGCCGATCGTGCAATCGCGGACGGTATCGACTCACGACGGCTGCGCGTCATGTACCAGGGCATCGACACCTCGTTCTTCACCCCCGGGACGCCCGGAGCGGAAGGCGACGTCGACGAGCCCGTCGTGCTCTACGCGGGCGGTCTGGTCGAGCACAAGGGGGTCCGCGATGCACTGCGGGCGTCCATCAGCCTGCACGCGACGACGCCCCATCGCCTCCGGCTGGCGGGTGGCGGGCCGCTCGAGGCGGAGGTCAGGTCCGCCGCCCGAGAGCATCCCCACATCGAAGTCTTGGGTCCGCTGTCTCGTGCCGCACTCCGGGAGCAGTATCGAGCGGCGCGGGTGCTGGTCATGCCGTCGCGGAGTTCGGCCGAGTGGTCGGAGGCGGCCGGGCTGGTGTCGCTCGAGGCGCAGGCGTGCGGCACGCCGGTCGTCGCGTATGCATCCGGGGGGCTGACCGAGATGGTCGAGGACTCCGCCACCGGAACGCTCGTGCCACAGGACGACGTCGACGCCCTCGCACTCGCCCTGCATCGCTGGATCACCATGGCCGACCTCGAGTACGGCCACCATAGGTCCGCTGGGGTCGATTTCGTGCGATCGCGGCGAAGCGCGCAGGGTGCGGCCGAGGAACTGTTGTCCCACTACAACGAGGTCACCGCCGCGCGCGGGAACCTCATGGCAGACTGATAGCGTGCTTGAGTGCGCGTGCTCGTAGTGACGACGTGGTTTCCCGGCCCGTGGGCTCCGGGGTCCGGGATCTTCAATCTTCGCGATGTCGAGTTGCTCGCCCTCGATCATGAGGTGACGGTCGTTCATCTGGTCCCGCCAACCCAGCTCGCCCAGGCCCGCGTCGACCAGCTCGGTCGGATCGCCGTGCATCGCGTTCCGATGGCGGTTCGATCCCCGCGATCCATCCGGCGTGCGCGGCGGTACATCGCGGAACTGGCCCTTGAGCACGACCTGCTGCACAGCATGGCGATCTCGTCGCTGCTCCCGCTGGGCGGCACGGCGCTGAAGGTGCCCTGGGTGCACACCGAGCATTGGTCGGGCTTCCTCGCGCCCGAGACCGCGCCCATCGGTGTCAGAGCGATGGGCTCGCTCCTGGCGCGCCGACTGAAGCGGCCCGACGTCGTCGTGACGGTGAGCGAGGCGCTCGCGAGTGCCGTCCGGCGCCACCGTGCCGGCCCGACGATGGTGATCCCGAACCATGTCATGCTCCCACCGAGCGGCGCCGCCCTGGAACGGGAGCAGGCCGATCACATCCGACTGATCGCCGTCGGGGGGATCATCCAGCGGAAGGGCCCCATCATGGCTGTTCGGGCGCTCGCCGGACTCCGTGCCCGTGGGTACCCGGCGACCCTCCGCTGGATCGGCGAGGGTCCGCTGCGCGACGAAGTCATGAGCACGGCCGCGCAGCTCGGAGTGGCGGACCGCATCGAGCTCGAGGGCAGCCTGGCGCCGGAGGAGGTCTCGCACGGCCTGCTCGGCGCCGACGTCTTCCTCCTCCCCACCGAGGGCGAGACGTTCGGCGTCTCGATCGCGGAGGCGTTGACCCACGGCCTCTCCGTCGTGGTCGGCTCGCGCGGCGGCCAGGGGGAGTTCGTGGGCCCGGCGGACGGCGTGCTCGTCGCCGCGCAGGATCCGGGGCTCTACACGGACGCGGTCATCGCGGTGGTGGGCAGTCGGACGCCGGCCACTCCCACCGAGATCGCACGCCGGGCCCAGCAGCGCTTCGCACCGGAATTCCGTCGCGCAGAGTACCTCCGCGCGTACCACCTCGCAGGCAACCCCGAAGGCCACTCCGCATGAATCTCCTGATCATCTCGTTCTCGACCCTCGTCTCCGATCCACGGGTGCGGAAGCAGATCGACCTCTTCGCCGGCGAGTTCGAGGTGACGACCGTGGGCTATGGGCCGAAGCCGCCGGGCGTGTCCGCGCACCACCGGATCCCCGACGATCGGGTGGCATGGCGCTATCCGCGGCCGGCGGTGATGGCGCGCGCGTACCGATGGGCGTTCGAGCACAATCCCGCGGTGTCCTGGGTCCTCGACAATGTGCGACCCGGTGGCGCGGAGGTCATCATCGCCAACGACGTCGACGCTGCCGGCATCGCCGTGAGGCTCGAACCGTCGCTCGGGTTCCATTCGGACCTGCACGAGTTCGCCCCGGAGCAGAACTCCGAGATGCTCCGGTTCAGGCTGTTCGTGGCGCCCTTCCTGCGCTGGCAGCTGCGGAAGTACGTCGCACGGGCGGCATCCACGACCACCGTCTGCGCGACCATCGCGGACCGCTATCGCGACGAGTTCGGACTCGACGCCTCGGTGGTCATGAACGCCCCTCCGTTCGCCGACCTCGACCCGAGCCCGGTCGGAGCCCCGATCCGCCTCGTGCACGCTGGCGCGGCGCTGCGGAACCGTCGGCTCGAAGTCCTCGTCGACGCCGTCGCGTCGCGGACCGATGTGACGCTCGACCTGTACCTGACGCCGAACGACCCGGCCTATCGCGAAGAGCTCGTCGCGCGTGCGGCTGCGACACCCGGGGTGCGCGTGATCGACCCGGTGCCGTTCGACACACTGGTCACGACGCTCAACGCCTACGACGTCGGCCTGCACATGCTCGCCCCGACGAATTTCAACAACGCCTACGCGTTGCCGAACAAGTTCTTCGAATATGTGCAGGCCCGACTGGGCCTGATCATCGGGCCGTCGCCCGAGATGATGCGCGTCATGGGCCCGCGCGGGTTCGGCACCGCTGCGGCCGACTTCACCGCCGACGCCCTGGCGGCAGAACTCGACGGGCTCACCGCCGAGCGGGTACGGCAGTGGAAGTCGGCGGCGCACGAGGCGGCGCGTGAGCTGTCGGCCGAGCACCAGGTGCCGGTCTGGCGCTCGGCCGTCGAGGCGATCGCCGGAGAGCGCGCGTGATGCCTGAGATCGAGGTCATCGTCCCGGTGCACACGCCGACGCGACCGATCCGGCGCCTGGCGGCATCGGTGCTTCAGGGGTCCGAATGCGACGTTCGTCTACGGGTGATCGCCCACAACACCGATCCTGCAGGCATTCGCGCTGCGTTGCACGAGCACGCGGATGACCCGCGCGTGGAGGTGACGGCGTTCGATGACGGTGTGCACTCGCCCGCCGGTCCGCTCGCCTTCGCACTCGCCGACGTCTCGGCGCCGTGGTTCACCAAGATCGACTCGGACGATCACCTCGCTCGGGGAGCCCTCGATTCGTGGCTGGCGACCGCGCACCGGCATCGCGCCGACGTGGTGATGCCGCGAATGGTCCAAGAACCGTCCGGCGTGGACTTCCCGACACCTCCCAGAAGGATGCTGCGCACGATGCTCGAGCCGGCCAAGGACCGTCTCGCGTACCGGACCAGCACGATGGGACTGCTCGCGAGCGGGCTCGCTCCGCTGGCGGTGCCCGTGGCAGGTCTGGAGACGGGTGAGGACATCGCGCCGAGCCTGAGGCTGTGGTTCGAATCCGGGCGGATCGCCATGGCGGACCGCGGATTCCCGTACATCGTCGGGGAAGGGGCCGGAGACCGGGTGACGGCGGCGCCGCGTCCGATGCGGGCAGAGCTCGCCTTCGTCGGCCCGCTCACGCTGGAGGGTTTCTGGGGTCGCCTCTCCGAGGCGGAGAAGACCTCCATCGTGGCCAAGCTCATCCGCGTCCAGCTGTTCGGGGCCGCAGGTAGGTCCGGCGGCTACTGGGCCGATGAGACGGTCGAGGCGGTGCGCGAGGCGCTGCCGATCCTGCTCCAGCTCGCGCCTCGCGTTTCAGTTGTGCTCTCCCGCGTCGACTCCGACCTCGTCGGCGAACTGATGAGCGCAGCGCCCGAACGAGGCGTCATCGACCGTCTCGTGACGGAGCGCCGTCGCTACCTCGGGGTGCGGCCGCTGACCACACGGCCGTATCGGCGCACCCTGGCGAGGGACGCTCCGTTGCGGTTCCTCGCGGCCTCGTTCGCCGCACGCCACTTCCAGCCGGGTCTGCCCGACCGCGAATAGTTCGGGTCAGGCGGGTCGTCAGCCTGCCGGCTCCGCCGCGGATCCCGCCGACGGGTCAGTCGTGCCTTCGGCCATCGACCGATTGCGGCGGTCCGTGATGGCCTTCGTCACCCGGTCGGCGGTGTGCGCGATGATCACCGCCGCGGCGAGCACGTAGAAGACCAGACCCGGTGTCGCGTAGCGGAACTGCGTCGGCGTCCCATTGGTGACGTTGTAGAGCGCGATCCCGAGGATCGCCCCGAGCAGAAGGTGCGACTCGGTACGTCTCCAGAACAGGATCATCGAGGCGACCGCGAGACCGATGAGGAACAGGAGCGTGCGGTCTGCCCGCATCATGGCGGCCGCATCGGACGCGAGGATGTGCAGCAGCATTGCGGGGACGCGCAGTATCGCTTCACCGAGCGTTTCGGCGCCGGCCTGTTTGAGGAACTGGTCCAGTTGCGAGAACGACGGGAAGATCAGGCTCTGCAGCACCTGACAGCCGACGGCGGTCCCGCCGACGACGATCGCGGGCCACATCCACGGGCTGTTCCGGCGCCCGACGAGCGATCCGAGCAGCCACGCCATGACGAAGGCGCCGGCCATGATCAGCGTCGCCTGGCGAGTGAAGGCGGAGGCCGCCGTCGCCGCGCCCATGGCCACGAGGAGCCACGGGGTCGGCCGTTCGAGCCAACGCCAGGCGGCGATGAGTGCGAGCACGGCGAAGAGCCCCGACAGCGATTCGGTGAGCATTCCGGTGTGGAACGACATCAGGAACAGGCTGCCATTCACCAGCAGCATCGTGGCGACCGCCACGACGTTGCCGTAACGGCGCATGAGGATGAGGGTGAGCAGGATCGTCAGTGCGACCGCAGCCAGCAGCGGGACCACCGCGAGCCCGTGCGCGCCGAACAGCTTCACGAACGGCACACTCAGGACCGGATACACGACACGGGGCTGGACAAGGCCCCAGCCGAACAGGTCGTCGACCGGCGGGACCGGGATTCCCCGCGGGTCGGCGAAGTCGACGGTGAGATCGCGGGCAGTCTCGGGATCGGCTCCGCCGAAGAGGTACGCCATCGCGAGGTAGTAGCGCGAGTCGGGGAAGAAGAACCGATACCAGCGGATGAACGTGACGTAGGTGATGAGGAACGTTGCGGCAACGATCGCCCAAGTGAGGATTGCGCCCGACCGGGCGCGGACGTACGCGACGATTGCTGATCCGGTCATGGCGACTCACGCTAACACGTCCACGTCGCCCGGCCCGCATCGGCGACTCCCGAGCAGGGCGACGGGTTGCTCTGGGTAGGATTGACGGCGGTGAAGATCATCAAGCGGCGGGACGGGGTTCTCCGTTCCTGAGGGGCACGCGCCCGCCGCGAGGGCGGCGGTCGCTCTCCGATGCTCCCGGCCGAGCTCGCCGACGATCTCGGCATCACGGCACCCGACCAAGCCCCACGCTCTCTCGCCGCACCTCCTCGAGAACGCAGGGCCAGCCACGCTATCCGAGGACCACTGATGACCCACGCCGATGCACCTCCCCTCCACCGCGCCGTCGAACGGGTAGTCGCTCTCGACGGACTGCGCGTCGCCGCGGTGCTGGGGGTCGTCGCCATCCACGTGACCGGGATCATGGTCTCGAACCCGGAGATCTCCGGATCGCTGTCGTGGTGGTTCGCCCTCGCGGTCAATGCGGGGAACATCTGGGTCGTCCCCGTGTTTGTGATGGTCAGCGGAGCGCTCCTCCTGGGGGAGGGCACGCATCGGAACGGACCCGCGTCGTTCTATCGTCGGCGCCTGCTCCGACTGGGGCCGGCCTTCGTGTTCTGGCCGCTGTTCTACATCTTCGTCGTGAGAATGCTCATCAGCGGCGCGGAACTCACCCCGCTGGGCGTGGTCGGGCTGTTGGCCGCAGGAACCCCGTACACCCACCTCTACTTCCTCTTCCTCATCGTCGGCCTCTATGCGGTGGCGCCGGTGCTCGCCGCCTTCCTCCGTGGCGGGGGAGAGGGGCGAGCCCGGATCTTCGCCGCATCGGCGCTGGCCGCCACGATCCTGACCTACACGCTCGCCTCCGTGTTCACCGCGATCGGCCAGCCGCAGTCGATCGTGCTCAACGCGCTCACGCAGTGGCTCCCCTACGTGGGCTACTTCCTCGCGGGGTGGGCGTTGCGCGTGTTCGTTCCGAGGGGGACCACCCTTGCGGTCGTCGTGATCGCCACCGTCGGACTTCTCGCGGAGATCGTCTGGCAGTCCGGGACGCGCGCCGACCATCCGACCCTGAACGCGGTGCTTCCCCTCGGCTATCTCGGGTTGGCGACCGCGCTCGCGGCGTGCGGTGTCTTCCTGTCGTTCCAGGGCATCTTCGCGGCCGTCGCCCTCCCGCCCCGGGCACGCCGTGTGCTCGCCACGCTGTCGGACGCCGCGTTCGGCGTCTTCCTCGTGCACTTCGTGGTTCTGATCCTGGTTCGGATGGCCGCTGTCGCGCTCGGTGGCGCCGTGACCAGTTCCTTGATCGTCACCGTCGTCATCTGGGCGGTGGTGGTTGCGATCTCGTTCGCGATCAGCCTGACCGCTCGACGGGTGCCCTACCTGAGACGGCTGTTCTGACCTTCGTACGGGCGACCGTGGAAACCGGACTCAGCGCGTGACGTGCGGATTGTCGGCGAGGACCCGGCCGAGCTGCTCCCGGAGGACGCGCCCCGATTCCGAGGCGAGTGCGTGGTCGCGCACCCACTGCTGACCGAGGCGTGCATACCTCGCGGCGAGCGCCGGGTCGTCGAGGAGGGTGCGCAGATGCGCTGTCACCTCATGCGCCTGGGTCACGAACCAGGCCGGTTCGTCCCACCCGGGCAGGTCGGGTTCGGCGGACGGATCGGCGCTCTGGAGCACCGCGCAGCCGGCCGCGAGGGCCTCGACCCCGAAGACCCCCGGCACGAATGCGTAGAACTGGTTCAGCACGATGTGCGCGTCGCGAAGCGCAGCGACCACACGTTCGTGAGGCACGTCGATGAGCTCCTCGTAGTCGAACTCGCGGCCCTCGTCGCGAAGGGCCTGCACAGCGGCGCGAACGACCTGGGTCCCCTTGATGATGGGCGACGAGGGCGCGTGGAGCACGCGGAGGCGGACCGGAGAGGAGAACTTCGCGCTCGTGTCCTGGACGCCGTCGTCGGGATAGAAGTAGAGGAACGGCAGCGTGGGCCGCGTGAGATACGACCGCTGATCGTTGCGCATGCTGTAGATCAGATCCGCATGGCGATCGGCGGCCCGCGCTGCGCGGCGGGTCTTCTCGTCGAAGTCCGCCGAGACCGTGGCACGATCGGCGAATCCCTGATAGGTCGACACGTTGGGCCGGCCGAGCGTGGTCTCGAGTTCCTTCATGAGCTTCGGCGACCGGATGTCGGTGCCGGTGAAGACGCAGACGATGCGCAGGCCCCTCCGCTTGAGGAAGCCGAACTCGTAGTCTCGGGAGTCGTCGAGCCTCGAGAGGAAACCCGTCCGACTCACGTAAACGAATCCGCGCGCGCGCCGTGCCAGACGGCCCAGGATCCACGGGCCTGCGTACAGGCGCCGAAGCCTGCCCCGGATGCCGCCGACGCCCATGTCGACCTCGGTGTCGTACGCGAACGAGTAGAAGGGATGCCGGACGAGGTTCACGGTGTGCGAGTCGGGGATCTGGTCGGCAAGTTGGCGCACCATGGTCGCCACCTCCTGCGGCCCGACCACCCACGAGACCTGTGCGTTGCCCACGCCGCTGCGCCGGTGCCACGCGTAGCTCGCGTGCAGCGCCGCCTTCTGTGCGAACCGGGGGAGGCCTGCGCGCGCCTGATGGAGGTATCGGAGCACGTACGTCGCCCTAGTCTGCGCGTACCGAACGCGAGTCCGCGAGCGTGATGCGAAGCGCATCGACCACGGAGTCCACATCCGACTCCGTCATCTGCGGATAGAGCGGCACCGTGAGGGCCTGTCGGTGCGCCCGCGTGCTCTCGGGGAGCGCTTCATCTGCGATCGCGAAGCGATCGCGGAAGTACGGCTGCAGGTGCATGGAGTACGTGCCGAGCGTCGTCTCGACGTCGCGGGCCTTGAGCGCCTGGATCACGGCATCGCGATCGAACACCTCGTCCAGCATCAGGACGTACGACTGGAAGGTGTGCGTCCGGTCTCCGGGAACGATCGGCGACGTCACGCCGTCGACCTCGGCGAGGCGATCGTCGTACGCGGCGGCGAGGCTGCGTCGTCGCTCGAGGATGTGATCCAGCCGTTCCATCTGCGCGATCCCGATGGCGGCGTTGATGTCGCTCAGGCGATAGTTGTAGCCGGCGTCCACGAACGACATGTACGTGTCCCCGCGGACCGCACCGTGGGTCCGCAGGACGGCGATGCGCTCGGCCACTCCCGCGTCCGAGGTGGTGATCATCCCGCCCTCGCCCGTCGTGATGATCTTCCGCGGGTGGAACGAGAAGACGCCCGCAGTACCGAGGGCCCCTGCCGCGGCGCCTCGGTAGGTCGCGGCGAGGGCGCACGCGGCGTCCTCGATCACGGGGAGGCCGCGGGCCGCGGCGACTGCGTTGATCTCGTTCATGTCCGCGGGAAGACCGAACGCGTGGACCGGCATGATGGCGGCGGTGCGGTCGGTGATCGCCGCCTCGAGCTTCGTCGGATCCATGTTGAAGGTGGCCGGATCGATGTCTACGAACACCGGTACCGCGCCCTGCTGGATGACGGCGTTGGCGGTCGCGGGGAAGGAATAGTCGGGTACGACGACTTCGTCGCCCGGTTCGACCCCGCAGGCGTGCAGCGCGAGATGGATGCCCGTGGTCGCCGAGCTCGTCGCGTAGGCGTGGTCGGTGGCGACCAGCTGAGCCACGAGCGACTCGAACTCCTGCGCCCTCGGCCCCTGGGTGAGAAACCCCGTCGCGAGCACAGAGCCGACCGCCTCGAGCTCGGCCTCGCCGAGAAGCGGAACGTTGAGCCTCACGCGAGGATCTCTTCGTACCACTCGACGGTTTCCCGCAGCGCCTCGTCGCTCAGCACCGGCGGGTGATGGCCGACGTAGGAGACCAGTCGGCTGACGTCGGCGAGGTGGCGGCGGACATCGCCCGGCCGCTCCTCCACGTGCACCACCGGGTGATCAGGTCGACCCATGATGGTGAGGATCTGGGCGACGAGGTCGTTGATCGACGTGCCGACGCCGGTCGCGACGTTGAGCTCCAGTCCGCGGCACTCGGGGTTGTTGAAGATATCGATCGTGAGCTCGGCGGTGTCACGGACGAAGGTGAAGTCGCGGGTCTGCTCCCCGTCGCCGAAGATCGTGATCGGTTGTCCCGTGCGAACGCAGCGGACGATGATCGGGATGATTCCGGCGTACGAACCCGGGTTTTGGCGAGGCCCGTAGTTGTTGAACGGGCGGATGATCGTCGCGTCGATCCCGAACGTGCTGACGTACGAGCGGATGATGTGGTCCTCGGCCGACTTGCTCGCCGCGTACGGGGTCAGTGCATCATGCGGGTGCTCCTCGTCCATCGGCACGTATCGTCCGGAGCCGTAGGCCTCGGAGCTCGAGAAGTGCACGTATCGCTCGACGAGCCCTCGTCGCGTGATCTCGCAGAACGTCGTGGTGATGCCGATGTTCGTCTGCATCGTCCAGTGCGGGAAGGTGAGCGAGGTCGGCAGCGGCACGACGGCGAGATCGAACACCGTGTCGATCCCGTGGGTCGTCACGACGTCCTGCATTGCGGCGAGGTCCGATGCATCGAGCCGGATGATCTCGAGGTCGTCGCGTCGGGCGAGTGCGGGGGCGAGATTCCCCTCATTCCCGAGGAAGAAGTTGTCGACGACGACGAGCTTCGCAGGGTCTTCCGAGATGAGCCGATCGACGAGGTGGCTTCCGATGAACCCGGCGCCGCCGGTGACCAGGATGGAACGGTTTGCAAGCGTCAACGAGGTGAACTTTCGATAGGATTGCCTGGCGATCGCGGCCAGCGGACCAGAGGCAAGGCTACCATCCGCCAGTGTGCGCACATCAGAATCGGGGATCGGTATGGCAGCGTCCGAGGCATCGGGTATTCCCGCGAACCCGTACAACCCGCATGCCTGGCTCATCGGCGACCCGGAGATCGGCGAGGGTTGCTGGATCGGGGCGTTCTGCGTCATCGACGGCAGCGGCGGGCTCACGATCGGCGACGGCTGCGACGTGTCGTCGGGTGTCCACATCTACACGCACTCGACCGTCGCCCGCTGCGTCTCTGGTCGCGCCCTGCCCATCGAGCGACGGGCGACGACGATCGGCAGCCGCGTCCACATCGGGGCGAACGCCGTCATCCTGATGGGGTGCGAGATCGGGGACGGCTCGATCGTCGCCGCCGGCGCGATCGTGAAGGAGGGAACCCGCGCACCCGCGGGCAGCCTGCTCGTCGGGGTGCCGGCCCGCGTCATCCCCGATGCCGCCCTGAAGTTCGACGCATCTCGAAATCCTTCCGCCGATTCGTGATCGAGGGGGCGCCAGCATCGTCCCGTCATCCGAATATGATGGAATTCATGCGTATCGCCGTCGTGGCCCTCGGAAAGATCGGGCTTCCCCTCGCCGTCCAGTTCGCCGACTCAGGTCACGAGGTGATCGGGGTCGACGTCAACGCCGATGCGGTCGCTTCGATCAACGCCGGGATCGAGCCGTTCCCGGGGGAGGCGGAGCTGCAGGAGAAGCTCTCCGCGCTCGTCCCCGCCGGCCGGCTGCGGGCCACGACCGACTACTCCGAAGCCATCCCCCAGGCGGACGCGGTCGTGATCGTCGTCCCCCTCTTCGTCGACGACACGACGTGGGAGCCCGACTTCGGATGGATGGACGCCGCGACGCGCTCGCTCGCGGAGCACCTCACCCCGGGCACGCTCGTGTCATACGAGACGACTCTGCCGGTCGGCACCACCCGAGGGCGCTGGAAGCCGATGATCGAGGAGATCTCCGGGCTGGTCGAGGGGGAGGACTTCCACGTCGTCTTCTCGCCCGAGCGCGTGCTCACGGGGCGCGTCTTCGCCGACCTGCGCAAGTACCCCAAGCTCATCGGAAGCCTGTCGGACGAGGGCACCCGACGGGCTCGGGAGTTCTACGAGGCGGTCCTCCAGTTCGACGAGCGCGATGATCTGCCTCAGCCGAACGGCGTGTGGGATCTGGGCAGCGCCGAGGCATCCGAGATGGCGAAGCTCGCCGAGACGACCTACCGCGACGTCAACATCGGACTGGCGAACCAGTTCGCGCTCTTCGCGGCAGCGAACGGCATCGATGTCTACCGCGTGATCGAGGCGTGCAACTCGCAGCCCTACAGCCACATCCACCGCCCGGGGATCGCCGTCGGCGGGCACTGCATCCCGGTCTATCCGCGACTGTATCTCGCGACCGACCCCGACGCGGACATCGTTCGCACCGCGCGGGTGCTGAACGCGTCGATGCCCGAGCGGATGGTCGCGAAGGCGGAGAGCGTGCTCGGCTCGCTCGAGGGTCTCCGCACGGTCGTGCTCGGCGCCGCGTACCGCGGCGGTGTGAAGGAGACCGCGTTCTCCGGGGTGTTCCCGACCGTGGAGGCGCTCCGGGCCCGCGGCGCGGTCGTGACGGTGCACGACCCGCTCTATTCGGACGATGAGCTCGTTGCGATGGGTTTCGCACCGCACACGCTGGGCGCCGACGTCGATCTCGCCATCATCCAGACGGACCACGCCGTCTACCGCGTGCTCGCGCCGGGTCAGCTCCCCGGAGTCCGCCTGCTCGTCGACGGACGCAATGCAACGGATGCCGCGGCCTGGGCGGGAACTCCCCGCCTGGTCGTCGGCGCCGGCTGAGGCCCAGCCGCGGCCATCGTCGTGGGCGCGCCGGCTGGGTCCCAGCCGGCGCGCCCACGATGCGTCACGGGGTCGTGCTCGCGAACGGCGGGTAGGTCGGCGTTGAAGGGGTCGCCTGTATGTCCAGCTGCAGCGCGCTGACGAGCAGCTGCGTGCCGATCATCAACGGCAGTGCGGCGAGCATGACCGTCGCGGCGGTGGCCACGACCGATGCGGCGATCTGGAAGACCATCCAGACGCTGACGCCGACCCCGAAGACGAAGAGCAGCAGGCCGAGGAACCCGAGCAGGGCGATCGGGGAGAACGACCAGAGCACGTAGCGATACCAGACACGGGACCAGAACCCCGACCAGAGTCGGCCGATCAGCTCCGGGACCACCTTGCTGAGACGGATGCTGGACACCTCGTCGCCGTAGATCGCTGGGATCGGGACATCGACGGCAGGCACCTGCAGGATGTTCAGGTGGATGAGGAGGTCGTTCTCGAAGCTGTAGCGCGTCGCGACACGATCGAGCGGAACGCGCTCGAGCACCTCCGTCCGGATCGCTGTGTATCCGTTCTGCGGATCGAAGAGGTTCCAGTATCCGGAGGCCATCTTGGTCAGGAAGGACAGGGCGATGTTGCCGAACACCCGATGCGCAGGCATCCCCTTGAACGACTCAGGAGAGTAGAACCGGTTGGCCTTGGCGAATCCGTAGCCGTCCTCCGTGACCCTGTCGAGCAGACCCGGAAGATACGCGGGGTCCATCTGCGCATCACCCGCCATCACGACGTTCACGTCCGATCCCAGGGCCATGGCCTGGCGGTGCGCCGTGATGATCGCGCCGCCCACCCCCTGATTCACCTCGTGGCGGATGAGCGTGACGCGCGGGTCTGTGCTCGCCCTGACGACCTCACTGGTGCCGTCGGGGCTGCAGTCATCGACGATGACGATGTGGTCGACGTATTCGGGCATCGTGTCGATGACCCTCGAGATCATCCGCTCTTCCTTGTAGGCAGGAACGACTGCGGCGACGACTGCACCCTTATACATCGGCGGACTGGTCCTTTCGGGTGCGGGTGAACACCCAGTAACGGTATATGAAGTAGTTCCACACGGTGGTCGCGGCGACCGCCAGGACCTTGCCGACGAGCCACTCGCCCCCCAGCGCGTCGACACCCCACACGATCACCGTCGTGGCGATCGTGTTGAAGATCACGAGCACGGTGTAGCGTCCGACGCTCGGCACGACCTTGGCGTCGGACGCGAATGCGACCACGCGCTGCATCGTGTACGTGACCGCGAATGAGGCCAGGAACGCGATGGGGGCGGAGATAGCGAGCGGGACGCCCAGCGCCTCGTGGGCGAGCCAGAGCAGTGCGACGTCCACGACGAAGCAGAACCCGCCAACGGCGAGATAGCGGATGACGCTGTTGCCCCAAAGGCGGGCGAGCGCGTGCGGACGCGTGGC
This sequence comes from Agromyces sp. NPDC058064, assembly GCF_042885275.1. Taxonomy (NCBI): domain Bacteria; kingdom Bacillati; phylum Actinomycetota; class Actinomycetes; order Micrococcales; family Microbacteriaceae; genus Agromyces; species Agromyces sp. NPDC058064. The sequence goes on along the minus strand of NZ_JBHVSE010000001.1, from coordinate 51,590 downwards.
GTCGGGATTGGTGGACATCTACTCCATCTTGCCAGAATGCGCCCGGACGCCTTTCCGTCCGATGCCGGGTGGGAATTCGGTCGATAGACTGGATGGGCGCAGCGGTGCCTCGAGGCACGCTGCGCAGCCGCGCCTGCGGCGTTCCTCGAGCAAGAAAGCGCACTGCATGGATCTCCTCATCGTCGGCTCCGGCTTCTTCGGCCTCACCATCGCCGAGCGTGCCGCGAACGAGCTCGGCCTCACCGTGCAGGTCATCGACCGGCGCGACCACATCGGCGGCAACGCCTACAGCGAGAACGACCCGACCACCGGCATCGAGGTGCACAAGTACGGCGCGCACCTCTTCCACACCTCGAACGAGAAGGTGTGGGAGTACGTCAACCGGTTCACGAAGTTCACGAACTACGTGCACAAGGTGTACACGAACCACGACGGCGTCGTGTACCCGCTGCCGGTGAACCTCGGCACGATCAACCAGTTCTTCGGCGCCGCCTACTCGCCCGACGAGGCTCGTGCGCTCATCGCCTCGCAGGCCGACGAGTTCGACACGAAGACGGCCGCGAACCTCGAGGAGAAGGCGATCTCGCTGATCGGCCGCCCGCTCTACGAGGCGTTCATCCGCGACTACACCGCGAAGCAGTGGCAGACCGACCCGACCGAGCTGCCCGCCGAGGTCATCAGCCGCCTCCCGGTGCGCTACAACTACGACAACCGCTACTTCAACGACACCCACGAGGGCCTGCCGGTCGACGGCTACACGGCGTGGATCGAGCGGATGGCCGACCACCCGAAGATCGACGTCAAGCTCTCGACCGACTTCTTCGACGAGTCGCAGCCGTTCAACAAGGCGGCCGTCGTCGGCAACGTGCCGGTGGTCTACACCGGTCCGCTCGACCGCTACTTCGACTCCTCGGCGGGCCACCTCAGCTGGCGCACCCTCGACTTCGAGCGCGAGGTCGTGCCGGTGGGCGACTACCAGGGCACCTCGGTGATGAACTACGCGGACGCCTCGGTGCCGTACACCCGCATCCACGAGTTCCGGCACTTCCACCCCGAGCGCGAGTACCCCGGCGACAAGACGATCATCATGCGCGAGTTCTCGCGTTTCGCCGAGCACGGCGACGAGCCGTACTACCCGGTGAACACCGCTGAAGACCGTGCGGCGCTCCTCGCCTACCGCGAACTGCAGGACGGCGAGACCGACGTCTACTTCGGCGGTCGACTCGGCACCTACCAGTACCTCGACATGCACATGGCGATCGGCTCCGCGCTCAGCATGTTCCAGAACAGGCTGGTCGAACGCTTCGCGCGCTGACCCGCGTCACGAGAACGGCCCCGGGCGGATGCCTCGGGGCCGTTCTCGTCTCGTCGGTGGCTACTTCTCCGTCGTGAAGTGCGGTGCCCACGCCTCGCGCGAGGTGATCTCGGGAAGCGCCGCACGGTACTGCGCCGAGAGCTCGGGCCAGCGACGCTTGAGCTCGGCGTGCAGTCGCCGGCTCTCACGGAGCAGTCGCCGGAACGTCTCGGGGTCGCGCGTATAGCGCACCTTGCCGGCGCCGTCAGCGGTCGACACGAGTGCGCTGTCGAAGTAGGGGAGCCGGAACCAGGTGCCGTCTCGCTTCGAGAGCTCGACCTGCGGCTCCGCGACGTTCTGCGGCGCCGGCTTGGTCAGCCACTGCTTCGCCGTCATCTTCGCGGTGAACGCGACGAGGGGGACGCCGCGTGGTCCCTTCGGGCCGGCGGTTCCCGACGGCACCGGGTAGACGAGCTTGCCCTCGACCGTTCGGGGCAGGTGCTCGTCGTTCTTGAGCACGGTCTTCTCGGGGAAATCGGCTGCGGCTGCGCGCAGCTCGCCGAGGATCGTCGGCATGCCGCGCTGCATGTGGTCGGGACCGGACAGGATGTCGCGGAGCGCCCGGTGGCGCAGGGTGACGGGGTAGTACTGCATCGAGAGGAGGTGCTTGAGGTCCCAACGCTTGCTGTCGCGCATCAGGAGGCCTCCGCCGGCGTGTGGGGAGTGCAGGAGCGCGGCGACGATCCGGTTGCGCGCGTGGAAGTACGCCTGCCAGTCGATCGAGTCGTCCTTGTCGAGCCAGGACACATGCCAGAGCGCCATCCCCGGCAGGGTCACGGTCGGGTAGCCGGCGTCGCGCGCGCGGAGGCAGTACTCGGCGTCGTCCCACTTGATGAACGCGGGGAGCGACAGACCGATCTCGCGGACCACCTCGGTCGGGATGAGGCAGAACCACCAGCCGTTGTAGTCGGCGTCCATCCGGGCGTGCATCCAGCGGGTCTGGCGCAGGTTGGAGAAGCGGAAGTCGTGCGGGACCTCGTCGTGGGGCTGGGCATGCCAGACGAAGGGCTTGAGGTCGACCGTCTCAGCGAACGCGTGCAGGACCGGCCGGTTGAGCAGGTCGAACATGTGCCCGCCGACGACGACGGGACGCGTCGTGCGCCGCGCGAAGCGCACCGCACGAGCGATGCTCTCGGGCTCGACCGTGACGTCGTCGTCGAGCAGGATGATGAAGTCGCTCTCGCCGGCTTCGAGGGTCTCCGCCATCGAACGCGCGAATCCGCCGGAGCCGCCGAGGTTCGGCTGCTCGATCATCGCGAGGGTGTCGCCGAGCAGCGCAGCGACATCGCCGTAGTCGGGCTCGTCGACGACGCGCTGGTTGCCCTGGTCGACGATGTAGATGCGGTCGATGACCTCGCGCACGGTGGGGTCTGAGGCGAGGGCCCCGAGGGTGCGCACGCAGTAGTCGGGCTTGTTGAAGGTCGTCGTGCCGATGGATGCCCCGCCGGTGCGCAGTTCGGGCGCGTCGGTCTCCCAGCGCCCGTCTGCCACGACGACCTCGTGGTCCCCAGCGACGATGTCGAACCAGTACCAGCCGCCGTCGCCGAACGTCACGACCGGCAGCTCGATCTCGTGGCGCACGGTACCGCTGAACGGTTCGGAGGCGACGCGTTGCGGGATGCCCTGGGCTGTCGAACGGTAGACGAGCAGGGTGCCCGAACCGCTTGTCTCCACACTGAGCCGGACACGATCGACGTTCGTCCACTGCTGCCAGTACGAGGCGGGGAAGGCGTTGAAGTAGCTCGCGAACGAGACGCGGTCGCCCGCGCCGACACGGAACCTGCCTCGCCCGAGCACGTCGTCGAGGTGGCCGCGATCACTGACGCGTACCTCGCGCTCACCGACCTTCGCCCACACGTCCGCATCGAGGTACAGCGAGATGACGTCGGGGTCCGCGTCCTGTGGGAAGACGATGCGTTGGATCTCGTTCCAGGTCAAGCTCACGCTGAAATGCTCCGTGGTTCGGTGGGAAGGCGCCGCTGCTGCCGACGCCCCTACGAGCCTACTGGCTCTGCTCGGCGAATCCTGGGCGCGAGCGACGCGAGCTGGACCGCGAGCACACACGACTCGGCGATCGCGAGACCCCAGGCGACACCGGGTGCGCCGAGCCAGATCATCAGCGGGTACATGAGCGCGGTTCCGACGATGGCGCCGACGATCGTGCTCGTGGCGAGCACTCGCGTGAGTCCGTAGGCAGTCAGGCAGGCGAACCCGGTGAGCTGCGAAACGAGGATCGCGGCAAGGTTCACCGCCATCGGCACGGCGAGATCGGTGGGGATGCTGAGCGCACCTCCCGAGAGCACCTCACCGATCCACGGACCTGCGATGCCGTAGGCCAGACCTCCGAGCACACCCAGGCCGATTCCGATCAGGGTCACGCGTCGCGCTCGATCCGCCTGCGTCCGCGGATCAGGGCTCGGCACCCAACCTTGCGCGACCTGCACGACCGGGCGGGTCGAGTACAGGGCAAGCCGCACGATCCGCTCGGCGAGCGCGTAGACGGCGGTCGCCTGCGGAAGGAAGAGGTCGATGAGCACGATCGGGACGTTCACGTAGAGCGAGGAGGTCGCCGACATGGCGACTGGACTCGCCTGGCCCGCGAGATTCCGAACGGCCCTCACCGGCGACAGCGTGAGCCGCCAGCCGCGGTAGCGGGCGAGGATGTCCCAGGACGAGAGCACTGCGGCGATGACGACACCGGCCAGTTGGAGGGCGGCGAAGGCGACCGCATCGCCCGTCACGACGAGCGCACCGGCGCCGAGCACGGTGCCTGCCGTCCGCGGGGCCGTGTCGAGCAAGAGGAAGCGGATCGGGCTCGCCTCGCCGACGTAGAACCAGCCCGCGCCGAGCGCGACCAGCACGCCGCTCGCGACCGTGAGCGCAGCGAGCAGTGCGTCGTGGCCGATGATCACGACCGCGATGACGACGGCGATCGGCACGACGACGACGCAGAGCCAAGCCCGGCTGAGCAGCGAATCGAAGAAGTACGCGCCGCGTTCGCCCTGGGCTCGTGCCGCGATCTCCGTCGGACCGATCACCCCCCAACCGAACACTGCGAACACCACGCCGAACCCCGCGACCGCCTGTGCGACGGCGATCGTCGCCCAGGCCTCGGCTCCCGCGGCCACAATGATGGCGGGAATCACCGCCAAGCTCACGATGCCACTGATGGCGACGGAGAGGCCGTAGCCGCCGGCGAATCGGAGTACGGTCCTGGTCTTCACGCGCCGTCGACCTCCAACGGGCTCAATTTCGGGGCTGCGGCGCCCGGCCGGTGTCGTGCGCATTCCAGCAATTCTCTCCCAGAAACACCGGGCTAAGGAACCGACCACCCGCTCAGCTCCGCTTGAGCGCGTCCCGCCAGCTCATGTCGCGCGCGGCCTTCACCGCGCAGATCACCACGAGCATCCACCCGCCCTCGTACAGGGCGAAGCTCTCGGCGGCGCTCGTCACCGTGACGGCGACCAGGACGAGGGCGGGCCACACGTACACGACGCTGCGCCGGTTCGACGCGAGCAGCCACGCGCGTACGAGGGCGACGCCGATCAGCGCGGCGAAGGCGACGGCGCCGATGACGCCGACCTGGAAGTAGGCGTCGAGGTACGCGTTCAGCGCCGACTCGTGCGGCCGACCGGCCCCCGCTTCGAGCCAGGTGTACGGCGGCGCATCGGGCCATCGGCCGACCCAGCCCCAGCCCTGCAGCGGGTTCAGGCTCAGGTAGCGCGACAGCTCGCGCCAGAGGTCGAGGCGCACGTCGAACTCCGCCCGGGCGTCGAGCAGCTCGATGATGCGGATGCGCAGGATCCAGCCGGTGACGAGTGCGGCCGCCGCGGTGACGAGCAGCGCGAGCTGCCATCGCCAGCGGCTCGCCGTGGGCACCCGCCGCAGCCCGTAGAGCGCCGCGAGGGCGACGAGTGCCGCACCGAGGGCGATCCAGGCGGTGGGGGAGCCCGAGAGCACGATGGAGCCCAGGGCGAGGGCGACCGAGGCGATCGCGCGCCCGCGCGAGATGATGTGCATCCGCCACTCGACGATGAAGGTGATGAACCCGATGAGCGCGACGAAGCCGAGCATGTTGCGGGAGCCGAAGATGCCCTGGATCGGGCCGAGCGCGGCGAGGTCGCCGTTGATCCCGAGGAACGGGATCGGCGAGTCGATGAGGATGCCCGCGAGCAGCTCGAGCGCGAGCGAGACGGTGAGCAGCAGCCGGAGGGTGTCGCCGAACGCTCGGACGATCTGGATGGTGTCGCGCATGAGCGCCACGTAGATGCCGAGCACGGCGAACGCGACGAGGTAGACGACCCGGGCCGCCGAGGCCCCCGGCGTCGTGCTCCAGAGCACCGAGGCCGCGCACCAGCCGACGAACACGAGGATCGTCAGGGGCAGGATGCCGTACCACTCGATCGCGCGCCAGCGCGTGACCAGCGAGGCGGCGCAGAGCACGAGCAGGCCGGCGAGGGCCGCGAGCAGGCCGGGCCACCCGATGAGGGCGCGGACCGCGTGGGTGCTGAACGCCAGCCCGATCGCGATCAGCGAGACCGCCTGCGCGAACCGGGCCGAACCCACGAACTCGCGGATCATCTCGGCGCGCGCCGGCGCCCCGCCCGACGTCATCGGGCCCCGTCGCGCACGCTCTGCGCGTCGAGCCCGCCGAATCGCTTCGCCCGCGGACCCGTCGGCAGCGGCTCGTGCTCCCACTGGCGGCGCTTCGTCGCCCACGCGATCGCGATGAGCATCACCCACCCGCTCTCGACGAGGATGCGGCTCTCCGCCAGGCTCTGGCCGATGAGCGCCACGAGGACGAGGAGGGGGAGGAGCGCGGCGGAGGTGTACGGGACGGATCGGCCCGAGGCATCCATCGGCCGGTCGACGGCGAGGAACCACGAGCGCCACAGTGCGCCGATCACGATCGAGGCGAAGGCGATGAGGCCGATGAGGCCGAGCTGCATCCACACGTCGAGCCAGGCGTTGTGCGCCTGCAGGTACACGACGCCCTTCCGCACGGCGAGGTCGTCGAAGGGGTCGACGAAGGGGTTCCAGTAGCCGACCCAGCCCCAGCCCGCGATCGGGCGCTCGCCGATCATGCCGAGCACGGCGCTCCAGATGTCGAGCCGGCCGGTCAGGTCCTCGCCCTTGCCGAAGAGCTCGAGCAGCCGGTTCCAGAACACGACGAGCAGGGCCACGGATGCCACGAGCGCGGCGCCGGCCGCCCAGTACACGCCGGCACGGCGTTCGGGGCCGACGCGTCGCGCCCACAGCGCGAAGCCGAGGGCGACGAGGACGACGACGGCGACGAGGACGACGGTCGCCGACCGGGTCAGGGCGAAGACCGCACCCGCGACGACGAGCCAGAAGATGCCGCTCACCCGCCGCATCGTGCCGGCCGCGAGCATCGTGCCGAAGACGATGAGACCGAGCAGCGCGGTCATGGCGAGCAGGTTGCGGCTCGCCTGGATGCCCTCGATCGGGCCCCCGTCGAAGAGCAGCGCCCGCGACCAGTAGAAGGCCATCGGGATCTTCTCGGCGTCGGGGTCGAAGTCGGGGAAATTCGGCAGCAGGGGTTCGCGGACGAACACCGTCACCCAGAGCTCGAAGAGCAGGGAGAGCGCGAGCACCCACTTGATCGCCGCCCCGAGCGAGCGGGCGATGCCGGCCCAGGGCAGGCAGAGCGCGAGCGCCACGGCGACGAACGTCGTCGCGAGCGTGAGCGCGACGCCGAGCGCGGAGGCACCGGGGTAGAACGACCACGCGATCGAGAGGGTCGCGAGAACGAGGAAGACGAGCGTCGACTTCGGCACCCGCCGCCAGTTCCAGCTCGGCCTCGTCGCGACGACGAGCCAGATCGCGCCGCCCAGCACGAGGGCGGCGACGATGCCGAAGCCCCACCAGCCGAGGAGGTTGCGCCAGAACTGGCCCGCGAGCAGCGTGAAGAGTGCGAACGTCGCATACGCACCGATGAGCGCGCTGCGCCGATCCGAGGTCATGCAGTAAGGCTAGACGAACGCGGGGCCGGCTGTGAGGCCGGGAATCCACGCCTGCAGCGGTTGCTAGGTTGGACCCACGCCGAGGAAAGGGACCAGCACGCATGTTCGTGGCGATCGACAACACCCCCCGCGACTACGCCTGGGGATCGAGGAGCGCGATCGCCGAGTACCGCGGCCGGCCGGCCTCCGGCGGCCCTGAGGCCGAGCTCTGGCTCGGTGCGCACGCCGGCTCGCCCGCACGCATCGTGGGCGGCGCGGCCGGCGGGCACGCCGACCTCGCCGAGTGGATCGCGGCCGATCCGGTGGCGGCCCTCGGCACCGGGCTCGCCGCCCGCGGCGCGCGCCTCCCGTTCCTCCTGAAGGTGCTCGCCGCAGGCGCGCCGCTCTCGCTGCAGGCGCACCCGACCCCCGAGCAGGCGCGCGAGGGCTTCGCCCGCGACGAGGCCGACGGGGTGCCGATCGACGCGTACGACCGCAACTACAAGGACGAGTTCCACAAGCCCGAGCTCATCGTCGCGGTGAGCGAGACCTTCGACGCACTGTCGGGGTTCCGGCCGCTGGACGAGGTGCGCGGCGTGCTCACCGTCCTCCGGGCCGCCGACGAGGCATCCGGGGCGCCCGAACCCGGCGCGCTCGACCTGCTCGAATCGCACCTCGCGGGCGCCGACGGGCTGCGCACGACCGTCGAATGGCTGCTGACCGACGGCCGCGGCGGCGACACCGGCGAGGCGAGCTGGGTCATCGAGCGGGTGACCGCGCTCGCTGCATCGCCCGAGGCGGCCGCGTCGCCGTACGCCCTCTCGTTCGAGACCGTCGGCGCGCTCGCCGAGGCGTACCCGGGCGACCCCGGCATCGTCATCTCGCTGCTGCTGAACCGCGTGCGACTGCGGGCGGGCGAGTCGCTGTACCTGGCAGCCGGCAACATCCACGCCTATCTCGACGGGCTCGGCATCGAGCTCATGGCCGCGAGCGACAACGTGCTGCGCGGCGGGCTCACCCCGAAGCACATCGACGTCGACGAGCTCGCGCGGGTGCTCGACTTCACTCCGATGCCGCCGCCGAGGCTCGCGCCCGTCGAGGTGGCGCCGGGAGTGCGGCTGTTCCGGCCCGGAGTGCCCGACTTCTCGCTCTACCGGGTCGAGCCGTCGACGGCCGGCGGCGAGGCGGGCGTCCCGCTCGCGGGCCCCGCGATCGTCGTCGCCGAGGGCGCGGCGATCGAACTGCGCGGGGCGGTCACGACCGAGCCGGTGCGGCTCGAGCGGGGCGAGGCGATGTACGTCACCCCCGACGAAGTGGAGCTCGTCGTCGCGGGCGACGGCGACGCGTGGATCGCGACGGTGGGCGTCGCCGGGGTGCCCGCCGCCTGATCAGCTCGCGACGCGGAGGCCGAACAGCCTGCGGTAGGCCGTGGGCGTCGTCTGCAGCACCTTGACGAAGTGGTGCCGCATGACGGCCGCGGCGCCGAACCCGGTGTCGCGGGCGATCTGCTCGAGGTTGAGGTCGGTCTCCTCGAGGAGCTGCTGAGCCCTGAGGAGCCGCTGCCGGTTGAGCCAGGCGTTCGGCGTGGTGCCGGTCTCGGCGCGGAACCTGCGCGCGAAGGTGCGCGGCGACATGAGCGCGGTACGGGCCAGCCGGTCGACGGTGAGTTCCTCGTCGAGGTGCTCCAGCATCCACGTGGTGATGGTGGCGAAGGAGTCGCTGCGGCACTCGCCGACGGGCGTCTGGATGAACTGCGACTGGCCGCCGTCGCGCTGCGGCGGCACCACCATGCGGCGGGCGATGATGTTCGCGGCGCTCGCGCCGAGCTCGCTGCGCACGATGTGGAGTGCTGCGTCGATGCCCGCGGCGGTGCCGGCCCCGGTGACGACGCGGTCGTCCTGCACGAAGAGCACGTCGGGGTCGACCTCGGTGGTCGGGAACTCGGCGGCGAGGCGATCCGTGTACATCCAGTGGGTGGTGGCGCGACGCCCGTCGAGCACCCCGGCGCGGCCGAGCGTGAAGGCGCCGGAGCAGACGCTGAGCACCCAGGCGCCGCGGGCCACGGCGTCGCGGATCACCTCGGCGACACGCTCGTCGAGCGGTTCGTCGATGAGGGCGGCGGGGACCGCGACGAGGTCGGCGGTGCGGGCGAAGTCGAGCCCCTCGTGGACGACCAGGTCGAAGCCGAGCTTCGTCGGGATCGGCCCCGGTTCGGCGGCGACCACGTGGAAGTCGAAGGTCGGCCCGCCGTGCTCGGAGCGATCGATGCCGAAGACCTCGCAGATCACGCCGAACTCGAACGGCGCCATCTGGGGGATGGCGAGACAGGCGATGGAATTGAGCACGGTGCCCTCCGCTTGGCAGAAATCGATCGATTACTGTCAACTCTGCCACTGTCGGCAGTTTCTGGCAAGACGTAGATTTACTGCCATGACCACCATCATTCTCCTCGTCCTCGCGGGGCTCGCCGTCTGGGGAGTCCTCGCGACCGTGCTCCGACTCGACGGCGACGGCTACGGTCGCCCCGAGATCCGCGACCGCAACCGCCACGTCGAGCGCCTCAGCTGAGCGACCGGGCGCCGGCTTGTTCGTTACGATCGGGTGGGCGCCGGAGACACCGCCGCTCAGAGAGGTCGAACATGAGCTGGCTGGTCACCGGGGGAGCGGGCTACATCGGTGCGCACGTCGTGCGGGCATTCGCGGCGAAGGGCATCGACACCGTCGTCGTCGACGATCTCTCCTCGGGCCGGCGCGGATTCGTGTCCGACGGCATCCCCTTCGTGCAGGGCTCGATCCTCGACGGGCGCGTCCTCGAGTCGACGCTCGACCGACACGGCATCCGCGGCGTCGTGCACCTCGCCGGCTACAAGTACGCCGGCGTCTCGGTGCAGCGGCCGCTGCACACCTACCAGCAGAACGTCACGGGCACCGCGACCCTCCTCGCCGCGATGGAGGCCAAGGGCGTCGCCAACCTCGTCTTCTCCTCGAGTGCGGCGGTGTACGGCACGCCCGACGTCGACCTCGTCACGGAGGCGACGCCGAAGCACCCCGAGTCGCCCTACGGCGAGTCGAAGCTCATCGGCGAGTGGCTCCTCGCCGACCAGGCGCGGGCCGCCGGCCTCGCCCACACGAGCCTCCGCTACTTCAACGTCGTCGGCTCGGGCACGCCCGAGGTCTTCGACCCGAGCCCGCACAACCTCTTCCCGCTCGTGTTCGACGCCCTGCTCGACGGGCGCACCCCGCGCATCAACGGCGTCGACTACCCGACCCCCGACGGCACCTGCGTGCGCGACTACATCCACGTCGCCGACCTGGCCGAGGCGCACGTCGTCGCCGCGCAGCGGCTCGAGGCCGGCGAGACGGTCGAGCCCGTGTACAACCTCGGATCGGGCGACGGCGTCTCGGTCGGCGAGATCATGACCGCGGTCGCCGAGGTCACCGGCATCGCGTTCGAGCCCGAGGTCGCACCTCGTCGCGCCGGCGACCCCGCCCGCATCGTCGCCTCGGGCGAGCTCGCGGCCCGCGACCTCGACTGGCGCATGCGCCACTCGCTGACCGACATGGTGCGGAGCGCCTGGGAGGCCCGCCGCGCCGCGAGCTGAGCACGCGGCATCCTCGACCGATTCATAACGTCTCCTCAACACCCGGCGTGTCGTGACCCTCGTGAAGCCTCGACGGCGAGTCGAGGGTTTACGATCTACGACTTGACTCTCGCGAACTACACCGGTGTAATTGGTCGTGACACACCCTCTGGGTGGTCGGTACAACTGGGTGGGAGACGATATGGGAAGTCCTGAATATCGTTCTGGAGTACCTGACGATTGGTTCATCGATCCGGTCAGGCTGGGAGTTCCCGGCGTGCGACCGTCAGTCGACGACGACAATCCGTTGGCGTGGCAGAGCGACGCATTGTGCGCGCAGACCGATCCCGAGGCGTTCTTCCCTGAAAAGGGCGGATCGACGCGGGACGCGAAGAAGATCTGCACCGGCTGCGAGGTTCGGGGTGAATGCCTCGAGTACGCGCTCGGCAACGACGAGCGCTTCGGCATCTGGGGCGGACTCTCCGAACGCGAGCGGCGCAAGCTCCGCAAGCGGGCGGTGTGAGGCGCGGAGCCTGCTTCGGCAGGCTCCGCGCTCGGCATTCCGGCCGACGTTTTCGAGGCGCGCCCGCCTCGCTTGCGGATGCCGCGCGGTCCGCCGCTTAGGCTGACCCCGATGTTCCCCAGAGTCACCGCCGTCCTCGTCGTGCACCACGGCGGCGACCACCTGCGCCAGACGCTCGACGCCCTCCGCTCGCAGGAGCGGGCGCCCGACGCCCTCGTCGTCGTACTGACCGAGGCCGACGACGTCGCCCGTGAGCAGATCGTCACGGCCTCGCCGTCGCACGTCATCGACCTCTCGCAGCGCCGATCGTTCGGCGAGGCGATCCGGGCGGCCGACCGCGTGCTCGAAGACCCCGCGAGCGACGCCGACGCGCTCTGGCTGCTCGCCGAGGACAGCGCACCGGCGCCCGACGCGCTCGCGCAGCTCGTGGCCGCGCTCGAGACCGCGAAGTCGGTCGCCGTCGCGGGGCCGAAGCTCGTCGACTGGGACGAACCCGAGCGCATCGCCCGGTTCGGCCGATCGATCACCCGCCTCGGACGCAGCGTCGCCATCGTCACGGATGAACTCGACCAGGGCCAGCACGACGGGCTCAGCGACGTCCTCGGGCTCGATCCCGCAGCCGTCCTCGTGCGGCACACCGTCTGGCGCACGCTCGGCGGATTCGACCCCGGGCTGCCCACCGTCGACGACGCGCTCGACCTCTCGATCCGCGCCCGCCTGGCCGGGCACCGGGTGGCCGTCGTGCCCGAGGCGAAGGTGCGCTTCGCGGGCGTCGGCGTCGCGGGCCCCGAAGCCGGCTCGCGCGCGCGCACGACGCGCCGTCGGGTGCGCGCGACGCGCGCGGCGCAGCTGCACCGCAGGCTCGTCTACGCGCCGCTCCCGCTCGTGCCGATCCACTGGCTGAGCTTCCTCCTGCTCGCCGTGCTCCGCTCGGTGCGACTGCTGCTCGTCAAGGCGCCGGGCGCCATCCCGGGCGAGTTCGCGGCGGCATTCACGACGATGTTCTCGGGCGCGAAGGTGCCGCGCGCCCGTCGCACCCTGAAGGCGGCGCGCACAGTCGGCTGGTCGGCCGTCGCGCCGCTGCGCATGCAGCCCGACGAGATGCGCCGTCGCCGCCAGCACGCCGCGGAGGCGCGCCGGGAGCGCGCAAGGGGGCGCAAGCACGAGCTGCAGTTCATCGGCACCGGCGGAGGGTGGATCCTCCTGGTGACGGCGGCCGCCTCCATCGGGCTCTTCTCCTGGCTCCTCGGCTCCGGCGGGGTCGGCGGCGGCGCGCTCCAGCCGCTCTCGAGCGACCTCGCCGAGCTCTGGCGCAACGCCGCCTACGGCTGGCGAGACCTCGGCACCGGATTCGTCGGTGCCGCCGACCCGTTCGCCGGGGTCCTCGCGGTCCTCGGGTCCGTGGCGTTCTGGGCGCCGTCGTTCGGGCTCCTCCTGCTCTGGCTGCTCGCGATCCCCGCCGCCGCGGTCGGCGCCTGGTTCGCGGCCTCGCGCCTCACCGACCGGGCGTCGGTGCGCGCCGTCGCCGCACTGCTCTGGGCCTTCGCCCCTCCGTTCCTCGTCGCCCTCGGCGACGGCCGCCCCGGCGCCGTGCTCGCGCACGTGCTGCTCGCCTGGTTCGTCTTCGCCGCGTTCGGCGCGGCGACGTCCTGGGCTGCGGCGGCGACCGCCTCACTGCTGCTCGCGGCGCTCGTCGGCGCCGCTCCCAGCCTCGTCCCGGCACTGCTCGTCGCCTGGGTCGTCGCACTCGCGGTCAGCGGCCGGGCGTGGGTGCGCCTCATCGGACTGCCGATCCCCGCACTCGTGCTCGGACTTCCGCTCGTCATCGATCAACTCCGCCGCGGCACCCCGCTCGGCCTCGTCGCCGATCCCGGACTTCCGACCGGCAGCGGGATCCCGTCGACGTGGCAGCTCGCGCTCGGGCTTCCCGACGGCTCCTGGGGCGGATGGGAGGACTTCTTCCCCTCCTCCGGCTCGGTCGACTTCCGCATCGCGCTCAGCGCGCTCGTCCTCCCGCTCGTGATCGTCGCGCTCACCGCGGTGCTCACCCGCTCGCTCAGGGCGGCCGTGCTCTCGCTCGGGATCGCCCTGCTCGGCTTCGCGACCGCGGTCGCCGCGGCGCACCTCTCGGTCGCCTCGGCAGGCCCCGCGGCCGTACCGGTCTGGACGGGCGGCGGCCTGAGCCTCGCCTGGCTGGGGCTCGTGCTCGCCGCGGTGCTCGCGCTCGATGCCATGCGCCGCGGCCGCGCCCTGCTCGGGTGGGTGGTGTTCGCCGCCATGGCTGCGGCGGTGCTGCCGACCGGGATCGCGCTCGCGACGGGCTCCGTCGCCGTGCAGCCCGCCGCGGCCCGCACCCTTCCGGCGTTCGTCGGTGCCGAGGCCGAGACCGACCCCAGGGTGACGACGCTCCGGCTGACGCCCGAGTCCGACGGCGTGCTGCGCGCCACGCTCGAGCGCGGCACCGGGACCACGCTCGACGAGCAGTCGACGCTCGCCGCCACCGCGCGCACGCTCTCGGCCGACGAGGAGGAGCTCGCGCTCGTCGCCGGCAACCTCGCCTCGCGCAGCGGATCGGGCGCCGAGGCGGCCGTCGACGAGTTCGGCGCGTCCTTCGTGCTCCTCGACGACGCGAGCGATCTCGACGACGTGGCCGCGGTGGCGGTGGCCGATCGCGCGCGCACCGCGCTCGACGCCAACCCGGCGCTGGTCGCCGTCGGCGAGACCGACTTCGGCACGCTCTGGCGGTTCACGGACGCCGAACCCGACGCCCCGGCCGCGCAGATCCCGGCCGACGCCGGTGGCTGGATCGCCGGCGTCGTCATCGCCGTGCAGCTGCTCGTGCTCGGCGCGACGCTGCTGCTCTCGATCCCCACGGGTGCCGGCAGGGAGGCGGATCGCCGTCCCGAGCGTCGTCCGGTGAAGCCCAGGCGCACGGCGCGCGGGGCCGCAGCCGCGCCGGTCGGCGCCGGATCCGCGATCGCCGAGCACGCGGCCGGCGGCGACGACGAGTCCGGCGACACGGCGGGCGGACCGGCAGGCGAAGCGGAGCCGGTCGCGGGCTCGGACGAGGGCGGAGATGCCGCCGCAGTCGACGCGAGGCCGGAAGCGGATGCCGAAGCGGCGGCCGAGACGGAGCCCGGAGTCGAGACCGGACACGAGGGCGGAGTCCGAGACGAGCCCACGGCCCGGTCCAGCGGCTCCGGCGCCGAGGCATCCGATGGCGCGACAGGCCCCGAGCGCCCCGATGAACCCGCCCCCGCGAGCGAAGGAGACGACGATGGCCGATAAGCGCGCACTCGCTCGCAACGTCGCTCGCGCGAGCGGCAAGGCCCTCGCCCTGGTGGCCGCCGGCGGCATCGCCGCCGCGGCGATCGCGGCGGCGGCCCTGGTCCCGTGGCCCGACTTCCGCGTCGAACCGCCGTCGACGGTCGTGGAGCCGACGGAGACGGGGCAGCTGCGCGTCTGCCCCGGCCCCCTGCTCGCGCTCGGCGACGACGACACCGACGCGACGACCGCGGTCTCGTTCGGTTCGACCTCCGTCACGACGGGCGTCTCGCCCGACGACGTCGAGATCACCGAGACCCCGCTCGCCGCGCCCGAGAACCCCAACGCCGACCGCGACGGCACCCCGCTCGCCATCACGACGGAGGCCGGTGCCGCGGGCGTCGGCGAACTGGCCGGAGCGCAGGGGCAGCGGAGCGACCGCGAGACGATCGCCGGGTTCGCCGCCGCCGCATGCGACGAGGCGGTCGCCGAGGCATGGCTCGTCGGCGGCGCCACGGACGTCGGGCGGAGCACCATCGTGCTGCTCGCGAACCCGAGCGCGGTCGCGTCGACCGTCGACGTGCGCGTCAGCGGGGAGAACGGCGGCGTCGACGCCCCCTCGGCGCTCGGCATCACGGTGCCGGCGGGGGAGCAGCGGGTGCTCTCGCTGGCGGGCCTGGCCCCGAACCTCCACTCGCCCGTGGTGCATGTCACGAGCACGGGCGGCGCGATCGCGGCATCGCTGCAGCACTCGGTCGTCGAGGGGCTCACTCCCGCGGGCGTCGAGCTCATCGGTCCGACGGCGATGCCCGCGACCACCCAGGTGATCCCCGGATTCGTCGTCCCCGTCGCGGGCGGCGTCGACCCCGCCGACGACCACGCCGAGGGCGACGACCATCCGGTGGTGCGGCTCTTCGCACCCGGCGACGAGCCCGCCGAGGTCTCGATCGGCGTGGCTTCGGAGTCGGGCGGCGGCGGCACGAGCATCGACGTCACGCTCGAGCCGGGCCAAGCCACGGACGTGCCCCTCGGCGAGCTCGACGAGGGCGACTACACGATCACCCTCGAGGCCGATGCGCCGATCGTCGCCGCGGCCCGCGCGACCACCGGGACGCCGCAGGCCCAGACCGCGCCCGACGGCGCCGACGAGGAGGCCGCCGTCGACCTCGCATGGACGGTCGCGACCTCCCCGCTGCTCGAGGCCGCCGTGGTGGCGGTGCCGCAGGGCCCGGGCCCGGTGCTGCACCTGCTGAACCCGGGCGACGACGAGCTCGAGGTGCGGGCCGTCGTCGACGGCGAGGAGCGCTCGCTCAGCCTGGCGCCCGACGAGGCGATGTCGATCGAGCTGGATCCGCGCAGCGTGGTCGAGCTCGGGGAAGCGGCCGGGGTGCACGCGACGGTGTCGTTCTCGGGCGAACGCGCCCTCGCGTCGTTCCCGGTCCGCCCGCCGGGGCCGCTCGACTCGCCGATCGTCGTCACGCCGCGCTAGGCGATCCGGCCGCCGTCGCTCGAATCGGGCGGCGGCGGATCGGCCTCAGAAGTGCCGGTAGCGTCCGGGCGCGAGCTCCCACGGGTCGCGGCCGAGGAAGTCGGCGACGGCGCGGAAGACGCAGCTCTCGACGAGCAGCTTCTCGTCGCGGTCCTCGCCCTCCTGCAGCCGGAGGAAACGCACGATCGGCAGCCGGAAGAAGACGATGCGACGCTCGTCGTGGTAGACCTTCCAGCGGTCGACGTGGTCGTCGTGGATCGCCTCGGCCGGTGCCTGCGCGACCTCGAAGACGACGCCGTCGAGCTCGGGCCAGAGCCCGCGCAGGTACGAGACGGTCGTGCCGATCGTGAGCTCGAACTCGTCGAGCCGGGTCGAGAGCAGCGGCAGGTGCGGTCCGGTCACGGGCGAGCGCATTCCGCGGCCGTGACGGTCACGAGCGAGCCGTCTCGGAGAGCTGGGCGCGACACGACGAGAGCGGGGCATGCATTCCATCCTATTGTCGGCGCCGATCGCTACTCTTGATCTGCCATGAGACGTTGTTCGCGAACCGCATGCGCCGCCGAGGCGGTTGCGACGTTGACCTTCGACTACGCCGAGTCGACGGCGGTGCTGGGCCCGCTCGCGGTCGTGCGCGAACCGCACGGCTACGATCTCTGCGCCCGGCACGCCGAGCGCACCTCGGCCCCGGTGGGCTGGCAGGTCGTGAGGCACACCGCACTCGGTGGGGTAGGTTTCAAGGCATGACTCCGGCTGCATCATCCGACGCTCGCGCGCGCCTCGACGCGGTCGTGAAGGCCTACGACGTCCGTGGAATCGTGGGCGAGGGGCTGACCGCCGAGACCGTCGAGGCGCTCGGCGCCGCCTTCGTCGACGAGGTCGGGGCAGCGGGCGGGCGGGTCGTGGTCGGGCACGACATGCGCGACTCCTCGCCCGCCTTCGCGGCGGCCTTCGCAGCCGGTGCGGCCGCGCGCGGCGCCGTCGTCGTGTCGATCGGGCTGTGCTCCACCGACGAGAGCTACTTCGCGTCGGGCTCGATGGACGCCCCGGCGGCGATGTTCACCGCGAGCCACAACCCCGCCGCGTACAACGGCATCAAGTTCTCACGCGCGGGCGCACAGGGCATCTCGCTCGACACCGGGCTCGCGGCGATCCGCGACCGGGCCGCCGACTACCTCGAGCAGGGCATCGCGCCCGTCGAGATGCCCGGTGCGATCCTCGAGGCCGACGTCCTCGCCGACTACGCCGCGTACCTCCGCACCCTCGTCGACCTCCGCGGCATCCGCCCGCTGAAGATCGTCGTCGACGCCGGCAACGGCATGGGCGGCCTCACCGTCCCGGCCGTCCTCGGCGAGGCCGCCGGGCTTCCCGCACTGCCCCTCGAGATCGTGCCGCTCTACTTCGAGCTCGACGGCACCTTCCCGAACCACGAGGCCAACCCGCTCGAGCCCGCGAACCTCGTCGACCTGCAGCGCGCGGTGGTCGAGCACGGCGCCGACCTCGGCCTCGCGTTCGACGGCGACGCCGACCGCTGCTTCGTCGTCGACGAGCAGGGCGCCGCCATCACTCCCTCGGCGGTCGCGGCGATCGTCGCCCTCCGCGAGATCGCCCGCGTCGGCGCCGCGGGCGAGACCGACGTCAACGTCATCCACAACCTCATCACCTCGCGCTTCGTGCCCGAGACGATCGAGGCGGCCGGCGCCGTGCCGGTGCGCACCCGCGTCGGGCACTCGCTCATCAAGGACCAGATGAAGGCGACCGGGGCCGTCTTCGGCGGAGAGCACTCGGCGCACTACTACTTCCGCGACTTCTGGGGCGCCGACAACGGCATGCTCGCCGCGATGCACGTGCTCGCCGAGTTCGGCGTGCAGGATGCCCCGCTCTCGGAGTTCGGCGCCCGCTTCGACCCGTACTCGCTCTCCGGCGAGATCAACTCGGTGGTCGACGACGTCCCGGCCGCGTACACGCGCATCGTCGAGGCGTTCACCGGCCGCGGCGAGTTCGACGAGCTCGACGGCCTCACCGTCATCGGTCAGACGGCGGGCGACGAGCCGTTCTGGTGGTTCAACGTGCGGCCGTCGAACACCGAGCCGCTGCTCCGCCTGAACGTCGAGGGCGGCGACGAGCCGACCATGGCCGCCGTCCGCGACGAGGTGCTGGCGCTCATCCGCGGCGAGTAGGCCGCGGCGACACGGGTCGTCGCACGCGGATGCGGCCTGCGAGAATGGACGGCATGAGCACCCTGCCCGCCACCTCCACCGCACTCCCGTACAAGGTCGCCGACCTCACGCTCGCCGAGGCGGGTCGTCACCAGCTGCGGCTCGCCGAGAACGAGATGCCGGGCCTCATGGCGCTGCGCGCCGAGTTCGGCGCGTCGCAGCCGCTCGCGGGCGCGCGCATCGCGGGCAGCCTCCACATGACGGTGCAGACGGCCGTGCTCATCGAGACCCTCGTGGCGCTCGGCGCGCGGGTGCGCTGGGCGAGCTGCAACATCTTCTCCACGCAGGACGAGGCGGCCGCCGCGGTCGTCGTCGGACCCGGGGGCACGGTCGACGAGCCCAAGGGCGTGCCCGTGTTCGCATGGAAGGGCGAGACCCTCGACGAGTACTGGTGGTGCACGGACCGCATCTTCGACTGGTCGGCCGAGGCCGCCGCGGCGGGTGCCGACTGGATCGGCCCGAACCTGATCCTCGACGACGGCGGCGACGCCACGCTGCTCGTGCACCGCGGCCGCGACTTCGAGGCCGCAGGCGCCGTGCCCGAGGCATCCGCGGCCGACAGCGGCGAGTACCGCGTCATCCTCGACACCCTGCGCCGCTCGCTCGAGCTGAGCCCCGACCGCTGGACCCGCATCGCGGCCGAGCTCACGGGCGTCACCGAGGAGACCACGACCGGCGTGCACCGCCTGTACGAGCTGCACGCCGAGGGCGGCCTCCTCTTCCCGGCGATCAACGTCAACGACTCGGTGACGAAGTCGAAGTTCGACAACAAGTACGGCATCCGCCACTCGCTGCCCGACGGGCTGAACCGCGCGACCGACGTGCTCATGGGCGGCAAGGTCGCGTTCGTGGTCGGCTACGGCGACGTCGGCAAGGGCGCCGCCGAGGCCCTGCGCGGCCAGGGCGCCCGCGTCATCGTGAGCGAGGTCGACCCGATCTGCGCGCTGCAGGCCGCGATGGACGGCTACCAGGTCGCCCGCGTCGAGGACGTCGTCGGCGAGGTCGACATCTTCGTCACCTGCACCGGCAACAAGGACGTGCTCCGGCTCGAGCACATGCTCGAGATGAAGCACCTCGCGATCGTCTCGAACGTCGGCCACTTCGACAACGAGATCGACATGGCCGCGCTCGAGGCGCTCGAGGGCGCCGAGAAGGTCGAGATCAAGCCGCAGGTGCACGAGTGGCGCCTGCCGACCGGCCGGTCGATCCTGGTGCTGAGCGAGGGCCGGCTCATGAACCTCGGCAACGCGACGGGCCACCCGTCGTTCGTCATGTCGAACTCCTTCACCAACCAGGTCCTTGCGCAGATCGAGCTCTGGACCCGCCCCTCCGAGTACCCGATCGGCGTCTACGTGCTGCCCAAGCACCTCGACGAGAAGGTCGCGCGCCTCCACCTCGACTCCCTCGGCGTCGTGCTCACCGAGCTCAGCCCCGAACAGGCCGCCTACATCGGCGTGCCGGTCGAGGGGCCGTACAAGGTCGACCACTACCGCTACTGACGGGCGGATGCCCCGGCGCCGGCCTCAGCGCCGGGGAAAGCCGGGCGGGGTCGCCGTGAGCACGGGCCCGAGTGCGGCCATGCGCTCGGCCTCGAGGTCGAGCGCCGCCAGGTCGCGCTCGCGCCGGAGCGCCGCGACGCCGGCGAGGAAGCGCTCGGCCGGTGCGGAGGGCACCGGGGAGACGTAGGGTGCGACCTCGGCCGCGAGCGACGCCGCGACCCGGTCACGGCTCCCCGGAGCGAGGTGCGGCGCGTTCTGGAAGAACGACGCGACCCTGCGCGCGAGCGGATCGGGGAGGCGCCCGATGTCGGCGGTCGACGCCCACGCGGCGAGCTCGGCCGGCACCCCGAACGCCGTCGACGGCGGCACGGGCACGCGCTCGACCTGGCCGTGCGTGCCCGCGAGGAGGTCGCCGAGCCGCTTCGACGACGGGTTCAGGAACCCGACGAGCACCGCGAGCCCGCCGAAGGTCATGTAGATCTCGACGACGCCGACGAGCGCCCGGATGACGGCGTGCCGGAAGCCGATCGCCCCGCCGTCGTCGCGCACGACGCGGAGCCCGAGCGCGAGCTTGCCGAGCGAACGACCCCGCGAGGCCGTCTCGACGGTCGTCGGAACCACGACGAGGACCGTCACCAGGCCGGCGATGAACACCGCGCGGAACGCCGCCTCGTCGACGCCGAGACCCGCGAGCAGGAAGACGAGGCCGATGAGGAGCGCGATGCTGACGAGCACGTCGATCGCGGCGCCGCCCGAGCGGATGAGGGCGCTCGCGGGTCGCAGGTCGAGGCCGACCGCCTCGCCGGTGAGTACGCCGTCGTCGTCGAAACGGGCGAGCCGAACGGGCTCCGCGGTCGATTCGGCCATGAGTAGTATTCAAGCAGATGGACCTCGAAGCGCTCGCCTCAGCCCGCCGTGACGACTGGCAGCGGCTCGACGCGCTCGCGCGCGACTCGCGCCTCAGCGGGCCCGAGACCGACGAACTCATCGAGCGGTACCAGGCGGGGGCATCCGACCTGTCGCTCGTGAAGTCGACGGCCGGATCGACCGCGCTCGGCGACCGGCTCTCGCTCTCGCTCGCCCGTGCCCGGCTGCGGTTCACGGGCGCGCCCGAGAATCCGCTGCGCCAGCTCACCCGCTTCGCCGCGGTCGATCTCCCCGCGGCGCTCCACCGCATCCGGTGGCTGACCCTCGCGGTCGCCGTGGCGACCTTCGTGATCGCGGCCCTGTACGCCTGGTGGATCGGCGGCGACCCGCGCGCGCTCGCGAACGTCGGCTCGGAGCGCGAGCTCCGCCAGATCGCCGAGGAGGGCTTCGCGGCCTACTACTCGGAGCACCCGGCGGGCTCGTTCGCCGGCTCCGTCTGGACGAACAACGCGTGGATCGCCGCGCAGTGCGTGGCCTTCGGCGTGCTCGGGGTCTGGGTGCCGTGGGTGATCATGCAGAACGCGCAGAACCTCGGAGTGAACGCCGCGATCATGTTCGCGTACGACGAGGCCGACACGTTCTTCCTCTACATCGCGCCGCACGGACTGCTCGAGCTCACCTGCGTGTTCGTCGCCGCCGCGGCGGGCCTGCGCATCTTCTGGGCCTGGGTCGCGCCGGGGCCCCGGCCCCGCGGCGTCGCGCTCGCCGCCGACGCCCGGGCGCTGTTCACCGTGGCCATCGGGCTCGTGTTCTTCCTCTTCGTCGCCGGCCTCATCGAGGGCTTCGTCACCCCGGCGCCGTGGCCCTGGGCGGTCAAGATCGGCATCGGCGCGCTCGCGCTCGGCGGGTTCCTCTTCTACATGCTCGTGATCGGCGGCCGCGCCCGGCGCGCGGGGGCGACCGGTGATCTCGCCGCGTTCGACGCCGGCGCCACGCGGGTCGTCTCCGGCTGATCCGGTACGACGGCGGATGCCCCGTGGTGGGACATCCGCCGTCGTGCGATGCGGGCGCGGCCCGAGCGGGCCTACGCGGTGAGCTTCACCGGACGGTCGAAGACCGCCTTGTAGACGACGCCGGCGAGCAGGGCGCCGACGATCGGCGCGACGATCGACGCCCAGAGCTGCGTGAGCGCCTCGGTGCCGCCGAAGATCGCGGTCGCGATCGAACGGGCCGGGTTGAACGAGCCGTTCGAGACCGGGCCGGCGACGAGCACGAGCACGGTGAGGGTCAGGCCGATGGCGAGCGGCGCGAGGTTCGACGCCGCGCGGCCGGCCGAGGTCACGCCGAGGATCACGAAGAGGAAGATCGCGGTGGCGACGATCTCGGCGATGAGGAACGAGCCGAGGCCGAACCCGCCCGGCGACAGCTCGTCGTACCCGGTCGACACGCTGCGGAAGACGGCGATGTCGAACACGGGGCCGGTCGAGAGGATGCCGAGCAGCACCACCGATCCGAGGATGCCGCCGACGACCTGGGCGGCGAGGTAGCCGAGCACGTCCTTCCACGCGAAGCGGCCGGCGATCGCGAGGCCGAGCGTGACGGCCGGGTTGAAGTGGCCGCCCGAGATCGGGCCGAAGGCGTAGATGCCGACGACGACCGACAGGCCGAGCGCGAACGCCACGCCCAGGAGCCCGGTGTCCGCCGACGAGAAGATCGCCGCGCCGATGACGCCGAAGACGAGGATGAACGTGCCGAGGAGCTCGGCGATGAGTCGCTGGGCGGTCGACGGACCGGCGACGGGCGCGGTCGACGGAGCGGCGACGGCGGATGCGGTGTCAGACAAGAGTGTCCCTTTCGTAGGGTGGGCGGACCCTGCGGCGACCGCGAGGGCATGGCTGCCTCATCGGCGCCTCCCAGAGCGTAGCGAGCGGGCCGTCGCCGGACGGTGAACCCCGCGCGAATGTTCGAAAACGGCGCCGCGTGACGCTGCGAGACGTCACGGGCGCCTCAGAGACGCCCGGCCGCCTTGAGCTCGAGGTAGCGGTCGGCGAGCGCAGGGGGCAGCTCGTGCGGCGCCGCGGTGACCGTCTGCGCGCCGAGCCGGCGGATCGCTGCGCCGACCCGCTCGCCGTCGAGCAGGCCGCGCTCAGCGGCCGCCGCACCGTAGACCTCGTCGAGGTCGCCGCGCAGCCGGCTCGTCTCGAGCAGGGCCGGGTCGGCGACGGAGGCGACGACGACGGTGTGGCGGGCGCTGAGCTGCGGCAGCACCGAGAGCAGGCCGCGGGCGGAGCCGGGGGAGTCGGCCGCGGTCAGCAGCACGACGAAGGCGTGGCGGCTCGTCACCGCCCGCACCTGACCCGGCACGAGGGCCCAATCGGCTTCGACGAGCTCGGCGTCGATGCCCGCCATCGTGTCGACCATCCGGGCGAGGAGGTCGGCCCCGCTCGCGCCGTGCACCCGCCCGCGCAGGCGCCGGTCGGTCGCGAGGAAGTCGACCCGGTCGCCCGCGTGCGAGGCGAGCGCGGCGAGCAGGAGCGAGGCCTCGTAGCTCGTGTCGAGCCGGGGCTCGTCGGCGATGCGCGCCGCCGCGGTGCGCGAGGTGTCCGCGACGATCACGATCCGCCGGTCGCGCTCGGGGCGCCAGGTCCTGACCATGAGCCGGGTGTTGCCCGGCACCTCGGGATCGATGTGTCGAGCGGTCGCCCGCCAGTCGATGGATCGCACGTCGTCGCCGCGGACGTACTCGCGGATGGAGTCGAACTCGGTGCCCTGGCCGCGGATGAGGAGCGGCGTGCGCCCGTCGAGCTCGCGCAGGCGGGTCAGCCGCGACGGCAGGTGCACCCGCGAGTGGAACGGCGGCAGCACCCGCACACGTCCCGGCGCAGCGAGGGTCGCCTGCCGCGCCCACAGCCCGAGCGGCCCGGCGGAGCGGATCGTCACCTGCTCGGTGCGGCGATCGCCGCGCCGGGTCGGCACGAGGTGCAGCGTCATGCGGCGGCGCTCGCCCGGGGGGATCGCGAGGCGGGTGCGGTTCGTTCCGGCGACCCCGGCCGAGGGCTCCCAGCCGTCGCGGACGGTGGCGCGGAGCATCCGGCCGCCGAGGTTCTGCACCGAGAGCCCGGAGGCGACCGGCTCGCCGAGCCGAACGCGGTCGGGCAGCTCGCGGGTGAACGCCACCGCGCGCGGCGAGCCCGCGAGCGAGAGGTCGACGGCCCCCGCGCCGATGACGAGCAGGAGCCACCCGACGAGCGCGAGCCACGCGAGGGGCGCGCTCGAGATGCCCGCCACCACCACGGGGACGACCCCGAGGGCGACGAGCAGGGCGAATCGACCGGTCAGCGCCATCTCAGAGCGGCACCTGCACCTGCTGCACGATGCCGCGCAGCACCTGGTCGACCGAGACGCCCTCGAGTTCCGCCTCGGGGCGCAGCTGCACCCGGTGTCGCCAGACCGGCAGCAGCATCGCCTGCAGGTGATCGGGCGTCAGCGACTCGTAGCCCGTGAGCCAGGCCCAGGCCTTCGCGGCGGCGAGCAGTCCGGTCGTGCCGCGGGGGCTCACGCCGAGCCGCATCGACGGGCTGCGCCGGGTCGCCCTGGCGAGGTCGACGAGGTAGCCGAGCACGTCGTCCTCGACGCGCACCGCCGCGGCCGCGCGTCGGGCCGCCGCGAGCTCGTCGGCGCCGAGCACGGGGGTGACGCCGGCGGCGGCGAGGTCGTGCGGGTCGAAGCCGTCGGCGTGACGGCGCAGCAGCGAGACCTCGGCCTCGCGCTCGGGCACCTCGAGCACGAGCTTGAGGAGGAAGCGGTCGAGCTGCGCCTCGGGCAGCGCGTAGGTGCCCTCGTACTCGATCGGGTTCTGGGTCGCCGCGACCATGAACGGGTCGGGCAGCGGCCGGGTCACGCCGTCGGCCGAGACCTGGCGCTCCTCCATGGCCTCGAGCAGCGCCGACTGGGTCTTCGGCGGGGTGCGGTTGATCTCGTCGGCGAGGAGGATGTTCGTGAACACCGGCCCCTCGCGGAACGCGAACTCGCCCGAGCGCGGGTCGTAGGCGAGCGACCCCGTGACGTCGCCGGGCATGAGGTCGGGCGTGAACTGCAGGCGGCGGGTGTCGAGCTGCAGCGTCCGGCTGAGCGTGCGCACGAGCAGGGTCTTCGCGACGCCGGGGACGCCCTCGAGGAGCACATGGCCGCGCGTGAGCAGGGCGATGATGAGGCCGGTCACCGCGCCGTCCTGGCCCACGACGGCCTTGCCGACCTCGGTGCGGACGCGGTTCAGCGCGGCGCGCAGCTCGTCGTCGGGCGTGGCGGGGGCCTGCTCGGCGGGCCCCGGGTCAGGCGCCGCCGGAGTCTGCGCCCGGGGGGCCGTCGTCTCGTTCGCGATCGGGTCGGTCATGGTCGCCTTCCTGGATGGTCCGCAGCCTGCGGTGCAGAGGTCTCTGGTGCGAGTGTCGCACGCACGGCGCGCTCGAGGTCGTCGAGCTCGCTCGCGAGCCGCACCAGGTCGTGGTCGCCCGAGGGCAGCGCGTCGACGAGCACGGCGCGCACGCGCCCGGGGTCCCGCCCGGTCGCGGTGGCCGCCGCCGCGGCGATCTCGGCGACGTCGGACGTGCGCGGCAGCCGCAGCGCCGAGGCGATGCGCGCGATCGCGCCGAGGCGCAGCTGGTCGAGGGCGTGCGTGCGAGCGGCGCTCCGGGCGTACAGCCGTGCACGGCCGACCGAGGTCTCGCCCGCGGGGATGTGCACCGGCAGGTTCTCGACCACGAGCGGCCCGAAGCGGCGGCCGCGCCAGACGCCGGCGGCGATCGTCACGACGATCGCGAGCGCGAGCACGGGGCTCACCCAGCCCGGAGTGAGCTCGCCGAGCGTGGGCGCCTGGTCGGGCGCGGCGTCGAGCGGGCCGGGCAGGTACCAGACGAGTTCGTCGGATGCCCCGGCGAGCCCGATGGCGAGCGCCGCGTTGCCGCGCTCGGTGATGCGGCCGTTCTCGAACGGGGTCGTCGCGCCGACGAGCACCAGTCGCCCGTCGCCCGACGAGGGACCGGTCGCGAGGGCGTAGCCGTACTCGCCGTCGCGGAAGCAGCCGGCCCAGCCGTCGGCCACCGCCTCCTCGTCGATCGTGAACAGGCGCTGGCCGGTCGAGAGCGCCCCCGCGCGCTCGGCAGCGGGAAGCTCGCATGCGACGTCGTCGAGGGCGCCCGAGGCGGCGCCGGCCAGCCGCACGCCGGGCGCGAGCGCCTCGAGCGCGGTGAAGCCCGGCTCGACGACGACGAGCCGGTCGGCGAACATGGCGAGCCTGCCGAGGCGCTGCTCGTCGAGCAGGCCGAACTCGTCGAAGAGCAGCACGGTGGCTCCGGACTTCGCCGCCGTGAGCGCCGTGTCGAAGTCGTCGGCGGTCGTGACGTCGACCCCGTGCGTGCCGAGGACCTCGACGAGCGCCTTCGCCCCGAGCGGCGCCGGATTGTCGGCGCCGAGGCGCAGCCCTGCACCGCCCGCGCCGCCGCGGAGGACGAGCATGAGGATCGCGCCGAGCACGAGGACGACTCCGAACACGATCCAGATGCGCCGGCGGCGGACGTTCGCGCGGAACGTCGGCGTGACGGCTGCGGCCGGAGCCGGACCGGCTGGGCCTGCGGGGGCGGCGGCGGTCGCGGCGGGAGGTGCGGCCGTCATCCGATCGCCTCCGCTTCGGCGTGGGAGCCGGAGGCCTCCGGTGCTCCGGCCGGTCGGGTCACGGCGAGCTCGCCCTCGAGCGTGCTCAGCCGCTCGTACCCGGCCGCGCTGCCCTGCCCGCCGAGGTAGCGGACCCCGTCGAACTCGGCGGCGACCGCGGCGAGCTCGTGCTCGTGCGCGGGGAAGGGCGCGGCGGCGGCCGTGGCGAAGGCGTGCGCGGTGGTGCCCGGATGCACCTGCACGAGATCGCGGTCGACCGTGTTGCGGACGAGCGCGCGGAAGCGCTCCTCGATCGCGAGCGGCCAGTCGCCGTTCGCCGCGGCGAGCTCCGCGGCCCGTCGGAGCTCGGCGAGGCCGCGCAGGTCGCCGTCGTCGAAGAGCGGGACGGCGGCGTGACGGCGACGCCGGAGGCGCGGCACGCCGAACACGAGGAAGGCGACGAGGACGATCGCGGCGACGGCGAGGACGACGATGAGCGTCACGACGGGAGCCGGCACGCCGCCGGCGCCGCTGAAGAGCTCGGCGAACCAGTCGCGTACGGCCTGCATCGCGAGGTCGAAGGCGGTCGGCTTCGCGTTCTGGTACTCGGGCTTGGAGAGTTCGTCCTCGAGCCACCGACGCGCCTCGGGGGCGTCGGGATCGAGCGGGGTCAGGGCGAGCACCGTCAGGGCCGCGGCTGCCCGGGCTCGCCCGCCTCGGGCGGCGTCGGCCAGGCCGCGGAGGGGGTCGTCGGCGCAGGGGCCTGTGCCGACCACGCGGGAGCGGGGGCGCCCTGCGGCGGCGGCGCGTACGGGTCGCTCGTCGGGGCGGCGCCCGCGTCGCGCTGCTCGACGTGGCGGGCGAGCTCGAGGTCGAGTCCCTCGGTGCGCATGCGGAGGTCGATGTAGATCACCGCGACGAGCGCGCTCTGCACGACCGCGGTGATCGCGCCGATGAGCAGCGACAGCACGAGGGTCACGACGCTCGTCGCGATCGTGATGCCGAGCGCGGCGCCCGTGCCGGTCGGGTCGATGATCGCGGCGAGGATGGTGCCGATGAGCGAGACCGGCTGCACGACGACCTGCGCCGCGACGTTGAGGATGAGCCCCACGAGCAGGAGCGTGCCGAACGTGCGCCAGAAGTAGCCGTCGGTGAGCCGCCAGGACCGGCGCACCGCCTGCCCGATGCCCGCGCCCTCGAGCACGATGATGCTCGGCACGATCGACAGCTTCGTGCCGATCCAGGCGCCGAGCACCGCGAGCCCGAGCGCGCCGACGAGCGTCAGGAGCACCGCGCCGATCAGCGCCTCGGGAGAGGTGAGCGCGGCCAGGACGATGATGGCGGTGAAGAAGGCGACGACGAGGAGCAGCGCCAGGGTGACGAGCCCCGTCCAGCCGAGCAGCGGCCAGATGCGGCGGGCGGCCCGGCGCCAGAGCGCGCCGAACCCGAGGCGTTCCCCGAGGGTTCCCGTCGCGACCTCGACGACCATGACGCCCTGGAGGAACGCACTCGCGACGAGCGTGAGCGCGATCGGCACGAGCATGAGGAGGAGGAACGCGCCGACCCCGCCCGACATGACCGCGTCCATGTCCTCTGCTGCGGCGTTCTCGACGCGGGTGAAGATGAAGACCATGAACGGCACGACGACGGCGAGCGTCGCCAGCGCCGAGACGAGCTGCACCACGAGCCCGCTGCCGAACGTCGCGGCGGGGTTGCGACGCAGCGCCTGGAACGGCGCCCACAGCAGGGTGCCGAAGCTCAGCGGTCGCAGCGGAAGGAGGCCGGGCTTGGGCGGCGGCGCCCAGGCACCGGGCGCCGGGGCGGGCCATGGCTGCTGCGGCGGCGCGGGCGGGGGACCGTAGCCCTGCGCGGGCGGGGCCGGGGGCGCGCCGTACGGCGGCGGCACCGGGGCGTCGGGAGTCGAACCGCTCGACGGGGTACCGGGCGCCTGCCAGTCGTGATCCGACACCTGTACGCACTCCTTCCGGCGGGGTGTCCCCATGCTCGCACATTCGGCCGACGCGCACGCCGACCGACTACGCTGGAGCCCACCAGACCGCGCCGCGTCGCACGGGACCGACACGGGACCGCGCCGGATCGCTCGGCGCCGACAGGAATGAACGGGATGACTTCACGCGTACTCGTCGTCGACGACGACACGGCCCTCGCCGAGATGATCGGCATCGTGCTGCGCACCGAGGGCTTCGAGCCGGTGTTCTGCGGCGACGGCGCCGGAGCGCTCGCCGCGTTCCGCGAGGCGAAGCCCGACCTCGTGCTCCTCGACCTGATGCTCCCCGGCATGGACGGCATCGAGGTGTGCGGCCGCATCCGCGCCGAGTCCGGCACGCCCATCATCATGCTGACGGCGAAGTCCGACACGGCCGACGTCGTGAAGGGCCTCGAGTCGGGCGCCGACGACTACATGGTGAAGCCCTTCAACCCGAAGGAGCTCGTCGCCCGCATCCGCACCCGGCTCCGGCCGACCCCCGACCCGGTCGTCGCGACGCTCGGCATCGGCGACCTCGTGATCGACGCGGCCGGCCATGAGGTGCGTCGCGGCGAGACCCGAATCAACCTCACCCCGCTCGAGTTCGACCTCCTGCTCACCCTCGCGTCGAAGCCGCAGCAGGTGTTCACCCGCGAGATGCTGCTCGAACAGGTCTGGGGCTACCACTACAAGGCCGACACCCGGCTCGTGAACGTGCACGTGCAGCGGCTGCGGGCCAAGGTCGAGCACGACCCCGACAACCCGCGCATCGTCATGACGGTGCGCGGCGTCGGCTACCGCGCCGGCGCGACGACCTAGGCGACGGGCCGGATGACCGAGACCTCCGCCACGGCGATCCCGCTCTCGGGTTCGTGGCGGGACCTGCCGAGGAGGATGGCCGCGCTGTGGCGCCGGTCGCTGCAGTTCCGCACGGTGGTCATCACCATCGCGCTCTCCTCGCTCGCGATCTTCCTCATCGGCCTGTACATCTCGTTCAGTGTGGCGTCGAACCTCTTCCAGAGCCAGCTCGACCAGTCGCTCGCCGCGGCGAACAACGCGACGGTGGCGGCGCAGCGCATCCTGAACTCCTCAGAGGCGGCCGACCGCGGTGCGCTCCAGTCGCTCATGACCTCGACCGTGCGCACGGTGCAGACGACCTCGGGCTCGAACTCGATCGCCTACTTCCGCGTGCCGACCGACACCGCGGTCCGCGATGCGCCGCCCGACCGCGGCGACCCGCAGCTGAGCGCGGTCATCACCGACGAGCTGCAGCAACGGGTGCGCGACAACCCCGACGGGCAGTTCTGGCAGTCCGTCGCGCTCGAGAACGCCGACGGCGGCACCGACCCGGGCGTCGTGGTGGGCAGCACCCTCGAGGTGCCGCGGGCCGGCGACTACGAGCTCTACATCGGCTACGACTTCGCCGACGCGCAGCAGACCCTCGGGTTCATGCAGGCGGTCGGCGTGCTCGGCGCGATCGCGCTGATCGTGCTGCTCAGCGCGATCACGCTGCTCGTCGTGCGGTGGGTCATCGAGCCGATCCGCACCGCCGCGGCGACGAGCCGCCGCCTCGCCGCGGGCGACCTCGGCGTCCGCATGCCCTCGAAGGGCGAGGACGAGCTCGCGACCCTCGCCGCGTCCTTCAACGGCATGGCCGACAGCCTGCAGGCGCGCATCCGCGAGCTCGCCGAGCTGTCGGTGATGCAGCAGCGGTTCGTCTCCGACGTCTCCCACGAGCTGCGGACCCCGCTCACGACCATCCGCCTGGCGGGCGACGTGCTCTACGGCCAGCGCGAGGACTTCCCGGGGCCGACCTCGCGCACCGTCGAGCTCCTGCACACGCAGACCGAGCGATTCGAGACGCTGCTCGCCGACCTCCTCGAGATCAGCCGCTACGACGCGGGGTCGGTCGAGCTCACGACCGAGCCGACGAACCTCGTGCACCTCGCCGGCGACGCGATCGAGTCGATGCACGAGCTCGCGCGCGAGCGCGGCAGCGAGCTGCGCCTCGTCGCCCCCGGCGGCCACCTCGACGCCGAGGTCGACCCCCGCCGCATCCGCCGGATCGTGCGCAACCTGCTCGGCAACGCGATCGAGCACGGCGAGGGGCGGCCGATCGTGGTCTCGGTCGACAGCAACCCGACGGCGATCGCGCTGTCGGTGCGCGACTACGGCCTCGGCATGACCGAGGAGGAGAGCGCCCGCGTGTTCGACCGATTCTGGCGGGCCGACCCCAGCCGCACCCGCACCATCGGCGGCACCGGGCTCGGCCTCGCGATCTCGCTGGAGGACGCGGTCGCGCACCGGGGCACCCTCGACGTGTGGTCCAAGCCCGGCGTCGGCACGGTGTTCCGGCTCACGCTGCCTCGCAGTGCCGATGCCGAGTCGGTGGTCTCGCCGCTGTCGCTCGAGCCCGATGACGCCCACGCGAGCGGCCCGCCGCCGACCGGCGTGATCGCCGCGGTCGACCTCGACGGCGAGGCGGCCGGCAGTGCGACGGATGCCGCGGGGCAGGGGGCGCGCGATGCGTAGGCGCGTGGTCGGGGCATCCCTGGCGCTCGCGATGGCGGCGCTGCTCAGCGGCTGCGTCGCGCTGCCGACCTCGGGGCCCGTCGGCGTCGGCAATCCTGAGCCGGTGGAGGAGTCGGCCGAGCTCGACACCTTCGTGCGCCCGCCGCAGGCGGGGGCGGATCCTGAGCTGATCGTGCAGGGGTTCATCGAGGCCGCCGCGAGCCCGCGCGGCAACTACGGCGCGGCGAGGGACTTCCTGACCCCCGACTTCGCGGCGGAGTGGCAGCCCGGCGCCGGGGCGACGATCGACGTGCTCGCCGACCGCACGTACGATGCGCCTCCAGAGGTCGCCGAGGACGCCGCGGAGACGCAGGTCTCGGTGGGCGCGACCCCCGCGGCGACGCTCACGGCGACCGGCCAGTACGAGCCGCCCGCATCGACGGCCGAGGTCACGCTGCCGTACCGCCTCGAACGGGTCGAGGGGGAGTGGCGCATCGCCGAGGCCCCCGACGGCATCCTGATCGACGAGCTCACCTTCGGCGACGTGTTCCGGCCGTACGAGCTCGCCTTCTTCGATCCCGACTTCCGCTACCTCGTGCCCGACCTGCGCTGGTTCGCCGGCCGCGACACCGCCCAGACGAGCATCGTGCGGGCGCTCCTCGCCGGGCCGGCCGAGTGGCTCGCGCCGGGCGTCGAGAGCGCGTTCCCCGAGGGCGTCACGCTCGAGACGGGCGCCGTGCCCGTCGCGAACGGCATCGCGAGCGTCGAGCTGTCGGGCGTCTCGTTCGACGACGTCCTGACGGTGCAGCGCATGCAGGAGCAGCTCGACGAGAGCCTCATCGGCGTCGTGCGCAACGTCGACGAGGTCGCGCTCGCGATCGACGGCGCGGTCCAGGACGTGGCACCGCTCAGCGACGCGCCGGTGCACGATCCGCCGGTCGATCCGCGGCCGGTCGTCTACGACGGCACGAGCTTCGGCTACCTCTCGGCTTCGGGCGACGAGATCGAGCCGATCGACGACATCTCGCCGCAGATCGAGGGCCTCGCCCCGTCGGCCGCGGCAGTCGGTCCGCAGGCGGGCTCGGTGGCCGTGCGCACGCAGGCGGGCGTCTCGGTCGTGCTGCCCGGCGAGGCCGCCGAGGTGCGCGACCCGCGGCAGGGGCTCATCGCGCCCGCCATGGACCCGGAGGGCGTCATCTGGTCGGTGCCCGCGACCGCGCCGGGCGAGCTCGTCGCCTACCTGCCGAGCGGCGAGGAGCGCGAGCGCCCCATCCCGGTGCCCTGGTCGGGGTCGACGATCGCGGCCCTCGAGGTCTCGCGCGACGGCACGCGCATCATCGCGCTGCTGGGCGACGGCGTCCGCACCCGCTTCGCTGCGGCGTCGATCGAACGCGACGCCGACGGCATGCCGGTCGCGCTCAGCCCGGTCGTGCTGAATCTGTCGGCACTCGCCGGCACACCGCGCGACGTGGCCTGGCTCGACGCGAACACGGTCGCGTCGCTCACCTCGCTGCCGGGCGGCGACACGCGCCTCGTCGTGCAGGAGCTCGGCGGCGTGCCCGACACGATCGCCGGGCCCGAGGGCGGCGTCCAGCTCGATGCGGGCAACGGGGAGCGCGATCTCCGCGTGCGCACCTCGGCCGGCACCCTCGACGTGCAGAGCGGCGTCGGCTGGCAGACCCGGGCCGAGGGCGTCGACTTCGTCGCGACCCAGATGCCCGACTGAGCGGCGCGCTCCGATCGACCGCAGGGCGTGGGCGACTGGCCCGACCCTTCCTCCCCAGCGGCCCGGCCGATGCGGTCGCCGCCCCGGCGAGGCTTCCGAACGCCGCCGACCCGCGCGCCCGGCAGGCTGCGTCGGGTGACGAGCTCTCTGGCCCGCCGCTTCGCCCGCGCCGCCGCCGCGGTCCGGGAGGCGGCCCTCGACGGCCTCGCCGTCGTCGCCCCGGTGCACTGCGCGGGCTGCGGCACTCTCGACCGGGCCGTGTGCGCCGGGTGCCTCGCCGTGCTCGCCGCCGTGCCGCGCACGGTCACCCGGCCGCTCCCGAGCCCCGACGCGCCCCTCGTCGTCCACGCGTCCCTCGAGTACGCCGGAGCCGTCGCGGCGATCGTCGCCGCCTTCAAGGACGGCGGGCGCACCGACGCCGCGAGGCCGCTCGCACGAGCCCTGCACGCGGCCCTCGCCGCCGCGCTCGCCGAGGCCGCAGCGGGCGCCCCCGTCGAGATCTGCACGGTGCCGTCCACGCGCCGCGCGCTGCGCGAGCGCGGATACGCCCCCGTCGAGTTGCTGCTCGCGCGCAGCGGCATCCGTTCCGCCCGCGTACTGCGCCTGGCACGCGACCGCGTCGACCAGGCCGGCCTCGGCGAGGCGGCGCGACGTGCGAACGCCGAGGGCGGCCTCGTCGCCGCGCATCGCCTCGACGGGCGCCGCTTCCTCCTGGTCGACGACATCCTCACGACGGGGTCGACGCTCGCCGAGACCGCCCGCGCCGTGCGGTCCGCGGGCGGTTCGGTCGCGGGGTCGGCCGTGCTCGCGGAGACGCCGCTGCGCCGCGTTCGGCTCTCGGCGAACTCTGCGGAAACGGCTCGTGACAATGGCGGTCAAGCGGGCTACGGTGGCAGGACAGGCGTGGTCGATCCACCCTTCAGAACCGGGTGACACGCCGGTGAACGGAGGTCGTCATGGAACTGAACATCGTCGGACGAAACCTGGGGATCACGGACCGTTTCCGCGCCTACGCGACGGAGAAGTCCGAGAAGGTCACGCACCTCAACGACCGGGCCATCTCCCTCGACGTGAAGCTCAGCCGTCACAACGAGAAGAACGGCAACCCTGGTCTCGACCGCGTCGAGCTGACCCTCTTCGGCAAGGGGCCGGTGGTGCGGGCGGAGGCCGACGGCACCGACAAGT
The DNA here is from genome assembly GCF_042885275.1 of Agromyces sp. NPDC058064. Classification (NCBI taxonomy): domain Bacteria; kingdom Bacillati; phylum Actinomycetota; class Actinomycetes; order Micrococcales; family Microbacteriaceae; genus Agromyces; species Agromyces sp. NPDC058064. The sequence goes on along the minus strand of NZ_JBHVSE010000001.1, from coordinate 17,776 downwards.
ACGCGGCGTTCGACGTCGCGCTCGGGCGATTGCTCGAACGCATCAGGAGGGCGAAGGACCGGCGGAAGGTCCATCGAGGCGGCAACCACCGCCACACCTCGCTCCGCGAGGCCACCGACGCCGGCTTCGCCGACGTCGGCGTGCAGGCCGCCGCACCCGAGGTGCTCGAGCGTGTGCGCACCGGGTCGATCCCCGTCGTGACGGAGTCCGAGGGGATGGAGGAGGACGAGGTCTACAGCCCCGTCGTGATCAGGCGCAAGGTGTTCGCGTCGACGCCCATGACCGTCGATGACGCGCTCTACTTCATGGAACTCGTGGGTCACGACTTCTACCTCTTCGTCGACGCGGAGTCGAACCGGCCGAGCGTGGTCTACCGCCGCAAGGGCTGGGACTACGGGCTCATCGGCCTCGACGAGAACTCCGACGCGGTGCTCGACAGCCCCGTGACGAAGGGGCGCGAGCCCGTGGCATCCTGACCGCCCCGATGTTCTGAACCGGCGACCCCGCTCCGCATCGCACGATGCGGAGCGGGGTCGCTCAGGCTGCGGCCCACTAGCATGGCTATGATGACCGCTGGACAGGCGGCAGTGGGCGCCGCCGCCACCCGAGGCGGGCACCGACGACGCAGCGCCCGATGAAACACAGGAGAACATTCGTGGCTTCGATTCTTGAAAAGGTCCTCCGCGTCGGCGAGGGCCGAACCCTCAAACGGCTCGAGAACTACGCGGCGGCCATCAACGCGCTCGAAGAGGGCTTCCTGGCGCTCAGCGACGACGAGCTGAAGCACGAGACCGTCGAGCTCCGCGAGCGCTACGCGAGCGGCGAGTCGCTCGACGACCTGCTGCCCGAGGCGTTCGCGGCCGTCCGCGAGGCGTCGCGCCGCACCCTCGGCCTCCGCCACTTCGACGTGCAGCTCATGGGCGGCGCTGCGCTCCACCTCGGCAACATCGCCGAGATGAAGACCGGTGAGGGCAAGACGCTCGTCGCGACGACCGCCGCGTACCTCAACGCGCTCACGAGCCGCGGCGTGCACGTCATCACCGTCAACGACTTCCTCGCGAGCTACCAGTCGGAGCTCATGGGCCGCGTCTTCCGCGCCCTCGGCATGACGACCGGATGCATCGTGGCGGGCCAGACCCCGCAGGTCCGCCGCGAGCAGTACGCGGCCGACATCACGTACGGCACGAACAACGAGTTCGGCTTCGACTACCTGCGCGACAACATGGCCTGGCAGGCCTCCGACATGGTGCAGCGCGGCCACCACTTCGCGATCGTCGACGAGGTCGACTCGATCCTCATCGACGAGGCGCGCACCCCGCTCATCATCTCGGGCCCCGCCTCGGGCGAGGCGAACCGCTGGTTCGCCGAGTTCGCGCGACTCGCTGCGCGGCTCGTCCCCGGCGAGGACTTCGAGGTCGACGAGAAGAAGCGCACCGTCGGCGTGCTCGAGCCCGGCATCGAGAAGGTCGAAGACTATCTGGGCATCGAGAACCTCTACGAGTCGGCGAACACGCCGCTCATCTCGTTCCTCAACAACTCGATCAAGGCGAACGCGCTGTTCAAGCGCGACAAGGACTACGTGGTCATGAACGGCGAGGTGCTCATCGTCGACGAGCACACCGGCCGCATCCTCGTGGGCCGCCGCTACAACGAGGGCATCCACCAGGCGATCGAGGCCAAGGAGGGCGTGCAGGTCAAGGCCGAGAACCAGACCCTCGCGACCGTCACGCTGCAGAACTACTTCCGCCTCTACTCGAAGCTCTCCGGCATGACGGGTACCGCCGAGACCGAGGCGGCCGAGTTCATGTCGACCTACAAGCTCGGCGTCGTGCCCATCCCGACGAACAAGCCGATGGTGCGCATCGACCAGTCCGACCTCGTCTACAAGAACGAGGAGGTCAAGTTCGCCCAGGTCGTCGAAGACATCGTCGAGCGCCACAAGCAGGGCCAGCCCGTGCTCGTGGGCACGACCAGCGTCGAGAAGAGCGAGTACCTCTCGCGCCTGCTCGCCAAGAAGGGCGTGCGGCACGAGGTGCTGAACGCGAAGAACCACGCCCGCGAGGCCGCGATCGTGTCGCAGGCCGGTCGCCTGGGCGCGGTCACCGTCGCCACGAACATGGCCGGCCGTGGAACCGACATCATGCTCGGCGGCAACGCCGAGTTCATCGCCGTGCAGCAGATGCACGAGAAGGGCCTCTCGCCGGCCGAGACGCCCGAGGAGTACGAGGCCGCCTGGGACGGCGTGTTCGAGGCCGTCAAGGCCGAGGTCGACGTCGAGGCCGAGAAGGTGCTCGCCGCCGGCGGACTCTACGTGCTCGGCACCGAGCGCCACGAGTCGCGCCGCATCGACAACCAGCTGCGCGGTCGCTCGGGTCGTCAGGGCGACCCCGGCGAGAGCCGCTTCTACCTGTCGCTGACCGACGACCTCATGCGGCTGTTCAACGCCGGCGCGGCCGAGAGCCTGATGTCGCGCGGCGTGCCCGACGACGTCGCGATCGAGTCGAAGGTCGTCTCCCGCGCGATCCGCTCGGCGCAGTCGCAGGTCGAGGCCCGCAACGCCGAGATCCGCAAGAACGTGCTGAAGTACGACGACGTCCTCAACCGCCAGCGCGAGGCGATCTACGGCGACCGCCGTCACATCCTCGAGGGCGACGACCTCCACGAGCGCACGCAGAAGTTCCTCGAGGACGTGATCGACGAGGTGCTCGCGCAGCACACCGCCGAGGGCAACCCCGACGAGTGGGACTTCGATGCCCTCTGGACGGAGCTGAAGACCCTCTACCCGGTCGGCATCACGATCGACGAGGTCGTCGCCGAGGCCGGAGAGAAGGGGCGCGTCAATCGCGAGTTCGTGCGCCGCGAGATCCTGTCCGACGCGAAGCTCGCCTACCAGCGCCGCGAGGAGCAGCTCGGCAGCCCCGCGATGCGCGAGCTCGAGCGTCGCGTCGTGCTCTCGGTCATCGACCGTCGCTGGCGCGATCACCTCTACGAGATGGACTACCTGAAGGACGGCATCGGCCTGCGTGCGATGGCCCAGCGCGACCCGCTGGTCGAGTACCAGCGCGAGGGCTTCGCGATGTTCCAGCAGATGATGGGCTCCATCCGCGAGGAGACCGTCGGATTCCTGTTCAACCTCGAGGTCGAGGTCGCACCGCAGGGCGGTTCGGGCGCGACGATCGAGGCGAAGGGCCTCGGCCGCCAGGGCGCCTCCGACGACAAGCTCAGCTACACCGCGCCGAGCGACTCGGGCGGCGTCGAGGTGCGCAACCAGCGCGGCCAGGTGCAGCAGGCCGCCACCCAGCGCGCGCGGCGCGCGGTCGCGGAGAGTCAGGCTCCCGCGGCCGAGACCGAGCGCGGGGCCTTCGGGCAGCGCTCGGGCGGCGAGGTCGCCCCGCAGAACCGCTCGGAGCGACGCGCCCAGGAGCGCAAGGGGCGCTAGCCCCCGTCGACCTCCGCGGCCCGTATGCTCCTTCGAGCATGCGGGCCGCGGTCGTTTCGCGCAGCCGAGTGCGCAGGGAGCGCGACGCCCCCTACGATCGGAGGATCGCCCACTCGAGGAGGAGACATGGCGTCACGACCCGACGATGCGGCCGCGGTGCGCGCAGACACGATCGACGAGCCCGAGGCGGTGGTCGCCCGCGTCGGCGGTGGGATGCTCCGCGGTTCGCGCGTCGACGGCATCGATCGCTTCCTCGGAGTGCCCTATGCGGCAGCGCCCTTCGGGCCGCTGCGCTTCGCACGGCCCGAGCCGCACCCCGGCTGGACGGGCGAGCGGGACGCCACGCGACCGGGATCCACGGCGCCGCAGGCGCCCTACGGCGGCGGACTCGAGCAGGTGCTGCCCTCCATCGAGGTGCCGGGCGACGAGATCCTGAACCTCAACGTGTGGGCGCCGTCGACCGGGGAGCGCGTCGACGGGGCCACTCCCGACGAGGTGGGCGACTCGAGCGGTGCGCCGACGCTGCGGCCCGTGCTCGTCTGGGTTCACGGCGGCGCGCTGTCGCGCGGTGCGAACGCCCTCCACAGCTACGACGGCGGCACGTTCGCACGTGACGGCGTCGTCTTCGTGTCGATCAACTACCGGGTCGGCTCCGAGGGGTTCTCGGTGCTCGAGGATGGCCCGCTGAACCTCGGGCTGCTCGACGTCATCGCCGCGCTCCGCTGGGTGCGGCGCGAGATCGCCGCGTTCGGCGGGGATCCCGGCCGGATCACCGTCGCGGGGCAGTCGGCGGGGGCCTCGCTCATCGCGGCCGCGCTCGCCCACCCCGACGGCGCCGGGCTCGCCGACCGGGTCATCCTGCAGAGCGGGCCGCTCGCGGCGCGCACGCGCGAACGGGCGGCTCGCATCACCCGCCTGATCGCGAAGGACCTCGGCGTCGCCGCCGACCGAGACGGCTTCGCCTCGGTCGCCCCCGCCGAGCTCGTGGCGGCGCAGCTGCGCGTCATCGCCGGCACCACGCCCGTGACCGGCGGTCCGGGCTTCGCGCTCGCCGTGGGCGAGGGTCTGCCCGACCCCGAGGTCGCGCTCGGCGCGGGCGCCGCCGACGCGATCCCGGTGCTCATCGGGTCGACCCGCGAGGAGGCCCGGCTCTGGCTCGAGCCGACGGGGCTCACCGCGCGCATCAGCGCGCTCCACCTCGCTGCGGCCCGACTCAGCTTCAAGATCCGCGGCGCGACGATGCGCGTCTACCGACGCAACCGGGCCGGCGCGAGCCGGGGCGAGCTGTTCGGGGCGCTCGCCACGGATCTCCTGCTCCGCCTCCCGATCAACCGGCTCGCCGACGCCCGCCTGGGGCGCGGCGCCGAGACCTGGGTGTACGAGTTCGGCTGGTCGAGCCCGCGTCTGGGGCTCGGCGCAGCGCACTGCATGGAACTGCCGGCGGTCTTCGACCGGCTCGGCGCCGACGATGCGATCGCGCTCACCGGGGGAGCGGCGCCGGCGTCGCTCGCCGGCGAGATGCACGGGGCATGGGTCGCGTTCGCGACGCACGGCGATCCGGGGTGGGAGCGCTGGACGGCCGATCGGCCGGTGCGGACCTTCGACGTGCAGACGCGCACCGTGCTCGCCCCCAGGGAGGACGAGCGCGCGAGCTGGGCGTGAGCGCCCGGCTCGGAGTGAGCGCGGGACTCAGAGGACGCTGACGGCGCTCGCGCGCCAGCGCCGGTCGAAGCCCTCGAGGCGGATCGCCACCGCGCGCGAGCGCGCTCGCTGGTGCACCATCACCACGGCCTCGACGACGCCCTCGGCCGGCTCGTGCAGGTGCACGCGGCCCACCGAGAACGACGGGCGCTGCGCCTGCTGGCCCTTGACCCGGCGGGCCCTCGCGGCGAGCACGACCCGCTTCGACAGGGCTCGGTAGACGTCGTCGGTGACCCAGCGGGCGAGCTGCTCGAGGTCGCGCGCCCCGGCGAGCGACTCGAGGACGCAGTGCGTGAGGTTGCGCAGCAGCGGCTCGGGGTCGGGGAGCTCGGAGCGCCGCGTCGGCTGGCGCGCGAAGTAGTCGTCGTCGAGCTCGAGGTGGCGGGCGGCACCGCCCTGCACCGCGGCCGTTCGGGCGGCAGCGGCATCGCGTACGGTCATCGTTGCTCCAGTAGGGCTGGGAGTCGCCGGGCGTTCGGGACGGCGACGAGGCTCACCCCCCGAGAGGGGGACAGAAGTGACTCACTGGAGTGAAATTTAGGGAGGGCGTCGAAGCGTGTCAAGAGATTTCTCGGGCTGTGGAGAACTCGGCCGTCACCCGGCGTCACGGGGGTAGCGTCGCTGCATGCGCTGGGACCTGCTGTTCGCCGACCTCGAGTCGCAGCTCGACCGCGAGCAGCACGAGGAGCAGCGCGTCCTCGCACTCGAGGAGGAGCGCCTGCGGCTCGGCCGGCTGACGCTGCGCGACCGGCTGGCCGCCATCGCCCGTGCCGGCGATGCCGGGGGAGCCGGCGAGGAGCTCGTGCGCATCGAGCTGGCGGGCGGCACGGTGCTCGCCGTCCGCCCTGTCGGGTTCGGCCGCGACTGGATGAGCGCGGAGGTCCGCCATCACGGCCGCCCGGTCGAGCAGTGCCTCGTGCCGCTCGCGGCGGTCGCGGCGGTCCTGCCGGGCCGCGGACAGCTCGATCCGAGCCTCGCCGTGCTGCCCGAGGCATCCGTTCGCCTGGCCGAGCGGATCGGCCTGCCGTTCGTGCTGCGCGACCTGTGCCGTCGTCGCACCGCCCTGCAGCTCACGACCGTCGACGGCATCGTGCACGGCACGATCGACCGGGTCGCGCGCGATCACCTCGACCTCGCGCTCCACGAACCGGGCAGCGCGCGACGCGAGCGCGAGGTGCACGGCTACCGGATCGTCCCGCTCTCGCGGCTGCTCCTGGTGCGCTTCGGCTGAGCCGCCGGCCCCGCCCGGTGCGGCTAGTCGACGGGGCGGATGCGACCGCCGCGGGCGCCCGAGAGCTCGGTGACGTTCGCGAACTCGCCCTCGTTCCAGGCCACGCCCACGCGCGTCTCCTCGTACTGGAGCTCGATCCAGACCTCGAGCTGGGCGCGTTCGATGCGCCACGGGCCCGACGTGCCGACCCGGATGGCCGGGAGCTCGCCGCTGCGGATCAGCTCGTCGACGGCCGCGACGTCGACGGCGAGGATCTCGGCCGCGTCGGCGATCGTGAGGAAGCGGCCGATCTCGCCGCCCGAACCGGGTGAGGTCATGTCTCGATTATCGACCCGATGAGGTGGTGCGCAGTCGAGCCGGTGCCGCTGTGGATAACTTCGGGACGTTCGTCGCGGTTCGGGTGACGATGGGTCCGGCGCAGGGGCGCCGACGACAGGAGGCAGTGCCGATGACCGCTCGCAGCCGCGGCGAACGCGGAGCCGTGAGGCTCGATCCCAGGCTCCTGATCGGCCTCGTCCTCGTCGCAGGCTCGACGCTCGGGGTCTGGGCGCTCGTCGCCGGCCTCGACGACACCGTCGAGGTCTACGTCGCCCGTGACACGCTCACGCCGGGCGCCCGGCTCGAGCCCGACGACCTCGATGTCGCCGCGGTCCGCCTCGGCGCGAGCGAGCAGCACTACCTGCTCGTCGACGGCGCGCCCGACTCGTCGCTCGTCGTCGCCCGCACGGTGCAGGCCGGTGAGCTCGTGCCGCTCGCCGCGGTCGACGACGCCGACCGCACGGGCCTGTCGACGGTCGTCGTGCCGAGCCGCGGGCCGCTGCCGAGCGGGCTCGAGGCGGGGTCGAGGGTCGACGTCTGGTCGGCGAAGGCGACCGAGCGCGGCGGGTTCGAGGCTCCGAAGGTGCTCGTCGGCGGCGCCGAGATCGCCGCGCTCGTCGAGGAGAGCGGCATGATGGCCTCCGGGGGCACGTCGGTCGAACTCCTGGTCCCGCGAGAGAAGGTCGCGGCACTGCTCGAGGCGCTCGCCGCCGACGACGCCATCGACCTCGTCGCGACGCGATCGTCGGGCGACTGAGATGGCGCGCCTGGCGCTCGCCCTCGACGCCTCCACCGAAGATCGGCTGCTGCCCGACCTCGTCGAGCACGGCCACGCGGTCGTCGCCCGGATGGTCGGCTGGCGCGACGTCGTCGAGAGCCTCGACGTGCTGGCGCCCGACGTCGTGGTCGTCGGGGCGGGGCGCGGCACCCTGAGCGCCGAACTGCTCGCCGCGTGCGACGAGCGCGGCATCCGTCTCGTCGGCGTCGTCGCGAACGACGTCGAGCGCGCCCACGCCGGCGCGCTCGGCGTGCACGAGCTCGTCGACGCCGATGCCGAGTGGGCCGAGTTCGAGTCGCTCGTGACGGGCGGGGTCGCCGTCCCATCGCGCATCGGGGGTGGCGACGGCGCCTCGTCGCCTGCGGGGGTGATCGCCTGCTGGGGTGCGGCCGGCGCGCCCGGCCGCACGACGATGTCGGTCAACGTCGCCGCCGAGCTCGCGGCCGCGGGTCATCGGGTCGCCCTCGTCGACGCCGACCCCTACGGCGGCGGCATCGCGCCCGTGCTCGGGCTCCTCGACGAGACGCCCGGCTTCGCCGCGGCCTGCCGCCTCGCCGGCGCCGGTGCGCTCGACCGCACCGAGCTCGAGCGCATCGCCCAGCGCTACTCGGCTCCTCGCGCCGCCTTCGACGTCTTCACCGGGCTCGTCGGGCCGAGCCGGTGGCCCGAGCTCTCGCACGAGCGGGTGGGCGGCGCGCTCGCGACGATGCGCGAGCACTACGAGTACCTCGTGATCGACACCGGGTTCAGCCTCGAACGCGACGAGGAGATCACGAGCGACCAGTTCGCGCCCCGGCGCAACGCCGCGACCTTCGCCGCGCTCGAGTCGGCCGATCGCGTGATCGCGATCGGGCTCGCCGACCCGGTCGGGCTCTCACGCCTGCTCCGCGGTCTCGACGAGCTCGGTTCGCTCGTCGACTCCGAGCGCGTCGACGTGGTCGTCAACCGGGTCAGGCAGAGCGCGCTCGGCATCGACGCGCACGCCCAGGTCCGGCAGACGCTGCGCCGATTCGCGGGCATCACCGACGCCGTGCTGCTGCCGCACGACGGCCGGGCCGCCGACGCGGCGATCCTCGGCGCACGGACCCTGCGCGACGCTGCGGGGCGCGCACCCCTCCGGTCGGCCCTGCGAGCCTACGTGCTGAGCTCGATCCTGCCCGAGCCCGTCGCGCCCGTGCGACGTCGCCTCGCGCCGCCCCTGCTCCGTCGTGCTGCGACGGGCTGAGGCGAAACGCGCACTACGCTGGATCCGTGTCGACCCTCAGTGAACTCGTCCTCGCCCAGGGCCGCAGCAGTCAGGCCGACGTCGACTGGCTGCACATGCTCGTGGGCGACCTCCAACTGCTCGCCGATCTCGCCTTCGCCGACATCGTGCTCTGGGTGCCGTCCGGCGACGACGACTTCGTCGCGGTCGCGCACTCGCGGCCCTCGAGCGCGGCGACCCTCTTCTACCGCGACTTCGTGGGGCAGGGCATCAAGCCCCAGTGGCGCGACCTCGTGACCGAGGCGTTCGGCTCGGCCAGCATCGTCGACTCCTCGGCCCCCGACTGGTACGAGGAGATGCCGACGCGCGTGCGCGCGGTACCCGTGATGCGCCGACTCAACGCGACGGGGACGGCGATCGCCGCCGAGCCGGTCGCCGTCATCACCCGGCACACGAACCTGGGCGCGACGCGCACGCCGAGCCGTCAGGAGCTCACCTTCAACGAGTGCGCCGAAGAGCTCTTCCAGATGATCGCCTCGGGCGACTTCCCCGACCTGGGGGCGCCGACGGGCCCCCGCCGTGGCGCTCCCCGCGCCTCCGACGGCCTGATCCGGCTCGACGTCGACGGCATCACGACCTTCGCGAGCCCGAACGCGCTCTCGGCCTTCAACCGGATGGGCTTCGACGACGAGCTCGAGGGCGAGTCGCTCGCCGAGGTGACGACCGCGCTGCTCGGCGGCAAGCTCGTCGTCGACGAGTCGCTGCCGCTCGTCGTGACCGGCCGGGCGCCGTGGCGCACCGACGTCGAGTCGCGGGGGGTGACCGTGTCGCTGCGGGCGATCCCGATCCGCCGGCGGGGCGAGCGCACGGGCGCGATCGTGCTGACCCGCGACGTCACCGAGCTGCGCCACCAGGAGCAGGAGCTCATCACCAAGGACGCGACGATCCGCGAGATCCACCACCGGGTGAAGAACAACCTCCAGACCGTCGCGTCGCTCCTGCGCATCCAGGCGCGCCGCACCCACTCCGACGAGGCGCGCGACGCGCTCACCCAGGCGATGCGGCGCGTCGGCGCGATCGCCGTCGTGCACGACACGCTCTCGACGGGCCTCTCGCAGAACGTCGACTTCGACGAGGTGTTCGACCGGGCGCTGCTGCTCGTGGCCGAGGTCGCGTCGGCGCACAACACGACCGCGCACCCGAAGCGCACGGGTTCGTTCGGCGTGCTGCCGAGCGAGTATGCGACGCCGCTCGCCCTCGCGCTCACCGAGCTCGTGACGAACGCGGTCGAGCACGGCCTCGCCGGTCAGGAGGGCGACGTCGAGATCATCGCCGACCGATCGCAGACCGAGCTGACGGTGCAGGTGCGCGACACCGGCGCGGGCCTGCCCGAGGGCAAGGTCGGCGAAGGGCTCGGCACGCAGATCGTGCGCACGCTCATCCAGGGCGAGCTCGGCGGAACGATCGACTGGCACACGGTGGTCGGCCGCGGCACCGAGGTGACGATCGAGATCCCGCTGCGCTGGATCACCCAGGCCTAGCAGTGAAAGATGCTCCGGTGCCCGCCTGACGCGGGCCCCGGAGCATCTGAAGCGGTGGGGCTCAGCCCGCGCGGCGGGCGCGAGCGGCGCGGCGCTTGAGTGCGCGGCGCTCGTCCTCGGAGAGGCCTCCCCAGACGCCCGAGTCCTGACCGGTCTCGAGGGCGTACTGCAGGCAGATCTCGGTGACGGTGCAGCGGGCGCAGACCGTCTTGGCCTTCTCGATCTGATCGACGGCGGGACCGGTGTTGCCGACCGGGAAGAAGAGTTCCGGGTCTGCGGTGAGGCAGGCGGCCTTGTCGCGCCAATCCATGGAGATGCTCCTTGCGTGTACTTCGTTCGCAGACGCGCACGATTGCGCTTGCCCGTGAGGGCTGCTGCAGGGGGAAAGTCGAATCTCGGGAAGTAGGATCATGACTGATCGGCTCACGTCCCTGTGAGCATCAATTCGACCTCATAAATGGTCGCATAGTGGAGAGACCGAATCAATAGCCATGTATGGGACAACGCTGTGAATCGACGCGATGAGACCCGGCCCGAGGCATCCGGTCAGGGGGCGGGCGACCGGGCCGAGGCCGGTCCGCCCGTCGAGCCCGCGCAGGACGGCGGCGTTCGCGCCGCCCTCGTGGTCGTGAGCGTCGCGCTCTTCGCCGAGGCCCTGCTCATGGTCGGCCTCGTGCTCTGGCTGCTGTTCGACCTGTTCACGCTCGAGCCCTCGTCGATGGCGACGGCGATCGCGCTGCTGGTGCTCGTGGTCATCGGTGCGATCTGGATCTCGGCGGTCGCGGTCGCCTCGCTGCGGCGCGCGCCGTGGTCGCGGGCGGCGGCGATCGTCTGGCAGATCCTGCAGGTCTCGATCGCGGTCGGCGCCTTCCAGGGTCTCTTCGCGCGACCCGACATCGGCTGGGCGCTCCTCGTGCCCGCCATCACGGTCATCGGCCTGCTCCTCTGGACGCCGGTGCGGCTCGCCTACGCACGGCCCGAGGAGCACCCGACGGCCTGACCCGTCGCCTCGGCGAACCCGAACACGAACGCGAACGCGAACGGGCCCGGCCGCAACTGCGGCCGGGCCCGTTCGTCGGCGCGGGGGCGTGGAGGGCGACTCAGGCGTCGAGGCCGAGCTCTCGGCGCACCCGTGCGACGTGCCCGGTGGCCTTCACGTTGTACATGGCCCGCTGGATGCGGCCCTCCTCGTCGATGATGAAGGTCGAGCGGATCGAACCCACGACGATCTTGCCGTAGAGCGACTTCTCGCCCCAGACGCCGTACTGCTGCTGCACGGCGAGGTCGGGGTCGGCGAGCAGGGTGAAGTTCAGGCGGTCGCGCTCGGCGAACCGGGCGAGCTTCTCGACCTCGTCCTTCGAGACGCCGAGCACGCGGATGCCGGCGCTCTTGAAGGAGTTGAGGCTGTCGCGGAAGTCGCAGGCCTCGGTGGTGCAGCCCGGGGTCATCGCCTCGGGGTAGAAGTACAGGACGACCTTCGACCCGCGCAGCGACGAGAGCGTGACGGCGTCGCCGTTCTGGTCGTCGAGCGTGAAGTCGGGGGCGAGGTCGCCGGGGGCGAGTCGTGCATCGGTCATGCCACCCATCGTAGGCACGCTTCGATGAGCGGATGCTCCGTGCGGACCTCCGGACCGCCGGCTCAGGCGAAGGTGGCGAGCAGGCGCTGGAGCGAGTCGAGGCGCGCCCGTCCGGTCTCGCCGAGCTCGCCCGCGTCGACCGCCTCGATGATCGCGCAGTCGGGCGAGTCGGGCAGGTGCGTGCAGCCGCGGGGGCAGTCCTCGGCGATTCGGGCGAGGTCGGTGAACGCGCCGAGGATGTTCGCGGGGTCGACGTGCCCGAGGCCGAACGACCGCACGCCGGGGGTGTCGATGACCCAGCCCGTGCGGCCGTCGTGGTCGATGCGCAGCGACACCGTCGACGAGGAGGTGTGCCGGCCGCGGCCGGTCACGACGTTGACGTGCCCCGTCGCGCGGTGGGCGCTCGGCACGAGGGCGTTGACGAGGGTCGACTTGCCGACGCCCGAATGGCCGACGAAGACCGTGCGGTGCCCGACGAGCGCCTCGGTGATCTCGGCGAGCGGCATCTCGTCGCTGCGCGAGCGGAACACCGGCAGCTCGAGGCCGGGGAAGTTGCGGAGGAACTCGTCGGGGTCGGCGAGGTCGGTCTTCGTCATGCAGAGCAGCGGCCGGATGCCGGCGTCGTACGCCGCGACGAGGTAGCGGTCGATGAGACGCACGCGCGGCTCGGGGTTCGCCGCCGCGACGACGATGAGCATCTGGTCGGCGTTCGCCACGATGACCCGCTCGACCTCGTCGGTGTCGTCGGCGCTGCGGCGGAGGAGCGTGGTGCGCTCCTGCACCCGCACGATGCGGGCGAGGGTGCCCGCGTCGCCCGAGACGTCGCCCACGAGGTCGACCCGGTCGCCCGTCACGACCGACTTGCGGCGGAGTTCGCTCGCCCTGGCCGCGGTCAGCTCGCGCTCGTCGGCGCCGCCCTCGTCGACGAGCACCGAGTAGCGCCCGCGGTCGACGCCGAGCACGGTGCCCGTGACGGCGTCGGCGTGCTCGGGGCGCGTCTTCGTGCGCGGGCGCGAGCCGCGGCGGTTGGGACGCACCCTGACGGCGGACTCGTCGAACTCGGGCTCGTCGTCCTCGTCGTCGTCGGTGCTCCACCACGTCATGCGAGCAGCCGCTCCCAGAGCGCGGTGAACTGCGGCAGGGTCTTGCCGGTCGAGGCGATGTCGTCGACGACGACGTCGGGCACGGCGAGCCCGATGATCGCCCCGCTCGTCGCCATGCGGTGGTCGGCGTAGGCCCGCCAGGGGCCGCCGTGGAGCGGCGCGGGCTCGATGCGGAGCCCGTCGGGCAGCTCGGTGACGCGGCCGCCGAGCCCGTTGAGCTCGGTCGCGAGGGCGGCGAGCCGATCGGTCTCGTGGTGGCGGATGTGCCCGATGCCCGTGATCGTCGACGGCTCGTCGGCGAGTGCCGCGAGGGCGACGAGGTTGGGGGCGAGCTCGCCGGCCTCGGAGAGGTCGAGCTCGACCCCCCGGATGCCTCGGCCGCCGCCCTCCGAGGGCTCGGGCGCATGCACGGTGAGCCGGTCGCCGTCGAGCTCGACCCGGGCGCCGAAGCGGGGGAGCAGCTCGGCGAGCTGCGCGCCGACCTGGGTAGTGGTCTCGGGCCAGCCGACGATCGTGACGGAACCGCCGGCGACGAGCGCGGCGACGAGGAACGGCGCCGCGTTCGAGAGATCGGGCTCGAGCTCGACGTCGATCGCGCGGATGGGGCCCGGGGCGACGACCCAGCGGCCCGTCTCGGGCGTCGCGACCTCGACGCCGCGTGCGGCGAGGGTCTCGATCGTCATCTCGATGTGGGGCAGGCTCGGCAGCCGCTCGCCGACGTGCCGGAGGTCGAGGCCCTGCTCGAAGCGCGGAGCCGACAGCAGCAGGCCCGACACGAACTGGCTCGAGGCGGAGGCATCGATCTCGAGGGCGCCGCCCGCGACCCGGCCGGTGCCGTGCACGGTGAACGGCAGGGTGCCCCTGCGGTCGTCGTCGAGGTCGACGCCGAGCCCCTTGAGACCCTCGATGACGCCCGACATCGGGCGGTTGCGGGCGTACTCGTCACCGTCGAAGGTGGTCGGTCCGAGGGCGAGGGCGGCCACCGCGGGCATGAAGCGCATGACGGTGCCGGCGAGGCCGCAGTCGATCGTCGTGGAGCCGAGCAGCTCGTCGGCGGGGGTGACCCTCAGGTCGTCGCCGAACTCGCCCCGGCCGGGCACGCGCTCGAACCGGGTGCCGAGGGCGCGCAGCGCCTCGACCATCAGCTCGCTGTCGCGCGACCAGAGCGGGGCGCGGAGCATCGACGGCCCGTCGGCGAGGGCGGCGAGCACGAGCTCGCGATTGGTCAGCGACTTCGACCCCGGCAGCGAGACGACCGCGGACAGCGGCGACGTCGCGAGCGGCGCGCGCCACCCGGCATCCGTCTCGGTCGTTCTGTTGTCGCCGTACGGATCGAACTCGGGCTCGGAATACCTCGAAATCTGCATCGGTTATCAACAGTAGCGTCAGGGACGCGGAAGGAGATGGTGCGGATGTCGCTTGCAGTCCTCGAACGACCGATCGAGCTGCCCGGTGCCGGGCGCGGGGTCGTCGCCGGAGCCGACGATCTAAGCTTGACGGTGATGACTGCCGACGAGATCGACCAGGCGCCGACCGAAGCCGAGACCCCCGAGAAGGCCCGGCCTCTCGGCGAACTCTTCGAGGAGCAGGCGCTGCCGTTCCTCGACCAGCTCTACGCCGCCGCGCTCCGCATGACGAAGAACCCGGCCGACGCGCAGGACCTCGTGCAGGAGACGTTCGTGAAGGCGTTCGCCGCGTTCGGGCAGTTCACGCAGGGCACCAACCTCAAGGCGTGGCTGTACCGCATCCTCACGAACACCTTCATCAACAGCTACCGCAAGAAGCAGCGCGAGCCCTACCAGGGCACGATCGACGACCTCGAGGACTGGCAGCTCGGCGGTGCCGAGTCGACGACCGCCCGATCGAGCCGCTCGGCCGAGGCCGAGGCGATCGACCACCTGCCCGACAGCGCCGTGAAGGACGCACTGCAGGCGCTCCCCGAGGACTTCCGGCTCGCCGTGTACTTCGCCGACGTCGAGGGCTTCTCCTACCAGGAGATCGCCGACATGATGAACACCCCCATCGGGACCGTGATGAGCCGTCTGCACCGTGGCCGGCGCCTGCTTCGCGAGTCCCTCGCCGACTACGCCCGCGAACAGGGGTTCGCCGCGGCCGAGAAGGCGCCGAAACCCGCGAGGAGCAAGAAATGACGGACTGCGGCTGCGAGAAGGCCAGAGCCGAGCTCGAGGAGTACCTGCACAACGAGCTGCAGGCCGTCGACGCCTCCGACATCCGCGAGCACGTCGAGAACTGCGCCGACTGCCAGGCGGAGCTCCGCGTCGGCGTCGCGATCACCGAGGTCGTGCAGCGGGCCTGCCGCGAGAGCGCGCCCGACCAGCTGCGCGTGCAGGTGCTCGCGCAGATCCGCCTCTACCAGTCGACCCACACCGTCGCCTGATCGGCCCCCTGCCGACCGACTCAATCGTTCGTTCGATGCGCGGCCGCGTGCGGCGTCCGTAACGTCGTCGGTGTGATCGACACTCCTGCCCCGAAGCGCCCACGCGTCCCGACGTGGCTCCGCGTGCTCATTCCCGCGGTCCTCATCCTCCTCTGGTTCGGCGCCTTCGGCGCGGGCGGTGCCGCGTTCGGCTCGCTGAGCGACGTCTCGACCAACGACCAGGCGCAGTTCCTGCCGGCCTCGGCCGAGGCGACCGAGGTCGCCGAGCTCGCGGAGGAGTTCCGCGACAGCGAGGTCATCCCCTCGATCGTGGTGGTCGCGAGCGACGACGGGACGGATCTCGACCAGGCGCAGCTCGACGCCGCCGACGAGCTCCGCACCGCGCTCATCGAGGTCGACGGGGTGCTCGGCGACGAGGCATCGCCCGTGATCCCCTCCGAGGACGGCGAGGCCGTCGAGATGGTCCTGCCGATCGACACCTCGGAGGGCGCCGCGCCCCCGGCCGACGTCGTCGCCGAGATGCGCACCGTCCTCGACGAGCACGCGGTCGACGGGACGACGTCGGCCGTCACCGGGCCCGCGGGCTTCACCGCCGATCTCAGCGCCGCCTTCGCGGGCATCGACGGGCTGCTCCTCGCGGTCGCGCTCGCCGCGGTGTTCCTCATCCTCATCGTCGTCTATCGCTCGCCGCTGCTGCCGATCATCGTGCTCTTCACGAGCATGTCGGCCCTCTGCGCCTCGGTCTTCACGGTCGTCGCACTGGCCCGCGCCGACATCCTGCTGCTCTCGGGGCAGACGCAGGGCATCCTCTTCATCCTCGTGATCGGCGCCGCGACCGACTACGCGCTGCTCTACATCTCGCGGTACCGCGAGACGCTCGCACGGTACGAACGGCGATGGGATGCCACGTGGGCGGCCCTGCGCGGTTCGTGGGAGCCGATCGTCGCCTCGGGCGGCACGGTGATCGTCGCCCTCCTCATCCTGCTCGCGAGCGAGCTGACCTCGAACAAGATCCTGGGACCGGTCGCCGCGATCGGCATCGTCTTCGCGCTGCTCTCGGCGCTCACGCTGCTGCCGGCGCTCCTGCTCTGGGCCGGGCGCGCGGCGTTCTGGCCGCGCCGCATCGCCCACCGCGGCGACGACGCCGAGCCCGCGCACGGTGCGCACGCGGCCGGGGTGCTGCACGAGGCATCCGCGCCCGACGAGCACGACCTGCCCGACCGCGGCCTCTGGGCCGGTATCGGCCGGCTCGTCTCGCGACGCCCCCGCATCGTGTGGATCGTCTCGGTGCTCGCGCTCGCGGGCATGTCGCTCGGCCTGGCCCAGCTCGACGCCGACGGGGTGCCGTCGAGCGAGTTCGTGCTCGGCGAGTCGCAGGCCCGCGACGGCCAGGCGCTGCTCGGCGAGCACTTCCCGGCCGGCTCGGGCACGCCAGCGCTCATCGTCGGCCCCGAGGACGAGCTGCAGCAGATGGCCGACACGGCCCTCGCGATCGACGGGGTCGACTCGGTCGCCGTCGTCTCGGCCGACTCGCCCGCGGGCACCGCCCCGGTGACCGCCGACGGCGTGCAGGCCTTCGGCCCGCCCGGGACCCCCGCCCCCGAGCCGACCGTCGTCGACGGCAACGTGATGCTGCAGGCGACGCTCGCCGACCCCTCCGACTCGATGGCCGCGGAGGCGACCGTCGCGGAGCTCCGCACCTCGCTCGACGAGGTCGGCACCGAGGTGCTCGTCGGCGGCCAGACCGCGGTCGCCCTCGACACGAACGACGCGGCCATCGCCGACCGGAACCTCGTGATCCCGCTCGTGCTCGCCGCGATCCTCCTGATCCTGATGCTGCTGCTGCGCTCGATCATCGCCCCGCTCATCCTCATCGGCAGCGTGGTCGTCTCGTTCGCGGCGGCACTCGGGGTCTCGGCGCTCGTCTTCGAGCACGTCTTCGGGTTCCCCGGTGCCGACCCCTCGGTGCCGCTGTTCGGCTTCGTCTTCCTCGTCGCGCTCGGCGTCGACTACAACATCTTCCTCATGACGCGCGTGCGCGAGGAGTCGCTGCAGTTCGGCACCCGGCCCGGCATCATCCGCGGACTCCGGCTCACGGGCGGGGTGATCACCTCGGCCGGGCTCGTGCTCGCGGCGACCTTCGCGGCGCTCGGCGTGCTGCCGATCCTGTTCCTCGTGCAGATCTCGTTCATCGTGGCGTTCGGCGTGCTGCTCGACACCTTCCTGGTGCGCACGCTGCTCGTGCCCGCGCTCGCCTACGACCTCGGCCGGGTCATCTGGTGGCCGAGCAGGCTGGCCCGCAGGGCCGAGTAGGAACGGCCGGTGCAGGCCCCCCCCACGGAGCCGCCCGAAGCCGAACCGCACGCACGTATACACAACAGACGCAGCCGACGACTCATGTCGTGTACATCTCGTGCTCGAGCAGGTCGGCCTCGCCGAGTTCGCCGACCGGCGCGTCGGCGGCTACTCGCTCGGGATGCGCCAGC